>NZ_FPBH01000103.1 GCF_900116445.1 Paraburkholderia aspalathi
TATTGATATTTCCTAAAATCATGACAACCGTTGAGCGTCTCAAGCGTTATATCTCCAGGACAATCGTGGAGCCAGGTTGGCATGACGCAAAGACGATTAAGCGAAGCAGCAATGAAACGATTGAAGGCGGGTCGGTTGCTGCTGTCGGGCAAGGGCTGCGCCGAGGTGGCGTTGGCTGTGGGCGTGGCTCGGCAGACGGTGTACACGTGGAAGCGACTGCTCGATGAAGGCGGAATCGATGCCCTGCGAGAGGTGCCCGAGCGAGGGCGCCCGGCCCAGCTCGATGAGCAACAGTTGGCAGCTGTTCGTGCGACCCTCCTGCAAAGTCCCACTGAACACGGATTTGGCACTGAACTGTGGACGCTCAAGCGTGTGGGCGCAGTCATCGAACGCGTGCACGGCGTTCGCTTTAGCCAGACGCAGGTTTGGCGCATCCTGGGCTCGCTGGGTTTTAGCCCGCAGAAGCCCGAGAAGCGGGCCATCGAGCGCAACGAGGATGCCGTGCGCAACTGGAAGCGTCGTACCTGGCCGGCCCTTAAAAAAAAGCCCGACGAGAAAGTCGACTGATCGTCTTCGTGGACGAGTCCGGCATCAGCGAGCGCCCGACCAGAGTCCGCACCTGGGCGCCCAAGGGACAGACGCCCATCATCCAGTTTCACTTCAACTGGAATCACGTCTCGGTCATCGCCGGGCTTACGCGCACCAACTGCTTGTTCCGGCTGCACGAGGGCAGCATCAAGAAGGAAGAGATCGTCGAATTCCTCAAAGCGCTCAAGGCCCACTTGAAGCAGCCGCTGCTGGTGATCTGGGATGGCCTGAAGGCGCATCGCAGTCGTTTGGTGCGCGAGTACCTGGACCGCCTGGATGGACACATCCAGATCGCGTTCCTGCCGCCGTACGCGCCGGACATGAACCCGGTCGAATACCTGTGGGCCTGGCTGAAGCGCCACGCGCTGGCCAACTACTGCCCCAACGATCTCGGCGAACTGCACGCGAGCGCCCGCAACAAGCTCAAGAGTGCTCAAAAGCGACCCTCGATCATCGCCGCTTGCTGGATCCAGGCTACGCTGTGGTGATGTCATGAATTATGGAAGTCTCAATA
>NZ_FPBH01000102.1 GCF_900116445.1 Paraburkholderia aspalathi
CGAAAATCTCAACGGCATGATGATCAGTCGTTTGCGTATTGATGTACCAGTCCGGAAGTGTCGGCGACGGCATGCAGTGCAGCGATGTCCGAGATAATGATTTCCCTGCCGATTTTCAGAAGAATTCCTTCCTCTACAAATCGCGCAAGTTCGCGACTCATGGTCACACGGGTCACCCCTACAAGGTGAGCAAAGTCTTCAACGCGGTGACTTTTTGACAGACGCGCGGTATTGTTCGCCTCCAGTGTTCCATATGCGTTGAGCAACTGGACGAACAGCGTTGCCACACGTACGCGCGCTGGCAGACCGGCATACATGACATGCATACATCCGAGGCGGGTCTTCTGCGCCAGTCTACGGGCAAGTTCAATGAAGATTTCGGGGTCAGCCCGACCGGCTGACATGATCGCGGCATGGTCAATCACAAGGACCCGCGAATCTTCAACCGCGACCGCGGATGTGTAACGCGGCTGGTCATCAAAGATGCCGTATTCACCAATCGTTGTGCAAGGTCCCGCAAATGCGACGTCCCGGTCCGACCCGTCTATTCCAGTCATGAACACCCGGATCCGCCCTGCCAGCGCGTAGTAGAAAGATGTGGCAAGTTCGCCCTGACGGTACAAATGCACGCCGCGGGCGAAAATGCGTTCCATGCCCAGTTTGGCAATGCTGCGCGGGAGCTCCCTTACTTCCGGGAGCAAAAACGGGGAACTTGCTGGGTCACGCGGTGCCGCTCGCGTCTGCGAAACTGTTTCTTTGGTCGGCTGAAATCCCGTCAAGGCTGCGGAAACCCGAACAGCCGTGAACTCGCCCGACAACCCGGTGTTTTGAGCATTCCTCATTCGACGCCTCCTTCGTTCCCTGTCAAGGGAACTCATCGCGCAGTATCGAAGGCGTTCCAGGTGGCTTTGCGCCTCTGTTCGGAACGCATGATCGACAGGGTCTCCATTGAGGTTACTACTCGATATCCGCAGCATCTCTGACCACTTTTCGCCAGAACCGGAGACGGGCTAACCTCGAATTTAATCTGTCGCTCGCTTAAGGATGCCTAATCGTCACGCGCCCGGCATCAGCAATTACACCTATCTTGCCGGTCGGTATCAGGG
>NZ_FPBH01000101.1 GCF_900116445.1 Paraburkholderia aspalathi
ATGTGTATTAGCCTGGACTCGATCTGACAGGTAGTCGGGCAACGAAGTAACGAAGCCGATCAGTGAGGGATCAGTTTCTCCCTGGCAAGATCAAGGGAGTCGAGAAACGTGCGCATGGGCGTCTTTCCGTAGCACCATCGTCCCTGATGTTCGCGCTCGTTGTTGTACTGGTCAAGCCATACGTCCAGATCAGCCCGCAGGGCCGGGATCGAGTCGTAAATCCTCTTGCGGAAAGTGACGCGGTAGAACTCGTTGAGCATGGTCTTGTGAAGGCGTTCAACGATGCCGTTGGTTTGCGGAGAGCGCGCTTTGGTGCGGGTGTGGTCGATATTTTCCACCGCCAGATAGAGTTCATATTCATGATGCTCGGGGTTGCCGCAGTACTCGGTTCCCCGATCGGTAAGCACGCGTGCGAGCGGGATGTCAAAGCTGTCGAAGAACGGTACGACGCGATCGTTGAGCAGATCGGCGGCCGGCAACGGCGTCTTGCGATCGTAGAGTTTGGCAAAGGCCACCTTTGAGTAGGTATCGACAAAGGTCTGCTGATAGACACGACCCACGCCTTTAAGCGTGCCAACGTAAAAGGTGTCCTGGGCGCCGCAGTAGCCGGGACATTCGGATTCGAACTCACCGTGCGTTTCCTTTTCCAGCTTGGCGCGCTCGAGCGCGGCCAGTTGCGACTCGGTCAGCACCATCCCTTCCTGAGCGGATTTGGCTTCCAGAGCCTTGAGACGCTTGTTCATGGTCTGAAGGTCATGGCGCAACCAGACGCCACGCACGCCCTGTGGCGAGACGCTCAGGGCGTGCCGTTTGAGTACTTCGTTGGCGATGCGTATCTGGCCGTAGGCGGGCAGCTCCAGCGACAGTTCGAGTACGGCGGCCTCGACCTCAGGATCCACGCGATTCTTGATGACTGGGCGGTGGTGCGAGATTTCCTGCAGCGCCGCTTCGCCGCCTGTTTCGTACAGGTCCTTGAAACGGTAGAAGCTGTCGCGGGAATAGCCCATTACGCGGCAGGCCTGACTGACATTGCCAAGCTGCCGGGCTAGCTCCAGCATACCGAGCTTGGCACGGATGACCTTCTGTTCCTGAGTCATGGCGGACTCCTTGCGGTTTGCTGTTTGCATTGTCGCTCCGGGCTACGCCCTTCGCGCCA
>NZ_FPBH01000100.1 GCF_900116445.1 Paraburkholderia aspalathi
ATCTTGGCAACCACACCTGCGCCGACCGTACGGCCGCCTTCGCGAATTGCGAAACGCAGACCTTCTTCCATCGCGATCGGGTTGATCAGCTTCACCGTGATCGACACGTTGTCGCCCGGCATGACCATTTCCTTGTCCTTCGGCAACTCGATCGAGCCCGTCACGTCCGTCGTACGGAAGTAGAACTGCGGACGATAGTTGTTGAAGAACGGCGTGTGGCGGCCGCCTTCGTCCTTGCTCAGCACGTACACTTCAGCCGTGAAGTGCGTGTGCGGGTTGATCGAACCCGGCTTCGCCAGAACCTGGCCACGCTCCACGTCTTCACGCTTCGTGCCGCGCAGCAGGATACCCACGTTGTCGCCTGCCTGACCCTGGTCGAGCAGCTTGCGGAACATTTCCACGCCCGTGCAGGTCGTCTTCACCGTCGGCTTGATACCGACGATTTCGATTTCCTCGCCAACCTTCACCACGCCGCGCTCAACGCGACCCGTCACCACCGTGCCGCGACCCGAGATCGAGAACACGTCTTCCACCGGCATCAGGAACGCACCGTCAACTGCGCGCTCCGGCGTCGGGATGTACGTGTCCAGCGCGTCGGCCAGGTTCATGATCGCCACTTCGCCCAGCTCGCCCGTGTCGCCTTCCAGCGCCAGCTTGGCCGAACCCTTGATGATCGGCGTGTCGTCGCCCGGGAAGTCGTACTTCGACAGAAGTTCGCGAACTTCCATCTCGACGAGTTCCAGCAGCTCAGCGTCGTCCACCATGTCGCACTTGTTCAGGAACACGATGATGTACGGAACGCCAACCTGACGCGCCAGCAGGATGTGCTCACGCGTTTGCGGCATCGGGCCGTCTGCAGCCGAGCACACCAGGATCGCGCCGTCCATCTGCGCTGCGCCCGTGATCATGTTCTTCACATAGTCAGCGTGGCCCGGGCAGTCGACGTGTGCGTAGTGGCGGTTAGCCGTTTCGTACTCGACGTGCGCCGTGTTGATCGTGATACCACGCGCCTTTTCTTCCGGCGCCGCGTCGATCTGGTCGTATGCCTTTGCTTCGCCGCCAAACTTCTTGGTCAGCACCGTCGTGATCGCTGCCGTCAGCGTGGTCTTGCCGTGGTCAACGTGACCGATCGTGCCGACGTTCACGTGCGGCTTGGTCCG
>NZ_FPBH01000099.1 GCF_900116445.1 Paraburkholderia aspalathi
TGTAGTGGTCAAGCGATCCTGGACACCGGCAAAGGGTATTTTTAAAAAGTCGAAGCTTCGTACCGCGTCGGCGGCATCCTGTCTGTTGCCGAATGGATCCGACGGCAGTTGTAAAAGTCGTCAATATAGGCCTCGATGTCGCGCTCGGCATCGGCGTGATCGAGGTACCCCTTTGGATTGAGCCATTCGCTTTTCAGGCTTCTAAAGAAGCGCTCCACGACCGCGTTATCCCAGCAGTTTCCCTTTCTGCTCATGCTCTGCACCATGCCGTTGGCCTTCAGGTCTTCAACAAAGTACGCACTGGTGTACTGACAGCCCTGGTCGGAATGGAACATCACACCGTGCGATGCCCGCCGTCTGGCCCGAGCCTGCCGGATGGCCCGGATCACCAGCTCCGTGTCGGCCTGCAGCGCAAACGCCCAGCCGATAATGCGGCGCGAATGCAGGTCCATCACGATGGCCAGATACGACCAGCCCTGACGCGTGCTCACGTACGTAATGTCTCCAGCCCAGACCTGATTGGGTCTGTCCTGCTCAAAGTTGCGATCCAGCAGATTCGGTGCAACCAGCGCCTCACCATTGGCCTTGCTGTAACGATGCGTACGCTGCCGCGTTACTTTCAACTGCGCTTCGCGCATCAGCGAACGTGTGCAGTGACGGCCTATGTCGTGGCCGCGCTGGCGCAACGCCTGCGACATCCTGCGGCTGCCGTAGCTGCCGCGGGTTTCCCGATGAATCTCGCGCGCAGCCGTCAGTAGCGCTGTTGGCGAACGACGCGCCACTGGGCGCCGCGCGAGCGCGTAGTAGCTGCTACGGGCAACGCCTGCCACCCTGCACATCACGCTTACCGGCCAGGCCTTCTTCAGCGAATGGATTACTTCGGGAAGCGATCCATTTCCTTGACGAAGAAGGCCGTAGACTTTTTTAGAATGTCGCGTTCCCTCTCAAGATCGGCCACCCGCGCTTCCAGTTCGCGGATGCGACGCGCGTCTCCTTCGAGCTGCAAGGGCGTACGCGCTGGCTTTGCCTGCTCGGCACGCCATTGCGCTACCCAGCGGCGCAGCGCCGTATCGCCCACGCCCATTGCTTCACAGGCCTGGGAAAACGAATAGCCCTTGCTGACCACCAGTTGTACCGCTTCTGCCTTGAATTCTTCGGGTATGTTCCGTCTGCTCATTTCTCACCTCGTTTGGAGAATTATCCCCTTTAGAGGTGTCCATAGTCATTGGACCACTACA
>NZ_FPBH01000098.1 GCF_900116445.1 Paraburkholderia aspalathi
GTTGCCCCTGTGCGGGGCGGCACTGTAGTGGTCAAGTAAACCTGGACACCCGGAAAGGGGAATATTTAAAAAAGTGAAGCTTCGCATCGTGCCGGCGGCTGACCGCCTGCTGCCGAATGGATGCGACGGTAGTTATAAAAGTCGTCGATGTAGACCCCGATGTCGTGTTCGGCGTGCGCGTGATCGGGGTACCCTTTCTCGTCGATCCATTCGCTTTTCAGGCTTCTAAAGAAACGCTCCACCGGTGCGTTATCCCAGCAATTCCCCTTCCTGCTCATGCTCTGAACGATGCCGTTTGCCTTCAGTTCGTTCACGAAGTGCGCGCTGGTGTACTGGCATCCCTGATCCGAGTGGAACATCACTCCTGGCGGCGGACGTCTCTGGTCGCTCGCCTGCTGCAAAGCCCGGATGACCAGTGCTGTATCAGGTAGCAGCGCGAACGCCCAGCCGACGATACGGCGCGAATACAGGTCCATCACGATGGCCAGATACGACCAGCCCTGAAGGGTTCTCACATAAGTAATATCTCCTGCCCACACCTGGTTGATGGACGGCGGCTCGAAGTTACGCGCCAGCAGATTCGGCGCCACCAGCGCCTCACCATTGCTCTTCTGATAGCGGTGCGTGCGCTTTCTGGTAACCACCAGCTGCGCGCGGTGCATCAACGTGCGGGCTCGATAGCGCCCCACCTCGTGACCACGCCTTTGAAGCTCGTGCGACATCCTTCGGCTGCCATAACTGCAGCGGGTTTCGCGATGAATTTCACGCGCAGCGGCGATCTGCGGGCAGGGCGTTAGGCTAGCCGACGGGCGCGCCGCGAACGCGTAATAGCTGCTGCGCGCCACTTTCATCACCTCACACATCACCCTCACAGGCCAGGCCTTCTTCAGTGACTGGATCACTTCGAGAAGCGATCCATTTCCTTGACGAAGAAGGCCGTAGACTTTTTTAGAATGTCGCGTTCCCTCTCGAGATCAGCGACCTTCGCCTCGAGCTCGCGAATGCGACGCGCGTCGGTCTCGATCTCTATCGCTGTGCGCGGCGGTTTGGCCTGCTCCTCGCGCCACCGCGCGACCCAGCGACGCAACGCCGTGTCGCCAACGCCCAGCGCTTCGCAGGCCTGCGAGTATGAATAGCCCTTGCTGACCACCAGCTGGACTGCTTCTGCCTTGAATTCTTCAGGAATGTTCCGTCTGCTCATTTCTCACCTCAGTTGGAGAATTATCCCCTTTAGAGGTGTCCAGGTTCATTGAACCACTACA
>NZ_FPBH01000097.1 GCF_900116445.1 Paraburkholderia aspalathi
GTGTATAGACCGGAGACATAGCTGACAGGTGTGCGGGGACATGGTTGACACTTCCGGGTACTAAAACGCCCGGTCCCGACCATGCCCTGGAACGCAAGAGACACCATGAGCCTCCGACAGGAATTTGTTCATCTGGCCAGTCAGAACATGCTGACGATGACCGAGCTGTGCCAGCGCTTTAACATCAGCCGGCAGACCGGCTACAAATGGCTCAATCGCGGCGAGAACGCGCTGTCAGATCAATCCCGGCGCCCTGCCAGCAGTCCCTCGAAGACACCCGCTGCGATGGAGCAGGAAGTGGTGCGGCTGCGCCAGGCCCATCCGCGCTGGGGCGGCCGCAAGATCCGCCGGCGCCTGCAGGATCTGGGCTTTGAGGCGGTGCCACAGCCCAGCACGGTGACCGACATCCTGCACCGGCACAACCTGATCCTGCCGGCCGATTCAGCGATGAGCGAACCCTGGAAGCGCTTTGAGCACGACCAGCCCAACGTACTCTGGCAGATGGACTTCAAGGGGCACTTCGACACCCTCCAGAAGGAGCGGTGCAGTCCCCTGACGGTGCTCGATGACCACTCGCGTTTCAGCATCCTGCTACGCGCCTGTGGCCTCACCGACACCACGACTGTGCAGGCCGGGTTACGGGAGGCGTTTGGACACTATGGCCTGCCGTTACGCATCAATACCGATAACGGCTCGCCGTGGGGTTCGCCTGGCAGTCCGGGGCAACTCACCGAACTGGCCGTCTGGCTGATCCGGCTGGGTATCCGCATCAGTTACAGCCGGCCTTACCACCCGCAGACCAACGGCAAGGACGAACGGTTTCACCGTACGCTGAAGGCTGAAGTACTGAACGGACGAAGCTTCGCCACCCAGCAGCACGTGCAACAGGAACTGGACCGCTGGCGCACCGTATATAACTGCGAGCGCCCGCATGAGGCGATTGGCATGGACACACCGATCAGCCGTTACCGGCCGAGCCCCCGCGCGTATCCATCGATCCTGCCGGAGCCGGAGTACGGCCCGGATGATGTGGTGCTACGGGTCAGATCGAATGGCCAGCTATGCTTTGAAGGACGGCGCCTTAAGGTCTCGAATGCACTTTATGGATTGCCGGTTGCGGCCCGTGCAAAGCAGGGTGAAGACGGCGTATTTGAATTCTGGTTTGCCCATCATCGCATCCTCACCCTTGACCTGAGGAGCGGCAATCGCTGACCATAAAGTGTCAACGATGTCTCCGCACGTCTGTCAACCATGTCCCCGGTCTATACAC
>NZ_FPBH01000043.1 GCF_900116445.1 Paraburkholderia aspalathi
TTCCGCACCTTCGACAAATCGCCCCATCTGCGCCTCTTGTTTCAGCGGGTTGATTTAGTCTAGGTGATCACGCGCGTTTTTACACGGCCTCGGCCAGAAACCAATGCCTGACGGACTTCTCCGTGCATTGAGATCAGAATCCCGAAGGAATTATTTGATAACAGTTATCAAATCAGCGAAGCCTGCTTCAGAAGACGAAATTTTATATTTTCAATTCATTTATTCGATGCGTTTGATATGCCCCGTATAAAATAAATTTTCGGCAACCTATTGAATTTCCGTAGACCATTCGTTAATCTTGATTTAAGGAAGCTAATTTTCAGACTAGTCGCGACAGTGTCCAGCGATTGCCAATAAAACGACGCTGCATTTTCGCCGGGTCGGCGCGAGGGCAGATTGCCGTACGTCCGAAATCGGACCGTCCGGACGACGCGAACTGAAACTGAGCCGAGTTGCTACATGCATGTAAGCCGGCACCAAAGGTACGCGGCTACAGGGCAAATCAACACAAGGAACTTACATTTTGACGACTCAAACGAACCACGCAGGAACACTGAACGACGCCGACGAATTGAGTCGGCCGAACCCCGATTTACTGGCAGCTATCGCTGAGCATCGCGCTGCTTCGGCCGAACATATCGCGTATGTCGTTCCGATGTCTGAACTGTGGGAGGACGTAGCGGACTCTAACGAGAAATGCATCGTCATCCCGTTGCCGGGTATTTCAGCCGGTGAAATCGACTACAACGATGAGCGTCTGTACGCGGAGGTCCGCTATTGTCCCGATGGGACTGCGCTGGAATGCATCATGATAGCTCGCGAACGTATCGCTCTGTCGGGCGTTGCAGTCCATTTGACTGCCGCCGAGCATCACGGGCGGCTGTATGTTCTGTGGGACTTCGATGACATGTGGGCATTTTCGGAATACCGATTCAATGGTGAGCTGGCAGAAGATATGTGGGTCGCGTCACGCGTCGCTGAGAGCCATTCAACACCGGGCACCCCTCATCTACAGTTGGCGGACTCGCGACGCGTTATCGATATTTCCGAGCACGTCGTAGTCGGGATTCCGGCAACCTGCTAAGGCCAGTTCGAAACCGAACGCTCAGCACGGGCCATTCGGGAGATTCTCAATACGGCCTGTCGTCGCAAAGCAGCGAAAAAAACGGACAAACCAACGTCAAAGATGCAAACAATCGAAGTTTCAGTTGATAAGCAGAAAACGCAGGATTTCGACGAGGACGACGTCCTCGAAGAGTTCATCGAACGAGTACAGCATCGCGCAGCAGAGCCCGACTCGCCGCGAGTTTTTGTCGTACCGCTGCCCAAACTGTTTGGCCTCTCAGTGGATGATGGGGAAAAGTGCGTGGTCATCCTGCTCGAGAACATGTCGCCTCGATATATCAAATTCCGGTCTGATTATCTGAGCGCCGACGTTCAAACCATGCGGGATGGCAGGAGTGCGGCGTGCCTCTTCCTGGCGGAAGGTCGTGTCATCGTCTCAGAGAAGATTATCCGAGAGGTGTGGCCCGCAGACTACGACCGCCTCATCGTTCTCTGGTTGTTCAGAAATTCGAATGCGAAGCTGTACGAATACTTCTACCACGATGACATCAACCAGGAGTTCTCGACGGCTTGCGAGATTGCGGAGTGCCTCAATGAGGCGCGCGATGAGGCGGAGGGGGAAAAAACTGCATTGGTGTTCGACAGTTTTCAGACTCTCGGCGATACGGAAGAATGACAACTCTAGGAACTGTTTCGACAATCTGATTACGGAGGCTCATGCCTCCTTTTTTTTCAAACAATAGAGCCGCTACCTCGATGAGCGCAGTCATCTAAGACCTTATACGTAGGTACCGACGCCTGAACCGGAAACCCGTCTTCGTCGCTGTCGCCATTCCTTGACGCGACCACGAAGGATGTGCGGCAGCAGCAGCCACAAACCGCTCTTGCGGTAATTCAGGCCGCTTCCAAGGTCGGAGACGTTGGAACCTTGTAGTGCCGCCTTTCCGCCACCTAGTCCGAAAGGAACCTCTGCCACTGTGACTTTGTCAACAGAGGCAAAAGATTCCCCCTCTCGGCCGCCATCCCGAACTACTAGCGGATTCGCGTGTGACTGCCTGGCGCAGTGTTCATGCAGCGTATAGAGGTGTGGTGCGCGGGCAGTGGCTCGCCACCCAGGGCGGCAAGCCGCGCCGGAGTGCGACAGGTACCACGGGCGACGGTGGTAACGCCGTCCCCCTCGGCAGGGACTACCGTTACCCCTGCGACAACAATCTGCATGTGCAGATTTGTGCACCATTAAGTTAGCGGCGTGGCGTGTTGCCTCAAGAAGGAATGTTACTCGCCTGATTGTTGTCGTTTTTCCTTTTTATCTTTTTAATGGCTTGCCGGGCGCGGAGCGACCGCCCCCCCCGGCGACCTTCAGCTTTCCCGCAACTCACACTTCGGTTGGCACATCAGCAGACCTTCGCAGGCCACCCAGAATCAGTTCTTTTACGCGCTCTGCTCGCCACGCCTTGACCCGACGCTGCAGCGTCGGTAGTTGTGCCTGACTTGCATACGCTTCTGGAAACATCGCGGCCAACTGATCCATCAATACGTTGGCCGGCACAGAGGGCTCCGCAATCAGCCATCCTTCGATTAGCGGCCACGCGTCGGCGAACGGATCCACCCGACTTCTCCACCAGTGTTTTGCCTTGGGTTGCTTTCGGTGTGTCGGACGTGCCTCACCTTCCTTCCATGCCGAAGAGAGGCTGGCGAGGAAGACGGCAACGTCTGATTCGCCTGCTGGCGCTGCTTCACCACGCACGCCGTGGGCCGCGAAGTCGCTCAATGTGTGCTGAGCCGTTCGCATCTCCTGCAGCAGCCGCACAGGATCGAGGCTTTTGAACTGCGCCTTCAGGTTCTCTTTGGTAGCGGGTTCGCCGCTGTCGTGTGCCAGAAGCCGATCGCACGGCGTCGCCGGCGCGAAGTAGACCCTGTGCACGCGCGCGCCGTCGCGCGTCTTGGACTTCAGCTTGAACGAAGGCTGGAAGAAGTTAATGTATAACCGCGATGACGCGTATAGCTGCGCCAGCGCGTTCCTGGCATCGGCGCCACTCAGCCGGCCATAACCGACCAGCCGACGTACGACGGAGCCGTTCTTCTGCTCCACCCAGGCCTGGTCGTTCTTCTTGTAGGCCCTCGAGCGCGTCTGCACAAGACCGCGACCCTTGCAGTAGTCGAGGACGCTCTGGTTCATGAACGCACTGTCGTTATCTGAGTCTACGCCAAGCATCGCGAATGGCAGCTCAGCGGCCGCCACCTTGTCAAACGCTTCGATAATCAGCATCTGGTTGCGCGTACGCATGGCCACGCATTCTGTCCAGCCGCTGGCGATGTCGGTCAACGTCAGCGTGTGGACGAACTCACCGTCTGTCTTCGAGCCGCCGCAGTGTTCGACCATGTCGATCTCGAAGAAGCCCGGTGGCGGGTCGCGCCAGTCGGCGAAGGTACGCACCGGGATGCTGCGCCGGATCGCCGAGCCACCCCCCGTGCGCCGTCTGCGCTGCCCATCGATGTGTGCGCGCGCATTGGCTAGCATGCGATCGATGGTCGCCGCGCTGACCTCAAGGAGTTTGGCCTTGATGACTGAATCCAGGTCGAGATGGCCGTGCCGTTCCATGGCGTCAACCAGCTTCGGGATCAACGCCTTCAGGCGCTTGCCGCAAACCCGGTCGGCCGCTTCCCACAACACCGTCAGCGCCTGGCGTACCGCCTCGTCGTATAACCGGTTGCGCCCGCGCGTCCCCTTTGCTGCGCCGGGCTGCTCCCGCAGCAGCCGGATGGCGTGCTTGCGGTGATACCCGGTCAGAGCCACGAACTCGTCGAGAATCCTGATCCGGTCACCGAACGTCGCGCTTCTATACTGCGATTGCAATGCTGCGACCAACTCTTTGCGTGTCGTCATGCTGATTCGCCTCGTCACCTCGCGCCGCTCCTGCCGGACAATCCGGCTGGTAGCAAACTACGTGAGGCAACAGGTCAGCACGAGTTGCAATTCTGATGAGTCAATGCGACCGGCCGTTCTGCTTGACGCTATCCAACAATGTCCCTCGCGTTCGGCATTCTCGTGTTTTTTTGAGGCCTATAGGCACCGCAAGGCGCGGACAGATTGAATCGACGGATTTCGTTTCCAGAAGCGCAATTCATCTCCGCCCTGAAGGACGGAGTTTTCTTGCGGTCCGTGGGATAAAACTCGTGCCTATAAGGTCTGTAGCGGCTCCAACGAAAAACATCGGCAAATAAAATTCGAGAGACCTTTTATGAAAACCCTAAGAACCAAATTCAAAGAAATCGCCCTCGCCTCTCCGGAGGCCCCGCCTGCGTGGATAGCGTGGGCGCTCGTCGCTGTGACTAGCGCTTTCGCATGGACGGGAGTGCCCTATCTGGTGTCATTCGCTCGAACGCTGACTTGGTAGGCAGGATTAGTCGGACGTCTTTGCCGAATGCTCGACTGCGGAGCAAAACTCCGCATCCTCCTTTCTCTTCGCGTTACAGCCAGTTGCAAAGAAAAACGAGTGCTGGATTGCCAGCAAGTCGATCCCGCGCACCGCCGACGAGTCCAGTGTCCAGCCCAGAGGTGGCAATTGCTTCGCGAGCTTGCCTTCGGAAACGATGCGGCTAGAGTCTGTCTGCGTCTCCGCACCGGGCAGTTTTTTTTGGCTGTACCAATGGTCGCCTTGCGCGGGAGACTTCGAGATTCCTGCCCCGGATGTTCCGGCCGGCGTGGATTGCGATGTCTCAACCTGATGACGCGCAACAGCGTCAACAACAGCGGCGTCAGGATCTGCCTGCGTCAAGCTCCATTGGATCAGGTGGCCGGGCTCGAGGTCAGGTCGAATAGACTCCAAAGCGGATTGAGCTCGGCCAGCCCGGGCGGCCTCCATCATCGACAACGGAGCGAATGCGGTTCCCGCCAGGCTAGTCGAATCAAACCGGTCGCCATCCACGTAAGCATGTCCCTCAAGCGGATTACTTGAGATATAGACCACATAAATCTGGTCGTTATTCACGCCGCCTTTCTTCAGCCGGCCGAGGATTTCCTTCGTTGACATTAGACCCGAGTTGTCTGCATAGCCGCCATCCGTGATTGCGATTTTGTTTGGATATTTACCGTGCGGGTCGCAGGGAGCCCCATGAGAATCGGCTTTCGCCACACTCGGCGTGAAGGAGTTTGCGCATACGTAACCAACTGAACTAACGAGCGGAAAACGCGCGCTGTCGTATGCTGCATTTGCAGCCTCATCCTCAGGGTCCAAGGCCAGGGTGTCCGGCATTGCAATTCCGACATTCGAACGGATGGCCCGCCGTCCATCAACCGCTGATGTTGAGTTGAAGACAATTATCGGGTCACGCCCGTACCGCCCAACTGGCATTGCAAAGCCACTGGAAAAGTCGTTCTGGGTGTTGTGACCGGCGGCGTCTGTCTTGAATTCCGCCCAAGCTTCGTCCCAGCTGCTTCGCAGTGCGTCGTCGCGGGCTGCGGGCACATGAACTCCCGGCATCGCGCTTAACGGCAAGTCATGCAAAACAAGAAGGTTGGCCGATTTCGAAAGGAAATCAATCGAAAAGTAACGGCTAATGATGTCACCGCTGGCGAAACTTGGATCTCCTTCGGGACCCATCCGGTGCGGGAGAATTCCCTCTTTACGTCCCGCGTTCCACACCAGGGTGCCGAGCGCTCCTCCTGAAACAGCACTTACGGCAATCACGCGGTCTCCAAACGCTCCGCCGCTAAATTCATCAGCATGCGCCAAAGTCGCGGCCACATGCTGCGCTGCCCTTATACCACCGCCCGCGGCAGACACCACTATGACAGGCCCAGCTGCGTGAAGTCGCATCCACTCTTTCAGATACGCATCAAATTGGTCATCGACATCGACTTCGGATGCCCCATAGCCGGAACCATACTTCAACCAGGTAGGCGAAAGACGCGCGACCGCTCCCGCAAGAAGGAAAAAGCAAAGCACAATGGCCCATGGTGTGGCGTACCCCAAAAAGGCAGCGCCACAGTAAAACCACGACACCATCCTTCGCGACACAGCATTGCACCGCGGTTTAGTAGAAGACAGCGCTGGCTGCGGCTTCTTCGTAGCGACTCCCGGATCCTTGGCGCCCCCCTTTGCAATCATCGCGACAAAAGCGCCCCGCCTTCTCTGGCGGTCGAGCCACTGCCTCCTGCAAAACCTCGCAGTGAGCCGGAAATTCAGAGCGACGACCGCGAGCGCGCTCAGTAACAAAGGGATGGAGCACAGCGCTATCGTTGAGTTGTATTTAAGGATGAACCTGTATGCTCCAGCGACCAGTAGTAGTTCCGAAAGCCCTATCACTATCCACGTCAGCCTGCCTTCTGGTCGCGGCAATTTGAGCAATACCACGGTTACAGCAGACGGCAGCATCCATACGATCGTCAGGACAAGGGCCGGTCCAAAGTCGAAGCCGGTAGAGGGGTGCATCGCCTTGCGCAGATAGACGCTAAGGAAAAGCGCGGTCAGCGTAGCTAGTACGAGGAGCGAAAAATCAGCGACTTGACCAAGACTCACATCTTTCTGCCTGAATCCGAGACAGATCAAAGCGACGGAGCCGAAGAACCACAACGAAAAGGCCAGCGACCATAAGCCGACCATCGAAAGAAGCGACGCCACAAACACAACCGCGGTGGCTAAAAGCCAATCGCGTAAAGGTCGAAAGGACGCCCTCAACAAGGACAGCGTTACAAGGAACATCATCAAAGACACGCCCGCGAGGGACAACGCCATATCAGGCGACGCAATCAACGGCCCCACGATGAGCACGTGCGATGCTACCGAGAGCAGTAACAGGCCTGAGATGCCTGTGCCGACCACAGGCGCTAGGCCAGCCTTTCTGAACTTCAGCAAACCTTCTTGTAATGCTCGTTGATGGTATGTCCACAAAACGGTCAGGAAGAGGAGGTTCAAAAGCACGCAGATCACCGCGTCCAGCGCAGTTGCCTCGAAGCCGCGCATTCCCTTTGTCGTGTTGAAATAAAACGCAGCGCCAAGCGCACGAAGCAGTGCCTTGGATTGGTCTGGCACGTACAGCACCAGTCCGTACGCGATCACCAATGCGGTTGGTAGCAGCAGATATTTCAGGCTAAGCGTTATGCCCGCGAGTCCTCTTTGAACGGGAAACGTCCCCCACCAGCGCAGGAACTCCTGCCTGCGCACGTAGAGAATCGCCAGCAGGCCAACAAAAACGCCGAGAATGACCAGACCGGTCGCCCAGGTAATCCCTTGAATTTTCATATCTTTATTTGAAAATCTAAAACCGGTTGCAATACGTGTGTATCTCGCTATCCAACGAAGGAGTTACCTTGAAAAGATTTCCATGGATGCCGTTCTACATCTTTGCTGCAACGGCCATCCCATTGCTCACCCTCCAGATTACCTGGCAGCTAGCTGAACAATTCGTCACTCACGCGGTTGACCCAAAGTTGCTCCTTACGGCGTGCCGCCTTTTCCCGCTTGCGGCAGCGCTTTCTGTCTGGCAAGTGTGGTACGAAGAGTATTACTTGATACCTCGCTACTCGGCGGCTTACCGACGGCGCGTCGGGCTTCCGGTCGACTGAACAACCGGCGTAAGTGAAACGCAATGCCGCAAGAACTCCAGCATCCGCCCATGGATGGCTCAGGTTGTCCTTGGGTGACCTGCCCGTGCTATCAGCGCACTACGTTGTTGCGCTGACTCACACGAGTCCGGCGGGGTACCTAGCAGCCGAAAACGCCAATGTCTCACGTAGGTGTACCGCGAGAAATCCTCGCGTGCCAGCGGTTCGATCTTCGCTCTGACATGAGCCAAAGCTGCAAGCGCAGTCCGCGCCCAATTCGACGCGCCCTCGCTTTTCTCTCGCCCACTTCAAAACGCATACTCCGTGGACACAAACGAGCCCCGCCTGCGTAGAGCGAGCCACCGCTGCATATCGGCGCCACCAACGGAATCTTTAGTCCCGAAGAAATCGGCCGTTTGAATACCTTCGTGTCACTTTCGCTGCGAACTCATCCGCCCACGGCCTGACCACCCTAGCCAGCTATCGAGTCCACGACGACAAGGAAACGTGTCAGCCTTACCTTCTCGGGAGACCAACGCAAACAAGGCACTCTCACTGGACAATCCGATGCTGTGAAAGATGGTATTGTTAAGTGATGTTGTCACTGCAAGCATAAGCCACCCAAAAATCCTGTGTATCGGTGACGTATTGACTTGGACATATGCTCCATATCTGCGCGGAATAGCGACGCCAGTTGCCGGATTTGCGACAGCGCATCAGCTTGTATGTTTTGCCTCACAATCGACGTCACCGGGGAATGTCATGGATGTAACGCTATATAAGTACATGCCGCTGAGATACCTTTCATCGCTACTCGAAGATGGACTGTATCTCGCCTTGGCCAGCAGGTTCCAAGATGAATGGGAAGGCTATTTTCCGACCGAGAGAGTGCATGTCCTCGCCCCAGACTTCGAACACATGGCACACGCGTTAGGTGAGCAGGCAGATACTGAACTCCGGGATAAAGTGTTCGCCTTGATGAATCGCTTCATGGCGGACTCGCGCGAAGGGACATTTGTCGACTGCTGGCATGAGAACGACCAGTTCTCGCAGTTCATGTGGGACGAGTATGCCAAAGGCGGCGTTTATGTGAAGACGACTGGTATGCGCATGCACGAAGCTATCCCAACTGAATTAAGTCAGCTATTCGAATACAAGGGAAGTCAGCGCAACCCGCTTTTGATGGAAATATCCTATAGAGAATCGTTGGACGATCTCACAAGCAAGGAAGCCCATCGCACTTTGCTCGAACGGAATGCGTACTGGGTCAAGCTCGATCGTTTCCTCAAAGAGAGGGAGCGCAGGCTCATCATCAAGGCATCAAAGTATGCGGTCCTCACCGGAACGCCGCTGGCCAACGCTCACCCGGTCAAGGGTATCGAGGAGTTACAGATCGAGACTCGTGGAAGGACAAAAATACACGAAGTTGACGGCGAGCTTGCCGGATTGTCTGTTTGGGCAGATCCAAAAATTCTGGTCGCCGAAGTCGGTTTGGTCGGCGAATCGAACGAGCAAACGGTTCGCGAGCTCTTTGGCAAATATGGCATCGTGGCTCCTATACGCCGGCTGGATGCCGTAATCGCTGCTGCCTCGCAGTCGCCCTTGTGACGAACAACTTATCTCGGTGCTTTCGAGGCCACGGGCGGTTGCCGGAAACGATTGACACACCACCGTATCGATAACGCATATGCGCCCACGCACTTCAGCGAGCTGCGCGCAGTGGACTTCGCCGACAGCCGTGCAGGCGAACATGCCCGCACCTTCCTTGCCGGCTGGCAAGGCAAGCTGGTGTGCGACGACTATGGCGGCTACAAGACGGGATTCCAGCGGGGCATCACTGATGCGCATTCCGGTCAAGTTTCATCCAAAAGACTTTGATGCAATTTAGCCATTTTTGCGATATCGTGAATGCAGGTCAGCGATGCGAGCATCGAACACGCTGGTCAGACACGACATATCAGTACATTCTTTCGTCACCTGCTCCAGCCAGTTTTGCTGTTCGATGCGGACCCCGACGTCGTTCCCCCCAATACGGCCCTGCGCCGCTTCGTACTCTTTGAGTTCCCGGTCGTACGCAGCTGCCAGCGTCGCACTTTTACAAATGTTGGCCCCCAAAAAAGTGCCATCGTCGGTGCAGCCGACTGTTCCCGGGGCGGTCTGCGTTGGTGCGCTCTGTATCTGCGCGAGAGGGGCTTCTGGCGTCGAACCGGCGGCCGCGGCTACAGTGTCAGAAGTGACGACCCGCTCGTTGGTCCCGAGCGCCATCCCACTGTCAGGTCTTTGCTCGGCTTGTCGCGGGTCAAGCGCGACAACCGGATTCGATGCAGCATCAGTGGGGGTGACATTTGCAGTCTGTGGCGAACTCATCGTATTGACCGGAGCACTTTCCGATGAGTGCTGCGATGGCGAGGTCAATTGGATAACCGCCATTCCGACAATGCAAATCCCAATGCCGTACAACACGCGCTTGCCGGCACGGCCAAAGTTTCTTGTGTCCGGCTCATTGTTTTTGTAGCCAGTCTTGAAACGGCGGTCGACCTTACGGGTATCAAAAAAACCTGCCATACCCACCAACCCGGTGACGACGCCCACCAAAACCAGCACTACCCCGATGTTGTCCATATTTTCTACTTTTCATTGACCTTGCCGAAGCCTATATCAACGCCGGGCAGGTGAAAACAAATTGGTCAATCTTCGATGCGACAACCGTCGGTAACAGGTTACGGCCTCGTGGCCCGCCACGTTATGGTTCGTCTCGCCCACCATTGGGCTGTCGGCATCTGACGATTCGTCGCAGAGCTTTGCTCCAACCCCGAAAAGCGCCGTATCAACGTATGGCAAGCAGCGCGTACTCAGAACAGGTGGGCTCGAACAGGCAGGCTTCACGCAGGGATATTGGCGCGAATCTCCGGTAGACACCTATCGCGCGCTCACTCGCACTAATCAGGGCGTCGGAAGGTGACAACATAGTAAGTCGCTGATTGCGCCTTGCGGCCGAACAATGCATCGAAGCATCCAGGCTGTACGTTTACGCCAATGCTATCGACCCGGTAGAACTCCCACCCATCGCGCGCGTATTCGTTCACAACTCCTTCCAGATACGCGGCAGCCTCGTTGCCTCTGTGCTCGCGAGCGCGAACAGCAACATTGGGCGGCACCTGAACCATTTTGTACTCGAATCCCATACCCTATCCCAAGCCCAAATATGGCTTGACGACATGTACAGCCGAAACTTTAGGCTTTTCTGTGAGAAACAACGTAATCACAGAACCGAAAGCCGGTTAGCCGCGAATCCTTCATAGCACTGAAAACGTTCCTGTGATATCACCGGATATTTTTCGCACTCACTCGCCGTCGATTGCTCAAACGCCTGTTCAGAAGATACGAGTTCTGGAGCCGCGAGTGCGCCACCGGCTGCCTTGAGCCGTTTCAGAAAGAGCGCGTGCTCGATTCCTTGTGCGCTGCCGCGCTTATATTCGCCGGAAGTGTTGAATTCCAACAACGAAGAAACGATCTTTTGGGAACCCGCCAACGATTGCGCGTCGTCTGTTGCGCAGTACAGAACGGTCGTCGGCCTGTTTGCTACCAGAAGAAAAGCGTACACACATGATTGCGGGGCCGCAGCGAAAAACGAAGAAGGTGCCGCCGCGGCGCCCCGAATAGCTACTGCACCCGGTAAATCGACGGGCGAAAGAAGTGCTGCATTCGTAAAACCAGCCTTGGACACAAGGTTCGCCTCATTACCCAACTGACGCGTCAACACGTCAGGCGGCAGAGCACGTAGCAACTGAACAGCGCTATCGAACCATGATATCGGCACAAATCTGTCACGCTGGCTCACAGTCCGGACTTGCCAAATGGATGTGTCCACTGTTCCCGTTGCCGGCTGGCACATTGCCACTTCATCTTCGGTGGGCCCGGGAAGCATGCACGTTGCATTAACGCCAAACGACGGAAGGTTCGCTTTCAGCCGGACGCTTCCAAGGCTTAACGTTTGCGACTTCCACTCGGCTGCCGGAACCGGTTGTGGCTCAGCTGGCGCAGGCGCCACGGCCGCCGGCATACTCGCGGCGTCGAGGGGCGCGACAACGTCAGAGTTCGTGCGTTTGTTCGCCCCGGACAGCAAAACCCCGATTGCCACCGCGCAAACCAAACCAAAATAAGCGGGCGCTTTACTTGTAGACATGGTTCTTGGATTATTATCTCGGAGTCAAATACTAACGCGCGGTTCCGAGCTTAGCCAGCGCCTCATAGCGAGAAGACCATGACTGAGAACAACGACTTTGCTACGCAAGTAGCCTTTGGTACGGACAATTTCGCCGAAAATCCTGAACAGCGCTGTCCATGCGTGCTAATCCTGGACCGTTCGGGCTCCATGGCTGGAGAGCCGATTGATCAACTGAACGCGGGACTTACGCTGTTCAAAGACGAACTCGCAGCTGACTCGCTCGCCATGAAGCGAGTCGATACTGCGATTGTGACTTTCGGACCTCCGGCACTTGAAATGCCGTTCCACACGGCTCCGAACTTCTTCCCGCCAACTCTGACTGCCCAGGGCGATACACCAATGGGCGCGGCAATCAATCTGGCGCTCGACACTCTTGAGGCACGCAAAGCCGAGTACAAAGCAAATGGTATTTCGTACTACCGTCCGTGGGTGTTCCTCATTACCGACGGCGGCCCTACGGATGCCTGGCAATCAGCCGCCGCTCGAATTCGCGAAGGCGAAGCGTCGAAGAAATTTGCTTTCTTTGCCGTCGGCGTGCAAGGCGCCAATATGGATACCCTCGCCCAGGTTTCCACTGCCCGCCAACCCCTGATGTTACAAGGCTTGAGATTCCGCGAGCTTTTCCTATGGTTGTCTACTTCCATGGCGGCTGTCTCACGTTCGACGCCGGGCACCGAGGTCCCACTCGCGGTACCCACGGGTTGGGCCTCAGTGTGAACTGGCGAGTCATTGGCGCTTCGGTTGTCGGCAGTTCACACGTTCAAACGTCAGCACCGTGTCAAGACAGCTGCTTCTATCACGTCGCGAAGGCCGCCGATGGAAGCGATTTTCTGGTCGCTCTTGCGTCTGACGGCGCGGGCAGTGCCCAATTTGGCGAAGTTGGCGCGGAGATAGCGTGCGAGACCGGCGGAAAACTCCTGCTCGCAGCGGTCGAAGCTGCCGACGGAGCACGACTGACTGTTGAACTGGTTAGCGAGTTACTCGAGGGTGTTCGTGCTGAAATCTCGAAGGCTGCGACCGTGCGGGACGTCGCGACGCGCGCTCTCGCTTGCACCTTGCTCGGCGCAGTCATCGGCCCGACACAAGCCCTCTATTTCCAGGTGGGAGACGGGGCAATCGTTGCGAGGCACGAAGGCGGACTCGCGCCTGTCTTCTGGCCGGAGTCTGGCGAATACGCGAACATGACCTACTTCGTCACGGATGCCGACGCCCCAAGCCATTTGCGCGCCGAAATTCGAAGCGCGACTGACGAGGCAGCGCTGTTTAGCGATGGCCTGCAGCGCCTTGCCCTTGTGTTCTCCGATGAAACAGCGCACGAACCATTCTTTGAACCTATGTTCAAGGCGCTGCGCGCATCAACAGATGAACAGACCGACTCGTTACGCTCAGCGCTGGAGCGGTTCCTTGGTAGCAAGGCGATAAATGAACGAACTGACGACGACAAGACATTAATTCTTGCAACGCGCGCGTTGGGGGCAGTTGATGTCAGCGGCGTTTGACGAACTTGGAAACCAGCTAAAGCTGGGTAAAAAGCTTGGCGAAGGCGGCGAAGGGGCCGTCTTCGATGCCATGCATAACGGCGAGAACGTTGCCGCGAAGATTTATTCCCAGGCACTTCCGCCTGAGCGGCAAGCCAAATTGCGGGCAATGGCACAGGTCGGTGACACGTATCTGAAGCAGATAGCAGCGTGGCCAATTAGCGTGCTGCTGACGAATAGACCCGGACCGGTAGCCGGGTTCACTATGCCGAAGTTCTCCGGCTACGAACCCGTACATCAGCTCTATGGTGTCGCAAGCAGACGCCAGACATTCCCCAAGGTCGATTTTTCGTTCCTTGTGGGGACTGCGAGAAATATCGCTGCTGCGTTTGACGCCATACACGCACACGGACACGCGATCGGCGACGTCAACGAAAACAACATCATCGTCAGCCACCAAGGGACAGTCAAACTACTCGATTGTGACTCGTTCCATGTGAACACGAGCACAGCCAGCTTTCCATGCACTGTCGGGGTTCCGCACTATACGCCACCAGAACTGCAGGGCCTCGGCTCGTTTCACGGCGTAACGCGGACCGCAAACCATGACAATTTCGGCCTTGCCGTCCTGATTTTCCAACTACTGTTTATGGCACGCCATCCGTTTTCCGGCGTACCGAAGATAGCCGGCGACTTGCCGTTGGAGCGGGCCATCAGGGAATTCCGCTTCGCATACGGCGCAGACCGGCTCGCGCGATTGAACGACATGCCTCCCAGGGCCCTGGGGTTGGACTACTTGCCGCCGGCAATGGGCGACCTTTTCTGGCGTGCATTTACGGAAGCTGGCGCAAAATACGGTCGCCCCAAAGCCAAGGAGTGGGTTGCAGCGCTAGACAGCCTGCTGCAATCGCTGAGGTCTTGCAGCACCGAGCCTCGTCACAAGTATCCGGGCCAGCTGAATTCCTGCGTATGGTGTGAACGCGACAAGCTAGGAACGCCGTACTTTACCCCTGCATCTGCGACCGGACCGTCCATCAACTTTCAGGCCATGGGTGCGAACATCAGTGCCCTTTGGTCACAGATTCAGGCGCTCAGCGCCCTGCCGCCACTACCGGTATTTACGCCACAGCCCTTCAACGTTACTGGACGGCCAGCGCCAGCATCGGTGAGCAAAGGCCTCGCCAAGACGCGGCTGACGTACGTGGCCATCTGCTTCTTTGCGTTCCTGATGTCGCTCGCTGTACCCAAACTCTGGCCGCTGTGGCTCGTGGTTGGGTCGGTCGCCATCCACGGCGTAAAGCTGCCGACACCAATCGAGTTCATCACGCGGAAAAGTGTTGTCGATAGCACGAAACGTGCGTACGAGCAGGCACTTTCGATCTACGAGAATCTGCGAACTGACCGGAGGCTTTCTGACAAAGCACGCGAGGTAGGTCAAATCAAGGCTCAACTCGATGGCTTGCCACAGGTACTC
This sequence comes from Paraburkholderia aspalathi, assembly GCF_900116445.1. GTDB lineage: Bacteria > Pseudomonadota > Gammaproteobacteria > Burkholderiales > Burkholderiaceae > Paraburkholderia > Paraburkholderia aspalathi. The sequence continues at coordinate 14,793 of NZ_FPBH01000043.1, forward strand.
GCACAAGAGCTGAAACAACTGCAGGCATCGTTAGTTGCCCGCCAGCTGCACGATTTCCTGGACCGCCACTTCATACGCGCAGCAAGAATCGCCGGGGTGGGCGAGCAGCGCAAGCAGACACTGGTCTCGTTCGGCATCGAATCGGCCGCGGACGTTACAGAGTCTGCAATTGCTGCAATTCCAGGCTTTGGTGCCGGGCTTACCGCAAATCTTTTGGCATGGAGACGCAGAATCGAACAGCGCTTTGTTCCCGTTGCCGGCACGAGTCCGACGCCGCAGGACATCAGTGCTGTGAACAGCAAAGTGGCGTCCATGCGAACGCGACTGGAACAGCAACTTAAAGACGGCGCAATCAAGCTGCAAGAAATCCGCAACGACATCGTCGCGAGACAGAATAGCGCCAGAAGTGCGCTTGAAACGACGTCGCACGCCCTCGCGCAGGCCGAAGCTGACCTTGCAGTTATGCAGGTGCGGTGATGACGAGGCCAATCGACTTGAAAAGTAAATTTGTCTTTGTATGGTGTTTCACTGGTTTCCTGGCTTTAAGCACCGCCCTGGCGCAAGAGACGCCCATCCAGGTTGAGCAGTTTCTCAACGCTTTCCGCGGGAAGCCCGTTGGACCAGTCTCGCCTGCTCCCGCAGCGCTACCACCGACAGCGCCTCAAACGTCGATTCCCGGACAATCACAAACGGCCTGGCAAATTGCTCAACCGTCTCCCTCAGCGCAGGGGCAACCAATCTGCCCGCCTGGTGTTGACCGCGTTGGCTGCACGAGTGAGGCCAATCAAAGAGTGCCGACAGACTGCCCTGCAGGGATGGCTCCCGGCCCTTACGGCTGCATACCGACGGCGATGCCCCCAAACGCCCATCGTGTCTCATCAGATGGTCGATGGCAATGTGACGACGGCTATTTGCGGTTTGGCGCGGTGTGCATGTCGATGCAGACGCCGCCGAATGCGCATCTGACGGGGACTGGCAGCAACTGGGAATGCAACACTGGATTTCGACGTCTGGGCAACGCGTGCGTCGCCATAAATGTGCCGCCAAATGCGCATCTTGCGGATACCTGGAACGGATGGGCATGCGACTCAGGCTACCGGTCAATTGGCAACTGGTGCGTCGCCCAATAAGAATTATCCGCGGCTTGCCTGAAGGCCGAGGTCTTCAGGCAAGCCGTGGATAAATTCCCGTTCCTGACTGAAACCGGTTCGAAGAGCGTGCCGACCTGGGCGCTGCCGGACAACTTCAAGAACCACGGCAACTACGTGATCAGCCTCGCGAACGTCACGCGCTGGCTAGGTCAGCAGGTCGAGGCGCTCGGCGTTGAGATTTCCCCGGGCTCTCCTAAGGGGTTCAGTTAAACCACCGGTACACGCCTATTTGCCGACATCGCAAGATTGTCATCCAGCGCCCTAAAGATTTCAGCCCATCCGCCGATATACAGAGGACACTTGTCGGCATCGAAGTTACTGCCGCACAGTACCCTTGAAACACTTAACAGACTGCGGATGAGAATACTCGCTAAACTGACTCGAAATCCATGGCAGACGGTTGTACTTGGTGCGATTGGAACTGTAATCGTAGTCATCGCAATAGCGGTAGCTGGAGGTGAGGTCACGGCGGGCGTCCTGAAATTCAGCTTCAAGGGGATTCTGAACCAGAAATCGCCGGACTTGACCATTCCTCCCGGGTTAATCCCCGCACCAGAAAAGCAAGGTCACGAGCAATCAGCCTCATCCGACACTTTCGCCAACGTGCCACAAGTGGTCGCGCAGCCCATCTCCCTCGAGCAGCCGCAACCACAGGTCACTGCGCCTCTTGTACAGCCCGCCCCCATTCTGGCGGCAACTTCGGAGCTGGCGGTCCCGCTGGGCCGATCCGAGGTCGAAGCAATGAAACTGCTGGATGGCGTCAAGTACGCATGGAGGGTTTCCGAAGGCGGCATGACGCTTGAGTACATGCAGGACGCCTTTGGTAGTGCCAACTGGAACGTCGAAGAACGTTTTGTCGGCAACCGAGCTACATCTGCAACGCTGACGCTCGATACTCAAGCGGCTGAGATAGCCAATCTGATGTCCTCAAATTGGAGCAAACAGTTCAATACCGTTCACGACCTATGTTATGGCCGACGTTACCTGACAATGAAGCGTGACTGGGATAACAATATGCAACTGATCGATGGCAAGATTGATCAGGATGAAATCGACGTTTCCCAGCGCATTAATGTGGATGAGACGCCTCCCTGCCCATCTGCTTCAGACTGCGAGCTAGGCACCTGGTATTCGCAGCGTGCCGACTTGACGTACAAGGTTCCGAATCTTTGGTACGTCTTTGTCAGCATGCAAAAGTCCAGCTTTGTGCGTGACCAAGGACCCGACGAACACAGGCGTTTCACATACAGACGCGATCGGTGTGCGGCCAAGGTTACCTATTCGCTTGACGGCTCCGCGCGACCAAGCCAGGTTGAGCTGTTGCCGTAAGGACACGGCTAACCTGCAGCTGCTGTAAAGGGCCCGGAGGGTTTGCGAATAAGAGAATGGGCCTGCCTGGAGTGTGGCGCGTATCATCACCGCGACATTAACGCGGCAGAAAACATTCTCGCGGCGGGACGTCGCCGTCTAGCAGTAGGAATCCCCGTCCATCCCGCGCCTGGCGCCGCAGCCTCAGGCTGAGGGCCGGGGGGACGTCAAAAACCCTCGTCTAACCTAAGTGTCCTGCCGGCGCACGCCAGTAACAAAGACGTTGCCGCCACGAGAAAATGCATCGCGCCTCCAGGAGTCCCAGATCTCCACGCGGTCGAACGACTCGTCGATGAGAAGCTGACGAAGCACGGTTACATCTGTCACTCGCAGGTCGTGAGTCTCGGCAAATGCTTCGCCATTTGACGAACAGGCATAGGCGTAGTCCGCATGTAGCAAGCTGTCTATAGTCGCGTCCCGACGAAAGCGAAACCGGAGTGAGACGTCGTCTTCTATGCCTGTTGGCCCGCACTCCCAATCCTGCATCCACTCCGAATTCAGATTGGGCGAGTGAGCCACCTGCAGGACAATTCTTCCGCCGGGTACGAGGGCTTTTTTTATCCTGCGGAGGACATCGGCCATCTCTGTCTCGTCAGCGCAGTAATGAATGCACCAAGACAGCGACGCTACAAGATCGTAGCGCTCAGCCGCCTGCAGATCCTGCATCCGACCGACCCAAGCGGCATCTACACCAACCTTGCGTCGTGCAACTTGAACCATTTCCTCCGAGGCATCAAATCCTACTGCGGAAAGCCCACACTTCAACGCCTTCTCAATCAATACCCCTGTGCCGCAACCGACGTCAAGCAGACGGGCGCCGTCGCCATGCTCGCGCAGCAGATCCAGGACCAGTTGCTGGTCTCGAAAGTAGTGGTCCGGTGGCGTGTGCAGGTCGTACCGCTCCGCAAACGCATGAAAAAGATTATGCATGTCACTCGAAAAAAGACGTCAAGCCAGTGAACGCGCGTGCAGCGCGCTCGAGAACCGCCCGTCGCCGCTGTTCATCTACGGGGTCCGCTAGGCGGCCCTTCGACGATCGGAGCGGCTCCAAGCAATCTAGTAAGCGCGCCAGTTCTCGCGCCGACCTTACCCGCGACGGCTGAAGCGTAGCTAGTGCATTTATAAAATCCTTGACGGTGCCGCTTGCAGTCCACCCATAGAGAGAGTCGCGGCCTATCTTCAGCAGCTTTGCGCGGTTAGACAGCCCGGAGCCATCACATACGGGACAAACGGTGAGGTCGACTGGCGCCGCCGCCCCTGCCCTCACTGGCTTCGTCCGGGCGGCGACATCTAGCGTTGCGGCGACAAGTCCGTCCCACGACAGCCAATGATTGACCTCGGTTCCATCAATGCCTTTGCCCAGCTTTAAAAATGTTCCCAAACCCGGCCGCACCCAATGCCCCCAAAGCACGACGGTCTTCTGTTCCTTTGATAAGTCCCGCCAAGGTGCGTCATCCCAAATCCCTTCATCGATCATTCGCCGAAAAAACGGAATCATGACCGTGCGCCGGAAACCCTTCAGTTTCCCCCCTATTTCTCCAGTCAAGAAGTTTTCATCAAGCACCTTGGCCTTGGGGTTCCCGACAATCACGCGCTCCCCCGGATCGGACACAAATCCGCTTCCCTTGCAGGTTTGACAGCATCCCTCTGGACTAGTACGACTGAAGTGGGCTGGCTTGACGCGCCGTGGGCCGACGATCCTGCGGTCAAAGTCGGCGAGACGATCGCTAGCGACCGCGATCCGGTCGCCCGATGGACCGAGCAATTCGACGTATCCGTTGCCGAGCGCCCATGCATCCCGGAGTATTTCGTGCTTCGACGTGCCTCGTGCACTTTGTGGATTCAAGCGACGGCCGGTAACACGGACACGGAGCGGATCGCTTCCCCAACCCCGAAAATCATCGAGTCCCATTGAGACAGCACTGTCTCTCGCAGAATCGACCACCGACATAGGCACACTCGTGCCCCATACAGACACGGCGTCTAATAGCGGGTTGACGTAGAGCTGCGCCTTGCCGTTTCTCTCCCAAAGCCGCAGCAATTCCTCAATGGTCGCGCCCACTGGTGGCAACGTGTCCAAGGCGACTGAAGCCACCGCCTGGTCGAGATCAGCGAGATCGAGTGGTCGTTGCGCTTTTTGCGGGAAACGGAAGATTGCGGCGGCCTGAGCAAACTTTCCTTCGTCAGGCACGGAAACATCGTGTCCAAGGATCTGCCGAATCTCAGCGCGCGCAGCTTGGGCCTCAGCCAGATCTTGTGGCGACTCGCCCCGTGTCAATGCCGGAGCATTACTGCGTGTGTGCAACCTTCTGATGTCTCGCAGCGCCAGACCTGTTGCCGTTTCGCCTTCTCGCAACTCCGCCGGCGTGCCCGACGCTACGACATAGCCGCCGTTTGGGCCTCCCTGCGGCCCGAATTCAACTATGTAGTCGCAATTGGCTAAAAGGAACGGATCATGCTCGACCACGATAACCGTATTTTTTCCATCATCAACAACGTGACGCAGAGCGCGGTAAAGATGTTCTACGTCGGTCGGATGCAAACCGCAGGCCGGCTCGTCAATGACAAACACGGCGCCTTGCGTGTCTTCGACGGAAACGGCGCGGGCTATCCGCAGGCGCTGAATTTCGCCTCCGCTTAGCGTATCAAAGCTCCGGCCTAACGCCAGATGGCCTACCCCAAGTTCCGAAAGTGTGTGCAGAAGGGAACTGTCCATCCATGGAACTGCCGTGTGACCTAGCTCCGAAAGCGGCGTCATCAGCCATTCGGCCATATTCATACCCGCGACAAAAACCGACAGCACCTGACTTCCGAAACGCAAGCCTCCGCACACCGAGCACGTCCCGCCATCCTTCTCGACGCCCAAGCCTAGACAACGTTGGCAACGTCCTCGACCGGCATTGGTACTGAAGTCGGCGGCAACCAGGCCAAGTCGTCGAGCGTCATCCGTTGCGGTGAAGTCCCGTCGCATATTCTCTGCAATACCAAGATAGGTCGCGACGATGCTCCGGACGTGGCCGGCGGGAGCGGCCTGGTCAAGGGCAAAAAGACCCGTTACCTCGTCGGCCCCGTTCAGCCCCGCCCAGGTACCTTTCAAGGTCCGGAAATCATCCACGTCCGAGCGCGAGGCCGGGAGCTGGCCTCGCAATGCAGGCACGAGGGCGCCGCGGACGAAGCTGGACTTCCCTGAACCCGATACACCAGCTATGCAGGACAGCACACCAAGCGGCAACCGGACGCTCTGTTCCTTCACGGTATTGATGTTGGCGCGAAGGACCTCAAGCCACCGCGAACGCGGCGGTAATTTTCGGGTCACACTTTCTGCGGCTCCCCGTCCGTTCGCGTGCCCTACTTGCGCCTTTATGACCCGCCCCCCCGACAAACCCGCGCCAGGTCCCAACTGAACAACCAGTGCAGCTTCACGAACCAGCCGCTCACGATGCTCACTCATAACCACAGTATGGAACTGCGTCGCCCAAACGACAGCATGCGCCAAGTGAGCAAGGTCCGCCTCGTGCAACCCCCTGCCTGGCTCGTCGAGAACGAGCAGAAGTCCAGCCAGCCGACTGTTTAAAGCCGCAGCGAGGCGAATCCTTCTCGACTCCCCGTCGCTCACCTGAAGCAGGCTGCGGCTTCCGGTCAGATGCCCGAGCCCGACCTTTACGAATGATTCGGCCAAGTGAATAACGCCGTCTATCAGCGTGCGCGCCTCCCGCGCCACTGCGCCGGGCTCGATGCTCGCGTCAACTGATTCTCGCCAGTGCGCGGCTTTTTCTGCGAGCAGGGAGAACGGCGTCTCCAGAACCTCGCTAATCGACAGTCCGGCCACCCTTAGCGCACGCGCCTCTTCGCTCCATCGAGTCCCGTCGCAGGCCGGACAGCGACCAACCGTAACAAATCGACCAAGGGCCTCGCCGCTGGCACTAGGACGTCCTGCGCGCTCAAGAATTGCCGACCGAAATCCCGGGAAGGGATGCGGGCTGCTCATTTTCTTGCGCGTCTTCGGATCGACATCCGAAACTGGCTCGGCGCAGCCGTCCAGGATAAGTTGTCGAGCCCCGTGTGACAGTTTGCGCCACGGAATATCGGGATCGAAACCGCTCCGACCTCGGAGCCCTTCAATGGTCGAATGCTGAATGTTGACGTACTTATAATTTTTACTGGACCAAAGCGCCAGTGCTCCCTCGTGCATTGACTTATCTGCGTCCGCAATCAATACCGCCTCGTCGACGTTCGATGCAATACCCAACCCATTGCAGGCGGGACACGCGCCACTTTCCTCGTGTTGCGGTGAGTTGAAGGACAAAAGGTGGACCGTTGCTGCCCGATAAACGCGAGGTGAATCGGGGTGTATCCGATGAAGCCGGGTGCTGAGCCCCGATGTGAAAGCCTGACTCAATGCGGGATGGTCAAAATCAGGCAGCTCAACGAAGACGGCGCCGTTGCCCGCTGCCCATGCCTGCATCAGCAGCCCGTGCAATTTGTCGAAAGCGCTTTTCCGCAGCGTTAGCGCACCAACCTGCGCTTCTATTGTGTGCTTCACGTCAGTCCGAAGCGGCTTGAACTTCGTCAACGAAATCGAAGTGCCCGTTTCGAGTTTCTTCCCTCGATCTGTTTCGCTGAAGATCGTGGCTTCCTTGATGCCAGCGGCAATCAGACTACTCACGGCTTTCACGCCGTCAGTTGGCTGCTGAAACACGGGGACCGCCCACACAATGGCCCTCCCTGCCGCGTGTCGGACCAACCAACTTGCAAGCGCCTGCGGGGTCAAAGAGGGCACGGGCTGATTGATGTCCTCCGCGAAGGGCGCGCCGAACCTGACAAAAAGACGGCGAAGAGTACGCAGAAGCGCTGTAGAGGTCGCGACCGTACTTCGCGTCGATGCTTGAAATGCTCGCTGCCCAACAACCACCGCCGGCGGCAATTCGCCGATGAAAGCCCCTACCTGATTGACAGGTCTGTCCATCGATATTCCGACAAACCTCTGCAAGCGTTCGGACGCTACGGCCGCTATAGTCTTTTCAACGAGCGAGCTTTTTCCGGATCCCGAAATGCCAACAATAGCGGTCAGTTCATTTCTAGGTATACGAACGTCGACACATTGAAGATTGTTCGCGTCGGCTCCGATGATTTCGATTGTTCGCTTCGCTGTCATGCCGGCTCGTCATGTGCATGAAAAACACTTACACGTCTCGCATCGTAGTCGCCCGGAAACACACGAAAGCGCACAGTACACTCGCCTCTCTGATGGAGCGCCCTACGATTACTCACAAGCAACATCTCGCCCGGCTCAAGGTCGATTGGCACCGAAACGTCTAGTGCGGCCTCGTGAATCTTTTTCAGATGTAGCTCGAGTTCAGGCGGATTACGGCCTAGATGCTTCTGCGCTGCCAACAGGCTTTCGGGGTGGAAACGTATCAGCCCCCCTTGAACCATGGCCCCTTCCCATCCGAGCGGCGACATCTCGTTCATCATGGTCACGCGTTGGTGAGTCAGAAACCTGCGCCCGTCTGGATGAGACATATCCAGATGCAGAAGTAACTCGCGAATACGTGCCACGCGAAGCTGTCCGTACCCAGGAGCGCCGGGGTCTCGTTCGAGACACTGCATTGCGGTCGCCGCGGGGGGCATATCCGATGTATTGAGGTCGGTATGAAAGAAGCCGCCGGCCAATGTATGCGAAAGTGCCTTAGTCCACGGCGACATCCGAAAATGCTTAACAATTTTCCCGCCGCGGTAGCGCTTCAGCTCACGGAAGCAGGCTGCTGCAACGAGCAGTCCCGTCGTGCCTTCAGCGCAAAGAGGCAACTCCCTGACGACGACATGGTCGTGTTCACGCCATTTTTGCGCGATGCGCTTTCGTAAATCCGAGAGGCCGCCAAAGGCCACGCTATTCGACGCGACAGACGCCTCGAGAGCCATTTCAATGGCCTCAAGCGATTCAAAACTTGATTGCAACCGACTCAACTCAGCAACTTCAGACTTTTGCAGAAAGACTTCAGGTATACCGCTCATGTTCGGACCAGCCTAAAGAGCAGCTTGTGGCGGAATTGATGGTCCAGTAAGGCCCCGATGGTCGGAAAGGTGAACGGACCGCTAGTCGGGTCAAAGGTCGCCCACCCGCTTTCGCGCAACGGACGTACGCTTGGAAGAAGCCCATGAAGAGCCGCAGCTCCCATCAACCCGATAGGTTCGTGCGTATAGGTGGTTACGCCCTGAAGTTCCAGTGCTTCACGCCATTTCGGCCAAACAGGATTCTCCGAGTGGCATCCCCAAGCGATATATGCGCGGCCGTTGCGCGCCAAAACCCGCGCAACGTTCTTCGCCAGCTCACCAAGATCCGGCAGCAGGAACATAACTTCATGGCAAACGACCAGATCAATTGAGTAGTTTGGAATCAGATCCCACTGATCCGGCGACAGAAGTCTTACTACGGGTGCTGTGGACGAAAGTCGTAGTTGCGCTCGCGCCCGAGCAGCCTGGATCGGCTCGATTCCGTAAAGCTCGCACGCGCCCCAAATCTTTGCGATGCGTGCGAGCAAACCGCCGCGATGACATCCGATATCGAGGACACGGTTGGGCACTTTAGGGAAGCCATCCCGTCTAATGTTATCGAGCAGCGCCTCCCAGAAAATCTCGTTACGAGACTCCAGGAGGTCATCATCACCCGAATCGGAAAAAAACGAAGACTCGGCGACCATTGGGCCGCCTCAAGGGCAGCGTTGCGGGCGGCAAGCCCGCGCGTGTGCGTCCCCTGCCGTTGGGTCTAAGCCGAAGTGCCGGATAAACAGGTCGACGGTGTCAGCGAACGCCTTATCGAGGTCTGCGCGATCGTCGGGCCCACGCATTCCGAAGTACGGGTAATGATGCAGCATTTCACCGAACAGATCTCCGCAGTCAGCGGCGTACTTGCGGGTATCGAGAATGTGAGCGTGCCAGAACTCGTCGACGGGTCCATTCGGGCAGAGCTTCTGCTCAGGATAGCGGATATTTAGTGCCAGAAATTTGCGGTAAATGTCCTCGACTTCCTCACAGGTTTCAGCTGTCCAGCCTGACTCTTCAATCAGCTTTCGACACTGCATGGTGAAATCTATACGTGATACTTTTTCGACCGCGTGTTCGAGCGCTTGGTCGCGACGCACGAACTGCTGCGCCTCATCATAAGTTGTGAGTTGCCCCGATTGTGCCTGCATGTTGGTCTCAGCTCGTTGGTGGTTTTCCTTCGCGGAAATTGTACTTGACGGATACGTTTTTGTATCAATTGCGACATCACTTTAAATTTTATTTTTAGCGGCCAACCTCCATTCGATCAGCCTTCAAATTCATGCAAATTGAACAATTCAAGCAATGAAAAATTCGGCCGACCGATACAGATTCTCAATCCACCGCCCAAAATTAAACACCGAAGAACAATCGTGCAATCATCCCCCCTCCGAACCGCATAGCCGCCGACCTCCGGCTGCGCTACGGCCGACTCCGCGATCCAAACCTGCGCATGAGCTTTCTTCGCATGGTCAAGCTGGCAACCCGAGCCCCGAAAAGGTCAACTGGTCAAAATGGATCTTCATCGTAGGCGTCCGAAAAGCTCTTAACGGACGACCCCGCCTCATCACGAGTCTTGTGCGAATTGAACGCAACCCGACCGCGTGACCGCGCAACGCCCCTCTGCCCGGTTCCCCTCGAAATCCACCAGTAGCCGACTAAACCGCTCACGACGAAAAGTATCGATATGCCCAGCGCCGGCCAAGCGACTGCGAGAGCACCCAACATGCCGCAAGCGACTGCGGCCGCGCCAAACCAAGTGCCCCGTTTCCGCCCCATGCGCTCCCCTTCATACTCTTTTCTATGCGTCAACCACCCGAATCAGGCGCAGCCTTCCTTTCCACAATGATCGTATTAGCTTCGCTAACTGCCCATATTCAAGGCTCCGCGTTGCGTGCCGCAAAGGCACACCTGTCAAGCCGGCTCGGTGCGGGCAACCGATGTGCTCGATCCACTTTGTTCATTTGGCTTTAATGTTAAAAGATCGGCAGTCAGTACGCCATTGATGCGCGTGGCCACGCACAAAACTTAAGAGCGTCATTTCGGCGCAACTTGCGAGATTCAGTCGCTGGTCCGAGTCTTACCCGGAAAGGCGGAACGCCTCCCAAGATATCTTGCGGGACACGCCCCCTGCTCTGTTGAGCTCAGACGAACTACGCGCCTGTACGGCGCGGTCTCAATCGTCGTACTCTTCCACCATCGAACTAAACTGCGTGGCTTCGGCCGAGCCGTATCCTGGTCGAGGAGCAAACCCGCCCCAATGCACTTTGTTGGATCCCTGTGTCGCGAGGACACGTCCGCCGCGTCGCATGAAGGCGTTCAGAACCATTTTTCGTGGATGGGTGCTGTCGTCCATGGGCGCCGAGACAAAGGCTGCGAACTTTTCCGTCCCTTCTGGCTGGATAGGACCAATAAGCGCATTCAGTATGGCCGGCCCAACATTGCTGCGACTACCGTGATGCGGGATCTGAACAAAGCTGAAGTCCTGCAGCGGTAGGCTCATCGCTATCGCGTGCTCTACTGCCCACGATAGCGCTCTCACACCCGCGTCCCCCGTCAGCAGGATGCGCCGATTCTCTCCGACGTCTGCATAGAGCACTACACTGCTTTCGTTGCTGGCTGATGTGTGAGCGCCATCGCGCAGTCGCTCGTTATGCCAGGTTTCTGCAACCCACTTCTGAAATGCAGCAGAAATCGATTCCAAGGCCTTCGCAAACATACTTTTTGACGCTTTCCCGATCCACATTCCCGTAGCCTCAATCGCATCCTGATCAGGGACGGGGGTTTTCTCGAACTGCGGCAAGAGATGCAGGTAGTGAAGGCGACTCGGCGACAGTACAGTAAATGGCCCGATTGTCGTGCCCTGAAACGGGTAGTAAACCTTGGTACCGGCCTCCCACGCCATATCGAGGATTTCGCTCAGAATGTCATACTCTGGCTTGATGGCGTTGGTGAGGCCGTCGGTTGTCCAGTTTTTGTTCTCGAACAGGTGTATTGCCTCAGGCGCCAACATCCAGGGAATGTGCATCCACAGATTTGTAACCGGGATTTCCTTAAACAGTTCGCGCATCCCAGAAGCGTGATCCGCGTCTGCGTGGGTCAGTACCGCGTGTTCGACAGCCACATCATGGCCATAGTGAGCGCGCAAATGTTCGACGAGTTTTTCGCCGCTATCGGTCGTGCCGCCGTCGATCACCATCAGCTTGTAGTCGTTCTCCTCCCCGTAACGAACAATAATGGAATCTCCTGCCCGACTGGCGTCGCCAACCGGCATGAATTCGACTTCACACTTCATGTTTTCGCCCCCTCACTTGCTTCACCCTGTAATGGCTTCTCGGCCTTGTTCTGTCTTTTCGTCGGTAATGACTTCATGGATTCGAAGAGCCGCTCAGCGTAGACATACCCCATCCGCCGAACCTGATCGTCGTTGAAATGCCACCAGAAAAACAGCAATGCTATTGCCACAACGAGCGTCATACCGCCTGCGGCCCCGGGCGAGAGCAGATTGTCGGCATCGAATTTGAGCGGGCGAATCTGCGCAATCTTGCTTAATAACAGACCCAAGACAATCCCAAGCAGGCATGTCAACATCCCCACTGGACGCATCGCAAGCATGTTGCGATGGAATCCGTACGCTATGTTTTCCTTCAACAGCAGCGCGTTTGCCTTTCCGCGCGTCAACTCGCGTAGATGCCTGGTCGCTCCGATATACGTATCGTCGGCCGCGCCCGGGTTTTCCGCCTCCTCGCCTGCAGTCGGAACGACGATCTTCAGCTTCGCCTTGATTTCGTCGTGGTAGCGCTTCTTGCTGACGCCATCCAGAAAAGTGTCACGATGCCGCAGGATTAGAGTTGTTGGCATGCCGCCCCAATCTTTGACCAGTTTGTCCTCCAGTCGCTTGCCGCGACCACGGGCAACGCTGCCAAGCGCATAGATAGCCCCACAGCCCGCAACCAAGCCAAGCAGTGACGTAAGAACAGGACTCTTCGGTCCAAAAATCCAGAGCAGAGGTACCAGCAACGGCAAGACCGTCAGCAGGCCGGGAAACGTACGCGCCTTCCGGTCGTAAGGATCCCTCACGTTATCGAGGATGTCGTTCAGATTCATCGTGCGGGGTTGCTGCCACAGGCAGGCGTCGTGTTTTCTCGTCAGTATAAAGCAATTATTTCCGATGTTAACCAAAGGAGAAAATATTCCATTTTTCGATTTTATCGTTAAAAATACCCCAAATAGACGGCATAAAACACCAACATAAAACAGATACTGCAATTTTAAGTTTATATTTTGGCAACTTTTCGGGGCAGAGGCCGGAGGACAAGGACGAAGCGAGACGCACGCGTGCCCACATCTCGTGCGTCAAATGACAACGGTCGCTCCGCCCAAAACGCGTCGCCGATTACCGAACCGGTCAACACGCGACCGCCAAGCAAGATGGCCCGTGATGTACGTCGCGAATCGCGGCAAGGCCAACCGTGTCACCCGACTAATCGGGTACCCGACCCCGCGTTCGAGATCCTTGAGGCGCATGGCTTCGAGGTGGTACTGGTCAATGCGCGCGACGCGAAGAACGTGCCGGGTCGCAAGACGGATGTGAGCGATGCGCAGTGGCTGCAGAAGCTTCACGCATACGGATTGCTGCGCGCGAGTTTCCGGCCGCGGCGCGACGTGGCCACCCTGCGCTCCTATCTGCGGCAACGGGAACGCCTGCTCGAATATGCCGCGGCACATATCCAGCACATGCAGAAGGCGCTGATGCAGATGAACCTGCAATTGCATCACGTCGTAAAGGACGTCACGGGGGCCACCGGCATGAAGATCATCCGCGCCATTGTGGCCGGCGAGCGTAATGCCGAGGCACTCGTCCGACATCGCGACGTGCGTTGCAAGGCATCGGTTGAGACCATCCGCGACGCGCTGATCGGCAACTATCAGGCCGAGCACGTGTTCGAGCTGACCCAGGCCGTTTCGCTGTATGACTTTTACCAGACGCAGGTCGCGCAATGCGATGAGCGTATCGAATTCACACTCGGGCAACTGCAGACCGGCATCGAACCGCCCGCCGCGCCCTTGCCCACGGCGCGGTACCGGACCAGGCAGCCCAACGGCTTCTCCTTTGATGTTCGCCGTGCACTGTACGCCATGCTCGGCGTCGACCTGACACAGATTCACGGCCTCGGACCCTACGTGGCGCTCAAGCTTGTGGCCGAATGCGGTAATGACATGTCGCGCTGGCCGACGGCAAAGCACTTCACGTCGTGGCTGTGCCTCGCTCCGGGCAATAAGATCTCCGGCGGCAAGATCCTGTCGTCAAAGACGCGCCGCTCCTCCAGCAAGGCTGCTGCTGCGCTGCGTCTTGCCGCAGTCGCAATCGGCAAGACGGATACCGCGCTGGGCGGTTTTTACCGACGACTGTCTGCGCGGATCGGCAACGCCAAGGCCGTCACCGCCACCGCCCGCAAGATCGCGGTGCTCTTCTACAACACACTGCGCTACGGCATCGAATATGTGGATCCCGGCGCCGCGTATTACGAAGAGCGCTACCGGCAGCGGGTTCTGAACAACCTGACCCGACGCGCCGAATCACTGGACTACGTGTTGCAGGCCAAACCAGCCTGATGGCTCGAGTTTCTCAGGAAGTCTACGGCCTTCTTCGTCAAGAAAATGGATCGCCTGCCGAAGTGATCCATTCGCTGAAGAAGGCCTGGCCGGTGAGCGTGATGTGCAAGGTGGCAGGCGTCGCACGGAGCAGCTATTACGCGCTCGGTCGCCGGCCAGTGGCGCGTCGTTCGCCCGCGGCGTTGTTGATGGCGGCGCGCGAGATTCATCGGGAAACCCGCGGCAGTTACGGCAGCCGCAGGATGTCGCAGGCGTTGCGCCAGCGCGGCCATGAGGTCGGCCGTCACCGCGCACGCTCGCTGATGCGCGAAGCGCAGTTGAAGGTACGTCGAACGCGTACGCATCGTTACAGCAAGGCCAGTGGAGAGGCGCTGGTTGCGCCGAATCTGCTGGAGCGCCACTTCGAGCAGGGCAGACCCAATCAGGTCTGGGCCGGTGACATTACGTATGTGAGTACGCGACAGGGCTGGTCGTATCTGGCCATCGTGATGGATCTGCATTCGCGCCGCATCATCGGCTGGGCGTTTGCGCTGCAGGCCGACACGGAACTGGTGATCCGGGCCCTACGGGAGGCCCGCGCCAGACGGCGTGCATCGCACGGTGTGATGTTCCATTCCGACAAGGGCTGTCAGTACACCAGCGCCTACTTCGTGGATGATCTGAAGGCCAACGGCATGGTGCAGAGCATGAGCCGAAAGGGAAACTGCTGGGACACTCAGTCTAAGATCGCTTCTGAGTGTCGGACCGATCTGACCCGTGCTGGGATTGGCCAAGCTGCCTTTGCGTTGACCTGTCGATCGGATTCCGGCGTTCCCCGAGCGTTGCCGGGCTCACCGTCTGTGACCTGATAGGAGCTTTGTTCTGCACCGTGAGTGTCCTGTCCTGCGAGTGGGGTTGGCGATGCGCCCACTACAACGGATATACGCATGGAACAAAACGAAGTGATTCTGGGTGTCGACACGCACCTGGATACGCATGTTGGGGCTGTGATTAGCGACACAGGCAGGCTTCTCGGAACGCTATCGGTATCGACAGACACGGCGGGATATCTTGATCTGCTGTCATGGGCGAATTCGTTCGGCCCTTTACGCCGCGCCGGGGTTGAAGGGACGGGCACCTATGGAGCGGGATTGGCCCGCCTGCTGCGCTATCATGAGATCGAGGTGCTTGAAGTCAATCGCCCAGATCGCGCGATGCGCCGGTCCAGAGGCAAGTCCGATCCCACTGATGCTGAGAACGCAGCGCGCGCGGTTCTTTCCGGCAGAGCTACGGCTATTCCAAAGGAACAGTCTGGCGCCGCCGAAGCGATGCGCGCCGTCTCTGTTGCGAGGCGCAGCGCGGTCAAGGCCAAGACACAGGCTATCAATCAGTTACGGGCTTTGCTCGTGAGCGCTCCTCAGGAAATCCGTGAGCGTCTTCTGAAAGCGAAGACTGCAGAATGCGTTGAGGGTTGCGCACGTCTTCGCTCGTTGGGCAAAACGCCAATGTTGCAAACGCTCACGACTACGCTGCGGTTGCTGGCGAAGCGTTGGCTGACGCTGGCAGAGGAGCTCAAAGCTCTCGATAGCATGCTCGAAAGCCTGACCAGCCAGCATGCCAGACGCCTTCGCGAAAGATTCGGCGTCGGCCCTGAGACCGCTGCGGTATTGGTTGCTGTGGCGGGAGACAATCCCGAACGCCTGAAAAGCGAAGCTGCGCTGGCTGCACTCTGCGGCACAAGTCCGTTGCAGGCGTCGTCCGGCAAGACGGTCCGGCATCGATTGAACAGGGGTGGCGACCGGTCCGCAAACAATGCCTTGTGGACCATCGCGATGGTCCGCATGAGAAGCGATCCCCGGACCCGGGCTTACGTCGAGCGCCGGACGAAGGAAGGTATGTCCAACAAGGAAATTCACCGCTGCCTGAAGCGCTATATCGTGAGGGAGCTGCACCCGCTCATCCTCGCCGATCTGGCCGATTCGACGCTTGCCACTTGACATAGGAGCGTCAACGCGGTCGTGGAGCGGTTCTTTAGAAGCCTGAAAAGTGAATGGCTCAATCCAAAGGGGTACATTGACCACGCCGATGCCGAACGCGATATCGGGGCCTACATCGACGACTTTTACAACTGCCGGCGGATCCATTCGACAACAGACAGGATGCCGCCGGTGCGGTACGAAGCTTTGAGTTTTTAAAAATACCCTTTGTCGGTGTCCAGGATTACTTGATCACTACACTGGCTGACGGTTTTGTGTTTACGGACAACGGCAAATATGTGGGTCCGGGCACCGGCGAGAAGCTCGTGCGCGCGGTCACCGAAGTCCGTATAGAAGCGGCGCGTTACGCCAACCCACTCACCTTCCTGCCTGGCAACATTCCGATTAGTTCGCACATCTCGCGGCTGCTCGACAACAACGCCGGCTTCTACGCCTGCTACGTCGACCTGAATCATTTCAAGCCGTTCAACGACCAGTACGGCTACTGGCAAGGCGACGAAGTGCTCAAGTTCGCGGCTGCTGTGCTGGCAAACGTGTGCGACCCGACCCGCGACTTCCTTGGCCACGTGGGCGGCGACGACTTCCTGATTCTGTTCCAGAGCGACGACTGGCAAGAGCGCGTAATGCGTGCAATTCACGGGTTCAACGAAGGCGCACAACGCTTCTACGCGCCCGACGACCGCCTTTCCGGCGGTATTCATGGCGAAGACCGGCGCGGCAATCCGACCTTCTTCGCCTTCGTCACGATGGCGATCGGCTGTGTGCATGTCGAATCCGACAGCGGCCTGACGCTCTACAGCAGCGAGGAAATTGCCTCGGTCGCGGCGGTCGCGAAACGGCGCGCGAAGGGGGACCCACTCGGGTTTGTAGTGATCGACGCGGATGAGAGCGCCACGCTGGTGCGCGGACACATCGGTGCGTCCCGCGCCGTGCTCGACTCAGGACGACGCGCAGGCTTTCGTCAACGGACGGGTGCTGTACGTGTGCGACAGCATGACTATTGCGGGAGTGTAAGCATGAGCGCGCCGGTATTAATAGGCAGCGACAGGCCATTTCCACCGTGAGTCAATCGGTCGGGACTTTGATGCTGTCACGTGCAGTGGTCGATGCAGACCCGGACTTGGCTGACGAAACATTGAAAGACGGTCGTCAACACTTGTACTTGTTGTGTTATTTGGCCGGCTATTGAGTTTCGTCCAAAACGGAGCCGCCCTGCTTCGTTTCGGCGGATTTCCACATGCGGGATTATATTTTGGTTTGCGCCTGAACATTTACCGGATGCAGCCGATAAACAGGCTGGCCCGGCATCCGCTTCGTCCTGACGATCGCGGTGCCCCACCACACCGCGGACGCGCACTCCGTCGCGGCCGCGATTCCAGCGGAAACCCCGCTCTGACGTCCCAGCAGAATTAGGAGTTCTCCATGAAGTCCGTGCTGTTGTTCGTTTCAAACGTAGACCAGGCCCTCCCTGAGATTGAGAGAGTCACCGGATTTGTTTCGCAGATTCTTTCGCCTGCGGCACTCATCGCCAATCTGCCCGATGAGTTCGATCCATCCTCACTGATGCACGCGTCCCCGCGTGCTCCCCAGACCCTCGATGACATCACGCGTCTGCTCGTCGACGCGTGGCAACTGGCTCTGACCACGTCACGTGATACAGGTCCGGCGGAACTGAACGAGAAGGGCTACGAGCGGCCAATGCGCCCGGGTATCAACTCCGGCCTCACAGTACCTCTGGCTATTGAGCCGCCGGAAACGAGCCTCTATCTGCGTGGCAAGACTGCGCTCGGCCTCGTAATCGTTGCCGGCAGGGCCCACGGACTTGGGTTTACGCCCGACGAGATCACCCACACAATCTCGCAGGTGATGCTGGGAGTCGAGGTGCTCGCCTCGATGGAGCCTCTCGCACGGGTCACATTTGAATACACGGTCTCTATCCTGACCCTTGACGTGCCACCGCCCACCTCGAAGTGCAGCACGTCCGACTACAACATCTGTGAGCAGATCTGGCGGGATCCGACGCTTGCTCTCCTGGGTTGCGGACCAGGATTCCCCGGTGTGAACGAATACAACCGCAAACTTCTGGCCGCGGCGAGAGCGCGCTGGGGGTACACCGCGTTTATCACCAAATATCCCCTGGGCCATTTCGCCTACGCGTGGCGGGCGCACGGCAGCCTGACTATGGAATACTGGGACTCCTACTGGAGGCAAGGCATGGCTGCGGTGTTCGCGCACGAAACTGCGCACCTCTTCGGAGCAAGCGACGAATATGATGGCTCGAGATGCACCTGCGCAGGCAGTGGCTATTTCAATGTGCCGAACTTCAATTGCGACGAGTGCGAAAGCGCGCACCGAAAGCAGGATTGCCTGATGAAGGAGAATGATCGGCTTCTCTGTCCGTGGTCACGCGGGCAGATCGGGTGGCCCTACACATACGAGGTTCTCGGGCAAAGCACCTCGGCCGGGCCGGCTTTTACGGCGTTTCAGAACAGGCTCTTTTGCATGTTCAAGTCGAACGATGCGGAAAACCGGCTGCTGGTGATGTCGTCCTCTGACGCGCTAGTGTGGACGAGCGCCGATTATTTTGGCCAAACGACCCAGAGCGGACCGGCGTTCGCAGTATTCCAGAATCGACTGTATTGCGCGTTCCGCTCGAACGACGAACACAACCGCATCCTCGTAATCTCCTCGCCAAACGGCAAGTTCACGACGCCCCCGGAGATGACTGGACATAGCACGTCGGATGCGCCAGCACTAGCTGAATTCAATGGGCGGCTGTATTGCGCTTTCCGCTCGCAGTCCAGCTCCAACGAACTCTTCGTCATGTCGTCCCAAGACGGGAGAAACTGGGCCCTTACACCGAGGACAGGCGTGCGCACGAGCTCCGGCCCCGCACTCGCTGTCTTTAGGGGGAAGCTTTTCTGTGCATTCCGCTCGAACGATGACAGTAACCGAGTGCTGCTCGTTTCGACGGAAAACGGAAACGATTGGAGCGGTCCTGTGAATACGATGTGGAACACCTACGCAGGCCCGGGGCTCGCGGTCTCAAACGGCCGTCTGCTGTGCGTGTTCAGGTCCGCAGACAAGGAAAAGCGGCTACTCATCACTTCGACCACGGACGGTCAGCAATGGAGTGGCCCGCTGAACGGAAGCCAGCGCACGCGGGCCACACCTTCGGTAGTCCGGTTTGACAATATGCTCTACATCGGCTTTCAGTCGGATGGTTCCGGCAATCGGGTCCTGCTGACCAACACCCTGGGCGCCTTCGACGATCCCGACTGGGCGAAGTCGAACGAGGTACGCACTCCAGCGGAAGTCAGCAAGTGACACCAACGATATAGAGCGATCCGGCAGCCGGGGCACAACCGCCCGGCGCCGGCGCAACCGCTCTTGGCCCGGAGCACTGAGCGACGTCCTTTCCGCGCTTTGCGCGGCAGCCGCAGGCTGAGGGCGGGGAGGACGTCAAGCGTTTACTATCTCCTTGAACGCCTTGCCCGCAGTGAATTTGATAGTTTTTGCTGCCGCGATCTGAATTTCCTTACCTGTTGCAGGGTTGCGTCCAACCGTTTGTTCCAACGTGCGCAATTCTGCATATGCAGATTGTCTTCGCAGGATAAACGGTTGTCCCTGCTGAGGGGGGCGACGTTACCGCCGCGACCAAAGGTACCTTTCGCACTCCGGGTCGGCGAACCGCTCCGGGTGGCAAGCAACGCCCGCGCACCACGCCTCTATACGCCGCATGAACGCCGCGCCAGGCGGCCACACGCGAATCCCGGCCTTTCCTTGCAGGTAGCTCGAGGGCGTGATGGCCGCCCCGCACCGGAACACGGACAGCCGTGCCGGCACGTGGCAGACGTTCAGTCGACTTCTGCCCGCGACGGGCGATCACGCCCGCCGCAGCAGCATGCACACTCCAGCCGCGTCGCGATGCGTATTTCACCGCACCGATGGTCGACGTGTAGACCGGATCGATCCTGATCAGTTCGACACCTGCACGGAAGCATTTGGCTTCGAGCAGCTGCCGGTATTTTGCGTAAAGCAGGCCCGAGAGCATGCGTGCTCCCTTCGGACTGAGTTACGCCATCGTCTTCTTCATTGCCGTGAAGTCAAGGTCTTCCGCAACAACAGGCTTGCGTGCCTTCTTCGCCCACGCCACTGCCGCAGTCAGCGCGTCAGCGAGCACGGCGTTGCGCCGACCTGAGGATACATCCTCGAGCAGCAATGGGAATCGGCGCGTGCCTGGCAGGTTGCGAACGGATCGGTCTCGGTGACGGCGAGATGGTCAACGTTGAAGTCGATCCCAGTGGCGCCGTGCGCGACATCCAGGCTGCTTTTTTCCGCAGCCGGATGATTGAACGATACAAAGGCGCGCCAGCCGCGTTCATCGCGGTGCAGTCGCCAGCTCAGTGCTACATTCGCTTCGAGCGCCGTACCGAGCGCCGCGCGGTCGTAGTCGAATATGACGTCGCAGATCACAAGATATCTGTCATCGCGAGGCGACAACAGCCGGTCCGGCACACGGATCTTCAGCGCATAGGCGCCATCGGCCGTTCTTTGCAACTGGCAGAGCTGGTTACCAGCCGTTTCGTCTTTCGAGCCAACGAAGAACACCTGGTGTGAACGTCTGGCCTGCCATTCGCGCAGCCACGCTCCGCGACGGTCAAAGCGGGCCAGCTCCAGATGATGCTGCTGCCCTAAGAGCTTGCGGGTGCCAAAGCAGATGCCTGGCACGTTGGCGGCGAGCCGTGCGAGGCGACCACGCAGGTGATCCATCAACAGCCGTTGCAGTCCTTTCTTGCGGTAGTTCAGGCCACTACCCAGGTCGGTCACGACCCCAACGTCCGCGAAGCCGGCCTCGACGTAATGCTTCTCCAGGCGAGCCGCCTGCGTCTTCAGCTGTTCAGCCTGATCATGCGAAGCGACACGGGCGTCGCAGACAGTCTTGCCTGCCAGGGCGGGCGCGGTGCCTAGACTGGCACGCAACGCGTCATGAAGGTAACGTCGATGTCCATCAACCGTTCGTCCGGCCGAAGGCAGCCGCCCCTGCCGGTGCCAGCGCCGCAGTGTCCCCACCGCCACGCCCAGCGGGTCTGCCGCTTCGCCAATCGATAAGAGTCGCATCCGGTATCTCCCAAATATACCGGGTGTGGAACTCACTTTTAAACGCCAAGTTCAGATTGTGCAGCTTAGAGGCCTACTGTTGAAAACCCGTGCCGCTCTTGAGCCAGTGCCGAACGAGCCAAACCCGGCTAGGTCGCCGGGCAAGCCCGTGACTCGATCGCGTCACGTCGCTCAGAGGATTAGCAATATCCAGTCGAATGGCGGGTTCCAGAAAGAAGTGGCAGAGGATTCAGAAAAAATCGCCGCCCTGCATTTCAGAATGGCCTGCTTACGTTGCCAAGCGGTCGTATAAAAAAACATATTGAACGACCGAGTTGCGTCCAGACATACCTTACGCGAGCGGTCACAGCCTCCTCCAATCCGCAAGTTGGGTATTGCGACCGAAAGCGGTCGGTGCGCACGGTTCCAGATAACGGCCACTCCCAAGGTACGCTTCAGTGCGTCAGCCTTCTACCCCACGCCCGGTCTCATTCAGCCAACCAACGATGTTGTGCACGGTGTCGCCAGGGAGTGTTCCCATACAACTCCTTCGAGACATATCCGATATACGGGGTCGTGAGCACGTTCGGCAATTCCCCGCGAGGGGTGCTGCCAGGCAACTCGATATCATAGACGTCCACCGCAGCGCCAGCGATCGGCCCGCTCGTCAAGGCCAAAAGCAGCAGCGCGGCCTCGCCGACGATAGACCCGTTCGATCCATTGATCAGTCGGCTCGCCGATTTCATTTGGGTCATTTC
This sequence comes from Paraburkholderia aspalathi, assembly GCF_900116445.1. GTDB lineage: Bacteria > Pseudomonadota > Gammaproteobacteria > Burkholderiales > Burkholderiaceae > Paraburkholderia > Paraburkholderia aspalathi. The sequence goes on from NZ_FPBH01000043.1 coordinate 36,804, forward strand.
GGCTTCGCCAACAACGCACTTCCCTTTACGGGAAATGAAGATTACGATGATACTTCTGATATTTTGGCAGCTTTTACTCTCAACTGATGAATAATGGGACACTCTCAAGCAGAGAAATTGGCGACACATCAGCGAATCGTCAATGTGGCCGCAAGGCGTTTTCGTGAGGTCGGACTGGAAGGCATCAGCGTGGCGGATGTCATGACCGAGGCCGGGCTTACGGTCGGCGGCTTTTATAAACACTTCGAGTCGCGCGATGACCTCGTTGTGGAAGCGTTAGCCGCTGCACTTGCAGACACTGACACTTGGCAGATTGCTCACAGGTCAAATCTTCGCAAGGCCATACTCAGCTATTTGTCGGAGGCCCACCGCGATGCGCTGAGTGAAAGCTGCGCGCTAGCGGCGCTTGTGAACGATGTCAGTCGAAGCAGCGAGGCCGCTCGCGACACCTATACCATACGTCTCAGGCGGGCATTCGAGTTTTTTGAGAAGTTGCTTCCTACGGATCTCGCCGAGAGCAGACGCCCGAAAGCCATGCTCCTCTTCAGTGCGTGCGTCGGAGCTTTGGGGCTCTCCAGAAGCGTTTCGGATCCGAAGTTCTCGAAGCAAATTCTGGCTAATGTCGCTGACGAACTGATCGGGTTATACGCTACCCAACGTGCCCGAAGGTAGCTCCATCGCCAGATGATTGGGTCGGATTATGACAGCAGTTGCCGATGCGGAGCTGCGGTCGCCAGACCTTCGACCGCCGCGACCTCAGATGACACCGTTAGTTTGAAGATGCATAAATCTGCACATGCAGATTGTCTTCGCGGGGGAAACGGTCGCCCCCGCTGAGGAGCGCAAGGTTGCCGCTGCGACCAACGTCTGGAGCAGGTTGCCAGACGGGTCGGTCTCCGTCACCGCGAGGCGGTCAACGTTGAAGTCGACTCCAACGGCGACGTCCGCCACCTCAGCCTCACCTTCCAGCCCTGCTTTTCTCCGGATTGCGTAGTCCTCTGCGATGGCCTGGGTCGTGGCTGAGTGAAGGCGAAGCCCTGCCTTGCCGGCGCCCTTCGTGAACGGATGGAAGTCGCGTATCCCGAGAGGGGCCGCCGCTCCCGCTCCCACACCCTGACCGACAGCTCGTTGCAGTAGTTCCAGAGAAAGTTCACCGCGCGTGCCTGTCTTTGAGCCGGAGGTGTAGAACGCGGGTAATCTGCTGCATATACTGATACAGTTGTTTCTCCGTTTAGGTATGCCTCGAATTCCATTTAAATAATCACGACATCTGCGCTGCGCTGTCTACACCCGCCTTTCATCCCCGGCCTGAGGTCGAGGTCTTCAGGCTACCGTCCGATAACGTGAGCAGGCGACGATGGGATGCAAGCACGCGAACTGAGTGCAAGCCCAGTTGCAGATAATCGGAGTATGCGCGTCCCGTCAGTCGCAGTTATTTCGAGCAAGAAACTGCATCGGTTGCGGGTAGGACCGATTTCAAATGCAAGTCGGTACAGGCAGGCATCGATCAGCAAGGGCCGCTACGCGGAGCAAATCCTAGCCAATCCGGCTTGAGCTAGCACACGCCGGACGATGCCGAAGTGCACACGCAGATGACGCGCGACGGTGCTTTGACGCGCATGTTTCAGCGCCTGTCTGAGTTGGGCTTGGTTACACTGCACAGGGCGGGATCGCAAAAGCGAGGGGTCTGGCTGACTACCTCGGGAGAGCAAGCCTTAAAGAGGCGTTCTCCAGTTGGAAAGCGGCTCAATCCGCAATAGACGCGATCTTGACAGAAGAGAGTGAGGTCCATATGCGCGAAGCAATGTCGGCCATATTGAACTCTAGGTCCAGCGTCAGTCGTCTGCAAGAATCGATGGAAGGTAAACTCTTCCACTTGGCCATCGTCCAAGGAACGCCGACCTGGGCACATGATGTGCGCTGCGCGAGATAAGCTACGCGCCGTCTCCAGTCTTGATAATAACGTAGCGGGCCCGGACCTCGCTGCTCAGCCCCGTGTATGCCCCATAGCCGTCACGTTGATGGCTATGGGGCATATATCTGATCGGATTTGTGCGCTTGTATTTTAACAGCAACGCTACACTGATCATCGAGGAATTAAGAACGGATCACGCGCTGGCTGCTCCACAGCAGCTGGGGCGTGTTCCAAAGCTGCAGCCCGTCCTACCCCAGTCACTCGAATGGAAACGAAACCTATCTATGAAACTCGAGAGCAACGATCTTGAACACGGCAAGCCGATCCCTGAAGGTTTCGTCTTTGCCGTCAAGAATGCCGCGAGCCGCATCGCGCTTTCGCAGAACCGCAACCCTCACTTGATGTGGAGCGATGTTCCTGCCGGGACTCAATCGTTTGTGCTGATATGCCATGATCCCGACGTTCCCAGCAAGCCCGACGATGTCAATCAAGAGGGAAAGGTCGTGCCGGCTGATCTGCCCCGGGTGGATTTCTATCACTGGTTACTGGTGAACATCCCCAGCGAGCAACACGAAATCGAACAGGGATCCCATAGCAACGGGGTCACACCTCGCGGGAAACCGGGCCCGTACCTTCCCCAAAGTCTGGCAGCATCGCTGCGCCATGGCATGAACGACTACACTGCATGGTTCGCTGGCGACAAGGATATGGCTGGGGAATATCACGGGTATGATGGTCCGTGCCCGCCGTGGAATGACACCATCGTTCACCGCTATGTGTTCACCGTACGCGCACTCGATATTCCTTGTGTGCCGCTCGGCGAGCGGTTCAGAGCAGCCGACGTGCTGAGTGCCATCAAGGGACACGTGCTTGCCGAAGCTAGTCTGTGCGGTACCTATACGCTGAACCCACGGCTCGACGTCTGACGTAGCACCTGTACGTGGCGCCGGCCTGTTTGAGGCGGCGTTTCCGTTCGATTAGTGCCCGGAACATTCGGGCACGTCGGTCGGCGCATCGGGTGTGCCACGTGCGATGCGACCATCGACTGGCAGACGATAAGGGTGATGTTATGGATATACGGATTAAAGGGACCCAGGAGTCTTCAGCGCCCGAACGTCGGCGCCTGACACCGTCTAAGACTTCGCTTGTTCAGCGCCCCGGCCTCTATTCCTTCGCGTTGCCATCGATACATTCCAAACAGGTGGCGAGATCGTTCCTCTTTTTTGACGTTACCCTTATGGTGGTTCTACGTGGACGTCTGCAGGTCGACGACGTCGCAAGTGTCGGGGATGCCGGCTTTCCGAAAGAGCTTGTGTGCGTAGCTGAAGGTGTTTGCGCTGATGTTCTCAAGGAGCCAGCCGAAACCGAGGGCGCGTTCCGGTCAATTTTCCTCGCCATTTCTTCGGACGTTCTTATCGACTTCTTCCGAATGTATCCCGATTTCGCTGGTGGAGGCGTGCCGCTCAGGACGTGCCGGAAACACCCGCTCGACAAGGCACTTCTCGAAACGTTTCGACATTGCATTCGGGGACTTTCGCAGGGTAACTCATCGAGCGAAGCGGAACTGCGTCACCGGTTAATGGGCCTTCTACTTGGGCTGGCCACCCGTGGGATCGTATTTCAGCGCCCCGACGGCGAGCGATGCGCAGAGCGAGTGCGTCTTGTCGTCCAGTCCGACATTGCGAGCAGATGGACCGCGAAGTCAGTAGGCGAGCGGCTCGCGATGAGTGAGGCCACCCTTAGGCGCAAGCTGGCCGCAGAGGGGCTGCAGTTCAAAAGCTTGTTGAGCGAGGTCCGGATGCATCACGCGATGGCACTTGTTCAGACCACGCAATGGAGTATCCAGAGAATCAGCGAAGCTTGCGGCTATGACTCGACCGCACGCTTCTCAGCCCGCTTCCGCTCGCGCTTTGGACGCGCGCCGTCAACGATGCGATAAATCACGCATAAGGCATGTGTCACATTAGCAAGCGGGGACGCAATCGTACGAAAGACGATGAGTCTCTACAAACCCGGATGTCGCGTTCGGCGCCGAGGTGATTTCCGTTCTAGCGTTATCGTGGGGTTGAGTCTACTTTTTTCGGCCCGGCGTTGGCAGTGGCGCAGGTGGTCTCCTTTCCGCTAATTGGAAGGGCCGACTTCGAGTGCTCTAGACTCCGTAAAATGACAGCAAACGACCGTTATTCAGTAGCGGAAAACCAAACAGGAGAAAATCAAATGACCGTTTCGATCTCGCGGCGAGCGCTCATGCTGCTCGCCGGCCTTGTCGGGCACGATCACCTTGGCTCAAAGCAGCGCCTATCGCCTTTTCTGTGCCGCTGACCAGCGACCTGCAGGTGCCTCCAGTCCAGAGCCCAGCTAGGGGCACGGCCAACCTAACCTACGACCCCAGCACGCGGGTCCGTCACCTGGGCGTCCCACACTACCCAACGCGTTGGGAACGTCACTGGCGATAGAGCTGGTCCCTGACGCAATCTCCGTCAATACCGTATCTCCCAACTTCCTTTACAGCGAGTCCTTCTACCCAAAAGCGGCTTATGTCGACGATGCCAAATGAAAGGACTACACAAAAATCCGGTCCGGCTGGAAGATTCGGTCGACAGAGGAAATTGGCGGCGTCATCAGTTTCCTAGCGTCAACAGACAAGGTTTCTTACTTACGCCACTATCGACTCCAACGGTGACGGGCCTTCTCCGCCAGATCGTCCTACCTGAATTCCGACTGTCCGCATTCTCCAGCGCATGCTACGAGGCAAGACATCGATTCCATGCAATGTCAGCGACGCACCAGCATCATATTGCTGCCGAAATTTTTGGGCAAATTGTGACGTACCTGCGTTGGGTGGAGATGCTTCGGCTCCTGATTGTTCGGTGTTGACGATTAGTTTATTCAACATTTCCATCTTTTTCTTCTCCCCTCACTTGTCTACAGTATCCCCCGATACGATAGCTTCCATAGTTTCGCCCGAACCCGATCTTGATCAGTTGCTCCCCGAATTTCGTTCCGCAAACGGACGCCGATGATCCAGACATATTGTGCTTCCCGTTTCGCGCAGAAAGCAATGGCGCTCATGTTTGCCTTCGCTATCAGTGTGCTAGCTGAAGCAGGGGATGTGTTGGGCCCGCCCCCGACAGGCGCGCCCGCAGCAACCGCCAGCGACGAATCGCGTGTGACCAGAACGCCAAAGTCGGGCAACCAACCTTCGTCGGAGATCCACAATACCTACGGCGCAGAGGCTGAAGCGAGAAATCGAGCGATCGTCCAGTCAGTCACGGGACGTCCTTCACCATCAACGCGGGAATGAAAGAATACCTATCCACCCTCACTAGAATTACATCGCGGTCAGGCGCGATACCGTCAATGAAATGGGCAGCTGAATGACAGGGGGTACACCAGAACACGTTGTCCGCGCGTCTATTGCCGTATTCCGTCGGGAGACGGCACCACAGGAGGTACTGATCTCCCTCGCAGTCGCATTGGTGGTGGATCGACGCTCGTCGATAGGCTGTTCGCCCTGAGACAGGTCCAAGCTTCCTCAACACAGCAGCAAACAACGGTCGAAGTTCACGAGTAAAAATGAACAGTATCCTCCCGAAGGACCACATCGCACTGCTGTTATCCGCCCGCCGGTCCAGCCTGGACCATCTGCTGGCTCAGCACGCAATGAGGTCGTTGGCAAGTATGCTCAACGACGCACTTCGTTCTCTGCACATCAGTGCTGCACAGTTTTGCCTGCTTAGTCTGTTATATCGCGACAACCATCCGACGGTCGGAGAGTTAGCCGACGAAATGCAGGCACAACCGTCCCTCGTGTCTGCGCAGATAAGCATACTCACGCGGCGAGCGCTCGTCACAAGTATGCCTGGACGAGAGGACCGTCGCAGTCGCCGGCTAGGGTTGACATCGTATGGAATGTCCGTGTTACTCGATGCCCTGCCCCTGTGGCTTAAGGTCAGTAGCGAAGCGGCCAACATCATCTCTACAACTCAGCTGCGCAGCATAGGATCGCTCGGAGCGACTGAAGCTAACCGGAACAGCCCATTTGCAAAAGGTACCGATACCTCCTCCGACCCCCACCAGTTGGCACAAGAACCATTTGATATGGCAAGCAATCAATGATGCGCTATCCATCAAACGGTACTCTGGCAGACATTTTTCGATCCAGCGAGAACCTCATTCCGGGCACGCCTCCAACGTAAATCTCTCCTGTCCGACAGCCTCGACATCGACCAACCGCGGCCCTCATCCCGCTTGATCTTGCATCAGTCAAACGACCGCAATCGCAAACGAGGCATTAGGCGCAACGAAGCTTCTCAAGCGATTATGCCAACAATGGGAGTCCGAGCTCCGCGAAGATGTCGCTGGCGGGCCGGCACCCGTTTCCGGGCACCGGACCCGTCAAACGTTAACGACTTGCTGGTCGCTGCTTTAAGCAGGAGGGGCTCAACCTGCGGCAAGAAGCAAAACGTTTGATGCCCCTAGCCTCTAAAAGTGCAGCCTACTCGACCTTAAGATCGCCCTAGTCGGAAATAGGAATTACGCGCGTTCATACGGCACCACCACCGCGGCAGGCAACCATCTTCCGGGAAAGGGCCGGACAGGTGTATGCCGGCATCCAGCGCATGTCTGTATTACGTCGAGAATTGAAATCCTGTGATCTGGACTGGTATACGATGGGCACGCATGGGCGGTTTACGCATGACGGAGCATGCAATCCGCCGTACAGGTGCAAGACAAAGAAGGCATACTTCGCCCTCGAGAAGTGGCTTTTAGTGAAGGCGGGAAGGTGAAGACAACCCACACTCGATTCGCGGTGTGCCTGAACGCATCAATGCCTGACGTGCGTTGCTCGCCGCATTTCGCCAGTCAATCTCTCTTCTCTCGAGCGAACGAAGGTAGAATCTTTCGGGGCGCGAAGGATCAAAAAGAGGAAGCGCCAATATCGCTGGAAAACATCCGTCGACCACCACGGCTCCGTCGACGTCATCCTGAGTCACCCGCTGAATGAATGAGGTTCGCACATCGTCTTCTGACAAAGGCATGCTGGGAGTGACATGAGCGCGCGTGGAGCACCACGCATCTACCTGACGAATTGCCACCTCTGGCGTCCGAAGCGCGAGTTCCGCCGAGAAATTGAGTGCCTCCATGACGCGGGTTTCGTCATGTGCATACGCTTGACGCGCCGTCAGTGCCCTACTCATCCGTTCCAGAATTTCATCGATATGGGTCCTGTGCCGGGTCGCAATCGCAGTCAAACCAAGCACAGCGTCGTAGATCACCAAAGGCGACTCTTTCCCCCCAATTCTCTCAAGATACCTGCTGATTACCTCTGGGCCAAACTGAGATGCGGCTGACCCAGCCTGCACTGCTGAGAGCATAGAACGCTCACGCGAAAGCACAAGTGACGGTGTCCACGTATGCCACGGGAAGCTCATAGCCATTTCGGATAGCCACGCTGTATCGGGCCCAGTGCACGCAAGCGAGATTAGAGCTCCCATTGCACGCACCAGATTCTGATACTCACGCAGCACGTAACGCTGGCGCATTTCCCGCTTCAATACCGCCTGCTTGTATCCTTTTCTACTAGTGTCAATCATCATTGATGCAACCGTCACCCATTTGTATGAACTTGCGGCAAAGAGATGACGCCACTTGTAGATTCGCTCAAACATCTCCCGGTCGACTGCCTCCGAGCGTCGAATCAACGAATTGACGAGCACCTGGGCATCGATGAATGCATTGGAGCGCTTGATCGAAGCCCATAGCCTCTCTCTTTTTTGATCACCCATACTTACAAGGGTATCCTTCGGGAGAGTCAGGGACGCTGGAAAGAAGGTCGCACAGCCGACAATCGTTGCTCCATCCATGAATATGACCGGACCGGTCGTGTCAATGACGACCACGTCCCGGCATTCTCCTCCGAGGCCCCTGACTGTCGATGACAGTGCAATCGCCAGTTCACCGTCGCGCTCAAGCGCAAGGCCAATGGCGATACGTTCGGTTATCAATCGTTCAATTGAATCTAGTTCTTCTGCATAGGCTTTCGACCGTTCGCCAGTGATAGTCTTCAAACTATTGCCTCACTTTCCGATTCTTCTTAAACCAAAAAAAACGTACCGTCTTACGACACGAGATTGACCGACTGCCAATTAGGATTGTAATCGACATCCTTATTTTGGTCTCTCGTTCTAGCCGAAAACATGGCTGACGAAGGTGACCGGTGAGCAAACGAGCGCGACACTCGAGACGGGACCATCGGACTCGGCGCCAATGCTCAAGCGGAGGAGATTGGAGGTGGTCCCGTTCGGTTAGGACAGTTTTTTCGCTTTTAAGCGGAACGCTCGGCGGTCAACGCTGCCGCCTTAATCGAGGGCAGCATCGCGAAGTAAGCTTCGTCCTGAGTCTTGTCCGACAGACTTGAATGAGACAGTTGCTGGTTGCACCACGCCAGGAAGTTAGCGATCGGATTCCTTGCCTCGCCGCCGGACTCATATGCCTTCATATACGTCTTCGTACTTCACGCTGCACCGGAGTCGTTCGTTGACGTCCTTCCCGCTCTCAGCCTGCGGCTGCCGCGCAAGGCGCGGGAAGGACGGGGATTCCTACTTCCAGACGGCGGCGTCCGCATCTGTCGTCCGCCCAATGGGTAGCCACCGCTTCCGTGAAGTCCCGATGATCCGCTGTCTTGAAAGATTAATTGCTTCGCACAATTGATCTTCCCGCAAAAAACACGTCGACCTTAGTCGCACATGCCGCCACACCTCGCTCACTCATCCCATGCACTCTAGCTCCGCTCTTAGGGAAAAAATCTCTGAAATAAAAACGAACTCAAGCTTTTTGGAAATTGGTTCCATCGCTACACAACCCGGTGAAATTTTACCCCCAGACAACAACTGTAAGGAAATGCTGATCCCGCCGTCCACATAACGGACAGACAGGTTGAGATTTTCAGATTGACGAGGAAATTTGACGACACCGGAGATAAGTTTCGTCCGCATTCGGGCCTCACTTCCCACATTTTTCAAACACATGACGGATTGCTCCCGTGAGTTGACGGCAGGTGAGATTTCGCGATCACCAGGTTCGCCAGCGCGAACGGGCTGAATGACTGCGCCGCGTTCTCGGCCAACCCCTTGTAGCGGACCTTGCGGTGACGAAACAGATTCTTCACAACATGAAACGGATGCTCGATCCGCGCGCAGGTCTGCGCCTTGGTTCGCTCACCGCGGTCATCAGGTCCTTCAACGGACCTTCCCGCATCGTCTTGATCTTTCCGCGCTTGGCCGCCACGTGCCACTTCACCGGCTCGCGCTTCATTTCGTCACGTCTGTCCACGCCGATGTAGCCCGCATCGCCGAAGGCTTCTTGCTCATGCCCGTGCGGCAGGGCATAGGCCTGCGACACATCCGACACGTTGACCGCCGTGCCCACAGGCTGTGCACCGGGCCCGACTCGGCGTCGACTCCGGTGTGGGCTTTCGTCCCGACGTGCCACTCATCACCCTTCTTCGTCTGATGCATCTGCGGGTCTCGGCTCTTCTCAGCGTTCCTGGCCGACGGCGGGCCCTCGATGGTCGTCGCGTCGACCAGTGTGGCTCCTTCATCATCAGCCCACGCTCACACAGCGAGATGCCGATCTCGTCGAACAACCTTCGCGTCAGGTCATGCTCGACCAGCAAGCGACGGAACTTCAACAGCCTGGTCGCATCCGAACGCGCGCCCGACAGCCGGATCGATGCCGGCGAAGGCCCGCATCGCAATGCTGTCGTACAGCCCGTCTTCCAGCCCCCTCCGTCCGACGACCCGTTACTGCTACAGGAAGTAGATCCGCAGCATCCGTTCCAGGCAGCCCAATCCGTCCAAGTTCGGTGTCTTGACACAGAATTGAAATGAGGTAAATTATTATAATCCAGAATACAATTCGCTCTGGTGGAACAATCTGGAATCTGCCCTCTTCGATTTCTTCCTCGACGGCTAACGGTAGCCGATGTGAGACAACATGGACCGGCTTCAGGCAATGCAGGTTTTCACAAAAGTGGTCGAGATGAACAGCTTCTCCCGGGCAGCGGATGCGCTCAATCTGCCCCGTGCTTCTGCTACGACTATTATCAAGAAGCTCGAGGCGCATCTACAGGTTCATCTCATCCAGCGAACAACGCGACGCTTGAACCTGACTCCGGAAGGGGCAGAATACTATGAACGTTGCGTTTGCATTCTTGCTGAGATTGATGAAACGGAAGGCTCATTTGCAAAGACGGGAATGGGACCCCGAGGAAAACTTCGATTGGATATGCCGGCGTCAATCGGCCGACTTATCGTGATACCACGCATCGGAGACTTTCGGAAGCGGTATCCGCACGTCGAACTCATGCTCGGCTTTGGTGACAGGCCCGTTGACCTGATCCAGGAAGCTGTGGATTGTGCGATTCGAGTCGGCGAGCTCCGGGACTCTGGACTGGTCGCTCGGAGGCTCGGCAACCTTCTAACACTAACTGCCGCCAGTCCCGGTTACATTCGCCGATATGGCGCGCCACAGGTTATTGAAGATCTTCATGAGCATATGGCCGTGCAGTATTTCTCGAACAGCACCGGACGGAACACTCCGTTTAACTTCATGGCGGCAGGACATTCATCTGATGTCAAAATGAAGGGAACCCTGTCGGTGAATGACGCTGATGCCTATGTAATGTGCGGTGTCGACGGCGAAGGCATCATTCAGAGTCCTAGGTTCATGCTCGCCCCGTATCTAAGCAGTGGGGAACTTGTCGAGGTGCTGCCAACGTGCAAACCTCGCTCTATGCCTATCGCAGCCGTCTACCCACGCAATCGCTACCTCGCGCCAAAAGTTCGCGCTTTCGTTGAATGGATAACGGTATTGTTCCAAGAGTGCCCATTGATGTCGGAAGTGGTGGACGTGAATGAACGCGGCTCGACGAGTCACCTTGTCAAAAGTGCCTACCCTGCTACGCACCGCACTCCCGGAGATTTTGGGTCAACGCCTCTGGAGGCGACGCCTGAAAACTATGACTGCGCCTAGCGTCGGAATGGCCGTTGCCAATATTCGGCGTGAAGCGAGTCCGATTGGCAACTGACCCAGTTTTCCGATCTGCCGCTCGTAGAGCCGTCGTTCAGAAACTCTTAGAACATGTAGCTGCTAGTCGCATTCAATCCTACGCGGTAAAGCCTTCCACGCTTCGCGTCCCCGGCCGCACTGCGAAATTCTTCGAAAACTCTGGGAATCTTATCCGTCTCCAAGGTCCGCGGGACAACATTTGGCTTTGACGACCAAATCAGACTGGAGTGCTGTCGGGGGCTATGTCACTAGTAAGGACAGCGCGCGGCCGAACACGGAAGACGGCGCCGCGAACAGGCAGCCGCACCCCGGTAGACTGAGCGCCCACTGAAGCCCTCGGTCGGCAGTAGTGGGCGACCGCGGTGACGCAGGACAATGAACTCACAGCCTCCTGTCAACAGAGAGACGCGCCCAGCATCGACCTGAACAGACTGGCCGTACATCTCGATCCGCGTCAACAGTACCCACCGGGCGCGACTGTGTGTCGAACAGCTCCTTAGCTCGAAGCGGCAGATTCCGCATGGAAAGGACAATTACCTCATCATGAGTACGGCCTGGTGTCGCAGCGGGATGTGAACAGACACTGGGGTTCCGTTGCCAGGCTCGATGTCAATCACCAGCAAAATCGCACGAGTCACCGTTGCGTGCCGCCGCTTGATCGAAGCCGCAGGCGTCGTCCCTGCCGTGCAGCTCGCGCGCCGTTGCGGTGCATTCCAGCGTCATTGCGGCGTTTCGCGCAACATTGGTCAGCGAGGCCTGAACGATGCGAAAGACCGTGGTCGCATACGCATTTGACAAAACAGGCTCGCTGCCCTTGTTGCGAAACTGGCAGGGAATACATTTGGTCGACTAAAATCCTCGACCAACCAGTCCAGCGCGGCGGCCTGCGGTTCGCTCGCGGCGTCGCGCAGCATTGAGACTTCCCATTCCCTCAGTTCGCGCATCTCATCGGCTTTTCTCGTCGCTTCCCGGTCACCGGCAAGCCGGATCCTGCACAATGAAACGTCTATCTTCAGCGCGGCAAACAGTTGGCCGGGTTCGTCGCGAACTTCCATCGCGATCAGTTTTCTCTCCTCTTCGCGAATCGCCACCATGTAGCCCGACAACCTGCGCAACTGTTGACGAGACTCGAGCAGATCCTGCACGAGACGCTTGAGCTCTGGAATGTCGCTCCGGTCGATGCGAATCGCGGCCCCATCATCGTAGGCGACGAAACGGGCCGTCGTCATTGTCCAGAGTATGGAATCGGTCCGCCGCTGAAATCGAACTTCCCCCCTCTGGAAGCTCTTCTCATTTCGCGAGTGTCGCAGCAATCTCTGGCATTCGGCCGGGTCCACGATGCTGGTGATCGCGTCCTGGCGCGCGTCGAGACCGAACATCTTGCGCCCCGGTTTGTTCGTGTCGAGAATTCGTCCGCCAATCTCCTGCGTGGGCCGCCGGCCTACCTGTCCGCGCTGAACACGGACATCATTCGCAGTGCAGAAGTAAGCCGAGCAGTGCGATCTCGTCACTGGGCAGAACTTCATGGTGGTGCTCTCCAAGTTCACGAAGTGACTGCACCAGTCGTCTGACCAGAGATGGATCATCCCCAGCCAAGGGCCAGCCGTACATGAGATATGCCAGAGCGAGGGCGTTGCGTTGCGCACACCATCGATCAAACAGCGTCAGGCATATCTGCTCTACGAACGCCAATCGCTGACTCCTCGCGTCCTGAGGTGGCATTCCAGTCGCAGGTTCAGACTGACGATGCGGCTCGTCGCGAACTGGCAGAACCACAGGAAATCGGTCGGTCTTCGTTTGCATGCCAGATAGCGGGTAGCGGGTGTGTGGTGGAACGGCATCTGCGTAGCGGCGGACGTGGCTGCGACCGGTATGACCGCACGGCTGCCCCAATCTTCATTACTCCAGCCCGCGCCAGCGGGACCTGCAGGCGGGGCAAACCTGCGCGTGTTCGGCTACTGACGGGCGGCTGACTCCTGACCCAGTGCAGCCAGGATGGAATTGGTGATTTGGAGGAGTGCCGAATGATATTCGGCCGATAACGCCACATCGTCCATCAACGACATGGCATCTTCGATGCCATGTCGAAATGACCGGATGACCTCGCCTCGCTGCAAGGTCGTCAGTTGTGGCAAGGCTGCATCAAAAAACTTCCCCAGCACCATAGCCCGCGCCCCAAGCATGCCAATGGTCTTTGTGTTGGCCGTCACGAGCCTGCTCATGTGGTTCAGCGTCTCCATAGAATTGTCCAATTTTCAGCCCTCTCAGAATGCCTGCCAGTCTACTGCGGTGGCATCCGGCGCGACCACGGTGCTCCTGGCTGCGGTACTGAGTGGCGTCATTTTGGCCGTCGCTGTACGTGAAGGCGCGCGAACTGCCGGTGCCGGTCGATTTGGTTCACTCTGCGGGATGACCACCCGGGATGCGGATGGTCCCGTATCAGCGATCCTGAAGATGGCCACCGCGTCACGCAGCCCCTGAGCCTGCTGGGCCATTGACTGAGCCGCCGCAGCAGCCTCTTCAACCAGGGCGGCATTCTGCTGGGTCACCTGATCCATCTGGCTGACCGCCTGGTTCACCTGCTCAATGCCGGAGCTCTGTTCTTCCGAGGCCGACGAGATTTCGCCCACGATGTCGGTCACACGCTGTACCGACTGAACAATTTCGTTAATCGTACTACCGGCTTCCTCAACGAGCTTCGATCCGGCGTTCACCCGACTCACCGACTCGTTGATCAGATCCTTGATTTCCTTAGCCGCAGTGGCGCTACGCTGGGCAAGCGTGCGGACCTCGCCGGCCACGACGGCAAACCCCCGCCCCTGCTCCCCGGCACGCGCCGCCTCGACCGCAGCGTTGAGTGCGAGAATGTTGGTCTGGAAGGCAATACCCTCGATCACGCTGATAATCTCGGACATTTTGGCTGAGCCGCCAGATATCCCCTGCATCGTCTCGACGACACGGCCGACCACCTCACCGCCCCGACGCGCGTTTTCCGACGCGGTGTTAGCCAGCGTGGTTGCCTGCCTTGCGTTGTCCGTGTTATGGCGGACCGTGCTGGTCAGCTCTTCCATGCTTGAGGCTGTTTCCTCGAGTGACGTCGCCTGCTCTTCCGTGCGTTGAGACAGATCGGTGTTGCCTTGCGCTATCTGCTGGGATGCTACGCTGACCGAACCAGCCGAGCGTCGGACTTCGCCGATGACCTCTGCCACACGCCCCAGCAAGGCATTGAAAGCGGCGGCGGTATGACCGATTTCGTCCATGCGTTCGACTGGGGCTGCGTTGGTCAGGTCCAACGATTGACTCACATGCTGCAACGTCTGCTGGATGCGGTTCAGCCCCGCGGTGATTAAGCGGTAAAGCTGGATGCCCGAACCGCCGCTCACCACCAGGGCGGCGAGAATACTACTAATCAGCAGCCAGAAGGCCTGCGAATAGGCTACATTATTCTCATCCCGCACCCCCTGGCTGAGCTTGTTGTTGTACTCCACGTGGTGCATGAGGGTCTCTTTCAGTGCATTACTCGCGCTGCTCAATGCGCCACCGTCGAGCAGGATGGGCTTCGCGCCCTCCACATCTCCCGCGCGAGATTTATCAAGGAAATTTTGTCGTGCGGACCGATAGGTGGCCATGGCCGCCTTGTCCGCCGCCAGAAGTTTCCGGTCGTTGTCATCCGAGATATCGTCCCGTTCGTAAGTCGCGATATGACCGTCGAAGCTGCTATCGAGAGCGGCCATCGCTTGCTCTATTGAACTCTTGAGAGCGCTGTCTGCGGTGAGGAGATGTCGATAACTGAGCTGCGTGAGATTGCTGGCATCACCCCTGGCGCCGATAAGCTCCTCGATGCTGGGAATAATATTGACCTGTACGTATTCGAAGCGCTGTTGTGCCTGGTTGAGCCTCCAGAGACCGTTCAGCCCCACCAAAATCAAGGCGAGAAAGGCTATGGTCAACGTAAGGATCAAACGCCTGGAAATCGTCATGATATGTCCGCGAGTCTAAGAGAGATGCGCCGGTTTGCAGTTGTCGGTATACGTCGCAAGCATGGCGCTCCTGTCGGCGATGCTGACTGGTGCCATCTCCGGATTCATCGACGCGGCAAAGTGGGTATGCGAACATTCAGTGCCGTCACCCTGACAGACATCCAACCTGAACATTGGAACGGAAGCTTTCAGATCGTTTGCCTATGACTGAAGCGAACTGGCAGCGACCACCGCCCTTACGACCAGCGCGACGTTCCGCTTTGTGACTTCCAGGCCGTGAGCGTTCGTCCGACTGTCGACGACGCCGTCGCTCACATGTCGTCATGTTTCACTTGCACCCCGTTTGCTTGATGTTATCGGTGCAGCACTCGCACGCATAACACTGAACCAACTTGCAATGACACGGCCAGAGTGTGTCACGTGCTCGCACCCAGATAAATCGCAGAATAAGAAAACACCATTCGGTTCAAAAAAATAATCGGATTGGATATTTTTGTGACACCGCAAGGGAGAAGGAATCGCCTGCTAGATGCACGACCATGATCTTGCAGAATCGATAGTTCTTTGATGCGAAACTGCCGCTGACCTGGACAAGAAGGATGTCTATAACAGTTACGATCGTAGGCTCGACACGTTCCGGCAATTCCTCATGGAAGCTGGAACGAGTAAGCCGGTTGTTCTGGTAGCCGACGCCTTGACGCAGTCAGCCACGTCTCTCTGCCGTCGTTAGGCACGGTGTTTCGCGTGTCGTCGTAGGGGTAACAGGGGCAACGCCGACCTGCTCGAGCTGTTCAACGGCTTGCCCGATCTGCATGCGGTCGCCGTCGTCGAAAACGACAAACCGGAGGCGCCAATCAACCGACGCAGTTCATCGACCATTACGCCCTGCCGTATCACCGCGAACTGTTCAGCAAGCGGTCTTCTGCGCAACAACTCAAAAGGGACGCCCTGGGGACAAGAGCGTCTCGTCGAGGCGCGGTGGCGGGATGGGCCTCTAAAGACATTGCGAGGATCAGAAAGTCGAACGCGCTTCCCGCGGAAACGCGGTGTACAGGCGCGCTGACATGACTTGCGTTTCTTCGACGATGCGCCGCGGCATCGAGAACTCTTGACCCGCCACCAGCGGTCGGCCCCCCGCATTGGTCCGCTCGAACAGTTCGACGCTGCGGCGATATTCGAGGTCTAGCGTTGGCGGCTAAGCGTGGACCGCCGAATATCAAGCTCGTCGTCCGCTTGGCCAAGACTTCGATGCCACGACGCAACGATCGTCCAATGGAGATGCCGAAGCTCCTCGCTCACGCGGTGCAGTATTACGAAAGAAGCTTACCGAATATAAGGCTCTTAAACTCCATTAGTGGCGCGTCGCTCTTTTCGGCGCGCATCCGCAAGAGGGTACCTTCCCAGCTATTCAATATGAAACCAGCCAAAGACGCTGCGGGAAATTGACTGCCTATCGCCCCCTCTTCCTGCGCTTGCGCAATGCATTTCTCAAGCGCCTTGCTCCAGGTTCTGAAATGCGTGGTCAAACTTCCCCGTATCAGCGCACTGTGGTCCGCCGCCTCGGCGCTGAAATTGCCAAGTACGCAGCCGCGGGTATAGCCAGACGCCCGGAACGCCTCGATCCGGTTGTCGAAGTAAGCCTCCAAGCGCGCTAGCGGCGCGAGCTCCAGTTTGCGCAAGAAATCGTGCAGCTTGCCCAGTGCACGATCGGAATATGCATCGATCACTTCGGCTCCGAACGCCTCCTTGCTGGAGAAATGATTATAAAAGGAGCCCTTGGGGACGTCGGCGCCCTCGACGATGCTCTGAATCCCCGTGGCAGCATATCCCTCAGCGTGAATCTTCTGCAGTCCCGCCTGGATAAGATTGTGCCGGGTATCGGGCCTGGGCTTCGGGCCCCTTCGGTTGGCTGGGAGAGACGTCACTTCAAACCCCTTGACTAATGAAAGATGACCGGTCATATTTAAGACGACCGGTCATACGACAATTCAATTGTCGTTGTTTTGGGGGCGCACGTCAAGAAAGCGTCTTGTAGGGCCCGTTTCAGCGGGGCCCGCGCCTAAAAGCGCGTCTACATCCGGATCGATGGACTTTGCGCCCAATGACAACACATGTTTTGCAAGGAAAACCAAAGTGATTTCAAAGCTTAATGTGAAAGTCCCCGCAGAAGGCGGAATTGAGCTCGGAGCGTGGCTATTCCTGCCCAATGGGGATGGCCCCCACCCCGCGATCACCATGGCCCATGGCTTTGCGGGAGTCAAGGAACAAGGCCTTGAGCGGTTCGCCCAAGCATTTGCCGCGGCGGGTTTCGTCGTGCTTGTTCACGATCATCGCAATTTCGGGGCGAGCGGTGGCGCGCTCCGCGGAGACGTCGATCCATGGGTGCAAATCAGAGATTGGCGTCGCGCAATCTCCTATCTTGAGACCCGCCCGGAGGTTGATCGGGAACGAATTGGTCTGTGGGGCACGAGCTATGCCGGCGGACATGCTCTCGTGCTTGGCGCCACCGACCGACGCCTGCGCTGCGTCGTTTCACAGGTTCCAACGATCAGCGGTTACGAGCAGGGATTGCGGCGGGTTTCACCTGACGCCTCGCCCGCCTTGGAGCATGCTTTCAACGAGGATGAGAGAGCACAGTTGCGCGGAGAACCACCGCGCCGACAGGCGGTTGTAAGCGCCGACCCCTCTGTTGCTGCCGCCTACCGCTCCCAGGACGCGGTCAATTTCTATCTCCAGCCTGTTCCGACTGGCGTCTGGGAAAACAACTTCACCATTCGCTCGACGCGGGGTGCGCGTATGTACGAACCCGGTAACTGGATTACGCGCGTTTCGCCAACACCGTTGCTGCTGGTCGTCGCGCGCGATGACAGGCTGACGGTCACCGACCTGGCGCTTGCGGCTTACGAGCGTGCGCTGGAACCGAAACGGCTCGCCCTGATACCAGGCGGGCACTTCGATCCTTATCTCGGCCAGTTTCCACTGGCGGAAGCTGCCGCAACCGAATGGTTTCGCGAGCACCTGCTCAATCCGAACGCGAGCCGGCCGTAGTGCGCATTGAGGCCCGCTACTCTTTCGCCGCGGCCAATTGAGACTCTCTCACAACAGCAAGAGGTATGATGATGACTGGATTGGACACTCCGAACGCCAACCTTAAATGGGATGTGCTTTCGATAAGGCGCAAGGGCCTCTCGCGCGATTTGCCTCCCGGCAAGGAAGAGCTGAAGTGGGTGGCGAATTCGGTAACGCTAATCCACGGTGAACGTGACGCGGTTCTCGTGGACACTTTTCTCACGATCGAGCAATCGCAGACTCTGCTCGATTGGCTCGTCGCGAGTGGCAAGAATCTGACCGCGATCTACATCACCCACGGACACGGCGACCATTTCTTTGGCCTTCCATTGCTTCTGAAGCGATTCCCGCACGTCAAGGCAGTCGCGGCACCCGAAATCGTCAAGGCCATGCATGCGCAAATATCGCCCGACATGGTCGAGAACTTCTGGGGTCGGCTTTTCCCTGGCGAGATTTCAGACCGCCTGTTGGTCGCCGAGCCGCTGGAAAACAATGAGCTGGAGCTGGAAGGGCACAAACTTATCGCGGTGAATGCCGGGCGGACCGATACGGCTCATTCCACTTGCCTGCACGTCCCATCGATCGGACTAATCGTCGCGGGGGATGCGGTCTACAACGGCATTCATCCGTATCTCGGCGAGACCGATGCACAGAGCCGGCTTGAGTGGATTTCCACGCTCGACAAGCTTGATGCCCTGAAACCGAAGGCGGTGATCGCTGGACACAAGGTGCCGGAAAACGGCGATGATCCCCGCTGCATTGCCGAGACGCGACAATATCTCGTCGACTTCGACCACCTGAATGCAGCAACATCGACCGCACGTGAGCTCTACGATGCGATGCTGCAAATCTATCCCGATCGCGCCAACCCCGGCTCACTCTGGAGCGCAGCGAACGCCGTGAAGAAGGACGCATAGAGGCGCCCCTGGGGCTGAGACCGGCAAAACCGTGCGGGCCTTGCATCCCAAGACGATCGCGTTGGAAGCTTGTGATGACTCATACCCACAACACCGCGCCGACGCAGTTTGTCGAGGCCAACGGAATCCGTTTCGCCTATCGCCGCTTCGGCAAAGCCAACGGCGTGCCGCTCGCCTTTAGCCAGCACTACATCGGCGCCACGGATCATTGGGACCCGACGGTGACGGGTGGCTGGGCTCGCGACCGGGGGGTGATCCTGTTTCAACAACGCGGGCGTCGCCAGCAGCTCCGGCAAGCTCCCGACGACGTTCGAGCGGCTGGACGCTGACGCCATCGCCTCCATCAAGGCGCTGGGCCTCTGAAGCGAGTTGACGTATTTGGCTTCTCGATCGGCGGCATGGTCGCGCAGGAAATCACTTTACCGGCACCCGATCTCGTTCGCAGGTTGATCGTCGACGGCACAGGTCCGCGCGGCGGTCAGGGAATGGAGTTGCTGACCCAGGCTGCAGGGCAGCTCTTCGGCGCCACCTTCGATCCGCCCGAGCATGTCTGGCTCGCGTTCAAATTCAGTCCGTCCGCGGCAGGCCAGGCGGCGGGACGAGAGTTCCTGAAGCGCACGCATCTTCGGCAAGAGGGCCGCGATCCCGAAGTGAACGACAATGTGTCGCCCGCCCAGGTCGAAGCGATGGGCAATTGGGGCGTACAGCAAAAGGGGGCCTACAACTATCTGAAGACGATCAAGCAGCCAACACTCGTCGTGAACGGCAGTAACGACGTCATCATGCCCACGGTGAATTCTTTCACACGGTGAACTCTTTCATCATGCAGCAGAACCTCCCGAATGCGCAGCTGATCGTCTACGCCGACTCCATTCACGGCGCGCACCACCAGTACCCGGAGCTCTTCGTCGGTCATATCTCGATGTTCCTGTCCGATTAAGTCACCTCAGCGTATTCACCCGAAAGACAAGGCGCATGAACGCCCACCCAGTCGTACTCATCACGGGGGCGCTCACCGGCATCGGCTGCGCAACCGCGCTCGCATTCGCCCAGGACGGTTCGCGCGCCGATGTCCGCCGCGAAGACGACGTGCGCAGTATCGCTGACAAAACGGTCGAGTGGTTTGGCCGCTTAGATGTCGCCGTCAACAACGCTGATACCGAAGGCCATCCCGACCCATTGACCCAACAGTCCGCCGAGACCTATGCCACTACGTTTGATACGAACGTGCTCGGCACTATCTTGAGCCTACCACGCCTAACTACGGCAGAGACAGATGACCGCCTACTCCAATGCGCCGGTTATCAAAACAACCCGCTTCCCCATTCCAGCTTCTAAAAAGAATTGCTGAGACATGTTGGACGCAGGAGCGCAGCTACTATAGACGTTCGTATGGTTCAGATCGGGGGCTGTTTCGCGTCAAAGAATTCACGACTCTGCGGGACCTTGTTCGTGTATTCCGGGGCCATCCTGTCGATCTTGCAATATGACACAAACATCCAATCTCCATTGTTAGCTTAGGATGAATAGAGTTATTAAAATCTGCGATTTATCTGAATGTGAGCACATGGCAGAATTTGGTCGGGACCATGCCGTCACAAGTTGTCAATCGGCCAGTCTACATGTACGGGTGCTGCCTCGATAACTGACGCACGACGATATGTGAGCTGCTCTCGTTGGCAGTCAGATGACCGACCGCGGCCTCGCAGAAACGGAGCAAGAGCGTCGACCTGGTCAACAGGCGGTCACGCAGATGGATGAAGTCATGCAGCAGAATGCCGCGCTGGTTGAGGGAGCTTAGTCGATGGCCCAGCAGGTCCAGGGGGCTGTGTGACGCGGTGGCCTTTTGTGAAGGGAATCCTTATCACCCGTTGCTTCCAGGCTATCCATGGAGAATAGGTTGATTTTAAACAGACCGTCCATCATCTGGCGCGCGATATCTTTCGTGGCGCTCGCCTGCCTGTTTCTCGTTGTGCTCAATGGCTGCCGGAGTTGGAACGCGCAGTCGGTTGATCTGGGCGAAACGCACGTTGCCAGCGCGAACCTCGCACGGGCAATGGCTCAGCAGGCCGATGACACGCTCAAGGAAGCAGACATTGCGTTGCTGGGCATGGTTGAGCGATTGGAGTTAGACGGGATCGGCCCGCCGCTCCTAAACGACTGCGCAGCATCCTGGTGAGACGCCTCGCTTTCCACGCCTCACACCGCGCAAACCCTGCGGCTTCATCAGCCGCCCGACGGTGCAACGTGTCACCGCAATAACCGCCCCGGTTCAATTGCTTCCAGACTTTGTCCGCGCCGTAGACCCGCATGTTGGCTTGCCAGACTCGCTTGATTTCCGGACTCAGAAACTCATCGCGTTTCGCTCGGGCACAGCGCCGCGACGGATCGCGAAGCTGTGCGGCATGACGCCGATAGCACGACGGGGCAATCCGCAAAACCTTGCAGATCGACTGACCCCGAAGGGGTCGCGATGCTGATCGATACAGGCCTTCAGGACTTCGGGCGGCGGTCGAGTTCCATCTGCGCGAAAAATGCGCTCGCCAGCTCCAGGATCTCATTGGCACGGCGCAGTTCCTTAACCTCTCGCTCCAGTGCCGTGAGGCGCTCACGTTCCGACGTGGTGACGCCCGCACGCTCACCGCAATCAACTTCTTCGCGCTTGACCCATCCCGACAGCGTCTGGCTCGTACAGTCGATCTTTGGGGTGATGGATTCGATCGCTGCCCACTGTGAGGGATACTCCCCCGATGCTCTTGCACCATGCGCACAGCACGTTCGCGGACTTCAGCAGAAAACTTGTTCGACTTGTTCATAGCTCCGTTCTCTCGAGAGTTGGAGCCTGCACCAAATATGGGGCGGTTCATTTTTTGGTGTGTCGTCTTTTTTGTCGGCAGCGGCGTCGAACTTGGTAGCAAGTCCGCGTCACTTCCGAAGCCGCCAGTTAGGAAACTTGACTCTCCATTGTCGCGAACGGCCGCTATCGAGAAAGCTGAGCGCCTCAAGTCGCCCCTGAGCAGACGTGCAAACCTGCGCCTCGGCAGCGGCTACTTCCAAGGTGCAGCGGCCGGTCACCGTGTCACCAGCCGAAGGCTTGTGTGAGCCGCAACTTCGGGATTCAACTGCACCCATCGCATTCTTTTTGAGTCTGGCACACCAAAGCACCGAGTACGTGCAGCTCAGCGCGTGTCATCACGATTTGCTGACCCCAACCCGCCTCAAATCGCAAAACTCGGGTCTCGTCCGACTGTTTGGGACGCGTGCCCTAGCCATTTTTTTGTGACGCTATCGCATAACAACTTGGCGAAATGCTCGATCCGTGTAACGTCCGTTGCAAACATAATACAAGGCAAAAATTTCTCTTCCGAAAGAATTCAGTGTGGGCTATTTTTGCCGAGCTTTGATTTTGGCAGGAACAGCATATCCGGCGAAAAGCGTCGGCGCCTCGAGGCGCACGGGAACGGTAAGAACAGCATTGACTAGTTCTTGCTCGTAGTGGGTTAGCCGGGTTCACGTATCTTACATAGCATTACTTATGATAATTGCACCGGGCAACCACGTTCAATGAGATCACTCTCATCACGAGAGCGATAGATCCTTACTTCAATAAAGTGAAAAACAGATGAAAATGATAAAGACCTCGGTGGCTTTCCTCACGCTTAGCGCACTCGGTAGCGCGGCGCACGCGCAAAGCAGCGTGACTCTGTACGGCATCGTCGACACAGGTATCCTCATCAACAACAACGTCAAAGGTTTGCACCAGTACGCGTTCTCACAGGCGACGTCGTCGCGCTGGGGCATGAAGGGAACGGAAGACCTGGGCGGCGGTCTGTCGGCGATCTTCACCCTTGAAAGCGGCTTCTCCTCTGGCACCGGCACGCTGAGCCAGGGTGGCCTCCTGTTCGGCCGCAAGGCTTTCGTCGGACTGAGCAGCAAGACCTGGGGTACCGTAAC
Source organism: Paraburkholderia aspalathi (assembly GCF_900116445.1). Taxonomy (GTDB): domain Bacteria; phylum Pseudomonadota; class Gammaproteobacteria; order Burkholderiales; family Burkholderiaceae; genus Paraburkholderia; species Paraburkholderia aspalathi. The sequence goes on from NZ_FPBH01000043.1 coordinate 59,711, forward strand.
GGCAGGTCGCCAATACTCGGCAAGCAATGATTTGACCTCCACGTTCGCATCTGGCGCCGACTGGGCGGCTTCCGGACTCGGCTACGGCACGCGCGCGAGCGACGTCGATAACGTTAATACCTCGAACCGCGTCCAGAATTCGATCAAGTACACGAGCCCGAACTACAGAGGCTTGCAGGTAGGCGTGCTGTACAGTCTGGGCGGCCAGGCAGGCAATTTCTCGCAAAACTCGGTTGTGGACGCGGCAGTCTCGTATACGAACGGTCCACTTAAACTTGGTGCCGGCTATACGTTCGTCAAGGACCCGTATTACGCGACGTTCGGCAATCAGGGAAATTCGTCGACGCCGTCGTCTTCCGCTACGGGCGCGAACGACAACATGAACAATAAGATCTACGGCGGCTACGCGTCAGCGGGTTCGCAACAGATCGTCGTGGCGGGCGGCTCGTACACACTTGGTCCGGCAATTATCGGCCTGTTGTACTCGAACACCCAATTCCAGAACCTGGGTTCGGTGAATGCAGTCGGTCAGATTTCCGGCCCGAAGTACACGGGCGGCACGGCGACTTTCAATTCCGGCGAAATCAACCTGAAGTATCAGGTGACCACGGCGTTGCAACTCGATGGCGCGTATATCTACACGCACAACAGCGGTGCGAACAACTTGGGCAGCGCGAAATATAACCAGTTCAACCTGGGCGCGACCTACGCATTGTCCAAGCGCACTTCGCTCTACGCGATCGGCTTCTACGAGACGGCTTCGGGTGTTGATTCGACGGGCAAGCGGGCCGTTGCCGATCTTAACGGCAGCGCCTACTCGGGCAACAACCACCAACTCGCCGGCATCTTCGGCATGACGCACAGGTTCTAATCAGGAAACCGGCCGCACCTTGAGCGGCCGGTTTCCGAGGCGACACCGACCTTCGGATGTCTTTGAAGGGGTATCGGAGAATGGCCGGAATCTGGATGGAATGGACGCAGGCCTCTGTCTGTCGTCAATCAGCGGCCTGTGTTAATACACCATGACTTTCCCTGAGGCAGAGGCCGGCCTGTCGTGAGGAACCAATCGCGGATTAATCAGTATGACTTTGGTGAGGCAAGGGCTGGCCCGCCGAGGGAAACAAACGCGGGTTTGCATCTCTGCCAGAGCCGCACGGTGTGGACAGGGCCACACCCGGCGATTTCCGGCACGGAGGTCAGCATGGAAAGCGATAGCACGGCGTATGTCAGTCCGGATTTCCACGTGCGATGAGAGTCGCCTGAGTTTCTGTTTCACTGAAGAAGGTGTGACCTGATGAAACCAGTTGTTCCATCAACCGCTCCCTACCCCGACATGCTGAGCCGGTAACGGCTTGGTGTGAAGCTAGGGGAGAACATAGCCGCCGGGCGCCACCATCCCGTCTGCGTCAGTCCGGAAATCCAGGCCCCTCTCGAAGGCCTGCCCCGGGGCCGTCATCGACCACGCTTGGGACGCCCACGCGCGGCTGTGCCGAAGATCCCGCCGGCTGACAGTGCGAGACAAGCCCATCAACATTACGGCCGTGGGTATTGCTCGCGAACTGGCAGCGTTCATAGGTAGAGCCAGGAATTAAAGTGACAGCCGGCAAGCTAGGAATCGAGGAATCCATCAGATTCACACACGGCGCCCGACAGAGCGAAGATCCGAGTATGTGGACGGCCGCAGGCTCCCGCTCAGTTCAGATTGAAAACTGCCTGAACAGGCTCCGTTTCAGGAGTCTGGCGAAGCCGTGGCGACCAGGTGTCGAAGACACCACACGCCGGCCGAAGGCCGGCGGCCCTCGGATAACAGTTCTCCCGCGAAAGGAATAGCAAACATATCGACCGTAGAGTTTCTATGACGAAGAGTTTTTGATATGAGTAGCCACCGGTTTTATTCCCAGGCACGAATTCGCCGCCAAGGTGTCAAGCGTAGCAGTGCGAGGAGCGACGGCATGGTGAGTCGACGAACCGGCTCCGTTGGAGAACGCGCCCAAGCGCTACAAGACGAGAATTTACCTGTGGCAAGTGCGCTCGAACCAGGTGCGCGACGCTACTGCCATCTGCCTGTCGGCGACGAGGGACCCGTCCGTCAGCGCGGGAGATAGCGACCAGCGCTCCGCCCTGCGGCCACTACTCCACCGCCGTCTCTTTTGCGTCACGGGCCGCCGGCGAGAGATTTGCATGTGCCTTGAACCATGCGAAGACCCGGCAGATGACATAGCGGTCAGCGACTGCGGGGCCGTTGTACCCCGCAGTCGGTTGCAACCTACAACTCCTCGTCATCGGGAGGATGCCTAAGCGACCGCGGCTTCCGGCGCTTGGGTGACACCAGTTGCCGCAACCGTCTTCTTGGTAGCGCCCATTTTTCTCTTTTGAGCCTTTTTAGCCGCGACCTTTTTCGTTGCAGTCGTCGAAGCTTTTTTGGTAGTCGTTTTCTTGCCTGCCAAGGCAGCCTTCTTCGCCGGACCCTTCGCTGCAATAGACTTCTTCGCCGGCTTGCGCGCCTCGACCGCAGCGCTGGCGTCCGCTCCTGCGCCTGCACCATCTATCAGGAATTTGCTCCGGTCCGCGCCCAACCAACCTGGTGCCCGACCTCGCCCGCTCCAGGTCGCGCCAGATTCCGGGTCGCGGTACATGGCCGGCTGAGGTCCCTTTCGCTGACCTTTGCCTGCAACTGCGCCGGCCGCCGAAGACGTCTTAACTGCGGCCTTCGCCTTACCTGTGGCACCGGCACTTTCGGCAATAGCAGTTTCAGTACCATCTGCAATCAGAAATCTGGTGCGGTCCTTCGCGCCAGCAATCCACGCCGGTGCGCGGCCATACCCACTCCAGGTTGTACCTGTTTTGGGGTCCAGGTACTTCGGTACTGGTTTAGCTTTTTCTCCACGGGCAACTCTCATACTACCGCGGGGCGCGCTGCCATTGAGCGCGTTGCCCTCACGCTTCGCCTTTGCTTTGGTCTCAATGTCAGCCGTGGTAAGACCGTGCTCCAACATCAACGCGCGAATCTGATCCACTACAACCTGCGTCTTCTTCGCCAGCATCGCGTCGGCTTGCGCCTGCAGTTTCTTAAGCTTTGCCTGAACCTGTTCCAATGTCGCCATGGCAATTCACCTTTTTGTTGAGAAAAATCGAACTATGCCACGCACTTGTCTTTTAATGCTATCGATTCAAACACAATCAGCCCCATTTTCATCTTATTTCGCATTGCAAGTGTAAGAAATGGTCGCCGAGCATTAGGATGCCGCCATCTCTTGGCCGCTAATTTGATAGTGTGAAATCTCCCCCGGCAGATTCCGGTAGCGTGCTTATGGGCTATCACCGCAGGATGGCGACGCCGATTCGAGCCGTTGGAGGACAACTCACGCATGACTCCCCGGAGCGTCCCGCTGCTACGGCAAAATGCAGGTTCCAGCCAGCACGACGCGATTCTCGCCGGCGCCTTCCGGGCGACGATCGGGTGATAGAAGAAGCGCGAAAGCTCCTCGTTGCAGAAGATCCGGACTTCACCGCGAAGAGGAAAGCAACAGCTCAGCTCCGCCCGGAAGCGGCCTGCGTGCTCTCGGGGCTGCTTTAAGCAAAGTACCGGCAACTGCTCGCAGCGCAGTGCCTTCTTGCGGGTGTCGAACTGATCCTGATTGACCCAGCCTATCCGCCGACCATCGGTGTGGTGAGGACACAGCACGACGGGACTGGAGTGTGCATGCTGCGGCGTCAGGTGTATCGTCCGTCGAAGACAGACGTTGACGGAGCGTTTGCTATGTGCCGGAACGGTTATCCGTGTGCCGGTGCGGGATGGCCATCACGCCCGCAAACTGTCTGCAGGGAAAAGTTGGGATTCGCGTGTGATTGCCTGGCGCGGCGTTCATGGGGCGCACAGAGGTGTGGTGCGCGAGCATTAACCAGCCACCCGGAGCGGTTCGTCGCCCCGGAGTGCGAAAGGTGCTCATGGTCGGGGGGTGTCCGGAATTTTGTGTAAACGGGTTGAGGTTTAACCCGGCACCAGCCGCTCTTCGAACTGGATCGTGAAGCGGTTCAGTGCGGCCTTCC
>NZ_FPBH01000040.1 GCF_900116445.1 Paraburkholderia aspalathi
CGTTGCGAACATCGCGAAACCGGCACGGCCGTCTGCTGCCACTGCCGAACCCGCGTTGAAGCCGAACCAGCCTACCCACAGCATGGCGCCACCGATCAGCGTGAGCGTCAGGTTGTGCGGGGCCATTGCTTCCTTGCCGTAGCCGACACGCTTGCCGAGCACCAGAGCGCAGACCAGCGCCGCGATACCGGCGTTGATGTGCACCACCGTGCCGCCCGCGAAGTCGAGGATGCCCGCGCTAGCCAGCCAGCCGGTCGGTTCCCAGACCATGTGCGCGATCGGCGAGTAGACGATGATCGACCACAGCGTCATGAACACGAGCATTGCCGAGAACTTCATACGGTCGGCGAACGCGCCCGTGATCAGTGCCGGGGTAATGATCGCGAACGTCATCTGATAGACGACGTAGACCGTTTCCGGGATCGTCGGCGCGAGGTGGCTGACGGTCAGCGTCGTGGCCTTGTCGCCCTTGATGTAGTTCATGCCCGCCATGAAGAAGCGCGAGAAGCCGCCAATGAACGAGTTACCCGGCGTGAAGGCGAGGCTGTAGCCCACCACCACCCAGATGATCGACACGAGGCAGGTGATCGCGAAGCTCTGCATCAGGATCGCGAGCACGCTCTTCTTGCGGACCATGCCGCCGTAGAACAGCGCCAGACCCGGGATCGTCATGAACAGGACGAGCGCGGTGGAGGTCAGCATCCAGGCGGTGTCGCCCGAATTGATCTTCGACGAATCGACCGAGAACGGCGCGGTCGGGGCGGCAGGTGCGGCGTCCGATGCTGCCGGCGCGGCTGCAGCGGCGCTGGCAGCCGGTGCGGCGGACGCATCAGCGGCCGGTGCCGAAGCCGCGGCGGCAGCAGGCGCTGCCGAAGCGTCAGGCGCCGGCGCGCTCGCCGTCGTATCGGAAGCAGGCGCCGAGGCGGCTGCAGGGGCGGAAGCGTCGTCCGCGAGGGCGGCGCCGATACCGCCCGCGAGCAGCGAACCGGCCATCAGCATGGACATCAATAATTTGCGCATCTTCGTTTCCTCTTGTCGCTATCTGTGTCGCTATCTTTTGGTATTACAGAGCGTCCGCGCCGGTCTCCCCGGTGCGAATCCGAATCACTTGCTCGATCGGCGTGACAAAAATCTTGCCGTCGCCGATCTTGCCTGTGCGTGCCGCGCGTTCGAGCGCCTCGATCGCCTGATCGACGATGTCGTCCGAGACAGCCGCCTCGATCTTCACCTTCGGCAGGAAATCGACGACGTATTCAGCGCCCCGATACAGTTCCGTGTGGCCCTTCTGACGACCGAAGCCTTTGACTTCCGTCACCGTGATGCCTGAGACGCCGATGGCCGACAAGGCTTCGCGCGCCTCATCGAGCTTGAACGGCTTGATGATTGCGGTAATGAGTTTCATGAAATCCCTCGCTAAGTTGCGTAACCCGTTGCGTAACCCTGTTTGCGTACCCTGTAACCCGTTCGCGTGGTCTCGTTCCGCTGCCGGTAAAAAGCACCCGGCAGTGCGCGCGGGGCAGTAACAGCAACTCGCATGCCATGTTGTGTCAGACTTCGTCCGGGGCATGCTGCAGAAGGGGCGCAAGCGGCCCTGGCCGGATGGCCAACGTTGGCGGGGACCGGTGGCGCGGCGTATGGATCGTTGCTAGAGTGTTCGAAGGCTTTTAACGTTTGAGCACGCACCAAACGGGCTCATGCGGCAGCGGCAGGCAACAGGCCATGCACCAAGACGGCCCATTCAACGTGACAAAGCACAGGCGCAATGAAACATGCACATTTTTTGTGCATTAAGGGGAACACCATGAAACAACCGAACGATGTCTTTAACGATTTTCAGGCCCGCATGAGCGAGCTGTTCAAGAACTCGCCGGCCAAAGATGTCGAACGCAACGTGAAAGCCATGCTGTCGCAAGGCTTCTCCAAGCTCGACCTGGTCACACGTGAGGAATTCGATACGCAGACCCAGGTGCTGGTGCGCACTCGCGCGCGCCTCGAGGAACTGGAGCGCCGCGTCGCCGAGCTCGAACAGAAACTGCCGGTCACAACGCCAGCAGCCTGAAGCTTGGCTCGCAGCGCTTTAGCTGCGTAGTGCTGCACATCACTGGCAAGCGAGCCGTGACGTCATCAGCGTTTTAGGGGATTTGCGCGCGCCATCTGCGCGCGGTCCGACGGGAGAAAACATGTCGCTTGCCGTGGTGCGCAGTCGCGCGCCGGCCTCTGGCCGCGCGCCCGAAGTAACCGTCGAGGTCCACCTCGCGAACGGATTACCCTCTTTTTCGATCGTCGGCCTTCCTGATCTGGAAGTGCGCGAAAGCCGCGAGCGCGTGCGCGCGGCGCTGCAGAACTGCAGCTTCGATTTCCCTGTGCGGCGCATTACTGTCAATCTCGCGCCTGCCGACTTGCCCAAGGAATCCGGCCGCTTCGATCTGCCGATTGCTTTAGGCATTCTGGCGGCGAGCGGGCAGATTCCGGCCGAGTCGCTCCTGCATCGTGAATTCGCCGGCGAACTGTCACTGACCGGCGCGCTGCGGCCGATGCGCGGGGCTTTCGCGATGGCCTGCGGAACGGCCCGCAGCGTTGCTTCTCCTGGCGGCGTGGCGGGCGTGTCTGCTTCTACTTGTACTTGTATTACTTCGGCCGGACCGGCAACGCCTGTTACGCCCGCTCAATCTGCCCCGCAGCTTTATCTACCCGCCGCGAGCGCGGCCGAGGCAGCGCTAGTGCCGGGTGTCGACGTCTATGGCGCCACCGATCTGCCGTCGCTGTGCGCACATCTGGCCGGAGCGCCCGACGCCCGGCTTTACCCTGTCGTGGCCCCCGACCTCAGCGAGACCGCGCCCACCGCCATTCCGGACATGGCCGACGTGATCGGCCAGCGCGGCGCGCGCCGCGCACTTGAAGTCGCTGCGGCCGGCGGACACCACGTCTTGCTGGTCGGGCCGCCTGGCGCGGGCAAATCGATGCTCGCCGCCCGCCTGCCAGGCCTGCTCCCGCCCATGACCGATGACGAAGCGCTCAGCTCGGCCGCGTTGCTGTCCGCCAGCCGGGCCGGCTTTACGCCCTCGCAATGGCGGCAGCGGCCGTTTCGCGCGCCGCATCATTCGTCGAGCGGGCCGGCGCTGGTTGGCGGGCGCAATCCGCCGCAACCCGGCGAAATCACCCTGGCGCATCTGGGCGTACTGTTTTTGGACGAATTGCCTGAGTTCGACCGCCATGTGTTGGAGACCCTGCGCGAGCCCCTCGAGGCCGGCCGCATCACCATCTCGCGCGCCGCCTTGCAAGCGGATTTTCCAGCCGCTTGCCAGCTAATCGCGGCGATGAACCCCTGCCCCTGCGGATGGCGCGGTGACCCCAACGGCCGCTGCCGCTGCACGCCTGAGATCGCGGCGCGCTATCTGCGCAAGCTGTCCGGGCCGCTGCTCGACCGGATCGACATCCAGCTCGAGATTCCTGCGCTCACGCCGGCGGAACTGTCGGCGCGTTCCGCCACCACCGGTGAGTCCAGTGCGGCGATCGCACTGCGGGTGAATGCCGCGCGTGAGCGGCAACTCGCCCGGCAAGGCAAAACCAATCGGGAACTGGGCGGACGGGAAGTGGACGAGGTCTGTCGGCCCGACGCGGAAGGAGAAGCTTTGCTGCGCCAGGCCGGCGAACGTTTCGGCTGGTCGGCGCGTGCTTACTACAGAGTTCTGAAGGTGGCCCGGACCATCGCCGACCTGGCCGGCACCGCCATGCCGAGCGCTGCACAAGTCGGTGAAGCCATCCAATATCGCCGGGCTTTTGGGTCGGTATAAGGCGAAAAATCGGCTGTCAAGACTTGACTTATGCACATGTACGCGTTCCGGATAGATTTTGAAACATCTGAAAGGCACGCGGAAGCATGCATCCAAAAGGCATTGATTCGATTGGACTTTTTCAAGCGACCGGAGCGGACTCGATCTGACAGAATGCCCACGGGATGGGCATCTACGGCAAAAAAAGCGAAGTTCTCAACAGAGTTATCCACAGGACCTGTGAGTAACCGGAAAACTTCAACGTAAACCGGGAATTAGCACGCGATGCTACGAAGGAACTTTCACTGTCTTCCACAAACTTGTCGCCCACCCAGTCGGCCAAAAAACATGTCGCTTTATACGTTCAATAGAGCCGGAACGACGAAAAAAACTGGTCGACCTGTTCCTGCTGCACGGGCTTGGAAGCAATGATCGCGGCCTGATACACATGCCGGCCACGCGCGACCAGCCGCGCATAGACGGTGCGCGTCTCGTGTTGCGAACCAGCCTCGCCGCTCAGTTTCATTTCCAGACCCAGCACCTTGCCGCCTGCGGCCAACGGGATTTGCACCGCGTGCGCATCCGGCGCGGCGCCGACGTTACGGGCGAGACCCGTGCGCAGGAATTCGAGGGCGGCGCGCTGCGTCGCTTCGTCATCGCTCGGCAGCATTACGGTGCCGACCGCGAACACGGCGTCGCCGGCTTCGGCCGTCTGCATCGCCATCTGCATCGGCTTGCCGTCGATCTGGACCGCGCGCTGATCGTTGTCCGGCTTGGCCGGCAAGTCGACCGTGTAGCCGTTGTCGTTATTCATGATGGTGCGCCAGTCGAAGGTCGGCGAACACGCTGCCAACGCGCCGCCCAACGCCAGCGTGCAGGCCACCGTGCGGAGAACTGCTCGCGCTCGCTGCAAGGGGAAAGCGACGCCGGCCGGGCGACCGTCTGTCAGGGCGAAACGTGGAGAACGGCTAACGGGGCGGCCAAACGGGATGATCGAGACTCGGGCGAGGAAGCGAAAAGCAGTTCGGAGCATGGGGACAGAAGATCGGACTGACAGGAACGTGAAGTCCTATTATCGCCTCCCGGGCCGCCCGCTGCCGCGTTGCCGGAATCGGGCTACAATAGCGAGGCCAAGCAATACCGGATTTAACAGGCCAAATCCACGTACTGTTCCGCGCGTTCTGCGCGACTCTCGAGGTTCCGTTCATGAGTTCCACCCCGTCCACTGCCGCACGGCGCGCGAATCCGCTTCGCGCCATCATCATCGCCGTCGTGGCCATCGCGATTGCGACTGCCGGCTATTTCGCGTTCGCTGGCCAGCAGCGCGTGCCCGATGCGACCTTCACGTTGCTCTCGGGTCAGAAGGTCTCCACTGCCGATCTGAAGGGCAAGGTCTACCTGGTCAACTTCTGGGCGACCAGCTGCGACACCTGCATGAAGGAAATGCCGCAGATGGTCCAGACCTATAACCGCTTCAAGGGCAAAGGGCTCGAATTCGTCGCCGTCGCAATGAACTACGACGCGCCGATGTACGTGGCCAACTACACGCAAACCCGCCAGCTACCGTTCAAGGTTGCCATGGACGACGGCTCGGCCGCCAAGCAGTTCGGCAACGTGCAGCTCACGCCGACGACCTTCCTGGTCGACAAGGACGGCAAGATTCTGAAGCGCTATGTCGGCGAACCGCAATTCGCGGAACTCGACCAGTTGCTGGAAAAAGCGCTGAACGCTGCCTGATTGCTACGAAAGCGTGAATTAAACAACACCCAGATTCAAACACGCCGGCGCCGAGGTTATACCGCCTCGCCGCCGGCGTTTTTAATTCTCACCGCTCCCCTTCCCCTTTGGCCGCGAGGCCATATCGCTTGATCTTCTCGTAGAGCGTTGCCTTTCCAAGCTGCAGCTTGTCTGCCGCGACCGCCACTACGCCGCCCGCCTGCTCCAACGCCTCCGCGATCACCGCCCGCTCGAATTGCTCGACACGTTCCTTCAAGGGTTGCGTCGCTACACCGTCGTCGGCGAAAGACATGACGGGGTCGTCGGCGACGCCGAGCACGAAACGGTCAGCGGCATTGCGCAGTTCGCGCACATTCCCCGGCCATTCCCGTTGCATCAGGCTGGCACGCTGCCGGTCGGTGAGAATCGGCGCGGGGCGCTGATAACGCACGGCCGCATCCAGCAGGAAGTGTTCGAAGAGCGGCACGATGTCCTCGCGGCGTTCACCCAATGGCGGCAGCGCAATCGTCACCACGTTCAACCGGTACAGCAAATCGCGACGGAACGAGCCGTCCGCGACATGCTCCGCCATATCGCCCTTCGCGGCAGCCACCACACGGCAATTCACGCGAATCGGCTGGTTCGAGCCGAGCCTTTCCAGCACGCCGTCCTGCAATACGCGCAGCAGCTTGACCTGCAACGCGAGCGGCATGCTCTCGATTTCGTCGAGAAACAGCGTGCCGCCCGAAGCGTGTTCGAGCTTGCCGATTCGGCGTTTTGCCGCGCCGGTGAATGCACCGGGTTCATAGCCGAACATTTCCGACTCGAACATCGGTTCCGGCAGCGCGCCGCAGTTCACCGCGATAAACGGTTTGTCACGGCGCGGCGACAGTTCATGCAGACTGCGCGCGATCAACTCCTTGCCCGCGCCGGTGTCGCCGTTGATCAGCACCGAGGCGTCGGTCGGCGCGATATTCGCGATCAGCCGCCGCACCTGCTCGATCGCCGGACTACGGCCGATGATGCGCGGCGCAACCGTGTTCTGCCCGGCCAGCTCACGGCGCAGCGCGAGGTTCTCGAGCACCAGCTTGCGGCGTTCCAGCGCACGCCGCACGGTTTCGATCAGACGTTCGGATGCGAAGGGCTTTTCGATGAAGTCATACGCGCCGTCGCGCATCGCCTGCACGGCCATGGAAATATCGCCATGACCGGTGACCAGAATCACCGGCACGTCGGGCGCGCGTTCGTGGCACTGCGCAAGCAATTCGAGTCCACTCGCGCCAGGCAAGCGAATATCGCTGACGATCACCCCGGAGAAGTCCGCGCTAATCATCTTCGCCGCGGATTCCGCCGACGCATGGCCGATCACCTCGAAGCCCGCCAGTTGCAGACTCTGCACGCTGGCGCGCCGCACCAGTTCGTCGTCTTCGATATACAGCACTTGCAGGCCGTCGTTCAGCATGTTGTTCTCGTCTGATTCAGGAACCCGTGGTGAGCGGGTCCGATGTGTAGCTCGTCTGCACGCGCGCGCGGCGCAGCGTCAATACGAATAATGCACCGCCGTCCGGCGCGTTGCGCGCCACCAGTGTGCCGCCGCAGTCGCGCGCAATCGACGATGAAATCGCAAGGCCGAGCCCCAGCCCCTGACCCATTTCTTTCGTAGTGAAGAACGGTTCGAACAGACGCGGCAGCACATCGTCCGGAATGCCTGGGCCGTTGTCATGCACAGCGAACGACACGCTCGACTCAGCGGTTTCGATCTCGATCGAAATGCGCGGCGGCATCAGCCCCGCCGTTGCGTCCAGCGCGTTGCCGAGCAGATTGATCAACACCTGCTCGAGTCGCAGATCGTCGCAATTGGCAACCAGATCGGGGGGATCGTCGGCGAGATTCAGCGGCGTGCGCACGCCGGTGCCGGCATCGAGCAAGACGAACTCGACTTCCACGCCTTGCAGGCGTTTCTGCAGCAGCGCGATGACGTTGCGCAACGCTCGCATGACCGGCGCACGCGCACTGCGCGGCCGCGCGCGGCCGACAAACAACTTCAACTGATTGGTGATCTTGCCCATGCGCTCGGTGAGCGCCGCGATCGCTTCGAGATTTTCGAACGCCGAGGCCTGATCGCCGCGTTCGAGCAGCACGCGTGTGTTGTCCGAGAAACCGCGCAGCGCGGCAAGCGGCTGATTCAATTCATGCGTGATGCCCGCCGCCATCTGACCGAGCGCGGCGAGCTTGCTGGCCTGAATCAGTTCGTCGTGCGCGTCGCGCAGTTCCTGTTCGGCGCGCGTCCGCTCGGCGACTTCTTTCTGCAACTGCTCATTCGCCTGCGAGAGATCCGCGGTGCGCTCCGCCACTCGCCGGTTCAGTTCAGCGTAGGCCTTTTGCAGCAGCGAACGGCTGCGCATTACTTCGCGCACCCGGGCGCGACGCATTCTCCAGTAGAACGCGAGCAATACCAGCGACACGTAGCCGAAGCCCGTCACAATGGTCGCCTTGCGCGCATCGGCGTCGACAGGACCGACGGGCGACATCGTAATCAGATGCCAGTCCGGCTCGCCCATGCCGCGCCGCGACGCCAGATAACGCGGTGCATAGCGGCCACCGCCGATCCGCACGATCTGCGCATTGCCTTCGAGCGTGCGCTCGATCGTCACCGGCAGTGGCGCGATCGGTTGCTGCGCATACTGGCGCGCCTGGTAGATCGAATCGGCGACTTGCCCCGATAACGGGCGGATCGTGTGATATTTCCACGCCGGCACCGACGACAGAAAGATCACGCCGTGATCGTCGGCGACAACCAGAGGCTCGGACGCATCCGCGCCCTGAAACCATTCGAGATCGAGCTTGACGACGGCCACGCCGACGATCTTGCCGTCACGCCGCACCGGCTGGGAGATGTAATAACCCGGCGCCTGCGAAACCGTGCCGATACCAAAGAAGCGGCCCACGCCACCCTTCACCGCATCGAGAAAATACGGCCGGAATTGATAGCCCGCGCCGATGAAGCTGCCCGGCCCGTGCCAGTTGCTCGCGGCGACGCAATAGCCGTCGAGCGGAATGATGTAGGTGACCGTTGCCCGCGCGTGACGGTTGAGGTCTTCGAGATAGAGATTGGCGCGTTCGACGTTGGCAGGGCTGGGATCGACCAGCACGTCTTGCACAATGGGATGCTCGGCCAGCAGATAAGGCAGCGATTCGTAGCGCTCGAGCGTGCTTTTCAGCGCGCTGGCCGTGCGATCGACCCGCACCGCGGCGTTGCGCCGCAAATTGTCGATCCCGCTCTGCCACGCAATGGTGTAAGTCAGCCCGCACGCCACCACGAGCCCGGCGACGAGCGCGAAGAGGATCAGCAGGCGGCGCGTCACGTTGGCAATATCCGATCGGTAAGGATCGGATATTGTGGCATAAGGCGCCGCGTCGCCGGCGTAAGCTTCGTCGGCTGACGGCGCGGGGTCCGGGCTCGCGGTCGCCGCTTTCATAGGTGGGCGTCCGCGGCCGAAGTCGTGCTCGTGACGGTTGCCTGGCTTACGCCTCGGCCGGCTCTTTGACCGCCACGTCACCCCGCAACGCAGCGTTCAGCTTGTTGCGGTCCAGTTCCTTTTCCCATGCCGACACCACCACCGTCGCCACACCGTTGCCGACGATGTTCGTCAGCGCGCGGCATTCGCTCATGAAGCGGTCGATACCGAGAATCAGCACCATGCCCGACAGCGGAATGGTCGGCACCACAGCGAGCGTGGCGGCCAGCGTGATGAAGCCTGCACCCGTCACACCGCTCGCGCCCTTCGACGTCAGCATCGTCACCGCCAGCAGCGTGAGCTGCTGCGTCCACGTGAGGTCGGTGTTGGTCGCCTGAGCGATGAACAACACGGCCATCGTCATGTAGATGTTGGTGCCATCAAGGTTGAACGAGTAACCAGTCGGCACCACGAGGCCCACCACCGAGCGCGAGCAGCCGAGCTTTTCGAGCTTCAGCATCAGTTGCGGCAGCGCGGCTTCCGACGAGCTCGTGCCGAGCACGATCAGCATCTCTTCCTTGATGTAGGCGACAAAGCGCAGGATGTTGAAGCCCACCGCACGCGCGATGATGCCGAGCACGACCACCACGAACACGATCGAAGTCAGATAGAACGTGCCGATCAGCTTGAGCATCGGCAGCAGCGAGCCGATGCCGTACTTGCCGATGGTGAACGCCATCGCGCCGAAGGCGCCGATCGGCGCCAGCTTCGTGATGATGCGCACAATACCGAACAGAACATGCGAGAGCCCGTCGATGAAGTTCGTGACGACCTTGCCCTTCTCACCAGCCGTGGCCAGCACCGCGCCGAACAGCAGCGCGATCAGCAGGATCTGCAGGATTTCGCCCTGTGCGAACGCCGATACCAGCGTGTCCGGGATCAGGTGCATCAGGAAATCGACCGTGGTCTGGCCGTGCGCCTTCGCGGCATACGAGGCGACCGCCTTGCCGTCGAGCGTGGCCGGATCGATGTTAAAGCCGACACCGGGCTTCAGCACGTGGGTCGCGATCAGGCCGAGCACCAGCGCGAACGTCGAGACGATTTCGAAGTACAGCAGCGCCTTACCGCCGACGCGCCCGACCTTCTTCATGTCTTCCATACCGGCGATACCCGTCACCACCGTACAGAAGATGATCGGCCCGATCACCATCTTGATCAGCTTGATGAAGCCGTCGCCGAGCGGCTTCATGTCGACGGCGAAGTCCGGCGAAAAATGGCCGAGCGCGATGCCGATGATGATCGCCACGATCACCTGGACGTACAGCACTTTGTGGATAGGTTTCTTCACGATGTTTCCTGCGATATGGGTGAGCTCAAGGCCTGCCACGCTGCGCATCATGCGAACGAATAGTCGTCACGCCTGTGCACGGCATTAGGCCGCGACAAGACGACGAATTCAGAAATACCGGGAGGGGAAATCAGACATCGTTGTCTCCTTGCTTTAGTTGTCGGACCGTTGCGGCCGCGGTTTCTAAATTGCAAGGTCGATGCCAGCTTGATGCAAAGCGAATCGCTTTGATTTTTATAGGTTTTTTGGCGTGTTACAGCACCCGCCGTCCGGGATTCCGGAAATCCGGACGAGGGGTGTCGGGGAATCCGGAATCCGTACAGGCCGCGAATCCGGGAAAACCCGGAGAGCCTTTGGGGCTGCGGCTTTCGCCTGTTTCAGCCGAAACCACCTGGTCTGTACGCGGGGTTTTCGCCCACCTCAGACACGGCTGTTCGGCTTCTATGCACCACCCTCTTCCAGCACCAGCAAGTTCTCGTGCGAGAAACCCAGCGATACCGGTTGACCCCGTTCGGGCAAGCCGCGATTCGGGTCGTTGAACACATCGAGTGAAATCACCGCGTCTTTCACGCGCGTTCTGATGCGCACCACCGCGCCGAGGAAATTCACTTCTTCGACAGTCGCGTTCAGCGTATTGCGACCCGGCGCGGCCGGTTCCAGCACAATCGCTTCGGGGCGCAGGGCGAGCATGCGCTTTTTGCCCGCGTCGTCTGCCGGCAATTCTTGCGTGGTGGTCAGTTCCTGACCGTCGACGGCCATCTTGCCGGTTTTCGGGTCGATCACATGCCCCGCCAGAATGTTCAGCGTGCCGACGAACGACGCGACAAAGCGCGTGCGCGGATAGTTGTAGATCTCCGAGGGCGAGCCGATCTGTTCGACGCGCCCCTCGTTCATCACCACGATGCGGTCGGAAATGGACAGCGCCTCTTCCTGATCGTGCGTGACGAAAATCGACGTGATGCCCAACTCGCGCTGCAACGCACGGATGTCTTGCCGCAAGGAAATGCGGATCTTCGCGTCGAGTGCCGATAGCGGTTCGTCGAGTAACAGCACCTGCGGCTTGCCGGCAAGCGCGCGCGCCAGCGCCACGCGCTGCTGCTGGCCACCCGACAATTGCCACGGATAGCGTTCACCGAGATGCGGCAGCTTGATCAGTTGCAGCATCTCCTCGACGCGCTTCTTGATCTCCGCCTGCGGACGGTGCGTGATCTTCAAACCGAAGCCGATGTTATCGGCCACCGTCATGTTCGGAAACAGCGCATACGACTGGAACACCATGCCGACCTTGCGCTGCCGGGTACGCAGGTGCGTCACGTCCTTGTTATCCAGCCGGATGATGCCGCGCGTCGGCGTTTCGAAGCCGGCGATCATGCGCAGCACCGTGGTCTTGCCACAGCCGGACGGCCCAAGAAACGTGATGAATTCGCCGCGCTCGATCTTCATGTCGAAGTGATGCAGCGCCGTGTTCGCCCCGAAGGACTTATGCAGATTTTCGATCTCAAGGAATGCCATGATTCGCTGCCTTAGTCGGTCAAATTAGTCCGTCAAATTTTCTGGCCGCTAAGCGCGCGTGCCGAGCCGAATACCTGAATCAAACCCATCGACGCCCATGTAATCACAAACGCGATGATCGCAAGCGCCGACGGTTCATACGCGCGGTTCGCGCCGATCAATTGCAGATACGGGCCGAACGCGGGGCGGTCGAGCAGACTTGCCAGCGTGAACTCGCCGATCACCACCGCAAAGGTGAGAAACGCGCCGGACAGAATGCCCGAGCGGATATTCGGGAAGATCACCTTGAACAGAATCGTCGGCCAGTTCGCCCCGAGGCATTCGGCGGCCTCGGTGAGCGAGCGCACATCGACCGCGCGCAAACCGGCGTCGACCGCGCGATACATATACGGCAGCGAGAGCGTCACGTAACCGAACACCAGCAACAGGTCGGTCGCGCGCTCGTTGGCCGTGAGCGGCAGAATCGAACTGCTGTTATAGATGCGCAGATAACCGAACACGATCACGATTGCCGGCACCACCAGCGGCAACAGCGTGATGAATTCGACGACCGGCCGCAGTTTCGGCAGCCGCAACTGCACGTAGTACGCGGTCGGCACCACCAGCAACACGCCGACAATGATCGTCAGCACCGCCATCAGGATCGAATAACCGAACGAGGCCTGAAAGCGCGGATCGCTCAGCACGACGCTATACGCCTCGAAGCTGTACACGCCGCGCTTCATGCGCAGGCTGAATTCGAAAGTGGCGAGTAACGGAATCAGAAAGTACAGCGAACCGACGATCATCGCGGTCCATGCACCCACACGCGACTGGCTTTTCATCGACGGCCCCTTTCAGCGCGTGAACGCAGCCAGATGTAGCCGCCATTCGACAAGCCCGTCACGAGCACCATGCCGAGCGCGAGTGCGTAGCCGAGGTTCTGGTTGTGCATCACGTCGCCGCGAATCTGCGCGTACAGCAGGATCGTGACGATGTTCAGCGAACTGCCGGTCAGTGCGTAAGCCGTGGCGACCGCGCCGAACGAATTGGCGAACAGCAGCAGCGTCGCGCCAAGCACGCTCGGCCACAACACCGGCAACGCCACGTGACGCCAGTATTGGAAGGCCGTCCCGCCGAGGCAGTCACAGGCTTCGCGCCACTCGCGCTTCAGGCCGTCGAGCGCGGGCGTGACGATCAGCACCATCAAGGGAATCTGGAAGTACAGGTAAGTCAGCGTCAACCCCGAGAAGCTCAGAACGCTAAAGCCCGTCGAGTACAGATTGAAGCCGAGGTACTTCTTCAGCAATACGGTCACGAGACCGACGCGCCCCAGCGTACAGATGAAGGCGAACGCGAGCGGCACACCGGCAAAATTCGAGGCGACACCGGAGAACGTCATCAACGTAGGACGAATCCAGCCCGGCAATTTGCCTTGCACCGCCGCCCACGCGAGCAGCGAGCCGATCAACGCGCCGCCGAGCGCGGAAGCGGCGCTCACCTTGAAGCTGATCCAGTAGGCGTCCAGCACCGTGGGCTGGAGCAGGTCGCGAAAGTTGCCGAGCGTGAAGTGGCCTTGCGGATCCTGAAACGCGCCGACCATCAGGAAGCCGGTCGGCAGAATCAGGAACAGCAGTGCGAAGGTGAAAAACGGCACCACGCCGATCCAGGCGAGAAACTGCGACGCGCGGCCCGGACCGTTGACGCGAGGCGTTGGCGTGGGCACAGGCGGAACCAGCAATTCCGGCTGCACCGATCCAGCATCCGATGAAGCGCTCATAGCTCACCCTTAGGCAATCTGGCTAACGCGTGGCGCGCCGCGCTCATGGAGCGGCACGCTATCTTTGAAACTGCGCGTTGCGGTTAGAGGCGGCGGCGTGCGCGGCATGCGATAGATCGCCGCCCCACTGCCGCCGCAACCGCGTGCGCCGCGGCGATTACTTGACGTTCGCGCCGACCGTTTCGTCCCAGTGCTTCGTGATAGTGTCCTTGTAGGCGTCCTGTTGGGACAGCGTCGGGAACACCACGTTCTTGTACGACGACGGCGGCGGCAGCTTGTCGAGCAGCGCTTGCGGGACCTTCTTCGCTGCCACCAATTCGTTGTAGCGCATCGGGTGGCAATAGCCGGTCAGCCAGCCGATCTGGCCTTCGTCGGAGTACAGGTATTCCATCCACAGCTTGGCGGCGTTCGGATGCGGTGCGTAGGCGCTGATCGCCTGAACGTACACACCCGCGACCACGCCGGTCTTCGGAATCACCACCTGCACTTTCGGATTGCCCTTCAGCGTGTCGCGGTCAGCCAGCGCGTTGTAGTCCCAACGCACGACGATCGGCGTGGTGCCTTGCGCGAGCGATGCGGCCTTGCCGATCACCGGCACGAAGTTGCCGTTCTTGTTCAGGTCCGCGAAATACTTGAGGCCGGCCTTGTCGGCCTTGCTTACGTCGCCCTTGCTTTGCGACAGACCTGCTGCGAACACGGCCTGGATCGCCTGATTGGCCGTGCGCGGGTCGCCGGCCAGCGAGACGGCGTTCTTATAGTCTGACTTGAGCAGATCGCTCCAGTCGGACGGCGCCTTGTCGATCATGTCGGCGTTCACTTCAAACGACAGCACGCCGTAGTAATCGCCATACCAATAGCCATCGGCGTCTTTCGACTCTTTGGGAATCGAGTTCCACGAAGCGACCTTGTACGGCTGCAGCAAACCCTCGGCCTTCGCGGTCGGACCGAACGACAGACCCACGTCGATCACGTCAGGCGCTTGCGGACCCTTATTGCCCTTGTTCGCCTTGATGGCTTCGACTTCGTCGCCCGAACCCGCATCCGGATTCAGCTCGTTGATCTTGATGCCGTATTTCTTCTGAAAGCCGGCCACCAGTGCACCGTAGTTGCACCAGTCGTGCGGCAACGCGATCACGGTGAGTTGGCCTTCCTGCTTGGCGGCTGCGACCAGTGCGTCGAGCGGCGCGGCCGAGGCGCTGCTCACGCCGGCTGCGGCGACACCCGCAGCGGCCGACATCGAAAGTAAACGAGCTAACGCGGTGCGCTTCATAGTTATCCCCATCCTCTGCCGAAATTGCTACGTTTGGAAAATTTCTAATTTCTAGCTCTATGGGCGCACACCTGTGCAAGCTCGCACTCGCGCACCCGCGCCATGCTCAGTCCGGCTCAGTCTGGATTCACCGGCGCCGAAAACATGTCGTGCTCCAGTCTATCGATGCGATCTGTACAAATCATGTCGACGCCCCATTGCGCCAGCAACTGCGCGCGCTCGGGATCGTTTACCGTGTAGGCCAGCACGCGCAGTCCGACCGCCTTGATCTCGGCGACGAGCGGCTCGGTCAGGTACCGGTGGCTCGCATGCAGCGACACGCAGTCCAGTTCCCGCACGATGCGCAGCCAGTCAGCCGGCACCTCTTCGAACAGCATGCCGCGCCGCAGCGAGGGTGCCGCCTCGCGCGCAGCAGCCAGCGCCTCGAACGAAAACGATGACAGCAGTGGCGGCGTTTGCCCTTGCCACAAAGTCAGCGCGCCGCTTGCGACCAGGCGCCCGGTGATCTCGTCGCGCCCTGGGCAGGGTTTGATTTCGATGTTGGCGGCGATGTCATCTTGTGCACAGCGCGCGGCGGCCTCGGCGAGCGTCGGCAGATGCGTGCCGACGAACTGCGGCCCGAACCAGGCGCCGGCATCGAGCGCGGCCAACTGGTCCCATGTGTGATCGGCAGCGGCGCCATGACCGTTGGTGGTGCGTTCCAGCGTGTCGTCGTGCAACAGAAAGAGCTGGTTGTCAGCAGAGAGTTTGGCGTCGAACTCAACCATGCGGTAGCCGTAGCGCACGCATGCGTCGAAACCGGCCAGCGTGTTCTCCGGCGCCAGCGTGCCGCCGCAGCGATGCGCAACCAGCCTCGGATACGGCCAGTCTGCGGATAAGGTGCGATCAATCCCGTTTCCCACGTCTCGTTACCTTCCAGATAGAGCGGGTTAAATATGCTCTCGACACGTTCCCAGCTGCCACTGCCGTCATGCCACACCTGCGCCATGCAGCCTTTACGCGTGAGCCCCGCGCGTAGTATCGCGCCAATGGGCGACGCTGCGATAGCTGGCCGCACGGCCAACGCCGCGCACTGCTGCAATCTTATTGTCAGGATGCCGAACCGTGCGGCGTCCCGGCAGCGCCGCATTCAGCAGCAAATGGTTCAGACGGCAGATCCCAAGGTCCATTATGGCAATGACATGTGTCCATCAAATTGCCAAAAAACGCCGCGAAATGCTCGAAATCGGACATTTCAATTCCTTTTCGAACATTTGATGTTCGAAATATGCGCTGCGCTTCGATCTGCGAAGGCTAAGGTTAAATACACAAACTTGCAAGCTGCCAAAAAAATACAACACAATTCGACTAAAGTAGTACGCTTGTCATTGTCCGGACACACATCCATGTCCACGATGACACTATTAAAACAAGCTGTGTGAACGCGCGTTCGCATCCAAGGAATAATGCATGTGGCAGGAAGACCGTCATCAGAGAATTCGCGCGTTGCTGTCCACGCTTCAACGCGTGTCGACCGAACGGATCATGGCGGACCTCGGGGTATCGCGCGAAACGGTGCGGCGCGATCTGCTCGACCTTGAGGCGCTCGGTGAATTGCGGCGCGTGCATGGCGGTGCGATCAAACCCGCCGACGAAGCGCCGATCGCCGAGCGCGCCCACACGCGCGTCAAATCCAAAACGGCGATTGCCAAGGCGGCCATCGGTTTGATCGCGAGCGGCCAGACACTTTTCATCGACGCGGGCACGACCACCGCAGCGCTCGCTGAAGAACTGGCCAAACTGGCGAACCTGACGATCGTCACCAATTCCATCGACGTCGCACTGAAAATGCGTGGCGCCGTGGATCAAACGGAAACGGCCAACGAAGTGATCCTGCTGGGCGGCTCGATCAGCGATCGGGCGATGGCGACCACCGGCGCGACCACTGTGCTCGACATCCAGCGCTATCGTGCGGACATGGCCCTGCTCTCGCCGGTCGGCATCGATCACCGGCACGGCGCGACCAACTACGATCACGCTGAAACCGAAGTGGCGCGCGCCATGGTCGCCAACGCAGACCGCGTCGTGATCCTCGCCGACTACAGCAAGATCGGTCAACGCAGCCGGATTTCGTACTGTCCGGTCGATCGGATCGATGTGCTGGTCACCAACAAAAAGGCGGCCGAAGCCGCCGACTTTGCATCGCTGAAAAAGAAGCTGGAAGAGATCGTTCTGGCTTAGGGCGCCGGTGCGTTCGGCGCTTTGCACGAACGCTTCAAGGAACACTTCATGGAGCGCTGCAAGCGCGCCGCGCAAGCCGCTTATTCCTTCACATGCATCGTGTCGAGCACGCGCTTGCGCAAGCGCGTGTCGCGCAGCGCGCCGGCAGCTTCGAGCACCGGATAGGCCGTCGAGCAGAACAGCGAATTGAGCCGCTTCATGTCGCTGATCAGATCCAGATGCAACGCGCTGGTCTCGATGCTGCGCAAGGTTTGTCCGGCGAGCCGATCCAGGTGCTTGTATGAATACGCGCGCTCCAGATCGCGAAAGCGCTCTTTCTCCGCCAGCAGCCGCTCGGCGCAACGCAGATCGTTATTCAGAAACACCGAGAGGCCAAGCTGCAGATTGCTGACGAGCCGTGCCTGAAGGTCGTCCAGTTCGCCCAGCCCCTCCTCCGAAAACGACAGCCGGTGCGCGATCTTCTTTTCCTCGATATCGCCGACGATCCGCTCGATGATGTCGCCCGCATGCTCCAGGTTAATCGTCAACGAGATGATGTCGGTCCAGCGGCGGCTATCGGCTTCGTCGAGTTGCTCGCGCGAGATCAGCGTCAGATAGGTTTTGACCGCGGCGTAGAGCTGGTCGACGTCGTCGTCCATCCGGACCGTTTCGCGCGCCTTGTCGAGGCTGTTTTCATGGATCAGGCCCGCAACGTTATCGAGCATGGTGCGCACAATGTCGCCAATGCGCAGCACCTCGCGTGCGGCGTTCGCGAGTGCGAGCGTGGGCGTGGAAAGCGCGGCGGCATCCAGATGCAGTGGCCGCAGTTCGCCGTTGGGCTGCGGCCGGTCCGGCAACACCCGCGTGCAGATGCGCGCCACCGGATCGATCAGCGAGAGACATGCGCAGCAACGCAGTGTGTTGTAGATCACGTGAAAGCCGACCACGGCTTCGCGTGGATTCGCGATCAGCACCGGCAGCCCGCGTGCAAGCAGCGGCGCGAACGGCAGGATCAGCAACGCGCCGGCCAGTTTGAACGCCAGACTGCCCAGGGCCAGACGCCGCGCCGCCGCGTTCTGCGCGAGGGTGCCCATCAGCGCCAGCAAGCCGCTGCCGAGATTCGCACCGATCACGAGACACAGCGCCACCTTGAGCGAGATCACGCCCGACGAGGCAAGCGTTGCTGTCAGCAGGACCGCCGCGAGACTCGAATAAGACAGCATGGCAAATGCCGCACCGACCAGCGCGTCGAGCATGGTGTCGCCGGTCAGCGCGCCGAACATCACGCGTACGCCGGCGCCTTGCATCATCGGCTGGGCGGCTTCAACGATCAGGTGCAGCGCCAGCAGGATCAAGCCAAGCCCGATCAGCGTACGCCCGACCTGGCCCGTGCGGGTTTGCTTGCGCGACAAAAAGAGCGGCACGCCGAACAGAATCAGGATCGGCGACAGCCATGTCAGATCGAGAGTCAGCAGCCGCGCCATCAGTGCGGTGCCGACGTCGGCGCCAAGCATGATGGCGAGGCCGCTGGTGAGCGGCAGAAGACCTTGCGCGGCGAACGAGGTGACGATCACCGCCGTTGCATTGCTGCTTTGCACGAGGCTTGTGACGCCAACGCCAGAAAGGAAGGCGCGCCAGCGGCTACTGGTGCTGCGCCCGAGGACAGTACGCAGATCGGCGCCGAGCACGCGCAGGATGCCGGTACGTACGATGTGCGAGCCCCACACGAGGAGCGCCACACCAGCCAGAAGGTTAAGGAGAATCAACATAAGGCACTGCGCATCCGTTCCTGCTGCCATGACCCGAACCGCATGCCGCGTGAACCGGCACCCGGGGCGTTTATGACAGTAGTGTTGCACATTTTTGCCTTATTGTAATTTTGTGCTTTTAAATATACGCTCGTGCCGAACCGTGGATTGCTGTGTACCGGCTCGTCGTCCGGACCGCAATTCACTCGATCACTTCGTTTGCCCACTTCATCACAAGGACTCTGGATGAGCCGCAACCTTGCGCTGTTCGACCTGGACCATACGCTGCTGCCGCTCGATAGCGATCAGGCGTGGGCCCATTTCATCGCCGGACTGGGCATAGAAGGCGCTGCGCAGCACGCGGAAGAAATCGACGATTACTACCGGCAGTATGTGGCCGGCACGCTCGATATGGCCGCCTATCTGAACTACACATTGGCGCCCCTCGCTCGCCACTCGCGCGAACAGCTCGACGCGTGGCATGCGCAGTTCATGAGGGATGTGATTGCGCCGGCGATCCTGCCGGCTGCACGGGAACTCGTGCAACGTCATATTGAAGCGGGCGACCTGTGCTGCATCGTCACCGCCACCAACGTGTTCATTACGAAACCGATCGGCAAGGCACTCGGCTTCGAACATCTGCTGGGGATCGATCTCGGCACCGAAGGCGGCGATCCTTTGGCGCGCTTTACCGGAACCGCCGTCGGCGTGCCGACCTTCCGTGAAGGCAAAATCACGCGCACCGAGAGCTGGCTGGCTTCGCTCGGTCATCGTCTGCAGGATTTTCCGCAGAGCTGGTTCTATAGCGATTCGATCAACGATGTGCCTTTGCTCGAGCTCGTCACGCATCCGGTCGCGACCAATCCCGACCCGCGCCTGCGCGCCATTGCCACGGAACGCGGCTGGCCGGTGATTGAGCTGTTTGCTTGAGACTGCGCGGACTCTCGGCGCGGGCGGCGGCTACACACGGCCCTTCCACGGCACCAGCCGCCGCTCCAAAGCACGCATGCCGAGATCGAACAGCCACGCGATCAGTCCGATCAGCACGATGCCCATCACCACCACATCGGTACGCAGAAAGCTCGACGCATTGAGCACCATCTGACCCAAGCCGGCAGTGGCAGCGACCATCTCGGCGGCAACCAGGGTGGTCCAGCCAAAGCCGATGGCAATCCGCAAGCCGGTCAGAATCTCGGGCAACGCTGCGGGCAGAACCACATGTTGCACGATCTGCCCGAAGCGGCCACCCAGCGAATACGCCGCATGAATCTGCTCGATGGTCGCGCTGCGCACACCGGCACGCGCCGCCATTGCAATCGGTGCGAAACAGGCGAGATAGATCACGACGATCTTCGCGGTCTCGTCGATGCCGAACCAGATCACCACCAGCGGCAAATACGCAAGCGGCGGCAACGGTCGGTAGAACTCAAGAGGCGGATCGAGCAAGCCACGTGCAACCCGGCTTACGCCCATCAGGATTCCGACCGGCACCGCCGTGACCGCCGCCAGCGCGAACGCACCGAACACGCGCAGCGCACTCCATGCGAGATGCTCCGAGAGCGGCAAGCCGCCTTGAATACGGCCGTGCCAGGCGTCCAGAAATGCGCCCCAAACCGACTCGGGCGCCGGCAGGAAGAGTGGCGGCAGCCAGTGCAGATGCGTGGCAAGCCACCATAGCGCCGCGAGCGTCGTGACCGAGACCGCGCTCAACGCCGCAGTCGGGCCTTCGCCCGGCAAACGCCAGCCACGTACCGCCCGTGTTTTACGCCGCGGCGGCTCGCTTGTCTGGGTCAGGGGCACGGTGCCCAACGATTCACGTGAGACCGTCACGACAGCACCTCTTCCTGGTCCTGGTTGCGCTCACCCCGTTCGTGCAGACGGCGCACCAGCCGTTCGCGCCACTCGATGAAATCCGGCGACGACTTCACCGCACGCGCGTCGCGTGTCTCGAGAAAACGCTGCGCGAATGGCAGGTCGTAGCTCTCGGCGATGCGCCCGGGTCCCGGTGTCATCACAACGAGGCGTGTCGCCAGAAACAGCGCTTCCTCCACGCTATGCGTAATGAAGAACACCGTCTTGCGTGTGCGGCCCCAAACGTCGAGCACGAGTTCCTGCATCGACTCGCGCGTCATCGCGTCGAGCGCGCCCATCGGTTCGTCCATCAGCAGCACTTGCGGATCGCTTGCCAGCGCGCGTGCAATGCCCACGCGCTGCTGCATGCCGCCCGACAGCGCGTAGACCCGCGAGCGCGCATGCTTCTCAAGCCCAACCAGCGCCAGCATCTCCAGCGCGACACGCTCGCGCTGCGCCTTCGGCACACGCTGAAAACGCAGGCCGAGCGCGACATTGTCGAGTACGTCGAGCCAGGGCATCAGCGCGTATTTCTGAAACACGACACCGCGATCCGCGCCCGGTCCAAGCACGGGTTCGCCGTTCAGACGCACCTCACCTTCGGTCGGCTGAATGAAACCGGCGATGCAGTTCAGCAAAGTCGTCTTGCCGCAACCGGACGCACCCAGCGCAACGACGAACTCACCCGGTTCGATGTGCAGATCGACGTCAGCGAGCGCGATGTGCGGCGCCGCGCCACGTGCGCCTTCGTAGGCGACGTGCAGCCGCCGTATCTCAAGACCGCTCATCGCCATGCTCCATGATGCTGATGGGTCAGCACGTTTAAAAAGTTAATGCGCCGCACGCTGTACGAACTGCGGATCGACGCCGGTCGAGTAATCGGCCAGCACGTTCTGAATCGTGCCTTGCGTCTTCAGGAATGCAGCGGTTGCGGCGAGCGATTTAGCCGCGCCGGATTGTGCACCGCCGCCAAGCCATGCATTCGAGGCCTGCTGAGCCGGCGTCGGGAATGCATACAGTGCGAGGCTCGCCGGCACTTCCTGCGCGGTGGCGCCGGACTCCTTCGCAACCGCCTCGACCTGCGGCGACGTCGCGGTCCATGCCGACGTGTGATCGCGATAGCTCGCATCGGTCGCGGCCAGCACCTTCACGAAGCGCGCGACGAACTCGGTGTTCTGGCTCGCGAACTTGCGATCGACGACGAAGCCGTCGAACGTCGCCTTGCCGGTTTGCTGCGCGACCTGCCCGGACGTGATCAACACCTTGCCGTTCTTCTTCACCTTCGCCAGCACCGGGTCCCAGATGTAAGTCGCATCGATGTCGCCGCGCTCCCACGCCGCTGCGACTTCAGGCGGACGCAGATTAACGATCTTCACATCCGACGGATTCACGCCGGCGCTCTGCAGTGCAACCAGCGTATGAAAGTGCGAAGTCGACACGAACGGCACGCCAATCTTCTTCCCCTTCAGGCCGGCGACACTGGTGACATTGGAACCGTCTCGCGCGACCAGCGCTTCGGCGTCGTTGATGTTGTCGAGAATCCAGAACAGCGAAATATCGACGCCCTGCGACAGTCCGGCGGCAATCGGACTCGACCCCGCTTCGCCGAGTTGCACCGAGCCCGAAGCCAGCGCGCGGATCACGTCGGCGCCGCTGCCGAGCTTGCGATAGGTGACCTTGTAGCCGGTGGCTTTCTCGACTTCGCCCGTGGCCTGCGCATAACGCCAAGGCACGACCATGTCCTGATACGCGATCACGACTTCTTTGGTGTCGGCGTGTGCAATGGAAGAAAGCGGCGCGGACAGTGCGAGCAGCGTAGCGAACGCGGCGAGCGGACGAAGCAAGCGGTTCATCGAGAAACCCCTTTAGTGTGTGTTGTCTGGGAGGCTTTCGACTATAGGGAGTTTGTCCGCGGACGGTTCCAATTAATCCACGATTGCTAATGACGCTGTTCGAGCATTGCTTTTCACGCTGAGTTGGATCGGCGCGACTGCTGCGGTGGCCAGTAGATGGGTTCTAGCGAAGGGTTACGGATTGGGATGCCTTTGCGCAAGCTGGCCGTTCGGCGGATTGTCGTGCTTCCGCGGCAACGGCATGATCAGCGAATTGCCTTCAATTCGCATTCCTATGGTCGATTTTCTTAGCCGCTTGAGCTGGTTGTTTTTCAATATCGGCGTACCTGTTTTTGCGCCGATTGCATTGCTTCCTCTGTTGAACTTTTCGCGCTACTACCGGCACGCGGCGAAAGGTATTACGCGGCGATCCATTCAGGATGGCCAGCTTTTCTGGGTTGTCATTTCGATGTGTGCCAGCGCATGCTACGAGATTGGAGGTGCGTTGAGCGAAGCGCCGACGCGCAGCAGGTTAGCGCTCATGTTGGCCGCACTTCTCTGGCACGTGCTCTTTATCGTCGCAGCGTCAATACTAGTGTGCCTGGGTGCGGCCGATGCAGCGGCTCGCCCAGCGCGTCACGCGGGAGAGCAGGAGCGTGATGGTTGGTTGATGTGGTTTTCGCTGCTCATAACCGTTGTCGTCGCAGTCTCCTTTTCCGCATCTCATTATTCGTTTACCTAACTAAATTCGGCGCTCTGATCTATAATTTTCATCCTAGTCTCACGGAGATCCAGCATGCCCAATTTGATCGACCGCCTCATCGAAGACCGCGCACTGCGCCATCGCTTCATCCTCTTTCTTTACCCGTTCACGATCATCGGCGGAATGATATCCGTTACTTGCAGTCTGCTCGCACGTTATTACCGTTAGGCAACGCAGGCAGATCTCAGGGCGGAACTGCTGAACCGCCACTTCTGCGCCCAAAAAACAAAGCCCGCAACATGTGCGGGCTTTGCATTTTCAAACTGACAACACACTAAACCGTTTAAACCACCCCGGCTCCATGCGCCTGCAGATCGGCGTGGTAGCTCGAGCGAACCATCGCGCCCACAGCGGCGTGCGTGAAGCCCATCTTGTACGCTTCTTCCTCGTACATCTTGAACGTGTCCGGATGCACATACGAGCGCACCGGCAGATGGTGTTCCGACGGCTGCAGATACTGGCCGATCGTCAGCATGTCCACGTCGTGCTCGCGCAGATCGCGCATCACTTGCAAAATTTCTTCTTCGGTTTCGCCGAGGCCGACCATCAGGCCGGACTTGGTCGCGACGTCCGGATGCAGCGCCTTGAAATCCTTCAGCAGCTTCAGCGAATGCGCATAGTCCGAACCGGGGCGCGCTTCCTTGTACAGACGCGGCACCGTTTCGAGGTTGTGGTTCATCACATCAGGCGGTGCGGCGTTCAGAATGCCGAGCGCGCGATCCAGACGGCCGCGGAAGTCCGGCGTCAGAATTTCAATACGCGTCTCCGGCGACAGTTCGCGCGTCTGACGGATACATTCCACGAAGTGAGCAGCGCCACCATCGCGCAGATCGTCACGGTCGACGCTGGTGATCACCACATACTTCAGCTTCAACGCGGCGATGGTGCGTGCCAGGTTGCCCGGCTCATCCACGTCGAGCGGATCGGGGCGGCCGTGGCCGACGTCGCAGAACGGGCAGCGGCGCGTGCACTTGTCACCCATGATCATGAACGTCGCGGTGCCCTTGCCGAAGCATTCGCCGATGTTCGGGCAGCTCGCTTCTTCACACACCGTGTGCAGATTGT
The DNA here is from genome assembly GCF_900116445.1 of Paraburkholderia aspalathi. GTDB lineage: Bacteria > Pseudomonadota > Gammaproteobacteria > Burkholderiales > Burkholderiaceae > Paraburkholderia > Paraburkholderia aspalathi. The sequence continues at coordinate 24,295 of NZ_FPBH01000040.1, forward strand.
GTTCGCGCAGGATCTGCTTGATTTCAGAAAAGCGCGAATTGCCGGTGGCCGCTTTGACGCGGATCCAGTCCGGTTTTTTCAGCTTTTCGATCGGGATGATCTTGATCGGAATACGGGCGGTTTTGGCTTGCGCCTTCTGCTTCGCGGTGGCGTCGTAGGCAGCGGCGGGAGCCGGCACGGCATCAGGAGCGGGAGAAGCTGCGAGGTTCGCGGTAACGTCAGTCATTCGTTCGGTCCAGTCAGGCGGTGAGAGCACCGGCCTGCGGTTGGGCGACGGCCGCGGGACTGCCGTCGAGGTTTGCGGTGAGGCGTGCTGCAAAGGTACGGGCCACGTCGTCCCAGCCGGCGGCAACGCCCAGCGTTGCCATATCGACTGTTTCGAGCCCCGCGTAGCCACATGGGTTGATGGCCAGAAACGGCCGCAAGTCCATGTTCACATTCAGGCTCGCGCCGTGATAGCTGCAGCCGTTGCGGATTTTCAGACCCAGCGCGGCGATCTTGGCGCCGGTATGCAACCCGGCGTCTGGCCCTGGCGCCACGTAGATACCGGGGGCGCCCGCCTTGCGTTCTCCGGCGAGATTATACGCCGCGAGGGTGTCGATCACGGCCTGCTCGATCCGGGTGACCATCTCGCGCACCATCAGCTTGCGTCGGCGCAGGTCCAGCAACAGGTAGGCAACCACCTGTCCGGGCCCGTGATACGTGATCTGCCCGCCCCGGTCGACTTTCACAAGCGGAATGCCGCTGTCGGCGGCCAGCAGATGCGCCGGGTCGCCGGCCTGGCCAAGCGTGAAGACGGGGGGGTGTTCGACCAGCCAGATCTCGTCGGGTGTATCGGCGGTGCGCGCGTCGGTGAACGCGCGCATCGCTTCGAAACTGGCTTCGTAAGGTTCGTTGCCGAGCCAGCGCAGCGTAAGCGGCGCCGTGGCGGGCAAGGGGGACGGGGAAACCGGGGTGGTGCACATGATCCCGGCAGTTTACCGAAATCTGGGCATCCCCGCCGGACGCGCCCACTTCAGGACTCGGGGCGCTTCGTTTCGCGCCTGAGCGCCGTTCAACTTCAGCGCCCCTCCGCCATCGCGTCACGGCGCCGCCAGCACTCACACCGTGCGCCAGCCCCCACGCATGCGGGCCGCCAGCCGTTCGCCCACCCGCGCGAGCCAGTTGAGCGCACGCTCATCGCAGCGTGTCGGCACTGAAAACGCGACCTTCGCATGCGTGCTGCCCTCGGCGCTCAACCACAGCCGTTCACCGCGCCGCAGCCGCAGCGTGTGGCCGGGCTGCAGCCAGTAGTCTTCGGTATCGTCGCTGCGCGTGACCCACACCGCACCACCATGCACGACCAGCTTGGTGCTGCGTGCTACCTTCATAGGAATGGTTTCGCCATTGCGGATTTCAAAGCCGATACTAGAGGAAATTTCTCGCATGATGCCCTCGCCAAAATTCGTTTCGTGACTACAATCCTAGGCGTAGCAAGGGTTTACGCAAAACGATCTATTTTCACCTCTATGTGAGAAATATTGCGATGGATCTCCGGCAATTGCCTCCGCTGAACGCCATCAAGGCGTTCGAAGCCGCCGCCCGCCACGAGAGCTTCTCGCGCGCCGCCGACGAGCTGTTCGTCACGCACGGCGCCGTCAGTCACCAGATTCGCGCGCTGGAGGAGGAATTGGGCATCGCACTGTTCGCCCGCGACGGCAAGCGCGTGCGGCTCACGGATACGGGCCGCCGCTATGCCACGCGCGTGCGCACCGCGTTAATGGCGCTGGCTGACGCCACCCGTGAAGTCCGCGCCGGCGACCGCGAACGGCGCCTCGTCGTGTCCATGCTGTCCTCGTTTGCGGCGCGCTGGGTGACGCCGCGCATCGGCAGCTTTATCGAGGCGCATCCCCAGTGGGACCTCGAACTGCTGTCCACCAACGCGCTGACGGACTTCGCGCGCGACGACGTCGACGTGGCGATCCGCTTCGGCTACGGCAAATATTCGGGGCTGCACGCGGAGTTGCTGCTGGAGGAGATCTTCTTTCCGGCTTGCGCGCCGAATTTCAACGGCGGCAAGCTGCCGCAAACGCCGGCCGATCTGGCCAAGGTTCAGTTGCTGCGCTCGGACGACGAACTCTGGCGCCCGTGGTTCGACGCCGCCGGCCTCACAGACTGGCCTGAGCCGAAACGCGGTGTGTTGTATCAGGATTCGTCGAACCTGTTGCAGGCGGCCATCGACGGCCAGGGAGTCGCGCTCACGCGCCGTTCTCTGGCGATGCACGAGATCGCGGCAGGCCGCCTTGTGCGGCTATTCGATGTGGATGGACCGAGCCCGTGGCAGTACTACTTCATCTGCCCGCCGCAGATGCTCGAAACCGCGCGCGTCAAGGCGTTCCGCGCCTGGGTATTCGAAGAAGTGGGACGGTTCAAACAGCTTTTCGAGCAGGCTTGCGAGGTGGGCTCTGCTGCAAGCGCCGATCTCCCGGCGGACGCATTGCGCGTCACGCCGTAATCCGGAGGCATCCGTAGGCACAGACCTGGCTGGCCTTAAAGCACCACCTTCACCATCGGATGACCAGTAAGCGCGCGATAAATATCGTCGAGCTGCGCCTGGCTGGTCGCGCGCACAGTAACCGTCAAACCGGTGTAATTGCCGCCGCTCGACGGCCGCGTTTCCACGCGAGCAGGATCGACTTCGTTATCGAACTGCCGAACCACCGTGACGATCGTCTCGGCGAACTCGGGATGCGACTTGCCCATGATCTTGATGGGAAAGTCGCACGGAAACTCAAGCAATGATTCTTTCGCTGGATTCACTTTCTACTCCTTGCGCTTCTTGCGCTTCCTTGGCCTTGGCGCGCTGATAGGCCGCGTACAACGCCGCAAACACCGCACCCGGCTTACCGCTACCGACCGGCTGGCCGTCCAGCTGCGTGACCGGCAGCACTTCCTTGGTGGCGGAGCTGACCAGAATCTCGTCGGCGGCACGCAACTCGGCTTCGGCGATCTCGCGCGCTTCGAAGCGAATGCCGCATTCGCCCGTCAGCTCTTCGATCAGGCTGTAGCGAATCCCTTCGAGAATCTTGTGGCTGCGCGGCGGCGCATACAACACGCCGTCCTTCGCCATCCAGATATTCGAAGACGAACCTTCGGTCAGCATGCCGTCGCGAAACTGGATCGTCTCAAACGCGTCGTTTTCAGCTGCGTATTGCGCCATCAGAACATTGCCGAGCAGCGAGACCGATTTGATATCGCAATTGAGCCAGCGACGGTCTTCGGCGGTAACGCAGCGCACGCCCTGCGCGCGCTGGGCAGCGTCCGGCAGATTCAGCGGCGTGACCATCACGAACACGGTCGGCTGGATGCCGGCCGGGAACGCGTGACCGCGCTTCGCCACGCCCCGCGTGATCTGAACGTAGGCAATCGCGTCCTGATCGGCGCGCAGGCCGGCGTCTGCTTCATTGGCCGCGACTACGTGGTCGATCAGCTCCCGCCAGCCGGTATCGTCGAACGGATTGACGATGCCGATCTTGTCCAGCGAACGCGCGAGGCGCGCCAGATGATGCCGGAAGCGAAACGCCGTACGGCCGCTCGCATGCGGATACAGCGGCGCGACTTCGTAAATGCCGTCGCCGAAAATAAAACCGCGGTCGAGAACGGGCACGCGCGCTTCGGACAAGGGCACCAGCTCGCCGTTCAGATAAACGATCGGATCGAGCGAAACATCGGAAACAGCGGTCATCGCAATCGGGCTCTTACTTCTTCTTGTTGAACATCAGCATCAGCGAATCCCACACGCGGCCGACCACACCGGCTTGGGGAACAGCCTGCAACGCGACGATCGGGAATTGCGCCAGCACCTTGCCGTCGGCCACGAGCTTCGCGGTGCCGACCTGCTGACCGTTCGCGATCGGTGCGATCAGCGGATCGATCTGCTCGATCTGCGGCTTCACCTTGTCGCCCATGCCCTTCGGCACGGTGATGTACTGATCGCCCTTCACGCCGATCTGCACGGTGTCCTGCGCACCCTTGTAGACGCGCGGCGTGCCCAGCACCTGGTTCGCCTTGTACAGACGCACCGTGTCGTACGCGGTGTAGCCGTAGTTCAGCATCTTCAGGCTGTCCTGCACGCGGTCGTGTTCCTTGACCTCGCCCATCATCACCGAGACGAGACGGCGCGAGCCGTCGGCCGCGCCCGGCAGCGGACGCTTCGCGCTGGCGATCAGGCAGTAGCCGGCCGCTTGCGTATGACCGGTCTTCAGGCCGTCCACCGTCGGGTCGATCCACAGCAGACGGTTGCGGTTCGGCTGCTTGATCTTGTTGTACGTGAATTCCTTGACCGAGAAGATGTTGTAGTAGTCGGGGAAGTCACGAATCAGGCGTGCCGACAGCACCGCGAGGTCGCCCGCCGTGGTGTAGTGCTGCGCGTCGGGCATGCCGTTCACGTCGGCGAAATGCGTGTTCTTCATGCCGAGTTTCTGCGCTTCGGTGTTCATCATGTTGACGAACTGCGCTTCACTCCCGCCCACCAGTTCGGCCAGCGCGATCGCCGCGTCGTTACCCGACTGGATGATCATGCCGTACACCAGATCGTGCACGGTCACCGGCTTGTTGGCTTCGATGAACATGCGCGATTCGTCGGTGCGCACACGGCGCACCGCTTCGCTCGGCATCACCGTCTGGTCCATCGTGATCTTCTTCGTCTGCAGTGCTTCGAAGACGAGGTACGCGGTCATCAGCTTGGTCAGCGAGGCCGGTTCGACGCGTTCGTCGGCATTGCCCGAGGCGAGCACCTGATTGCTGGTGGCGTCGACAAGCACCCACGAGCGCGCGTTCACCGCCGGCGGCGGCACCTGCGCGAACGCCGTGCTGGCAACGAGCGTTGCCGGCAGCACGATGCCGAGGGTCACGGCACGGCGAAGCGTAGTGGGAACGAAAGAAGAAACTGACGGGAATGACGTGCGGCCGGAGGTGGAGAAACGCATAGGGTCGATTCGTGCGGAAAAATACATCGCGCGCAGGGCGCACAGATTGGAGGAGCCGGTCGGCGAGCGTCAGGCCGTAAAAACGGCGCGGCGCCCATTGGACTTCCGGCGACGCGATCGGTTCGCGCAGCACGCCTCGCATCCGGCACCGCTGCGCACGAGCAAGAAGCTACGCGTCGCGCGAACTGCCGGGTGGGCAATGCTGCGCCCAAAAAAGAGCGCTCATTATACGCGCGCTATCCTGGTATCTTTGAGCAAAGGTCGGCGATTAATTTGCGTTTGCACATACCTGTACCCCGGAAAACACGCGCGGCGCCCTTCGCGTGCGTCCCCAAGTGTGCCCCTTAGCGCCACGCGTCGACGATGATCCGCTTCAGAACGTGCAGCTTGCGATGCAGAAAATGCTCTGCCCCCGGAATCACGACCACCGGCAATTCCTGCGGCCGCGCCCAGTCGAAAACCGACTGGATGGGAACGGTATCGTCGATTTCGCCGTGAATCACGAGCGTGTTTTCCGGCACAGGCGCGACTTCCCAGCGGCTCGCCGCGGTGCCCACGAACACGATTCGCTCGATCGCCTGGCCTTCTTCGCGCAGCTTCGCGGCCACGTGCGAGAGCACAAAGGTGCCGAACGAAAAACCCGCCAGTACGAGGGGCAGATCGCCCTGCCCTGCCTGGGCGCGCATGTGGTCGAGCACGGCGCGCAGATCGTCGCGCTCGCCGATACCGGCGTCATGCTCGCCTTGCGTTTCGCCGACACCGCGGAAATTCGAGCGGTACGTCACGTAATTCAACTGCACGAGCGTGCGGGCAAGCGTCTGCGCGACCTTGTTGTCCATCGTGCCGCCAAACAGCGGATGCGGGTGCGCAACCAGCGCGATGCCGCGCGGCGCGGCGCCGTTCTCACGCATCTCGTCAGGCAGATCCAGCGCGACTTCGATCTTGCCCACTGGGCCGTCGATCAGATACTTCTTCGTATGTACATTCATGGCGCGGTTTATTGATCGATTTTCAGACGCTCGACGACTTTGCCGTTCACAAGATGCGAATCGACGATTTCGTCGATGTCGCTCTCGTCGACATACGTGTACCAGACGCCTTCCGGATACACGACGAGCGCCGGGCCGAGTTCGCAACGCTCGAGACAGCCGGCCTTGTTGATACGCACCTGGCCCGGGCCTGCAAGGCCGAGTTGCTTCACGCGCTTTTTCGCATGTTCCTGCATCGCCTGCGCGTTGCAATTCGCGCAGCTCGGACGCTCCGCGCCGGGATCGCGCTGATTGAGACAGAAGAAGACGTGGTACTTGTAGTAGGAATCCATGATGTCCGGAGAGGCAAGACTGTAAGAGTGGGGATGGCGCTGGAAGCGCCGCAGCGCGCCTGTTGTGCGGAAGATTATAGCGAGCGGGGCTGACGGTCGCTGAACGGCGGACGGCGGGCCGCACGCATGCGCCGCCGCTGCTTCATGCGCGCTTCATGCACCCCTCACGCGCCGCTTGAGCCACACCTGTTCAACCAGATAGGCGAGCCACACCAGCGCCGCATACGGCCAGATCCACGCGATCCAGTGCGCGAGACCGTTGAAGTGCAGATACCGTCCCTGGCGCCAGTCCGCCAGTACGGCATCGAAGTACGGATTGACCGGCAGCAGATTGACGAACACCAGCGCGACCGTCAGCGCGCATCCCGCGAGCGCCGCCCGCGACCTGCGCCGCAAGCGCAGCGCCAGCAATGCGGCGACGGTGCCGCACACGAGCCCCATCAGTGCGCCGGGCGTCGCCCAGTCGAACGCAAGACCGGATTGCGATTGCAGAAAGGTCGCGCCCGCCTTCACGCACAAGGTCATGACGATAAACACGATCAACAGGCGCACGAGCGGCGCATGGCGGCGCACCGGCAGCGAGGCGAGAGCCAGTGCGGCGAACAGATTGAGCGTGGTGATGACGGCTTCCCAGGCGTCGTCCGGCAGCCAGGCGGCCACCAGCGCCGGCCACGCGCCGACGTGCCAGGCCGTCGGCGTCCACGCGAGCAAGGCATCTTGCGTCGTCGAATCGAAACGCAGCCACAGCTCGCGCGGCCAGTTGCCTAGACCGAAAAGCCGCGGCGCCGGGTACATGGTCGCGAACGGCCACAAGGCGACGAGACAGGCAAGCGCTGCCGTTTCGCGCTCGAACCAGAGGAGCCGCGCACGCCGCAGCAAACCGCGATCGAGCAACGCGCCGGTGGCCGGCGACATGATCGCCGCGCCGAGCAGCGCACCGAGCGCATTGGCGGCCAGGTCGAGGTTGGAGGCCACGCGCGTCGGCAGATAGGTTTGCACCGCTTCCATCACGCCCGACAGCAAGCCACCGAGCACGAAAGCCAACGCGACCGCCAGCGTGCCCCGCCAGCGCGGATACACCGCGAGCACCACCAGCGCGCCGAACGGCATATAGCCGAGCACGTTCGTGACGACGTCGAACGCCGTCAGGTACTGCGGCATGGGATCGGACAGATAGGCAAACGGAGCAAGGCCGAGCGAACGCCAACCGGAAAACGGATACCACGAACCGTAGACGATCAGCGCCGTATACAGCCCCAACGTCTGCCGGGCGAGCGCCGACGGGCGGCGCTGCCAGGGCTTAACGCTCATGCAGCGCTCCGTTCTTTGCGCTGCGAGCCGGTCATTGCGCGGCGACCAGCGCCTGCACGCCGAGCCATGCACCGATCTGCGCGACGAGGTCGTCGCTGGCCGTAGCGAGCGCCTGCGCACCGCCGGCGGCATCCGCCGAACTGGACGGCGCGCGTGCGAGGAAGGTACGCTGGCCGATCACTTTGCCGTTTTGCGTCAACGTGGCGCGCGCGGTCACCGCGGCGTGGCTTTCCGACTGGCTATCGAAGACCTGTTCGAACTCGCTCAGATCGACTTTCAGAACCGCTGCGTGCACGCCGTCGGCCCCGGTCAGCACGGTGCCACGCGAACTGAGCGCACCGCGCAGCCGCTGGGTCAGCAGTTGCGACGGCGCCATGGTCCAGTGGCTATTCGCGTACGACGCCGTTTGCTGCGCGTCGGCGTAGCTGAGCCGGTAAATCAGCTTGTCGGATTCGAGGTTGTCGGGCGCGGTGACATCGAGCACCTTCACCGCCGGCTGCGTGCCGGCCGAGGCCGCCGGGTTCGGCGGCCCGAGGTCGTAGCGGATGTCCGAGATCGCCGCGGGGGTGCCGGCGCAACCCGCGGCCAGCACGCCGAACGCGAGCAGCATCGCAAGCGTGGCGCCAGAGGACAACAATCGGTGGGTCAAGCGTGACATGACAATCTTCCTTCTTCAAAACCTGCAAATCATTTCATTTGGCGGCGGGTGTAACCCCGGGCGCAGCAGCGCGCGCGGCGGGCCATGAGAAACCGGCCTCTCCAGGACCCGGCGCCGAACGCGGCGCACCGAACAGCACGCTGCGCGGATTGGTGCTGAACGTATCGGCAGCGCGGTCCACGGAACGGGCCGCCGAGCGCACGTCTTCGGCGAGCGAATTGACGCGCGGCAGCGTGTCGTAACCGACGCGCGCCGACAACTCCTGGATCGAACTGTCCATCGACACCAGTGCGTCGCCCGCTTGCTGCGCCGCCGTTCCGACCTTGTTCAGGTTGGTTTCGAACGGCCCGTCCGGGCGGTTCAGACTGGTGATCAACTGATTGGTCGACGCCAGCGTGCGATCCAGTGCGTTGATCGTGCCGGGCAGCTTGCCGGCTGCCGGCGCCATCTGCTGGGTCAGCGTGGCGACGCCGTCGGCGGCCTTCTGAAGGCTCGCTACCGTGCCCTGCAACTGGCTGACCATTTCCGGCGATAACAGATTGTCGACGTCGTCAGTGACTCTTTCGAGTTTGCGCAGCAAAACGTCGCCGCGTTGCTGCAATTGATCGAGCAAGCCCGGACGCATCGGCAATTGCGCCACCGCTTTCGCCGACGACGCGAGCGGCGTCGGATCGCGCCCACTGTCATCCAGCTGAATGAAGGCGATACCCGTCACGCCCTGGAACCCGAGGCTGCCGAACGTGGAATGCGTAATCGGCGCGTGCGTGTCGACGAGGATGCGGATCAGGATTTGCCCAGGATGATCCCGATCGAATTTGATCGACTGCACCTTGCCGACGTCGAGCCCGCGATAGCGCACCGCCGCGTCGGTATAGAGCCCCGTGACATTGGTGCGCGCAATCAGATCGTACGGCACCCGCACGGAACGGTCGACGTTGAACAAAAAAGCCGCCACTGCGATCGCAGCCAGCAAGGCCACCGTGAAGATCCCTGCCCAGAAGGCATGTGATTTGTTTTCCATAGTCAGGTTCCCTGGTTCACAGCGGCAATTCGGACGATGCCGATTCGAGCGCGGCGCGCGGCAATTTCGCGCGGCGTTCCGGCGGCAGCGCCTGCAGCGCGCGACGCCCGCGCAGGCCGAGGAAATATTCCCGGATAAAAGGATGATCGACGCCCGCCGCCTCTTCGACCGGCGCGGCGACCAGCACCTTGCGATCCGCCAGCACGGCGACGCGGGTGGACAGCGCGATCATCGTGTCGAGATCGTGCGTGACCATCACCACCGTCAGACCGAGCGCGCGATGCAGCGCGGAAATCAGTTCGACGAATTCATCCGACGCCTGCGGATCGAGGCCGGCGGTCGGTTCGTCGAGAAACAGCAACTCGGGCTCGAGCGCGATGGCGCGCGCAATGCCCACGCGCTTGATCATCCCGCCCGACAGCGCCGACGGCATCTTCGACGCGTGCTTGCACGGCAGACCGACCATTTCGAGCTTGAGCATCACGATGTCGCGCAGCAGGTCGCTGGGCACCTTGCCGAGTTCGCGCAAGGGCTGCGCGACGTTGTCGAACACCGAGAGCGACGAGAACAGCGCGCCGCGCTGAAACAGCATCCCGGAGCGGCTACGCATGAGCAGCGCGTCTTCGGGCGAAATGGTCGCAATGTCCTGACCAAACAGCTTGATGGTTCCCGACGACGGCCGCTCCAGGCCCAAAATCTGCCGCACCAGCGTGGTCTTGCCCGAGCCCGAGCCGCCCACGATCGAGACGATCTCGCCGCGCCGCACGTCGAAATTCAGATGCTGATGCACGATGTTGCGGCCGTAGCGCTTGGTGATGTCGATCACCTCGATCACCGGCTCCGCGATTTCGGGCATCGGTTGGCCGCGTACGGCCTGGGTGAGTGGCGCGATCATCCTAGCCCCACGTTCTGGAAGAGGATCGCGAACACCGCGTCCGCGAGAATCACGATGGTGATCGAGGTCACCACCGAGGTCGTCGTGCCTTCGCCGAGGCTTTGCGAATTCGCCTTGATACGGAAGCCGAAGTGACAGCCGACAATCGCGATCAGCATGCCGAACGCAACGCCTTTGCCAAGGCCGATCCACAAATTCGCGACCGGCACCACGCCCGGCAAGGCGCGCGCGAAGTAGCTCATGTCGATTCCGAGGACGATCTTCGCGGCGAGCGCGCCGCCCGTCAACGCGATGATGTTAGTCCACATCACGAGGAGCGGCATGGCGACGCCGAGCGCGACCACGCGCGGCAAAATCAATCGCAGGCCGTGCGGGATGCCCATCACACGCATCGCGTCGAGTTCTTCGGTGACGCGCATCACGCCGATCTGCGCGGTAATCGCCGAGCCCGAGCGGCCCGCCACCAGAATCGCCGACAGCACCGGTCCCAGTTCGCGAATCACCGACAGCCCGAGAATATTGACGATGTACTGATTCGCGCCAAAAAGCCGCAGTTGCTGCGCCGACAGATAGCTCAGCACGATGCCGATCAGAAATGCGACCAGCGCGGTGATCGGCAAGGCCTTGGCGCCGGCGTTATAGATGTTCGCGGAGATCTCAGTCCACGGCGTGATCTTCGGTTTGCGCGCGATCGCGAGAAGATCGAGCACGACCTGCCCGAGCATGCCGAACCCGCCGTACAGGTGCTCGAAGAACGAGAAGATCGAGAGGCCCAGCCGGGTGAACGGATCGAACTTGACCACCGGCTCGACTTTTTCGCGCGCCGTGTCGAGCAGCGCGATGCGCTCGAAAATGTCGCGTTGCGTATCGGTGAGCGTGGTGTCCGGGGGCATCTTGTGGCCCCACACGCGCCACAGCGCCTGACCGCCGACGTGATCCATCCGGTCGATACGCGACAGGTCCCACTGGCGGATGCCCGTAGCGCCAGCCAGCGAGTGCAACAGCGGGATCACGTGGCCAGTGGCCTTGTCGCGTGCGAGCGCGAGCGCCGTCCACTGGCCCGAAAGCCGGACGATCTTGCCTTGGCTGCCGGCCGCGACTTCAAGGCCGGGCGGAGTGTCGTAGTTCAAGGATCGCTGGAATCTGGTTATCGGATTAGGGGTCATTGTAACGAAGGCGCGGCGCTTGAACCGTGCTCACGGACTCCTGGCGTTCGCAGTGGCTACAATATGAGACATGAACGCCTCCAAGACCCCACCCCAAGCCGCTGCGGCCTCCGACTGGCGCATCGACCGTGAGCGCGCCGTCGCGCTGTTCGGTGCGCATGCGCACGACTGGCCGATCGAAATCGTCGAGGAAACCGGCTCGACCAACGCCGACCTGATGACGCGCGTCAAGGCATTGCCGCGCAAGGCCGGCGCACTGCCGCGACCGATCGTGCGGGTCGCGTATCTGCAAACCGCGGGCCGCGGCCGTCGTGGCCGCCCATGGTATGCGGAACCGGGCAATGCGTTGTTGTTTTCGGTGGCATGTGTGCTGCCGCGCCCGCTTGAAGGGCTGGCGGGCTTGAGTCTCGCGGTGGGCGTGGCGCTGGTCGACGGGCTGCGTTCGTTACCGGTCGCGGGTCCGGGGCAGATCGCGCTGAAGTGGCCCAACGACGTGCTGTTCGAAGGCGACAAGCTGGCCGGCATCCTGATCGAAACCGCATGGAGCACGGACGAAGCGAGCGCCGTGGTGATCGGTATCGGCACCAATGTAAAGGGTGCGGACGAGCTCGCCGCCAAGGTCGGCGCGCTCAACGCGAATGTGCCGGCGCAAGCGCGCGGCGCCACACCGACCGCACTGCAACGCGCGCTGCCGAATGCGAACCTCACCGATACGCTGGCTGCGGAACTGAACGCGCTCGAACCCGCGCTGCAGCGCTTCGGCGCGGAAGGCTTCGCACCGTTCCAGACGCGCTGGAACGCGGTGCACGCCTACGCAGGCCGCGAAGTCGTGCTGCTGGAGCAAGGTAAAGAGCTGGCGCGCGGCGTAGCCACAGGTGTCGACGAAAGCGGACAACTGCTGCTCAATACGGCGGCCGGGCGTCTCGCCGTCGCGACCGGTGACGTCTCGCTGCGTCTGGCCGACGATACGGCATGACGAGCGGCGCGCCTTATCTGTTAATCGACGCGGGCAATAGCCGCGTCAAGTGGGCGCTGGTGCAGCCGGACGGTACGCAAATCGCAGCCGGCGCGCTCGCGCACGGCGGCGTTGACCTGCCGGAATGGTCGACGTTGCCGACGCCGAGCGGCGCATGGTTATCCAACGTGGCGGGCGAAAGCGTCGCGGCACGGATTGCCGCGCTACTCGACGCTCACTGGCCGCAACTGCCGCGCACGACGATCCGCGCCTCTGCGCAGCAGTGCGGCGTGACCAATAGCTACACGACGCCGCATGCGCTCGGCAGCGATCGCTGGGCGGGCCTGATCGGCGCGCACGCGGCGTTTCCCGGCGAGAACCTGCTCATTGCAACGTTCGGCACGGCAACCACGCTTGAAGCGCTGCGTGCGGACGGTAGCTTTGTCGGCGGCCTGATTGCGCCGGGCTGGACTCTTATGATGCGCTCGCTCGGCGAGCACACGGCGCAACTGCCGACACTCGACGCCCATGCTGCGCGCGGCCTGCTCGATGAGGACGCCCCGTCTGAGCGCGAGCGTCGCGGCCCATTCTTCGCGACAGACACGCCGCGCTCGTTGTCGGCCGGATGCACGTTGGCGCAAGCCGGTCTGATCGAACGCATGTGGCGTGACTTGCAGGACGAATGGCAGGTGCCGGTGCGCCTGGTGGTAAGCGGCGGCGCCGTGGACGAAGTGACAAGTGCGCTAAAAGTGCCGCATACTCGCCACGATTCGCTGGTGCTGTCGGGGCTTGCGCTGATTGCGGCCGAGCACGCGATGGAACGCGACGCCTGAGCCGCGACCTTCCGGACAACGGCGGGATAGCAGCGCGAGAACGGCGGCTGAACTTATTAACGGGGAATACTAACGATGCTGCGCTGGCTGATCGCCATCCTGTTTCTTGCCAATATGCTGGCATTCGTCGCGATGCGCGGCGTATTCGGCCCGACGCCCACAGCCGGCGGCCGAGAGCCGAACCACCTGAACCGCCAGCTCCATGCGGAGTGGTTGAAGGTGCGGCCCGTCACGGCAGCCGAAGCCGCCGACCAGGCCGTGGTAGGCGGCCCGGCGCCGACGGCGCCGATCGCGGCATCTGCGCTGCCGCAGTAAAGATCACCCTTGCGCGCGAACCTTCTTCAATAACGCGGTAGTCGACCGTTCATGCTCGAACGGAATCGCTAAAGCCTTGCCTCCCCAGCCCCGCACAATGGCCGACTCCGGCAACACATCCATGTCGTAGTCGCCGCCTTTGACGAGCACATCCGGACGCAGCGCCGAAATCAGCTCCACGGGCGTCTTCTCGCCAAAACAAACCACATAATCGACGCTCTCCAGCGCCGCCAGCAAAGCCATCCGGTCAGCCTCGTTATTGATCGGCCGGTCATCGCCTTTGCCTAGCATGCGCACGGAGGCATCGCTATTGACGCCGACAATCAGGCAAGCGCCGAGTGCTTTGGCGTCGGCCAGATATGTCACATGCCCGCGATGCAGGATGTCGAACACACCATTGGTAAATACAACCGGTGCGGACATCGAAGCGCGGAGCTTCACCAGCGCATCGCGCGTAAAAATCTTGCGTTCAAAAGTAGCGGCCATGACGGAGTCGCAAAAGAAAAAAGAAGTGCCGCCACGATACACGCCGGACGGCATGAAGCAAAACGGCCCAGCAAGCTCACGCCTGCCGGGCCGTTCCTGAAACTCTAAAACCGCGAACCTGAACCCATCAAGCCGGCTGTTCAGCCGATTTCTGATCGGCCTGCAAGCGCAGCACGACTTCCTTGCGATAACGGTTCAGTTCCTGCGCCGTGTTGAACGTGCGCTCGAACAGAATCGACAGGTTATGCAGAATCCGCTCGACTACCTTCTTTTCCCAACCGTCGTCAAAACGGATCTGCTCGTCGAGCCAGCGTTCGAGCCATTCCGGATCCGGCAGACGCGATTGAATCGTGTCGCGCGGGAACAGCGCCTGATTCACGTGCAGGTTGGTGGGATGCAGCGGCTTTTCCGTGCGGCGCGCCGATGCCATCAGGACGCCGATCTTGGCGAACGCAGCACGCGCGATGTCGCCGGTTTGCACCATCGCTTTCTTCATGTAGCGCAGGTATGCGCCGCCATGACGCGCTTCGTCGCGCGAAATGGTTTCGTAGATGGCCTTGATGACCGGCTCGGTGTGCCATTCGGCAGCACGGCGATACCAGTGATTCAGGCGGATTTCGCCGCAGAAGTGCAGCATCAGCGTTTCGAGCGGCGGCGCCGGATCGAATTCGAAGCGCACGGCGTGCAGTTCTTCTTCGGTCGGGCACATTTCCGGCTTGAAACGGCGCAGATATTCCATCAGCACCAGCGAATGCTTCTGTTCTTCGAAGAACCACACGCTCATGAACGCGGAAAAATCGCTGTCGTGATGGTTGTCACGGAGGAACATTTCCGTGGCGGGCAACGCCGACCATTCGGTGATCGCGTTCATCTTGATCGTCGCTGCCTGCTCGTCGGTCAATAGCGATGCATCGAACTTGTCCCAGGGAATGTCTTTCTCCATGTCCCATCGAACGGATTCGAGCGATTTATAAAGTTCCGGATAAAGCATGGTGTTCATAGTCCCACCCCTGTTCTGCGCATACTGTCTGTGTCTGTAACTACTACGTGTAGCACTTTTGCTTATGACGAACGAAACGCACCGTTTTGTGCACCGTTTATCGGCCAAGCATTCAATTTTACGCGGTAATCGGCCGCCTAGATGCACCGGGCAGCAAAGAAGTCCGGCGTTTGCGCGGCGCTGCTAACCAGAAGTTACGCGCTGCGCGGCCAACCGTGGGTGAGGGATACCCTATGCCTGAGGTCGAGCCAGTCTGCGATGAATCCGCACCGTCCAGCTCTGCGCCGGTGGTACCGGCGGCGAATGGCGCAAGGACGGGTCGCATGGGTTGTTTTCAGCGCACGCCCAAAAGCCAAATGAAGCTTACACAATGATAGCACGCTGACTTTACGGTTCCCGTGCCTTAGCAGACGCAATTCCCGCGCCTGATTGACTTGTCTCAATAAACAGCCCGATTCACGGAGTGTGGCGGACGATCGGGGTCAAAACCATGACAGGCGGCGAATTCACTTCGTTAGCGCCGCCGGTCGGCACGGCTGCGCACGCTGTCGGCGCACAGATCGCGCCGACCCGTTTCATTCCTGCCGTCAAATATCCTTTTTCGTCGCTCGGGGAGCGGCGCTCGTACTGCCTGCGCGCTTCGTAGTCGTTGAAGCCGACGGCGCTGCCCGTTTCGCTGCAGGCCGTTTGGCCGCGGCCCCTTCCGGCGCGTCAGCCGCCGCTTCGCCGGCCGATGCTGAAGCGCTCGCCGCGCCTTCTGGCGAGTCCATTACCGAACCTTCCGCCGCGGCGCCTGGCTGCGTCATCGCAAACTGGGCGATCTGATTGAACTGCGATTGCAGCAGGTTCCACCAGCCGGAGGCATCGAACGGCGGTGCCGCGGCGGCTTCGCCTTCTTCGGCTGCCGGTTCGGGCGCGGCCGATGGGCTTGCACTGGCCGAAGCCGCAGAGGCTTCCGGGTGCGGCCAGCCGGTCGGCGAGGGACTCGGCGCGGCAGCCGCGGAAGCCGGCTGCGCCATCGACGACTGCGCGAACGCACCAAACGCACGCAGCGTCGCGAGCGTGGCGCGCTGCACTTCGAGCGCCTGAATGGCGGACTGCAGCATGTTCAGATTCAGCTTGAGCCACTGCTCGACCGCGCGCATATCGGTGATGCGCTTATCGAGCTCTTCGACGTTGGTAAGCGGCGCCATCATGTCGGACATCATCGACAGCGACGGCCCGAGGTTGCTGCCAGGCTGCGCGCCCGAAAACGCCGAGCCGAACGGCGAGAGACGCATCATGCCCCACATGCGTTCGAGCATTTCAGCGGGCGGGAAACCGGGAAAGCCCGGAAAGGGCGGCGTGGTGCCAGATGTATCAGTCATGCTTGTCGCCTCGCTGCATAAAGGGAAGGAAATAGCGCCGTCCCGCGCGCGTTTGATTCGAATTCGATCATACCGCGCGCGGTGCTGCGAATCGCGCTTAGTTTGGGCTGCTGCTTGCCCCATGTTTGCCCCGCTCGCGCAGCACCTCAAGTGCCGACCGGCGGGGCTTTGCGCAATACGCGCCGGCCTCCTGTTTCAGGAGCGCCCACCGCCCGATGCGCCGCCGCCCGGTGTGTGCCGCGGCTGCCCATTCCACGGGTCCGCGCCGCCAAAATCCGGCGCGCGCCGCTCACGCAGCGAGTTCACGCCCTCGCGCACATCCGGCCCGGCGAAGCCCATGAATTCCAGTGCCAGCGACGTATCGAACGCCGGCCCCGCCGAGCGCAGCCAGTTGTTCAGCGCGTACTTGGTCCAGCGAATCGCCGTTTGCGAGCCGTTGGCGAGTTTTTGCGCGACTTCGAAGGCTTTGGGCCGCAGATCGTTTTCGTCGACGGCGAGCGACACGAGGCCGATCCGCTCAGCCTCCTCCCCGCTCACCGGCTCACACAGCAGCAGGTAGTACTTGGCCTTGGCCATGCCGCACAGGAGTGGCCAGACGATGGCCGCGTGATCACCGGCTGCCACGCCCAAACGCGTATGGCCGTCGATAATGCGCGCCGACTTCGTCGCGATCGAGATGTCTGCGAGCAGCCCGGCCACGAGCCCCGCGCCGACCGCAGGACCGTGCATTGCCGAAACGATCGGCTTGCTGCAGTTGATCACGTTGTAGACCAGGTCGCGCGCCTCGCGCCACACGCGTGCGCGGACGTCGAAATCGGTCGCCATGCCTTCGACCAGTTGCAGGTCGCCGCCGGCCGAAAAGCCCTTGCCCTCGCCGCGAATGATCGCGACACGCGTGTCGGGATCCCGATCGATATCGCGCCAGATTTCGGCGAGTTCGAAGTGCATTCGCGCATTAGCGGTGGCGAGGCCGCTCTTGTTCGCACCCTCGCCGCTCATCACGACTTCGAGCACGCCATGCGGATGGCGGTGCAATTGCAGCGAGTGGTAGTGCGCGTAAAACGCGTCGTTACTGTGTGTTGCCTGAGACATGATGAGCAATCCGTCTATCGGTATGTCGGTTGAAACCGTCGCCCTAAGCTAAGGGCACATTTGCCATATTCCGCGCTAGACCCGCGCAAACCCAGCAAAATTTCAATGCGGCTGATAAACCCACTTCGCATTCATGATCTCGACCATTACACGCGCCCGTTGATCGAGTCCGAGGTGATCAGTGGCGCTCATGTTGACCACGCCGTTGGTATCCGCAAGACCACGCGTCGCTTCCAGCGCATCGCATAACGCACCGCGAAATTCCGGCGTGCCGGGGGCGGCCACCTTGAGCGCGATCGGTACCGCGTTGCTGAGCAGCATGCCGGCGTCCCACGTGTACGAGCCGAACGCCGACACGCTGCCCGGTCCACGCAACGCCTCGAAGCGCGCGATGTAGTCGAGCGCGAGACGTTTGGCCGGATGGTCCGCCGGCAATTGCGCGGCGACCAGCACCGGGCTCGCGGGCAGGAACGTGCCGTTGCAGTCGGCGCCGCACACCCGCAGGAAGTCGTTATTGCCCACGCCGTGATTGTGATAGATCAGCCCTTTGTAGCCGCGTTCCCTGAGGGTTTTCGGCGGCAGCGCGGCGGGCGTGCCGGCCGCGCCGACCACCACTGCATCCGGATGAGTCGCAAGAATCTTCAGAACCTGGCCGGTCACGCTCGGATCGGTGCGATTGAAGCGCTCGCTCGCCACCACGTTGATGTGATGCAGTTGCGCGAACTTCGCGACTTCGGTGTAGAAGGTTTCGCCGAGCGCGTCGGCCTGGCCGATGAACGCGATCGTTTTGACGCCGTGCGTACTGGCGTGAGCGGCAATCGCCGAGGCCATCATCGCATCGGTCTGCGGGGTCTTGAATACCCAGTGGCGTTTCGCATCCACCGGGTCGATGATTTTCGCCGACGAGGCCAGCGAGATCATGGGTGTTTCGCCATCGGCCACCACGTCGATCATCGCGAGCGAATTCGGCGTGATCGACGAGCCGATGATCGCGTCGACATGATTCTCGGAGATCAGCTTCTTCGTGTCCTGCACGGCCTGCGTGGTGTCGGACGCGTCGTCGAGCACGATGTATTCGACGCTCTGACCGCCGATCTGTTTGGGCAGCAGTGTGACTGTGTCGCGCGCGGGAATACCGAGCGAAGCTGCTGGCCCGGTCAGCGACAGCACGAGGCCGATCTTCGCCTGCGCAATGGCGATGGCGGGCAACGCGGCACACAGCGCGGCGGCAAGACGGGCGAGTCCGCGGCACGATGGTGTTGCGCGTACGCTCAATGCGCGAGCGCCCTGGATTCCTCGTTCGGTGGTTTCAAATCGCGGCATGCTGTCTCCTCACCTCGGTTTTTCGTTTTGATGTAGCGCCGATGTGCTGCTGGGTGTTACTTATGCGTTGCTTATGTCCTGCTCACGTGCGGCTTCGCGATGGTTTTGCATTGGTTTCGCGATCAACGGACAGCCGCTATCCCGGGGCCGCCGCCGCGCCAGTCAGTGTAGCGGCGCGTCGTGACGGCGGCATCGGGCGAAACCCTTTCGTAAGCAATGAAGCGCACGCGGCGCGGTCCTGATTGCCGCGGTCCGCACCAAACCGGCGCATCAATCCAGCGGCGCGATGCCCTGATCGATTGAACCGAAAATCGACTTGCCGGCTTCGTCGAACATCTCGATCTTCACGGTATCGCCGAACTTCATGAACTCGGTTTGCGGCGCGCCGTGCTCGATGGTCTCGAGGCAGCGCTTTTCAGCGATACAGCAATAGCCGCGCTTAGCGTCCTTGTTCGACACCGTGCCCGAGCCGACAATCGCACCGGCGCGAAGGTTGCGCGTTTTCGCCGCGTGCGAGATCAGTTGGCCGAAATGGAACACCATGTCGGTGCCGGCATCGGGCTGGCCGACCTTCTTGTTGTTCCAGTGGACGATCATCGGCCGGTGCAGGCGCCCTTCGCGCCAGCTCTCGCCGAGTTCGTCGGGCGTGACCGCGACCGGCGCAAACGACGTGGCCGGCTTGCTCTGGAAAAAGCCGAAGCCCTTCGCGAGTTCGGCGGGGATCAGATTGCGCAGAGAAACGTCGTTGACGAGCGTCACCAGACGCACGCTCCTGAGCGCCTGGTCGGGCGTGGCGCCCATCGGCACGTCGGTGGTGATCACGGCGACTTCCGCTTCGAAGTCGATGCCGAATTCTTCAGATGCGCACAGCACGTCGTCTTTCGGGCCGATGAAGTCGTCACTGCCGCCCTGATACATCAGCGGATCGGTCCAGAATTCCGGCGGCATTTCCGCGCCACGCGCGCGGCGCACCAGCTCCACATGATTCACGTACGACGAACCGTCGGCCCACTGGAACGCGCGCGGCAGCGGCGCCATGCATTCTTTGGCGTCGAACGGGAAGGTGTTGCGCGCCCGGCCCTGGTTGAGCGCGTCGTACAGATCCTGCAATTGCGGCGCGTAGAAGGCCCAGTCGTCGAGCACGCGCTGCATGGTGGGCGCGATCGCGTCGGCGACGGCCGCGGTATGCAGGTCGCGGGACACGACGATCAGCTGACCGTCGCGCGTACCGTCCTTCAGCGTGGCAAGTTTCATAGGGGAGTGAACCGTTAGTGACGATAGAAGGAATCTATTCTACGATGGTGAATCGGCGCGGCCCAAGCGCCCTTGCGTCTAACGCCTCTCTCACTGTCTTTTGAACGCGCTCGATGCGCCTCGCTCATGCCTCCAATTGCCCGCTCCGGCGCGATCCGCACCGATACCGACTCCGCTTCCGCTGAACCGCAGGAACCGCTCGACGCGCCCGAATCCGACGACGAAAGCGTCGAGACCGGCGAGGAAAAACTGCGCTCGGGCATCCAGTCGATCGAAGTCGGTTTCAGATTGCTCGAGGTGCTCACCCACGAACCGCGCGCGATGATGCTGCGCGATCTGGCGCAGCGTGCCGGTATGAGCCCGGCGAAAGCGCACCGCTATCTGGTGAGCTTCCTGCGCCTCGGCGTGGTGGCGCAGGATCCGCTGTCGGGCCGCTACGAACTGGGCGGCTTCGCGTTGCAATTGGGGCTCGCGCGGCTTGCGCGCGTCGATGGCGTGAAGCTCGCGCGCATTGCGCTTGCCGAACTGCGCGACCGGCTCGATCTGACCGTAGGCATCGCGGTGTGGGGCAATCAGGGGCCGACGATGGTCCACTGGATGGAATCGAGTCATCCGGCCAAGGCGTCGCTCAAGCTCGGCGACGTGATGCCGCTGCTCAGTTCCGCCACCGGCCTGCTGTTTGCCGCCTATCTGCCGTCGAGCAAGACCGCCGCGATGCTGGAGCGCGAACTGGCCGATTCGCGCCGCTCGTCGCACATGGGCGGGCCGCGCACGCGGGACGAAGTCGAACGGGCGCTGACAGACGTGCGGCAGCACGAAGCAGCGCGTGTGGAGGGCATGTTGCTGCCGACCATCCACGCGTTCTGCATGCCGGTCTTCGACTCGACCGGTGATCTCGCGCTCGGCCTGGTCGCGCTCGGTCATGAGGGTGCATTCGATATCCGCTGGGGCGGCGAGATCGATACGGCGCTGCGCGAATGTGCGCAAAAGCTCTCGTATGAGCTCGGGTATAGTGCAACGCCACGCTGACGATTCACCCATGTCCTCACCTTCCGCCGCACAACGCTCTGATCGCACGCCGCCCGTCGGGCCGCGCGCCGGTTTGCGGGTGGGGCGATGGCTGGCGGTTCTGCTGGCGGTGGCCGTCCTGCACTGGATTGCGGCGCAATGGGTCGAGCGCAACCGCGCGTCGCTCAATCCATCAGACAACGAACATGTCCCCGTGCAGGTTGCACTGCTGACACCCGAGCGTGTCGAACGCAAACCCGCTACCGACGCGCAGCAAGCAGCAACGCCGGCTCCGGCGCACAAGGCCGTTGCAAGCAAGCCGCGTGAACACGTGTTGACGGCGACGCAACCGGCAAAGCAGGCACCTGCGGTCGCGGCCGCATCGGATGCCGCGGCGAGCGCATCGGCTGCAGCGAGTCAACCCGATACCAACGCCAAGGCGGGCGCAACCGCCGCCGGCACGGCCAGCGCACCCGCTGCTGCGAGCGCGCCTCACGCTGCCGCGGGCGTGAAATTCTCCGTTCCGCCATCAGGCGAACTGCAGTACGACACGTTCTACAACGGCGTGCGCAACCAGCCCGGCACCATCCACTGGACCAGCAACGCGCAGAGTTACGAAATGGTCGTCTCCGTGCCGCTGCCGTTCGTCGGCACGTTCGTGTATTCGAGCCATGGCCGCATCGACGCATTCGGCCTCGCGCCGGATCAATACATCGAAAAGCGCGGCCGTCGTCCGGAAGACGTGGCGATCTTCAATCGCACCGATAAAAATATCGCCTTCACGC
The DNA here is from genome assembly GCF_900116445.1 of Paraburkholderia aspalathi. Classification (GTDB taxonomy): domain Bacteria; phylum Pseudomonadota; class Gammaproteobacteria; order Burkholderiales; family Burkholderiaceae; genus Paraburkholderia; species Paraburkholderia aspalathi. The sequence goes on from NZ_FPBH01000040.1 coordinate 46,052, forward strand.
GCACGCCCACCACGCTGCCGCTGCCCGACGGCGCGCAAGACCGTTTCAGCATGGTGATGCAACTCGCCAGCCTCGTGCGCGGCGACCCGGCCGCCTATAAGCCGGGCGTGACGCGGCAATTCTTTGTGGTCGATAACAACAGCGGCGAGAACTGGCCAGTCGAGACGATCGGCGACGAAACCATCCGCACCGCGCAGGGCTACCTCGAGACGCGCCACTTCAAACGCTTGCCTCGCCATGACGGCGATCTGCGCCGTATCGACGTTTGGCTCGCGCCTTCGCTTGGCTGGCTGCCCGCGCGAATCATGCAGACCGAGCCGAATGGCACGCAATTCGAACTGGTGTGGCGCGGCAAGCTCAATGCGGACGGTACGGGCAGCAGCGTTGACAGCACGAGTGGTTCTAATGGCACCAGCGGCGCCGGCAATACTTCACCTGACAATTCGGCAAACCAGCCACCCGGCAACTCACCCGCACCAACACCCGAAACCACCCCCTCGGTCGATACGACCGTGCCCGGCAACGCGCCCGAAAAACCCTGAACCCGAGCAGAGTCTCGAACAGATCGCTGAAACTTCCGCGACGCGGCTCAATCGCACGTGAACCGCAACCGTTCGCGCGGCCGCCACGTAGGTATAGTGACGGCGGGAGAAGCGCGCAAACGGCTCTTTCCACCGCGTTCCCTTCAAGGAGCCTGCATGCAAGTGAAAATCAACGGTATCGAGACGCGCTATGTCCTGAGCAATGAGGGCGGCGGCCCGTGGCTGACGTTCATTCATCAGCTCGGCGGCGATCTGTCTGTCTGGGACCAGCTCGCCGGCTATTTCCGCGACGAGTACACCGTGTTGCGCTACGACCTGCGCGGCCACGGCAAGACTGCGGTATCGAGCGAACCGTTCAGCGTCGCCGATCTGTCCCGCGATCTCGCCGCGCTGCTCGATGCGCTCGGCGCACCCACCACGCATCTCGTCGGCATGTCGATGGGTGGCATGATCGCGCAGCAATTCACGCTGGACTACCCGTCGCGCGTCGACACGCTGACCGCTGCCGACACCACGAGCGGCACGCCGCCCGAAGGCCGCGCGATATGGGACCAACGTGCGGCAACGGCGCGCACGGAGGGCATGGCGTCCCTCGTGCCCGCAACATTGAGCCGCTGGCTGACGCCCGATTTCCAGGCAGCACATCCCGAAGCCGTCGAGCAGATTCGCGACGTGCTGAGCCATACGTTGCCAGAAGGCTACGCCATGGCGTGCGAAGCCCTGCGCGATTTCGATCTACGCGGTAAGCTGGGAACAATTCGTCGCCCAACATTGGCCGTGGGAGGCCGCCATGACACGGGCACGCTACCTGCTGCTACGCAGGCAATAGCAGACGCCATCCAAGGCGCGCAGTTCGAACTACTCGATGCCGCTCATCTCGCGCCCATCGAGCAATCTCACCGTTTTGCTGCACTGCTTGAAACGTTTCTTGGAAAGCCGGTCTAACCGGTAGGTTCGGAACTGTACAAGCGTCAATCCGGACCCACCCCTTGAATTCCACACCACAAGCTCCACCTATGGCGCAGGAATGGCCAGGAGCCAACGGAAATAAGGAGTGTCGCCATGCAAATGATCTATAACAGCCCCAACTATTGTGTCGTCGAGTTTCCGCCGCAGGAAGGCCCGCTGGCCATGAAATCAGGCGGCTACGAGATCGTCGACAAGAACATGCAGCGCGAAATCTACATTGATGGTGCAATGGCAGCGCGTTTCCGCGAGCATGTGCAAAAGCTGATCGAAGAGGAACCGTCGCTGGATGAGGTAGACGAATTCCTCGGGCAATTCGACAGCCTGATGCATCAACCGGTGATTCTTCACTAACTGAAGGGTTAAACGTAACGGTTTGGCGACATATATCGACCGCGCCGACCGGCTTAGCCGGCGGCCTCTATAAGGCGGTCAGTTGAAGTAACGCGGCCCAGCAGGCTTTCACCTGACTGGGCCGTTTTGTTTCCCCTGTAGTTTCCTTTGTCATTTCCTCTGTTTGTTTCCGCTGCGGCCACAGCCCCAGCCACCGTTGCCGCGGCACGCGCATCCGCCTGCTGAGCGCATGCCGGGCGGGACCGCCCCACAGCGGCTACAATGACAGGTTTCCCGAAAAGCCGGCGCAAGCCCTCGTCCGCCATGAACCAGCCTGCTCAATCCGCCACGCCAGTCCGTCCCGACGCCGCCTACACGTGCGGCACGGCGCTGCCCGCGCTGCTCAAGTCGCGCATCCTGATTCTGGACGGCGCAATGGGCACGATGATCCAGCGCTACAAGCTCGACGAAGCCCGCTATCGTGGCGAGCGCTTCAAGGACTATGGACGCGACATCAAGGGCAACAATGAGTTGCTGTCGATCACGCAGCCGCAGATCATCGGCGAGATTCACGAGCAGTACCTCGCGGCGGGCGCGGATATCATCGAAACCAACACGTTCGGTGCGACCACGGTTGCGCAAGCCGACTACGGAATGGAAGACCTCGCCATCGAGATGAATCTCGAATCGGCGAAGCTGGCACGCGCTGCCTGCGACAAATACTCGACGCCCGACAAGCCACGCTTCGTCGCCGGCGCGATCGGACCGACGCCGAAAACAGCGAGCATTTCCCCTGACGTGAACGATCCGGGCGCACGCAACGTGACGTTCGACGAACTGCGCACGGCGTATTACCAGCAGGCAAAGGCTTTGCTCGACGGCGGCTGCGATCTGTTCCTCGTTGAAACGATCTTCGACACGCTCAACGCCAAGGCCGCGCTGTTCGCGCTGGACGAGCTGTTCGAAGACACCGGCGAGCGTCTGCCGATCATGATTTCGGGCACCGTCACGGATGCATCGGGCCGGATTCTCTCGGGACAAACCGTCGAGGCCTTCTGGAACTCGCTGCGTCACGCCAAGCCGCTCACCTTTGGTTTGAACTGCGCACTGGGCGCGGCGCTGATGCGCCCGTACATCGCCGAACTGGCCAAGCTGTGCGACACCTATGTGTCGTGCTATCCGAACGCCGGTTTGCCGAATCCGATGAGCGATACGGGCTTCGACGAATTGCCGGCGGATACGTCGGGATTGCTGAAGGAGTTCGCGCAGGCAGGCCTCGTGAATATCGCCGGCGGCTGCTGCGGCACGACGCCGGAGCATATTGCGGCGATTGCCAAGGCGCTGGCTGAAGTGAAGCCGCGCCAATGGCCGACGCAATACCGCGACGCGGCCTGAGCCCGGCGACTCGATCCTGATCCGCTGCACGTCCGCTATCGAACCCGACGCAAGTAATCGCACGCAACCGAACCGCACCTACGCCATGACCGATCACACCATGCGCCTTTCCGGCCTCGAGCCGTTCAACGTCACGACCGGGACGCTCTTCATCAACGTCGGTGAACGCACCAACGTGACCGGCTCGAAGGCGTTCGCGCGAATGATCCTGAACGACCAGTTCGACGACGCGATCGCGGTCGCGCGGCAGCAGGTCGAAAACGGCGCGCAGATCATCGACGTCAACATGGACGAGGCGATGCTCGATTCGAAAGCGGCGATGGTCCGCTTCATGAATCTGATCGCCTCGGAACCGGACATCGCGCGCGTGCCGATCATGATCGACTCGTCGAAGTGGGACGTGATCGAAGCCGGTCTGAAATGTGTGCAAGGCAAGGCAATCGTCAATTCGATCTCGCTGAAGGAAGGCGAAGAAGCGTTCCGTCACCACGCGAACCTGATTCGCCGTTACGGCGCGGCTGCGGTCGTGATGGCCTTCGACGAGCAAGGCCAGGCCGATACGTTCGAACGCAAGACGCAGATCTGCAAACGCTCCTACGACTTCCTCGTGAACGAAGTCGGCTTCCCGCCGGAAGACATCATCTTCGATCCGAACATCTTCGCGATTGCGACCGGCATCGAAGAGCATAACAACTACGCCGTCGACTTCATCAACGCCACGCGCTGGATCAAGGAAAACCTGCCCTACGCGAAGATCAGCGGCGGCGTGTCGAACGTATCGTTCTCGTTCCGCGGCAACGATCCGGTGCGCGAAGCGATCCACACCGTGTTCCTGTATCACGCGATTCAGGCCGGCATGGACATGGGCATCGTCAACGCCGGTCAACTCGGCGTGTACGCCGACCTCGATCCGGAGTTGCGCGAGCGGGTTGAAGACGTCGTGCTGAACCGCCGCGAAGACGGCACCGATCGTCTGCTGGAAATCGCCGACAAGTTCAAGACCGGCGCCGCGAAGAAGGAAGAGAACCTCGAGTGGCGTAACCAGCCCGTCGAGAAGCGCCTGTCGCATGCGCTGGTGCACGGCATCACCAACTTCATCGTCGAAGATACCGAGGAAGTGCGCGCGAAAATCGCCGCAGCCGGCGGCCGTCCGATCAATGTGATCGAAGGCCCGCTGATGGATGGCATGAACGTCGTCGGCGACCTGTTCGGTCAGGGCAAGATGTTCCTGCCGCAGGTCGTGAAGTCGGCGCGCGTGATGAAGCAGGCAGTCGCGCATCTGATCCCGTACATCGAAGAAGAAAAGAAGCTGATGGCCGAAGCCGGCGCCGATGTGCGCGCGAAGGGCAAGATCGTCATCGCTACGGTGAAGGGCGACGTGCACGACATCGGCAAGAACATCGTCTCGGTGGTGCTTCAGTGCAATAACTTCGAAGTGGTCAACATGGGCGTGATGGTGTCGTGCAACGACATTCTCGCCAAGGCGAAGGTCGAAGGCGCGGACATCATCGGCTTGTCCGGACTGATTACGCCTAGCCTCGAAGAGATGGCCTACGTCGCCTCGGAAATGCAGCGCGACGACTATTTCCGCGTGAAGAAGATCCCGTTGCTGATCGGCGGCGCAACTACCTCGCGCGTGCACACCGCGGTCAAGATCGCGCCGCACTATGAGGGACCGGTGGTGTATGTGCCGGACGCTTCCCGCTCAGTCTCCGTGGCGTCGAGCCTGCTGTCCGATGAAGGCGCAGCGAAATACGTCGACGACCTCAAAGCCGACTACGACCGCATCCGTGACCAGCACGCCAACAAGAAAGCGCTGCCCATGGTCACGCTCGCCGAAGCCCGCGCGAACAAGACCAAGGTCGATTGGGCCGGCTACAAGCCGGTCAAGCCGAAGTTCATCGGCCGCCGCGTGTTCAAGAACTACGATCTGAACGAGCTGGCGAACTACATCGACTGGGGTCCGTTCTTCCAGACCTGGGACCTGGCCGGCCCGTATCCGGCGATCCTGAACGACGAGATCGTCGGCGAATCGGCCCGCCGCGTGTTCTCGGACGGCAAGTCGATGCTCGCGCGCCTGATTCAGGGCCGCTGGCTGCAGGCCAACGGCGTGATCGCGCTGCTGCCGGCCAACACGGTGAACGACGACGACATCGAAATCTACACGGACGAATCGCGCTCGGAAGTCGCGCTCACGTGGCGCAACCTGCGCCAGCAAAGCGTGCGGCCAGTGGTGGACGGCGTGATGCGCCCGAACCGGTCGCTGGCCGACTTTATCGCGCCGAAGGACTCGGGCGTGGCCGACTATATCGGCATGTTCGCGGTCACAGCGGGTCTGGGTGTGGACGTGAAGGAAAAGCAGTTCGAAAAGGATCACGACGACTACAGCGCGATCATGCTCAAAGCGCTCGCCGACCGCTTCGCCGAAGCCTTCGCTGAAGGACTGCATGCTCGCGTGCGGCGCGATCTGTGGGGCTACGCGAACGCCGAAACCCTTTCCAACGAAGACCTGATCGCCGAAAAGTACCACGGCATCCGCCCGGCGCCGGGCTACCCGGCCTGTCCGGACCACCTCGTGAAACGCGACATGTTCGACGTGCTGCAAGCCACTGAAATCGGCATGAGCGTGACCGAATCGCTGGCCATGCTGCCGGCGGCCAGCGTCTCCGGCTTCTATCTGGCGCACCCGGACAGCACCTATTTCTCGGTTGGCAAGATCGGCCAGGACCAGCTGGAAGACTACGCAAAACGCATGTCGTTGTCGAAAACAGACGCTGAGCGGGCGCTCGCGCCTTTGCTGTAAGCCTTGCGGGGCGGGCGACCTACTATATCGGGCACGCTAGGCTGAATATTTGCGGCAGTGTAATTTTCGGCTTTGTAGACTGAAACGGCATCAACCCGCCAGACGCGGCCAAAACGCGTCGGCTTATCAAATTGCAATCGTCAACGGAGAAAATCGTATGAAGAAGCTGACGCTGTTATTGACTGCTGTTTCGCTCGCCGCAGGCGCCTCGGTGGCGCTGGCCCAGCCCGCCGCTCCGGCCGGCTCCAGCGCGGTCAGTTCGTATTCGCCGCCCACCGTGAAGCATGTCAAGAAGCCCAAGAAGCAAAAAGCCAAGAAGGGTGCGTCGGCACCGGCGGCTGCCCCGGCGGACGCCGCCAGCCAGTAAGCCGTTTCGGCAGAAGGGCCGTCAAGACCCGTGAAAGACAAAGAGCCCGCAGATGCGGGCTCTTTTCATTGACACGTCACGACCAGCGCCGCGAGCGCGGCGAACTCCACCGCCAGCGGACCGCCGCGGGATCAGATACCCCAGACGATATCCGCGTTTTCCTTCTGCGCGGCGCGCAGCATGTCGAGGAACGGATACGCACGCTGGGCGAGTCCCGGCGGGATCTCATGATGCTCGTGGCCGTCTTCGCCTTCGTGAAAATGGCCGTCGTGCTCGGCACGTTCCTGTTTGTCGACGCTGATCGCCGATTCGAGTTTCGTGATCGCGACGCTCAGTTCGTCGTGGGTGATGACACCACGCTCACCCAGGCGCTTGCCGACAATGCCGACCAGGTACTGAGCGAGATTTTCCAGCATCATCACGTCCGGCGCGGCGCGACATTTGAAAGTAATCAGCATGACTGTTCCCTTTTTCGTTATGTTGGATTGACGCGCGAACGGCTGTAAGCCGACCGTCGGCGCGCGTTACGTTGACACGCCGATCAGGCACGGCGGCCACGGCCCTTGGTGGGCATCTCATTGAACATATTAGCACCTGCTAAAATCCGTCTGGACGGAAAAGCGCGCCGCACACCGCGCCAGACGCGTTGCACGCCACGTGCCCGATGACGCCCCGACGTGCCCGGCGCATCCCGGCCGGTGCAGCGCCGCTTTCCACGCTTCTGACGAATCGGCTGCGCCTCGCGCGCGGCCGCCGCTTCTTCCGCATCACCGGATTGCCTCACTGGACTCGCAACAAGCATGCTGCCTGCACATAAACATACCCTCGAAACCCTGCTCGCCGACACGGTGAAGCAGGTTGCTGACGCAACCCAGGGCGCGAGCGAAGCCGCCTTCGTGTCGCCCACGATCACGCTGGAGCGTCCCAAGGTCGCCGCGCACGGCGACGTCGCCTGCAATGTGGCGATGCAACTCGCCAAGCCGCTGCGCGCCAACCCGCGCCAGCTGGCGCAACAGATTGTCGACGCGCTGCTCGCGCAACCGCAAGCCAAGGGTCTCGTGGAAGCCGCCGAAGTGGCTGGCCCCGGCTTCATCAACCTGCGCCTCGCGGCCGCCGCCAAGCAGGCCGTGATCGCCGCGGTGTTCGCTGAAAAGGACGCCTTCGGCCGTTCGCAGCGCGAAGCCGGCAAGCATGTGCTGATCGAATTCGTCTCGGCCAACCCGACCGGCCCGCTGCACGTCGGCCACGGCCGCCAGGCCGCACTCGGCGACGCGCTCTCGAACGTGCTGGCCTCGCAAGGCTGGGACGTGCACCGCGAGTTCTACTACAACGACGCCGGCGTGCAGATCCAGACGCTCGCCCTGTCGACCCAGGCGCGCGCCCGCGGCCTCGCCCCGGGCGATGAAGGCTGGCCCGCCTCGGCGTACAACGGCGAGTACATCGCCGACATCGCCAAAGACTATCTGAACGGCGTCACGGTTGCCGCGAGCGACGGCGAACCCGTCACGGGCGCGGCCGACGTCGAAGACCTCGAAGCGATCCGCCGCTTCGCGGTCGCCTACCTGCGCCGCGAGCAGGACATGGACTTGCAGGCCTTTGGCGTGAAGTTCGACGAGTACTACCTGGAGTCATCGCTGTACAAGGAAGGCCGGGTCGAGAAGACCGTCGCGGCGCTGATCGCCGCCGGCAAAACCTACGAACAGGAAGGCGCACTGTGGCTGCGCACCACCGACGACGGCGACGACAAAGACCGCGTGATGCGCAAGACCGACGGCACCTACACGTACTTCGTGCCGGACGTCGCCTACCACGTCGCCAAGTGGGAACGCGGCTTCACCAAGGTCATCAACATTCAGGGCTCGGACCACCACGGGACGATCGCGCGGGTGCGCGCCGGCCTGCAAGGTCTCGGCATCGGCATTCCGAAGGGCTATCCCGACTACATCCTGCACAAGATGGTCACGGTGATGCGCAACGGTGAAGAGGTGAAGATCTCGAAGCGCGCGGGCAGCTATGTGACCGTGCGTGATCTGATCGAATGGTCGGGCGGCGCGACGCCGGGTTCGGAAGCCGCCGTCGACCTGATCGACGAAGAGACGATTCGCCGCGGCCGCGACGCCGTGCGCTTCTTCCTGATCTCGCGCAAGGCCGATACGGAATTCGTGTTCGACATCGACCTGGCGTTGAAACAGAACGACGAAAATCCGGTGCACTACGTGCAGTATGCGCACGCGCGGATCTGCTCGGTCATCGCGGAATGCAAGGCGCGCTACAACACGGACGAAAGCACGCTGGCCACGGTGGACGTGTCGCCGCTCACCAGCGAACGCGCCATGGCCCTGCTGAACAAGCTCGCCGAATTCCCAGACATGCTGGAGCACGCCGCCGGCGAACTCGCGCCGCACGCGGTCGCGTTCTATCTGCGCGACCTCGCCGGGGAATTCCACTCGTTCTACAATGACAGAGCCGAACGCGTGCTGGTCGACGACGCCGCCGAGCGCAATGCACGCGTCGCGCTGCTTGCGGCCACACGTCAGGTGCTGGCCAACGGTCTCGCGACGATCGGCGTCTCCGCTCCCGTCAAGATGTAAGTCCTCCGGCGTAACATGCATGCGGCCGTCGTTATAATCGACGGCCGTTCCAGGATTCTTTTTGCAGGTGATTCATACGATGGCAAAACCACGCCGCACAACAAAGCAATCGCAATCGAAACAAACCGGGGGGACTTTTCTCGGCATCGTGCTAGGCCTGATCGTTGGTCTCGCGATCGCGGTAGTGGTGGCGCTGTATATCACCCGTGCGCCTACGCCGTTCGTCTCGAAGGTCGCGCCGCCCGCGGCGCCCGACACCGGCGCGAGCCAGGCGCAGCAATACGACCCGAACCGTCCGCTGCAAGGCAAGACGCCGGGCCAGCCGGTGCCGCAAGCCGCGCAACCGGCGCCGCCGAACACCGCGCCGGGCCAGACCAATGCGCAGACGCAGTCGGGCATGCTGGAAGAGCCGCAGATCGTTGAAGTGCCGCCGTCGAATGGCAATGCGAACGGCACGGCAGTCGCACCGAAACCCGCGCAGGATAACGGCAACGGCACGGCCACCGGTACGGTGAAAAAGCCGCAAGGCGCAAGCGCACCGGCCGCCACCGCGGCAGGCTCCGCGCCGAAGGGTACGTCGTCCGCCACGGCTGCCAACGCCAAGCCGGGTTCAGGCGCGGCGCCGACAGCGGGCGACGCGAACACCGGTTACTTCCTGCAAGTGGGCGCCTACAAGACCTCAGCCGACGCCGAGCAGCAGCGCGCGCGGCTCGCCTTCCAGGGCTTTGAATCAAAGGTCACGCAGCGCGATGCAGGCGGCGTGACGTACTACCGTGTGCGGATCGGCCCGTTCTCGAAGTTCGAGGACATGAATTCGAGCCGTCAGCGTCTGTCCGACGCGGGCGTGGATACAGCCGTGATCCGCTTTACGAAGCAATAAGCCAACAATAAACAAACCGTGATTTACCGGAACGCGCCGCCGCCGAACTATCGGCGTGCGGCGCGAGTCACAAGCTCAACCGGCAAACACAACCGACAAGCACAACGGACGACTAGAGCGTCTAACGCCGACATTAAAAACGGTGACGGGCATTTGCGTGGCGCCACCGTTTTACCGCCTACTTGGGTTATCACAACATGAAAAAACTGCTGAGCATTCTGTTCCTCTCGCTGGGCCTGGTTGCCGCCACGGCGCATGCATCGCCGGCCGCACCGGTTTCCGGCAAGGACTACACCGTGCTGTCCACGCCGCAACCTACGGACGTGCCGGCCGGCAAGATCGAAGTAACCGAATTCTTCTGGTACGGCTGCCCGCACTGCAATGAATTCAACCCGTACCTCGAAGCATGGGTGAAAAAGCAAGGTCCGGACGTGGTGTTCAAGCGCGTGCCGGTTGCCTTCCGCGACGACTTCATTCCGCACTCGAAGATGTACCATGCGCTTGACGCACTCGGCCTCGCCACGCAACTCACGCCGAAGGTCTTCAATGAAATCCACGTCAACAAGAACTACCTGCTGACGCCGGAAGACCAAGCCAAGTTCCTCGCCAAGAACGGCGTCGATCCGAAGAAGTACATGGACGCGTACAACTCGTTCTCGACGCAAAGCGCGCTGCAAAAAGACAAGAAGTTGATGGACGACTACAAGATCGACGGCGTGCCGACGCTGGCCGTGCAAGGCAAGTATGAAACCGGTCCGGCTGCGACCAACAGCCTGCCGGGCACGATCCAGGTGCTCGACTATCTGGTGCAGCAGGTCCGCGCCAAGAAGATGTGATGTCGAAGGCGCCGGAATGAGCTCCCCCCTGAAGGTCTTCATTACCGGCGCCTCGAGTGGCATCGGCCTCGCGCTCGCCGCCGAATATGCGCGGCGCGGCGCGATTCTCGGCCTGGTCGCCCGCCGCGGCGACGCTCTCACCGCCTTCCAGCAGTCTCATCCGCAGAATTCCATCTCCGCCTATTCCGTCGACGTCCGCGACGCCGAGGCGCTCGCTGAAGCGGCCGCACAGTTCATCGCGCAGCACGGTTTGCCGGACGTGGTGATCGCCAATGCCGGCATCAGCCGCGGCGCGGTCACCGGGCACGGCGATCTGCGCACGTTCCGCGAAGTGATGGATATCAACTACTTTGGCATGGTTGCCACCTTCGAGCCGTTCGCCGCCGCGATGGTTGCGGCGAAGAAAGGCACGCTGGTCGGGATCGCCAGCGTGGCCAGCGTGCGTGGCTTGCCGGGGTCGGGCGCGTACAGCGCGTCGAAGTCGGCGGCGCTCAAGTATCTGGAAGCGTTGCGCGTCGAGATGCGGCCGCTCGGCGTCGGCGTGGTCACGATCGCCCCCGGCTATATTCGCACGCCGATGACCGAGCACAATCCCTACACCATGCCGTTCCTGATGGACGCCGACCGCTTCGCGGTGAAGGTCGCCGGGGCGGTCGAGCGTCAAACCGCGTTTGCCGTGTTTCCATGGCAGATGCGCATCGTGGCCATGCTGCTGCACGTGCTGCCGCGCTGGCTCTACGACCGGGCCTTCGAACGCGCGCCGCGCAAACCGCGCGCCGCCACCGAGTAAGTCATGCAGCCTCGTGCGGTCGATGCAGCCGGCGTCGCGCACGAAATTGGGGGCGCCGGTACGCGCATCGTCTCGCTGGTGCCCAGCATCACCGAATTGCTGTTTGCTCTGGGGCTCGACAGGCAGATTGTCGGACGCACCGGTTTTTGCGTGCATCCCCGTGACAAGGTCCGGCAGGTGCGCAAGGTCGGCGGCACCAAGTCCGTGAACGTCGACGCGATTCGTGCTTTGCGGCCCACCCATCTGATCGTCAATATCGACGAAAACGAGCGCGATATCGTCGAGCAATTGCGTGCGTTCGTGCCGCATATCGTCGTGACCCATCCACAGACGCCGCAGGACAATCTCTCGCTGTACGCGTTGCTGGGCGTGATCTTCGACCGCGAGCAGGAAGCTCAGCGCCTGAGCGAGGCGCTCGAAATACGTCTGCACGAGGCCGCGGCGCAGGTGTTTCCCAAGCAAAACGTGTTGTATCTGATCTGGCGCGAGCCATGGATGACGGTAGCGCGCGATACCTATATCGCCTCGATGCTGAGGCTCGTGAACTGGCAGACGCTTCCCGATGTGGAAGGCGGCGCCGCAGGCGCGGCGCGTTATCCCGCGCTCGACTTCGACCACGCGCCGTGGCTTGCCGGCGTGGATCGCATACTGCTCTCCAGCGAGCCCTATCGCTTCACACAAGCACATTGCGACGCGCTGAAGCGTGACCCGCGTCTGGCCGGCAAGCGCATCGAGTTGATCGATGGGGAGTTGGTGTCATGGTACGGCGTGCGCGCGATCGAAGGCATCCGTTACCTGATGCAGCGCGCGGCGGCGTCATGAGCGGCAACGCGGCCAACCCATATGGATATGCGGATTAAATTGTTGTCGCCGCAACCACCCTTCGATAAGCTTTCGCGAAGGCGAGGACGTGCATATAGCGCAGCAGCCAAAGCATGCGCCAGCGCCGGAAACGTATCACAATAAAGACGACGGCCAGACCGGTCGCCACCCGTCAACGGAACATAACCACACAACCAGACGCACTGCCTGACTGCGCTTGTTATGGGAGATCCTATGCGCTTCAAACTGCTCGCAGCCGCCGTACTGTTCACGGCGCCCGCGCTCGTGCTCGCCAAACCGCTGACCGTCTGCACCGAGTCGAGCCCCGACGGCTTCGATGTCGTGCAGTTCAATTCGCTCGTGACGACCAATGCATCGGCCGACGTGATCTTCAATTCGCTGGTCTCGTACGACGAGGCCGCGAAGAAAGTCGTGCCCGCACTGGCCGACAAATGGGACGTAAGCGCCGACGGCCTCACCTACACGTTCCATCTGCGCCCGAACGTGCAATTCCAGACCACCGACTACTTCAAGCCCACCCGCGCGCTGAATGCCGACGACGTCGTCTTCACGTTCGACCGCATGCTCAACGACAGCAATCCGTGGCACAAGGTGGCGGGCGCGAGCGGCTTCCCGCACGCGCAGTCGATGGGCTTGCCGAAGCTCATCAAGTCGATCAGCAAGGTTGACGACAACACCGTCAAGTTCGAACTGAACGCACCGGACGCCACCTTCGTGTCGATCCTGACGATGGGTTTCGCCTCGATCTATTCGGCCGAATACGCCGACCAGTTGCTCAAGGCCGGCAAACAGGTCGACCTGAATGCGAAGCCGATCGGCACCGGTCCGTTCGAATTGAAGAGCTATACCAAAGACGCGGTGATCCGCTACGACGTGAACCCGACGTACTGGGGCACGAAACCGAAGATCGACCGCCTGATCTACGCGATCACGCCGGACGCCACGGTGCGCGCGCAAAAGGTGAAGGCCGGCGAATGCCAGATCGCGCTGTCGCCGAAGCCGCAGGATCTCGCCGAAGCGAAGGGCGACAAATCGCTCGCCATCGTGCAGACGCCCGCGTTCATGACCGCCTTCGTCGCGCTGAACACGCAGAAGAAGCCGCTCGACAACCAGAAGGTGCGCGCGGCTCTGAACATGGCGTTCGACCGCACCACCTACCTGAAGGCGATCTTCGACAACACCGCGACGCCGGCCGTCAATCCGTATCCGCCGAACACATGGAGCTACGACAAGGCCGTCAAGGCGTGGCCGTACGATCCGGTGAAGGCAAAGAAACTGCTCGCGGACGCGGGCTATCCGAACGGCTTCGAAACGACGATCTGGGTGCGTCCGAACGGCAGCGTGCTGAACCCGAATCCGAAGGCCGGCGCCGAACTGCTGCAAGCCGACTTCGCGAAGATCGGCGTGAAGGCGGAAGTGAAGGTGATCGAATGGGGCGAGCTGATCAAGCAGGCCAAACAAGGCCAGCATGACACGCTATTCATGGGCTGGGCCGGCGATAACGGCGATCCGGACAACTATCTGTCACCGCTCTTCAGCTGCAATGCGGTGAAGTCGGGGATCAATTTCGCGCGCTTCTGCGATCAGGATTTGGACAAGCTGATTGCCGACGGCAAGACCACGCCTGATCAGGCCAAACGCGCGAAGGCGTATGAGCAGGCGCAGCAGATCATCCACGATCAGGCGCTGTGGATTCCGCTGGGTTACCCGACCGCAGCGGCCATCACGCGGACGAATGTGAGCGGCTATCACGTGAGTCCGTTCGGACGGCAGAACTTTGCGACGGTGGCGGTACAGTAAGACTCTGTCTCGCCGATTTAAATAAAGCCCGGTTGCTTTTCGCAACCGGGCTTTTTTATCGACGTATCAACCTGTCGACGCGATCACGCCGAGAACCGGATCACCCCATCCGCGTCCTGCGTGCGCTTCAACTCGCCGGCCAACCACAGCAGATGCAAGTGCGCTAACGCCTCACCCATCGCGAACGTCATCTGATGGATATCGAGTTGGCGCTTGAACATCAACGGCACGATATCCGCCGCGCTCTGCGGCTTCTCCGCACAGGCCTCGCGCACTTCAGCCAGACGCGCGTCATGATGCTCACGCAATTGCTTGATCCGCGTACGCACGCCGCGAAACGGCTTGCCATGCGACGGCAGCACGAGCGTGTCTTCCGACATCGTCTCGTAGCGGCCGAGAGATTCCAGATACAGTGCGAGCGGCGTGCTTTCGGGCTCCATGTCGAACACCGAGACGTTGGTCGAAATACGCGGCAACACCATGTCGCCGGAAATCAGCGTGCCCGTCTCTTCGCAATGCAACGCGCAATGCTCCGGCGAATGACCGAAGCCCGTTACCACGCGCCACGTCTTGCCGCCGATCTTCACGCCATCGGCTTCGCGCAGGCGGCGGTACTGCCCCGGAATCGCCGGCACGAGGCTCGCGTAGTAGCTCGTGCGATTGCGCAGTTTCTCGAGCGACGTCTCGTCGTTCAAACCGTGACGTGCGAAGTGGCGCGCCGCGCCCTCGCCGCCCGCATTCGAGCCGTCGCCGGCCGCCATCACGCGGGCCTGCATGTATTCGCCAAGCGTCATCCACAGGCGCACGTCCCAGCGTTTCTTGTCGCCGCCGCTGCAGATCCAGTGCGCAAGGCCGATGTGGTCCGGGTGGCAATGCGTGACGATCACGCGCAGCACCGGCAGGCCGTCGAGCACCGAGTCGAACACTTTCTCCCAGTTCTCCTTGATCGTGTCCGACGTAATACCGCAGTCGACTACCGTCCAGCCT
This sequence comes from Paraburkholderia aspalathi, assembly GCF_900116445.1. GTDB lineage: Bacteria > Pseudomonadota > Gammaproteobacteria > Burkholderiales > Burkholderiaceae > Paraburkholderia > Paraburkholderia aspalathi. The sequence goes on from NZ_FPBH01000040.1 coordinate 61,185, forward strand.
TGCTGGCCGTCGATCTCATCGCGTAGCAGCCACAAATTGATGTGGTCGAGTGCGAACGGCAGCGGCATGCGCAGCCAGAACACGCCAGGCGCGACTTCCATCGCCTGGCCCGCTTCGGGCAAGGTGTCCTTGAACGGGTAGTCGAGTTGATGTTCGAGTGCATTCATTGTGCTTGTCTTCCTCCGTCGGCCATCCGGCATGGCGAGGTATGCGATGCCGGACGGCGTGGTTGCGGCCCGGCCGGGACATGCCGGTGCCGTATTGCGCCGTAGTTGCGTTTCGATCAAGTTGACGATAACGTAAACGTCGATTCTATCGTTCAATCCGATTTTCTGCCCGGCTACGGGATGCCCCGATGAACACGCAATACACGATCACCGAGCTCGCGCGGGAATTCGACGTCACGCCGCGGGCGATCCGCTTCTACGAAGACCAGGGTTTACTCTCGCCCAGCCGTGAGGGATCGAGCGGCTTGCGGCGCGTCTATTCGGGCCGCGATCGAACCCGCCTGAAGCTCACGCTGCGCGGCAAACGGCTTGGCTTCACATTGTCGGAGATCCGCGATCTGCTCGACGTCTACGAGTCGCCGACCGACACCGTGCCGCAATTGCAGGCTTTCCTTGCTACGGTGGCGCGCCATCGCGACGTGCTCGAACGTCAACTGGAAGATCTGAACGCAACGCTCGAAGACCTCGCGCAATACGAAACTCAGGCGCGCGCGTTGCTGGAAGGCGGTTCACGCGAGACCAGGTCCGCCTGAGCGGAGAACGGCGCGACGCGCCGCGGGTGCACCCGGACGATACAATCACGGGTGTCTTCACGACATGGGATGAATGCACGGCCGACATGAATCACTTTCCCAAACTGCTGTCGTCACAGATCGGCTTTGACGTCGCCCAGACGATGCTCGAAGGATTCGATCGGCACTACCGCATCTTCCGTGACGCCGCGATCCATGCCAAAACGCTGTTCGAAGCTGCCGACTGGCACGGCCTGCAAACGCTGGCGCGCGAGCGCATCACCTCCTATGACGATCGCGTCGAGGAATGCGTCGAACTGCTCGAAGACGAGTACGACGCCGAGAATATCGACGACGAAGTGTGGCAGCAGATCAAGCTCCACTACATCGGCCTCCTGACCACGCACCGCCAGCCCGAGTGCGCGGAGACGTTCTTCAATTCGGTGTGCTGCAAGATCCTGCACCGTTCGTATTTCAACAACGACTTCATTTTCGTGCGCCCGGCGATCTCGACCGAATACATCGAGAACGATGAACCAGCGGCGAAGCCGACCTATCGTGCGTATTACCCCGGCAAGGACGGTCTTGCCGCGACGCTCGAGCGCATCGTCACGAACTTCCAGTTGGAGCCTCCGTTTGAGGATCTGACGCGCGACGTCGAATGCGTGATGCAAGCGATCCACGATGCGTTCGGCGTGTTCGACGAAGCGCCCAACTTCCAGATTCACGTGCTTTCGTCGCTGTTTTTTCGGAACAAGTCAGCGTATATCGTTGGACGGATCATCAACGGCGATTTGCTGCTGCCATTCGCGGTGCCGCTGCGCCATGTGAAGCCCGGCGTGCTCGCACTCGATACGGTGCTGCTCAAACGCGACCAGTTGCTGATCATCTTCAGCTTCTCGCATTCGTACTTCCTCGTGGACATGGAAGTGCCCTCCGCCTATGTCGAGTTTCTCGGCACGATCATGCAGGGCAAACCGAAGGCGGAAATCTATACCTCGGTGGGTTTGCAGAAGCAGGGCAAGAATCTGTTCTATCGCGATCTGCTGCACCATCTGAAGCATTCCAGCGATCCGTTCATCATCGCGCCCGGCATCAAGGGGCTCGTGATGCTGGTGTTCACGCTGCCGTCGTTTCCGTACGTATTCAAGCTGATCAAGGACCACTTTCCGCCGCCGAAGGAAACCACGCGCGAGCAGATCAAGCGAAAGTATCAGCTCGTCAAGCGTCATGACCGTTTGGGCCGCATGGCCGACACGCTCGAATATTCGAGCGTCGCGCTGCCCATTTCGCGGCTCGACGAAGCGCTGCTGCGCGAACTCGAAAAGGAAGTGCCGTCCCTGATCGAATACGACGGCGACAACCTGGTGATTCGTCACATGTATATCGAACGCCGGATGGTGCCGCTCAATCTGTTCCTGCAAAACGGCAGCGACGAGGACGTCGAGCACGGCATCAAGGAATACGGCAACGCGATCAAGGAATTGATGCAGGCGAACATCTTCCCTGGCGACATGCTGTACAAGAACTTCGGCGTGACGCGTCACGGCCGCGTCGTGTTCTACGACTACGATGAAATCGAATACCTGACGGAATGCAACGTGCGCGCAGTGCCGGCGCCACGTTACGAGGAAGACGAAATGTCGGGCGAGCCATGGTACTCGGTCGGCCCGCACGACATTTTCCCGGAGACATACGGCACCTTTCTGCTCGGCGATCCACGCGTGCGCCGGTCCTTCATGCAGCATCACGCGGACTTCTTCGATCCAGCGCTGTGGCAACGGCACAAGGATCATCTCTTGAAAGGCGAACTGCCCGACTTTTTCCCGTACGACAGCAGCGTGCGCTTCTGCATCCGCTATCCGGAACGATTCGCCGATACGGCGTCCGGACCCGCGGAGAATCAGGCAGATGAACGCACCGTGCGCGTGGCGTGAGCGCTATGCGCTGCCCGCATCGTTGAATGCATCGTCCGAACCTTATGCAACGACATCGACCGGTCAATCGGTCGAGCAACCGCCAAGACTCAACATGAACACGAACGCTTCTCCCGCTGCCAATCCGCTTGCCCATCTGTTCGATAACAACGACGCGTGGGTGGCCCGCAAGCTCTCCGAAGATCCGGAGTACTTCTCGCGTCTCGCGCACCAGCAGACACCCGAATATCTGTGGATCGGCTGCTCCGATTCGCGCGTGCCGGCCAACCAGATCATCGGCCTGCCGCCAGGTGAAGTGTTCGTGCACAGAAATATCGCCAACGTGGTGGTGCATACGGATCTGAACTGCCTGTCGGTGATCCAGTTCGCCGTCGATCTGCTGAAGGTCAAGCACATCATGGTGGTGGGTCACTATGGCTGCTCGGGCGTCGGCGCGGCGCTGCACGGCCGGCGTGTGGGTCTCGCGGATAACTGGCTGCATCACGTGCAGGACGTGCGCACCAAGCATGCTGCGCTGATCGAAGAATGGCCGCTCGGCGAGGCGCGCCATCGGCGGCTCGTCGAACTGAATGCGATCGAACAGGTCATGAACGTATGCCGGACCACCATCATCAATGACGCGTGGGCACGTGGCCAGGAACTCACGGTGCACGGCTGGGTGTATGGCGTGCATGACGGCAAGGTGCGCGACCTCGGCATGACAATCAACGACCCCACGGCGCTCGATGCAACCTATAAGCGCTGCATCGCGGCCGTATCGGCCGGCGGTGCGTACCAGGAAGACAACGATGCGGCGGCCGCCGAAGCGGCCCAGCTCGGCGACGTGCCGGCCATCGTCGAAGGTGTGATCAAACAACTTAAGCATGAATGAAACCCACATGAGTGAGACAAACATGAGCGAGACAAAGTCTGATCCGATCGTAATCGTAGGTGTGGCCCGTACGCCGATGGCGGCATTTCAGGGCGATTTCGCAACGCTGACCGCGCCGCAGTTGGGCTCGGTTGCAATCGAAGCCGCCGTGCAACGCGCCGGGTTGAAGCCCGAGCAGATCGATGAAGTGGTGATGGGTTGCGTGCTGCCCGCCGGCCTCGGCCAGGCGCCGGCGCGCCAGGCTGCGCTCGGCGCCGGCTTGCCTTTGAGCACCGGCAGCACCACCGTCAACAAGATGTGCGGCTCCGGCATGCGCGCGGCGATGTTCGCGCACGACATGCTGGCCGCGGGCTCGGCCGACGTGATCGTCGCGGGCGGCATGGAGAGCATGACGAACGCGCCGTATCTGTTGCCGAAAGCGCGTAACGGCATGCGCATGGGTCACGGCCAGGTGATCGACCACATGTTCTACGACGGTCTCGAAGATGCCTACGAAAAAGGCCGTCTGATGGGCACCTTCGCCGAGGAATGCGCGGCCTCGTTCGACTTCACACGCGAAGCGCAGGATGCATTCGCCGTCGAGTCACTGAATCGTGCAAAGCGTGCGAATGAAGACGGTTCGTTCACGTGGGAAATCGCGCCGGTGAAGGTGGAAAGCCGCAAGGGCGACGTGACCATCGATCACGACGAGCAGCCGTTCAAGGCGAACCTCGACAAGATTCCGACGCTCAAGCCCGCGTTCAGCAAAACCGGCACGGTGACGGCAGCGAATTCATCATCGATTTCCGACGGTGCCGCGGCGCTCGTGATGATGCGTGAATCGACCGCGAAGCGTCTCGGCGTCGAGCCCCTTGCTCGCGTGGTCGGCCACTCCACCTTCGCTCAGGAACCCGCGAAGTTCACCACCGCGCCGGTCGGCGCGATTCGCAAGCTGTTCGAGAAGAACGGCTGGCGCGCCGACGAAGTGGATCTGTACGAGGTCAACGAGGCGTTCGCGGTGGTCACGATGGCCGCGATGAAGGAACATCACCTGCCGCACGACAAGGTCAACGTGAACGGCGGCGCCTGCGCACTCGGCCATCCGATCGGCGCATCGGGCGCGCGGATTCTCGTCACGCTGATCGGCGCGTTGAAAAATCGCGGTCTGAAGCGCGGTGTCGCGACGCTGTGCATCGGCGGCGGCGAAGCGACCGCGATGGGCATAGAACTGGTTTGACGCGCTGTTACCGGGTGTTTGCAAGCTTGAGGTGATTCGATGAAGACAGTGTTGATCGTCGGTGCATCGCGCGGCATCGGCCAGGAGTTCGTGCGGCAATACATAAAGAGCGGCTGGCGCGTGCTCGCCACCGCGCGCGATGGCGCCGCTCTCGACGCGCTGAAGGCGCTCGGCGCGGAGACGTTTTCACTCGACGTCACCGCACCCGAAGAAATCGCCGCGCTCGGCTGGAAGCTCGACGGCGAGCGGCTCGACGCAGCGGTACTGGTGTCCGGCGTGTACGGCCCGCGCACCGAGGACATCGAGACGATTACGGCGGAAGACTTCGACCAGGTCATGCATACCAACGTGCGCGGTCCGATGCAGTTGATGCCGATCCTGCTGCCCCTCGTCGAAGAAGCAGGCGGTGTGTTCGCGGTGATCTCGAGCAAGATGGGCAGCATCGGCGACGCAAGCGGCACGACCGGCTGGCTGTATCGGGCGAGTAAGGCTGCGCTGAATGACGCGCTGAAGATCGCGTCACTGGACGCCACGCGCGCAACCTGTATTTCGCTGCATCCTGGCTGGGTGCGCACCGATATGGGTGGCGCGCAAGCGGCGATCGATCCGGTGCGCAGCGTCACCGGCATGCGTGAAGTGCTTGCGCAGGCCGCGGCCGCACATGAAGCATTCAACGGCCGCTTCTACCAATACGACGGCACGGCGCTCGACTGGTGAAGAAGCTAGTGAAGAGACAAGTGGGGAGACTAATGAGGAGACCGAGCCATGGTGCTTGATCAGGATCATCTGATGGTCCGCGATGCGGTGCGCACGTTCGTCCGCGAAGCCGTTACGCCGTACGCGGCGCAATGGGACCGCGAGCGCACCTTTCCGAAGGACGTGCATCGCCAGCTCGCCGAGCTCGGCGCGTATGGCGTGCTGGTGCCCGAAGCCTACGGCGGCGCCGGCATGGACGCGCTGGCGCTGGCGCTCGCGCTGATCCTCGAAGAAATCGCTGCGGGCGACGGCGGCACTTCGACCGCGATCTCGGTCAACAACTGCCCGGTGTGCAGCATTCTGCTGACCTATGGCAACGACGCGCAGAAACGCGACTGGCTCACGCCGCTCGCGCGCGGCGAGATGCTCGGCGCGTTTTGCCTGACCGAACCGCAAGCGGGCTCGGACGCCTCCGCGCTGCGCACCACCGCGACACGCGATGGCGACAGCTACGTGTTGAACGGCGTCAAACAGTTCATCACGAGCGGCAAGAACGGCAACGTCGCGATCGTGATGGCCGTGACCGACAAGGCGGCGGGTAAGCGCGGCATCAGCGCGTTCATCGTGCCCACCGATACGAAGGGGTACATCGTCGCGCGCGTTGAAGAAAAGCTCGGTCAGCATTCGTCGGACACCGCGCAGATTATTTTCGAAGATTGCCGCGTGCCGGCCGCGAACCTGATCGGCGCGGAGGGCGAAGGTTATCGGATTGCGCTATCAGGGCTCGAAGGCGGGCGCATCGGTATCGCCGCGCAAAGCGTCGGCATGGCGCGCGCCGCGTTCGAAGCGGCGTTGGGCTATGCGAAGGAGCGCGAGAGCTTCGGCCAGCCGTTGTTCTCGCATCAGGCCGTGCAATTCCGCCTCGCCGATATGGCGACCCAGCTCGAAGCCGCGCGCCAGTTGATCTGGCACGCGGCTTCGTTGAAAGACGCCGGGCAACCTTGTCTGACGGAAGCCGCAATGGCCAAGCTGTTTGCATCCGAAGCCGCTGAGCGGATCTGCTCGGCCGCCTTGCAGATTCATGGCGGCTACGGCTATCTGAGCGACTTTCCTGTAGAACGCATCTACCGCGATGTACGCGTGTGCCAGATCTACGAAGGCACCAGTGACATCCAGAAAATTTTGATCGCACGCGGCCTTGCCTGAAAGTCTGATGAATAAGCCATTGTTGTCAACGCAACGACCGTCCGACTGCCCCTGCGGCGGCGCCGCGCCCGATCAGCGCAGCGGCGCCAAACCGCCGCGCTTTGCGCAATGCTGTGGCCGCTATATCGATGGCGGTGAAACAGCGCCACGCGCGCTCGAACTGATGCGCTCGCGTTACAGCGCGTATGTTGTGGGCGCAACGGATTATTTGCGCGCGACCTGGGCACCGCACACCTGCCCCACGGATCTCGACGCCGACCCTGCCGCCCCCGACGCGCCACGTTGGCTCGGACTGCAGATCAAAGCCTTCGCTGAAACCAGCGCCGATCATGCGACAGTCGAATTCGTCGCACGATATAAGGTGGGTGGCCGCGCCCACCGGCTGCACGAACTGAGCCGCTTCATACGCGGTGAGGACGGACGCTGGCGCTATGTCGACGGCGACGTAAACGAATAAGCTGCACCTTCGAAAGCCTTACACGGCTTGGCGGTGCGCAATAAAACCGTCATCACATATGGCCCTCAAACGAGGGCCTTTTTTTCGTGTTGGCTCGACACCACAGCGCGCATATTTCGACAAATTACTTCGGGCAGCCAAGCGCTGCGAGGCAGGCGGTTTCGGCCTTCCGCCGGGGCGAACACGCCCTGATCTGCACCCGGCAATTATTGCGTCGCGGGTTCTCCTTTATTGCACAAAACAAAATTGTCGTGCCAGGATGAGGCCGTAGGTTTGTGACGTCACGTTGCGAGAACAGGTCCATACCGATTCCGCAAAATGCGCAGGCAGCTGCCGATAGCCCACCAGCAAGGGTTCGGCGGCGGTTCCGGGCAGCATGTGTGACGCTCATCATCGGCGCGTGGGGTCGCGTCGGCCGTTTGGGTTCATCCCGTGCGATCTCGATCAGCGTGCGTGCGCTTGCCGCACTACGTACGCGAGTGTGTTTTTGTTTGTCGAAAACGCCGATGAAAGGCAATTGTCAGCGACGATATTCGACAGACAAAACGTCACGGTGTTAAGGGCAGGTTTTTGAGGCAGGTGCGTCAATGGTGTTCAGCAAGGTTCTGACGAAGTGCGCGGTGACTTGTGCAGCAGCGATGTGCGCCATCGCACTCGCGCATGCCGAGCCGCTCGCCGACACCCAGGCGGGGCCTCTCACTCGCGCGCACGTGCCGCGCATCGCACTCGACGACGACGTCTATCTGCCCACCGCGGGCCTCAACGAACAGATCATCCGCGTGCCGGTTAACGCTGCCGGCACCGTCACACTCGAAACCACGATCTACAAACCGGACGGCGCAGGCCCGTTTCCGATGATCGTTTTCAACCACGGCAAGATTCCCGGCGACCCACGCACGCAGGAACGCAGCGACCCGCGGCCGTTCGCGCGCGAATTCGTGCGCCGCGGCTACGTAGTGGTGGCGCCGAACCGCCAGGGCTTCGGCCATTCGGACGGCACGTATCAGCAGGACGGCTGCGACGTCGAACGCAACGGTATCGGCCAGGCTGGCGACGTGGCCGCGACGATCGATTTCATGTCGAAGCAGCCGTACGTGGATGCCACGCACATCGTCGTGGCCGGCACCTCGCACGGCGGTCTCGCGACGATTGCTTACGGCCCCGAGGCTGCATCGGGCGTGCGTGCCTTGATCAATTTCTCGGGTGGCTTGCGGCAGGACGCGTGCACCGACTGGCAGGGTAATCTGACGCATGCATTTGGCGCCTATGGCGAGAAGACAAAGGTGCCGTCGCTGTGGTTGTACGGCGATAACGATTCGGTGTGGACCGCGCCGCTGGTGGCCGGCATGTATGCCGCGTATGCCGCGCACGGTGCGAGCGCGAAGATGGTGGATTTCGGCAATTACAAGAATGACGCGCATCGGCTCGTGGGCGATCGCGATGGCGTGCAGATCTGGTGGCCTGCTGTCGAGGCGTTTCTTGCGCGCGTTGGGATGCCTACGGGCGTGCAGTATCGGGTCGATGATCCTTCGGCGCCGAAGGCGAGCGGTTTTGCTGCTGTCGATGCGGTCGACTCTGTTCCGTTTGTTGATGAAGCCGGGCGTAACGGTTATCGCAACTTCCTGCATCAGTATCCTAGCCGGGCTTTTGCTGTGTCGGATTCGGGGGCATGGTCGTGGGCGGAGGGTGGGGATAATCCGATGTCGGTTGCTATTGCTAATTGCCAGAAGCAGAGTTCGGCACCCTGCCGGTTGTATGCGGTGGACAACTCCGTTGTCTGGGGGAAAGGGTCTTCGCAGACGGCGGATTCTGGTTCTTCGTCGGCAGCTGGGGCTGCTAATGATCGGCGCGCTATTGCTAGCCGGAATTGAAGGTTTTGATTTGCCTTCGCGGCGCTTGTTTGATTGCCTGCGCGGCGCTTCTTGTCTGTGTTCTTAGGGCGTTGGCCTTTCCTTGATCTGGCTTTGGTGCCTTTCCTTGAATTGTTAGTGGTTTATTAGCGTTGCCCCTGTGCGGGGCGGCACTTACTTTCTTTGCCGCCGCAAAGAAAGATAAGCAAAGAAAGCGGCTAGAAGCCCCTGCTAAGCGG
>NZ_FPBH01000044.1 GCF_900116445.1 Paraburkholderia aspalathi
ATTGACTGCGAGAGCGCAACGCGGCTATATAGTCGCCGAATCAGATTTTTTGCACATCAAATCTACGTTCCGCGTTTCCACACAGCCTCGGTCGAACTGAGCCGCTCATCGTCCGGCTGAGTTCGGTCCTGAGCGGCTCCTCGTCGCCGGTTCGCAAACGTCCACTCGCCGCGCAAAGCTGGCCCTCAGTTCAACAAAGAGGATCGGCATGCCCTCCCTGAGCCGGCTGTTACCAGCAGGCGGCCGGCAACAGCGAACGCAGGCGCGTGCCAAGAAAAAATATTCAGCCTCACTGTAACCGCGCATCCATCCCTGACGAACTACAAAGAGAGCGGGCGATGCATACCCCACCTGCATCGCCCGTTGTTCTTTGCTAACGTTTATCAGGAGGCCTTGCGCATGAACACTGTCCGCTACCTGCTTCGTTTCACCGATCCCACCTGGCTGACGGACCGCTGGAGCCTCGCGCGATGGGCACCCTTGCCATTGCGGCTGATCGTCGGTTCCGGGTTCATGGCGCACGGCTACTCAAAAATCGTCAAGCATCCGGATGCATTTGCTGGAATTTTGCGCGCGCTCGGTGTGCCGGCACCACACTTCATGGCGTGGGCGACCATCGCAATCGAACTGGTCGGGGGTCTCGCGGTCATTGCCGGCGCATTCGTGCCGCTCGTCAGTCTGCCAATGATCGCGGTACTGATGGTTGCGACGCTGACTGTGCATCTTCCATACGGGTTCTTGTCGATCAAGCTGATGGCTGTCACGTCAGCCGGCCCGCAGTTCGGTCCGCCGGGCTACGAGACCGATCTGCTTTATCTTGCGTGCCTTGCCGCGCTAATGATGGGGGGATCGGGACCGTTCTCCGTCGATGGCTGGCTTAGTCGCGGCAGGCGGCAATAGGAAGGGCGATGGAATTTGAGGGCGGCATTGCGGACCAGGTACCTGATCTTCGTCGTTATGCGCGCTAGTGCGACGAAACATACATCGCATCATCGAACGCAGCCGGAACGGCGAAACTCTCACGCATACGCTTCGCCTCCGCCGCTGGCGTCAAGCCAAAAAGCCGCTTGAACTCTCTGCTGAACTGGGACGCGCTCGTGTAACCCACTGCGTGGCTCGCGCCCTCCGCAGTCAAATCCTCACGGACCATCAACAGGCGGGCCTGATGCAAACGCGTTGACTTCACGTACTGCATCGGCGAAACGTGCGTGATCGTCTTGAAGTGGCTGTGGAAACTCGGAAGGCTCATTCCCGCTTCCTCTGCCAACTGCATCACGTCCAGCGGCTGCGCGTAGCCGGCATGGATGAGGCGCAGTGATCTGCCTATCCGGCCGAACTGCCCTTTCATCGCCAAAGCCTCGCGCATCGAGCTTCCCTGCTTTCCGGTGAGCACACGGAAATAGATTTCGCGCAGCAGGCCCGGACCCAATACAGTGGCTTCGAGCGGCCGATGCATCGCCTCCAGGAAGCGCAACACGGACGCCTGCATTGCGTCATCCATCGGCGTCGACATCATGCTCTGAGGCGCCTGCACGTGTTCCGTTGCGCCTTCACGATCGATCTGTACGGCGAGTTCAGCGGCCAATGGGAAATCGAGGTGCAGATACAGCGCGAGCAACGGGCGCTCCGGGCTTGCCTCGGTTTCCATGCTGAACGGTACGGGCACCGACACGGCCAGGTAGTGACGCTCGTCGTACAGATAGAGCTGGTCGCCAAAATAACCTCGCTTGCGGCCCTGACAAACGATCACGATGCCGGGGTCGTAGAGAACCGGCGTGCGTGACAGAGGCCGGTTTGAACGCAAGATCCGCACGCTCGGCAGCGCTGTGAGGTTGTAGCCCTCCTGCGGTGCCAACGCGCGAAGCAACGCAATCATGCGTTTCTGGGTTCCCGAGGAAAGATCCGGATTGTGCGTGGAGGTCCGCTTCATACTCATAGTTTTAGGCAAGAAAAATAGCGGAATATGGCTTAGCCAGCCTCGTCCCTCAGACTAGTATGCATTCTCCAGACACCATTTGGGAGAAGCTTCAATGGCATCCAGCAAAATTCTGCTCATCACCGGCGTCAGCAGTGGCTTCGGCCGTGCACTCGCGGGAGAGGCGTTAGCGGCGGGACACAAAGTCGTCGGTACGGTGAGAAGCGCGGAAGCAAAGCGTGATTTCGAATCTCTGTCCGCGACAGCTGCTTTTGGACGTGTACTTGACGTGACCGACTTCGATGCCATCGACGGCATCGTGGCGGAAATTGAGGCGACCGTCGGACCCGTGGACGTTCTGGTCAACAACGCCGGCTACGGACACGAAGGCGTCATGGAAGAATCGCCCTTATCGGAGATGCGCAGACAGTTCGATGTGAACGTGTTTGGCGCTGTCGCCATGATGAAAGCCGTGCTGCCCTTCATGCGCGAGCGCAGACGTGGCCACATTCTGAATATCACGTCGATGGGCGGCCATATCACCATGCCCGGAATCACCTACTACTGCGGAAGCAAATTCGCTTTGGAGGGCATTTCTGAGGCGCTTGGCAAAGAGGTCAAGTCTTTCGGCATCGCCGTAACAGCCGTCGCGCCAGGCTCGTTCCGCACCGACTGGGCGGGTCGCTCGATGACGCGAACGCCCCGTTCGATCGCGGACTACGACTCGATCTTTGAGCCCATCCGCAAAGCGCGCGAAGAGAAGAGCGGCAAGCAATTGGGGGATCCCCAAAAGGCGGCACGCGCGATGCTGGCAGCAATCGCCGCGGACCACCCTCCCACGCATCTTTTGCTCGGTAGCGATGCACTCGGACTCGTGAGGGACAAGTTGTCCGCGTTGGGAAATGAGATCCGTGACTGGGAGTCTGTCACGGTCTCAACTGATGGCTGAAGACCGCAGGCGCCAGGAGGACATGAGCGCCTGCATCTGCACGCTGGGGCGCCGTGCTCAGCGCTCGAGCAGATCCTGCGGCTCGATGCCCGCCTCGCTGCAGTAGCGTTGATAGTCGGCAAGGCGATCGGCGGTTGTGATGCGGAGTTTGACCTCGCCATTGTGGCCAAGATACTCGACAGTGCCCATCACCACCACCATCACGACCAGTGGTTTGTCACCGACCGCCTCCCACCAGTCGACGTTGCCGGTAGACTCATGCACGTAGTCACCGGGTTCGACAATTTCGCCAGTACAGAGGCGACGCTGCCCTTCAAGGTTGAAAGCGTGCACTTCACCGGTATGACGGTGCAGGCCGAGCTTGATACCAGGTTCCAGACGCATCAGTTCCACCCAGCCGCGGCCATCTTTCAGGAAACGCAGCGGCCGCGACCACTTGCCCGGACCTTCGGGGATCCACAACCCGTCTGCGGACAAGGGGCTGGCACGGGTGACCGTATGTCGTTCATTGATCATGCGATGGCTCCGAATAGATTGTGATGTCGTTGTTCGCGCGGCGTTGTTCGGTTAGCTACGCACCGAGGTGCGTAGAAAAGTCTATCACCCGTGACAGGCAGGCATCTCCGCGAGTTTCCGTAGTCCGGAGATTGAGCAAGAACGGCTAGGCGCGATGTTCCGACCATGAGCGACCATAACGCCAGTCGCACAATCCAGATATCCAGACCATGCGAGCTCATGTTGACGCCACTCATGCTTACACGAAGCGCTTCAATGCCGTACTCGCGTACATCGAAACGAACCTCGATGGCGACCTGTCAGTGGAAGCGCTAAGTCGCATTGCGAACTTCTCGAAGTTCCATTTTCATCGGCAGTTTGCCGCCTATGTGGGGGTGCCGGTCGCACGCTACGTGCAACTGATGCGCTTGCGTCGGGCTGCCCACCGCCTGGCTTCGCGTGAGTTCTGCTCGGTGCTCGACGCCGCGTTCGACGCGGGCTTCGACAGTCCCGAAGCCTTCAGTCGTGCATTCAAGCGCGCATTCGGCACGGCGCCGAGTTCGTTTCGGCAGCATCCGAACTGGCAGATCTGGAGTGCGACTTTTGTCGTCCCCTATCTTTCAAGGAAACTCACCATGCAAGTACAAATTGTCGATTTTTCTGAAACCCGTGTCGCCGCGCTTGAACACTGCGGACCGCCTGGGCTTGTCAACGAGAGCGTGCGCAAGTTCACCGACTGGCGCAAGCAAAGTGGGCAATCTCCGGTTGCGTCGAGCAGAAATTTTGGTATCCCGCGCAATAACCCGGACACGACACCGGCCGATGCATTTCGTTTCGATATCTGCGGAGAAATCGACGAGCCGGTCGCGTCGAACGCCTACGGTATCCGCGAACTCGTCATTCCGGGCGGCCGATGTGCCGTGGTTCGGCATACCGGATCGACCGACCACGTCGGCGAGACTATCTATCCGATCTATCGCGACTGGCTTCCTGCAAGCGGAGAGGAACTTCGGGACCATCCCTTGTTCTTTCACTATCTGAGCATTTTTCCGGAAACGCCGCAGGATCAGTGGCAAACCGACATCTACATTCCCCTCGTGTGACCGGGTGATCTGCGACAGCGACCTTACGGTCGCTGGACCGCTGATCAGAAGTTGGCGACAATGCGACATCCATCGACTTCTACTACCTCAGGTAACGGGTGCGACCGGCTATGCTTATCGACTCTCTCTGGCGCATCGCACTTCGCATCGCATACCCGCTCGCTCGCGCCTGGTGGCACCTTCGGCGGCCTCACCATGAGGGCGCGCTAGTCGCAATCTACGTCGGGCAGTCGCTGTTGCTTGTGAAGTCATCGTACCGGGCCGAGTGGAATTTTCCCGGCGGCAGTGTCCATCCCGGTGAGACGCCTGATGCCGCGGCGCAGCGCGAGATGGAAGAGGAGATTGGTCTGCCGTCGTACACACTACTCCCCGCAGGCAGCGTCTATGGCACCTGGGACGGGCGAAGAGACCGCGTGCATTTCTTTGAACTGCACCTCGATTGCATACCCGAGCTGCGGCTTGATAATCGTGAGATTATCGCCACGCATCTGGCATCGCCTGAGGAATTGCACAGCATCGCGCTGACAGGGGCGGTCATTGCGTATCTCCGCAAAGATTTCTGCAGTTAGTTGGCACCTCTCCTTTCGGGACATCTTGGCTCGAAAACGCTGTGCACACCGTGCTTGACCAACACACACATACGCTCATGTCTTTGCCAAGCCCGACACTGCATACCCCTCGCCTGCTATTGCGCCCTTTCACGGAGGCCGATACGGACTCCATCTACGCACTGCAGAGCAATCTGCGCGTGCTGCGCTACTGGGACGCACCGCCCTGGAAGGAGCACGCGCAAGCAGAGCGCTTCATCGCGGTTTGCAGGCAGATTGAGCAGGAAGGCACCGGCGCGCGGCTGGCCATCGAGCGTGCCGTCGACGGTGTATTCATCGGCTGGTGCTGTTTGATGAAATGGGATCCAAACAACCGCAGCGCGAAGATGGGCTACTGCTTCGATGAAACGGCATGGGGCCAAGGCTTCGCCACCGAAGCCGCAAGCGCTTTGTTGCAGTGGGCCTTCGACACGCTGGACCTGAACCGTGTTCAGGCCGAAACCGACACGCGCAACACGGCGTCGGGCCACGTGCTGGAGAAGCTCCAGTTTGTCCGCGAAGGCACACTGCGAGAAGATTGCATTGTGGACGGCGAGGTATCGGATTCCCGCGTGTATGGGCTTCTCAGGCGGGAATGGAAGCCGTTGCAGTCAGGATCGGCGACAGGCCGAAACGGGCTCCCCTGCCCCCATCCGCACGCGTCGCCACCGACGAGATAGCCAACGCGGTCGGTGCCTTCCTATCCGGGTGGACAGGTCATCGGCTTAACGTGCAAGCTTTGGCAAGGATAGGATTCAGGTAGCTGCGGGTTCTGCGCGGCACTCAAATTTGAGCCGTCGCTGCTCACGGTGCAGCCGGCAAGCATCATTAGCAGACCGGATACCACGGCGACATTACGCCACACGGTAAATTGCATATGTATTCGACACAACGGGAATGGGTTGCGGTACGGGAAACCCGTCGCAAACGCTGTTAGGCATGGAGTTGCAACGCCAATCAACACCGTGTTGACGCGTAGATCACGCATTGCCGGTCGTCAAGGTCAAGGTCCGATCACCGAAAGGTAAGCCGCAGCCGCTTCGATCTGTGCGTCGTTCAGCGTGGCCGCGACGGCTGTCATTGTTCCCGGCGCCGGCGTTTTCCCCTTCGCGCGCGCCTGAAATTCGTGTAGCCGGGCAACGACAAACGCCGCCGGTTCGCCCGCAATGCCAGGAAAGCGCGCGCCGTTGCCTTTGCCGCCGGCCGCGTGGCAGCTGAAACAGGCGGGAATGCCGGATCCCGCACCCATCTCGGCGAGCTGCTTGCCGGCCAGCACTAGGCTTTGTTGCGGCGGCGCACCTTCGGCAAGCGGCGGGTGCTGCTTCGAGAAAAAATTTGCGAGCTCGCGTATCTCGCTATCGGAAAGAGTGAGTGCAACCGTCTGCATGACAGCGCTTGCGCGCGTACCCGCCTTGAACATTGACAATGCGTGCGCGAGATAATCCGGATCTTTGCCGGCGAGCCGCGGCCCACCGGTTACAGTGCCGGCGCCCAATGCGCCGTGGCACGCGACACAGGTTGCGATGGACGGAGCCTCCGTCCCATTGGCAGTGCCATGCACACTCACTGCGGATTGTGCATGACAGGTACTCGCGAAACCGACGAGCGCCGCAACCGAAAGCGGACGCAAGCCGGCGCGCAACATGTTGACAGAACGTGGACCGATCATCGTGATTTTCCCGCTATGCTTTGAACAAGCGTCCCGTGAACGACGCGATGGGACGATTCTGCCGGGATGATTCTGACCGGCGAGCGTCAAGCGGATTACGGATCTGTTATCTAGGGCGATGACCGGCCTGTCTGCAAGCGTCGCCTTACTTCTGCTCGCCGGTCGCTTCGAGGATCAGATTTGCCACTTCAGTCGGATGCGACAGCAGCGACACGTGGCTCGACTTAAGCTCGATCGTATGCGCGTGCATGCGGTTCGCCATGAAGCGCTCCAGATCGGTGTTGATGGTCCGATCTTCAGTCGACACCGCATACCAGGTCGGCTTGTCGTGCCATGCAGCGACGGTCGTCTTCGCCATCGTGATCGCCTTGCCAATCGGCTGCTGAACCGCATAATACTTCTCTGCTTCAGCCCTCGGCAGATCGCCGGCAAAGTCTTTCAAAAATGCCTGCTCGGATAGCTGGCCGTAGCCGTCGGCCGACCACTGAAGCCCCGCCGATGCGGGCGCGGCCGGAAATTTCTTCGTCAGTGCCGGATAGTCCTCGCCGGCATCCGGCGCACGCGCGGCAATGTACACGAGACCGGCCACCTTCGGATCATCGCCAGCCTGGCTGATCACCATCCCGCCGTACGAGTGCGCGACTAGCAGCGTCGGGCCATCCTGTTGCGCAAGTGCGCGCTTGACCGCGTCCACGTCCGCGTCGAGCGAAGTCGTCGGATTCTGCACCGCCGTCACGTGCAGGCCCTTTACCTGCAGTAGCGGAATCACTTTCCCCCAGCTCGAACCATCTGCAAACAGCCCGTGAACCAGCACGACGTTCTTGATCGGTGCGGACGAAGCAGCGGTGCTGTCCTGCGCGAATGACGTCGTTGCACTCAGCAGCGCGGCGCAGGCGAAACCGGCCAGGACAAACGAATTCAACTTCATGAGACTTCTCCGAGGTATGTGAAGGATGAGATTCGCGAATTTCGCTCAGCCGCAATGGCGAGTCGAAAGACGAGCCATACCCAGTCAATCATCCCGTCGATGCGTACGACTGCAAGCGGGCGCTGGATTCTGGTGTACGAAGGTGCAAACACAGTCCCTGCACAAACATTCCGTTCGCTGCAAAGTTTTTTATGAGTCGACGTCTGCAAGGAGCCATGCATCTGGACAAGCACGAACGGCTGATGCAGGTCGAGCTGGGAAGCTGACTTCCTGATCGAACCGTCACGGACTCGTTTTCTGAAAAGTCTGCGGAATAAATTGGGCCGGCGCTCGTTTCGTCCATTGCCTTTGATTTTTCTTTCTTCCGCTTCGGCATTGTCGGACCTGCTTGCGCTCTCCACGCGCTGCGGGCGACGCCGGCATCCTGCGAGTTCGTTAATGAAAAAAGTCCTGGTGACGTGTGCTTTTGTTGTATCTGTCCCTGCCGCGCATGCGCAAAGCAGCATTACGTTGTACGGCATCATTGATGAGGGCTTCGAAGCAATCAGCAACGCGCCTGTTGCCGGCAGCAAAGGCGGCGGCAGGCTGTTTCGGCTCGATGCCAACAACGGTCTGAATGGGTCCCGTTGGGGACTCAAAGGATCCGAAGATCTCGGCGGCGGCCTCAAAGCAATCTTCACGCTCGAGAGCGGCTTTGAACTCAACACCGGAAATCTCGCGCAAGGAGGCGATGAATTTGGCCGACAGGCCTTTGTCGGTTTGTCGAGCGACCGGTATGGCACCGTGACGCTCGGGCGGCAATATGATCCCGTCATCGACTACGTCGGAATATACGAGTTCGGCGATTCAAATCTTGGCTCGGATCACGCCGCACATCCCGGTGACCTCGACAATTTCAACTTCACACGTCGCCAGAACAATTCGATCAAGTATCAAAGCCCCGACTACGGCGGTTTAAGATTCGAAAGTCTCTATAGCTTCGGCGGCGTGCCAGGCTCGCTTGCAACCAACCAGGCCTACTCTTTCGGAGCCCATTTCATGAGGGGTCCGCTCGGCATGTCCGTGGCATATTCACACGTCAACAATCCGGCGGCGTCCTTGTTCGGGAGCAACCCAACCGATACAGCGACGTCGAACGGGCTAACCGCGAGCCCGATCTACAGCGGCTATGCATCGGCAAGAACGTACCAGGTCGTAGCGGCAGGCGGTTCATATACGTTCGGACACGTCGTCGTGGGCGCGACCTATTCGAACATTCGCTATTCGAACATTGCCGCGCTGAGCGAAAGCAGTGCGGATTTCAACGACGCGGAAGTCAGCCTGCAGTATCTGATTGCCCCGGATTGGTCGGTTGGAGCGGCCTACAACTTCCTGAAGGGGAACGCAGTGACTGAAACCATTGGGGGCGCCAAATACAATCAGCTCTCCGCCGGTGTGAATCACAAGCTGTCCAAGCGCACCGATGTCTATATTTCAGGCGCATGGCAGACGGTGAGCGGAGACGACTCGACCGGGCATGCGGCGGTCGCGAACATCGCCGATTTGTCGCCTTCTTCGAATCGTCATCAAGCGGTCGCTCGTGTCGGAATCCGGCATCAGTTCTAGTCTTACTGTGTCAACCCAAGCACACCCTCCCCTGCGCACGCACGCTTTTACAAGCGTGCGTCCGGTCAATTTGCCAGGCCACCTCGTACTACGCGTTCACCTGATCGTGTGACGCGGGGGAAGGGGGCGAGAAACTGGACTCCGGATGGGCCGTAAGAAAAACAGGCAGATCGGTAGCGGGCGGTTTGGCGGGAACGTCGAAGAACATTTCGCAAACCCACCCGCGATGATACGAAGCGTGATTCACGAGATGCATGAACATCGCGCCG
Source organism: Paraburkholderia aspalathi (assembly GCF_900116445.1). Lineage (GTDB taxonomy): Bacteria > Pseudomonadota > Gammaproteobacteria > Burkholderiales > Burkholderiaceae > Paraburkholderia > Paraburkholderia aspalathi. The sequence continues at coordinate 9,521 of NZ_FPBH01000044.1, forward strand.
CGCGACATTGCCGAACGCTCGCCTGATATGAACGCGAACGACAGCACTTCAGCCAGCGACGCGTCGGTCTGTTCATCCGCCCAGCGTTCGAACCACGCGTTCATGTCCTGTTGCGCGCGACGCAGGTCGCGCAGATCGGCATGCACGACCACGTTGCGCGCCGTGAAGCCGTGCTCCTTGCGTTCGAGGTGCGCCTTCCAGATCAGATCGACCACGTAAATGTGATTCAGCGTGCCGATCATCGACTTGAACAATGTCTGCCGCGTTTTGACGGCTTCATCCGGCGGCAGTGCTTCGATGCAATCGAATAGCACATTGTCGGCCCAGGTTTTATAGCGCGAAAGAATGCGGGTGGTTTGCGTATTAAGCATGACTCGTTTCCTTGACTATTCGCTCGCGTCGTTCAGCACGTCCAGCGCCGCACGACACGCGCCGGCCAGCTGTTCGCGCATCAACTCCTGCACGTTCGACGAGCGGTTAACAATGGCATCGCGAATTTTGACCGATTGACTGAACGACGCCTGCATACGGCCGCCACGCGCCATCGCAATGCGCCGCAAGCGGCGCACAGGTCCGATCAATCCTGCGTGACTGTCCTGCAGCGTGCGGTTGTCGGCGATCGTCATCACGATTGTGTAGAAGCGGTCTAGCGCTTCGACGTAACCCACCGGATCGCCGGCATCGACGCTCATTCGCATCGCCTCGATCACGTCGTCGAGTTGCGCGGTGCCGAGCGTCGTGATGCGCTCCAACGCGAGTTGTACGGCAAGACATTCGAGCGCCGCGCGCACCGTGTAAATCTCCTCGACGTCACGCAGCGTCACGGCACGCACGTACGCGCCGACACGCGGCAGCACCGTCACCAGTCCCTCGCGTTCGAGTTGCGCGAACGCCTCGCGCATCGGCGTGCGGCTTACGTTCAACTGCTTCGCGACCTGCACTTCTGAAAGACGGCTGCCCGGCGCAAGCACGCCCTCGATGATCGCCTCGCGCAACGCGGGCACCACGACGCCTTCGCTCAATGAGTCACTAGTTGCATCGACGGTGCGCATGCGCGAGTGATATTTGCTCGCGATCTTGTCAAGCGAATGTGCGCCTGCGTGTGCCCCTTTCGCCTGCTTCGGTGCGGCGGCTTCGGCGGTTTTCATTGCAGTTTTACTGGAAGGCATTGACACCTCGTGATCATGTGAATACGCTGTATACAGATTATACACCCGCAATGACTTGCACGACACAGGCGTAAGCGCTGAAGCGTCCACGCCGGTCGATACAGGAGAAGCTATGGATCGCAGTTCATTCCCGCAGCCGGTTTTGATCGAGCGAACGGGCGACGTGCTGAGTTTTACGCTGAATCGCCCGGACGCAGGTAACGAGGTTTCCGGCCTGATGTTCGAGGCAATGACGGCGGCGTTACGCAGCGAAGCCGCTGAGCCGAGCGCGCGTGTGCTGCGCATCCGCGGGACCGGCAACGTGTTTTGCACCGGACGCGAGCGCGCCGGGCGCGATGCCGTGTCGATCCGTTCGGAGGTCGCGCGGCTGATCGAACTGAAGCGCCTCGTGCGCGGCACGTCGATGATTTCGATAGCGGAAGTGGATGGCGATGCGCACGGCTTCGGCTTCGGACTCGCGATTCTGTGCGACTTCACGCTCGTGTCGTCAAGCGCGACGCTCGCGTTTCCCGAGATGCGCAAGGGCTTGCCGCCCGCCGCGATCATGGCCTATGTGGGCCGCTACGCCTTGCCGAAGACGCTGTTTCCGATGGTGTTGTTCGGCGACACGTTGACGCCCGCCGCCGCGTTGCAGGCGGGGCTGATCACGCAGGTCTGCGAGCCTGCTGCGCTGCGCAGCGACGCCGACGCCCTCACCGATCGCATCCTCGCGCTCGACGACGCGGGCGTGCGCCAGTGCAAGGCGTTCTTTCAGGCGGCGGAAGAAAGCCCGATCGAACAGAACTTCCGCAGCGCGACCGACATGCTGACCGTCACGAGCCTGCGACTGATGCACGGCCGCTGAGCGCGAGCTCACCCAGCGAAGTCCGTACATGGCGCGCGCGGACTTGTCCTGGGAAAGCTCGCGTTTCTTCAGCACGCCGGCAGCATGCATCTTGCATGGGACAAGAGTAAGTGCCAAAGCGCTAACTCGGTCGACAGGAGACAGACATGAACGTCAACGCAGGGCCACGGCTCGACCGTTTGCCGATGTCGGGATTTCATCGGCGCATCATGTGGTTGATTGGCATCGGCATGTTCTTCGACGGCTTCGACATCTACGTCGCGTCGACCGTGCTCGGTGCAACGCTCAAAACCGGCTTCTCGACACTCGGCCAGAGTGCGCTGTTCGTGTCGCTAACCTTTCTAGGCATGATGCTTGGTTCGCTTGGCACCGGTTTTCTCGGCGACCGCTTCGGCCGCCGTTTCACGTATCAGGCAAATCTTGCGGTGTTCGGACTCGCGTCGCTCGGTGCGGCCCTCGCGCCGAACATGAGCGTGCTGATCGCGTGCCGCTTCGTGATGGGCCTCGGACTCGGCGCGGAAAATGTCGTCGGCTATTCGACATTGACCGAATTCGTGCCGCCACAAAAACGCGGCAAGCTGCAAGGACTGATGGCCGTGTTCGTCGTGTCCGGATTGCCGGTCGCCGGGCTGATCGGTTTGCTGCTGATCCCCACGTTCGGCTGGCGCGCGATGTTTGTGCTCGGCGGCTTCGGCGCGCTAGGTGTCTGGTATGCGCGCAAGTCGCTGCCCGAGTCGCCGCGCTGGCTCGACTCCGTCGGCCGTCATGAGGAAGCCGACGCGATCCTGAATCGCATCGAAGGCGAAGTCATGGAAGCGCGCGGCGGCAAGTCGCTGCCGCCGCCTGCTGTCGCGAAGACCCCGGGGCAAGCGGCAACCTTGCTATCGTTTGGATCGCTTTTCAGCGGCACGATGCTGCAACGGATGATCGTGGGCTGCGTCACCCTCGTCGTCATCAATACGCTGCTGTACGGCTTCGTCACCTGGTTGCCGACCTTTTTCGTGCATCAGGGCTTCAGCATCGCGAAGTCGTTCGGCTTCGCGCTCGTCATGTCGCTCGGCGCGCCAATCGGCTCCGCAATCGGCGCATTGACGGCGGACTCGTGGGGCCGCAAACCGACCATCATCGGCGCGTCGTTCGCGGCAATCGTGTTCGGCGCGATCTATCCGTTCGTCTCGGATCCGCTACTGCTGCCCCTTGTCGGCCTGTTACTGACCATTCCGATCTACGTGCTGGTCGCGCTGCTGTTCGCGATTTACGTACCCGAACTCTTTCCGACCGAAGTCCGGCTGCGCGCATCGGGCATCTGCAACACGCTGGGTCGCGGCGCAACTATCGTCACGCCGTTTATCGTCGTCGCACTGTATGCGCAGCACGGCATTGTCGGTGTGCTGGCATTGATGATCGGCCTGCTCGTCATTCAGATCGTCGTGGTTGCGTGGCTCGGCGTCGAGCCGACCGGCCAGCGTCTCGAAGACCTACAGCCCACCGACCTGCAGGCAAGCGATGCGATGCGCACCGACGCGCCGGGCGCCGACGCGCATGCATCGTCTCTCAAGTGAACCACCTGGAATTGATCTCTATGGACACAGTGAACCAGACACATCTCGATGCACAGCTTTTCATCGACGGCGCATGGACAGACGCCGACACCGGCCGCACGCTCGACATCGTTAATCCAGCGACGGGTGAAGTGATCGGCGCGCTCGCGGCCGCGTCGCAACAGGACGTGGACCGCGCGGTGCGCGCGGGCCATCGCGCGTTCGAAAGCGGCGCGTGGCGCGACATGCCGATCCAGCAACGCGCGCGTGTGCTAAACCGCTTCGCCGATCTGTTCGAAGCGGACCTCGAACAGTTTTACAAACTCGAAACGCTGAACAACGGCCGGCCGATCTCGGAGACGCGCGCGCAGATTTCGCGTCTGCCGCAGTTCTACCGCTACTTCGCGGCGCTTGCGCTGACGCGCCGCAGCGACGTGATTCCGATCGAAGGGCCGTACCTGTGCTACACGCAGCGCGTGGCGCTCGGCGTCGTCGCGTTGATGACGTCGTTCAATCATCCGCTGATGATTCTGTCGAAGAGTCTTGCGCCCGCGCTCGCTACGGGTAACAGCGTCGTCATCAAGGCATCCGAGCAGACACCGCTGACCACGGTGCGCCTTGTGCGCCTGCTGGATGAAGCGGGCGTGCCGAAGGGCGTCGTCAACGTCGTGAACGGCGAAGGACGCGAGGCAGGCGCGGCGCTCGCGCAGCATCCGCTGATCCGCAAGGTCGTGTTCACGGGTGGCACGGAAGTCGGCCGCTCGATTGGCGAAGCGGCGGCACGCACCTTCGCGTTGACGACGCTCGAACTCGGCGGCAAGGGCGCGGTGATGCTGTTCGACGATTTCGACATGGAGCGCGCGGTCAACGGCGCAGCGTTCGCCGCCTTCATCGGTGCGGGGCAGACCTGTGTGTGCGGCGCGCGGATTCTGGTGCAGAAGTCGATCTATGCGGAGTTTCTCGAACGTTTCCGCGCGAAGGCCGCGGGCATTCGCGTGGGCGATCCGGCCGACGTGAAGACCCAACTCGGGCCGGTGATTTCGGACCGCTCGCGCCAACGCATTCTCGCGATGCTAGAGCGCGCGGAGGCGGCGGGCGCGAAGGTGCTGACGGGCGGCGGCGTACCGTCCAACCTGAAGCAGGGCTTTTTCATCGAGCCGACCGTGCTGTATGACGTCGATCCGTGCTCGGAGATCGGTCAGGATGAAGTGTTCGGACCCGTCACCGTCGTGATGCCCTTCGACGACGAGGCGGACGCGATCCGCATCGCCAACGACACGCAGTTCGGCCTCGCCGCTTCCGTGTGGACGCAGGACGTCGCGCGCGCGCATCGCGTTGCGAGCAAACTCGAATTCGGCATGGTCTGGGTCAACGATCACCACCGGCTCGACCCGGCCTCGCCGTGGGGCGGTTTCAAGAACAGCGGCGTGGGGCGAGAGACGGGCGTCGAATCGTTCGATCAGTTCAGCGAGCCACGCGCGGTGACGATCAATGTAAGCGGCAAAACCGTCGACTGGTATGCGGACGATGGTGAGCTGAAACGTCTTAATTGATTCTTCCGAAATGACGCAAGAGGCTAGTGTGGGCGACCGGATTGTGCGAAGCGGTTCCTCGCGGGTCACGTAGCATGCATCGCGCAATGCCGAACCACGCCGTCGCCGCACTGTATGTCATCAATACAGTGAAATACCGGTCTAGGAAGCCCTATCGCGCGCCGCTATCGCCTGTAGTTGGCTAACACGGCGCGTATCGCCGGGTCATTCAAGTTTTCGCGTGTCACCGTCACCACGTCGACAAATATCTTGGGACGAGGCGGCTGGCCCTGCAAGGCAGCGACCAGCGTCTCGACCGACCGATAACCCATACGGTAAGAATCTTGCACAACGTCCGCGTGTATCACGCCGTGCTCAAGCGCATGCAGAAATTCCGGGCGCCAATCGAACACAACCAGACGAGGACGAGTACTCACGGGCATCTCTTCGACGACGTGCAAGGCCCCATAGGCTATCGTCTCGTTCGGAGCGAAGACCGCGTCGAGGTGCCCTACGTCACCGGACAGTGACTTGCGCACCTGTGCTTCCGTCTCACGAAACTGATACCCGACGTAAGGGGCGATGACCACACGCCACCCCATTTCACGCGCGACAGCCAAAAACCCCTCTTCTCGCGCGGTTGTCGAACTGATATTCGGCGCGAGTCTTAGCACTGCAATTCTGGCGCCCTTGTGCAGAACGGGTACCAGACTCAGGGCCGCCGTTCTACCTGCTGCGAAATTGTCAGTGCTGACTGTGGAAATCGCGTTGTAGTCCGTGCTGCTCCGGTCGACGAATACCGTAGGAACGGCGATCGGAATCGGCGTCGCTACGTCTTGCAGTGGTTCGGGCGCCAACACGATACCCGCTACGCCGCTCTTCACCAGGTAGTCGATCATTCTCAACTGGATATTGGGTTCTGCGCCGAGTGACATTCCGTCGGAGGGACTGCGCATTAGCAGTTCGACATGAAGATCGTCAGCGGCACGATGCATACCCCTGCTCATCGGCCCCCAGAAATCCAGGCCCGAGCCGGCGAGCACCACACCGATCTGGGTGGCAGACGCCGCCTGCACTGCCCCCACCAATACAGTAACCACTATAAGAAGTGAAAGCGTTCTGCGCATTGAGTATTGCCGTCGTACCGAATATGGGTTTTGCTGTGTACGCAACGCGGCCCAAAAGGGCCGCAACTGATTTAGCCCGTGTCATCGCGGAATAACCCGGATGACTTGTCCCAGGCATTGGGAAATTAATTGCACCCGAAGGAAGTGTCAATGCATTTCGGATATCAATCCCTCCGCCTCCAGCTTGCCTCGGCGACCTGAAAGGCCCGTGGTCATTCCCTTAGCGGATTAGGGGTAACCCCAAAAACCGAAATACATCCTTGCGAACAATGCGCTTAATTATCAGCGACCGCTTTCCTAAACTTTGTTTTACCTGCTATGGCCCTAGGCGGCGATCTGTGGTTTGCGTCATGTTATTACCGTGAAAGGTCGCGTGAGTTTATTTGATCGCCACGAGCCAGGCGTGCAACGACGCTACGGAAAAATATGAATGAGTCGTTTGCGTCGAAATTCCAGTCAAAACAAGGAGGAACCGGTCATGAAGAAGACAACCAGTACATTAATCGCGGCCATCGCCGCACTCACGCTGTCGGGTGGCGCTTATGCACAGGCCAACAACACGCTGGCAACCCCGAGTGTAGTGTCGCCGGCCGCCGTGCCGCCAGCTAATACAACGAGCGGTTACGGCACGCCTGGCGCCCCCAATTCGGACAGCGGCATGAGCGCCGCGTCGCCGAACTCAGGCATGCCGAATAGCACGAGCAATAGCTCGACGTCCCTCACCAACCTTCCCGGGAGTCACAACACGCTGGCGACTCCGAGCGTAACGTCGCCGGCCGGCCAGTAGTTCGAGTCCCTCGTTCGCCACCCATCATAAGAAAGACCGCTGTCCGTAAGGGCAGCGGTCTTTTGTTTTTCTCCCCGCCCGCTCCCTGCCCTCATCCTGGCAGCGGTCGGGAATGGCCCTGGGTAGCCTCGATGCGTCAGATAAGAGCGTTGCTGGCGGCGGCTGCGCGACCGCGCAGCCAGTTAATGCTCGCAAAGAGCAGCACGGCGAATACGATCAGCATCGTCGCCACGGCGAGGATCGAAGGGTCGATCGAGTCGCGAATACCGCTCCACATCTGTCGCGGCACGGTTGTTTGATCCGGGCCGCCGATAAACAGAATCACGATGACTTCGTCGAACGAGGTCGCGAAAGCGAAGACGCTGCCCGTCGCAACCGCCGGCGTAATGAGCGGTAAGGTCACGCGCCTGAACGTGACCCAGGGCGTCGCGCCGAGCCCGGAAGCCGCGCGCAACAGACTCTGATCGAACGAAAGCAGTGAGGCCGTCACGGTGATCACGACGAATGGCGTGCCGAGCGCCGCATGCGCCAGCACCACGCCGGGATACGAGTTCACAAGACCAAGCGGCGCGAAGATCAGATAGAAGCCCGCGGCGACGACGACAATCGGCACGATCATCGGCGAGATGATGATCGGCATGATCAGCGAACGCAGCGGAAACTGCGCGCGCGAAATGCCCAGCGCGGCGAGTGTGCCGAGACACGTGGCGATCAGCGTCGACGCAGCGCCGATGCCGATGCTGTTCAGGAGCGATCGCTGCCAGGCCGCGCTCGTGAGCGCCTGCTCATACCAGCGCAGCGAAAAGCCCTGCAACGGGTAAGAGAAATACGAGCCCGAATTGAACGAGAGCGGGATGATCGCGAGAATCGGCGCAATCAGGAAGAATAGGACAAGCGCTGTATGCAGCCGCACCCAGCGCGCGGCGACGCGTTCCGTCAGCACCGTGTTGCGTTTATCTGGCATATCGCTCCTTCATCGTATCCGCGTGTGTCAACCGGGTCTCAACCGAAGCGCAAACGGTCGATGCCGACAATGCGGTTGAACAGGAAATAGAAGATCGCCGTGAAGATCACGAGATAGGCTGAGAGCGCACCGGCGAGGCCCCAATTGAGTTGCGTGTTGGTCTGGATTGCGATGAGCTGACTGATCATCTCGTCGCCTGCACCGCCGAGCAGCGCGGGCGTGATGTAGTAGCCCAGCGCGAGCACGAACACGAGGAAGCAGCCCGCCCCCACGCCCGGCAGCGTCTGCGGCATGTAGATCCGCACGAACGCAACGAACGGGTGCGCCCCAAGCGATTGCGCGGCCCGCACATACACGGGCGATACGCTCTTCATCACCGAGTAAATCGCGAGAATCATGTAGGGCAAAAGTACGTGCGTCATACCGATGAGCACACCCGCGCGATTGAAGATGAGCGGCAGTGGATGGGTAGTGAGACCAAGGCCCATCAGCAGGCTGTTGATTACGCCACCAGGTTGCAGCAAAACGTACCACGCAGTTGTGCGCACGAGCACCGAGGTCCAGAACGGCACGATCACAAAGAGCATCAGGCGGTTACTGCTTTTTGCGGGCAAATTCGCGAGCAGCCATGCGACCGGATAGCCGAGCACAAGGCACAGTAGCGTGACCGTGGCGCTGATCGAAATCGTGCGCACGAACGCCTGCCGATAGATCGAAGCGTTGTCCGGCACGAACGCGACCGAACCTTGCGGCGTCACTTGCGCATCGACGGCCGCAAGCAGAAAGTCCGGCGTCGGCGACGTGGCGGCGCGCTTCAGCAAGCGCCAGATTTCCGGCGAATTCCAGCGTGCGTCGAGTTCGACGAGCGCCGGTTTCCACGCGGGCGGCGCATCGGGGGGCAACTGGCGCGCGGTGCGCATCAACAGGCTACGAAACTCGGCCTGATCGAAGTTCAGCCGCCGCGCGACAGTCCCGAGCTGCCCGCTTTGCTGCGCCTCTTTGAGCCCCGCAGCGAGCAGAGCGAACATCCGCTCGTCCGGCACGCCCTGCCCGTCCCATGCATTGAGCGCGCGTGTGAGCGCGGGCATGCTGTCGGGCACTTCATGGTTCTCCACGCTGCGCGCGAGCAGGAGCGCAATCGGAGCGATGAACGTCGAAAGCAGAAACACGATCAGCGGCAGCGCGAGCAAAAGCGCTTGCACCGACGCACGGCGGCGCGCATTTTGAAACGAGGCGCGGCCGTCGGCTCTCGTCGGAGAGCCCGGGGCCGTGGCTCGGGCCGAAGCGGGCATGTGGGTAGTCACGTTGGGCTCTCGTTGGACGATCGTGTTACTGCGTCAGCCACACCTGGAAACGCTTATTGATCTGGTCCGCGTTGTCGGCCCAGAAGTTCGCGTTGATCTGCAAGGCGCGCTTGAAGTTCTCGGGGGCAGTCGGCAGATCGGCGAGGCGTTGCTTGTCGACCAGCGCGATTGCATCCTTGCGCGGCGGCGCATACGCGATGTACTTCGACAGATCCGCATACGCCTTCGGCTGCGAAGCGGAGACGATGAATTTCGCCGCGGCGTCGGCGTGCTTCGCACCCGTCGGAACGGCCCACCAGTCGAAGTCATAAACCTGCGCGTCCCAAACAGTCTTGAACGGCTTGTTGTCCTTCTTCGCGGCGTCGGAAATGCGGCCGTTGTAGGCCTGCGTCATCACGACCGCGCCGTCTGCGAGCAACTGCGGCGCCTGGGCACCCGACTCCCACCACACGATGTTTTGTTTGATCGTGTCGAGCTTTTTGAACGCGCGATCCACGCCGGCGGGCGTAGCGAGCACCTTGTAGACATCCTTCGGGTCGACGCCGTCCGCAATCAACGCCCATTCCATCGTTACCTTCGGCGACTTGCGCAGGCCGCGCTTACCGGGGAATTTCTGCAGATCGAAAAAGTCGTTGACGGTGGTCGGCGCGGTCTTGAGCTTGCTCGTGTCGTACGCGTAGACCGTGGACCAGACCATGCTTGCAACCGCGCAATCGCTGATCGTGCCGGGGATGAAGTCGCTCGTCTTGCCGAGCGTCTTCTTGTCGAACTTTTGCAGCAGGCCTTCGTCGCAGGCGGTGATCGCATCGTTCGTTTCGAGGTCGATCAGGTCCCACGTGGTGTTCTTCGCCTGCTCCATCGCGGAGAGCTTCGCGAGGCCGCCGTCATACGATTCGGTCGAGAAGCCAATGCCGGTGGCTTGCGTGAATGGTTCGAAATAGGCTTTCTTGGCAGCCGCTTCGTACGCGCCGCCGAAAGTCACGACGGAAAGCGTCTCCGCTGCCTGGACGGTTACGGTAGCGAATGCGAGTACGGCGAGTGCGGCGCTTTGTGCTTTGATGAGAGTGCGCATGTCAGTTGGCTCCTGCTGGTGCGGTCGTGATGATGGAAGGTGAGAGCGGTGTGGATGCGGGAATCACGGGCGCGCTGCGTGGCACGCTCATCGCGAGAATCTTGCAGTCGTCGTGGCGCCATGCGATATCGATCGCGCTGCCGGGCGAAGGCAGCGCATGGCGCTGCGTATTGGGCACTTTCACGACAAAGGAATCGCGTGAACCAAGCGCGAGGTGCACGCGATGATGATCGCCGCAATACACCAGTTCCTCGACGCGTGCGCGCACCACGTTGCTGTGTTCGTCGACGGGCGCGCCCTCGGCGCTCGGGATATGTGCGCGCTCGGGGCGCAGCGCGAGCATCGCTTCGTCGCCCGTGCTCAGGCCGGGTTCGCAACGGCCACGAATGACGCTGCCGTCCGAGAGCGCGAGCGTCGCCCACTCCTCGTTCGCATTGACGACGCGCCCGGTCAGCCCGTTGTTTTCGCCGACGAAGTTGGCGACGAAGGCGTTCTGCGCGTTCTCGTAGAGTTCGCTGGGCGTGGCGGCTTGCTGAATACGGCCATCGGAAAACACGGCGACGCGGTCCGACATGGTCAGCGCTTCGGCCTGATCGTGCGTCACGTAGACGATCGTAAGCGACAACTCGCGATGCAGGCGCATGATTTCGTACTGCATGGTTTCGCGCAGGCGCTTGTCAAGCGCGCCGAGCGGCTCGTCCATCAGCACGACGCTCGGCTCGAACACGAGCGCGCGAGCGAGGGCCACGCGCTGCTGCTGCCCGCCGGAGAGCTGCGCGGGACGCCGGTTCGCCAGATGCGGCAGTTCGACCATCTCGAGCGCGCGCTTCACGCGCGTCTTCTGCTCGGCGCGGCTGACGCGCCGCACAGAGAGTGGAAACGCGACATTCTCTGCAATCGTCAGATGCGGAAAGAGCGCGTAGTTCTGAAACACCATGCCGATGTCGCGCTGATGCGGAGGCTTGTCGTCGAGCCGCCGTCCGTCGAGACGTATCTCGCCGCGCGTGGGCGATTCGAATCCCGCAAGCATCATGAGCGTCGTCGTCTTGCCTGAACCGGACGGCCCCAGCAGCGACAGGAATTCTCCCTTGCTCACGTCGAGGTTCAAGTCATCGACGACGTATTGCGCGCCGTCATACGACTTGCTTACGCCCGAGAACGAAATGAAGGAAGGGTTTGACATCGTGATCGCGTCCTGTCGATGATGCGTCTTGATCAATGCGTTTTCTCGAACTGCATCGCGGCGATTTTGCTAGCGACATAGCGTGCGAAATCATAGTTGGGCCGTTCGAGATGGCTCAAGTGACCGGGCTTCGCGAGCGGTGCATGCACGCCGCGAAAGACAGCTTCCACGCCGCGTTTGTCTTCCGCGTTCACGTCGTCGAGCAGCTTCTTCAACGTCGTCATGTGCGCGTTGGCCTCGGTATCCGCGACGAACTCCGGCGCAAGCCCGCCGCCGAAGCGGATATGCACACGGTCAACGCCGTGAGGCTGCAGCACGAGATACCAGAAGTAACCCGGCGTGAGCGTGACGAGATGCGTCGGGTAGATCGCGAGCAGCGCTGTGGTCTTGCGCCAATGTCCCGTGAGGCGCGTATTGTCCGGATGCGCGTTGCCGATGGGCAAGGACGCTTCCTTCGTGATCCAGTGATAGTTAAAAGCTGGATAGCCCGGCGGGCATTCCATTTCATCGAGCCGCGAATGCGGTCCTACCGTCGCGCGATGCAGCATGGGCAGGTGATAGCTTTCCATGAAGTTTTCCGCGAGGATCTTCCAGTTCGTGTCCCACACGTGCTCTTCATAGAAAGTTTCGATGTAGTCCGACATGCCGTACGCACCGATGAGCTCGTTTAGTTTGGCGAGTTGCGCGTGAACGGGCGGCGCGTTTTCGTCGAGTGTCACGTAGATCCAGCCTTGCCATTCTTCGCAGCGCACGACGGGCAGCTTGTAGCTTTCCTTGCAGAAGCCCTCTTGCCGATCCATGAGCGGCGCGCCTTGCAGGGCGCCATCCAGCGAATAGTTCCAGGCGTGATAGGGGCAGACGATGCGGCGCACGTTGCCACGTCCTTCGAGCAGCACCGACATGCGATGCAGGCACACGTTCGACATCGCCTTGAGCTGCATCTGTTCGTCGCGCAGTACGACGATCGGTTGCGCTCCAAGTCGCGCCGTCATGTAATCGCCAGGCACCTTGAGCGCACTGGCGCGGCCGACGCATTGCCATTCGCGCTCGAAGATAGCGCGCTCTTCCAGCGTGAGGAATTCGGGCGACGTATAGACACCGGGCGGCATCGCATGCGCATCGCCGAATGACCGTTCGCAACCCGTCTGCAGTTCGTCGACCAGCGCTTGCACTGCGATCGTCCTTGCCGGGTTGGCCATGGTGTCCCCCTTGATTCTTCACGGTGAAAGCGCGGCAACGCAAGGCTTTACGGCGTAGCGCTCAACATGGACACCAATCTATCAAGCCAAATTGCAAGCCAAAATATTGTTTTTAGATACAAAGCAAAGGTTTTGCCTATGCAGCGCGCGCGGGCTTAAAGCAGACGATCGCGCTTTCCTGATCATGCGTCGATATGCAGGCGCCGTATATAGGTTTCGCAGAATGATGTGAAGCGATGGACGACCTGGCGCGGCTTCATCGTGCGCGATTGCGCGATGCCGAGCATCGTGGCGTTGACGTTGTCTTTGAAACGCTTAATGACGAACTCTTCGCCATCCACAGTGCGATTCGATTTGAGCGGAAAGTTCAGGAGGCTATAGCCGAGACCGTTGGCCACCATGCCGCGCACAACTTCCGGCTGCGACGAGCGGAACGCGGGCACGGGGCGGCTGCCCACCGCATCGAAGAGCGCGGCGAAATACTCGCGGCTGTGCGGCAGGTCGAGCATCACGTAGGGCTCGGGCAAGAGATCCGCGAGCGATACCTTGCGTGCGCGTGCCAGACGATGCGTCCTCGGCAGGATTGCGTAAGGCGGCAGCGAGAGCAGCGGCGTGAAGGCGATTTCCTCTGTCAAATCGAGGCTGTAGGTGAGCGCAATGTCGAGCGAGCCGTCGTGCAGGCCACGCAAGAGGCCATCCTGATGCGCCTCGACAGTGCGAAACGAGATACCCGCGTGCTCGTCGACGAATCGGCTGATCAGCCGCGGCATGAGCGGCGGCGCAAGCGAGACGAGGCAACCGAGCGTGATGACGCCCGTCATGCCGCCGTCCATTTCCTTCGCGGTCGTCTGCAATTCCTCTGCAATCTTCAGCAGATTGCGCGCTTGCCCGAGCAGATCGCGACCGGCTTGCGTGAGCGAGAGACCGCTCGCGTGATGCCGTATGAAGAGTTGCACACCGAACGACACTTCGAGGTCCGCGAGCGCCGTCGAGATCGACGGCTGCGAAATGTGCAGACGCTTCGCGGCGGCAGTGAAAGACAGCGCTTCCGCGGTGACCACGAAATAGCGCAACTGGCGCAACGAGTAGCGCAACGGTTGACTCTCCATCTGCAACGCTCCGTGTTCAAAGTCCCCAATGGGCGGCATTGTGAAGCGATCAAAAAGGCTTGCATAGGTAAATCCGATGCTATGCATTTTTTAAATATATTTTTCAGATTCTGAATGGGCGCGTAGATTTTCACGAAAGACGAACGGACCAGGTGGCGACGCGCTGTCGGAAAACACTACCGGGTCCGCCACGATCGCGAGCCCTCGAAGGCCGCTACGCCGTGACACCGCGATCGAATCGAAACATTCCGCGTTTTCAGAAGGACACAGCTATGACAGTGGAAACAACGTCAATCGACACGCTCGTCGTCGGCGCCGGCCAGGCCGGCGTCGCCATGAGTGAACATTTGAGCAAGCTTGGCGTGCCGCATCTCGTGCTCGAACGCGCTCGTATCGCCGAGCGCTGGCGCACGGGACGCTGGGATTCGCTGGTTGCCAATGGTCCTGCGTGGCACGATCGTTTCCCCAATCTCGAGTTCGCCGACTTTGACCCCAACGCATTCGCGTCGAAGGAGCAGGTCGCGGACTATTTCGTCGCTTATGCGGAGAAGTTTGAAGCGCCGATCCGCACCGGTGTGGAAGTGAAAAAGGTCGTGCGCAATGCGGGGCGCCCAGGCTTCACCATCGAAACTTCGGAGGGCACGATCGAGGCCAATCGCGTGGTGGTCGCGACGGGGCCTTTCCAGCGCCCCGTCATTCCGCCAATCGCGCCGCAAGATTCGAGTCTCACGCAGCTTCATTCCGCCGACTATCGCAACCCCGCCCAATTGCCCGAAGGGGGCGTATTGGTGGTGGGGGCCGGATCGTCAGGCGTGCAAATCGCGGACGAGTTGCAACGTGCGGGCAAGCGCGTCTATCTGTCGGTCGGCGCGCACGATCGTCCGCCGCGCGCCTATCGCGGCCGCGACTTCTGCTGGTGGCTCGGCGTGCTCGGCGAATGGGATGCAGAGGTCATGAAGCCCGGCAGAGAGCACGTCACCATTGCAGTAAGCGGTTCGCGTGGCGGCCATACGGTGGACTTCCGGCGTCTCGCGAATCAGGGCATCACGCTCGTGGGCCTCACGAAATCGTTCAATGACGGCGTGGTGACCTTCGAAGCAGATCTCGCGGAGAACATCGCGCGCGGCGACGAAAACTATCTGTCGCTGCTGGACGCGGCCGACGCGTACGCCGAGCGTAACGGTCTCGATCTTCCCGAAGAGCCTGAAGCCCGCGTCATTCCCGCAGATCCGGAATGCGTGACGCACCCGTTGCACGATCTCGATCTGGCGAAAGCCGACGTGACATCGATTGTTTGGGCGACCGGATACGCAGTCGATTTCAGCTGGTTGAACGTCAACGCCTTCGATGAAAAGGGTAAGCCGAAACATCAGCGCGGCGTATCGAAGGAGCCCGGCATCTATTTCATCGGTCTGCCCTGGCTATCGCGCCGAGGGTCCGCATTCATCTGGGGCGTGTGGCACGACGCGAAGCACATTGCCGATCACATCGTCACGCAGCGTAAATACCTGGCTTACTACGACGACTCGCAAGGCCAGGCACCGAGCCGCGGCGAGGAAAGGGTTGAAAGCGTTGACAACACCTCCGCCGGCTCACGCATCCACAAAGTCAGCGAGATGGGCGTGAATTGATGCGTACGCCTCTTTAATCCGCGATCCATTTCTTCCTACATTAAGGTGCATTGATGAGCCAACCTACGCATACCCGTATCCGCATGTTCAACACGAAGGATACGTATCCGAACCAGACGCTCGACAACGATCTTTGTCAGGCCGTGCGCGCCGGCAATACAGTCTATGTCCGCGGCCAGGTGGGCACGGACTTCGAAGGTCGCCTGATCGGTATCGGCGATCCGCGCGCCCAGGCCGAGCAAGCGATGAAGAACGTCAAGCAGTTGCTCGAAGAGGCCGGCAGCGACCTGTCACACATCGTCAAGACCACAACGTTCCTGACTGACATCCGCTACCGCGAGCCGGTCTATCAGGAAGTCGGCAAGTGGTTGAAGGGCGTGTTTCCTATTTCGACCGGCCTGGTGGTGGTCGCGCTGGGTCAGCCGCAGTGGTTGATGGAAATCGACGTTATCGCGGTCATTCCGGATGGATGGACGCCGCCGACGGCCTGAGGAGCGGGACATGACATTTTCTATTGTTGGACGTTGTCCGGAATCCGGGCAGCTTGGCATCGCGATCAGTTCGTCCAGCATCGCGGTGGGCGCTCGATGCCCATGGTTGCGCGCAGGCGTGGGCGCGGTGGCGACGCAGAACGTCACGCTGCCCGCGCTCGGCCCGCAAATTCTCGATCTTCTGGAGAACGGGCAACTCGATCCCGCCACTGCATTGGACCGTGTGCTCGGCGCGAGCGAGTGGAGCGAGTACCGCCAGGTGACGGTGATCGATAGCCAGGGGCGCACGGCGTTCTTCAGCGGTAAGGAAGCGTTGGGCACGTATCACGCTGTCGCCGGCAAACAGTGCGTAGCTGCGGGCAACATGCTCGCCGGCATCGAAGTAATCGAGGCAATGCTTCCGGCGTTCGAGCAAGCATCCGGCACACTGGCCGATCGCCTGCTCGCGGCCATGCATGCCGCGATGGCTGCCGGCGGCGAAGCGGGGCCCGTGCATTCAGCGGCGCTCAAGATCGTAGGCGACGTGAGCTGGCCGATCGTCGATTTGCGGGTCGATTGGATTGATGAAGACCCCATCGGCCATCTCGATGGACTATGGCAAGCGTATCGGCCGCAGATGCAGGACTACTTGACCCGGGCGTTGAATCCGACCGCCGCGCCTAGCTACGGAGTGCCCGGCAATGAATGACCGATCCAGCCGGGCGCTGCTCGAACGGCTGATCGGCTTCGCCACGGTCAGCCGGGACTCCAATCTGGACATGATCGAATTCATTCGGGCTTACCTGCAGGAACTCGGTGTCGAAAGCGAGCTGTTCTACAACGCCGAGCGCACCAAGGCGAATCTGTTCGCGACCATCGGCCCGCGTGAGCACGGCGGCATCGTGCTGTCCGGCCACACCGACGTGGTGCCTGTCGATGGCCAGGCGTGGACCGTCGATCCATTCCGTCTCACTGAACGCAACGGGCGGCTGTATGGCCGCGGCACGGCCGACATGAAGGGCTTCATCGCTTCGGTGCTGGCAGCGGTGCCCGGGTTTCTCGAGCGCGAGCTGAAACAGCCGGTGCACCTCGCCTTTTCGTACGACGAGGAAGTCGGCTGCCTCGGCGTGCGGCCGATGCTGGCGGAACTGGAGCGGCGTGCGCACAAGCCCGCCCTGTGCCTGATCGGCGAGCCAACCGAGCTTAAACCGGTGCTGGGCCACAAGGGCAAGCTGGCGATGCGCTGTCAGGTGAAAGGCGCGCCTTGCCATTCGGCTTATGCGCCGTATGGCGTCAACGCGATTCAATACGCGGCGCGGATGATCGGCCGCCTGGAAGAGATCGGCGAGCAGTTGGCGCAGCCTCAGCATCACGACGAGCGATTCGATCCACCCTTCTCGACCGTGCAGACGGGCGTGATAAAAGGCGGCCGTGCGCTCAACATCGTGCCGGCCGAATGCGAATTCGACTTTGAAGTGCGCGCGTTGCCTGGTTTCGACGCAAACCAGGTAGCCGACGAGTTGCTGACCTACGCCGAGGCTGAGCTGCTGCCGAAGATGCGCGCCGTGCAATCCGACACTGACATCCGCCTTCAGCCGCTCTCCGCCTATCCGGGATTAGCCACGTCGCCTGACAGTGAAGCGGCGCGTCTTTTGGCGCTGCTCAGCGGTTCCAACGAGTTCGGCACGGTTGCATTCGGCACCGAGGGCGGACTGTTCGATAAGGCGGGCATTCCAACGGTTGTCTGCGGACCCGGCAGCATGGACCAGGGGCATAAGCCGGACGAATTCGTCACCGTCGAGCAATTGCACCAGTGCGATGCGATGCTGGCTCGGTTGGGAGATTACATTTCGGCCACGGCCGCGTCGCGAGACGTATGCATCAAATAGCGAGACCACTGTCTCGCGCCGAAGTTAGACGATCTGCAAGACCACGTAACTCAAATACTTTCGAATGCCAGGCATGGCGATTCGGTGGACCGAACACGCCTGATTACGCAAGGCGCAGAGCATGCGACAGGAGTAAGAGCTTTGCATGGGACCAGAGTAACGCGCTAGCTCCTGTCAACACTGGAGACAAACTTGAATACTTCCGAACGCGACGCTTCGCCGTTGATCGAAAAACACACCATCGGCTACGTGCCGCCAGAAGATCGCCATGGCAAGGTGCGCGACCTGTTCACGCTATGGTTCGGCGGCAATATCGCGCCATTGCCCATCGTTACCGGCGCACTCGGCGTGCAGATATTCCACCTGAACTTGCTGTGGGGCATCGTAGCGATCATCGTCGGTCAGGCGGTCGGCGGCGTGCTGATGGCGTTGCATTCGGCGCAGGGCCCGCAGATGGGCATCCCGCAGATGATTCAAAGCCGTGCGCAGTTCGGTTCATGGGGCGCGCTGCTCGTCACCGTGATCGCAGGCGTGATGTACGTGGGCTTCTTCGCGTCCAATATCGTGCTTGCCGGGAAGTCCCTGCATGGCATCGAACATGGCATTCCGGTTCCTGTCGGCATCGTGATCGGCGCGATGGGATCAGGGCTGATCGGGGTCATCGGTTACCGGCTAATTCATATTTTGAATCGCATCGGCACCTGGGTGCTTGGAATCGGGATTTTCATCGGGTTCGGCTATATCCTCACGCATATCTCTACAGGCGATTTCCTGACGCGCGGCGGATTCAACTTCGCCGGCTGGCTCGCGACCGTTTCGCTGTCGGCGCTCTGGCAAATTGCGTTCGCCCCGTACGTGTCCGACTATTCGCGCTATCTGCCGCAAAACGTGCGCGTCGCATCGACGTTCTGGGCGACCTACCTCGGCTGCACGATTGGCTCAACGCTCGCGTTCGTCTTCGGCGCAGTAGCCGTGCTCGCGGTGCCGCCCGGCGCCGACGCGATGGACGCCGTCAAGCAGGCCACCGGACCGCTCGGGCTGCCGATGCTCGTCCTCTTCCTGCTGAGCGTGATCAGCCATAACGCGCTGAATCTTTACGGCGCGGTGCTCGCGGCCATCACGTCGCTGCAGACATTCGCTTATCGCTGGATTCCCACGGCGAAGGCGCGTGCCGTGCTGTCGATTGCGATTCTCCTTGCATCCTGCTACGGAGCGATCGGCGCTTCGACGAACTTCGTCGGCAATCTGGTTGATCTCGTGCTCGCGCTGCTGGTCGTGCTGGTGCCGTGGACTGCGATCAACCTGATCGACTTCTATGTGATCCACAAGGGGAAATACGACATCCAGTCGATCTTCCAGGTGGACGGCGGCATCTACGGCCGCTTCAATCCGCAAGCGCTGATTGCCTATGGGATCGGCATCGTCGTGCAGATTCCGTTCATGAGCACGCCGATGTATACGGGTCCCGTGCCGAAGTATCTCGACGGTGCGGATCTCTCGTGGGTGATCGGCTTGCTTCTGACATCGCCGCTGTATTACTGGCTCGCGTCGCGGGACACCGACTATCGGCGCAGACAGTCCGGTGCAAGTGTCACGCGTGGTCCGGCGAGACAGTCATGAGCATATTGCGCGGTCACGACGACCGTGCCGATTTTCTAGCCGGTATCGATCTCATGCTTCGCGGGATCGGGTCAGCGGGTGGTCGCTAATCTGCCATAGCGGTACCCTGCTGCTTACTTCCCGCCAGTGACATCGAGGAATGTGCCGGTGATGAAGGAAGCCTCGGCGCCTGCTAGCCATAGGATCGCCCGCGCAACCTCTTCAGGTTGACCGCCTCTTCCCATGGGGATCGAGTCTTTAACGCGATCCACCCGTCCCGGCTCGCCGCCGTTAGCATGCATCTCAGTGTAAATGTGCCCAGGGCGAATGCAGTTGACGCGTATCCCATCCCGCGCGACTTCTTTGGCGAAGCCGATAGTGAATGTCTCAAGCGCACCCTTCGACGCCGCGTAGTCGACATATTCGTTTGGACTGCCAAGCCGGGCCGACGCCGATGAGATGTTGATCACGGCGCCGCCCCGCCCGTTGTGACGATACGACATCCGCTTCACCGCCTGCTGCGCACAGAGGATGGGGCCGATCGAGTTGATCGCGAAGATACGCTGCATCCGCTCGAATTCGAGATCTTCCAGCCGGGACTGCTGCGCAATGATCGCAGCGTTGTTCACCAGCACGTCGATCCGGCCAAACTTCCGGTCGATCGCGGCGAATAGCTCAGCGACCTGCTCTGGATCTGCGCTGTCTGCGCGCATGGCTAAAGCCCGGCGCCCGAGCGCTTCCACATCAGCCGCCACCGCAAGGGCGGCAGACTCGTTGGAGACGAAACTGATCGCTACATCGTAACCTTGTGCGGCGGCAAGCCGCGCAGTCGCCGCGCCTACGCCGCGACCTCCACCCGTTATCAGAATCAACGGGGCCTGCGGAACAGCATTCATTTAGTGATCCTCCACGTGATAGTGCCGGTATAAAAGAGCGCAAACGCGCAATGTCAAAGGCCCAAACAAACCGCCCCACCCGCGACGATCACGCACGCGAGCCAGCGTTTTCCACTGACCGTTTCACGCAGAAACCCACGCCCGATCAGCACCGCGAACACCACGCTGGTCTCGCGCAAGGCCGATACCGCACCCATCGCGCCCGACTGCAGCGCCCATATCACGATGCCATACGCCGCGATCGACACGAGGCCCCCGAAGAGCGATGAGCCGATTGCTATTGGCACCGTCTTTACAGGAGTCCACAGCGCCGCAATCCCACGCGTTGCGACGAACAGCATCGGCATCAGCCAATAAAACAGGAACATCCACGCGGTGTAGGCGAGTGCCTCGCCACCGGATAAACGCACGCCGATGCCGTCGATCACGGTATAGATGGCGATCGTCACGCCGGTCGTCAGCGCGGCCAGCAAACCTGTACGCGACACGCGCCCCCTCTCCAGGGCGATTGCGACGATGCCACCCGATATCATCACGATCCCGAGCACATGCAACGGACCGATCGACTCATGCGCAAAGAGCGCCGCGCCGAGCGTGACGAGCAGGGGCGACGAGCCGCGCGCGATCGGATACGCCTGCGCCAGATCGTTGCTGCGATACGACCGTACGAGCGTCACGTTGTAGACGATATGCACGAGCCCCGATGCGACGATGTACGGCCAGGCCGTGTCGGACGGTAACGGCGTGAACAGAATCACGACCGTAGAGGCTGCCGCGATGGCGATGCTCATCCATGTCATGGACAGGAACCGGTCGTCGTTGCCGTGCAGCATCGCGTTCCAGCTCGCGTGAAGCAGAGCGGCGAGGAGAACGAAGCCGCCGGTATAACTGAGCATTCGAGTTCCGGAAAGAGAAGGTATTAAGAAGAATATCTATCTTGTGGCGGACCATCAAACCAGATAAATTGGCCATTCGCGTTAGATAAACTATTTCGAATGAAGCGGACATTGCCTCCACTCAATGCATTGCGTGCCTTCGAGGCCGCAGGCCGACTCGGCAGCTTCAAGGAAGCCGCTGCGGAATTGCACGTCACTCACGGTGCGGTGAGTCAGCACGTTCGACTGCTCGAGGAGTGGCTCGGCGCATCCTTATTCGAACGGCACAACCGGCGCGTGGTGCTGACCCCGGCGGCCGAGGCGTACCTGGCGGAAGTCGGTCCTTTGTTCGAGCAGCTCTCGCAGGCAACCGCCCGATATGGTTTGCTCGAAACGGTCTCGCGAACACTGTCCGTGAACGCGCCCGCGACCTTCACGTTGCGCTGGCTGGTGCCGAGACTGGCGCAATTCCGCGCCGAGCATCCCGACGTGGACGTCAAGGTGGAGACGTCGAACGAGTCGGTGGAGAGCTTGAAAGAGATCTATGACATCGTTATCCGGGGTGGCCCGGACACGTTTTATGGCTACTCGATGCAGCTTTTCCTGTCCGAGGAGAGACTCCCGGTCTGCAGCCCGGCACTCTTGCAACGACTGCCGCTTCGGACGCCAGACGACCTACGGGAGCATACGTTGCTGCACACGTCGAGTCTGCCGCGACTCTGGCCGGACTGGCTGGCGAAAGCACAGATTTCCGCACTCCGCCCGGCTGCCACCCTCACCTTCGATCACTTCTACCTGACGTTGCAGGCTGCCATCGATGGCATAGGCATCGCGATGGGACCGACTGCGCTTGTCTCAGACGACCTTGCTACCGGCCGGCTTGTCGCGCCGTTCGCCGGCCCTCGCCTACCGTCGCGGAGCTATTGCACTTACGTTCCGGATGGGAGGTCTGCAGATGACGTGATCGTGCTGTTCCGCTCATGGCTCGAGCGCGAGGGGATGCGATCAGGACCGGAAACGGCCCCTTCGATGTGAGCTCGCTGCGCGCTATCGGAGCGGGGCGACTGAAGCGCTCCGACGCCTAGCTTATCGAGTCGACTGAAAACGCGATGTCCTTTTGCGCTTCGAGCACCCTCAGACGCTCAGCCAACGCAGCCCTGATCGAGTCGTAGGCACCGCCGCCAAGCGTCAGGCGTAACGGCGGATGTGCCGAGTCCGCCGCGACGATCATTGCGGTGACCGTCTTGCCGGCATCGCCCCGAATTGCAAAGCTGTTGGACGCGATCGCCCGCCTGACGTCGCCCGCCGGGGTATCGTCGTACTCGGGCATCGGCACCGCGTGATCGAGACCAGCGCCGAACTGCGTGCTCGTCGGCCCGGGCTCCACGATCACGAAGTCGATGCCGAATGGCCCCACCTCCTTCGCTACCGACTCCACGAAACCTTCGATGCCCCATTTCGTAGCGTGATAGAGGCTGAAATTCGGGTAAGCGATCTGTCCACCTTCGGACGAAACCTGAACGATCCGGCCGCCGCCCTGGCGGCGCAGGTGAGGCAGCGCCGCACGGATGACCTGAATCGATCCTGTGAGATTGGTGGCAATCTGCCGCTCAATCTGTTCATCAGTCACTTCCTCGGCCGCGCCGAATAACCCGTAGCCCGCGTTGTTCACGACCACATCGATGCGGCCCATCGCTTCAAATGCGGCGGAGATATTCGTGTGCACCTCGCGGATGTCGGTGACATCGAGTGTCAAGACATGCAACCGGTCGTCGTACTGTTGTTTCAGCTCATCGAGCGCCCCCTCGTGCCGCAGCGTCGCGACGACCCGATCGCCGCGTTGCAGCAGGCGCTCCGCGAGTAGCCGGCCGAGGCCTGACGACGTGCCGGTGATAAACCAGGTCTTCACCATGGTGTGTCTCTCCATAGAGTGGATGGAATGGCATTGCCTGATCACCAGTCTAGGGACCCGTCATTGGTCAGAGAAGTCTCTATAGTACGTATGACCCCGTGAAAATTCGCCACCAATGACCAAGCCGACACTTGCCGATCTCACCGTGTTTTCCGCTGTCGCAACGCATCGGAGTTTCCGCCGTGCCGCCGATGCACTCGGCGTTTCGCGCTCCTCGCTAAGTCACTCCATGCTCGCCCTAGAGCGCGAATTGGGCGTACGCCTGCTCAACCGCACGACGCGCAGTGTGTCGCCGACAGAAGCCGGCGAAGCATTGCTCGCCCGGCTTGCGCCCGTGCTCCGCGATCTCGACGAGGCACTGGACGCCGTCGCCGATGCGCGCGGCAATCCGAGCGGCACGCTCAGGATCAACGCCAATGAGGGTGCGGCTCGACTGTTATTGAAAACGGTGGTGCCGCGTTTTCTGAAGCGCTTTCCCGGCATGGCGCTCGATCTGGTTGCAGAGGGGCGGCTCGTGGATATCGTCGAGCAAGGTTTCGATGCCGGCGTACGGCTTGGCGAGTCGGTCCCGCGCGACATGGTGGCGGTGCGCATCAGCGACGATCTTCGCTTCGTAGTCGTTGCGGCGCCTTCGTATCTCGCGGGTCGAACACCACTCATCACGCCCGACGACCTTCGCAGCCACGACTGCATTCGCCAACGTCTGCCGAGCGGCAAACGCTACCGCTGGGAGTTTCGCAAGCACGGGCAGGAGGTGGCGATCGATGTTCCCGGCGTGCTCACGCTGGATCACAACGGTCTGATGGTCGAGGCCGCGTCCGATGGTTTGGGCCTCGCGTATGTACCGGAGTCCACGGCCCGCGACTGGCTGGACGACGGCCGGCTGGTTACCGTGCTGGAAGATTGGTGCCCGTTCATCCCGGGGCTCTGCCTGTACTATCCCGGGCATCGCCACGTGCCTGCTGGCTTGCGGGCGTTCATAGACGTGCTGAGAGAGGTCAATCACTAGCGCATGTGGATGTCCGTTGTCGAGGAGACTGGCCGACCGCCCAGGTCGCATGCCGTCTGCGCCGCCGTTGAAGACGGCGGCGCAGCTCCTTCAACTGAAGCTATTGCGCTGTCGGCGCGCTAACGCCATCGATGTCCGGCGCCCAACCCGAAGGGTTCGAGAAAATCAGCGCGTTCGTGTTGCCCGCCTTGAACGTGCCCGTTACAGCGAGCGTCGAGACGGTGCCCCAGCCACCGCTCGGCGGAAACGACACCGTGACAGGCGTTGATCCGTTAAAGCTGATGTCCGCGGAGCGCGGCGCCGAGTCGCCGTTCGCATAACCCACCAACACGGTGTAGGTACCGTCCGCGGGGACACTAATGTCGTTGATCGTCAACGTCCCGCCGTTGCCGATATAGCCGACGTCCGAGCCACCCGAACAAGCGCTGCATGTCGAAATACGCGCGCCACCGGCGAGTACGCTGGTCGACGCTTCTGCCTCGTAGGCGGCCTTGAACGGCGGTAGCGTCACCGGGCCGGCGACGACAGTGACTGTGCCGATCTCGGGCGTGGGCGCGCTGCTGTCCGCGCTCGACAACGTCAGCGAGTTAGCCCCGCCGGCTTGCAGCGGCACGTAGACCGTGACCGTGCCAATGCGCCCTTCGCCGCCGGTCGGCGGAAATGCCACGGTGGTCGGCTGGCCGCCGTTTGTCGAAAGTTGCGCGGTCAGCGTTTCGCGAGAGCGGTTCGCATAGGCAATCGCAACGTATCCGCCGGTGCCGGTCGATGCGACGTTGCCGAAGGTCACAGTGCCAAGTCCCCGAACGATCTTGCCGCCGTCGCAGTCCGAGCAGTGCGTGTACGACGCGCCACCGCCAAGTGAGGTCGGCTGGTAGGTCGTCGCGGCGACGTCCTGTCCGCTTACCAGGAGCATCACCGCGCCGCCCGCCGGCACCGTGGGGGCCGTATACGAAGTGACAAACGAGCCGAGTTGCTTGCTGGCCCAGAGATCACGCACACTCGCGTGCGCGTTCGGCACCAGGCCGAGTTGCTGCCACGTGACCGTCATCGGCGCGTCCGTCGCGCCGTTGTTGAACAGCACGACAGCACGCTGTCCCTGCCCGGCCAGAAGCTTCGCCCACACCTGCTGTGCGCCGGACTGCGCTACCTTTACGCCTTGTGTGCCAAGCAGGTCCTGGTCGACCGCAATGACGCCGGTATTGGTCATCAACTGCGTGGCATCCGCGGTCAGCGGCTTCGACAGGTCGTTGCCGAGAATCAGCGGTGCGCCGGCGATCGCCCACAGGCTCATGTGCGCCTGATCGTGAACCGCCGTCATGCCCATGCCGACCACCATCATGTCGGGGTCGTTGTAGAAGCCGGTGTGCTGGCCCTCGGGGTGATAGTTGCCCAGAAAGTTGCCGGTCACGCTGCCGAAGTTCGGCGCGCCGCTGTTCGGCCCATAGATGTCGCCCGTGGTTCTCCACATCCGGCCAACCCCGGCGGCCCACGCCCACGGTCCCTCGTTGAAGTCGGGGTACGTGCTGTTATTGGCGATGGTGCCCCAGTCGCAGATGCTGAGCGTCACGCGGTGACCGGTCTGCACGTACGCCTTGTCGATCGCATCGGCAATGGCCGTATAGGCTTGCTGCGGATCATAGCCGGCTGCGCTGCCCCCGCAGAAGTCGACCTTCACGAAGTCGAATCCCCACTGCGCGAATTGCAGGAAGTCGTGATCGTAATGCGCGAAATCGCTACCGACGAAATGCGTGCCGTTGGTTCGGGTGCCGCAACCCTGCGGGCCGGCGTCGATGTAGATGCCCGCTTTCAGCCCTTTGCTGTGGATATATTGCGCGATGGCTGGCATGCCGCCCGGCCATTGAGTGTTGTCGATGACGAAGTTGCCGTTGGCATCTCTCGTTCCTGAGGTCCACCAGCCCTCATCGGTATTCACGTATTCGTATTGCGCGCCGGATTTTATTTGCGCGTTAAGTGCGGAAAGTCCATCGGCTTCGGCCTTGATCGTGTTGTAATTCACGTTCTCCGCAAGGCTGTTCCATGACGACCATCCCATTGGCGGCGGCACCACGGCGATCTGACGCGAGAGGCGGCGGTTTTGCTGCGCCGCGGATTCGCTTTGCGCGGCAGAGACCGCCGCGGCGGTCTGTTGACTCTTCAGCGAGACGGCGGCGCCACTACCGTCCGACGCATCTCCGCCACAACCCGACAAACCCAACGACACACTCACGGTTAATGCGGTTAACAGCGAAATGACACAACGTCTGTACACGAGCAGGTTCATGTCTGTCTCCTGGTTGAACGCTTGACTCTTGCGGCAGGGCTGTTTTGGGAGTGACTATATTCAGGTCTGCTCTGGAACTCCAAAAATTTTTTGTTATCCCAGCACGTGGGAATGTTTAGGGATACAGAAATTTATGCATAAAAGATAAAATCGAAAATCCGTTATTAGACGGCAATGCGATTTGCTAGAGCAGTTGCAATTTCAAGCCTCATCCCGTTGTTTCTGCAGTGCGGAAAAAGTAACGAGTTCGACCTGACCATAGCAATTGGGAAGCGGTCGCGATAATCTCCAGCATGCGCGCCGCGCTGACCGTCGCGCCAAAGAGGTTCAGAAACATAACCGGGAGACGTTTCACAATGTCTGACCAACGCGGTAGTCAAACTGTCACGATGTCTGACCCAACCGGTAGCCAATCTGCATTGCGTCAAGTTGCAGCTTCGAGACTTTTTCTCGGCGCAACGATTGCGATGTTTCTGTCGGGTCTCGGCGCGTCGGCGGCTGCGCCACAGATTGTTCTGTTCCTCGCGAAAGAACTCGGCGCCTCGCTGCCGTTGGCGGGATTCTATTATTTGACGAGCCTTGCCGCGCCAGTCGCGGGGTATTTCGTCGGCCGCTACTCCGATCGCACAGGGAATCGTCTCGGTCTTTTTCGCCTTTGCGCTGTGGCGGGTTTTGTGGGCTGGGCGGGGCTCGCCCTCTCTACTTCGGTCTGGATGCCCTTCGTCATCGCCATCGCTTTGCTGGCCGTTTCCGGTGCGACCGCCTCGCAAATTTTTGCGGCAGTGCATGATGAACTCAGCGACAGGCCCGGCGAGGCAAATGAAAGTGTCGTTGCCATCATCCGTATGGCGCTGACCGGCGGATGGATCATCGGGCCTGTGCTGGGAGCGTGGGTGGCGGCTGCCTATGGCCTGCGCCCCATGCTTTGGATGACTGCCATCTGCATGCTTTTACAGATCGTACCTCTCGGAACGCTGAACCCGACCGCCAGGATCAAGCCAGAGTCGGCGAGTGAGCACGCGCATCACTCCAGCCTACGTGCCATGCTTCCACTGCTGACGTTCACAGGACTCTTCGTTCTGGTCTACGCAGGGGAGCCGGTGAAATACGGATTCCTACTGATCTACATGGAAGAACACTTAAAGCTGAGTCCGGCCCTACGGGGAGCGGTCATCGGAATACAGCCGTTCATCGAATTGCTCATCATGCCCTTCAGCATCGGCCTCGGCCGCAAGCTCGGCAACGTGTGGTTGATGTGTATCGCGGCCGCCATGGGAGTGTGTGCCAATCTTTGCTTTGCGCTCTGGTCGTCCGCAGCGGGCATGTTCGCCGGACAGATTCTCATGGGCGGTGTGTGGGGCATATTTATGGTTCTGGGCATCATCGTCGCTCAACGCCTGCTTCCCAATGCAGTAGCGACGGCCTCGGCAATCTTCATGAGTTCGACTGCTCTCGCCTCGGCGTTAGGAGGCGTCGCGGGCGGTTTCGGCGTGGCGTTTCTGGGCCTTCCCTATGTTTTCCTGCTGCCGGCGCTTTTCGCGGGTTTAGCAGTTATTGGGCTGGCATTGATGGCCCGCACTAGCCGAGTTACTCGTCGTGCGGCGGGACTTTGATGAGCACAAACCACAACACTGCCAAAATGATAAAGAAGGGAATCGAATGCACTTTGAGTCTTCCGGTGGAGATGACTCAGAGCATAGCGATTACAGCCCCGGATAGGTGTTTCCATCGGTTTCGCTGCCTTACGCTCCATGACTTTCATGGTCTGCACATACTCGAAACACAGCGCAGGACACCTCATTTCTACCGCGGTAATGAAGCGTAAGTTCGCCGCCGCGGCGAAAACCTCAACGCTCAGCTCTTTTCCCCTTCCTTCACCGCCCGTCCATTGCCGTCAGCAATTGGCCGGCTCGCTCTGGCGACTCGCTATACGCGATCCCGTACAATAAGTCGTTTCGAATCCCGCGACAGATCGCACTTTGCTCCAGCCTTCAGCGCCATGAATCACGATATTGAACACGCTCTCGCCGCCGCGCAGGAGAACCTCCAGGCCGGTCGGCTCGACGATGCCGCAGGTCTGCTGCGCGGCATTCTGGCGAGCGTCCCCGACCACGGCGAAGCCCTTTCAGGTCTCGGTTATATCGCCGCCAACCAGGGCGATCATGCACGCGCAGCGGAGTACCTGGTGCAGGCATCGGCGCACGTGTCAATGTCTATGGATCAACTGAACTTCGCCGCACAGGTGTGTCAGTTGGCGCAGCGTCACGATGCTGCGATAGCGCTGTTCGAGCGCTGCCTGACGCAGTTTCCGCACCATGCTGCCTCGTTGTATGGTGTCGCAATGTCGCTGATACAGCTTGGCGAATTGCAGCGGGCACTCGAGGCGTTGGTGCATCTGTGCAAGATCCAGCCACAATCAGCCGAAGCGCATTACAACCGTGGCACGCTGCTCGGCACGATGGCCCGCTATGAGGACGAACTGGATGCCTATCAGCAGGCGATCACGCTCAAGCCGCGGTTCGTACGCGCATACGTTAATCTCGGGGTCGCGTTGCGAGATCTCGGGCGCTTTGATGAGGCACTGCTTCAATTCAAGAAGGCGCTCTCGATCGATCCGAACGACGCCGGCGCACGCACCAATCGAGCTCAGACGAATTTGCTGCTCGGCGAATTCGAACACGGCTGGCGCGAATACGAATGGCGTTGGCGTGATGGCACCTGCAGCCACGGTTTTCCGCAGAACACCCTATGGACCGGCACCCAACCGATAGATGGCAAGACAGTGCTCGTTCATCATGAGCAGGGGTTCGGCGACACGCTGCAATTCGTGCGCTTTGTGGATCGGCTCAGTGCAGCTGGCGCTCACGTCGTGTTGCGTGTTCAGGATGCCCTGTTGCCGCTCCTCCAAAATTATCGGGGTGCGGCGGAAGTCATCGGTGAGAGATCGCAAGTGCCACATTTCGACTATCACATTCCAACCCTGAGTCTGCCGTTTGCGCTCAAGGTTCGTGCACCCGATCTCGCGCTATCCGGTCCATATGTGCAGGCAGACGGTGCGCTTGCCCCTCAATGGGACGATCTTTTTACAGGCTCCGTTCGACGGCCGAGCGTTGGGATCGTGTGGTCGGGAAGCCGTACGCATCTGAACGATCACAATCGGTCCATTTCGCTTGAGCAACTGAAGCCGGTGTTCGATGCAAACGCGGATTTCTTCGCGTTGCAACCGGATGTACGCGACAGTGATCGCGCGTGCCTCGCGCAACTTGAGCAGCGCGGGGTGCTGCGTGATGTTTCCGGGCGGCTCACTACGTTCGCTGAGACTGCTGCGCTGATCGCTCGCCTCGACCTCGTCATCAGCGTCGACACAGCCGTGGCGCATTTGGCTGGGGCGCTTGGGAAGCCGGTATGGATTGCTTTGCCGTTCATGCCGGACTGGAGATGGCAACTCGACCGAAGCGATAGTCCGTGGTACGCAAAGGCGCGGTTGTTTCGACAAACGACGCGAGACGATTGGACTGGCGTCGTTGCTGCGCTTCGCGCGGAGATCGACGCATTGCCGGGTCCAGACAACGGAGAATACTTGCCGTCGATCGAGGGTCCAGTTTGAAGCCCTCTTACGGACATTCGTCACGGTGATTCGACAGGCGGTTGCGGGTCGTTCACGGAAATTCGGCACGGAACCGGGTTGGCCATGAACCGGCATTCTCCCGCACAGTCGCATGGACATTTTCGCGGCCGTCACCCGACCCACTGCAAATGACGGTTACACTGGATAACCCATGTTCAGGTGCAAGGAGACTTCTATGAGCAAGCACGCCCTCGTATCGATTACCACCACCTTACTGTGCGCGGTTGCCCTGACGGGTCTGACCGCCACCCCTGCTCAGGCAGGCAGCGCGTCAGTGAAATGCCATCTGACCTACAGCATGTCCGGATGGTCGGCGATTTATCAGCATGCCGAAGGACGCGGCAAAGTAAGCTGCAGTAATGGACAAAAGGCCGCTGTCACCATCAGCGTGCACGGCGGCGGCCTGACCGCCGGCAAGTTCCACGTCAGCGGCCGCGGCGAAATCACCCATGTCTACAGCATCAAGGATGTGTTCGGCAGTTACGCGCAGGCCGGCGCTTCGGCCGGCGCGGGGAAGAGCGGTACTGCGCAGGTGCTGACCAAGGGAACCACGTCGATGGCGTTGAGCGGCAGCGGTGAAGGCGTGGACCTTGGTGTAGCGGTCGACGACTTCAAGATTGAACCGGTGCACTGAGACCGGGCACTGTCCGGTCAGGAGCCGGCGTTCAATCACGGCTCTCAGATAGTTGACAGAGAGCGTCGGGTCTAACTGACTTCAGTCTGAACCGACTCCGCGCGATCGTACGGGCGCGTTCGCCTCGAACTTAGCGCAATGCGTCGAGAAAAACGTGCGGACGTTGCGAATGTTCGATGAGCTCGTGAACAGACGGCGAGCAAGCTCATCGTAAGCAGCCATGTCCATGACATCTGCGACCACGACGAAGTCCGGCCCTGGCGACACGCGATAACACTGCGTGACGGCCGGTTCCGCACAGATATACGACTCGAAACGCTGATGGTCTTCCGCCGTTTGCCGGTCGAGACTCACCTCGATGATCGCGGTCAGCGTCGGGCCGAGCTTCGCGTGATCGAGGATCGCAATCTCGCGCTTGATCACGCCGCTCTCCCGAAGCCGGTTCACGCGACGCAGACACGTCGGCGGGGACGTATGCGCGCGTTCCGCGAGTTCGATATTCGACAGCGAGCAATTGGTTTGCAGAATGCCAAGAATGCGCAGGTCAAGCTCGTCAAGTGTGATGCCGGGCACGCGGACCTCGCAGCGAGTAAAGAGTGAAATTAAATTTCACCACACTTCATCACCGATTCAAAATTCTATTTTATGATGAATTATGAAATTTACTTTCATATGACCACCCTTACTATCGCAGCATCGGTTCCCTGTGAACCCTTTGCGGAGAAAAGTGATGTGTGGAATTGTCGGTGCGGTCGCCCAACGAAACATCCTGCCTGATCTCGTCAACGGCCTGAAGCGACTCGAATATCGCGGCTACGACTCGTGTGGCGTAGCGCTCTATCAGGACCGGGAGCTCGTGCGCGCACGCAGCGTAGACCGCGTCGCCACCCTGCAACAGGAGATATCCGATCGCGGCCTGTCCGGCTATACCGGCATTGCACACACGCGGTGGGCAACGCATGGCAAGCCCGTCACGACCAACGCCCATCCGCACTTCTCGCCCAATGCCGAGTCACCGCGAATCGCGCTCTCTCACAACGGGATCATCGAGAACTATGAGGAATTGCGCGAGACGCTTCGGGATCACGGTTATGTATTTTCGAGCCAGACCGATAGCGAAGTCATCGCGCATCTGATCGACTATCTGTACGACGGCGATCTGTTCGACGCGGTACGTGAAACAGTCGCACGGCTGCGCGGCAGCTACGCCATTGCGGTGATTTGCCGTGACGAGCCGCATCGGTTGGTGGGTGCGCGCGATGGCATGCCGCTTGTGATCGGCATCGGTGAAGGCGAGAACTTCCTCGCGTCTGACGCGATTGCGCTGTCGGGGGTGACGGATAAGATCGCGTACCTCGAAAACGGCGACGTCGTGGACGTCCAGCTTCATCGCCACTGGATCGTGGACGCTGCCGGGCGACGCATCGAACGTCCCGTTCACACAGTTGCCGCGCACAGCGGCGCGGCCGACCTAGGCTTGTACCGCTACTACATGCAGAAAGAGATTTTCGAGCAGCCACGCGCGGTCGCGGACACCTTGCAGGACGTGTCGTCAATCATGCCGGAACTCTTCGGCGACAACGCCTGGCGCGTGCTGAATTCAGTCGACTCGGTCGTACTGCTCGCGTGCGGCGGCAGTTTTCATGCGGCGCTGACGGCTAAATACTGGATCGAGAGCCTCGCGCAATTGCCCGTCAACGTCGAGATTGCAAGCGAGTACCGATACCGCGAAAGCGTCGCCAATCCGAACACGCTAGTGGTGGCGGTATCGCAAAGCGGCGAAACAGCGGATGTACTCGGCGCCATTCACGTCGCGAAACAGCGTGGCATGCTGAAGACGCTCGCAATCTGCAATGTGCCGACCAGTGCGCTGGTCCGCGAATGTGCATTGAATTTCATCACGCGCGCCGGCATCGAGATTGGCGTTGCGTCGACCAAGGCGTTCACGACGCAGCTTGTCGCGCTCTTCATGCTGGCGCTGACGTTGGCGCAAGTGCGCGGCCGTCTGTCCGAGGACGACGAAAGAACCCATCTGCGTGCGCTGCGTCATCTGCCTGATGCGATGAGCAAAGTGCTCGCGCTCGAACCGCACATCATGGCGTGGTCCGAGATTCTCACTCGCAAGGAAAACATTCTGTTTCTCGGGCGCGGCATGCACTATCCGGTTGCACTCGAAGGCGCGTTGAAGATGAAAGAGATCTCATACATTCACGCTGAAGGATACGCGGCGGGCGAATTGAAGCATGGGCCGCTGGCACTGATCAGCGACCAGATGCCTGTGGTCGCCGTCGCGCCGAACGATCGCCTGCTCGAAAAGCTGAAATCAAATATGCATGAAGTGAATGCGCGTAACGGCAAGCTTTTCGTTTTCGCCGATATCGATTGCGGGCTTTCGCCGAGTCCCGATATCGAGGTGATCCGGCTTACCGAATACTACGGCTTGCTCTCACCCATCCTGCACACGATCCCAATGCAACTGCTCGCTTTTCACACGGCGCTCGCGCGCGGCACGGATATCGACAAGCCGAGGAATCTTGCGAAGTCCGTGACTGTTGAGTAAACGACACGCCAGCGTTGAGCGCGCTCTCGATTTATTCGGCGCACGCATTGGGCGCCCTCTTTGGAGGTCCAAGGAAGATCGTTTCGGGTCAACCAGGGTGGTGGGCTGTTCCACCTCGTTCTTCCGACGCCTCAATAGCTCTTCCTAGCTTGATCAGATAGCGCTTTGCTTTTTGAAAGTCGCCGCGCCATAGCCACTTCAAGCAGCTGAAGAGTTCCCATGCCAGGAACCGGTCACCATAGCGAAAGACGGTCAGGTCCTGCTCAGTCGGTGCGGGCCTCGACGACGTCCTCGACTCAAGACAACGATCCCGATTGACTATCTCGACAAAAGGCTGCTCCAGGGTGAGCTCGGTATCAGGCGAGATGACGTGAAACTCGATAGAAGTTAAGTCGTTGAAGATAAGCTTTTGGAATGGACTGTCCGGATCATGCGCGCCATTAAACGTGATGAATACGTTCGTTGGGGCGATCTGCTGCTGTATCGTTTGGAACAGTGAATGCCCGGCTCCTCCAGAGCAAAAGGCAACGAGGTCGATATCAGAGAGGCGATCTGCCGTCCCTTTTGCAAATGAACCGACGACCACGGCGCCGGTGCAATCTGGAGAATCTCGGACCGCGGCCGCGATTCGCATGAGAAGCGTGATCTGGGATGTTGTGGAAGGATTGTCTCTCCACCTTTTGAGAAAATCTTCGAAGCGCATCGGGTGGTCACGGATGGTTTGTGGAATGTCTATAGGATAGGACAACAATGCGTTCGAACGGCTGCTTTCGGCGAACCGCCAGGGCCGGTTAGGGCCACGTGCTGCCGATCGCTACCTTGCTAGACTCGGGCGTTGCACGCCGTTTACATGAGGCAGCGACCGGGTAGAAGCAGACCTTTCAAATGCCCATCGACCACTAATGCCGCGTAAGCATCAGGTTCAAGTTCTGAACCGCAGCACCGGATGCGCCCTTGCCAAGATTATCGAAAACCGCGGACAGCAAGACGTGCCCATGTTCCACGTTAGGAAACACGCTTAAGCGCATGTCGTTCGTACCGTTCAGCACTTGCGGATCCAGGTGCTTCAAGACGGACGATTCGTGCAGCGGCAAGACACGTACGTGGGCCGCCTCGGCATAGTGGCGTGCGAGGCATGCGTGTAGCGTGGCGCCATCCACATCGGGTGCCAGCAGCCGCAACTCCAAGGGCACCGTCAGTACGATGCCCTGGCGGAATGCGCCATACGCAGGGACGAAGATGGGGCGCTGCGCGAGCCCGGCGTGCTGCTGGATCTCCGGGGTGTGCTTGTGCGCGAGTTCTAGACCATATACCTGGTATGAAGGCGCGTTGGCAGCACCCTGCCCCTCATGCTCCTCCACGCCGGCACGCCCCCGTCCGGAGTAGCCGGACACAGCATGAATGTTGACAGGGTAGTTGCCTGGTATGAGCCCAGCCTGCGACAGCGGACGCAGCAAGCCAATGGCACCGGTCGGATAGCAACCGGGATTGGTGACCCGACGTGCGCTCACAATGCGCTCAGCCTGTCCCTGCGTCATTTCCGGAAAGCCGTATGTCCAGTCTGGCTGCGTGCGATGAGCGGAACTTGCGTCGATAACTCTGACGGCGGGATTAACAATGGCGTCCACTGCCTCGCGCGCAGCAGCGTCGGGCAGACAGAGGATGGCGATGTCGCAGGCGTTGATAGCCTCTGCGCGACGCCGCGGATCTTTGCGTTCTGCCGCGGGAAGCGTGACCAGTTTCAGATCGGTCCGGTCGCGCAGCCGTTCATGGATCTGCAACCCGGTGGTGCCTTGGTCGCCGTCGATGAAAACAACGGGAGAGCTCATAGTTGGAATACTCCGCTGAATATAGGTTGTAACAGGTAGAACGAGCCCCTATGTTCCATGGACGGCTAGAATAGAGAAAGTTGAATTTCATAACGTGAATATTCAGTTTTTCTGAATCTGGACGCCGACATGAGAGAGATCAGCCTGGACCGCTTGCGCACTCTGGTCGCCATTACCGACCGTGGCTCATTTGCCGATGCGGCGCGTGCATTGAACCTGGCGCCGCCAACGGTCAGCCTCCACATCGCTGAACTCGAAGAACGAATTGGGGCTCCCCTCCTGTCACGCAAGCGCGGACATGTCCGGCCGTCGGCGATAGGAGAGGTGCTGGTGGAGCGCGCGCGTCGACTGCTGGCCGATGCGG
Source organism: Paraburkholderia aspalathi (assembly GCF_900116445.1). Classification (GTDB taxonomy): domain Bacteria; phylum Pseudomonadota; class Gammaproteobacteria; order Burkholderiales; family Burkholderiaceae; genus Paraburkholderia; species Paraburkholderia aspalathi. Next base: position 44,929 of record NZ_FPBH01000044.1, read on the forward strand.
AGCAGGCGTTAGACGATATTCAACGCCAGGTGCAGGGGCTCGAAGGGCGCGCGCGGCTCGGTGCGTCGACTGGCGCGATCGCGCACCTGTTGCCGCAAGCGCTTGAGGTGCTGCGCCAACACCATCCCGCTATCGACATTCAGATTGCAGTACTCACGTCGCACGAAACACTGTCCCGACTGGCGGATGGAACGCTGGATGTCGGGCTGGTCGCACTGCCTCAGCCCCCGGTGGCTGGACTCGTGATAAAGCCTTGGCGCCGCGACCCCGTGTTGGCCTTCGTGCCGGCGCATTGGCGGTGCCCGGCCCGCGTCACGCCTGAATGGCTCGCCGCCCAGCCTCTCATTCTCAATGACGCGACCACACGTCTCTCGCGTCTGACCGCGGAGTGGTTCGCGGCCGGGGGGCACCATCCTGTGCCGCGCATTCAGCTCAACTACAACGACGCGATCAAGAGTCTCGTAGCGGCAGGTTACGGCGCAGCGCTGTTGCCCCATGAGGCCACCACGCCCCTACCCGACAAGCGCATTGTCATGCGTCCGCTGCGCCCGGCGTTGTGGCGTCGACTCGGCATTGCACATCGCGCGGGGTACGTTGAGCGTTCCACGCAACACGTACTTGATGTGTTGTGGGACCTGCGATTGGCGTAGGTGTTGCCATTTGCCGCTTCGGTTCGTTCTCGCTGGGACAGTAGCCTTATTGCACGCCACGACGAGCGAATGGCCGGTTTGTAGAAATTTGACTCAGAGGACTGTGTCGATCTGAGCCGCTCGTCGTCCAGCTGAGTTCGGCCAGGAGCCGTCACTCACCGTCTGGCCCCGCATCCGGATCGCCCGGTGCGCCAGTGCCCGCCTCGCTTTGCGGCCGGCGGGCGCCGCAAAGCGCAAGCGGTTCTTCACTCGTTCGGCCAGAAAAGAAACGGCCCTGTACGTCTGGTGGGCTATCATGCCTATCCTCTCCGAAGTAGCTCCTTATGATTTCCGTCCGTAATGTCACGCTGCGCCGTGGCGTCAATGTCGTACTCGACCGCGCGTCCGTCACCTTCACCCCCGGCGAAAAGATTGGCCTTGTCGGCCGCAATGGCGCCGGCAAGTCATCCTTCTTCGGCCTTCTCAACGGCACGCTGCACGAAGACGGTGGCGAGTTCTCGATTCCCGCTGCGTGGAAGATGGGCCAGGTCGCGCAGGAGATGCCAGAGACCGAGCAGAGTGCGACCGACTTCGTCATCGAGGGTGACACCATCCTGCTGGCAGCGCAGGCCGAAGTAACCGCCGCTGAGGCCAGCGACGATGGCATGCGCATGGCGCACGCCTACATGGCCCTGCACGACGCCGGTGCACACGATGCTCCCGCACGCGCCCAGGCGCTGATCCAAGGCCTGGGCTTCAGTGCTGCGCAGCTTGGCCAGCCGGTCAACAGCTTCTCTGGCGGCTGGCGCATGCGACTGCAGCTGGCGCGCGCGCTCATGTGTCCGTCCGACTTGCTGCTGCTCGACGAACCGACCAATCACCTCGACCTCGACGCGCTGGTCTGGCTGGAAGCGTGGCTCAAGCGCTACGAGGGAACCATGGTTGTGATCAGCCACGACCGCGAATTCCTCGACGCGGTGACGCAGGTGACCGTGCACGTCGACAACGCCAAGCTGGTGCGTTATGGCGGCAACTACAGCAAGTTCGAAGAGATGCGCGCCGAGCAACTGCTGTTGCAGCAGGCCGCGATGGCGAGGCAGGCGGACAAGATCGCCCATCTGCAGAAATTCATCGACCGTTTCAAGGCCAAGGCCTCGAAGGCGAAGCAGGCGCAGAGCCGGGTCAAAGCGCTCGAACGCATGGAGAAGATCGCACCGGTGCTTGCCGACGCGGAGTTCACCTTCGAGTTCAAGGAGCCGCTCAACGTCCCGAACCCGCTATTGTCGATGCTGGACGCGAGCTTCGGCTACCCCGCGCCGGCCGACGCAGCGCCGGACACGCCGCCGACGGTCATCGTGCGGGGCATCAACCGCTCCGTGCTGGCCGGGCAGCGCATCGGCATTCTCGGTGCCAACGGTCAGGGCAAGTCGACGCTGGTGAAGACGGTGGCGCACGAGCTGGCGCCGATTGCCGGCGAAATCAGCGAAGGCAAAGGCCTGAACATCGGCTACTTCGCACAGCAGGAACTCGACGTGCTGCGTCCCCTCGACACGCCGCTGGAACACATGATCCGCCTTGCGAAGGACACGCCGGCGCACCTGCGTGCCCCCGGCCAGAGCGGCACCGAACAATCGCTTCGCACCTTCCTCGGCACCTTCAACTTCAGTGGTGACATGGTCCATCAGGCGGTCGGCACGATGAGCGGCGGCGAAAAGGCGCGGCTCGTGTTGTGCATGATCGTGTGGCAACGTCCCAACCTGCTGCTGCTCGACGAGCCGACCAACCACCTCGACCTGGCCACGCGCGAAGCGCTAGGCATGGCACTCAACGAATTCGAAGGCACAGTGTTGCTGGTCAGTCACGACCGGTCGCTGCTGCGCGCAGTCTGTGACGAGTTCTGGCTCGTTACCAAGGGTGGCGTCGAGCCCTTCGACGGTGATCTCGACGATTACCAGCAGTTCCTGCGCGACGAAGCCCGTCGCATGCGCGAGCAGGCTGCCGGGGAGCAGAGGGTCGTCGCCTGAACTACCTCCTGGTAGTTCCAGTTTGGAAGCTGCCATAGCGCTCGCATCGAGTCGGACGGCCGCTTAGGGTCGTCCTGAGCGGGTCATCGTTGGCCTCATTGCGGCCAGTTTCGGTCGTTCGTCTCCATGTAACTTCCGGCTTTGTCCTCTCTTGCCAACTGTATTGCTTTTAAACTGTCGCGTGAGATAGTCAAACCTCGCTGAGTGGAGCCTATGGCCACAAAAAATCCAGCACACGTGGCGCACTGCCAATGTGGCGCGGTCGAGATCAGCACTTGGGGTCAACCCATGATGGTCAATGCGTGCTACTGCGACGACTGCCAGACCGCAGCCCAACGTCTCGCCGCATCCGCCAATTCAGGGCGAGTGTCCAGCGTCGACGGCGGCACGGAGTTCATGGTGTTCCGCCGCGATCGCATTGCCTGCACGCGGGGCGCAGACCGACTCCAGGCGATGAGGCTGACCGCCCCCTCGAAGACCAGACGGATGATCGCGAGTTGCTGCGCAACACCGATGTACATGGCTTTTGACGACAAGCGGCCCTGGGTGTCAGCGTTCCGCTCCCCTTTCGGAGCGGATGCGCCGCCGGTGGAAATGCGGATCTGCACCCGATTCAAACGCTCGGAAGTGGAGGCCGAAGACGGCTTGCCCAGCCATCCCGGATACCCTCCGGCAATGATGGTCCGGATCCTGGCCGTCTTGCCGTTGATGCTGTTCAGCAAGCCGGTCGGCGCTTTGCCGTAGCGCGATTGTTCGATGCATCTTGGATGCGCCAATGGCCGGCTGGGGTCAAGCTGTGCCGACCGTGTCGGTCGGCGCTCATCCAATAAGCGACACTCGACGGTCTTGTCAAAATTGACGACAATCCGTTGCCTGGCGCGCGCTTCGGACAATTACACCGTGTCAATGACGACGTGCTCGACGCTTTTTGCTGCTGCCAGTCCACTTTCCTGCTTGTAACTCGTTCCTGGCTAACTGACTGATCTGAATCGATCCACTTTTCAGCCGTCGTTGTTTTCCTTCCATGCATACCGCCGTCATGCTCGCATCCCAGATCGGTTCTGCGAGGGAATCAATAACGGTTTCGGATCGCACTTGCACACGCACCAGTCATAGCTCAACGCCTGCTCGCGGCCATTGGCCCCCCTGTTCGGAAGACGCTCGCCGACGCATAGAATCCAGCCCATCGAGTCGCATTTGGGACATGAAACCTGATCGCCTTCATATGCGACCGCGCGACCGTTGAGGAGATCCGCGCGAGAACCGGCGAAGACTCGGCCGCCCGCCGTGGTTGTGTCGCCATCGCAGATATCAAAACGTTGATTCACTGATGATAGGTTCCTTGGAAAGACTGTGATGCGTTGAGTAAATCTCTAAGAGGCCACCGCTAAGGTGTGTCTGTGAAGGGGACGAAATGCCACTGCTCAAACTCAGGATTGAGCAGGGCATGTCGATATGAGAATTTACTCCCCAAATTCCGCAAGGCGTTTTCGAATATCCGCTGCGGTTTTAAATGGATACTCGGTCTGTTTGCCGTTTACTATTCCGTCAAACCCTTCCCCGAACCGTTCCGACAGGCGGTCCAACCGCACGAAAGGCGTGTCGGAGATGTCACCAACATAGCGATAGGCAAACACCTTATAGCGTGTTGTTACTGAATCCTGCGTCTGATTTTTCCACCTTACAAGAACGACCACGTCCCGTTTTTTCGTATAGAAGACCGTAACCACTTCTGGAGAAACATTATCCACAGCATATGAATCAACAATAGAGGGATTCGAGTCTGCACATTGCCAGTTTAGGCTCAATCCATATTTTTTAACATCTGATGGGTCATACCCATATCTGACAATTTTTAGATTGCAACCAGGCTGTATATTGCCGGCTGAAAGCGCATCGGGATATTGCTCCCCTGCCCAAACCAGAGCAGGTTGCAAAAAAACAAAAGCCAGGCAGAACCGAAGAAATTTAATTAAATTAATCATAATCAAAAACATCAGAAGTTTAATCGAATTTCGCGACGCCCGCGAACTCACGGATTACGCGCACCCACGACGGATAAATAGATCACTCCCTGGTTGTCCAGTCCTTACAACGACTCAGACTCTTTCGAATCGCCGCAGCATCCTTAAATCGAAAATGCACCACCTTACCTTCCTGCTTTCCGTCAAATCCGGAACCGAAAAAATCCGATATCCTCCTGTTTTCAGAGAAAATAATTTCCCCGCGCCCACCTCCTTTAGCCTCATACGCATGCACCTCATAATAATCGCCTTCTGTGCCAACCCCAGATAAATAGTATCGCCACTTGACAATTACAAAAAGAATCTTCCTCTCGCCAACTTTATTCTTAAAAATGCTAACCAACTCCGGAAAGGCAGGGCCGTCTTGATTAAATGCGGCAATGGGAAATATGCCTCCCCCTCGCGCAAGTTGAATCACAAGCTTTTCGGGCACCTCTTCGACATTGTGTATTTCGATCCAATCGGGAGCGGAAACGAAATCAATACGCAGCCTTTTAATACTCGGCGCATCAGAAGAATACTCCGCGCATACTGAAGTCGACAAAAATATCAACGCAACAGCTACATTGAGCTTTGCAAGAATGCGAAGAACGCCCTTCATGCTCCGATATCTTTAAATACCCCTTCTTTCATGATTCTGTGATAATTATCTCGTCGAAGCCCGTAGCTATCAGTACCTCTATTTATCTGAGCAGTAATTGCATCAACCTTCGAGTTGGCATTCCCTTCAGTTGTTATATCAGCAATGTCGTAAAGTTTGTGCGAAATCCAATAATATACGCCGGATCGCGTCCCGTATTTTGTAGTGGCCAGCAACTCGGGATTTTCTTCAAAATTTTGATAATCGGAAGTCCAGTATTTCACGTAGCCATTAGTGAAGGCCTTATAGTTTCCTCGGCCGGTAGTCTGCTTCAGCCCTCTGCCCCGATATTTCCAGCCTTCGCCGCTATTTACATCCGAACTATTTCCATTTTTTCCAGCATATGCACGATTGGCAATAGCTTCAGCATTTGCTGGCGTCGGCGCGCGATAACCGTAGAGTTGGGCTTCCGAAGGATGACGTTGAAAGTATCCAAAAATATGCAGGCGCTGAGGGGTGTAGTAACGGAGGTCTTCTTCAAGAGCGCATCCTGGTCCAGCCTCCTGAAAAACCTGTGCGAAAAAATGTGTTAACCGCTGTTCGGTATCAAGGCGATACTGTGCCGCATTCTCGTTTATCTCATCGGCGATTCCTTGCAGTCTCTCGTCAGGCACAGCGGCGTTCTTCCAGATCTTTCTTAACATTGCCAAAGTAATCAGCCCTCGTCTTGTGGCGAAATTCGCAACCAGCGCAATCGGATGAATGTGATGCACGGTCGCACTAACAGGAAACCCCGCAACCTTGCCCTTCACATCGTTCCACCATTGAAGCTTGTGGATGCGCTGCAACTCGACCAGCCAGTTATCTTTCGCATTCCGCATCAGCGGCGTGATCGCGTTCCAACGCGACATGTCACCGCCCCATTCGCTTTCGTAGCGAAGGATCACACGTGACAATGCCTGCGCGAGCCACGGCGTACGCATGGCGGCCTGCATGGCCTTGCCCGTGACCTTGCCGGCCGGATTCTCTTTGGGCTTGCTACTGGCACCATAGCTCGGCGGGGGCGCCAGCTTTGCAATCGTCCGCTCCAGCTTCAGCAACAGCGGACTGCCATTGACTGCTGTGACCGACGGCTCGAATTCCGTCTGCTCCTTCCAGTCTGCAGAACCGGTGAGAACCAGATTGCGCCTAAAGGCATCCGCGAGATCGATACCCGTCGCGTCCACCTTCTCAAAGCCAGGCCACGCCCACGGACTCTGCCACTGCGTATCTGGATGCTTCTTTTCGCAGACCCAGCCCGAAGCCGGATGCCCGTCCGCGTCGCCAAATTTCACGCGCCACCATTGCGTCTTGGCATCATCCACAGCCTTTTCCCGCGCACTCAATCCATCGAGTTGACTGCGTGAATACACGAGCGTAAACGCGTTCGCCGGGTCAGCCACCTTTTGCAGGCTTAGCGGAAACTGAGTCCAGGCGGGTGTTGTCGCCGTTGCAGTCGCAAGTTTCTCCCGCTCAATCCAGACAGGCGCCCCCTCGGGCATAAGCAGGGTCGTGGTTGGGTCCTGATATCGCGGCTGCACCTTGATCCAGGGACCGCTTGCCGGACTATCCGGCGTCACGTCGGCGCGGTACAGGGGACGCCACTCACACAGCTTGCGATCCGCCGGAAGGACGTCCTTCACCAGTTTCGCGCCGGCATTTATCACGAGAAGTGGTAGCTGATCGGGGCGGAGGAACTGTGCCGCCCGCGCACGGCTTTTGTCGAGAAACGCGCTGAAGCCATCGTCGGCAAATACTTCAAGGTGCAAAAGCTGGCGTTTCGGTACAGGTGGCAGCGGCGTCGCGCGCTCGTAATCGTGATACTCACCGATCTGCCCGAGCGGCGTTCCGGCCTTGACGAATACCGGTGCCGGCGGAATCACCACCTGACCCACCGGGTCCGGTTCCTTGATCCCCTTCAGGTTCGGCTTGTAGAGCCAGCCCCAGTCGTTCTCAGGCGTGACCTTTGCGTTATTGGTTTCGGTTTTCCACGGCACATTCTCGTCCTCACCCCCGAAATAGCCGCCATTGACCGGACTGGTCATATGACCCGCAGTGATGCGCTTGATGTGCACCCACTGGCCACGCGTCTCGCTGATGATGACCTCGCTGCCTTCAGGCAGGAAACCAACCCGCTCACCCGCTGTGAAGCTTCCTGGCTTCTTGCCAGCCTTCGGCTCCGTCCAGACAAATGCGCCTGCCGCCCCGGTCGTGCCGTCCTTGGGCGCGGCCATCTGGCGATCCCTGCCCTGAACCCGAAACGCGTCAACGTTCAGCCACCACCACGGACGTTTCAGTTTCTCATCGGCCAGGTAGGTTGCCCAGTCCGCCGTGTGCATGTAGAGACTGTAGATATCGTGTGATTCGTCAGCGGGCTGTACGCCGGTGCTGTTGGGCGCAGGTGGCAGCGTCAACCTATGGCGTACCAGTACGAAACCGGTCGAGTACATGGCCCATTTGCCGTCCTTGAATTGCAGATGCGGATACGCGTCATCGATCTTGTAAGCGACGATGTACCCGTCCGCAATGCAGCGCACGCCGTCCTTGGTCCCGAACATGCCGACGCTGTTGTTCAAGTGGATACCGCCGTGCGGAAAGCCGTTGACTCCAAGGGGGAAAAAGCCGTCATCCATTCCGGCCAGTGCCTGATAAAAGGTCTGCGGGCTGGTCACCTCCTTGTAGTCCTTGTCCGGAAACGGGTAGCGCCACGTTAGCGGCGTAGTCGCCGAAGTCGGCCCGGGCGGCGCTGATGTGGGTGTGGGAGCTGGCGCTGGATGCGGGTGAGTCTGTGCGGCCATGCTTGTAACGTGTCGTATTAGTTGTGGTTAGTAATCCGGAGTAAGACGCAACATTGTCAGCCAGAGAACCGCGAACCGTGAGCGCCCGTATCCGGCAGGTCGGTCGTGTAAGGCAGGGATTCCTTCCTCAACTGCGAGTCCGGCGAATTCCTCTGCCAGGACACCGCTTTCTCGATGTAGTCGCCAGGTGTGGCATTCGTGATGTTGCACGGCGTAATACGCAGGTAGGAGCCACCCGCGCCAATCCAGACCTCCTCCTTCGCCGAGAGCACAAGCCTGCCGTTCGTGCTGGTAATCGTGAGATCCTTAAGCGCTGACATGGCGAGCTCATCGCTTTGCGCCTGGATCTGGACCTTTCCGCGCGCAGCAAGCATTTTTATTCCGAGCGTATGCGCGAAGAGCGAGAGTGCGCTTTCAGCCGCCATAACGATGCTCTTCAAGGCGCTGACGTTGAAACCCGATCCTGTCGTCACATTCACGTCCTTGCCCGCACTAACCGACACGCGATCAGACGTCAAAACAGCAACGCCCTTCGGCGAGGACAGCAGCACGACGGCCTCCTTCAACTCGTTCACGCTGTTCTTCAGCCATTCGTTTTCGGCCTTCAGATCGGCAATCTCGGCCTTGGCCGTGTTCGCCTGATCAGCGAGGCTCTGAGCCTGGATCTGTAGTGTCTGGAACTGCGTCATGGCTTCCGCCATGTCGGTCTGCTTGCCGTCCGCCTGTGGCTGCATATCGCTGCACAGCATCAGCCCGCCACCGGCACGCAGCACGCCGTGCTGATCAGTGCGCAGTTCAAAACCGCTGCCTCGGTGCTGACGTTTGCCGTTGACGATATGGCCCAGGGTCAACTGGCTCTTGCCTGAATGCTCGGTCGAGAGCCTGACGTGCTCCTCACCTTCCCAATCTTCGAGGTCGAACTCGTTGCCGCTCTGCGTATAAATGCGATTGCGCGACATCAGCCGATCCTGATTGGTAATCAGATCGACCTGGTGGTTCGTGTGATGGAAAGCGCTGATATACGGCTTGTTCGGATCGCCATCGCGGAACTCGATGACGGCTTCCGTACCTTCCACTACAGGAAAGTGGAAGCCGGTTTGCAAGCCGCCCGCGAATGGTTTCGCAAGCCGCAGCGGCACGCTCTCACCGCCGGCAGGCCATTCGCCGTAGTCACAGTCGAAGCGAACGACGTAATAGCCCTGCTGTGTCAGATAGGCATATTTGTACTTGCCCGGGGACGTGACACGGGCACTCAGCGTTCCCGTGATTTTTGGCCACTTGTGATCTTCGATTTTTAACCGGAAACGCCGGTCCGAAGGAATGGCCTTGTAGGTATTGCGATAGGGCTGGGCACGCCCGCCCGAGTGCGTGATTTCGATGATGACCTGACCGTGCGGTGCATCCGGAAAATTTTCGTCGGTCGTCAGGATGCGGCCGGGACGCAGTTCGCGCAGGTTGCTCTCGCCGGTGTAGACGACTTGCCAGGCGAGCGCAGCCTCATGGCGTAACTGCGCTTCCCACTGTGCGCCGGACTGGTCAAGATGGCCCGTGCCGTAGATATACGGCTGGCCGTAAGTCGTTTTGTCGCTTCGGGCGACGTTGGCTTCTGCCTTGATACGCTCCCAAGCCTGGTCAGGATTGTAGTCGGCGACGACATACGCCATGGGCACCATTTCGGTATCCATGCGCAGCGCTGATACGGATTCTTCGCCCGTCATCAGCCCCGAGATGGGCCGATGCAGGGACGTGAGCTTGGGCTGATACACATAGTGATCGATATCATCGCCAAAGATGACGACATCACCGTGTTCGCCCTGGATGATGTAACTGTACATGCCCTCCTGCTGCATGAGCATGTTGACAAAATCCCAGTCTCCCTGCTGGTACTGAAACCTGAACGGGTGCCTCGGGTATTGGCGACGCAGCTTGAAAATGAACTGATGCCCCTTCAGCTCGTTGCGGCGTAGGATCGCATCGATGATCTCGGGCGCACTGCTGTTCTGGTAGGTCTGCGTCGTGTGGGGATTCAGGCAGCCGATGTGCGCCTTGAGAACAAGCTCGTAGCTGCTGAGGTCCTTTGTCGTCTTCGTATGTGCGAAGCCTGTAATGCGCCCCCAGTACACGACCGGCTCGCCGCCATCGTCGGGCACGAGCCTGAACTTCGCCTCATGTCCCAGGATCACATCGCGCGTCAGCTTCTGCGGGCAAGCCGCGACGATATCAACGCGATAGGACTGCCCCATTTTTTCGACGGCACGGTATGACACCACCGAAATATCGCTGATCCTTTCCGCCCCGAACACCTCGATGAAATATTTCGCCTGGTCACTAGCCCCTGCGAGCTTCTTTGCATCCCGTTTAAGCTCGTCCCCATACTCAACTGTCGAACTCACAAAGTACTCCACAGTGACTGACCTGATCGCCGAAGCAGTAAACTAAACGTTTGAATCTGATCAGGTCAACCAAATATTTTTTGAGATAAAGTCGATGTCAATCTGAAGAGTGGAAAGCATGCTCGGCGATCGCACCAAGGGATGCACGGTCGATCGAAGTATTGAGCAATGAATCCGCTGTGCGCGAGCTGTTCGAACAACTCGGACATTTCGATCATCTGATCTATAGCGCGGGAGACGCGTTGCTTGCGAAGTATTTGACGCCGATGACGGAGGAAGGCACGAACGCCCTCCTCCTCGCCCCAGTCCGCCTTATCCTTTCGGCCAAATCAAACATTTTGCCTATAAGGTTGAAGTCAACCGCGGTGACCTCCCTTATAATTACCAAGCCGTCGGGAAACACCCAACGGCCGGGTTTGACAGCCCGTGGCAATAACCGCACACCCGCTCACGCGGGTCGTGCGTCTACCCCTGCACGTCTATATTTCAATGGGCGGGCCGTGGTAGGGGAGCCGCAAGGCTCGCCGGTTTGTTATTGCCCCGGTCTGTCAACCCTATTACGTGCCCGCTCACCCCTTCCCAAGCGAGTGTCGGGCGATCCGAGAAGTAACAGGGAGATCGCATCATGAGCAAGTCCAACAAAAACCAACCCGCTTCACGTCCGCCTGTCGACGCAACCCAGTACGAAAAGCTTGCGCTGTCTGCCTTCGATTTATGCGACCGGCACCTGGCTCAACTGGATACTTTGATCACACTTGCGTCCTCGATATGTAGGAATCCTTCCATCACGCTAGAGGAAAGACGGCGTCGTCAGACGCTTCTTGAATTGCTGGTGGACACGGCGGAGCAATATCAGCAGGAATTTGAATGCGACCGCGAGTTGTACAAGGTGATTGCGCTCGATGCGAAGGGTGTTCCGCAAAGCCGCATCACGGCACGCCATGCAGCGAGCCTGCTTGCAGAGGAGGTATCGCAGCGAGCAGGAGCAACCATAGTTACCGCAGACGCGCGGCAGCGCAAAAGCCCGTCATCGGAAAACGCCGCGGCTTTAAGAGCCGACGCTGCACAGCAACCGGTTGTCGCACCAAACTAGGCGATCGAAAAAACCACTGAGCGGTAAGGCGGCGCGTCCCAGTCCTTCAGCGATTCGTGCACTGAGACGGTTTTCGTCCAGACATCTACGACGACTTGGCGCGCGCCCGCCGCGCAGATACAACCGGCTTTGACCTGGCGCGAAAGTTCTGCTGCTCCTCGCCCTGCCCCAACGTCTCCTGGAGAAACGCGATGAAACTTTCCAGCTTCGGTGGCATGTGCGCGTCGGGCAGATGCACCACATGGATGGGCCAGGTCGGCGCCGGCCAGTCGGGAAAGAGACGAACGAGCCGACCCGCATCCAGATCTTCCTGCAGCATCATCTGAGGTTGGAGAATGATCCCCAGTCCCGCGAGCGCGGCCTCACGAAGCGCGAGACCACCATTGACATCAAGACGACCACGCACGGCGATGCGCTCCACGCCGTTACCGTCAGGTCGTGGAAAACGCCATTCACGTTCGGGACCAGTCGCTGTAGTAAAAGCCAGGCAGTTGTGCTGCGCCAGATCGGCGGGCACCTGCGGATGCCGGTGGCGAGCCAGATAGTCCGGCGACGCGCAGGCGATACGCGGTGAATGGGTTAACGGCCGCGCAATCAAGCCCGAATCCGGCAGCACGCCGGCGCGGATCGCGGCATCGAAACCTTCCTCCGCCAGATCGGCGAAGCGGTCGTTGAGGGACAGTTCAACCTGGACCTCGGGATAGCGGTCGAGATACGCAGCAAGCGCCGGCACGAGCACACGTGTTCCATAGATAACCGGGCAACTCACCCGCAATCGGCCACGCGGACTGCTCTGCATTTCCCGCGCGTCGAGCTCGGCGGAGTCCACCAGCGCCAGAATTTCGACGCATCGTGCGTGATAGCGCTTGCCGAGTTCGGTCAGGCTCTGGCGCCGCGTGGTGCGATTCAGCAGCCGGCCTTTGAGGCGTCGCTCCAACTCACGGATATGGTTGCCGACCATCGTGGGCGTCATCCCGCTGCCTTCGGCCGCCGCAGTGAAGCTGCCGCGTTCGACCACCCTCGCAAATATCGCCATGCTGCTGAATCGGTCCATTCGCAAGTCCTATTAAGGAGTGTTCGAAGAGATAGTGGGTTTATCAAGTTGAATTTAAGAATAATACTCGGGTCCTGGCTTCACGCCCAACCCACAGCGAGGACTCGCCATGACTATCGCAAGCACGAACCTTCAGCATCAACACATCGTCCTGCTGGGCGGCACGTCGGGAATCGGCCTTGCCACGGCCCATGCCGCGCTCGCAGCCGGCGCCTCAGTGACGGTGGTTTCATCGCGCAGTCAGCGTGTCGCCGAGGCCGTCGCCGGGCTCGGCGATCGGGCCAAGGGATACACGGTCGATCTGAGTAATGAATCCGCTGTGCGCGAACTGTTCCAACAACTCGGACCTTTCGACCATCTGGTGTACAGCGCGGGAGATTCGTTGCAAATCGGCGCGCTCGCCGACATGGACCTCGAGACGGTCCGTCAGATTTTCGATGTGCGAGTCTTCGGCGCCATTGCCGCCGTCAAACATGCGGCGCCGTATCTCCGTCCCGGCGGCTCCGTGGTGTTGACCAGCGGTATCGCCAGCTTGCGACCACAAAAGGGTTGGGTGGCGCTTGCCGGTGTCTGCAGCGCGATGGAAGGCTTGACTCGGGCACTCGCCGTGGAGTTGGCGCCCATTCGCGTCAACCTGGTGAGTCCCGGTTTAGTACGCACGCCGCTGTGGGCCAATCTGTCCGAATCAGAGCGCGAGGCACTCTACGCGGCAAGTGACGCGGCTCTGCCTGTGGGGTATGTCGGCGAGGCAGAGGACCTCGCGCAAACCTACCTCTATTTGATGACCAACCGCTACTCCACGGGACAAACCGTCGTCGTGGACGGCGGTGGCGTGCTGGTCTAAGAGACCGGATAGCCTGGTGCGGACCGTCCGACCAGGCCTATCAGCGATACAAGTACTTAGTTGCAGCGATGCCGGGCCGGCAACCGTTACCTCACTCCCCCGGCACCCTCACCCATCCCTCCATCAGCACCCGTGCACTCCGGCTCATGATTGCTTTGGTGACCGTCCACTCCCCGCCTTCCTCTCTAGCCTCGGCGCCCACTCGCAGCGTCCCCGACGGATGGCCGAATCTCACCGCCTCGCGCGCCCCACCGCCAGCGGCGAGATTCACCAAGGTTCCCGAAATCGCAGCAGCCGTACCAATCGCAACCGCTGCCGTCCCCATCATCGCGTGATGCAGCTTGCCCATCGACATCGCGCGCACCAGCAGATCGACATCGCTCGCAGCAACACGCTTGCCGCTGGAAGCCACGTAGTCCGCAGGCTTGGCGACAAACGCAACCTTCGGCGTATGCTGCCGCGTTGCGATCTCATCGATGTTCTTGATCAGGCCCATACGCACAGCACCATGCGCGCGAATGGTTTCGAACATCGCGAGCGCCTTCTCGTCGCTATTGATCGCGTCCTGTAGTTCGGTGCCCTTATAACCGATCGCTTCCGCGTCCACGAAAATGGTCGGGATACCGGCGTTAATCATCGTCGCCTTCAGCGTGCCGACACCCGGCACCTCGAGGTCATCGACCAGATTCCCCGTCGGGAACATCGCGCCGCCGGCGCCGTCTTCTTCAGCAGCCGGGTCCATGAATTCGAGCTGAACTTCGGCAGCCGGAAACGTCACGCCATCGAGTTCAAAGTCGCCAGTTTCCTGCACAGCGCCATCGGTAATAGGCACCTGGCCGATGATCGTCTTGCCGATATTCGCCTGCCAGATACGCACAACAGCCACGCCGTTCTGCGGAATCCGGCTCGCATCGACAAGACCCGCACTAATCGCAAACGGCCCCACCGCAGCAGAGAGATTTCCGCAATTGCCGCTCCAATCGACGAAAGCCTTATCGATGGAAACCTGCCCGAACAGATAGTCCACGTCATGATCCGGCTTGCTGCTCTTCGCGATGATGACCGTCTTGCTCGTGCTGGAAGTCGCGCCGCCCATACCGTCGATCTGCTTGCCATACGGGTCCGGGCTGCCAATCACACGCATCAGCAGTGCGTCACGCGCGGCGCCTTGCACCTGGGCCGCCTCCGGCAAATCCTGCAGCCGGAAGAACACGCCTTTGCTGGTGCCGCCGCGCATGTACGTCGCCGGAATCTTGATCTGAGGTTTGTGAGCCATGAAAGTAATGTCCTGATGAGAGAAGCTCAAAAGCCTTAAGCCGCAGCCTTCGTCGATTCAAGAAAGTCCTGCGCGAAGCGTTGCAACACGCCGCCGGCTTCATAGATCGACACCTCTTCCGCCGTATCCAGGCGGCACGTCACCGGTACCTCGACGCGCTCACCGTTCTTGCGATTAATCACGAGCGTGAGGTCGGCACGCGGTTTGCGTTCGCCGATTACGTCGAAGGTTTCAGTGCCGTCGATTGCGAGCGTGAGTCGATTCACACCAGGTTTGAATTCCAGCGGCAGCACGCCCATGCCGACCAGATTCGTGCGGTGAATCCGCTCGAACCCTTCCGCAACAATCGCTTCCGCGCCGGCAAGACGCACGCCCTTCGCCGCCCAGTCACGCGACGAACCTTGCCCGTAGTCGGCCCCGGCAATCACGATCAGCGGCTGCTTGCGTTCCATGTAGGTTTCGATCGCCTCCCACATGCGAGTCACCTTGCCCTCCGGCTCGATGCGCGCCAACGAACCTGCCTTCACCTTGCCGTCTTCCAGCACCATCTCGTTCTTCAGCGTCGGATTCGCGAAGGTCGCACGCTGAGCGGTCAGGTGATCGCCACGGTGGGTTGCGTACGAATTGAAGTCCTCTTCAGGCAAGCCCATCTTGGCGAGGTACTCACCGGATGCACTATCCGCCAGAATCGCATTCGACGGCGACAGGTGGTCGGTTGTGATGTTGTCGCCCAGCACAGCCAGCGGACGCATGC
Organism: Paraburkholderia aspalathi; assembly: GCF_900116445.1. Lineage (GTDB taxonomy): Bacteria > Pseudomonadota > Gammaproteobacteria > Burkholderiales > Burkholderiaceae > Paraburkholderia > Paraburkholderia aspalathi. Next base: position 60,437 of record NZ_FPBH01000044.1, read on the forward strand.
CCGCAAGCGTGCGCTCACCAGCAAGCGCGCCCTCCCAATACGGCGGACGGCGGATATACGTGCTCATCGGACGCCAGTGGTACAACGGATCAGCCTTCTCACCGGTATCGACAGAGACCGCGAACATCGGCTCATACACCTTGCGGAACTGCTCCGGCTTCACGCTCGAAGCGACGATCGCGTCGATCTCTTCATCTGACGGCCAGATGTCTTTCAGCTTGATCTCGTTGCCGTCAGCGTCGACGCCCAGCACATCCTTCTCAATGTCGAAGCGGATCGTGCCGGCAATCGCATAGGCCACCACGAGAGGCGGCGAAGCGAGGAAAGCCTGCTTCGCGTACGGATGGATACGGCCGTCGAAGTTACGGTTACCGGACAGCACCGCCGTCGCATACAGATCACGATCGACGATTTCCTTCTGGATCACCGGATCCAACGCACCCGACATGCCGTTGCACGACGTGCATGCATACGCGACCACGCCGAAGCCCAGTTGCTCCAGTTCCGGCAGCAGGCCGGCTTCTTCCAGATACAACGTGACCGCCTTCGACCCTGGCGCGAGCGAAGTCTTCGCCCACGGCTTGCGGGTGAGTCCACGTTGATTGGCGTTACGCGCCAGCAAACCGGCGGCGATCATGTTGCACGGATTGTTGGTGTTCGTGCAGCTCGTGATCGCAGCGATGATCACCGCGCCGTCCGGCATCAGACCCGGCTCGTTCTCCACCTTGCCGCTGATGCCGCGCGCGGCCAGTTCGGAAACCGGCAAACGACGATGCGGATTCGACGGCCCCGCCAGCGTGCGCACCACGGTAGACAGATCGAACGTCAGCACGCGCTCATACTCAGCGTGCTTCAGCGTATCGCCCCACAGGCCGGTTTCTTTCGCGTAGGTCTCAACCAGCTTGACGAGTTCGTCGTCGCGGCCGGTGAGCTTGAGGTACTTGATGGTCTGCTCATCGATGTAGAACATCGCCGCCGTCGCGCCGAATTCGGGCGCCATGTTGGCGATGGTCGCGCGATCGCCGAGCGTCAGGTTGGCCGTGCCTGCGCCGTAGAACTCGAGGTAGGCGCCGACCACTTTTTCCTTGCGCAAAAATTCGGTGAGCGAGAGCACAACGTCGGTCGCCGTGATGCCCTCAGCCGGCTTGCCCGTGAGCTCCACACCCACGATATCCGGCAGCCGCATATAAGACGCGCGACCCAGCATCACGCTCTCGGCTTCAAGACCACCCACGCCGATCGCGATCACACCGAGCGCATCCACCATCGGCGTATGCGAGTCGGTGCCGACCAGCGTATCGGGGAAGGCCACACCGTCTTTCACCTGCACCACCGGACTCATGCGCTCGAGGTTGATCTGATGCAGGATGCCGTTACCCGGCGGAATCACGTCGACGTTCTTGAATGCGCGCTTGGTCCAGTTGATAAAGTCGAAGCGGTCTTCATTGCGGCGATCTTCAATGGCGCGGTTCTTCGCGAACGCATCCGGATCGAAACCGCCGCACTCGACGGCGAGCGAGTGATCCACGACGAGCTGCGTCGGCACAACCGGGTTGACCATCGCAGGATCGCCGCCTTGTAACGCGATCGCATCGCGCAGACCGGCGAGGTCGACCAACGCGGTCTGGCCGAGAATGTCGTGACACACCACGCGCGCCGGGAACCACGGAAAATCCAGCTCGCGCTTGCGTTCGATAATCTGCTTGAGCGACGCCGTCAACGTCACCGGATCGCAGCGGCGCACGAGGTTTTCGGCCAGCACGCGCGAGGTGTACGGCAGCTTGTCATAGGCGCCGGGTTGAATTGCATCGACGGCGGCACGCGTGTCGAAGAAATCCAGTTGGGTGCCGGGAAGGCGTTTGCGGTTGGCAGTATTCATGGCTTAGGGGACAAAACAAAAATGATCCGGGGACGATGGCGGCAGCCGTGCTTCACAATCCGCTGCCCCTCTTTCAGTCGGCGCTTCGCTGGCGCATCAATCGGACAGTCTGTGTAGTTTATAGCTTGCGGCGGTGCGCCGGCTTGCCGTGTGTTTTGTTGATGCGCCGGACAACGTGTCGCACCAGGCACTGCAATAAGCTCCGCAAAAAAACAGCCTTGGCTCGGGGGTTCCAGCGAGCCAAGGCCCAAACTTCATTACGCCGCGCTCACGAGACGCAATGGAGGAGAAACGCTTGCGGCTTTGCGCTTGCTCGCTTAGACGCGTTTGGCCAGCGGCACGAACGGCAGATCGTCGGGACCGGTGTAATTCGCACTCGGACGGATGATCTTGTTGTCGATCCGCTGCTCGATGATGTGCGCGCTCCAGCCTGCGGTGCGTGCGATCACAAACAGCGGCGTGAACATCGCGGTCGGCACGCCCATCATGTGATACGAAACCGCGCTGAACCAGTCGAGATTTGGAAACATCTTTTTCACATCTGCCATCACTGTTTCAAGTCGCTCGGCGATATTGAACAGCTTCAGGTTGCCCGCTTCCTTCGACAGCTTCTTCGCGATTTCCTTGATGACCTTGTTGCGCGGGTCGGAGATCGTGTACACCGGGTGACCGAAACCGATCACCACTTCCTTGTTCTCGACACGCTTGCGGATATCGGCCTCGGCTTCATCCGGCGTCTGATAGCGCGACTGGATTTCGAATGCGACTTCGTTAGCGCCACCGTGCTTCGGGCCGCGCAGCGCACCGATTGCACCGGTAATCGCCGAGTAAATATCCGAACCAGTACCGGCGATCACCCGGCCCGTGAACGTCGACGCGTTGAATTCATGCTCGGCATACAGGTTCAGCGACACATGCATCGCGTCGACCCATGCCTTCGACGGTTCCACACCGTGCAGCAGATGCAGGAAGTGACCGCCGATCGAATCGTCGTCGGTTTCGACTTCGATGCGCTTGCCGTT
>NZ_FPBH01000006.1 GCF_900116445.1 Paraburkholderia aspalathi
CTTCTTCGATAGTGTTCACGTGTCCACCTATTTAAGTGGATACGATGCTCCCAAGACCTTCCATGCAACTCAAGATGGGATGGCTAGGCGCTTACTCTGCGGTTCCTCCGTCACATGTTCGTTGAGAAATTGGCAAACCATCGCTGTCTTGGGCTGCTGTTGCGCTGCGCCCCCCATACTCTTCGGGCGTAGTTACAAGCTGCTGTCGTCGCGCACCTCGACAAGCCACTCCCGAATGCGCTGCTGCGCGCCTTCGTCGTTAATGCCACGCGTTGAGTCCAGTAGCACGAAGTTTCGTACCAGCTCACCGGGCTCTCTGCCAAAATGGTAGGCGCCGTACACGGAATCATCGATTGCTAGCCAGTTTCTCAAGCGCTGACCATAGGCATAGCATGTAATTACGTCGGTTCGGCCAGAGCCGTTAAGCAGGTAACTGAATCGTGCCTTCCTGCCCTGAGTGGTGTCGACGACCTTCCTCGCAAGTTCCGGCGGCAGGTAGGACATGACCTTATCCGTGGGCATCGTTTGCAGCCATGAGGTCGTCAGGACGATTTGCACGGCTGGATACGGCTCGAGCATCTTGACAAGCACTGGCGCGTACTCAAACAGCGGGCGTCCAGTGTCGAGCGAAATAATTCCTTCATCGTCCATCGACGCATGACCGACATGGAGAGTCCCGTCAAAATCAAGGAAGAGCGTCGGTGTTTTGTTTTCTTTTTCGTGCAGAACATGCTCGGAACTCTCAACGCTCCTCGCCGCTACCCTATCAATGCGGCGCTGGCTCAGCTCCATGATTGATGCGCCCGAACTCGGGCCGACGCTGGCTGAAGATGGATTTCGGAACATGATTTGACCTCCATCGAAACGTGGTCGACGGTTACTCGGTGAGCAGCTTCTGAAGTCGACGCAGAGCCCATTCGAGTTCGTTCGCAGACAGCCAGCTCTTTGCCTTGACCGCCGCCCTAATGCGGAGGAGCGTCTGCAACACCGATTCCCTCGGATGCGCGTTCGCAGCCTTCTTTGCGATTGGAACAAGTTGAGCCGCGAGGTCATCGCAAATGAGCCAGCGCGTCCGACGCTCCTCTCCCGTCTCATCCGCGCAATAAACGCCGTTGGACAGCCTGACGCGAACCTTCGGCGACGCGCCCGAAACGACAGCAGTGGCGACGTTCCGAGGGAAATCGTCCGGCACATGATGTTCGTTCACGTTGCCCCCTGCCGCCACTCATCAGTGTCGCCTTGCGACCGGGTCTGCCCAGATGCCTGGCAAGGCCGCGGCGGAAGCAGCAATGTCGACGTTAAGCGGATAGTGGCGAACTAACCGAGTTGCAGCAGCGCGCACCTCGTCGCCCGCGTCCCGGTGCGACGCCGCGAGCGTCTCGAGGAACGCACGCGTTGCAATAACGGCATTCGTGCGCTCATTCGCAGTTGTCATCAGGTCCTCCTGCGAGGAGTTGGGACGTGACGTCGGAAAAGGACTTCACCTCGTTCACCACGCACCAACGCCGCCAGACATAGTCTGCATTGTCGGAGCGGCCAGGGCTTCCGAGCAGCTGGTAGACCCGGCCCGAGAGCGTCCGGCCGCGCAGTTGTTTGTTGTCGAACGCGACAATCGCAGAGCTGACTCGACCGTTTAAATTGCGCTTGTCTGCGCCGACGAAGTGCCTTGTCCCCGCGTCGATTTCGAGCACCCTCCACCTGGAGATAAAAACTGCAGGCTCAGACGCTAAAGAGCCGATGGTCCAGAGAGCCATGACTGTCTCCTTCGGGGGAAATGAGGAATCTGGTTCGAACCGGCGAGGGACCCGACGTGCGGTGCGTGGTGCCGAGTGCAGAACGTCCGGCGCGATGACGAGCATCGTGCACTGCACTTGTCGTTCCCGGTGTCGAGTTGTTTATTTGAGTCAGAGATGTGTCGAGGGGCACGAAACTGAGCACAGCCTCTCGCGCTGGGAATGCTGATGTCATGGCAACATCCACCTTCGCATGGCGCGGTCTCAAGCCACCGGTGACGCTGGGTGGATTCCGATATGTACCGCTGCGTTGAACAACCGGCGCGAACTTTGATATTTTCCTTTTGCTTCGCGCGTCTCGTGTGTGTTTACACACACGAACTCAGTGTAGATTGTGGTCCCAAACTTTCAAGTATTTTCGACCCATCCGTGCTTTTATGGTATCGATGACCCTGCAAGCGCGGCTTCGTTTAACGAGGAGATATCCAGAAAGCGGAGAATGCTGTCGAAATGACAGACTGTTGCGCACTGCAGAAACAGCGTGGTCAAGAAAGAGCCGCTATCGATTTGTGATTGCAGCGAATCGACGGCGATAGATACTCCAATTTCCTCAAGACGGTTGGAGAGCATCCTCCAGTCAAGCCATGGCTGGCCGGCCAATTCTATGGCTAAAACCCTTGTCGCACGGGCCTCCCACGTGTCTGGCGACGAAAAAACGTCGACCCACCGCGAAGGACATTCCGCTTGGGACGCAACGAGCGTCTGTAAGAAAAAACTGAAGCGAAAGGTCCCGCGTATAACCTTCGCCTCGACCGCTCGAGCCGACTCCGGGACGCCCAGCTTCGCGAGTTCACCGGCCAACTGCGGGTAGCTCATGTCCTGTCGAGCGAGCACTACGCGAGCTGCTCGCGATGCGAGTCTTGTCCAGCTGGCATCCACGGTCATGGTTGATTTCACTTGAAAACGCGCTGACATGCACTATTTTTGATGTGTGGAAACACACACGGCTCTTTCAATAAAAGTAAAAGAACTGCCTCCCAAAGAGCCCCTCACCCCTCTCGCCGTCGAGCAGGTAACAGCTCGGACATGTCCTAAGGACCGGCGGTTCATTGGAAAACCCAACTATGGTTCAGGTAATGTACCTGGGCGTCGAGGGCGTCCTGTTCGAAAATCGTCCTACCAACGTCCGATTTCAACGCCCGCAGCTTGGAACGCTTCACCTAAAGCCGCTGCCCCTGCTAACTACAATCTCGCGCCTAATTGCAGGCCAACCCGACCTGTCAGTCGTTCTCAACTCTCGTTTGATAGCCGACTATGGCTACCGCAGCATCATCAACATGCTACCGGAGCCGATTGCCCGCAACACAATCGGCGCGACCATTCCCGGCAATCGCGTGCACAGGCGCGACGCAACAACATCTCGCGCCGACTTATTGCGTGCGGATATCAGAAGGCGCTGCCCGAATCACCTCGTTATAGTCGATGCCTCATCATATGCCATACCGTACGAGTACCTCCCTATGGCAGTTCACGTCAATACAGTTCATCCCCGAGCGACTGCTGCATTCGCCGACCGAATACTTAACTTGCTGTACGCAACGGCCGAAATGAACGACAGCGAAACTGGGCTGTCTGCATAGGGGCGCATATGCGGGTCTATCTAAACTTCGATGGCGTCCTTCACCCAAACCATCTTCTTTATCGGCCCGGCTATTCGCCGGCTCTGGCATGTCCTGGCCACACATCGTTCGAGTATGCCTGGATGCTCGCCGAAGTCCTCGGTGACCGTCGAGACATCACCGTCATTCTGAATACGTGGTGGACCTACTATCTAGCCACTGACGAATGCATCCAACTCCTGCCATCTTCCGTCGCGCGATTAGTTTCCGGCACAACACTTCAAAGCGCGGTTGCTGGAGAGCCTTTGCCACAGCGCTTGCAGGAAGCAGAGAAACACATCGCCGGGCGGCCGGATACGCCGCTCCTCGTCCTGGACAATAGCACCGCACGCTACCGTCGCGAACTGCTCCCCTACCTGCTACTGGTCGATGGGGAGAGAGGCCTCTCGTCATCGGCAGCGATGAAAGCGTTCACGCGCCGCTTGCACGACGGAGCACCATCAACATGATTCTAATTAGGAATGCTATGGAACTGATGCAGATGCAAACCCTTACCCAGCGCGCTCCGATTTCTGCGTTGCCATAGACGCGCTTCCGTCGCAACGAAACCCTTAGGGTGAACAAGAAAGGAAAACTTCGCGATATACCTTGAAATGCGCAAATGTCTACCTTAACTAATTGATTTGAAAGGAGATGTTTTCACTCAAAACGCTAGGCAAGGACACTTTGTCGCTTTAGAATTTCGTATCCCCCTGCCAACCTCTGGAGGTAACGACCCGACCAAAAATCTTCATACACTGGACACGCCGGCTTGGGCTTAGCCACCCCACTTTTCGTCTGCAGAAAAGAGAAGGGGTCGCTAAGCCCAAGCGAACTTGAACCGCGACCCCAGTGGCTCCCTATGAGAAAACCACAGCTAGCAACTAAATTTTCTCACGGGAGTCATTGGGCGTCAAAGGACTTTGCTCGTTCAAAGCGAGCGCGGAGCCTTTATCAAAATGCGCACAAGTAACCAGCAACTTCGCTCAACGTCTGCCTTTTACACGCATCATGATTTCCTGAGTTCTCGGCGACGACCGCGAGACCCCGGACAGCAATCCCGCCCCTGTTTTTCCCGCACGATTCCCTCCAGCTTCTTCGTTTCTCCGCCACCGCCGTTCGGCCCACTCGGCAGCTTCCCTTCCCCTCTCAACGCCCCCGGCAGAGCCAGCATCCACCGTCGTTTGTGGGCGGTAAATCCCAAGACGCACCCTTCCTAGGCGCAGCCGGAAGGTCACATGAGTAAGCGCAATCGCGGTCGACGAGGCCGCGAAAGCGTCGTCGCGTCTACGCATCGCCGGCACATCAGTTAACGATGTGTTGCGAGGGAGACGGCTGAAAACCTGAGCTTCACACCCGGAGGGCAACATGCATACTCAAGTGTCCCACTCCCGCTTTTCCAGAGAGCTTGGCGACTTTGCGCTTCGCCTAGAGCAATTCGGCGAGTTGTCTTCAACAGCACGCGCGAGCTTCCGACCACCTAACAGAGTCGCCACCTCAAAGGGAATGGCTCGCATCGTCGCACCCATCAGAAACCTGACTATCGCGCGATGCGACCGGCCACCACGCTGTCCAGAAAGCATCCAGCGCCTGTGCAGCGAAAGTGCCGAGTGCGCCATGGATGGTCGGGAACGCAAACGCGCCTCACCTAAACAATCTAAAGCCGACCGACCCATCGAAGCCAATTTGGACTCACTCGTGCTGGTGAAACCCTATGGTTTGGACAAAATTGTAGAAGTGAGATTGTCGCTTCAAGACGAGGCGGGGTCGACTGCCGGATTGTCGCCCGACTTCATATCGATGCAGGTGGGCATGCTGGCCAGGGATAGTCATCCTTTCCGCGTCGCTTCGAACCACGAGACGTTCGCAAAATGGCATACGTATCTACAAGATGCACCGGATGACAAGTTCTCTGTCGCAGCAGGGTCATTGCTCGCCTTCGCCAAGGTGAAGAAGGGCTCACCGCAATCTCATGAAAGAATCGGAAAGCTCAAAGAGATTCACTGCCATAAGTATCGTTGGAAGCGGTTCTGTTTGACGTTTCGTCTGTTCGTAACAGACAAGGGACGGCGACAGCTGTCGCATGTGCACGCCTGGACAACTGCGAATCGGAGTGCATGATGACCATCTCACTTCCAGTTAAGCTTCCCCCACTCTCAACATGGCAGCGGAACGAGCAATCTTGGCTTGAACGCCACGGCATCGGTACCGCGAAGCCGTTTTCTGACGAAGAGTTATCGGCAGCGCTGAACGCTTGGGGTATTCCGCAGGCAGGACGCGTCTACATCCTCCGGTGCCGCATAGAGTCCCCGTCCAGGAAGGTTCAAGGCAGGGCTCGCAACATCGTCAGCAACTACACATCAAAAAAACTGGGGAGGCGGGTCAGGACCGAGAGCAAAGGGCCCGAGTTTGCAGCCGTCTTTCGGTATGACCTAGATGGTGGCGCCACTCGCGAGTTCTACTGTCAGCCTCCGCAGGTCGGCATTCCGACGAAAATCCTGCGGACGTCGCGGCGTGGCAAGGTAACTGAGTACGTCCACACGGTGCCATACACTCCAGACATTTTCCGCCTCACCGCGGATGGTCCATTGGTTGAAGAGTGGAAAACCGAGGAGCAGCTGATAGCACTTGCCAAGAAGTATCCGTTTCGGTTTTTCAAGACGGAAACCGAGGCTACCTGGCACTGCCCCGAGCGCGAGGACTTTTTCAAGACGCTTGGCATCACGTTTTGTCTGCGCTCCTCGGCTGAGCACAACCCGATTTTCATTGAGAACCTGGACCACTTGCGTTCATATTTCCAGAACGAGAAGTGCACGCTGAGCGAAACCGCATGGTCGGCAATGGAACGCGTGATTAGCAAGCGCGGCGCGATGAGCATGGCCGCCCTGTTTGAACTCGCGTACAACGACGGGACGCCCTGGAACGAGGCGCTATTGCTTCCGACGCCTGCTGGGAAGTTTACGGTTGATGACGTCCTGCAAGCCATCGCAGAAAAACGTCTGTTCGTTGACCTCGACTATGACGACCTCGCAGACCCTTCCTCGGTCGTCCTATGCTCAAGTCGGGAACAGCTCGAAGCAGTGCAATGGCGCCGACCACCTCGCCACACTGTATCGACCTATTTCAACATGGAAGTCGAGGTGGGCACAGAGTTTATGTTTCGTGGACAGCCAGATGTCTATACGGTTTCTGCGATGCCGACAGGCAAGGTGCTATATCGCGACTCCGAATCGCGAGTATTCGAAGAGCTGTCCGAGATGCGTTTCCAACAACTTCTGGACAGCGATATTCAGTTGTTGTCGGCGCCACGGTCAACGGAAGAACTTCTCGCCCGGAACGAATACACCTCAGACAAGCAGATTCAGACAGCTCGCCGAAGATTTCTGCTCGTCACGCAGTTGGAGCAAGTGGACATCCCACATCCCTACAGCATCCGCACGATTCAGCGGTGGAAAAAGGCCGTGCGTGACGCAGGCGAGTCCCGGCCACTTCAAATGCTGGCGCTCATTCCACGTCGGCCCGGTGGTAGGGGGCCACAAATCCTTGAAGAGGTGCTAGCTCTAATCCGGGAGGTGGCACTCGCCGCAAACAACCCAACGAATCCGTCTGGCAGTCGTTCATACGATGCGTTTGTTCGCCTTTGCAAGGAGCGAGGCGTGAAACCCTGCGCCCGCAACACCTTCTATCTTCACTCGGCAATCTTCCGCGACATCCGCTCCCGCGAAGGCAGCCGCAACGCTTACAACGCTGAGCCAGCGGTCTGGTATTTGCATCGTGGTGACAAGATACATGGAGGCCGACCGTTCCACAGAGTCCATATTGACCACACGAAACTCGACATCATTATCAAGGTCCGTGGCCACGGAAAAAGAAGGTACAAGCTGCGGCCATGGCTGACCATAGTGGTGGATGCCGAAACGCGCGCCGTCCTCGCTTTCTATCTTGCGGCCCACCCGCCCAGCACTGTCAGTTGCATGATGGCGATGCGCGCGCTGGTCGCCATGCATAAGCGCATTCCAGACTTTCTCGTGTGCGACAACGGGAAAGAATTCCACTCCGATGCCTTCGAGAACTTCTGCGACCTCAACGACGTTACGCTCGAATTCCGTCCGGCGCATGAGTCCCGTTTCGGTGCCGTCATCGAGCGCCTGTTCGGTACGACAAACCAGTTGTTGATTCACGACCTCGTGGGAACCACGAAGGCCATGCAACACGTCAGGACTATAACTCGCTCAGTAGACCCGTTGCGTGCGGACCATCTCAGTTTCGTCGAACTGCATGGACTTCTCGACTACTTCTTCTTCGTTCAATACAACCGCGAAAGGCGTCATCCCGCGCATGACCATACGCCAGAAGAGTATATGAACAATCGCTTCACGGTAACTGGTCGTCGTTTGGCGCGTTTGAGACCCTACGACGAGCGGTTCATGCTCCAGACGTTGATACCAGTCAGCCGCGGTGGCACTCGTGCAATCGACCCACAAATGGGAATCAAAATTGGGCAGATATGGTACTGGGCCGATGAATTCGCCGGAAGTCGGAACAAGAAGAAAAGAGTTGAGGTGCGTGTCGATATGTGGAACGTGTGCGTAGCGTACGCCTGCATCGATAACCGCTGGGTCAAATGCGTATCAAAGCTCCTAATGCAATTTAGGCAATTGACACAGATTGAGCTTCGGTACGCCCTGTATGCAGTACGTCTGCGGCTGCGCGCAGCGCCGGCCGATAGCTTCGAAAGCGCTCTCCGAGGCGTGCTCGCCGAACACAATATCCCCGCTTCAGCAGATGTGACGGGCGCGACGCGACTCATCTACGGCAAGCCGGGGCTGACGGAAATCGATGCCATAGACGGCAGTGCGGACAACGAGGAAGCGGACCGCACTGATGAAGTCACGGAGGGCGGAATATTGGCGTCACAAGGTGAAGAGCGCGTCGACGAAACTCCAACGGCGATGTACCGACCGCGGTCTGACAGCGCTAAACAATTGCCCTCGCTTCCGAACTTCGGGCGCTTCAAAGTCGACTACTCGCACTTGCCTGTAAGGCAATCTATCTGACTCTCGGAGGTGTCACATGATAACGCGCGAACAAGCTATTGCAGGCTCGCCTGAGGACAAGGAAGCGTACATGAAAGCAACGTACGTTCCGCATCGCAACCTCGAGAACGTGATGTCTGAGGTGCGCAGTCGTATGACTGCAGGCGCTGGACTGTCTATCACGATGGTCGTAGGCCCTCCTGGCGTGGGGAAAAGTACATTCGGGCGGGTGCAGCTTCGGAACCTCCTGTCGCGGTATCCAATACAGCTTCAGGAAAAGCCCCACGTGATTCCCGCCGTGATGAGCGAGGTGGACGCCGCAGACAAAGGCGAATTCAATTTCATCCTCTTGTACAACCGGCTTTGTGCGGACCTTCTGGCGCCTAGCGCCTTGGACGGGTTTGTTCTTGGAGAGAGTGTTGGGGAACCCGCCGACCCTATTCGAAACAGCCGACTGATGTTTGAAAGGGCACTCAAACGTCGTGCGGTAAAGCATCTGATACTTGATGAAGCGGTTCACTTCACCAACTCGCAGACTGACCCGCTTCAGTATGGGAATCTGCTCAAATCGCTATCCAATCGCTCGGGATTCAATCTGCTTTTGCTGGGAGCGTACGGATGCGAGCAACTCGTGCTCGCGAGCGCACAGTTGGCTCGGCGCATTGGGATTGTTCACTATCCCAGATACCACCAGACAGAGGAGGACTTCATCGAATACTGTACTTTCGTGAAGTCTTTGCTCGCTCATATGCCCTACAACCTCGAAATCGACATCGAACGCCATCTCGAGTATCTGTTCGCTGGCACATTCGGTTTACCGGGAACCACGGTCGATGTACTGATGGGTGCCGCCGCGCGTTGCTTCGAGAACAAGAGCAAGATGTGGAAAGACGCCTTCCTGCTGCAATGCATGCCGTCGAAGGCAGCGCAACGAAAGATTGCTCGAGACACGGTTCGGGGCGAGAAGGACGTGCAACCCTTCCTGCAGATGGAACTCTTTCACGATTACGCGACTGAGCAAGATATTGTGGACGAGATGCTACTTGCCGAGACGCAACACAAAAAACTCAACGGAGGCAGGGCAAATGGCTGAGCCGATAGTTCTCGCATGCACTCCGGGAGGATGGCCCGAGGACGCACCTCCACGGTCCGCACTTTTTTGCCTGAGTCCTGAGGGTCATAGTGGAGACGACCTTGAGGACCTCGCCAGCTATTTTCGTCGGCTAAGCGATGACCATGGCATGCTCCCATGGACACTCGCGTTTCGCGTGATAGTCCCCCTGATTGCAAAGGGGGCACCTAAATGGCGCGAGAGGATGGCGGCATCCTGTTATGGATTGGCGATATGCGGAGTGACCAACCTAGCTGACAGTTGGGCGGGTGCGCTGAACGAAGCGACGAGACGTAATGACCTTCATCTGAATACGCTGGTTCCCCTTAGGGGAGTAGTCCCGCCAGCCAAGCTGTTGTCTCCGACTGAACGTTTTTGCCCGATTTGCTATGCGGACGATGAACGTTCGAATCGGCCGAAATACAACCGGCTCCTTTGGTCAATTGACTGCGTGACCGCCTGTCAATTGCATGGCGTCCAACTCCAGCCAGTCGTAAAGGCGAAGCGCGCTAAAGGGAGCGCATTCTGGCTACCGGGCCGGGCAAAGCGGGCGAACGCTAGTACTTTTTGGTTGCCGGGAGTCTCAAGAGTCGACGGACGAAGTCTTGCGAGTGACACCGGAACCGGTGCACGGGAGTATGAGATTGAGTTCGCGAGGCTCACAGCCAATTTGATTGACGACCTGCATCAGCACCCTCACGCGTTTGAAAACATCGGCGCTCCCGCGACTTTCCTTCGTTACGCGACGGACGTGCTCTTTGCCGGTAACACTACGCACTTCGCACGACATATCGCCGTCAGCAAAGGCGGCCTACACGAATGGACGTCGGGGAAAATCAGACCCAGTCTTCCGCGGCTCGTGCTCATCGCGTATTGCTGTGGCTGTGCTGTCGCGGATGTGGTTCTCGGGAACAAAGTGATGCTGCTCAAGCGTCCGCCACCGGCTCGTCCGGCGAACCTCATAGTGCGTCGACGTAACGGTGCGCTAAGGCCTAGGCAGGAGCTTCAAGACGAGTTTGAGCAGATTGTCGAGTCCGGAACGGCGTCTAGTGCGCGGGAAGTGGCGGACCGCTTGGACGTGTCCACGAAGTTTCTGCGCACGCTCTGTCCCGTGCTTCACAAGCGGCTCGTAGATGCGGGTAAAGAGCGCAGCCAAAAGGCTGTGAAGGAACGGGGGAAATTGAAATTCGACGAATTCCAAAAATCATTCGACTCGATGCTCGAAAGGCAGGAGAGACCCGTGAGACGCAGAGTTCAGAGCGACGTGTTCGAGCGCACCGGTATGACGTTCGGATTTAAGGAAGCAGGACGTTTCCTCAAGCGAGCACATGAGCTTGCAGATGTCGATGGGCGAGGTAAGGCGGGATGCGGTGTTGGAGGGTGTGGCGGGAAACCTAGAACGAGAAATCGTCCTTCCGTGGACCGTTATCTTTGATAAGACAGCCAATTGGTGTCGTTTACGACATCAATTGGCGAACTCCACAACAGGTGAATTCGCGGGAACCCTTGTCAGGATTGGTGCGCCCGGCTGGGATCGAACCAGCAACCCCTGCCTTCGGAGGGCAGTACTCTATCCATTGAGCTACGGGCGCTTCAACACGAAAGCGCGGCAACCTGAACAGGAGCGACGCCAAAGCGAGAGCGAAAGGATACCCGGTTTCAGCCAAACCGTCCACCGGACGGCCTAGATGGCGGGATCGCGCGCCTCCTGCCCGCCATCCCGGCGGTGCCGGCCGCACCCCGCGATGCGGGTAAACGCCTGCTGAACACCTCGCCGCGCCCCTCGCCGCCGCCGAAATGTTGCGTCTATAATCGTCCGTGCCTGATTAAAGAACAAGAAGTTGCCGTCACGCTGTACCGCTCACATACCCACGGAGACGAGACAAGCATGAGCGAAGCACCACACGGAGCCCCAATCAAAACCCCCGGGCAGCTCATCGCCGCGATCATTGCCAGCTTTGCGGTACCGATCGTCATCATCGTTCTGCTAGTGATCTACGTCGATAATTCGACGCGCACGGGCGCCGGCACAGACAGTCTTTCCGACGCCGAGGTCAGCGCGCGCATCAAGCCGTTCGCGCAAGTCGACATTCGCGATGCCAACGCGCCACGCGTCTACAAGACCGGCGAAGAGGTCTATAAGGCCGTTTGCTCCGCCTGTCACGCGTCGGGTGCGGCAGGCGCGCCGAAATTCACCAATACCGCCGACTGGGCGCCGCGCATCGCGCAGGGCTTCGACACGTTGTTGCACACGGCGCTGACCGGCAAAGGCGCGATGCCCGCGCGTGGCGGCACCAGCCCGGACGACTACAGCGACTTCGAAATCGCCCGCGCAGTGGCATACATGGCGAACAATTCCGGCGCGAGCTTCCCTGAACCGGCACAGCCGGCAGCAGGTGCGGCAGCTGCCGCGTCCGGCGCTACTGCCGCTGCGCCGGCAGGCGCTTCGGATGCTGGCGCCGCACAGGCCGCTGCAGCAATGGCGGCCATGGCAAGCGTGCCGCAAGCGGCTGCGCCAGCAGCAGGCGGGGCACAAAGCGCGGACGCCTCGCAAGCCGGCAAAGCGCTGTACCAGCAGGTTTGCCAGGCGTGTCACGCAGCCGGCGTGCTGAACGCACCGAAGTTCGGCGACAAGGACGCATGGGCGCCGCGCCTGAAAGAACCAATGGACACGGTCTACAACTACGCCCTGCACGGCAAGGGTGCGATGCCGCCCAAAGGTGGCTCGACTGCCTCCGACGCGGACGTGAAAGCCGCCGTCGACTACATGGTCAGCGCAGCGAAGTAAGGCGCTTCCGGTCCCTGTCGCAAAACAAAAAATCCCTGCCCGTGTCGCCACGGTGCAGGGATTTTTTATGCGAAATGCGTTTTACACGCCGTCGGGTCAGCCGCCTGCCGATGCAACTGCGGGACGGCTGAACGCCTCGACAAATGCCAACGCCGGCGTGCTACGCGCCAGCGACGTCAAATGCATGTGCAAGTCGGCAGGAACGAGCCACGGATAGCTCAGCCCATCCTGCAACGCGTCGAGCAACTTACCGTCGACGTCCGGCACGACGTCCATGCGTGCGACGTGAATGTGGAACGCCGTGACGGCCGGTGCCGCATCGAAAGTCCACCGATACATCCCGTGGCCGACGCGCAACGCGCCCGTTGCCCGTTCGCGCATCACCACGAGCCAGGGTAAGGCGTCGATCGTGTCGTTATCCACCGCTAGCGAATCGCACACGTAATAGGTGCGGCACTGCGCGTACTGCGCACCGAAATCGGTGACGAGCGTTTTAGCAATCGCATCCGTACCGACTGTGCGCGCCGGAAACGCGATATTCGACGTAGCAAGCGAAATAGTGAGAACCGCATTCGGTGCGAAAGCCTCGGCGATGCGGTTAGCACGCGTGTTGTCTTTCGCGTCGATGTAGGTTTCGAG
This sequence comes from Paraburkholderia aspalathi, assembly GCF_900116445.1. Lineage (GTDB taxonomy): Bacteria > Pseudomonadota > Gammaproteobacteria > Burkholderiales > Burkholderiaceae > Paraburkholderia > Paraburkholderia aspalathi. The sequence goes on from NZ_FPBH01000006.1 coordinate 12,966, forward strand.
CGCGCGGCGATAGTGCGCGAGCGGGGGCGTGGGCATGCGAGCGGTCTCCGATTGATGGGCCGTGCCACTGTAGCGCGCGTACGTCGCAAAACCGCCGATGCACCTGCCGCGCCCGGGGTCTTGCATCCACTCCCACGTTCAGGGCTTCTGCAACAACGCCTTCAAACTCGCAAGCCGGTCTTTCGGCGACATCGGCGCTTCTTCGGGAGTCGGCGGCGGGGCGTCGTCGAGCAGCATTTCGGGGATGAAGCGCGACGGCTCGCACACCACGGTTTCGCGCGCGCGTTTGCGCTTCTTGCACCAGTTCAGATGCAGGCTGCGCTGCGCCCGCGTGATTGCGACGTACATCAGACGACGCTCTTCCTCGATGCGCGCGTCGTCGATCGGCTCGTCGTCCGGACCGCCACGGTGCGGCATGATGCCTTCTTCGACGCCCACCAGAAACACGTGCGGATACTCCAGCCCCTTCGACGCATGCACCGTCGAAAGCCGTACCGCATCCGGGTCTTCTTCACGGCCTTCGAGCATCGACATCAGCGCGACGGTCTGGATCAGGCCGAGCAGACTCTTGCCGGTGTCGCCGAAGCCATCGGCGGTGTCGTAGCCGGTTGCCTCGCTCTTCTCCGAACCTTCCGGCTCAGCCTTGGTGCCCTTGCGTTTCAACCACTCCATGAACTCGAGCACGTTCTGCCACTTGGACTGCGCCTGACGTTCGTCGAACGCGTCGTACAGATAGGCTTCGTAGTGAATCGCGTCCATCAGTTCGTCGAGCAGCGTGCCCGCGGCATCCTTCTCGGCGCGATCGGTGAGGCGCTGCATGAAGTCGCAAAACACACGCATCGGTTCGATCTGACGCGGCGACAGGCGCGCCTCGATGCCGCCCATGTACACCGCTTCGAACAGCGACACCTTCGCCTGGCCTGCGAACGAGCCGAGCGCTTCGAGCGTTGTATTGCCGACGCCGCGGCGCGGCGTGGTGATCGCGCGAATGAACGCCGGGTCGTCGTTGGCGTTGGCGATCAGGCGCAGATACGCGCAGATATCCTTGATCTCGGCTTTATCGAAGAACGACTGCCCGCCCGACAGCACATACGGAATCCGTTCACGCCGCAGCACCTGTTCGAAGATGCGCGCCTGGAAATTGCCGCGGTACAGGATCGCGTAGTCGCGGAAATTCGCGCGCCGCTCGAACTTATGCGCGGACAGGCGGAACACCACGGATTCGGCCTCGTGCTCTTCGTCGTTGCAAGGTGTGACAGTAATCGTGTCGCCCATGCCGTGTTCGGACCACAGCTTCTTTTCGAACAGCTTCGGGTTGTTCGCGATCACGTTGTTCGCGGCGGTCAGAATGCGCACCGTCGAACGGTAGTTCTGCTCGAGCTTGATCAGATGCAGCTTCGGAAAATCCTTGCTGAGCTGCCCGAGATTTTCGAGCGTCGCGCCGCGCCAGCCGTAAATCGCCTGATCGTCGTCGCCGACCGCCGTGAACGCCGCACGCTTGCCGGCCAGCAGTTTCACCAGTTCGTACTGACACGCGTTGGTGTCCTGATACTCGTCGATCAGCAGATAGCGCAGCTTGTTCTGCCAGCGGTCGCGCACCTGCTCGTTCTTCTCGAAGAGTTCGGCGGGCAGGCGGATCAGGTCGTCGAAATCGACCGCCTGATACGCATGCAGCGTCGCCACGTAATTGCGGTAGACGATCGCGGCCTGATGTTCGTCCTCGTTCGCGGCGATCGCGATCGCCTGCTCGGGCATGATCATCCCGTTCTTCCACAGCGAGATGATCGACTGGATCTTGCGGATGAAGCCCTTGTCCGTCGAGCCGACCTGCTCCTGGATCATGCCGAAGCAGTCGTCCGAATCCATGATCGAGAACTGTGGCTTCAGGCCGACGTGTTCCGCTTCCTGCCGCAGAATCTGCACGCCGAGCGAGTGGAAGGTGCAGACCGTCAACTGATTGACGGGCACTTTGCGGCCTTCCTTGCCGGGCGTGGTGAGCGTCTTGCCTTCGAGCAGCTTGCCCACGCGCTCGCGCATTTCCAACGCGGCCTTGTTCGTGAACGTGACGGCGGCGATGTGGCGCGGCTCGAAGCCTTTGGCCTCGATCAGGTGGGCGATTTTCTGCGTGATCACGCGCGTCTTGCCACTGCCTGCGCCGGCGAGCACGAGACACGGACCGTCAAGATAACGGACCGCTTCATTTTGAGCGGGGTTCAGGCCTGCGGACATCGTCAGTGGATGGGTAATGCGGTTGAGGGCGCTTGGGTGCGGAATCGCGAGACCGAAGGCCCGGGGGCATGCTGCGCGGGGCTAGCGGCTGGGACGCTCGACTCGGTGTGAGGGGCATTCCGGCTCGCTGCGCTCCGCGCGAGAGGAGCGATGTTAACACGGATGCCTGAAGCCGATGCCGTGACAGATGCTCTGTCGGACGGCAAGGAAAGGGGGCCGTAATGGCAGCTCGCCTGACGACAAAAACGGAGGCTCAACCCGGTTGCCCGGAACACGGCCACAACTGCCATCCGGGCGCCGCCAAACAGGCGCAGCTGACAAACGCCTGCGACGATGCTGACAGCCCGCCTTCGGGACATGCCACAATTACGCTGTTGCGCGCCGCCGCCGCGGTGGCAAAGCGGCGCGCCGTTTTTGCAGGAAGACACGCATGTCCGCATCGCTGAAGATTGGATTGATGGGTTACGGTTTTGCTGGCGCGACCTTTCATGCGCCGGTGATCGAGCACTGCGGGCGAGCCAGCATCGCAGCCATCGCGACGAGCCAGCCCGAGCACGCGCTGGCCGATTACCCGCACGCAAAGGTGGTGGCCGATCTCGACGCCCTGCTGGCGCTCGAAGAAATCGACTGCGTCGTCATCGCGACGCCCAATGACACGCACTTCGACCTGGCGCGCCGCACGCTGGAAGCAGGCAAACACGTGGTGGTCGACAAACCGGTCACGCTCACCGCCGCCGACGCCCACACGCTTGCCAACATTGCACTGGCTCGCAGCAAGCGGTTCGTCCCCTTTCATAACCGCCGCTGGGACGGTGATTTTCTGACCGTGCGGGATCTGCTTGCCAGCAGAGAATTGGGGCGCATCACGCAATACGAATCGCATTTCGACCGTTTCCGGCCGGAAGTTCGGCAGCGTTGGCGCGAGGAAGCTTCGCGCGGCGGCGGCCTGCTATTCGATCTTGGACCGCACCTGATCGACCAGGCGCTGGCGTTGTTCGGCGCACCGCAGACCGTGTCCGCGACGGTTCGGACGCATCGCGATCAAGCCAGTGCACCGGACTACGTCCATATTCAGCTGGGATACGGTGAATTCGAGGTGGTGTTGCATGCCAGCGCGTTGACTGCGTACGTCGCACCGAGGTTTACGATTCACGGCACGCAAGGGAGCTACGTCAAATACGGGCTCGATACGCAGGAAGATCAGTTGAAAGCCGGCTTGCGGCCGGGCGATGACGGGTTCGGCGCCGGCAATGCGCCCGGTGTGTTGCGTGTGCTTGAAGAGGGTCAGGAAGTCGAGCGGGAGGTGCCCACACGCAACGGCGACTACGTCGGCTTTTATATTGCCTTGGCGGATGCCATTCAGAACGGCGCGAAATTTCCCGTCAGCGCTCAGGACGCAGTCGACGTCATGACGATCATCGAGCTTGCAGCCCGGAGCTCAGAAGAAGGCGTCCGGCTGCCGTTTGAACGCATTCGCTGACGTTTTCCTGCGCTATGGGCCGCTTTCTGCGCCATTGGCGGCAACACGCGAACCATGCCGCCGCCAATGGCAAAAAGCCTGACAAACCCGAAAGGAACATAACGTTACAAATAACCCCGTCTCCGCGGTCAGCGTGAATCCTCGGCAATCCGTTGCTACCCCAGTAGCACCACAAAACGACAACGACTTCCCGGAGTGTCCATGCCCCGTATCGTCCGCGCACTAGCAGCATGCGCATTGCTCAGTTCCCTCGCCGCCTGCGTGGTGGCCCCTCAGCAACCCGCGCCGGCGCCGCGTCCTAACCCGCAACAAATTGCGGATCAGCGCTTCAGCCAGGTCAACGGCCGTATCGACAACCTGAGCCGCCGCATCGACGCTCGCGTCAACCAAGGCTACTACCCGCCCCCGCAAGGCGGCGCGTTGCACCATCGCCTCGACGTGATCCGCCAGGAAGCTCATGACATGGCGGCGCAACACGGCGGCGGCCTGTCCGGCGACGAACAGCGCGTGCTGAACCAGGAACTGGACAACGCGGCACACGCCATCGGCGAATAATCGCGCCGGTTCAGGCACCGAAGCAAAGAAGCGCGGGCATCACGTCCCGCGCTTTTTTTGACTTTCGCGAACCCGCAGCGCCAACCCCCATGCCCCTTGCGGGCCTTTATTTGACAAGCCCCCGGCCCTCGCGTACATTCGCCGCACGCGTCGGGAGAGCGTGCTGGCCGCAGAAAATCGCAGGCCGCACCGCCGAAGGGGCACACCCGCAAACTCTCAGGCAAAAGGACCGACTGCGTCGAAGAACCCGCGCCCAGGCAACATCAAGGCACCGGTTTTTCGCACTCTGGAGAGCGGCAGTAGCCGTCTGCATCGTTTAATCGAGCAGATTCTGGCAAGCTGCCCACCGAAGGGGCGCGCGTTTCACCGTAGCGATCACGGCTTCACCATCGCACGGCAGCGCAATCTCTCAGGTATCGAGGACAGAGGGGTCATGCAACGCAATCGCTCGCAGGCATCAGCCGCGAGGCGTAGCGCCGCATGGCCTTTTTTGTTTCGCGAGACGCCTGAGGCCCCATGACCGAACTCAAACACACCCCGCTCAACGCCACCCATCGTGCGCTCAACGCTCGCATGGTCGATTTCGGCGGCTGGGACATGCCCGTCAACTACGGCTCGCAGATCGACGAACACCGCGCCGTGCGCACCGACGCCGGCATGTTCGACGTCTCGCATATGTGCGTCGTCGATTTCACCGGCGAGCGCGTGCGCGCCTTCTTCGAACACGCGCTGGCCAATAACGTCGCCAAGCTGCAAACGCCGGGCCGCGCGCTCTACTCCTGTCTGCTGAACCCGAATGGCGGTGTGATCGACGATCTGATCGTCTATTACTTCAGCGAGACGCACTTCCGCCTGGTCGTCAACGCCGGCACCGCAGAGAAAGACGTCGCCTGGTTCACCAAGCTCAACGCCGAAGGCAGCTACGGCCTGACCATCACGCCGCGCCGCGATCTGGCGATCGTCGCCGTGCAAGGCCCGAACGCCCGCGATAAGGTCTGGCAAGTCGCGCCGTCCAGCCGCACCTCCACCGAACTCCTTAAGCCGTTTAACGCCGCCATCGTCGACAACACGCCGTTTGGCGAATTGATGATTGCCCGCACCGGCTACACCGGCGAAGACGGCTTCGAAATCGTCCTGCCCGCTACGTCCGTCTGCGAATTCTGGGACGCATTAGTGCGTCAAGGCGTGCGCCCCGCGGGTCTCGGCGCGCGCGACACGCTGCGTCTCGAAGCCGGCATGAACCTGTACGGCCAGGATATGGACGACAACGTCTCGCCGCTGGACGCCGGCCTCGCCTGGACCGTCGACCTGACCTCGCCGCGCGACTTCGTCGGCAAGGCCAAACTTGAGGCCGACGGCTCGCAGGCCTCGTTCGTCGGCCTGATCCTGCTGAAGGAAAACGGCAAGGCGGCAGGCGTGCTGCGTGCTCACCAGAAAGTCGTCACGCCGGAAGGCGAAGGCGAAATCACCAGCGGCACTTTTTCACCCACGATGCAGGAATCGATCGCCTTCGCGCGCGTGCCGAAAGGCGTGCAGCCGGGCGACACCGTTCACGTCCAGATTCGTGACAAAAACGTACCCGCAAGCGTGGTAAAACTGCCGTTCGTACGCAACGGCAAAGTGCTCGCAGTTTAAGCAGCCGGCGCGTGCGTCAATCTTTTTAAGTTCATACCGAATAACACCGCATAGGAGCATCCGATGAGCATCCCGGCCGATCTGAAATACACCGAATCGCACGAGTGGGTCCGCACCGAAGCAGACGGCACGCTGACGGTCGGCATCACCGACCACGCGCAGGAAGCGCTCGGCGACATCGTCTTCTTCGAAGTCCAGGAACTGGGCAAGACCGTCAACGCCGGCGACACCGTCGCCGTGATCGAGTCGGTGAAAGCCGCTTCCGATATCTACGCGCCGGTCTCGGGCGAAATCATCGAAGCGAACCCGGCCGTCGCCGACACGCCAGATGGCGTCAACAGCGCGCCGTACGAGAACTGGCTCTTCAAGATCAAGCCGGCTGCGGACGCATCGCAGGATCGCCTGATCGACGCAGACGCGTACGCAAAGTCCGTCGGCGCCTGATTCACCGCAAGTTGCACCATTACGTTTAAACCCGACAGGCGCGGCGCGTCCGATTCGACAGTCGAACGGACGCCCGCACCGCCAGGAACACCTCATGAAGCTCGAACACCCGGATCGTCTGATGAACCGCACTCCTCTCTCGCTCGCCGCGCTCGAAGTGCATGACGCCTTCGCTGAACGGCACATCGGCCCGGATTCGGCCGACCAGCAAGCGATGCTCGAAGCCCTCGGCTTCGCATCGCGCGCCGCGCTGATCGACGCGGTCATTCCGAAGACGATCCGCCGCACCGAAACGCTGCCGCTCGGCCCCTTCACCCAGCCGAAGAGCGAAGCCGAAGCGCTCGCCTCGCTGCGTGAGCTGGCGGACAAGAACCAGGTGTTCCGCTCGTATATCGGGCAGGGCTACTACAACGCGCATACGCCGACAGTGATCCTGCGTAACGTGCTCGAAAATCCGGCGTGGTACACCGCGTACACGCCGTATCAGCCGGAAATCTCGCAGGGCCGTCTGGAAGCGCTGCTGAACTTCCAGCAGATGATCGTCGACCTGACGGGTCTGGCGATCTCGAACGCATCGCTGCTCGACGAAGCCACCGCGGCCGCCGAAGCGATGACGCTGCTGCAACGCGTCGGCAAGCCGAAGTCGAACGTGTTTTACGTCGCCGACGACGTGCTGCCGCAAACCATCGAAGTGGTGAAGACGCGCGCCACGCCGGTCGGCATTGAAGTGAAAGTCGGCCCGGCAGCGGACGCAGCGAACGCGAATGCGTTCGGCGTGCTGCTGCAATACCCGGGCGTGAACGGCGACGTGCGCGACTACCGCGCACTCGCTGAAGCCATCCATGCAGCAGGCGGCCACGTGGTGGTTGCTGCCGATCTGCTCGCGCTGACCGTTTTGACGCCGCCGGGCGAATGGGGCGCGGACGTAGCCGTCGGCAACACGCAGCGTTTTGGCGTGCCAGTTGGTTTCGGCGGCCCGCACGCGGCTTACCTTGCCGTGCGCGATGAATTCAAGCGTCAGATGCCGGGGCGCCTCGTCGGCGTGACCGTCGATGCACAAGGCAATCCGGCGCTGCGTCTCGCGTTGCAAACGCGTGAACAACATATCCGCCGCGAGAAGGCGACTTCGAATGTGTGTACCGCGCAAGCCCTGCTCGCGATCATGGCCAGCATGTACGCTGTCTATCATGGTCCGCACGGTCTGAAGACGATCGCGCTGCGCGTGAACCGCATTGCTGCGTTGCTGGCAGCCGGCGCGAAGAAGCTCGGTTACACGCTCGTCAACGACACATTCTTCGACACGCTCACGTTCGAAACCGGCGCACGCACCCAGGCGCTGCATGACGCGGCGACTGCGCGGCGCATCAATCTGCGTCGTGTGAGCGACTCGCGCGTCGGCATCTCGATCGACGAAACCACCACGCGCAGCGATCTGGCCGATCTGCTCGCAGCGTTCGCGCAAGCGGCATTTGTCGACGAAGTCCCGCAGATCGACACCCTCGACGCAGAACTCCCCGCAGAGAACACGGTGCCTGCCGCGCTCGAACGCACCAGCGCATACCTCACGCACCACGTGTTCAACCGTCATCATTCTGAAACGGAAATGCTGCGTTACCTGCGCAGCCTCTCCGACAAGGATCTGGCGCTCGACCGCTCGATGATCCCGCTCGGCTCCTGCACGATGAAGCTGAACGCGACCTCGGAAATGCTGCCGGTCACGTGGCCTGAGTTCGGTCAGATTCACCCGTTCGCTCCGGCTGAGCAAACGGTCGGCTACCGCGAAATGATCGATCAGCTCGAACAGATGCTGGTCGCGGCCACCGGCTACGCAGCGGTGTCGCTGCAGCCGAACGCCGGCTCGCAAGGCGAGTACGCGGGTCTGCTGATCATTCACGCGTACCACGCATCGCGCGGCGAAGGTCATCGCAATGTCTGCCTGATTCCCGCTTCGGCGCACGGCACGAACCCGGCATCGGCGCAGATGGCCGGCATGCAGGTGGTCGTGGTTGCTTGCGACGCGCAGGGCAACGTCGATATCGAAGACCTGAAAAAGAAAGCCGAACAGCACGCTGACAAGCTTGCTGCGATCATGATCACGTATCCGTCCACGCACGGCGTGTTCGAAGCGAACGTCCGCGAAATCTGCGAGATCGTGCATGCGCACGGCGGCCAGGTCTATGTGGACGGCGCGAACATGAACGCCATGGTTGGCCTCTGTGCGCCGGGTCAGTTCGGCGGCGACGTCTCGCACTTGAATCTGCACAAGACCTTCTGTATTCCGCACGGCGGCGGCGGGCCGGGCGTCGGTCCGGTCGCGGTCGGCGCGCATCTCGCGCAATTCCTGCCGAATCAGATTTCGTCGGGCTACGAGCGTGCGCAGAACGGCATCGGCGCTGTGTCGGGTGCACCGTACGGTTCCGCTTCGATCCTGCCGATTTCGTGGATGTACATCGCGATGATGGGCGCGAAGAACCTCACGGCCGCCACCGAAACCGCGATCCTCAACGCGAACTACGTCGCGAACAAACTCGCGCCGCATTACCCCGTGCTTTACTCGGGCCCGGGCGGACTGGTCGCGCACGAATGCATTCTGGATCTGCGTCCCATCAAGGACACCAGCGGCATTTCCGTCGACGACGTCGCCAAGCGACTCGCCGACTACGGCTTCCACGCACCGACCATGAGCTTCCCGGTGCCGGGCACGTTGATGGTCGAGCCGACCGAATCGGAATCGAAGGAAGAGCTCGACCGCTTCATCGAAGCGATGATCGCGATCCGCGAGGAAATCCGCGCGGTGGAAGACGGCCGCTCGGACCGCGAAGACAATCCGCTCAAGCACGCGCCGCACACGGCGGCGGTAGTCATCGCCAACGACTGGAAGCATGCGTATGCGCGCGAAACCGCCGCATATCCGCTGCCCACGCTGATCGCCAAGAAATACTGGCCGCCGGTCGGCCGTGCGGACAACGTGTACGGCGACCGCAATCTGTTCTGCTCCTGCGTGCCGATCGCCGACTACGAGTAAGCCGGCCCGCAAACCGCGCAGCGCCTCGAAGGTTGTAAGCAGGCGTTGCGCGGTTCTGTCGCTTGTGTCCGCAAACGGCTAACATCACACACCGAACCAGCCTAACGAGGAGTTTCGCATGGCGCGAAAGGTGCGATTGATGCAAAGCCGGACCGAAATCAGGCGAACCCAAACATGGCAGCAGGCTTGCACGCTATTGCTGACTGGCGCAGCGGTGCTGCTGCCGCTACGGCAGGCGCAAGCCGCAATGAATTTTTGCGCGGCTCCCGCGCTGCAAACCAGCGAGCGCACCAATGCCGATCCAGGCGTCAAGGCGCTGGTGAGCAATGTACTGGCACATCTGAACGACCCGCCGCATGCGCTGGCGAAACTGCATACGGAAGGCACGCTGCCGCACGAGGGCATTTACGATCAAAGCGTCGAGGCGGAGAAGGATCTGGATCTGCTGCGCGACGCCGCGCTCGCCTGGCGCGCGACCAGTGACGACCGTTATCTGAAACTGGTCGACCGCTTGCTGTATGCATGGGTCACGACTTATCAACCCAGTTTCAATCCGATCGACGAAACCCATTTCGAAGGCCTGATTCTAGCCTACGACATGACCGCGAGCGCGTTGCCGGTGAAAACGCGCAATGCATCGATGGCGTTCCTGACGAAGCTCGCGAGCGGCTACATCGAGCAGATCGACGCGCAGCCGCGACCGCTCAGGGGTACGTTCAAAAACAATTGGCAAAGCCACCGGATCAAGCTGATCTCGATGGCTGCGTTCACGCTGGATAACCGCAAGATGATCAACGCGGCGCAGCGCCTGTTCGACGAGCATATCGGCGACAACATTGCGCCGGACGGCTCGACGTTCGACTTCGGCGAGCGCGACGCGCTGCACTATGTTACGTACGACCTGCAGCCGCTCGTGACCGCCGCGCTCGCTGCGCGCCGCCACAACCGCAACTGGTTGCCGGAGAAGGGAGCGAACGGCGCGTCGCTGCAAGCCGCGCTGAACTGGCTCACGCCGTACGCGGATGGCAGCAAAACGCATGAAGAATTCGTGCATTCGAACGTTCCGTTCGATGCCAAACGTCGCGAGGCCGGTTTGCCCGGCTATTCGGGTCAATGGGATCCGAAAAACGCGACGGAACTGTTTCACCTGGCGGCGCGTCTCGACGGACGCTATACGCCGATCGCGCTGCAGCTCGCACCGACGCCGCCCGCATGGCTCGCCGTGTGCTTACCGCTGCCGGCGCGCTAAACTAACTTTTATCAGCAGGGAGCAGTAAATGGCAGTCAGCGTGTTCGACCTCTTCAAAATCGGCATTGGTCCGTCCAGTTCGCATACGGTCGGGCCGATGCGTGCGGCGCTGATGTTCGCGCAAGGGCTCGAACGCGACGGGCTGCTTGGCGCGACGGCATCGGTGAAAGTGGATCTGTATGGGTCGCTCGGCGCGACCGGCAAGGGTCACGGCACCGATCGCGGCGTGATGCTCGGCCTGATGGGCGATGCCCCTGACACCGTCGATCCGGACACGATCGCACAGCGGCTCGAAGCGGTAAAGGCGTCGCGCAAGCTCGCCTTGCTCGGCACGCACGACGTGCCGTTCGTCCAGAAAGATCACATTTCGTTTCTTCGCCAGGCGCTGGCCGAGCATCCGAACGGCCTGAAACTCCGCGCGCTCGATGCACAAGGCGAGACGCTGCGCGAGTCGACCTATCTGTCGGTGGGCGGCGGTTTCGTGGTGACGGCGGGCGCGCCGAACACGAAGGTGCTGAGCGCCGTCGAACAATTGCCGCATTCGTTCCGCAGCGGCAACGAATTACTCGCGCTGTGCAAATCCACCGGCAAGAGCATCGCGCAATTGATGTGGGAAAACGAACGCGTCTGGCATACCGAAGAAGAGACGCGTGCGGGCTTGCTGAAGATCTGGAATGTGATGCAGTCGTGTGTATCGCGCGGTTGCGGTATCAACAATCCGGATGCCGACGGCCACTTGCCCGGTCCGTTCCAGGTGAAGCGCCGCGCGCCGCAGTTGTATCGCGCGTTGTCGGGCAATCCTGAGCTGGCGCTGCGTGATCCACTTTCGATGGTCGACTGGATCAATCTCTACGCCATCGCCGTGAATGAAGAAAACGCTGCGGGCGGCCGCGTGGTCACGGCGCCGACTAACGGCGCGGCCGGAATCATCCCGGCGGTGCTGCATTACTACACGCGCTTCATGCCGGGCTCGAACGAGCAGGGTGTGATCGACTTCCTGATGACGGCGGCGGCAATCGGCATTCTGTACAAGCTGAATGCGTCGATTTCAGGCGCGGAAGTGGGATGCCAGGGTGAAGTGGGCGTGGCCTGCTCGATGGCCGCGGGTGGGCTCGCCGCGGTGATGGGCGGCACGCCTGAGCAAGTCGAGAATGCTGCCGAGATCGGCATGGAACATAACCTCGGGCTGACGTGCGATCCGGTCGGCGGGATGGTGCAGATTCCGTGTATCGAACGCAATGCGATGGGCTCGGTGAAAGCCGTGAATGCCGCGCGAATGGCGCTGCGCGGCGACGGCACGCATTACGTGTCGCTGGACTCTGTAATCAAGACGATGATGCAGACCGGCGCCGATATGAAGACGAAGTACAAGGAAACGTCCCGCGGTGGGTTGGCGGTGAATATTGTGGAGTGTTGAGAACACAACGACCCGACCGGACCGATCGCACCCCCATCGCAACGCCTGGAGGCTTCATCGCAATGCCGCTCGCTTCTGAATCTTCTTCCACTGCGCAAACTACCGGCGCACGTCTCGTCGTCGACGCCTTGCTGACGCACGGCGTCGAACGTGTTTTCTGCGTACCCGGCGAGAGCTTTCTCGCGGTGCTCGATTCGCTGCACGACGAAACAGATCGCATCCAGACCATCGTCTGCCGGCACGAAGCGGCGGCCGCGAACATGGCTGAAGCCGTCGGTAAATTGACCGGACGTCCGGGTGTCGCGATCGTCACGCGCGGCCCCGGTGCGACGCATGCATCGATCGGCGTGCACACCGCGTTTCAGGACTCGACGCCGATGATCCTGCTGATCGGTCAGTGCGCGCGTGAGCATCTCGATCGCGAGGCCTTTCAGGAAATCGACTACCGGCGCATGTTCGGTCAGATGGCGAAATGGGTCGCGCAAATCGACGATCCGAAACGCATTCCCGAGTATCTGAGTCATGCGTTTCACACGGCGACGTCGGGGCGTCCGGGGCCGGTCGTGTTGTCGTTGCCGGAAGATGTGTTGAGCGAAGCGTGTGATCTTGTTGCTGGCGCACCCGCGTACAAACGTGTGGCGGCGTCGCCGTCTGCGGCGCAGATGGACGAGTTGCGTCGATTGCTGGAAGGCGCGCAACGGCCGATGGTCATTGCCGGCGGCAGCGGTTGGACGCCTGCGGCATGTGCCGATCTGCAACGCTTCGTCGAGAATTGGCAATTGCCGATCGGCCTCGCGTTCCGCTTTCAAGACACGCTCGACAACGAGCATCCGAATTACGCGGGTGATGTCGGGCTCGGTATCAATCCGGCGCTGGCTCAACGTATCCGCGATGCGGACCTGCTGCTCACGCTCGGTCCACGGCTAGGCGAAGCGACGACCAACGGCTACACGCTTCTCGATATTCCGAAGACCAAACAAACGTTGGTGCATGTGCATCAAGGTGCGGAAGAACTCGGGCGTGTGTACGCGGCGGATCTGCCGATTGTCTCCGGCATGCCGGAACTTGCAGCATTGCTTGCGGCGTTGAAACCGTCTTCCGGCAAGCTCGCATGGGCCGGCGCTGCGGAAGAAGCGCATCGCGCGTATCTCGACTGGCGCAAGCCGCGCCAGATTCCCGGCGACGTGCAAATGGGCGAAGTGATCCAGCAATTGCGCGCGCATCTACCGGAAGACGCGATCCTCACGAACGGTGCGGGCAACTACGCAACGTGGCTGCATCGGCATTTCTCGTATCGGCATTTCCGCTCGCAACTCGCGCCGACCAGTGGCGCGATGGGGTACGGTGTCCCAGCGGCGATTGCGGCGAAGTCGATGTATCCGCAACGCGCCGTGGTCGCATTAGCCGGCGACGGCTGCTTCATGATGTCCGCGCAAGAACTCGCGACGGCAATGCAATACGACTTGCATGTGATTTTCATCGTCGTGAATAACAGCCACTTCGGCACGATCCGGATGCATCAGGAACGGCACTATCCGAATCGTGTGCATGGCACCGGTCTCACGAATCCGGACTTCGCGGCATTCGCAAAGTCGTTCGGCGCACATGGTGAGACGGTGGAGCGGACTGAAGATTTTCTGCCGGCGTTGCAGCGTTCTCTGGAAGCGAAGCGCGCGGCAGTGATCGAGATTCGCATGCCGCAGGAGGCGAGTACGCCGGGCGCGACGTTGGAGCAGATTCGCGAGCAGGGGAGGAAGCTGCGCGGAGAGACGGCTTAGCGAAAAAAGGCTTGTGGGCAATATCCCTCGGCACAGGCGAGTCTTAAGTCGAATTTTTGACGTACAGCAGACTTACCATGCGATCACCTTGTGCAGCGTTTGACGAATCGGCTACGGTAGCCATTCGTCTGAACGATTCAAGGAGTCGGTATGCTGAAGGCTGCTGTATTTGCAGGTGCGCTGGGATTGTCGAGCGCGGTGTTCGCGATGGGCGAGTCCTGTCCAGTTCATCCAACGGCAGAATGGATGAAGGAGAGTGACGCCCGTGCGCAAATCGAAGCGCAAGGCTATAAGATCGCGAAGTTCGAGATCGACGATAACTGCTATGAGGTCGAGGCCTACAACCAGGACGGCAGAAGGATGGAGTTGAACTACGACACCAAGACGCTCGCTGTCATCCGGCAGAAGATCGACTGAAGCCATTGGCTCACGCAAGCAGCTGCATAAAAGAGCCCCGCGGGAAAAACGGGGCTTTTTTACCTTCACGCTATAACCTGATTACCTGCCAAACGAACAACTACGCGTATATCACCGACAACGCACCAAGCTCTTTCATCAACGCGGGCTTGTGCGATTCGATCACGTCGGTTTGGATTTGATAGATCACGGACTTGATGACTTCTGTCTGACTCATGGTCGTCTCGTGCATGAGTGTCTTGATATCTTCGGCGATGCGCGGCGTCACCTTCATCGAAAGCCGCCGCCGTGCAGCGCCGCGGCGCTCCTTGAAGCGCTCGGTCGCCGACTTATGTGCCTTAATCAACCGTGCCCGCGGATATTCACCGGATGCAAACCGGTGCAGATAGAGCGTCATGAGCACCTTGCGGAATTCGGTCGAGCTCGCGCTGTCGACCATATAAGCGGCCAGGTCGAGAACATCGAGATAAATGGCCGGCAGTTGTGCCTCAATCGGCCTGACTTCCTTCTGCCGCGCTTCGCGGACGGCTGGCGTGGATTGCGCTGGAATGGCGACCACGTGGTCACAGACGTCACACACCGCCGCGAGAATATTCTTCACCTCACCTTTGCCGTCGCTGAAAGGTACGTCACGCCGCGCAAAGGTCGTGCTCACAAGCTGCTTGCAGTGATGGCAGATTGCCTTGCTTTTCTCGCCTTCTTCGTAGAGTTTCATCTTCATGGCTTCGCTCACTGGTGCACGCTGATAAACACGGTTTCCGGATTACCCACGAAGTAGAACTTCACGTACCAGCCACCCGACTCAATGATATGAACATCTATTGCCGGCGCGTTGTGATGAGGTGACGAACTGTATTGTGTGCCATCGCTCTTCGTAATGAGATCCTCAACGAACTGAGCGGTGACTTGCCCGGTCGACAGAAGGTTTTTCACGTTAATGGCAGAACGGGCCTCATGCTCGAACTTCCCGGATCTAAGCGCGGAGATCGCCGCGCGCTTCGCTTGCCTGTACTTGCTTGGTATCGACAACCACACCCCCGATTATACGATATGTCTCGTATAAAAAGCGCTTCGCTGATTTCGCGCCACCCGTGAGGATTGTCGATGAATTTTTTTTCGGGAGAAGGCTAACTAATCGAGCTCACGCAGGCAGCACAAACTCGAAGAGCCATAAAAAACCCCGCCGAAGCGGGGTTCCTGACATCAAAGCGAACAGCGAAAAACCGCTTACTTCCCGCCCACGCTTTGCAGCGTCGTCCACTTGCCGTCGACAACCTTGTACAGCGTGATGCCGCCGTTCTTCAGGTCGCCCTTGCCGTCGTACGCGAGGTTCGCTGCCGTCACTGCCGGCATCGAGGTCTTCGCGAGCAGCGGCAGATACTTGGCCGGATCGGTCGAGTTAGCCTTCTTCATTGCGTCGAACATCGCCATTGCGCCGTCGTAAGCGTACGGCGAGTACGTTTGCACGTCTTCGTTGAAGCGCTTCTTGTACTTTGCGACGTAGTCCTTGCCGCCCGGCATTTCTTCCAGCGGCAGGCCGGCAAGCGATGCCACCGTGCCGTTCGCTGCGTCACCCGCGATCTGGATGAAGGTCGGCGTGTGGACCATTTCGCCACCCATCAGCGGTGCCTTGATGCCCAGTGCCTTCATCTGCTTGACCATCGGTGCCGCTTGCGAATCCGCGCCGCCGTAATAGATCAGGTCCGGGTTGACCGACTTCAGCTTGGTCAGGATCGACTTGAAGTCGACAGCCTTGTCGTTCGTGTATTCACGATCGACGATCGAGCCGCCCGCTGCCTTCGCTGCCTTTTCGAACTGATCAGCCAGACCTTGGCCGTAAGCCGTGCGGTCGTCGACGATCGCGATCTTCTTCACGCCCAGGGTCTTCACCGCGAACGTGCCGGCAACCGAACCTTGCTGCGTGTCGGACGTCATCATGCGGAACGTGGTCTTGAATCCTTGTTGCGTGTACTCAGGCGCCGTCGCCATTGCGATTTCGGGGATGCCCGCGTTCGCGTAGATGCGCGAAGCCGGAATCGTGGTGCCCGAGTTGAAGTGGCCGAGCATGCCCTTGATGCCGTCATCCACCAGCTTTTGTGCAACGGTCGTGCCGGTGCGCGGGTCAGCCTGGTCGTCGGCCGAATCCAGCACGAAGCGAACCGGCTTGCCGCCGATCACCGGCTTGGTGGCGTTCATGTCTTCCACAGCCAGCGTGATGCCGTTCTGGAAGTCCTTACCGTAGTGTGCCTGTGCGCCCGTCATCGGACCGGCAAAGCCGATCTTCACGTCTTCGGTCGATTGAGCGTTGGCCGTCCCCGCCAGCGACATTGCTGCAACCAGCGCTGCGCCTGCCAGCTGTTTCATTTTGTGTTGCATAGCTTCTCCTTGGTACCAGGTGTGGATGGAGCGGTTTTTCGGGGTCGCCGTACCGCTTCCGTTTTTTTGAAGTAATCGATGAGGTTCGCTCAACCGATCGTCATCAAATTTGCATTGCCGCCTGCTGCTGCCGTATTCACGCTGACCGAGCGTTCCGTCAACAGACGCTCGAGCGCATAGTCCTCATCGCCGCTTTCCAGCGCGCCCGCCGCGACGCCCTGCACCGAAACGATCGGTCCCGCACGTTTCGCGACTTCCTTCACCAGCGCCAGCAGTTCATCGCTATCGCCTTCGAACAGCACGGCGTCGAACGGTGTATCTGCGCTCTTCTTCACGCTTGCGTAAGACTTCAACGCGGCGGGCAGCTGCGACACCAATTGTTCACCAGCCGCACCTTCGAACAAGGCGCGATTTCCCGTAGCCAGTGCTGCGGCAAACTGCACGCGCGCACCGCTTGCCGTCGAGGCGATACACAGCACCGTGCCGCGCGCACCCAGCGTGTACGTGTTGCGCTCGCCCGTGGGCCCAGACAATACCGCAGTTGCGCCCGCCGGCACATGCGACAGATAACCGTCGCAGCGCGCAGCCAGCACCGGTTGCTGTTCGCTAATCAGCCAGTCGCGCAGCGCCGTCAAGGCGGCGGACGGATTATCCCCGTTCACGCCGGCTTGCGGCACATCAACGATCAATGCATCGGCCAGCGACTTCGGCAACCCGGCCGGACGCGTCGCCAGCAAACGCTGCAGATACAGCGCACCACCTGCTTTCGGACCCGTGCCCGACAAACCTTCGCCACCGAACGGCTGAACACCCACCACCGCGCCGATCACATTGCGGTTCACGTAGATGTTGCCGACATGCGCGCGGCTGATCACGTGAGCGATCGTTTCGTCGATCCGCGTGTGAATGCCAAGCGTCAGGCCGTAGCCGGTCGTGCGAATCTGTTCGAGCAGCTTGTCCAGCTGGCTGCGGCGGTAACGCACCACATGCAGCACCGGGCCGAACACTTCACGCTTCAATTCGTCGATGCTGTCGAGTTCGATCAGCGTCGGCGGAACAAACGTGCCTTGTCCCGCGCCTTCCGGCATCGGCAGCTGCTCGACCTTGCGGCCTTTCTCGCGCATCGCCGCGACGTGCGCGTCGATACCGCGCTTTGCGTCGAGGTCGATGACCGGGCCGACGTCGATCGACAGGCGATCAGGATTGCCCACCGACAGTTCGCGCATCGCGCCCGTCAGCATTTCGAGCGTGCGGTCCGCGACATCTTCTTGTAGACAAAGAACGCGCAACGCGGAACACCGTTGACCGGCGGAGTCGAACGACGACTGCAGCACGTCCGCGACCACCTGTTCAGCGAGCGCCGAGGAATCGACGATCATCGCGTTCTGGCCGCCAGTTTCGGCGATCAGTGGAATCGGCTTGCCTTCCGGATCGAGGCGATTCGAGAGCGTCTTGTTGATCAGACGCGCGACTTCGGTCGAACCGGTGAACATCACCGCCCGAGTGCGCGGATCGGCCACCAGCGCTGCGCCGACCGTTTCGCCGTTGCCGGGCAGCAGTTGCACCGCGCCCGCTGGCACGCCGGCTTCGCGCAGGATACGCACGGCTTGCGCGGCGATCAGCGGCGTTTGTTCGGCCGGTTTCGCGAGCACAGTGTTACCAGCAGCCAAAGCTGCAGCCACCTGGCCCATGAAAATCGCCAGCGGGAAGTTCCACGGGCTGATACAGACCACCGGACCGAGCGGGCGATGCGTGTCGTTGGAGAACTCGTTGCGGATCTGCGTGGAGTAATAGCGCAGGAAATCGATCGCTTCGCGGATTTCTGCGACCGCGTTCGCCAGCGATTTACCGGCTTCACGGACCACGAGACCCATCAGCGTGTGCATCTGGGCTTCGAGCAGATCGGCGGCACGCGCGAGGCAATCGGCGCGGGCGTCGACCGGCGTCGCTTGCCAGATCGGTGCGGCGGCGACTGCGTGGGCCATGGCGGCGCTCACATGTTCCGAGGTCGCTTCCACCACAGTGCCGACGAGGTCACGATGATCGGCCGGGTTGCGCACATCACGCGCGACACCCACGGCGATTTCGTTGTCTTCGAGCATAGGCGCCGCGCGCCACGGATGATGCGCGCTCGCCAGCAACGCCGACGACAGCGAAGCCAGACGATGTTCGTTCGACAAATCGAGGCCCATCGAATTGAGACGCTCGGCGCCGAACAGGTTGCGCGGCAACGGAATCTTCGCGTGCGGCGCGCCGAGCGGGACGATCTTCGAGGCTTCGTCGGCCGGGTCGGCGATCAGGTCCTTGATCGCAACGCTTTCATCGGCGATGCGGTTCACGAACGAGGTGTTCGCGCCGTTTTCCAGCAGGCGACGCACGAGGTATGCGAGCAGCGTTTCGTGCGTGCCGACCGGCGCATACACGCGGCACGGACGGTTCAGCTTGTCGCGGCCGGTGACTTCCTCATACAGCGGTTCACCCATGCCGTGCAGGCATTGGAACTCGTACTGGCCGGGGTAGTAGTTATTGCCCGCGAGGTGATAGATCGCCGACAGCGTGTGCGCGTTGTGCGTGGCGAACTGTGGATAGACCGCGTCCGGCGCGCTAAGCAGCTTCTTCGCGCAGGCGAGGTAGGAGACGTCCGTGTAGATCTTGCGCGTGTAGACCGGATAGCCTTCGAGGCCGTCCACTTGTGCGCGCTTGATTTCGGTGTCCCAGTACGCGCCCTTCACGAGGCGGACCATGATGCGGTGACGGCTGCGGCGCGCCAGATCGATCAGGTATTCGATCACGAACGGGCAGCGCTTCTGATACGCCTGCACCACGAAACCAATGCCGTTCCAGCCAGCCAGTTCCGGATCGAAGCACAGCGCTTCGAGCAGATCGAGCGAGATTTCGAGGCGGTCGGCTTCTTCGGCGTCGATGTTCAGGCCGATGTCGTAGCGGCGCGCGAGGATCGCCAGCGAGCGGACGCGCGGCAGCAGTTCGCTCATCGTGCGTTCCTGCTGCGAACGCGAGTAGCGTGCGTGCAGCGCGGAGAGCTTGATCGAGATGCCCGGGCCTTCGTAAATGCCGCGGCCGCCGGCTGCCTTGCCGATCGCGTGGATCGCCTGTTCGTACGAGGCGTAATAGCGTTGCGCGTCGGCTTCGGTGGTGGCCGCTTCGCCGAGCATGTCGTACGAGTAGCGGAAGCCGCGTGCTTCGTACTTGCGGCTGTTGGCGAGCGCTTCGGAGATGTTCTCGCCGGTGACGAACTGCTCGCCCATCAGGCGCATCGCCATATCGACGCCCTTACGGATCAGCGGCTCGCCGCCCTTCCCGATCAGACGCGTGAGCGCCGACGAGAGGCTCGCCTCACTGTTGGTCCCCACCAGCTTACCGGTGATCATCAGGCCCCACGTTGCGGCGTTGACGAACAGCGACGGCGCCTGGCCGACGTGCGATTTCCAGTCGCCCTTACTGATCTTGTCGCGGATCAGCGCGTCACGCGTGGCGCGATCCGGGATACGCAGCAGCGCTTCGGCGAGGCACATCAGCGCCACGCCCTCCTGGCTCGACAGCGAAAACTCGTGGATCAGACCTTCGACGCCACCACCCTTGCTCTTGCCGCGCAGCGTTTCGACCAGCTTGCCGGCCATCGCCTGCACGTCGTCCGCGAGATTGGCCGGCAGACGCGCCTGGCCAAGAAGGAACGGCACGCACTCCGGCTCGGGACGGCGATACGCGGCGGTGATCGCCGCGCGCAGCACCGATTGCGGTTGCACGTTCTGCGCGAATTCGAGGAACGGATGCGACGCACCGTCTTCCTCGTGCTCCACCGCGGCGCCGTCAGCCAGATCGGCCGAGCCCGTGTGGCCCGACAATTCCGGCGGCAATTGGCCATGCTCGATTTTTTCGAGGTACGCGAAGATCGCCTGCTTGATCAGCCAGTGCGGAGTGCGTTCGAGCCGGGTGGCGGCATCTTTCAGCCGGGAACGCAGGAGGTCGTCGACCTTGACGCCAAGGGTGGTGCTAGCCATGTTTCCTTCTTCGGATACCAAACGAATTCGGTGGGAAAGACTAAAAGTTGGGCGAATCGTACGCCTCCAAATAAAAAGGTGCAACCATGCGTTGAGCATGGTTGCACCTTTCTGGAATCCCGGTACCGCGGGGGTTTGCGCCGGATGGCGCTGCGCGTGGCAACGGCGGTTGCGATCAGTACTTTCCCTGGCGTGATTCTTTTCGCTTTTACCCTTATCAGATCGCTCGGCGCGCCGTTATACAGAATATGGATGGTCGCGGCCGCAAGGCACGCACATAAAAACGGTACGGGGTTTTAGAGGACTGGCGAAATGGAAAAGTGGTTAGTGATATTGGGCATCTGGGCGATGTGCGCGACGTGCGGCGTGCTGTTCATCCGCGGCGCGACGCGCGGCCCGGGCAAACGTGAGACGGAAGGAAGGCAGGCGCGTCCGGCATCGCGCGCATCGGCTGGCGATGCGCGGGCAGCTTTGAACGATTGAGGGGCTAAGCCTGGCGGCTAATGATGGACATCAGGACGCCGTTCCTCGACTGACACCTTAAAGCAAGTACGCGCCGCCGGCTCACACCGGGCGGCGGTGCCGACGCGCGCGTCACTGGCGCGGAATGGGGTCGTACTGAGCGCAGGTGTCGTCAGGTGAAACGAGCTGGTCGTGCAGACGGCAAAGCCGGCTGTCCGCCACGCTCGCGCCAAACCCGGAACTGAACACGGCGAGGCCCGGAATGCTCTGCTCCAGTGAATGCCGATCCTCGGCGCGATACCGGCAGTTTGCACAGCGCGGCGCGCACGCATCGAAACGCGCGTGGGCCGTGCCGGCGATGCGGACCGCCTCGCTCATCACGAGCCCTGCCCCAAGCTATTCCAGTACGGTGCGAACACGTGCGCGGACAGCGCGTAGCCGATGGCGATATTGACGACCACGCCCGCCGTGAAGGCCAGAAACGGCTTCAGGCCGGTGGCCGAAAGCGCGCGCAAACGCGTGGTCAAGCCGATGCTCAGGAAACAGAACGTGAACGCCCATGTGCGTAGCGCCGTGATCGGCGCGACGAATTCGGGCGTGACGACCTTGCGGTAGTCGGCCAGCGAGTAGTGGCTGGCGATCCACGTCACCAGCGCCGACGCGATCACGAAGCCGATCACGAACTTCGGAAAACGCGCCCAGATTTCACCGGCGTTGGCCTTGGCTTTGACGCCGCTGTCCTGCGACTCCCAGCGCGTCGTCGCGACGATGGCGAGCGCGAACGCCCAGATACCGATCCAGATATCGCGCCCGACCACCTTCATCAGCGTGAACGCCTGCAGCGATGCCTCGGGAGCGCCCGCAATCGCACCACCCGCGTGCTTCGCGAAGTCGCCGTAGGCTTGCGCGGCGGCAATACCCGCGGCGTCGGCGAATTCCGACGTGCCGATCCATGCGCCCGCCACCGCTGTCGAGAGCCCCAGCGAGCGCGACGCGAAGGGCAGCACGAAAATCATCACGATCGCCCACAAGACCACCAGCGTAATCGCCACCGATGCCTGTTCGCGTTTGGCGCGCACCGCACCGGCAATCGCGATCGCCGCCGACACGCCGCACACCGCGCCGCCCACGCCCAGCACGGCCGCAAAGCGCCGGTCGAGACCGAGCGCCTTGGCGACAAGGAAGATCACGAAGAACGTCACGAGCGAGACGATGGTCGCCTGCCCGACCGCGACCGGCCCCGCCCACACCAGCAAGGTGAACGGCAGCGTCGCGCCGAGCAACACGATACCGACCTTGATATAGAACTCCACGCGCAAGCCCGCAGAAAACCACTCGGGCAACGTGAACACATTGGAAATCAGAAGGCCAAGCGCCAGCGCAACCAATGGCGGCTCGAGGTTGTACTTCGACGCATTGATCCACGCGCCCAGCGTGAAAATCAGCGCCGAGGCGATGAACAGGATCAGGAACGAGCCCAGGAAAATGCCGACCCGCTGCTTCAACGCGGCAAGGCTCACGCCGAACAGCACGGCGAATACGACGAACAGCGCGACATAGTTCGGCAGATGCTTGCCGATGTCCTGCGCGGCCTGTCCCACGCTCGCCCATTTGGCCGGCGCCACCGCCAGCCACTTGATGCTGCTGCCCGAGGCGAACAGCGCCCAGGCAATGACGATCACCAGCAGGCCGATCCAGACAGCCCACCAGTCTTCAGTTGAAAAGAGCCCGCCGCCGTGTGCGCTATGGTCACTGCGCGGTTTGCTGGGCGCGGCGCCAGTCGGCAATGTCTGGTTGGTATCGCTCATCGCAAATGCCCCGAGGAAGTTGAGGTGCGTCGGCGCGGGATTTTTGAGTTTTGCCTGAAGGTGCGCCGATTCGGCGAAATATAGGCGAGCGGTGGCGCAAAACGAAACGACCATTCGCTCTATGAATATGACTTAAAGGAGTAATGCCGCGAAGCTGTCGCAAAGCGGCCGGCAGCGGGCGTCAGATGTCGAGGGGATCGACTTCGAGATTCCAGCGCAGCACGCCTTTCAGGCCGCGCAGCATCGGCTGCCAGGCGCGCAAAGTGGCCTGCAACGCGGCCCGCGACGCGCTTTCGATCAGCAATTGCGCCCGATGCACGTGCATCACCTTGACGATGGTGAGCGGCACGGCGTCATAGACCGTCACGCGCGCGGCGGCCGGGATCTCCGTCAGCGCGGCAGCCGCCTGTTGCAGGAAAGCGAGCGCGGCTTCGAGCGTGCGGCCTTCGGCGCGCAGCAAAGCCTGATAGGCGAACGGCGGCAGATGAGCGTCGCGCCGCTCGGCCAGCGTCGAATTGGCAAAGCCGACGTAGTCATGCCGCCCCAGCGCGTGATACAGCGCATGGCGCGGATAGCGCGTCTGCACCAGCACTTCGCCCGGCAAACCGGCGCGGCCCGCGCGGCCGCTCACTTGCATCAATTGCGCGAAGAGGCGTTCGCTCGCGCGGAAATCGTGTGAAAACAAGGCAGTGTCGGCGTTCAGCACACCCACTAGCGACACGCGCTGGAAGTCGTGGCCCTTCGCGATCATCTGCGTGCCGACGAGGATATCGACCTCGCCCGCGTGGACATCGGAAAACAGCGCCTGCGCGCTGCCTTTGCGGCGTGTGCTGTCGGCGTCGATGCGCAGCACGCGGGCGCCGGGCACCGCGCTCGCCAGCGTTTCTTCGACGCGTTGCGTGCCGCGCCCCATCGGCGCGATGTCGACATTGCCGCACTCCGGGCACGAGCGTGGAATGCGTGATTCCCAGCCGCAGTGGTGGCAACGCAGCGCGCGCTCGGGTTTGTGCAACACGACGTAGGCGCTGCAACGCGGACAACCGGCCACCCAGCCGCAAGCGTCGCAGGAGAGCTGTGGTGCGTAGCCGCGCCGGTTCAGGAACACGAGACTTTGCTCGCCGCGCTCGAGCCGCACCTTCAACGCGGCGATCAACGGCCCGGACAAACCCTCCACCGAGGCCCGCCCGCGCCGCCGCTCTTCTTCGAGATCGATCAACCTGACGGTCGGCAGGACGGCCTCGGCAACCGCACGGCGCGACAGCGTGAGACGCTTATAGCGCCCCTGATCCGCCTGCCACCAGCTTTCCAGCGACGGCGTAGCCGAGCCGAGCACAACCGGCAAACCGAGTTGCTTGCCACGGTAGATCGCCAGATCGCGTGCCGAATAGCGCAAGCCTTCCTGTTGCTTGTAGGCCGGATCGTGTTCCTCGTCGACGACGATGATCGCGAGTTTCGGCAGCGAGGCAAGCACGGCCAGCCGCGTGCCGAGCACGATGCGAGCGCGCCCGGTATGCGCGGCGAACCAGTTGCGGGCGCGTTCGCCTTCCGCGAGGCCGCTGTGCAACGTGACGATCGAGGTGCCTTCGAGCGCGGCAAAGCGCGCACGGAAGGCCGACTCGAACTGTGGCGTCAGATTGATTTCAGGGACGAGGACGAGGGCCTGCGCGTCGGGCTTCGCCGCCAGAATCTCGGCGAGCGCGCGCAGATACACCTCGGTTTTGCCGCTACCAGTCACACCGTGCAGCAGGAAGGGCGCGAAGCCGTTCGCGTCGCGGATCGCTTCGACCGCAGTCGCCTGTTCGTCGGTGAGCGTGGGCAGGATGGGTGCGGGGGTATCTGGCGATGCGGGGGTGGCGAGCACCTCGGCGGCTTCGATCACTTCCAGCGCGACCCAGCCTTCGGCTTGCCATGCGTCCAGAGTTGCGATGGCCTTGGGATGCAGCGTGCGAGCGTCGGCCGCACTCAGAAACTCGGCCTCTGCCAGGGCTTGGGCAAGCTTGCGCAATGCGCTTGCACGCGCCGGCAATGTTTCCGGCAACGCGACGCGACCCTCGGCGGTCAGGCTGTAGCGCTCCTCGGGTGCGAACAGGCGCGACCAGCGCGCCGCGTCGCGCAGGGCTTGCGGCAAAGCGGGCAGGGCCACTTCCCCGAGGCCGCGCTGATAGTAGTCGGCGGCGAAGGCTGCGAGCCGCAGCCATTCGGTCGACACCGGCGGGCAGGCGGTACAGACATGGGTGACCGCTCTCAGGCGGTCGGCGGGTACGTCACTGTGAGTGGTCACTTCGCAAACGAGCCCCACCACGTGACGCTTGCCGAACGGCACGCTCACCATCATGCCCGGCGCGACACTTTCGGGCGTGTCGCAGCGGTAGTCGAACAAAGTCGGCAGCGGATGATCCAGCGCGACGCGGACGAATACTTCGCTCACGCGGCGGTGTGAATCGGGTGAATGGATGCGGCCTGACGCCGCGTCACGGTGCACATTGAGCAAACGGCGAACCCATCGAAGTTAAAGTAAAACTTCAATTTCGGCGCTAAGTTTTGGATTCGGCTGAACAATTGCAATCGGTCCGCTTGCCTGTGGATAACTTTGTTGAGAACTTCGTTCAGATGGGCCGGGAACCGCGCTGCAGCGGCCTTCTGTGGGTTTCCGCACATTTTGCCGTGAACCCTTGAAACCCTTGCCAGACAAGGCTTAGATCAAATGCGCCTGCAATGTGCAAGGGCTAGGGCACGACGAAAGCTTCTACCGCGCCGCAGCGTGATTAATGTGCATAAGTCAAGTCTTGACTTTCACAGGACCGCCATCTGACGGCCTGCCGACTACAAATATTCCCTTAGGGCGAGAGCCCAGTTCGCTGCATTGCAACAAAAATGGCAACGTTTTCGGCGTCAGCTTGGTGCATGCGCGCCGCTGCGAATCGCCCGGCTATGACGATGGACTTCATCCACGAGTTCAGCAACATTCTCCGGCGGCGTGAACTGCGAAATGCCGTGGCCGAGATTGAAAACGTGGCCGGGATGATTACCGAAGCTGTCGAGCACCGCGCGCGCTTCCATGCGGATTGCGGCCGGCGGCGCAAACAGCACCGAAGGATCGATATTGCCTTGCAGCGCCACCTTGCTACCTACGCGCTCGCGCGCCTTGCTCAGGTTCACGGTCCAATCGAGACCCACCGCATCCACACCGATATCGGCGATCTCGTCGAGCCACAACCCGCCGCCCTTCGTGAAGGTGATCACCGGCACTTTTTCTCCGTCGTGATCGCGCTTCAGTTGGCTCACGACCTGCTGGATGTACTGCAACGAGAAGCGTTGGTAGATGCCGTCAGCGAGCGCCCCGCCCCATGTGTCGAAGATCATCACAGCTTGCGCGCCGGCTTCGATCTGCGCATTCAGGTACGCCGCAACCGACTTCGCGTTGACGTCGAGAATGCGGTGCATCAGGTCCGGACGTGCGTACAGCATCGATTTGACGGTGCGGAAGTCCGCTGAACCGCCGCCTTCCACCATGTAGCACGCCAGTGTCCACGGGCTGCCCGAAAAGCCGATCAGCGGCACGCGCTGACGGCCTTGCGCGTCGGTCAGCGCGGTGCGGATTTCGCGCACGGCGTCGGTCACGTAGCGCAGTGTGGCGTCGATATCGGGAACGGCGAGGCGCGCCACATCGTATTCCGTGCGCACCGGGCGAGCGAATTTCGGACCCTCGCCGGCGACGAACTCGAGACCCAAGCCCATGGCGTCAGGCACGGTGAGGATGTCGGAGAACAGGATCGCGGCGTCGAGCGGATAGCGCTCGAGCGGCTGCAGCGTGACTTCCGTTGCGTACGCCGGGCTCTTCGCCAGACCGAGGAAACTGCCCGCGCGACCCCGCGTGGCATTGTATTCCGGCAGGTAGCGGCCAGCCTGCCGCATCAGCCAGATCGGCGTGTAGTCGGTCGGCTGGCGCAGCAGCGCGCGCAGGAAAGTGTCGTTCAGGAGTTTATGGGCCACGTTGCGTACGACTGAAGGCAAAGGAGCATTTTACCGGACCCGGCTGGCCACATCGCGCTTGATGCAGGCAATAACTGTCGCGCACCTTGCTTGCGGCCGGCTATTTTGCTGCCCGGTGCGGCGTCGTGACTCAGCTGAACGGCCAATGTTCAAGCGTGAATTGCCGGGCTATCATCCGACGGCCTTACCAAACAATTACGCGCAATCAAGGAGACTCGATGAACAAGGCAGCACTCGCACTGCTCGGCGTTTTGACCGGTGTTTTGATGCACGCAGGCGTGGCTCAGGCGCAGACCGCCGCGGCACCCTCGCGGCTTGACGAAATCCTCGCGCGCGGCACGCTGCGCGCCTGTACGACCGGCGATTACAAGCCGTACTCGTTCTACAAAGCAGACGGCCAGTTCGAAGGTATCGATATCGACATGACCGAGTCGCTCGCCAAATCGCTCGGCGTGAAGACGGAATTCGTCAAGACGTCGTGGTCGAACCTGATGAACGACTTCGTGGCGAAATGCGACGTCGGCGTGGGCGGCGTTTCGCCGACGCTCGAGCGCCAGAAGCGCGCGTTTTTCACGCAGGCGTACATGATTGACGGCAAGACGCCGATCGTTCGGTGTGACGACGTCAACAAGTATCAAACGGTGGCGCAGATCGACCAGCCGGCAACCCGCGTGATCGTCAATCCGGGCGGTACCAACGAGCGTTTCGCCAAGCAGTATTTCCCGCATGCGAACCTGACCGTCTATCCGGACAACGTGACGATCTTCAAGCAGATCCTCGCCGGCAAGGCCGACGTGATGGTGACGGATGCGTCGGAGACCTTGCTGCAACAAAAGCTGAATCCGGGCCTTTGCTCGGTGCATCCGGACAAGCCTTTCCAGTATGGCGAGAAGGCGTGGCTGCTACCGCGCGGCGATGCGGCATTCCAGCAATACGTGGATCAGTGGTTGCACCTTGCGCGAGCGACCGGCGAATATCAGGCGATCTCGGATAAGTGGCTGAAGTAAGTTGCACGGGCCGGCCTGCGCCCCGCTCAATCGGAAAAGCGAAGCAGTTCGATTGATTAATAGGTCCGCATGGCCGGCACAATCATGTAACCAGACCCCAAGGCACTACGCAAAACTCGAACAATGCGGTTGAACAAGGGCCCAACAAACCGGCCGCTTGCGACGTCCACCCTCCTGCGCGGGGTGTTGCAGCGCAACGCGCGCGTTCATCCGGGAATCGAGGGACTTCGTAACGCTGGAAAAGCGCCTGTAATACAGCCGATCTGCCCAGAAAAAGATGCGCATGCAACTATTTCATGCGGAATCGACTGAACGGATTACGCCGCAGTATGCGTCGCGAATAGCATCAATCAAGCGTATGAAATTGCGTAACAGTCATCGGTAAAAACTACGTTTAAAACGTTTCGGATTGGAAATAAGTCCCGCAACGCCTTATCTGGCGGGCGTTACAACCTGAAACACTTTGTTACCGCGCTCGTAGGTTAATTCGCCCACAATGCCCTCAACGGTTTCAACACGGATGTGGCTGGGTGCGTGGTGTGAGCGGATACGATGCACTTGCCGGTCGGCGTTTGCCGAAGCCCTGTGAAGGGGCATCCCTGCTGGGGCCGTAGTCGACGCAGGGTCGTCGTCTCAGTTGGTTCCATCTTTGGTCTCCTCGCGCTAACCCCGTAGCGTGTGGTTTTTAGCGGGCTCCAGGCCCGCTTTTTTTTCGTCTGGTTAAACGTTTGCGAGCTTCCCGACGGATCGATTTTCGGCCCACGGGTTCATTCAATGGCAAACGGTTTTCCCCAATATGCCGGCCGGCGCTGCGCGAAAATTCGCGCAGCGCCGAACCCGCTTCGCCATCAGGCTGTCTTGTCTGCCTGAATCTTCAATTCGCTGATCATCCGTTCGCGCATGACGAATTTCTGCACCTTGCCGGTCACCGTCATTGGCAATTCGTCGACGAAGCGGATGTACTTCGGCACCTTGTAGTGTGCGATCTGGCCCTGGCAGAACTGCTGGATTTCCTCAGCTGTGGCCTGCTCCCCTGAGCGCAATACGATCCACGCACACACTTCCTCGCCGTACTTTGCGTCCGGCACGCCGAAGACCTGCACGCTCTGGATTTTCGGGTGGCGGAACAAAAACTCTTCGATCTCGCGCGGGTAGATGTTTTCACCGCCGCGAATCAGCATGTCCTTCAGGCGGCCGACGATGTTGCAATAGCCTTCGGCATCGAGCGTCGCCAGATCGCCGGTATGCATCCAGCCGTCGACGATGCTTTCCCGCGTCTTCGCTTCGTCCCCCCAATAGCCCTGCATCACCGAATAGCCCTTGGTGCACAGTTCGCCCGTCTCACCGACCGGCACGATCGCGCCGAGCGGGTCGACGATCTTCACCTCCAGATGCGGCTGGATACGGCCGACCGTCGTGGTGCGTTTGTCGAGCGGATCGGTGGTCGAACTCTGGAAGGACACCGGGCTGGTCTCCGTCATGCCGTATGCGATCGTGATCTCGTTCAGATGCATCTTCGAGACGACCTTCTTCATCGTCTCGATCGGGCACGGCGAACCAGCCATGATTCCGGTCCGCAGGCGCGAGAAGTCATAAGTGGCGAAGCTCGGATGATCGAGTTCGGCGATGAACATGGTCGGCACCCCGTGCAGTGCGGTGCACTGCTCTTCGGCGACTGCCGCCAGCGTGGCGGCTGGATCGAAGCCCTCACCCGGGAACACCATATTCGCGCCGACCGATACGCAGGCCAGCACCGCCAGCACCATGCCGAAGCAGTGATAGAGCGGGACGGGAATGCACAGGCCGTCCTGCTCCGATAAACGCATTGCCATCGCGATATAGCGCGCGTTGTTGACGACGTTCCTATGGGTCAGCGTCGCGCCCTTCGGATTGCCTGTCGTGCCGCTGGTGAACTGAATGTTGATCGGGTCGTGCGAGGATAGTGTCGCACCGATGGCGTCGAGCCTGGCGACGTCAAGTGTTGCGCGGCCCTGCTCGATCACGTCCGAGAAGCTCAGCATGCCGGGCGTTTCCGTGTCGCACATGCGGATCACGTAGCGCAGATCGGGCAAGCGCGCGGCGCGCAGTTCGCCCGGCGCCTGGGTCGCCAGTTCCGGCGCGAGCTCCTGCAGCATCTCGAGGTACATCGACGTCTTGAAACGCTCTGCGGCGATGATCGCCTTGCAGCCCACCTTGTTCAAGGCGTACTCGAGTTCCGCGAGCCGGTAAGCCGGGTTGATATTGACGAGCACGGCGCCGATGCGTGCCGTAGCGAACTGGGTAAGCAGCCATTCCACCCGGTTCGGCGACCAGATGCCGACGCGGTCGCCCTTCTCGATACCGAGTGCGAGAAGACCGGCCGCCAGCACGTCGATTTCCTCGGCGAACTCCTTCCATGTCCAGCTGATTCCCTGCTCACGAAACACCACGGCTGGGCGCTCAGGGAAACGCGCCGCAGTGTCGCGCAGAAACTGGCCTACCGGGGCTTCGCTCAACGGAATCTCGGTCGACCCGCGAGCATACGACAGATTGTCTTTGGGTTCGATGAGTGCGCCTTCGCCTGACATGTGAGTTGCCATGGTGTTGTCTCCGTGAGCAGAAGCTCGCCCAGTCTATTGAAATGAAATTGAAATCGATTGTGCCACCGGCGTGTGTCCGTACGGCATCAAGTCTTACCCGCAGCGCATTGGCGGCTGCAGGACTCGCTCCGACTGCTGATCGCTCGATCCGAATGCATGATTTTGCTGACCTTTCCGTAAACGTCAAGTTAAGGTCAAAAAAAAGCAGCCGCAAGGGCTGCTTTCTCTCTGATACGTGATACTTAATTCTGACCGCGCAGCTTGCGCAGACGCTGGATCGCAGCGAGCTGAGCCGTCGCGTACGCCAGTTCCGCTTGCGCGGTGGCGTATTCGAGGTTCGAGCCCGTGTTCTGCAGCGCTTCTTCTGCGCGCTTGCGTGCATCTTCGGCCTTGGCTTCGTCGAGATCCTTACCGCGGATCGCCGTGTCGGCGAGAACCGTCACAGCGCCAGGCTGGATTTCGAGGATACCGCCGGCGACGAACACAAACTCTTCTTCGCCGTTTTCAGCTTCGATGCGCACTGCACCCGGACGAATCCGCGTGATGAGCGGCGTGTGGCCCGGCAGAATGCCGAGCTCACCTGCTTCGCCCGGCAGCGCGACGAACTTCGCCTGGCCCGAGAAGATCTGCTCTTCCGCGCTGACGACGTCTACTTTAATGGTTGCCATATCGACTCCTGTGGCGACCCAAATTAGCGCTTTGGCGCTTACTCGGGTCCCATGCAAGGCTGGATTGAGTGTAGTAAGAGGCGCCGTTTTCGCGAAATACTACCCCGCAGGTAGTATTTCAGCGCGAGCGGCGCCCGCTTCGTTACACCCGACCTTTACTGGATCTTCTTGGCCTTTTCGAAGGCTTCGTCGATCGTGCCGACCATGTAGAACGCTTGTTCCGGCAGGTGGTCACACTCGCCCTCAACGATCATCTTGAAGCCACGAATCGTTTCCTTCAGCGGCACGTACTTGCCCGGCGAACCCGTGAACACTTCAGCGACGTGGAACGGCTGCGACAGGAAACGCTGGATCTTACGAGCGCGCGCCACGGCGAGCTTGTCTTCCGGCGCCAGTTCGTCCATACCCAGAATCGCGATAATGTCGCGCAATTCCTTGTAGCGCTGCAGCGTTTGCTGTACGCCGCGCGTGATTGCGTAGTGCTCTTCGCCGATCACGTTCGGGTCGATCTGACGCGAGGTCGAATCGAGCGGGTCCACTGCCGGGTAGATACCCAGCGAAGCGATGTCACGCGACAACACGACGGTTGCGTCCAAGTGGCCGAAAGTCGTAGCCGGCGACGGGTCGGTCAAGTCATCCGCAGGGACGTACACGGCCTGAACCGACGTGATCGAGCCGGTCTTGGTCGACGTAATACGCTCTTGCAGCTTACCCATTTCTTCAGCCAGCGTCGGCTGATAGCCCACTGCCGACGGCATACGGCCGAGCAGTGCCGACACTTCCGTGCCTGCCAGCGTGAAACGGTAGATGTTGTCGACGAAGAACAGCACGTCGAGGCCTTCGTCACGGAAGTGCTCAGCCATCGTCAGACCGGTCAGCGCGACGCGCAGACGGTTGCCCGGCGGCTCGTTCATCTGGCCGTACACCAGCGCGACCTTGTCGAGAACGTTCGAGTCCTTCATTTCGTGATAGAAGTCGTTCCCTTCGCGGGTACGCTCGCCAACACCGGCGAACACGGAGTAACCACCGTGTTCCTTAGCGATGTTGTTGATCAGTTCCATCATGTTCACGGTCTTGCCCACACCGGCGCCACCGAACAGGCCAACCTTACCGCCCTTGGCGAACGGGCAGATCAGGTCGATAACCTTGATGCCGGTTTCGAGCAGTTCCGTCGACGGCGACAGTTCGTCGAACGCCGGAGCCTTCTGGTGAATACCGCGAACCACGTCCGAGTTGATCGGGCCGGCTTCGTCGATCGGGCGACCCAGCACGTCCATGATCCGGCCGAGGGTCGGCTTGCCAACCGGCACGCTGATCGGCTTACCGGTGTTCTTCACCGTCGTACCACGGCGCAGACCGTCCGAGGCACCCAGACAGACGGTGCGGACGACGCCGTCGCCCAGCTGTTGCTGGACTTCGAGGGTCAGTTCCGAACCGTCGAGAATGAGCGCGTCGTAAATCTTCGGCATGTGGTCACGCGGGAATTCCACGTCGATCACCGCGCCGATGCACTGTACGATCTTGCCTTCTACCAAAGCAGTAGTACTCATCGCTTTTCCTTTAGATACTCAATTCTTCACTCGCGCAAAGGCGCAGTTTCGGTGGGTGCGCCGCGAAGGGCGCACACGAAGCGGCGTACCTGACCTTTATGGTCAGACTGCCGCCGCGCCACCGACGATTTCCGACAGTTCTTTCGTGATCGCGGCCTGACGGCTCTTGTTGTACACGAGCTGCAGTTCGTTGATGACCGTCTTCGCATTGTCCGAAGCGGCCTTCATTGCGACCATCCGTGCCGACTGCTCCGATGCCATGTTTTCCGCGACGGCCTGATAGACCAGCGCTTCGACATAACGCACCAGCAGTTCGTCCACTACTGCCTGTGCATCCGGCTCGTAGATGTAGTCCCACTGCGTGCTCGGCGTCGTGCCGTCTTCGTCCTTGCGCTCGAACTGGTCTGCCGACAGCGGCAGCAGTTGCTCGATCACCGGCTCCTGCTTCATCGTATTGACGAAGCGCGTGTACGCGAGGTACACCGCCGAAACCTTGCCTTCCGAGTACAGGTCGAGCTGCACCTTCACCGCGCCGATCAGCTTTTCCAGATGCGGCGTGTCGCCCAGATGCACGACATTCGACACCACCTTGGCGCGCAGACGATTCAGGAAACCCAGACCCTTGGTACCGATCGCAGTTGCTTCGATCGTCTTGCCCTGGCCTTCCAGTTCCTTGAACTTCTGCAGCGACGCACGCAGCACGTTGGTGTTCATCCCGCCGCACAGACCTTTATCGGTCGTGACGAGGATGATGCCGGCCGCTTTCGCGCCTTCGTTCGACACCATGAACGGGTGACGATACTCCGGGTTCGCACGGCTCATGTGCGCAGCGATATCGCGGACCTTATCGGCATACGGGCGAGCAGCGCGCATGCGCTCCTGAGCGCGGCGCATCTTCGATGCGGCCACCATCTCCATCGCTTTCGTGATCTTGCGCGTGTTTTGCACGCTCTTGATCTTGCCGCGAATTTCCTTCATTCCAGCCATTGCTTGCTCCTTGATCGAAGCAGCGCGGGTTCAGTTGCCTGTGGCCCGCGCCGCTTCAAGGTCCGTTTATGCCTTGCGGATCATTCGCGGATCAATAAGCGCCGGACTTCTTGAAGTCTTTGAGAGCCGTATGCAGCAGGGCTTCGTCGTCCTTCGAGAGTTCCTTGGTATCTTCGATGCGCTTGATCAGGTCAGCGTGCTTCGACTTCAGGTAATCGCGCAGGCCCTTTTCGAACGGCAGCACTTGCGCGACTTCGAGGTCGTCGAGGTAACCGTTGTTCGCAGCGAACAGCGCGACAGCCAGTTCCCACACTTGCAGCGGCTGATACTGCGGCTGCTTCAGCAGTTCCGTCACGCGGCGGCCGCGCTCCAGCTGCTTGCGGGTTGCTTCGTCGAGGTCAGATGCGAACTGCGCAAACGCTGCGAGTTCACGGTACTGCGCCAGGTCGGTACGGATACCGCCCGACAGCTTCTTCACGACCTTGGTTTGAGCCGCACCACCCACGCGCGAGACCGACACACCGGCGTTAATTGCCGGGCGGATACCTGCGTTGAAGAGGTCGGTTTCCAGGAAGATCTGGCCGTCGGTAATCGAGATCACGTTCGTCGGAACGAATGCGGTCACGTCGCCTGCTTGCGTTTCAATGACCGGCAGCGCCGTCAGCGAACCGCTCTTGCCCTTCACTTCGCCGTTCGTGAACTTCTCGACGTACTCTTCCGAGACGCGAGCAGCACGCTCCAGCAGACGCGAGTGCAGATAGAACACGTCACCCGGGTAAGCTTCACGGCCCGGCGGGCGGCGCAGCAGCAGCGAGATCTGGCGGTATGCCCAAGCTTGCTTGGTCAAATCGTCATAAACGATCAGGGCGTCTTGACCGCGGTCGCGGAAGTATTCGCCCATCGTGCAGCCGGCGTACGGTGCGAGGTACTGCATCGCAGCCGATTCCGAAGCCGAAGCGGCCACGACGATCGTGTATTCCAGCGCGCCGGTTTCTTCCAGCTTGCGCACCACGTTCATGATCGACGAAGCTTTCTGGCCGATCGCGACGTAGATACAGAAGAGGTTCTTGCCCTTCTGGTTGATGATCGCGTCGACTGCGACTGCGGTCTTGCCGCACTGGCGGTCGCCGATGATCAGCTCACGCTGGCCACGGCCAACCGGCACCATCGCGTCGATCGACTTCAGACCGGTTTGAACCGGTTCCGAAACCGACTTACGCCAGATCACGCCCGGAGCGATCTTTTCGATTGCGTCGGTTTTCTTCGCGTTGATCGGGCCCTTGCCGTCGATCGGGTTGCCGAGTGCATCGACCACGCGGCCGAGCAGCTCCGGACCCACCGGCACTTCGAGAATGCGGCCCGTCGTCTTGACGACGTCGCCTTCCGAAATGTGTTCGTACTCACCCAGAATCACGGCGCCGACCGAGTCGCGCTCGAGGTTCAGTGCGAGACCGAAGGTGTTGCCCGGGAATTCGAGCATTTCGCCCTGCATCACTTCCGACAGGCCGTGGATACGCACGATACCGTCGGTCACGGAGATCACGGTGCCCTGGTTGCGAACGTCTGCGCTCGCTTCAAGGCCCTGGATCCTGCTCTTGATCAGCTCGCTGATCTCAGAGGGATTGAGTTGCATTATTCGCTCCTGATAGTCAATTCTGTTGCGTGCCAGCCGCTTCAGCGCCTTAGGCGCTTCAGGCCGTCAGAGCCGTCTGCATGCTGGCAAGCCGCGCGCGGACCGAGGTATCGAGCACTTCGTCACCGACCGTCACGCGCACGCCGCCGATGAGCGACGAGTCGACTTCGACCGTCGGCTTCAGCTTGCGCTTGAATTTGCGTTCGAGACCTGCGACGAGTTCGTTCAACTGCGCGCCTTCGAGCGGGAATGCGCTGACGATCAGCACATCTGCCGCCCCTTCGCGGGCGTTCTTCAACTCTTCGAACTGCGTGGCGATTTCCGGCAGCAATTGCAGGCGATGGTTATCGACCAGCATTTGCACCAGATTCTTCGCTTGCGCATTGTCCTTGAGCGGCGACTTGACCGCGGACAGCAGCAGATCGCTGACCTGTGCGCGGCTCACTTTCGGGCTCGAGGCGATCGACAGCACTTCGGGCAGACGCGCAACCTGTGCCAGCTCCTGCACGAGCGTGGACCAGGCGGCGATGTCACCAGCTTCGGCCACGCCAAACAGCGCTTCTGCGTACGGACGGGCGATGGTTGCAAGTTCGGCCATGATCAGAGCTCGGCTTTCAGTTGATTCAGCAGGTCAGCGTGAGCTGCCTGGTCGACTTCGCGCTTCAGGATCTGTTCAGCGCCCTTCACTGCCAGTGCAGCAACTTCGCCGCGCAGCGTTTCGCGGGCTTTCACGACTTGCTGTTCCGCGTCGGCCTTCGCTTGCGCGATGATGCGAGCGGCTTCAGCTTGTGCTTGAGCCTTGATTTCGTCGGCGACTGTCACTGCGCGCTTTTCTGCGTCAGCAATACGTTGCTGACCGTCGTTGCGGGCCTGAGCCAGTTCCTGGTCGACGCGCTTGTGGGCGGCTTCGAGTTCAGCCTTGCCCTTTTCAGCGGCAGACAAACCGTCAGCAATCTTCTTTGAGCGCTCGTCGAGGGCGTTGATCAACGGCGGCCACACGAACTTCATCGTGAACCACGCGAGGATCAGGAACACGACCATTTGCGCAAACAGGGTTGCGTTGAGATTCACGGTGTTTCCTTAAACGTTGCTAGTTCGGAAAGTGAAACGGCAAGGCGCTCATCGATTCTGTATTCGATCAGCGCCCAAGTGCCCGTTCCGCCCTGCGCCTTTACCAGTTATAGCTCAGGCGCAAACTTCCGAGGAACCTCAGCCTGCCAGCTTCGACAGCAGCGGGTTCGCGAACGCGAACAGCATTGCCACACCAACGCCAATCAGGAACGCAGCATCGATCAGACCAGCCAGCAGGAACATCTTGGTTTGCAGCGGGTTCATCAGTTCCGGTTGACGAGCACATGCTTCGATGTACTTGCCACCCATCAGGCCGATACCGATACAGGCGCCGATTGCACCCAGGCCGATGATGATGCCGATACCGATGGCGGTCAGACCCTGGATGTTGGCGATGAAAGCTTGCATGATCACTCCTTTGTGAAAAGTCTTTTAGAACTGGTTGGAACTGGGATTTAATAAAAACAAAACTAAAACAATTCGTCGTTCGACACGCCGTGATTAGTGGCTGTCGTGTGCCTGTCCGATGTACACCAGCGTCAGCATCATGAAAATGAACGCTTGCAGCAGAACGATCAGGATGTGGAAGATCGCCCAGACCGTGCCTGCAATGACGTGGCCGATAAAGCCGAGCACTGACGCGTCCGCGCCGAAACCCCACATGCTGCCGAGGAGAGCAATCAGCAGGAACAACAGCTCGCCCGCGTACATGTTGCCGAACAGCCGCATGCCGAGCGAAACCGTCTTTGCGACGAACTCGATGATGTTCAATGCAAGGTTCGGGATCCACAGCAGCGGATGCGCGCCGAACGGAGCCGACAGCAGTTCATGCACGAAGCCGCCTGCGCCCTTGATCTTGAAGTTGTAGTAAATCATCAGCGCGAACACGCCGAGTGCGATACCGAGCGTACCGTTCAGGTCGGCCGTCGGCACGATGCGATGGTGGGGGATGGCTTCCGACAAACCCAGCCAGCCGATTACGCGGCCCGGCAGGTCGACGGGGATGAAGTCGAGCGAGTTCATCAGCGCGACCCAGACGAACACTGTCAGGGCCAGCGGTGCGATGAAGGTGCGCGTGCCGTGGATCATCGACTTCGATTGATCTTCGACCATCTCGACCAGCATTTCGATCGCGCACTGGAAACGACCCGGCACGCCGGACGTCGCCTTGCGAGCCGCCAGATGCAGGATGGCGATCGTGGCCAGACCGCAAACGATCGACCAGAAAAGGGTGTCCAGATTCCACACGTGAATGTCGAAAATCGACGTCTGGTGCGCGGTGGAAAAGTTCTGCAAGTGGTGCGCGATGTACTCGGACGGATCCAGAGCGCGCGTGCCTTCGCTAGCTGCCATATCGTTAATGCCACCCAAATTGTCGAAAATCGTCTTAGGCCGTTCCCGCCGCAATTCTCTATTGCGGGAACACGCCGGGTGCGGATCGTGTCATATCCGCACTCCTTACGCCAGCGCTGCGCGCCGGCCTGAATTTTGTGTTGCTACTCTCTGCTCCTACCTTAGCGCCACGCGAGGGCGATCCAGTATGTCTTGAGCGCGATGAGGTAAGTCACGAGCAGCGGCACCCAGCGTACGTCGTGATACCAGAAGGCGATGGCTACAAACATCGCGATCGTTGTCCCCATCTTGAGCGCTTCGCCGATCATCCAGCTCATCACTGTTTCGGCGCCGCTCAGCGTTCTAAGTCGTGCCGCGAACAACGCGCCCGGCACCCAGCAGATCGCTCCCCCCAGGAACGCGGACAGCGCAGCAGCGCCCGGCGGCTTGTAGAACAGCCACCACACCAGCGTAGCACCCAGGGACAAAACCATTTGCGCCACCACGACCTTGAAAGGCGTGACGCGCGATGGACGACTCACATTCGGACCAAACAGCTTTTCAGCCTCAGCCCGCGTGAGCGGAACGATATTGTTATCTTGTTGCTCGACATCCCACGCATCGTCAGTTGTAACGTGCTGACCGGTGGACGCAACGGAAACGGTGCGTTCAGCGCGGTGGTCGTCACGCCCATTCTTC
The DNA here is from genome assembly GCF_900116445.1 of Paraburkholderia aspalathi. Taxonomy (GTDB): domain Bacteria; phylum Pseudomonadota; class Gammaproteobacteria; order Burkholderiales; family Burkholderiaceae; genus Paraburkholderia; species Paraburkholderia aspalathi. The sequence goes on from NZ_FPBH01000006.1 coordinate 51,379, forward strand.
GGCGCTTGATTCGACGTTTTAACCGCCATCGCAGTGTTCCGAAAGTCTTGTTCCAGCCCGCGAGCTTACGCTGCGCTTACGGGGTTGCCGTGCAATTAAATCCGGGCGATTGTAAGCGATAGTTGCAGGCAATTCAAGACTTTAGGCCTTTCAATAACCAGTGTGAAAACGGCCGCCACGATGCGGGAACGCGAACTCGGGCGGTGTGTACACGGCAAATGTAAGGCGGCCGGGGGATGGCAAAACATGCGCGCTGAGTCAGGCCGCTTGAAGCGCTCGGGTGCATCGTTTCGACGCTGCTACGGACGTCTCAAAAATGCAACAGACGATGTTTTTTGCCACGTTTGGTAGACATGGAGGACTGCGCCGGGTAGAAGCGCGATGGTGATTGCAGGGCCCACCCCCATGGCGACCAAACATCACCGGAGCCCGCCCTCTGCCCTGACGGTCGACGCAGCATGTAGCCAGGCGCCTGCCACTTCATGCCGGTCCCGCCCTGCCCTCGCATCCCGCCAATCCCGGCGTTGGCACCTAGCGCCCGCTGACAGATCCCAGCAAGTGAAAGGACGGAGTACGCGAAACCCGTGGCGCCGCCGCGGCCAAGCCTGCGCGGCCAATCCAGCTCACCGCACAACCCGGCCACGTCCGCGTCACCACGGAAATATCCGCTCAAACTGATACATCGCAATCCTTATTATTAAACGCGACACATAGTTAGGTATCCAACCGATATCCACATAGGTTATCAATTGAGCAGGGGAACCATCAAACAAGCCATGCTTGCGGCGGATACGACCGGCGCCCCGCCGCTACCGCCGAACAGCACACCAGGCGCGCCAAACAGCTTGCGAGCGTGAGCTGAGAATCAGAAACCAGCCCCAGCCAGCCCACAAACATGCCCAACATCCTTCTCATTCAACCCGCCACGCTCAAGCCGTTGCGTTACCGCGCAACCGGACAAGAATCCCTTCCAACGCGTCCAGATCGCCAAAATCCACCAACACTTGGCCACGGCCGCGTCGGCCGAGCTTGATCTTTACCGTTGCGGCGAGCAGATCCGACAATTCCTCCTCAAGCCGTCGCGTATCGCGGCCGCCGTCCTGATTCGCTCGCGCCTTGACCGCAGGCGCAACTTTAGTCGTCGTCGTCACCAGCTTTTCGGTTTCGCGTACCGACATGCGCTTGTTGACGACCTGGTTGGCCAACGTGATCTGCGTCGCGGCGTCGACGGCCAGAAGCGCGCGTGCATGCCCCATGTCGAGATCGCCGGCCAGCAGCATCGTCTGCACCGGCGACGCCAGGTTCAGCAAACGCAGCAAGTTCGACACAGCACTGCGCGAACGGCCAACCGATTCGGCCGCCTGTTCGTGCGTGAAATTGAACTCGTCGAGCAAGCGTTGAATACCCTGCGCTTCTTCCAGCGGATTCAGATCTTCGCGCTGAATATTCTCAATCAGCGCCATCGCAGCGGCAGCCTGGTCCGGCACGTCCCTCACCAGCACCGGCACCTCATTGAGACCGGCGATACGTGCCGCACGGAAGCGCCGCTCGCCGGCGATGATCTCGTACTTATCCGCCGATACCGGCCGCACCAGGATAGGCTGCATGAGCCCCTGAGCGCGGATGCTGGCGGCCAATTCCTGCAACGCGCCCTCGTCCATGCGCGTACGCGGCTGGTACTTGCCGGCCTGCAGCTTACTGAGCGGCAGCACGTTCGGTGCGCCCTCGATCACGACGGCCTCGGTAATATCCGCACTGCCACCCAGCAATGCTTCCAAACCGCGACCCAACCCTTTCTTTCTTGCTACTGCGTTCATCGTGCTTCCTCGATCCGCTTAGGACGCCTGGGGCGCGTCATTCAATGTGCGCACCCGCTCAATCATCTCTGCACCGAACTGCACATACGCCTGCGCACCGCGCGAGGCCTTATCGAACACGACGCCCGGCAACCCATAGCTAGGCGCCTCGGCAAGGCGTACGTTGCGCGGGATCACCACGTCGAACACCTTGTCGCCAAAGTGCTCTTTCAGTTGATCCGAAACTTGTTGTTGCAAGGTGATGCGCGGATCGAACATCACGCGCAGCAGGCCGATCACCTTCAGGTCGCGATTCAGGTTCGCGTGCACCTGCTTGATCGTGTTGACCAGGTCGGACAGTCCCTCAAGTGCGAAGTACTCGCATTGCATCGGGATCACTACGCCATGGGCGGCGCACAGACCATTGAGCGTCAGCAGCGACAGAGCCGGCGGGCAGTCGATCAGCACGAATTCATATTCGCTTTCGACCTCCGCCAGGGCGACTTTCAGCTGACGCTCGCGGTGCTGCACGCTGACCAGTTCGACTTCGGCACCCGCCAGTTCACGGTTCGCGGGCAGCACGTCGTAGCCGACGGCTTCCGGACGCACTCGCGCATCCGCCACAGCTACGCCATCCACAAGCACTTCGTAGACGGTGTTCGCACACGCCGCCTTGTCGACACCGCTGCCCATCGTGGCGTTGCCCTGCGGGTCCAGATCGATGAGAAGGACTCGCTGTCCCTGCGCTGCCAGGCTCGCGGCCAGATTGACTGCCGTCGTCGTCTTGCCGACGCCGCCCTTCTGGTTCGCAACGCAGAAGATTTTTGCCATCGTTGGTGTGTCCCTTTTGCTGCTTGAATAAAGTAGAAAGCGCTCGTGGTATGCGGTGCGTGCCTGTCACCTACTGGTGGCGGCCTCAGCTACGCTCGTCCACCCGCACCTTGATCAGATGCCGCTCAGCGTCGAGCGACGGCACATTCAGCCGGATGATCTGCTCCACATGGGCACCCGCCGGCAGGCGCTCGATCTCACCATCCGGACGCACCCCCTTCATCGCCCAGATCGCACCCTGCTCTGCAACGAGATGACGGGCCAGTGTAACGAAATCCGCGAGCTCTGCGAATGCACGCGACACGATTACGTCGAACTTTGCCGGTACTTCGGCGCCCGACCGCAAAGTCTCGACCCGGCCCGTGACAACCGACAGATTCGCAAGGCCGAGCTCGGCTTTGGCCTGGGCCTGAAAAGCCGTCTTCTTGTGCACGATGTCGTTCACGGTGACGGTCCACTCAGGCAGGACGATGGCCAGCACGATACCAGGCAAGCCGCCACCGGAGCCCACGTCCAGCACCGAAGACGCGCCGCGCGTAGCGAGATGCGGCACGATCGAAAGCGAATCCAGGATGTGCTGGATCAACATCTGCCGCGGATCGCGAATCGCCGTCAGGTTGTAGACGGCATTCCATTTGGACAGCAGCGCAACGTAGTCGAGCAGTTTGCCGAGTTGCGCGTCGCTGAGATCGAGGCCGAGCTCGCGGACGCCGTCCGCTAGCAGCGGCGCCAATGCCTCGTTACCGCCTCCCTTCTGACTCACCGTCATTGCACCACCGGTGTGCTGTCCGCGCCGGGTTCGGCGGGTTTCGTCGAACGGCGTCCCAAGCCACGCTTGAGGTGAACCATCAGCAAGGAGATCGCCGCCGGCGTAATGCCGGAGATACGCGACGCCTGGCCGATGGTTTCAGGGCGGAATTGCGTCAGTTTCTGACGCGCTTCAAACGACAGCCCTCTTACCTCCGCGTAGTCCAACCCCTCCGGCAAACGCGTACTTTCGTGCGACTCATTCCGCTCGATCTCATCGGCCTGGCGGTCGATATAGCCTTGATACTTGATGCCAATCTCGATCTGTTCCTTGATCTGGGCGAGCAGAACGTCGTCTTCGGCTAGCGTCTCAGGCGCAGCACATGCACCCTCGCGCAAACCGCAGACACCGTCGTAAGTCACACCCGGACGGCGCAGCAGATCCGCCAAACTGTATTCGTGGTCGATCGGCTTGCCGAGCAATGCCGTCGCTTCTTCGGCCGGCAGCGTCTTGGGGTTGACCCACGTCGTGCGAAGGCGCTCTGTTTCACGTGAAACAGCATCGCGCTTGCGGCTGAATGCGTCCCAACGGACGTCATCGACCACGCCGAGTTCGCGGCCGATCTCCGTCAGACGCATATCGGCGTTATCTTCACGAAGGCTCAGACGGTATTCGGCGCGGCTCGTGAACATGCGATACGGCTCGGATACCCCTTGCGTCACCAGATCGTCGACCAGAACACCCAAGTAGGCCTGATCGCGGCGCGGGCACCATGCATCCTTGCCCTGCACGTGCAAGCCGGCGTTGATCCCCGCCAGCAAACCTTGCGCAGCCGCTTCTTCGTAGCCGGTTGTGCCATTGATCTGGCCCGCAAAGAACAGCCCGTTGATCACCTTGGTCTCCAGCGATGCCTTCAGCCCTCGCGGATCGAAGTAGTCGTATTCGATGGCATATCCCGGCCGCAGAATATGCGCGTGCTCCAAACCACGCATCGAACGCACGAGTTCCAGTTGCACGTCGAACGGCAGGCTGGTGGAAATCCCGTTGGGATAGAACTCGTTCGTCGTCAGCCCTTCTGGCTCGAGGAAGATCTGATGCGATTCCTTCGACGCAAAACGGTGAATCTTGTCTTCGATCGACGGGCAGTACCGCGGCCCCACCCCTTCGATCACGCCGGTGTACATCGGTGAGCGGTCGAGACCACCACGGATGATGTCGTGCGTCCGCTCATTCGTATTCGTGACCCAGCACGGCACTTGACGCGGATGCTGCTCGACGCGCCCCAGAAACGAGAAAACCGGCACCGGATCCAGATCGCCCGGTTGCTCTTCGAGCTTCGAAAAGTCGATCGTCCGACCGTCGATGCGCGGCGGCGTCCCGGTCTTGAGGCGGCCTTGCGGCAGCTTCAGCTCCTTTAGACGACCGGACAGCGACACCGCTGCCGGATCGCCGGCACGGCCACCGGTGTAGTTGTTCAAACCCACGTGAATCTTGCCGTCGAGGAACGTCCCAGCCGTCAGCACGACTGCGCGCGAGCGGAAACGAATCCCCACCTGCGTCACCGCACCGACCACCCGGTCGCCTTCCACCATCAGATCGTCGACCGCTTGCTGGAACAGCCACAGGTTCGGCTGATTCTCCAGCCGATGCCGGATCGCCTGCTTGTACAACAGACGGTCCGCCTGCGCGCGCGTCGCGCGAACGGCAGGCCCCTTCGACGAATTGAGGATGCGGAACTGGATCCCGCCCTCGTCCGTCGCAGCCGCCATCGCACCGCCGAGCGCATCGACTTCCTTCACCAGATGGCCTTTGCCAATGCCGCCGATGGACGGATTACAGCTCATCTGACCGAGGGTTTCGATGTTATGCGTCAACAGGAGCGTCGTATTGCCCATGCGTGCCGAAGCCAAAGCGGCCTCAGTGCCCGCATGACCGCCGCCGACGACGATTACGTCAAATTCTGTGGGAAAAAGCATCGCAGATCTCACGCCAGATCGTCGCGTGAGCCTTTCAAAGGAAAATGTATGGGCGAATTATAACGGGTTCGGTTTAGGCCCGAATTTCGGCCGAATGGCCAGGCAAGAAAAAAGCGGTGTGTTTCACGTGAAACACACCGCTTTGACCCACAGCGATTTGAACAAAAGTGGAGAACTAAGCCACTTTCTTGGCCAACCCCAGATACGTCTCGATCACGCGCGGATTCTGCGCCAGATCCGCGGCCGGCCCTTCCAGCGCCAGTTCACCCGTTTCAAGCACATAGCCGTAGTCGGAAATCTGGAGCGCGGCGCGTGCATTCTGCTCGATCAGCAGCGTCGCCACACCGGTCTGCCGCAGCGCACTAATAATGTGGAAAATTTCTTTCACGATCAGCGGCGCGAGGCCGAGGCTCGGCTCATCGAGCATCAACAGATCGGGTTTGCCCATCAACGCACGGCCCACCGCAAGCATCTGGCGTTCGCCACCGGACAACGTCCCGGCCGCCTGCTTCCGCCGCTCTTTCAAGCGAGGAAAAAGCGTAAAGACCGGCTCGAGCTGATCGAGAAAATTGCGCTCCCCTGCCCGCTTACGCCGATACGCGCCGAGAACCAGATTGTCTTCAACAGTCATCGACGCAAACAGTTCGCGCTTTTCCGGCACCAGGCACATGCCGCGCGCGACCCGCTTTTCAACCGGCACAGCGCTAACGTCTTCACCCTGATAGAGGACCGCGCCTCTCGCATGACCCGCGGTCGGCAATGCGCCCATGATCGCGTTCAGCAACGTGGACTTGCCCGCGCCGTTCGGACCAATCACCGAGACGATCTGACCAGGGCGCACCTTGATTGCCGCGCCATGCAGCGCTTCGACCTTGCCATAGCGGACCGACAAACCGTTCACGTCGAGAATCGGCGCAGCATCATTCATCGTGTTCTCCATCACTCCACCCCGCCCAGATAGGCTTCGAGCACAGCCGGGTCTTGCTGGACATCCTGCGGCAAGCCTTCGGCGATGCGCGTGCCAAACTCCATCACCACCAGCCGATCCGTGAGATTCATCACGAAATCCATATCGTGTTCGACCAGCAGCACGCTCATGCCTTCGGCTTTAAGGCGGCGCAGCAAGTCCGCCAATTGCAGTTTTTCCTGATACCGCAGACCGGCGGCAGGTTCGTCGAGCAGCAACAGGGTCGGGTCACAGCACAGCGCACGGGCAATTTCGAGAATCCGCTGCTGCCCCAGTGCCAGGCTACCGGCCTCGTCGTACATATGCTGTTCAAGTCCGACGCGACGAATCTGGCGAGCAGCTTCCGCCATCAAGCGCGCTTCTTCCCCACCGTTCAGGCGTGCGACGCTGCGCCAGACACCGGCCTGCCCACGCAGATGCGCGCCGATCGCTACGTTCTCCAACACCGTCATGCCCGGCAGCAGCTTGACGTGCTGGAACGTTCGGCCAATGCCGCGTTTGACGATTTCACGTGAACTCAGCGAATCGATACGCTCGCCGCAAAACGTGATTTCGCCGCTCGTTGCCTGCAGCACACCCGTGACCAGATTGAAGGTGGTCGACTTGCCAGCGCCGTTCGGCCCGATCAAACCGATGATCTGCCCGGCTTTCACCTCGAAGCTGACGTCGTTCACCGCGACCAGCCCGCCGAACTGCTTGCGCGCCTTGTTCACCGTCAACAGGTTTTCGCCCGCCGCTGGCCTGCTGCGCTGCGGCAATGGCTCTGCATGATCCGACAGATGCGCACGCGGCCCCTTCGGGAAAAACCGCGCGACAAACGGCCAGACGCCCTGGCGAGCGTATTGCAGCAACAGCACCATCAAGATGCCGAACACGATCACTTCGAAGTTGCCGTTCTCGCCGAGCAGCTTCGGCAGCAGGGTTTGCAGATAATCCTGCAGCACGGTCAGGATTGCCGCACCGAGCACAGCGCCCCAGACATGCGACACGCCCCCCACCACCGCCATGAACAGAAACTCGATGCCGTGGTTCAGACCAAAGGGCGTCGGATTCACCGCGCGTTGCAGGTGCGCGTACAGGAAGCCTGAAATCGACGCCAACACCGCGGCATAGACAAAGATCACTACACGCATCCAGCCCGTATTGACGCCCATCGCTTCGGCCATCATGCCGCCGCCGCGCAAAGCACGGATCGCCCGCCCCGGCCTGCTATTAAGCAGATTTTGAACAGAAATCACCGCGCCGAGCACCACCACCCAGATCAGGTAATAGATATGACGGCCGGACTCCAGGTTGATACCAAAAACATTCAGCACCGGAATCCCATTGATGCCGTCGTACTTGCCGAGCATCTCCAGGTTGCCAAACAGATAGAACAGCGCGAGCCCCCAAGCAATCGTGCCGAGCGGCAGAAAGTGACCCGACAGCCGCATCGTCACGAGCCCGAGCATCAGCGCGATCAGCGCCGTTACCACCACGCCCGCGATCAGCGCGAGCCAAGGCGACACACCGTACGCCGTCGTCAGATACGCGGTCGCATACGCGCCGATGCCGACGAACGCCGCCTGCCCGAAGCTCGTCATCCCGCCGATACCCGTCAGCAGCACGAGACCGATCGCGACGATCGAATAAAGGCCGATGTAGTTGAGCAGCGTCACCCAGTACTCGGGCACATGAATCGGATGCGGCAGCACCGGCAACGCGAACAGCACGACGAGGAACAACCAGAAGAACTTGTTTTGCATGATCCGTTTCATCGTGTCACTCCTCTTCCTCTTCCGAGTGCGGGCTGGCCAGACTCCGCCACAACAGCACCGGGATGATCAGCGTGAACACGATCACTTCCTTATAGGCGCTCGCCCAGAACGACGAATACGACTCCAGAAGACCGACGAGGATCGAGCCCGCGGCTGCCAGCGGATAGCTGACCAGGCCGCCGATAATCGCCCCCACAAAGCCCTTCAAACCAATCAGGAAGCCCGAGTCGTAGTAGATGGTGGTCAAGGGTGCGACCAGGATGCCGCACAGCGCACCGAGGCCCGCCGCGAGCGTGAACGCGAGGCGCCCTGCCTGCGTCGTGCCGATGCCGACGAGCCGCGCGCCGAGCCGGTTCACGGACGTTGCGCGCAAAGCCTTGCCGGAGATCGAGCGATCGAAATACAGATACAGCCCGCCGATCAGCACCACCGCCGTGCCGACCACCCACAGGCTTTGCCCGGAAATCGACAGCGTGCCGAGGTTGAAGGTCGCATCGGAGAACGCCGTGGTGCGCGAGCCTTCCGCACCGAACATCACGAGCCCGAGGCCGACCATCGCAAAGTGCACCGCCACCGCGACGATCAACAGCAGCAGCGTGGTCGCCTCCGCGATCGGCTCGTACGCGAGCCGGTAGACGAAAGGCCCCATCGGAATCACGATCAGCAGCGTCAGCGCGATCTGCGCGATCATCGGCAGCGAATGCAGGAAAACACCCTGCGTGAGCGCGTACACCGCAATCGGAAACAGCAGATATTTGCCGACCAGCATCACCAGTGTGCGCGCCGCATGCCGGCGTCTTTCGGGATGCCGCACCAGCCCCGCTATCTCGACGACAAAGCATGCCGCGCCCATCGCCATCAACAACCAGCACGTGGCCGGAAATTTTTGTGTTTGCAGTGCGGCGAGCGTCAGCGCGCCGTACGAAACAAACTCGCCCTGCGGGATGAAGATCACCCGCGTGACGGAGAACACCAGCACTAGCGCAAGCGCGAGCAGCGCGTAGATCGCGCCGGTGGTGATGCCGTCCTGTGCGAGGATCGCCGCAATTGATAGATCCATACTTCCTCGTCCTGAAGCGTCGAAGTCAAAACCGGGAACAGTCGTGGCGGCAGAACGCGCGGCCGGCCACTAACCAGCGATGCCTGAAAAAGCGACCGCCGCGCCGGAATACGGCGCAGCGGTCGTTGCCATTGTCATCGAACAGAATGGCAATGCGGCGTCTTGCGCCGCATGCTGCGCGAGAGGCGCGTATCGTTTTTGTTGTTAGTCGTTCAGCAGCTTCCACTTGCCGTCGACGATCTGCACGATCACGCGTGCGCGCTTGTCGAGGCCGTTGTGGTCGGTCGTCGTGGTGTTCATGATGCCGTGCGAGACCGGCAGTTCCTTGATGTTTTCAAGCGCGCTGCGCAGTGCCATGCGGAACGCTTCGCTGCCCGGTTGAGCGGTCTTCAGCGCGACCGGAATCGCAGCTTGCAGCATCTGGCCGGCGTCCCATGCGTGACCGCCGAAGGTCGCCACCGAGCCCGCGCCATACGCTTTCTCATACGCGTCCTTGTAGGCTTCCGACGACTTCTTCACCGGATTCGAATCCGGCAGCTGATCGGCTACGAGGATCGGACCAGCCGGCAGGAGTTCGCCTTCGCAATCCTTGCCGCACACGCGCAGGAAGTCGTTGTTGGCGACGCCGTGCGTCTGGTAGACCTTGCCCTTGTAGCCACGCTCCTTGAGCGTCTTGGCCGGCAGCGCCGACGGCGTACCCGCGCCCGCGATCAACACCGCATCCGGGTTCGCGCCCATCGTCTTCAGCACCTGGCCGGTCACCGAGGCATCGGTGCGGTTAAAGCGTTCATTGGAGACGATCTTCAGATGATGTGCCGCGGCCGCCGCGGTGAAGACGTTGTTCCAGCCGTCACCGTACGCATCCGCGAAGCCGATGAAGCCAACCGTCTTCACGCCGTGACGCTCCATGTAGTCGGCGATCGCGTCAGCCATCAGGCTGTCGTTTTGCGGTGGTTTGAAGGCCCATGCGCGCTTGGCGTCCATCGGCGAAATGATCGCAGCCGATGCCGCCAGCGAGATCATCGGCGTCTTGCCTTCAGCCGCAGCGTCGAGCATCGCCAGCGAATTCGGCGTGACGGTCGAACCGACGATGGCGTCGACGTGGTCTTCGTCGATCAGCTTGCGCGTGTTCTGCACGGCCTTGCCGGTGTCCGATCCATCGTCGAGGATGATGTATTGCACCGTCTTGCCGCCGATCTCTTTCGGCAGCAGCGCGATCGTGTTCTTTTCAGGAATCCCGAGCGATGCAGCCGGCCCCGTGGTGGACAGCGTGACGCCGATTTTCACCTGCGCGAAGGCAGCGCCCGCGCCGCACATCAACGCCATCGCGATACCGGTGCGTACCCATTGCTTTGTCTTTTTCATGCAAGTCTCCAAACGCTTTGAAGCGCGTATCTGTAATCCGGCGCACGGGCCGGGTGTCTGAATCTAGTTATAGGGTTCAGGCATGCCAAGCATGGTTTTCCCTGCTCAACATCAACGCCGTCGCCGTTCTGGTGCAACTCCCCTGCTGCGAACCACTACTGCGATTTCTAATGCCCGAAACACTAACATGTTAGTAGTATTGCGTTCTGCATCATTCACGGTCAATAGACTGTCGCCCGAATGCGGGTTTGTCCTGAAACGGGCCGCTTAGGCCGCGCTTTTGACCGCGTTTTCATCTCCGATGTTTCGCTTGTCCAACACACTTCAAGCGCCGCCAATCATCAAATGCGGGCAATAAAAAAGACGCGGCAACTGCACGCGTCTTTTTTGAGTGGGTTCCGTATCGCTTCGCCTTCGCTCAGTCGCCGGACAGCTTCCACTTGCCGCCGGCGATCTCCACCATCACACGCGCCCGCTGGTCGAGACCAGCGTGGTCGTTCGCGCTCATGTTGAAGATGCCGTGGGAAGCGGGCATGTCTTTCGTGTTTTCGAGTGCCGCACGTAGCGCTTCGCGGAACGCAGGCGTGCCCGGCTGACCTTTCTTCAGCGCAAGCGGGATCGCGCGTTGCAACAGCAAGCCTGCATCCCAAGCGTGACCGCCGAATGTCGAGACCGAACCGGCGCCGTACGCCGCTTCATACGCATGCTTGTAGGCGAGCGCGGACTTCTTCACCGGGTTCGAATCGGGCAACTGGTCAGCGACCAGCAACGGACCGGCTGGCAGATAGGTGCCTTCGCAATCCTTGCCGCACACGCGCAGGAAGTCGTTATTGGCGACGCCGTGCGTCTGATAGTACTTGCCCTTGTAGCCGCGTTCCTTGAGGGTTTTCTGCGGCAATGCGGCCGGTGTGCCCGCGCCGGCGACCAGCACCGCATCCGCGTTCTGCGACATGATCTTCAGCACCTGGCCCGTCACCGAAGCGTCGTTGCGCGCGAAGCGTTCGTTCGCGACGATCTTGATCTTCGCGAGATCGGCCGCCTTGCCGAACTCCTTGAACCAGTTCTCGCCGTACGCATCTGCAAAGCCGATGAACGCGACCGTCTTCACACCGTGATTCGACATATGCTGCGCGATCGCGGTGGCCATCAGAATGTCGTTTTGCGGTGTCTTGAAGACCCACGCGCGCTTCGCATCCATCGGTTCGACGATGCTCGCCGCGGCGGCCATGGAGATCATCGGTGTGGTGCTTTCGGAGGCGACGTCGATCATGGCCAGCGAGTTCGGCACGACGGTCGAGCCGATCAACGCATCCACATGATCTTCGCTGGTGAGCTTGCGTGCGTTCTTGACGGCCTGGGTTGAATCCGTGGCGTCGTCGAGCACGATGTAGTCAATCTTCTGCCCTGCCACTTCTTTAGGCAGCAGCGCGATCGTGTTCTTTTCCGGAATACCAAGCGACGCAGCCGGCCCCGTTGCCGACACCGTGACGCCGATTTTCACGTCCGCGAATGCGTGGCCACTCCATGCCGCGGATACCCCGGTGGCGACCAATGCCGCGCTCATCCAACGCAATGCCGACTTCATCCCGCTCCTCTGTCTACCCCGTTATTCATTTGAATCCAAATCCGCAGACTTGAATCACCGACCGCTCGGTCGGTGAATGGCAAGTTTAGCGGACGAAAGCCCCGCGCTGCAAGCATTTTGCAGGGTAAGGGCAGATGAAATCGGGGGTGGCTCGGTGAATAAAAAAGGGTCACCGAATTAGCGGAGAAATTGAATGGCGAATAACGAAAAGCACAAATAAAAAGCGCTGTTGGATATCAATCCAACAGCGCTTTCGTCTGGGCACTGAGTGCCTCATTGTCTCCTCGTTCTCCACCTGCAAAATTCGTGGTGCATCAGAACTGCATGAAGATTAAACGAGCACCCTCCCCCTTACAACTAGCAATTACCCTAGTGGTGCACTGCGGCACAAATGTGGGGCACGTTTTGTTCCGATTTAGCGCGAGGCCGGCCTGCGCGCAACGCAAGATCCAGCCTGACCGATTTCACGAGCGCCGAATTATATCGGATGCCAAAGCAATTTGAAATTCAGCGTCCCCTCATTGCCGCCTCATTGCCGCTTCAGGCCCGCAATGGCCGCACTCTCGCGATGATCTCACCGACAATACCGCGCCGGAACGCCAGCACGCAGGCAATGAAAATCACGCCCGTTACGATGGTCACGGATTCACCCAGCGAGCGGAACCATTCGACGCCTGTCGACGAAGCCAGCGCCGTGCCGATATCGCCGAGCCGGTCTTCGAGCGCAACGATCAGCGCCGCGCCGAGCAGCGGCCCGAACAGCGTTCCCATGCCACCCACTAGAGTCATCAGGATCACGAGACCCGACATAGTCCAGTATGCGTCACTCAACGTCTCGAAGCCCTGCACCAGTACCTTGAGCGAGCCCGCCAGACCGGCGATCCCAGCAGACAGAATGAACGCCAGCAGTTTGAAGCGATCGGTATCGTAACCAAGCGACACGGCGCGCGGCTCGTTCTCCTTGATCGCGACCAGCACCTGCCCGAACGGCGAGTGCACGATCCGCACGATCAGCAGGAATGCCAGCACCATCACGGCCAGCACGACAAAGTACAGCGTCACGTCCGACGACAGATCCAGCAAGCCGAACAATTTGCCGCGCGGCACGCCTTGCAGGCCGTCCTCGCCGTGCGTAAACGGCGCCTGCAGGAACACGAAGTAGACCATCTGCGCGAGCGCCAGCGTCACCATCGCAAAGTAGATGCCCTGCCGGCGAATCGCGAACAGGCCGACCACCAGCCCAAGCAACGTCGCCGTGGCGGTGCCCGCCAGCACACCGAGCTCCGGAGAGAAGCCGAGCGTCTGCATCGCATAACCGGTGACGTAACCGGCCGAGGCGAGAAACATTGCGTGACCGAACGAGAGCAGCCCCGTGTATCCAATCAGCAGATTGAAGGCCGCGGCGAACAACGCGAAGCACAGCACCTTCATGACGAAGAGCGGATAGATGCCGAGCACCGGCACCGCGAGAAGCGCGATCAGCAGCAGACCGTAGAGCACTTTTCTCTGCATCATTTTTCCTTGCCGAAGAGACCCGCCGGGCGCACCAGCAACACGAGCGCCATGATCACGAAGACGACGGTTGCCGACGCTTCCGGGTAAAACACACGCGTCAGCCCTTCGATCACGCCAAGCAGCAGGCCGGTCAGGATCGAGCCCATGATCGAACCCATGCCGCCGATCACGACCACCGCGAACACGGTGATGATCATCGGCTGGCCCATCAACGGCGAGACCTGAATCACCGGCGCGGCAAGCACGCCGGCGAACGCGGCCAGCGCGACGCCGAAGCCATAGGTGAGCGTGATCATCAACGGCACGTTGACACCGAACGCCTCGACCAGTTTCGGATTCTCGGTGCCCGCGCGCAGATAGGCGCCGAGGCGCGTCTTCTCAATCACGAACCACGTGGCGAAGCAGACCACGAGCGACGCCACCACTACCCACGCGCGATAGTTCGGCAGGAACATGAAGCCGAGATCGGTCGCACCGGAAAGCGCCGACGGCACGTCGTACGGCTGGCCGGACGAACCGTAGATCGAGCGGAACACGCCTTCGACAACCAGCGTGAGTCCGAAAGTGAGCAGAAGCCCATAGAGGTGATCAAGCTTGTACAGCCAGCGCAGCATCGAGCGTTCGATCACGATGCCGAACACGCCGACGATCAGCGGCGCGAGCACCAGCATCACCCAGTACGGCAGGCCGAAATACGACAGGCCCATCCACGCGAGCATCGCGCCGAGCATGAACAACGCGCCGTGCGCGAAATTGATCACGTTGAGCAAGCCGAAGATCACCGCCAGACCCAGGCTGAGAATCGCATAGAACGAGCCGTTCACGAGCCCCAGCAGCAACTGGCTCAGCATCGCCGGTAGCGGAACGCCAAAGATTTCCATTGAAGCCTTAATCCCTTAAGCCAACGTCAGGGTGAGATCGGTTACGTATGATCCCGCCGGCGCGCGGCCGGCGAGCCATCCGCTCGATCGCGCGCGGCACATGAAGCAGCTGACCATCAGTCTGTGTACCAAAACGGCGCTATGTATTTCCCGCCAGAAAAGGCTGACAGACGGTCAACTGGTTATCAACCTACGCTTATTTCCACATCGCGCAGCGCGTTTCAGCCTTGGTCGTGAACGCCTGTTCGCCGGGAATCGTCGCAGTGATCTTGTAGTAGTCCCACGGCTCTTTGGATTCGGCCGGCGTCTTCACCTGCATCAGGTACATATCGTGGATCATGCTGCCGTCCTGACGGATGTAGCCCTTCGCGTAGAAGTCGTCGATCTTGGCCTTCTTCAGTTGCGCCATCACCTTGTCGGAGTCGGTCGAGCCGACCGTCTGCACGGCCTTCAGGTAGGTCATGGTTGCGGAGTAGTCGGCAGCCTGCAGGCTCGACGGCATCTTCTTCATCTTGTCGAAGTAGCGCCGCGCCCACGCGCGCGTAGTGGCGTCCTTGTTCCAGTACCAGCTGTCCGTCAGCACCAGGCCCTGGGTCGTTTCCAGACCCAGACTGTGGACGTCGTCGATAAACATCAGCAGTGCGGCCAGCTTCATCGTCTTCGTGATGCCGAATTCCTTGGCGGCCTTGATCGAGTTGATCGTGTCGCCGCCCGCGTTGGCGAGGCCGAGGATCTGCGCCTTCGACGCTTGCGCCTGCAACAGGAAAGACGAGAAATCCGATGCCGAAAGCGGATGACGCACAGCGCCCAGCACCTGGCCGCCGTTGGCCTTCACCACGTCCGACGTATTCTTTTCGAGCGCCTTGCCGAACGCGTAGTCAGCCGTCAGGAAGTACCACGTCTTGCCACCCTGCTTCGTCACCGCCGAGCCCGTGCCCTTGGCGAGCGCCGTCGTGTCGTACGCGTAGTGGATCGTGTACGGTGTGCATTGCTCGTTGGTCAGGGTGTCGGCGCCCGCGCCGATGCTGATATAAACCTTGTGCTTCTCACCGGCCACCGTGTTCATCGACAGCCCGGTTGCCGAATTCGTGCCGCCGATCAGCAGATCGACGCCATCCCGATCGAACCATTCGCGCGCCCGCGACGCCGCGATGTCGGCCTTGTTCTGGTGATCGGCATAGACCACCGAGATCGGCTTGCCATTGACCTTGCCGCCGAAGTCGGCCACGGCCATGCGGATCGCTTCGAGACCGCCCTGGCCATCAATATCCGCATACAGACCCGACATGTCGGTGATGAAGCCGATCTTCACGGCATCGTCAGCGGCCTGCGCGCTGCCCATCGTCAACGCGGCGCCGGCGGCAACCGCGAAACAGAGTGTGGCAAGCCGCGCGAGTGGGTTCTTTTTCATTCCTGTCTCCTGGTTTCTTCGCTTGTGGTTATCAGAGGCAATCGGACGTTTCTCGTTACTTCCTGTCTATACGCCCAGTAAGTCGTGCAGCACCGGCATCTTGCTTTCGAGCTCGCCGGCCTCGAAGTGTTCGACGATCGCACCATGCTCCATCACATAGAAGCGATCGGCGAGTGGCGCGGCAAAGCGGAAATTCTGTTCGACCATCACAACCGTGTAGCCGCGCGCCTTGAGCGTCATGATCATGCGGGCCAGCGCCTGCACGATGACTGGCGCCAGGCCCTCCGAGATTTCGTCGAGCAGCAGCAAACTCGCGCCGGTGCGCAGAATGCGTGCGACCGCCAGCATCTGCTGCTCACCACCCGAGAGCCGCGTGCCCTGGCTCATGCGGCGTTCCTGCAGATTCGGGAACATCGAATAGATTTCTTCGAGCGACATCATGTGTGCCTTGTCGCCGACGGGCGGCGGCAACAGCAGGTTTTCCTCACACGAGAGGCTCGAAAAAATCCCACGCTCTTCCGGGCAGTAACCGATGCCGCAGTGAGCGATACGATGTGTGGGCAGATTGATGGTTTCGCGGCCGCTAATGCGGATCGAGCCGGTGCGCCGGCCGGTCAGCCCCATGATCGCGCGCAGTGTGGTGGTGCGCCCCGCGCCGTTACGGCCCAGCAGCGTGACGACTTCGCCACGGTTCACCGTCAGATCGACGCCATGCAGGATATGGGACTCCCCGTACCATGCCTGCAAACCCGTGATCTCCAGCGCGGGGGCACCGCCAGCCGTGTCGCTCACCTCGAGACTTTCGCGCTCGGCAATCGTATTCATGCGTGGGCTCCGGCGAGCGCCGCGTCGGCGCTGCCCATATAGGCTTGCATCACGAGCGGATTCTTCGACACTTCGGCATAGCTGCCTTCCGCGAGCACCTCGCCTCGTTGCAGCACGGTGATGGTGTCGGAGATGCCGGCGATCACGTTCATGTTGTGCTCGACCATCAGGATCGTGCGGCCGCTCGATACCTTCTTGATCAAGGCCGTGACGCGATCGACGTCTTCATGGCCCATGCCTTGTGTTGGTTCGTCGAGCAGCATCAACTCGGGCTCCATCGCGAGCGTGGTGGCGATTTCGAGCGCGCGCTTGCGGCCGTAGGACAGTTCTACCGTGAGCACGTCGGCGAAATCGGTCAATCCGACCTGGGTGAGCAAGTCCATGGCCCGATCGTCGAGCTGACGCAGCGTGCGTTCGCTCTTCCAGAAATGAAATGCCGTGCCGAGCACACGCTGCAAACCGATGCGCACATTCTGCAATGCTGTCAGATGCGGAAATACAGCAGAAATTTGAAACGAGCGGATGATGCCGCGCCGGGCGATTTGCGCCGGGCGTTCACTGGTGATGTCGATTCCGTTGAAGACGATCTGGCCCGCGGTCGGTTCAAGGAATTTGGTGAGCAGATTGAAGCAGGTGGTCTTGCCTGCCCCATTAGGGCCGATCAGCGCATGGATCGAGCCACGGCGCACGCGCAGGTTCACCCCGTTCACGGCGATGAAGCCTTTGAACTCGCGGGTGAGGCCGCGCGTTTCGAGAATCGTATCGCCGAGAATCATGTTCCCTTCCATACGGAGTAAGGCGAAGCATTACGATCTTCCGCGCGAACGGCTGCGCGACTTTTATGTGTGACGGCGGCACCCCGTGCCGCTCGTTGGCGTACTGCACCAATCCGGACGGTAATCCATGGGCGGCACGCAGCATGGCTGCCATTGTCGCGCCAATGATGCAGCGCATTCATTGGGATTTGCACTTAGTGGATGACGACTGTTTGAAGCGGGCCCGAGGCGTGCTCAAGCGGCACGCCACCCTTGCTCGGGGCGCCTGAAGGATGCGCACGCGATGCGTCAACCTTGCTCGGCAGGCGCCAGGGGGATCCGCGAGCGCTGCTTCCATCACGCTCGAGGCATGCCAGGCAAAGTCCGAGGCACGCACCGCGGCTTCGGCTCCCACAGTCACGCCGAGTGTCACACGGCTGACATGGACGGCGCACCGCTAGTCTGAACCAGGACATTGCCGCCCGAGCGTGCGCGACGGTCTTCGCGGATCATGTCGCTGGCGCGCTCGGCGATCATCAGTGTCGGCGAGTTGGTGTTGCCCGAGGTGATGGACGGCATGATTGATGCGTCGACCACCCGTAAACCGTCAACCCCGATAACTCGTAGGCGATTGTCGACGACCGCGGCGGGATCGTCGGCGGTGCCCATCCGGCAAGTGCCGACCGGATGAAAGATGGTGGTACCGACCGCGCCCGCGGCCTGCTGAAGTTCTTCTTCGGTCTGATACTGGATACCGGGCAGAATCTCTTGCGGCCGATAGGGCGCGAGCGCAGGCGCCGCGGCAATGCGGCGCGTCAGACGCAATGCGTTGGCAGCGACGTGCCGGTCGTAATCGGTGGACAGATAGTTGGGCGCGATCAACGGCGGCGCCGACGCATCGGATGATCCGATGTGAATACTGCCACGCGAGGTTGGCCGCAACTGACACACCGACGCGGTAAATGCATTGAAGCGATGCAACGGTTCGCCGAAGCGATCGAGTGAGAGCGGCTGCACGTGATACTCGAGATCGGGACGCGTGAGCGAGCGGTCATTCGGATCGGACTTGGCGAACGCGCCGAGTTGCGATGGTGACATCGACATGGGGCCGCTTTGAAAGAACGCGTACTGCATGCCGATCATCAGCTTGCCCCACCAATGCGCGGAAGCGGTATTGAGCGTACGCACGCCGTCGACTTTATAGGCCATGCGCAACTGCAGATGGTCCTGCAGATTTTCGCCGACGCCGCACAGATCCTTCACAACCTCGATACCGAGATTCTGGAGGCGCGCACCATTACCGATACCGGAGAGTTCGAGCAATTGCGGCGAGTTGACCGCACCGGAACTGAGGATCACTTCGCAACGGGCTTTGGCGAGATAGTCCGTGTTGTCGCCGCGATATTCGACGCCTGTGCAGCGACGTCCCTCGAACACGACGCGCTGTGTATGGGCACCGGTGATAACGGTGAGATTGGGTCGCCTAAGCGCCGGACGCAGAAAGGCTTTCGACGCGTTCCAACGGATGCCGCGTTTCTGATTGACGTCGAAGTAACCGACACCGGTGTTGTCACCGCGATTGAAGTCATCGGTAGCGGGTATGCCGGTTTGTTGTGCGGCTTGTGAAAACTCTTCGAGGATCTTCCATTTCAGGCGTTGTTTTTCGACGCGCCATGGGCCGCCTGCTCCATGCGATTCGGACGCGCCGGCGTGGTGATCTTCGCTGCGTTTGAAGATGGGGAGGACAGAGTTCCAGGACCAGGAGGCGTCATTGGTGACGCGAGCCCATTCATCGTAGTCCTCGCGTTGGCCGCGCATGTAGATCATGCCGTTGATGGAGGAGCTGCCGCCTAGTACTCTGCCCCGCGGGTATGAGAGCGAGCGGCCGTTCAGGCCGGGTTCTGACTGGGTTTTGTAGAGCCAATCTGTGCGGGGATTGCCAATGCAGTAGAGGTAGCCTACCGGCACGTGGATCCAGTGGTAGTCGTCTTTGCCGCCGGCTTCTAGCAGGAGGACCTGCACCTCTGGATCTTCCGATAGGCGGTTGGCGAGGACGCAACCTGCTGTGCCGGCGCCGACTATGATGTAGTCGAATTCGCCTTCCAGGCGGCGGGTTTTTGTTTGTGTGTTTTCTGGGGTGTTCATCGTTTTGTCTCCTAAGCTTTTTTGCTTTCGCGGCGCTTATTGTCTGTGTTCTTACGGCGTTGGCCTTTCCTTGTTCTGGCTTTGGTGCCTTTCCTTGCTTTGTTAGTGGTCTATTAGCGTTGCCCCTGTGCGGGGCGGCACCTACTTCTCTTTGCTGCTGCAAAGAGAAGTAGGCAAGAGAAAGCAGCTCAAACCGCTAATGCTAAGTGGGCACCGTGGTCTGCAGCGGGTAGTGGTGCGACTGGAATCTGGGTTCGTGCCCCTGCACGTGCTTGTGACAAGGGAGTCATACTTCCGGCGGCGCTGCGCGCGCCGAAGAGTACTTCATAAAACCATCCGTTCACTCAGGCCTACCCCACTCGCAATCGCTGCCTT
Organism: Paraburkholderia aspalathi; assembly: GCF_900116445.1. GTDB lineage: Bacteria > Pseudomonadota > Gammaproteobacteria > Burkholderiales > Burkholderiaceae > Paraburkholderia > Paraburkholderia aspalathi. Next base: position 71,371 of record NZ_FPBH01000006.1, read on the forward strand.
CACATCGAGCGCCTAGCACGCGCCACTAACTAATCAAGCACCTCGCCGAGGCGAAGCCGACGGCCCCCACAAACCTCAACCGAAGCCCGTGGTTTCCCATGCATACCCGTCCGCGACGCACGTAGTGCGGAGTGGGAGCTGATGACTCCTTTGTCACTAACGCTGAATGTGAGAGAACACGGATTCCAGTCGCACCACTACCCGCAGCAGACCACGGTGCCCACTTAGCAGGGGCTTCTAGCCGCTTTCTTTTGCCTACTTTTCTTTGCGGCGGCAAAGAAAAGTAGGTGCCCCCCCGCACAGGGGGAACGCTAATAAACCAAAAGCAAATCAAGGAAAGGCCAAAGCCCCAAGAACCCTGACAAAAAGCGCCGCAAAGGCAAAAAAAGTCTACTTCGCTACTGGCATAGTGAACTCAGCCCCCTTCCCGATGCTATCGGGCCACCTCTGCATGATGCTTTTATAGCGAGTATAGAAGCGCACGCCTTCTTCCCCATACGCATGGTGATCCCCGAAGAGGGACTTCTTCCACCCACCAAAAGAATGCCAAGCCATCGGCACAGGAATCGGCACATTAATCCCCACCATCCCAATCTGGATCTGCCGCGAAAACGCCCGGGCCACGCCACCGTCAGAGGTGAACAACGACACCCCATTAGCAAACTCGTTAGCGTTAATCAGCTCAACAGCAGAAGCAAAATCCGGCACCCGCACAACACACAACACCGGACCGAAAATCTCCTCGCGATAAATCTTCATATCGGTCGAGACATCATCAAACAACGTGCCGCCGAGAAAGAATCCCTTCTCATGCCCAGCCACCTGATGGCCACGCCCATCGACCACCAGCTTCGCACCCGCCGCAACGCCGGCATCGATATAACCGGCCACTTTCTCGCGATGCGCCGCCGTCACCAACGGCCCCATCTCGGCTTCCGATTCCATGCCGTTCAGAATCTTCAGGCTCTTCACGCGCGGTGTCAGTCGCTCGATCAGTTCATCGGCTATATGCCCGACCGCAACCGCCACCGAAATCGCCATGCACCGCTCGCCGGCGGAACCATACGCAGCGCCAATCAACGCGTCGACCGCCTGATCGAGATCCGCGTCCGGCATCACCACGAGGTGATTCTTCGCCCCGCCCAAAGCCTGCACGCGCTTGCCGTGCTTCGTGCCTTCCGTATAGATGTATTCGGCAATCGGCGTCGAACCGACAAACGACAACGCGCTCACCTCGGGATGTACGAGCAACGCATCCACCGCCACCTTGTCGCCATGCACGACGTTGAACACGCCGTCCGGCAACCCGGCTTCCTTGAACAATTCAGCAAGACGGTTCGATGCCGACGGATCACGCTCCGATGGCTTCAGCACGAACGTGTTGCCGCATGCGATCGCCACCGGGAACATCCAGCACGGCACCATCATCGGAAAATTGAACGGCGTAATGCCGGCAACCACGCCCAGCGGCTGGCGCAGATTCCAGTTGTCGATGCCGCCGCCGATCTGGTCGGTGAAGTCGGTCTTCAGCAGATTCGGAATGCCGCACGCAAACTCGACGATCTCGATGCCGCGCATCACCTCGCCCTTCGCATCGGAAAACACCTTGCCGTGCTCGCGCGTGATCAATTCCGCCAGTTCGTCATGGTGACGGTCGAGCAATTCCTTGAACTTGAACAGCACGCGCGCCCGCTTGATCGGCGCGGTTTCGCTCCATGCAGGAAACGCAGCACTGGCGGCAGCGACCGCCGCATCCACCTCAGCGACGCTCGCCAGCGGCACGCGTGCGCTCACGCTGCCAAGCGCGGGATTGAAGACGTCAGCGAAGCGGCCGCTCGTTCCCTCGACCATCTTGCCGTTGATGAAATGGGTCAGCGCGCGTGCGCTCGTCTCGCTCCGGACAGCCTCGTCCTGATATGTCTCGCTCATGTTCTTGTCCTCTTCCTATGAAGGTCTTCCGCCCACCGCGAACGGCGTGATGAACGCAAGCGTACGGCGCTTCGGGGCGACAAATCCAATGAGTAATGCTCAACTGCGCTATAAGGCGAGCTAATATCAGGATATGGATCTGACTCTGCTACGGGCGTTCGTCACCGTGGCACGCGAGGGCAACCTCACGCGTGCCGCAGTGCAGCTTCACCTGACCCAACCCGCCGTCAGCCTGCAAATCAAGCATTTGCAGGAGACGCTCGGCGTGACGCTGTTCACGCGGACCTCGCACGGGCTTTCGCTGACCCGAGACGGTCAGGCCCTCCTGCCCCACGCCGAACGCGCCTTAGGCGCCGCGAGCGACGTTCAGCGTGCGGCGGCGTCGCTGCGCCACGAAGTGCGCGGTCGTTTGCGGATCGGCACGATTCTCGATCCGGCGTTTCTGCGCCTCGGCGGCTTTCTCAAGCAACTGGTGGAAACCTGGCCGCGCATCGAAACGGCCTTGCGCCACGGGATGTCGGGCTGGGTGCTCGAACAGGTTCGTGCCGGTGAACTGGATGTGGGTTACTACATCGGCCTGCCATCCGATGACGATGCCCGCGACGGCGCTGCCTTTCATGCCGTCACGCTCACGCACTTCCAGTACCGCGTGCTGGCGCCGGCGGGCTGGAAAGATCGCGTGAAGGGCGCGCGCGACTGGCGTTCGCTCGCCGCACTGCCATGGATCTGGACGCCGCCTGCGTCCGCGCACAACAGGTTGTTGTCGCGCTGCTTTGGTGAGGCCGGCGTCAAACCGATTAAGGTGGCGGAAGTGGATCAGGAGCCGTCGATGCTCGATCTGGTCAAATCAGGTGTCGGTCTGACGCTCGCGCGCGATGCCACCGCAATTGCCGAAGCACATGCACACGCGTTGACCATTGTTGAAGGCGTCACCGTGCCGACCCAGCTCAGCTTCATCACGCTCGCCGAGCGCAAGGACGAACCAGCGATCGCCGCGGCGTTGAAGCTGATCGAGCAGCAATGGGCGACTTGAGGACGGCGTCAAGGCCGGCGCGGACCCATGCCTGAGGGCACCACGGTCGCAAGGGCGATATGAGCTGCTCTCATGACAGCCGCGCACCATGCGACCGATTGTCATCTCTCCGCGTGCCCTCGCAGACCGCTTTCGGCTGGTGGCGTAAGCAGAGCAAGCTCGCAGGCGGTCAATCGAGGTTCGCCTCGAAGCCCGCATTTGCTGGCCTCGTCATCTGAAACCACACCGTCACGCACTTTTTGTTAGATTGAGGGTTCGCGCTCACGCGCCGGCCCCGCATCGTTTCTGTTCCGTCTGACTTCGTCCTTCCCGGCAGCTTCGCCCCGGCACCACCGGAAGCTGCCGACCACGCCATCCTTCGACAGGAGCCTGACATGGCACGCAACATTGAAATCAAAGCCCGCGCCCAGCATTTCGAACAACTGCGTGAACGCGCCGCGAAGCTTGCGCCGGATGCGCCGCTGATCTTCCGCCAGCAGGACTTTTTCTACGACGTGCCGCGTGGCCGCCTGAAGCTGCGCCAGTTCGACGACGGCACGCCGGCCGAACTGATCTTCTACCAACGCGACGACCGGGATGGCCCGAAGGCGTCGTATTACACGCGCAGCCCGGTGACCAACCCTGAAGCAATGCACGCGCTGCTCGCCACGGCGCTGACCACGCGTGGCATCGTCACGAAGGAACGTCACGTTTATCTGACGGGACGTACGCGGATCCATCTGGATCGCGTCGACGGTCTCGGCGACTTTGTCGAGCTCGAAGTGCTGCTAGCTCAGGACGACGACGAAGAAGGCGGCCACGCCGAAGCACACGCGATGTTCCAGACCCTCGGCGTACCGGAATCGGACCTGGTTGCGGTGGCTTATGTGGATTTGTTGAGCCCGAACACCGAGCCGAAGCAGGCTGCGTAAAACCTAAGCATCAAGGGTCGCGGCGACGTCAATACAGAAGCCGCGGTCCTTCATACCCCCAACGCCAGAAAGTCCAGGAAGCCCCCGCATCAAACGGCGGCCGCCCCCGGCGACAGATGGGCGAGCGGCAACGGCCCATTACGCTTGAAGGTGGTCAACACGATATTGGAGCGCACGCTGTCGACGCCCGGCACACGCATCAATTTCTTCATCACGAACGTCGACAGATAGTTCAGATCGGGCGCGACAATGCGCAGCAGATAATCGGCGTCGCCGACCACCGCGTGGCATTCCAGTACTTCCGGCAGCACCTCGATCTGTTGCTGGAACTGCTCGATGATTGAGTCGCCGTGATGCTTCAACTTCAGACTCGTAAAAGCCGTTACGCCGAGCCCGAGTTTTTCCGGGCGCAGCACGACGCGGTAGCCGTCCACCACACCCACCTGCTCGAGGCGCTGCAAGCGCCGCCCAATCTGCGACGGTGACAGCGGCACCTGCTCAGCCAATTGCTGATGCGTGGCCCGGCCGAAGCGCTGAAGCACGTCCAGCAGCGCGAGATCGAAGTGATCGAGTTCTAACATGATTTATTTCCGCATTGAATCGGCAATTGATGCACGATTATTGCATATTGACACACCATAACGCCAACATTGCGCCCACTCCGCACGCCTACCGCTCTACACTTGCATCACCGTTTCAACTCGCAAACACCGTAGAGCGCGCAGCATCATGTCCACCGCCAACACCGCCAAACTCAAAGAGCAATTCGACGCCGGCCTCGAAACCCGCGCCGACTTCACCATCGACCAGCCGACCGAGCGCTACGGCGCGGTCGACCACGCTGTATGGCAGCAGCTCTATGCACGCCAGACTGCGTTGCTCAAGGGCCGTGTGTGCGACGAGTTTCTGGCAGGCGTCGACTGTATCGGCATGCCGCACGACCGTGTGCCCTCATTCGACGAAATCAACGCCAGGCTAACGCCCGCGACGGGCTGGCAAATCGTCGCCGTGCCCGGACTGGTGCCCGACCAGGTGTTCTTCGAGCATCTGGCGAATCGCCGTTTTCCGGTGACATGGTGGATGCGCCGCCCCGACCAACTCGATTATCTGCAGGAACCGGACTGTTTTCACGATCTGTTCGGCCACGTACCGCTGCTGATCAATCCGGTGTTCGCGGACTACATGCACGCGTACGGCCGCGCGGCGCTTGCCGCCAATGATGCCGGCGCCCTGCCGCTGCTTGCCCGGCTCTACTGGTACACCGTCGAGTTCGGCCTGATCCGCGACGCGGCGAGTCCTAACGGCGTGAAGATCTATGGCGCGGGCATCGTCTCAAGCAAAGGCGAGACGCTCTACAGCCAGCAAAGCGCGGCGCCGAACCGGCTCGGCTTCGACCTCGAACGCGTGATGCGCACGCGCTATCGCATCGACACGTTCCAGAAAACCTACTTCGTGATCGACGACTTCGCGCAGTTGTTCGGCGTCGCGCAAACCGACTTCGCCCCGCTGCTCGCCAAGCTGGCTGCAGAGCCCGCGTTCGCGGCAGGCGACGTGCTCGAGCAAGATCGCATGATCACGCGCGGCTCGCAGGAAGGCTGGCAAGCCGACGGCGATATCTGACAACACGGCCTGAGCAGGCCGGCAGCAGGCTGATGCCATCCGTGAAAAAATAGCGGATAGGCACGCCTGCCGGCGCGCCTGTTCAGATCAACGAGGTAGCACCATGATTAGCAAACTGACTTCCGAAGAACGCGCCACGCAAGTGGCTGAACTGCACGGCTGGCAAGCCGTGGCGGGCCGCGACGCGATCCAGCGCCACTTCAAGTTCGCCGACTTCAACGAAGCATTCGGCTTCATGACGCGCGTGGCGATCAAGGCGCAGGAAATGGATCACCATCCGGAATGGTTCAACGTGTACAACAAGGTGGAAATCACCTTGTCGACGCACGAAGCCAATGGCTTGACCGAGCGAGACATTAAATTGGCACGATTTATCGACAGTATTACTGCGTAATACAAGCGATCAGATGCCTCGATGCACCCCGCATCGCGCGATTTGACGGTAATGAAAGGGCATTGCAGGCAATCCGGCGCCCAAACCTTCAGTTCTACAGGCTATTATTAAGGCGCACGTAAGAATCCCACGCAAGCCTCGCAAACCCGTCTAAACGATCCGGTGATAGCGTGTGCTGACGCTGTACAATCATCAGCGCATACGGCTTGGAGAGCGCGCTTGCCTCCTTGCACAGAACGAGTTCGTCGCCGCTCGAAGGTGAGCGGGCGCGCCAGAAGTTGATCGCGGCTTCCAGTTCGTGGATCGTTATCTCGGACATGACTTCGTGGTCACTCAGTGGCTGCTTGATGGCTACTTCATGGCTGCTCGATAGCTGTCTCGTGGCTGCCTGGTGCCAGTTCGGCACGGCCACGCGGCACGCTGCCTGTGCAGCAGGCGCCCCGGCGAACCGCTTGCCCAAACGCCTAAAACCATTGTACTTGAGCGAAATCCATGCGACTCCTTCTGATCGAAGATGACCGCCCCATCGCACGCGGCATCCAAAGTAGTCTCGAACAAGCCGGCTTCACCGTCGACATGGTCCATGACGGCATTTTCGCCGAACAGGCCCTCACCCAAAACCGCCACGAACTGGTGATTCTAGATCTGGGCCTGCCCGGTATCGACGGCATGACGCTGCTCGCGCGCTTTCGTCAGAGCAATCGTCACACGCCGGTGATCATCCTCACCGCGCGCGACGAGTTGAACGACCGCGTGCAAGGCCTGAATTCCGGCGCGGACGACTACATGCTGAAGCCGTTCGAACCCACCGAACTCGAAGCGCGCATCCGCGCCGTGATGCGCCGCAGCGGCCCGCATGGCGACATGCCGCGTCCGGAAGTGTCGTTGGGCGGTGTGCGTCTGTCAGGCGTCGATCGCCGCATTTTCAACGACGACAAGCCGCTCGAGCTGTCGCCGCGTGAATTCGCGGTGCTCGAAATGCTGCTGCTGCGCCACGGCCGCGTGGTCAGCAAGGCTCAGTTGCAAGACCATCTGACGCACTTCGGCGGCGATCTCGGCGATACCGCGATCGAAGTCTATGTGCACCGGGTGCGCAAAAAGCTCGAAAACTGCCGTGTCGAAATCGTCACGGTGCGTGGCTTCGGTTACCTGTTGCAGGAAATCCGTCAGGCCGCATAATCGTTGCAAGGGCCGCAATCTGAATTGCGGCCTGACAGCGCCGGGCCGGCGCCGCGCACTCGGTGCGCAATTCGCCGGCGTCCGGCGAATTTTCACGGTGCTACGGTGCTCTACGCCGTTGCTCCTTTCCCGCGCGTTCGATCATGCCCCAGCCGGCCGCCAATAGTCTGCGCCGCACGCTGCTGCGGCGCCTCGCTGCTCCCCTTTCGCTGCTCGCCCTGATGAGCGGCCTGATCGCTTACTGGCTGGCGTGGCAGTACACGCAGCATGTGGTCGACCGCTCGCTCGCCGATCTCGCCACCGCGATCTCCAAACAGATCCAGATTGCCGGCCCCGACGCCAAGGTGACGGTGCCGCCGCTCGCGCAAGCCATGTTCTCCGATCCGGTCGAACAACTCGTCTATCGGATCAGCAACGGCGAAACCGAAATCGCCGGCGACCACAACCTGCCGCTGCAAGGCACCAGCGTGCGGCGCATGCATTACGCGTACGTTTTCGAAACGCAGCACCAAGGCGTGACGGTGCGCGTGGCCCAGGTGCGCGTCGATCAGCCCACCGGCAATCCAATCGTCGTCGAAGTGGGTCAGCCGGTACATCACCGGTTTCAGATCGCCGCCGAGTTTCTGGTCGCCATCATGATGCCACTGCTGTTGCTGCTGCTGGCGGGCTGGGTCATCGTGTGGCGGGTCGTCAATCAGCAGCTCAATCCACTCACCGATCTCGCTGATTCGCTCAACCGGCAGACCCACACGTCGCTCGAACCGGTGGACGAGACCTATGTTCCGGTTGAAATCCGGCCGCTCACGGGCGCGTTGAACGCGCTGCTCGATCGTCTGAAAACTGCCCTCGACGGCCAGCGCAAATTCATCGCCGACGCCGCGCATCAGTTGCGCACGCCGCTCACTGCCGTCAAGCTGCACGCGGAACAGGCGGCGGTGGCGCGTGACCCGCAGCAAACGCTCGCCGCGGTCCGTGAACTACGCGCGGCGGCCGACCGCGCCGTGCGGCTGTCGAACCAGTTGCTTTCGCTGGCGCGCGCGGAGCCGGGCGAACAGGCGGCACGTTTCGTCACCGTGGATATGGCCGCGCTCGCTTTCGATACAGGTGCGGAATGGGTGCCTCGTGCGTTGACTTTCCACGTCGACCTCGGCTTCCAGCGCCTCGACGATCCGGGCAACGATCAACCGCTGATGGCGCGCGGCAATCCCGTGCTGCTGCACGAAGTAATCGCCAATCTGCTGGATAACGCGCTCAAGTACGTGCCGCCTTCGCGTTTTGATGGCGGCCGCATCACCGTAACGGTGTCGCAAACCGCGATCGACAATCTGCGCATGGCCGAGATCGTCGTCGAAGACAACGGGCCGGGCGTGCCGCTCACACAGCAAGCCGATCTGTTCAAACGATTCTTCCGCGGCGACGGTCAGAGCGACGCCGGTGTGGACAGCGGCGCCGGCCTCGGTCTCGCGATCGTTCACGACATCATGGTGCTGCATCACGGCAGCGTGCATTACGAAGATGCGCCGGAAGGCGGTGCGCGCTTTATTGTGCGCATTCCGCTGATACCGATCAGCGTGCAGCAAGAAGTCGAACCCGAGGTGCGGCGTCCGGCAAAAAAATCGGCGCACTCGGCGCCGATCGATATCTGACTTTGTAGTCGGTTGACGTACTGCCACGGGCTGCCTTGAGTTCACTTACGTTCAACTCAGACAGCCCGCGTTTCATTTCTTCTTCGCTTTTTTCGCGGACGTCTTCACCTTCTTCACCGTCTTGTCGGATTTCTCTTTCTCCGCCGGCGCCAGCATCGTGCCGCGGCACTTGCGCGCGCCGCAACGGCATTCATATTCCTTCTTGAGCTTCTTGGTCTGGCGCGCGTCGATGACGAGGCCGTAGTCGTAAAAGACTTCCTCGCCCTCGGCGATGTCGCGCAGCGCGTGCACGTACACGTGACCGTCGATCTCTTCGGCTTCGCAGTTCGGCGCGCACGAATGGTTGATCCAGCGCGCGCTGTTGCCGTCCACTTTGCCGTCAATCACCTTGCCACTGTCGAGCGCGAAGTAGAACGTGTGATTCGGTTCGTCCGGATTGTGCGGATGACGGCGCAACGCTTCTTTCCAGGAGATCCGCTCACCCTTGTATTCGATCAGCCGTTCGCCGGCCGCAATCGGCTCGGTGGCAAACACGCCTTTGCCGTGCACACCCGAACGGCGCACGGCGATCCTGCGTGAACTCATTGAATGAATCCTTGTGAAGAACTAGGGGTGAAGATCCGGCAGCCGTCAGAAATGCCCGCGTCTAACGCGCTGCTTTTTCCGACGCGGATAGCAAACGCGGCGCCTTGCGAGCGCCGCGTCGACCTGCGACGCTCATGCGCCACATCCGGCATCCTACACGCTCAAGACGGCTTCGTTCAACCGTCAATAAGACGTGCGCGCACAAGGCACGTTGGCTGGTTCACCGTTGTCCGAACGAAATATCGCCGAACAGCGCTTTTTGCTCGCGCGGTTGCGAACGCCAGTACTGCGGCGGCGCTTCGACCGTCGCGCCGAGCTGCGCCGCGGCATGCCACGGCCAACGCGGGTTGTAGAGCAACGCGCGAGCCATTGCGATCAGATCCGCATCGCCTTCTTCAATGAGTTGTTCGGCATGCAACGGATCGGTAATCAGGCCCACGCCGATAGTAGTCAGGCCCGTTGCGTGTTTAACGGCCCTCGCGAAAGGAATCTGATAGCCCGGCTCAAGCGGGATCTTCTGCAAAGGCGAAACACCGCCGGACGACACGTCGATCCAGTCGCAGCCGCGCTTTTTCAATTCCTGCGCGAACGCGATCGTGTCCTCGAGCGTCCAGCCGCCTTCGACCCAGTCGGTCGCCGAGACGCGCACGCCAACCGGTTTGTCCGCGGGAAACGCGGCGCGCACGATGTCGAAAATTTCGAGCGGAAAGCGCATCCGGTTTTCGAGCGAACCGCCGTAATCGTCGCTGCGTTGATTGGCGAGCGGCGACAGGAACTGGTGCAGCAGATAGCCATGTGCCGCGTGTACTTCCAATGCATCGATGCCGAGACGCGCGGCGCGACGCGCGGAGGCCGCGAAGGCTTCGCGGATCCGGTTCAGTGCGGGCGTGTCGAGGGCAAGCGGTGGCTCTTCACCCGCCTTGTGCGGCAATGCCGACGGCGCATGTGGCAGCCAGCCGCCTTGCGACACCGGAATCAATTGGCCGCCTTCCCAGGGCACATGGCTCGACGCCTTGCGCCCTGCGTGCGACAACTGCATGGTGACGCGAATCGGCGAATGCCTGCGGATCGCGGCCAGGACCGGCTTCAGCGCGGCTTCGGTAGCGTCGTCCCACAGTCCGAGATCGCCCGGCGTGATGCGGCCATCCGGTTCGACGGAGGTCGCCTCGATGCACAACATGCCGGCGCCGGATAACGCGAGACTGCCGAGATGGATCATGTGCCATGCCGTCGCCTCGCCACGTTCGGCGGAATACTGGCACATCGGGGAGACGACGATACGATTGGGAAGCGTCACGCTACGCAGCGTGAGCGGGGAAAAAAGCGCGCTCATGGATTACGCCCAGTAGAAACCCGAGAGCGATCGAGCATAGCACCGCGGATGATTGTCTGCAGGCGTGCGCGGATCAGGGTTTCGGCTCGACCTGATCGAGCCACTCACCGAACATCCGGCGTGCGGCGACTTCCAGCGGCGGACCGAACTGTGCGGTCTCGGCCCGCAACTGCCGCGCATCGATGCCGTGGCCGGCAATTTCACCGGCATTGCCGATCAACCAGGGTTCGAACCGGTCAGCGCGAATCTCCGGATGACATTGCAGACCCAGCACATGGCCGCCCCACGCGAACGCCTGATTTTCGCAGGCGGGCGTCGAGGCGAGACGTGTGGCGTTGTCGGGCAGATCGAAGGTGTCGCCGTGCCAGTGCAGCATCGACGTGTGGGCGCCGTCCAGATGACGCACCGGCGAAGCACGGCCCGCATCGGTGAGCGTAAGCGGTGTCCAGCCGAGTTCGGTATGGCCCGCGGGGTAGACGCGTGCACCGAGCGCACGCGCGATCAATTGCGCGCCGAGGCAGATGCCAAGCGTCGGCAAACCGGCGGCGATGCGCTTTTCGATCATGGACAGCAACGGGACAAGCGTCGGGTAAAGCGCGTCGTCAGTTGCACTGATTGGGCCGCCGAGCACGACCATGAGCGATGCGGCAAACGGGTCCGGCGCTTCGATACGGGCGACGCCAACGTCGAGATAGCGCACCGGGCGCCCCCGCTCGCCGAGCTCCAGCTCAAGACTGCCCAGATCCTCGAAGTGCACGTGGCGAATGGCCAGAACTTCCCGATTCATCAGCCTGTCCCACCTTAAGGTTGCCTAAAGACTTGCCGCTACACGGCGCCAACCAGCCGGCTGACGGTATTCACCGCCCGCCGGCACACGGCTTCGCAGTGTAGCGGATTGTCCCAGGAGAAGCCGCCTTATTGGGCGAAGATCTTCCAGGTCTTCTTTTGGGTAGCGACGTCGGCCACTTCGTACACCGAGCAATCGAGACGCAGATCCGTGTCCGACATCTTCATGTCGAGCAGCGCGCAGTGGTGCGGCGTCTTCTTCGGATTCTTGCTCGGCTCGAAGTGCGAGCAGCTCAGGCACATGCGGTGCGGCGGAATCGTGCCTTGCGCTTCCAGCTGATGGATGGTCTTGAGCAGCGTGCGATAGAACAGTGTCTGCTCTTCGTCGCGCAGCGTGCCGACCGCCTTGGCCAGGAAGTCCGGCCATTGCGCAGCGCGCTTCGCGGCGGTGCGGCCACGCGCCGTCAGACGGACCGCGAGGGCGCGGCCGTCGTCGAGGGCGCGGCGCTTTTCGACCAGACCTTTGGTCTCGAGCGTACTCACGGCATCGCTGGTAGTCGCGGCGGTCAGGGCCGTTTCGCGGGCAATTTCACCAAGACGCATCGGGCCCTTGCGTTGCATCAGCAAGACCAGGATTTCGCCCTGGGTCGGCGTAAGGCCTGCGCCTTCCGCCCATTCCCAAGCCTGGCTCCGCATGGCCGTGCTCAATCGCAATAGGCTGTGGGTCACTCGCCCGGTTGCCTGTTCTCCGTATACGCCTTCGCTCATAATCTTCGTTTGGTTTATTAGCTTGCGAGCGATGTCGGCAAACCGCTGCCGAACACGCCCGTAGCCTGTGTGGGGTAGCCTCGCCGTAAAGCAGACGAGACGGTTTCTACTATCTCAAAAATTTACCGCCTTGCAAGCCAAAGGCAGATGAAACGACATTCTATGCGAGACCGGCCAATCGTACAGCTAAGTTATCCAACGCAAGCTGTGGATAACCATGGGAAAACACAGGGGATGGCGTGTGTGCCGATTCTTGATAAGTAACTTGCCCCCTCTTTCCTTACTAAAGTTGTCCTCGTTTACCGCCCTCGATGCGCCCCGGATCAGCCTGGTTATGGTTTACGTAGCACTTTGACTTTTCAGGGAATTATTCAGTTGTCCACAGGCAGATGCAATGCTTGTTAACTACTACTACGTTTGTATACGTAAACTTTAGAAAAACCTGAAGGCCCCCGAGCTGGAAATTTATTTACGAAAAAAAACCCGCACGAGGCGGGTCTTCCTTACGGTTTAACGTAAGCAATCCTCTATCTAGCTAGGCTCGCCACTGCAGACACTGCTGTCGGACAGCTTCATGCAAGGACTTTTCCTGATCGAAGACGCCCCGCAGCCACGTCGCATCGTTGACCTGGCCGCGCGCAATCGCACCGATTTCGGCGAGCGCGTTGCCCGAACCCAATGCTTCGGCGTGCGGTGCAATCAGATCCAGCGTTTCGAGGATATCTTCGGAAATCGTCTTGCGTTCGCTTGTTTGCGGGTTGATGCAGTTGCCGGCCAGACCGAAGCGGCATGCTTCGAAGCGGTTGAACGTGTAGACGAGATAATCGTCTTCCTTCGGCACGATCGGCTTGTCGAGCAGCAGATGGCGGGCAAGCGTCTGGATGTAGCAGGCAATCGCCGCGGCGCGATCCACTGAGAACGGCGTATCCATCACGCGTACTTCGATCGTGCCGAAACCGGGCTTCGGCCGGATGTCCCAGTAAAAATCCTTCATGCTGTTGACCACGCCGGTGTGGACCATCTTCGAGAAATATTCCTCGAAACTGTCCCACGTCAACACGAATGGCGCGCGGCCCGAGAGCGGGAACGCGAACACGGAATTCAGTCGTGCCGACTGAAAACCGGTGTCCACACCTTGCACGAACGGCGACGAAGCGGACAACGCAATGAAATGCGGGATGAAGCGCGACATCGAATGCAGCAGATACAGCGCGCTGTTCGGATCCGGACAGCCGATGTGCACGTGCTGGCCGAACACCGTGAACTGCTTGGCAAGATAACCGTACAACTCGGAAAGATATTGAAAGCGTGGCGTATCGACGATTTGCCTTTCACTCCATTGCTGGAATGCGTGCGTGCCGCCGCCGCACAAGCCGACGTTCAGACGGTCGGCCGCCGACACCAGCGTGTCACGGATTGTGCGCAAATCGGTGACAGCCTGTTCATGCGTCGTGCAGATACCGGTCGACAGCTCGATCATGCTTTCGGTGATTTCCGGCGTGATGTTGCCGGGAATCTTTTCGTCCTTGATGAGGCGCATCAGATCCGAGCCGGCTTTGGTCAGATCATAGTCGTGCGTATTGACGATCTGCATCTCGAGTTCGACACCGAAAGTGAACGGTTTCGAATCGATGAAGGGTTCGAGTGACATAGCGTCCCCTGAGTCAGGTCGGCCGATGTGTGTCACATGTCTGTGTCACACATCCGGCCGTTTTTGAATCGAATAAGTTGGATAAAGCGCGCAAATCAGGCGCATGAAGCATTGGACAGCGCATCGGACAGCGGCGTGCCCTTGCCGTGCGCTTACTCTTCGCGCCGTTCAGCCACCTGCGCCAGGCTGCGATACACGAGCCACGGCCCGAGAATCTGCAGCACGAAAATCGAACACATCACGATCGCGCGCAGTTGCGGATCGAAATTCGGATAGAGGTTGTAGGTATCGTCGACGAGCAGGTACGCGAGCGCCGACATGGGCGATAACGACAAACCGAGCGCCATGCCCTGCTTCCAGTTCAAGCCGCTTGGCTTGGCGAAGGCCATCACGCCCACCAGTTTCGCAACCAGACGCGCAACAATCAGACCCAGCGCCGCGACACCGCCAAGCGCGATGTCTTTCCATTCGAACGACGTCAGCGTCAGCACAAACAGAATCACCGTCAATAACCAGCCGGCCGTGCCGAAATGTTCCGGCCACAACTGCGGGCGAGCTTCAAGATTCTTCACGATGATGCCAGCGGCCAGCAACGCGAGAATGGTGGAAAGCTTGAACACATGCGCCACCGCAATGGCGAGCAGCACGAGGCCGAACAGCGCGACGAACGAATGCTCGTCCTGCATGTTCAGACGACGATAAAAAAACGTGCAGGTGCGCGCCAGCAGATAGGCCAGCACGAGTGAGCCGACCAGCAGATACAGCGGCTGCAGAATCGTGGCGTAGACGTTGCCGTAAACCTCCTGATGCAACCAGCTCGAGACAAGCTTTTCGACCACCACCGCATACATGCTGTTCAATGCGGTAAGGGTCAACAGACGTTGGGTCACCTGACCTTCCGCGCGTAGCTCCGTTTTGAGCTGGATCACCATAGCCGGCGAAGTCGCCATGGCAATTGCGGCAAGCACCGTCGCTACGATCAGCGGCACTTTCAGGAATAACAAAACCGGCAAAACCAGCGCGAACGTCAGCGTGGCTTCCGCGACGCTCGACAGAATCAGCCAGGGATTGCGACGAATCCAGCGCAGATCGAGCCGGCTACCCAGTTCGAATAACAACAAACCGAGCGCTACGTCGAGCAATGGCCGCGCGGCGCTCGCGGAATCGGCGTCGATCACGCCGAAACCGGCTGCGCCGGCTACCAGACCAATGACCGCATATCCGGAAATGCGCGGCAAACGCCATGCGCGATAGCACAGTTCACCGCACAGACCCGCGGCGAGCAATGCAAGACCAGCCCAAAAAATGGCGTCGGGTGTGAGTGGCCAGGCTGGGAAAAATGAAAACGCCGACTTCATCGTGATGGGTTCTCCTTGGCAGCAACGGCAGACAACACGAACCGGCGCAAACACCGGCGAGCGGATGAACGCATGAGGCGCTCACTGTCGCGATCGCTTCGCGTGACCCGCGTTGCGAGTTTTCAACGATCGGATGATCTGAATGTGCCGCTGCCGCAAGGGGCGCAGCGCATTCTGGGGGCGGCCGTAGCTACCGGCCCGGCACGGTGAAAGAACGCCGTCGACTTTGAATCAGATTCTGATTGCGCGGCACCGTTCCATTGCAGCGCGTGCGGCCAGCGGCGAGGCACGACGCGGAAAAGAACGGCGATTGTGCCATAGCTTTTTCAGACTTGACCGAAAAGACAGGAACATGCAGGCAAAACGGTAAAAACGTACGTTATCTTCACGGGATGAGGAAAAAGCGACCGTTTTAAAAACGGGTCGGGCTCCCATAGCGTACAGATCTGACGTTGCAGATGTGTTTCCTGGGACACGGCCGGAGGCGTTTTCCTCCAACTTTCGACGCTTCGGGCTCAACGATTGCGCTCGATCCCGGCACGGCCTTTCTGTTTACAGGTTTACCGTATGTATACGTAGTAACAGTTAACAAGGTGACTCGTTTTCTGTGGATAACTCCGGTTTACCGAATTGATTCATCGGCTTGCCGCTCGCATAACAGGATGCACAGCGTGTGCGGCAGCGGCGGGTATACAAGGGTAACTTTTCGCGATTTTCGGACGCGGCAGAGTTACCCCGTTTACGTCCACAACGGTTCCACATGAGTTGCGCCGGTAAACGGCGCGGTTATCCACAAGTTTCGGTGGATAACTTTTATTCACGCTGATGTTCGGTGTGCACGGTTAACTACGGGTTAACTCACCGTTCCCTGGCGCAACGCACGCAAGAGGAAGCGGGCTGGATCGATGTCTTCCGCCAAATCCCGTTCGAGCGGCCACGGCTCGCCTTCAATCTGCGAGGCGATCAGCTCCGCTCCAAGTGCCGCCCATACCAGACCGCGAGAACCGTAAGCGAAGGCGCCGTACAAGCCGTCGACGCGTGGCAGATCGAGCGGCCATGCGCCACGCAGGCGTTGGGCGTCGCGTGCCGAGGCGGTTTCATCGGCGAAGTTGCCGATCATCGGCATCCGGTCACTTGTGACGCAGCGAAATGCGACGCGCCCGTCGAGCTTTAACGCCTGTGCCGGATCGACAATGGCGTCAAAGGCGGGCAGCATCTGCGCGACGCGCTCGAGGTTTTCCAGATGGCCATCCGGTCGCAACGCGGTGTCAGGGTCGTCGAGCTCGTAGGTAGCGCCGGTCAGCGTAACGCCGTCGGCGAGTGGGACGGCGTAGCCTTCGCCTATAACCGGCATTTCGAGTGCTGGCACCGTGCCCGGCGGCAGCAAAGTCAACTGGCCGCGGATGCTGCGGGTCGGTGCGTACTGCAAACCGGCGAGCCGCGCGGCGTCGTGCGCGCTCGCGACGATGACCACGGGCGCATGCGCGATGGCTTGCCCCGCTGTGTCGAAGACGATCCATTGATTGCCTGATCGCTCGAGACGCGCTACGTCTACTCCAAAGCGGCGTTCGAGCAGCCCGCCCGCCGCTGCGCACTGCGCGGCGCAAAGCGACGCCGGGTCGATCCAGCCGCCTTGGGGAAAGAGCCAGCCGCTTTGCGCGAGTGGCATGCCGGCAAGCCTTTGTGCTTGGCTCAGCGAAACCGGCGTCACATATTCCGCGGGGTAACCGAACGCGGCGATTGCCTCGCTCATCGAGCGTGCTTCTTCATCGTCCGCGGCGATCTGCAACAGTCCTGGCGCGCCGCGCAATGGGCGGTAGCCAAGGCGTTCAAGCGCGGCCCAGCGTCTGAGCGTGTACAGAAAGCCTGCCCGCGTGACGCGCGAAGCGACGCTGTCGTCGCGCGAGATCATGGGATGGAACACGCCGGCCGGATTGCCCGAGGCGTCCTGAGCCACCGACGCGTGCCGTTCCAGCGACGTGACGCGCCAGCCGCGTGCGGCCAGACGCTCGATCGCCGCGCAACCCGCGAGCCCGGTGCCGATCACGATCGCATGCCGTTCATCGACTTCAAGCGGCGCGGGCGGCTCATAACGGCGCACGCGCCAGCGTGGGGCGAAATGGCCAACCAGCATCGCGCGCTTCCAGCCGAAGCCGTCGACTTTTTGGTACACAAAGCCGTTTTGCGTCAGCGCGCGTTTGATGTCGCCGGCACTGCTGTAGGTTGCGAACGTGGCGTTCTCACCGGCCATCCGGGCGAGCGCCTTGAAGATTGCGGGTGTCCACATTTCGGGGTTTCTCGCCGGCGCGAAGCCGTCGAGATAGAACGCATCGGCGCGCAACCTCAATGCTGGTAGGCTTTGTGCGGCGTCGGCGAACACTAGCGTCAACGTGATTCGCCCGCCCTCGAATTCGAGCCGGTGCGTGCCGGGGACAAGCATCGGCCATTCGGCGGCCAGCGTTTCCGCCAGCGCGGCGATCTCCGGATCTGAAATCGTCTTCGCATAGACGCTGCGCAAATCGGTTTGAGTAAACGGATGCTTCTCAGTCGAGACGAAGTGCAAGCGCTCGCAGCGCGCCGGATCGGCACGCCAGGCGGCCCAGGTCATCAGGAAGTTGATCCCCATGCCGAAGCCGGTTTCGAGCACGGTGAAGACGCGGCGGCCCTGCCATCGTTGCGGCAGTCCATTGCCGCGGAGGAAGACGTATTCAGCCTGCTCGAGACCGCCGACAGCGCTGTGATAGATGTCGTCGTAGAACGGCGAAAAAGGCGTGCCGTTGTCGCGAAAAGCGAGGACGGCGGGGATCAGCGGATCGGTCATGCGCGGCAGAAATGACGCTCGAAAGAGCGGGTCAGACGTTACCGCCAGCGCGCGCAACTCGCCGGGCGGCGAAAAAGACGTGCTGCAACGTTGGCAAAAACCAACGCTAAGCCCCGTCCATGCTGGGTTTCAGCCTTCAATTGGGCTCTGCGAGGAGGAAAAGGAAGGGTTTCCCCTCGATATCTGCCCCAGAACCGCTTAAATCTTCGAAACCCTTATCCTGATTGGGTTTGCGCTGCGCTATCATAGCAAGCGCCGCGAAGGGAGCGGCAGCACGGCCGACGGGCAGTCACTGCCCGGCGCTAATTGTCCGGAGGGGATCCGGAGCCGCAGCTGCTCGACGGCGCGGCCCGCGCACGTATAATCGGCGCGTTCGCGCTGTTCGTGTCAACCTAAACTCAGAAAGGAACCTTAATGAACAAACAGGAACTGATCGACGCCGTCGCAGGACAAACCGGCGCCAGCAAGGCTCAAACCGGTGAGACGCTGGATACGTTGCTTGAAGTGATCAAGAAGTCTGTGTCGAAGGGTGACGCGGTCCAGTTGATCGGCTTTGGCAGCTTCGGTTCGGGCAAGCGCGCAGCACGTACGGGTCGTAACCCCAAGACCGGCGAAACTATCAAGATCCCGGCCGCCAAGACCGTGAAGTTCACGGCTGGTAAGGCGTTCAAGGACGCAGTCAACAAGCGCTAAGCAGATTACTGCCTGGCAGTTGACACCCGCCAACGGCGGGTTTTTTTTCGTCTGCGATTTCTGTTTAGCCGCGACGGGCGTCACGGCTAAACAGTCCGCATCAGGCGGAAAGGCCGCTCGAACTCAATCGTGGCGATGCACGATTTCGCCGTGGCCATGACCGTCGTGGTCGTGGTGATTGTGGTCATGATCATGGTCGTCTTCGTCGAAGTCCCATGCAGGGAACGGATCGGCGAATTGTTGCCACGCTTCTGGTCCCGCCGTGTATTCCTCATCGGTCAGCAGGCACGCGTCGAACTTCGCTTGCCAGACCGCCGGGTCGATGCCGACGCCGATCATCACCAGTTCCTGGCGGCGATCTCCGATGCTCAGATCGTCCGGATCGCCGTACCAGTCGGCGGCAATTTCGGCGGCCAGCTCGTCATCGCCGTCCGGCCATTCGCTGCGATCCTGCGCGGCCCACCACATTCCCGCCGGACCATGTCGGCAAGCGCCGCCCGCTTGCGACAGCGAACCGGCAATGTCATTACGCGTTGCGAGCCAGAAGAAGCCCTTGCTGCGCAAGACGCCCTTCCATTCCTGATGCAGCAGCGCCCACAGGCGTTCCGGGTGAAACGGCCGCCGCGCGCGGTAAATGAAATTGCCGATGCCGAATTCGTCCGCTTCACCGTGATGGGCATGGCCGTGTTCGTGGTCGTGCCCATGCTCGTCGTTAAGCGACGCCAGCCAGCCCGGTGCGCTCGATGCCTCATCGAAATCGAAGCGCCCGGTGTTCAGCACCTCGGCCAGCGGCACTTCGCCGAAACGGCTCACCACCTGCACGGCACGCGGATTGATGCGGGCGAGGATACGCTGCAAACGCGTGAGCTCATCCGCGCTGACCAGATCGGCCTTGTTCACCACCAGCACGTCGCAGAATTCAATCTGCTCGATCAGCAATTCGACCAGCGTCCGATCGTCCTCTTCGGTTGCGGCGATGCCCCGCTCGGAAAGCGCGTCGGCCGAACCGTAGTCGCGCAGGAAGTTGAATGCATCGACCACCGTCACCATCGTATCGAGCTGCGCGACGTCGGACAGCGATGCGCCGTCGTCGTCGACGAAGGTGAAGGTTTCGGCGATCGGCATCGGCTCGGCTACACCGGTCGATTCGATCAGGATCGCATCGAAGCGCTTTTCACCCGCAAGCCGCTTGATCTCGACCAGCAAGTCATCACGCAACGTGCAGCAGATGCAGCCGTTCGACAGTTCGACGAGCTGCTCTTCGACATGCGAGAGCGCGGCGGCGTCGCGCACGAGCGTTGCATCGATATTGACGGCGGCCAGATCGTTGACGATAACGGCGACGCGCAAACCGGCGCGATTCGCGAGGATGTGGTTCAGGAGCGTGGTCTTGCCGGCGCCCAGAAAACCGGAGAGCACGGTGACGGGCAATAGCGGCTGGTTCATCGCAGTACGGGAAAACAAGAGGATTGGAAGGCGTGCCGGGTTGGGGTCGCATGACTCCGGGGCCGGAAGACGGCCGAACACCGACGGCAGCACGAAGCCGCATTGTGCATCAAACGGGGAGCGGCCGCGTGACGGGCCGGATCGGGACGTGCGTGAGTCAGCGTGCAGCAGCCGGCATCAGATTCCACTTGCGCAGGATTGCAGCGATCTGCATCGCATACTTGTCACGCAGTGCCGGCGTCTCGGAGTGATATGCGCCGACCGCCTGCCAGGTATTGCCGTACTTGTTCATCTGGCGGCGCAGATGCCACGCCGCGATGTAGACGTTCTTGCAAGGCTCCATGAGCGTGCCCTGCGAGATGCCGTACTGCGCGAGAACGGGCAGATGGATCGAGTTGATCTGCATCACGCCGTAGTCGGTCGAGCCATTGGCGTTCTTATGCTGCGCGTCCGGCCGATTGTGTGACTCCTGCCACGCAATTGCGCGCAGAATCAAGGGGTTGACCTTCTGATACTTCGCCGCTTCGTCAAAGCAATCGGCGCGTGCCTGCCCTGCTGCGATCAGCACGGCAAGTCCTGCGGCGACGGTGACAAAGGTTCGTTTCATCAGTCAAGACGACTAATCAAATCGCAAGAGTAAGGTTTGGTAAGGCAAAGCATCGGCCATACTTCAGTATCTGGAAGCCGGTGAGGCGTACTGGCCGGGCCTTCGTCGGCCATCGGGGAAAACCCGCGTTGCCAAGTCACAACCAGTACCTCGAACGGCTCGTATCATACCGGCAGACTTACATGCGTCAAGTTAGCTAACCGACATAATCAAGCGTAAAACGAAGCGCTTCTGCGGTTCGCCGCACACAAGCTCGTTTGCTTTCAATTGTTTGACAGTCAGCGACGGTCTTTAGAGTAATCGCACGGAGCCGTTCGTTTTGTGACAAATCCGACATGAAAAACTGTTACTGTTGCTTTTTTTCGGGCATTGGAAGTAAGGCATCCAGGGCGTTGATCGCCTGTGAAGCCGGCTGGCAGACCGACAGGGCGGCGGCCTGCTCCAATGTTCGCACTGCATGACCGTTGGCGGCTGTTGCCGTCGACATCGATCCCATATTCCATGAGAAGAAATCGTATGGCATTGCGTCGCGTCGCAACGGCGCTGCTGGTGGCTGGATTGATCACCGCGCAGACAGCACAGGCACAGGTGACACTCAACTTCGTGAACGCCGATATCGACCAGGTGGCCAAGGCGATCGGCGCGGCGACCGGCAAAACGATCATCGTCGATCCACGCGTGAAGGGTCAGCTGAACCTCGTGTCGGAGAATGCAGTGCCTGAAGATCAGGCGCTCAAGACCTTGCAATCTGCTTTGCGGATGCAGGGCTTCGCGCTGGTCCAGGACCACGGCGTGCTGAAGGTCGTACCCGAGGCCGATGCCAAGCTGCAAGGCGTGCCGACCTACGTCGGCAATACGCCGGTGGCGCGAGGCGACCAGGTGGTCACGCAGGTGTTCGTGCTGAAGAACGAATCGGCCAATAACCTGCTGCCGGTGTTGCGTCCGCTGATCTCGCCGAACAATACCGTGGCAGCCTACCCTGCCAACAACTCGATTGTCGTGACCGATTACGCCGACAACGTGCGGCGTATCGCGCAGATCATCGCGGGTGTCGATACGGCTGCGGGCCAGTCGGTAGCGGTCGTGCAGTTGAGGAACGCCAACGCGATCGACATCGCCACGCAGTTGACCAAGATGCTCGACCCCGGCGCGATCGGCAGCACCGACGCAACGTTGAAGGTGTCGATCACCGCGGATCCGCGCACCAACTCGCTGCTGATTCGCGCGTCGAACGGCGGCCGGCTCGCAGCCGCGAAGCAGCTGGCGAAGGAACTCGACTCGCCGACCACCATGCCCGGCAACATGCACGTCGTCGCGCTGCGCAACGCCGACGCAACGAAGCTCGCGAAGACCTTGCGCGGGATGCTCGGTAAGGGCGGCGACACCGGCTCATCGGGTGGCTCGAATGACGCGAATTCGTTCAACCAGAACGGTAGTGGTGGAGGCGGCTTCGGCAGCAATTCGACGGGCACGTCGGGTACGCCGCCGCTGCCGTCGGGCGGACTCAACGGCAGCTCGGGGGCGTCACCCTTGGGTGGTGGCGGGGGCGGCGGATACGGTTCGAGCGGCGGTTCGGGCTCAGCCGGCCTGCTCGGTGGCGACAAGGACAAGAACGACGACAATCAGCCGGGCGGCATGATCCAGGCGGACTCGGCGACCAACTCGCTGATCATCACGGCGGCTGAGCCGGTGTACCGCAACCTGCGAGCAGTGATCGACCAGCTCGACGCGCGGCGCGCGCAGGTCTATATCGAGGCGCTGATCGTCGAGTTAAACTCGAACACGAACGCCAACCTCGGCATTCAGTGGCAGGTCGCGAACAATTCGATCTTTGCCGGCACCAACCTGGCGACCGGCACCGGCAACAGCATTATCAATCTGACGGCCGCGGCCGCAGCGACGGGCGCGACCGGCGGTCTCGCCGGGGCGCTCGCAAGCGGGAGCGGTATCCAGCAGGGTCTCAACGTCGGCTGGATTCACAACATTTTCGGCGTGCAGGGTCTCGGCGCGCTGTTGCAGGCACTCTCGCAGACTCAGGATGCGAACGTGCTGTCGACGCCTAACCTCATCACGCTCGACAACGAAGAAGCGAAGATCGTTGTCGGCACGAACGTGCCGATCCAGACGGGTTCGTATTCGAACCTCACGAGCGGGACGACCAGCAACGCGTTCAATACGTTCGACCGCGTCGATGTCGGTCTGACGCTGCACATCAAACCGCAGATTACCGAGGGCGGGATTCTAAAGCTGCAGCTCTACACGGAAGACTCGGCGATCGTGAACGGCACGACCAACGCGGCGACCAATCCGGCGGGTCCCGAGTTCACCAAGCGTTCGATCCAGTCGACCGTGCTTGCCGATAACGGCGAGATCATCGTGCTGGGCGGCCTGATGCAGGACAACTACCAGGTCAGCAACAGCAAGGTGCCGTTGCTGGGCGATATTCCCTGGATCGGCCAGTTGTTCCGCTCGGAACAGAAGACCCGCGCCAAGACCAACCTGATGGTGTTCCTGCGCCCCGTGATCATCACCGATCGCGATACCGCGCAGGCCGTGACGGCGAACCGTTACGACTACGTCCAGGGCGTGACGGGCGCGTACAAGTCGGATAACAACCTGATCAAAGACAAGGACGATCCGGTGGTTCCGCCGATGCCGATCGGCCCGAGCCAGGGTGGTTCGCCCGCGATGAATCTGTTCGATCTCGACAGGATGCGTCGTCAGCAGATGGCGCCGCCGGTCATGAATGGTGGCCCTGTGCAGACGAACCCGGTCACGAATGGCGCCGCTGTGCAGACGAATCCGGTTACGAACGGTGGTGCTGTGCAGACCAATCCGGTACCGACGGCACCGTCCACGGCGTCACCTGGAGTGCAGCCGTGAGCACGCCGTCCACGCCGCCGTCAGCTTCGGGATCGTCCGCAGCGGCGCGCGTCGCTGCATCGACGCAAGCCGCGGCGATTCCGCCCGCAGTCGCGGCGGAGCATGCCGAACGCATCGCGCCGTCGGCGGTCGCGGCGCGTCTCGTGCCCTACGGCTTCGCCCGCGGCGGCCAGATTCTGGTCGCGCATCAGCACGCCGATAGTCTCGAAGTCTGGATCAGCGAACGCACCAGCGATGCTGCGCTTGCTGAAGTCGCACGCAACTTCGGCGCGTTGTCCGTGGTGCGTGTGCCGGCTGATGACCTCGCCCAGGCGATCAACCAGGCTTACGCGCGCCAGGACGGCAGCGCGGCGCAGGTGGTCGGCGAAGTGGAAGGCGAAGTCGATCTGTCGCGTTTGATGCAGGACATTCCCGAGATCGAGGATCTGCTCGAGTCGGAAGACGACGCGCCGATCATCCGCATGATCAACGCGCTGCTCACGCAAGCCGCACGCGAACAGGCTTCGGATATTCACATCGAGCCGTTCGAGACTTCTTCTGTGGTGCGCTTCCGTGTCGACGGCACGTTGCGCGATGTCGTGCGGCCGAAAAAGGCGCTGCACGGCGCGCTGATCTCGCGGATCAAGATCATGGCGCAGCTCGACATTGCCGAGAAGCGTCTGCCGCAGGACGGTCGGATCACGCTGCGCGTCGGCGGACGTCCGGTCGACGTGCGTGTCTCGACGCTGCCCACCGGCCACGGCGAACGCGCGGTGTTGCGTCTCTTGGAAAAGGACGCCTCACGCCTGAATCTCGAAGCGCTCGGCATGGCGCCCGATACGCTCGTCAAGTTCGACAAGCTGATCGGCAAACCGCACGGTATCGTGCTGGTGACCGGCCCGACCGGCTCGGGCAAGACGACCACGCTGTACGCGTCGATGTCGCGGCTTGAGACCGCGACCACCAACATCATGACGGTCGAAGACCCGATCGAATACGACCTCTCAGGCATCGGCCAGACGCAGGTCAACGAGCGGATCGGCATGACCTTCGCGCGGGCGCTGCGCTCGATACTGCGGCAGGACCCGGACGTCATCATGATCGGTGAAATCCGCGACCTGGAAACGGCGCAGATCGCGGTGCAGGCATCGCTCACGGGTCACCTTGTGCTGGCGACATTGCACACGAACGATGCGGCATCCGCCGTGACCCGTTTGACCGACATGGGCGTCGAGCCGTATCTGCTGGCATCATCGCTTCTCGGCGTGCTGGCGCAGCGGCTGGTGCGGCGCCTGTGCCCGGTATGCCGCGAAGAGCGCGCCGAGGAAGATGGCAGCGTGCGCTGGCATCCGGTCGGTTGCGAGAAATGCGGCCAGTCGGGTTATGCGGGACGTCGCGGTGTCTACGAACTGCTTCTGATCGACGATGAAATCCGCACGCTGGTTCACCGCAATGCGTCCGATGCGGAAATTCTCACTTCGGGTCGCGCGCAAGGCATGCGTACATTGCGCGAAGACTCGGACCGCTGGCTCGCCTCCGGGCTGACGTCGCTCGAAGAAGTGATCCGCGTGACGGGCGGAGCATAAGCGCATGCCGGCATTTCGTTTCGAAGCAATCGATGCGGCGGGCAAAGCGCAAAAAGGCGTGCTCGACGCGGACAGCGCGCGCGGCGCGCGGACCAATTTGCGTTCGCAGGGACTGACGCCACTCGTCGTCGAACCGGCTGCGACGCGCACACGTGGTGAGCGCAATCAACGTTTGTCGCTGGGACGGCGTTTGTCGCAGCGCGAGCAGGCGATTCTCACGCGGCAACTGGCCAGCCTGCTGATTGCCGGTCTGCCGCTCGATGAAGCGTTATCGGTATTGACCGAGCAATCGGAGCGCGACTACATCCGCGAGCTGATGGCGTCGATTCGTGCGGAAGTGCTCGGCGGCCATTCGCTCGCCAACGCGCTGACGCAGCATCCGAAAGACTTCCCTGAGATCTATCGGGCATTGGTGGCCGCCGGTGAACATACCGGCAAGCTCGGTCTCGTCCTCTCGCGTCTGGCCGACTACATCGAGCAACGCAACGCGCTCAAGCAGAAGATCGTGCTCGCGTTTACCTACCCGGCGATCGTGACGCTGATCGCCTTCGGTATCGTCACGTTCCTGTTGAGCTACGTGGTGCCGCAAGTGGTGAACGTGTTTGCCAGCACCAAACAGCAACTGCCGATCCTCACCATCATGATGATGGCGCTGTCCGGTTTCGTGCGGCACTGGTGGTGGGCGATGCTGATCGGCGTGGTCGTGCTGGTGTATCTGGTGCGCTCGATCCTGAAGCAGCCCGGCCCGCGCCTCGCGTTCGACCGGTGGCTGTTGACCGCCCCGCTGCTCGGCAAACTCGTGCGCGGCTACAACACTGTGCGCTTTGCCAGCACGCTCGGCATTCTGACGGCGGCCGGTGTGCCGATCCTGCGCGCATTGCAAGCCGCAGCCGAAACGCTCAGCAATGTCGCGATGCGCGAGAACATCGACGATGCGATCGTGCGTGTGCGCGAAGGCACGTCCTTATCGCGCGCGCTCGGCAATACGAAGACATTTCCGCCGGTGCTGGTTCACCTGATCCGTTCCGGTGAAGCGACCGGCGACGTGACGACCATGCTCGATCGCGCGGCCGACGGCGAAGCACGTGAGCTCGAGCGTCGCACGATGTTCCTGACGAGCCTGCTCGAGCCGTTGCTGATTCTGGCGATGGGGGGCGTGGTGCTGGTGATCGTACTGGCGGTGATGCTGCCGATCATCGAGTTGAACAACCTGGTGCAGTAATGCGGAAACCGGGCAGAACGCCCGGTTGGGTCAGCGCACGTAGATGGTAGGACCTGGCGCATTGGCCGGCAGGAACACTTCGGAATGCGCGCCATTGCGGTCGATGATGATCGAGCGGGCGCGGACTTCGGAGAGTTTGGCGCCTTGCATGAGCGCGCTGCCGAGCGACACAGCATGCGGCGGTTCGCCACCGACGCTGACGATGGCCGCGGCGCCTTCCCGCAAAGCGAGGATGCCGAACAGATGCACATCCTGGTTCGCGCTGCGGGTGAGTTGTCCGCCGAACAGCGTGGCAGCCTGATCGGTCGAGACCTGCGTATGCGCGGCGGCGGCGGGCAACGGCGCGCCGGACGTCGTGGAGATCGTGATGACCCAGTAGGTCAGCGTCGCGCAGAACACGGCGAACAGTGCGAGCGACAGAAGGCGGATTTGGATAGCGTTCATGCGCATATTGTACGGACTATTGTGAAAATTGCGTTGGGGTGCCTGGCGGTTTCACGCAACCCTTCAAGAACATGACATTAAAATGACCGGCCGGGCGTGTTCAATGGCATCTTGATTGCCTGGCGCGCGAATTCCGCCCGATCGAAATTTCACCTGAAAAGAGGTAGCAAGCTATGCAATTGTCGACCCTTCGCCGTCATGAAATCGCGGGTCCGCGCAGCCGTCGTCAACGCGGTTTCACGCTGATTGAAATCATGGTCGTGATCGCGATTCTGGGTATTCTGGCCGCGCTGATCGTGCCGAAAATCATGAGCCGTCCGGACGAAGCGCGGCGTGTCGCCGCCAAGCAGGACATTGGCACCGTGATGCAGGCGCTGAAACTCTACCGTCTCGACAACGGCCGTTATCCGACTCAGGAGCAAGGCTTGCGCTCGCTGATCGAAAAGCCGAGCACGGACCCGGTGCCGAACAACTGGAAGGACGGCGGCTACCTCGAACGTCTGCCGAACGATCCGTGGGGCAATAGCTATCAGTATCTGAACCCGGGCGTGCATGGCGAGATCGACGTCTTCAGCTATGGCGCCGATGGTAAAGCGGGCGGCGAAGGCAATGACGCCGACGTAGGGTCGTGGCAATAGACGGGTAGTTGATCGTTCGTGGCCGGCACTATGCGACTGTCTGCTTGCAAGTCCCGTGTGGACACTCCGTGTGCGGCGTCGCTGCCGGGCACGGCGTGCGCCGGCGCGCGTGAATTCAGCGCAGGCCGTCGGAAGCGTGCGGCGGGTTTCACGCTGCTGGAAATGATGGTGGTGCTGGTGATAGCGGGCATTCTGGTATCGCTGACCGCGCTGACGATGACGCGCAACCCGCGCACCGATTTGAACGAAGAAGCGCAGCGTCTCGCGCTGCTGTTCGAGTCGGCCGGCGACGAAGCGCAGGTGCGCGCAAGACCGATCGCATGGCAGCCGCTCGACGGCGGCTTCCGCTTCGATCTGCGTACCGAAGACGGCTGGCGTCCGCTGCGTGACGACCTGCTTGGGCCGCGCAATTGGGAAGGTGGTGTGACTGGCGTCACGATCGATTACCCGGGGTCGGACTCGCACCCGAGCCGTGTCGTGTTCGGCACGGAAGCGATCGACGTACCTGTGCAGATCACGCTGTTTTCTGCCGCGGGGCGCGCGACGATCATCGGCACCGGCAATGGCCGCTATGAGGTGCACTGAGATGCGTCGTTGCAGGAATAAGGGCGCTCGCGAGATGGTCCACGACGCAGAGCGCGGTTTTACGATGATCGAAGTGCTGGTGGCGCTGGCGATCATCGCGATCGCGTTGGCGGCGTCGTTGCGCGCGGTGGGGAGTCTGGCGAGCGGCGAAGCCGATTTGCATCGTCGGCTGCTGGCGGGATGGAGCGCCGACAATACGCTCGCGCAATTGCATTTGACGCATGGCTGGCCGAACGTTGGCTCGACGAGTTTTGACTGCTCGCAGGGCAATCTGGAGTTGATCTGTACCGAGCATGTGACGGCGACGCCGAATCCGGTGTTTCGTCGGGTGGAAGTGATGGTGACGACGCCGGGGCGTTCCGGCAATCTCGCCCAGATGGTCACGGTGGTCGCGAATGAAAACAACCGTTCGCTCTGAGCGCCGCGGCCGATCGGGCGCGCGTGGTTTCACGCTGATCGAGTTGCTGGTCGCGATCGCGATCATGGCGGTGATTGCCGTGCTGTCGTGGCGCGGGCTGGACCAGATCATTCGTGGCCGGCAGACGATCACGAACGCGATGGAAGACGAGCGCGTCTTTGCGCAGCTGTTCGACCAGATGCGGATCGACGCGCGGCAGGCCGCATCGGATGATGAGTCCGGGCAGGCGGCCGTATCGGTTAGTGGCAACGTGCTGCAGATCGTGCGGGAGATGGTATTGCCGGGGACGGCGCCGCGCTTGCAGGTGGTGAGGTATCGCATATCCGAGGGGCGCGTGGTGCGGTATGCGTCGCCGCCGCTGGGGAATGTGGGCGAGTTGCGGGGTGCGCTGCGTGGTGGTGAGGGGAATGGCTGGACGGCGGTACCTTTGATGGGGGGCGTCGGGGCTATTTCTGCTCGGCTGTATGTGCCGAAGGTTGGCTGGACCACGCAGATGAAGGATGTGCAGAGTGCGATTACGGAGAACGATAATAATTTGAAGGTGCCCCAGTTGGGGAATGCGCCGCTGCCGCGGTCGGTGACTGGGCTGGAAGTGAGTGTGGGGGCTAAGTCGTTGGCGCGGCCTGTAACGCGGGTTTTTCTCGTCGGAGAATGAGTATGAGGTTCTCTTCTTTGTCTCCGCGACGCTCTGGGTTTGGGCGCGTGCGCGCGTGCCTTTCGGTTTTGTCTTCTTTGCTTGCCTGGCGGGTTTGTCTGCACGCTTGCGGTGTTGGCCTTTCCTTGATTTGCTTTTGGTCTATTAGCGTTCCCCCTGTGCGGGGGGGCACCTACTTTTCTTTGCCGCCGCAAAGAAAAGTAGGCAAAAGAAAGCGGCTCAAACCGCTAATGCTAAGTGGGCACCGTAGCCTGCAACAGGTAGTGGTGCATCTGGAATCTGTGTTCGTGCACCTCCATACGCTAGTGACAAGGGCGTCATACCTCCCGTCTCACACTGCGTGCTCGCCGGAAGAGCAATTCAATAAACCAGTGGTCCACTTGGTCCCACCCCACTCGCAATTGCTGTCTTTCGCTTGGGTCGCGCATGCAACGCGCAACCAACCAGTCAGGCGCCTCGCCGAGGCGAAGCCGACGGCTCCCGAAGCGAACAAACCCGCCCCCTGGTTTTCAGAACGACTCTTCGGCGCGCGTAGCGCCGCTGGAAGTATGACGCCCTTGTCACTGACGCCGAATGTGAGAGAACACAGATTCCACGGAGCCACTGGCGGTTCTGAGCTACGGTTCCCGCTTAGCATTAGCGGTTTGAGCTGCTTTCTTTTGCCTACTTTTCTTTGCAGCCGGCAAAGAAAAGTAGGTGCCGCCCCGCACAGGGGCAACGCTAATAGACCACTAGCAAAACAAGGAAAGGCCAACACCCTAAGAACACTGACAAAAGCGCAAAGCAGGCAAAAGAGCCGAGCAAAGACCAACGCCGTAGGCAAACACCGAAGCGCCGCGCAGGCAACCCAACGCGGAGCAGCCATCATCAGTGCCCTACTAGTAGTCGCGCTATCAGCGATCCTAGTTTCGGGCATGCTCTGGCGCCAGCAAGTCCAAATCCGAAGGATCGAAAACCAACGCCTCCTCTCCCAGGCGCAATGGGTCGCCCGCGGCGCGCTGGACTGGACGCGCCTGATCCTCCGCTCGGAGGGCGACACCTCAGCAGGCATCACCTACCTGGGCGGCCTATGGGGCGTCCCCATTGCCAAAACCCGTCTGTCGGATTTCCTCGGGCAAATCGGCGAAGTCAGAGCCGACCAAGGCCAGGCAACCTATCTCTCAGGTTCAATCGAAGACGCTCAGGCCAAATTCAACCTCCGTAATCTCGTCTCGAGCCCCGCGCCGGGCGTCATGCAGATCAATACGGAGCAGATCGGCGCCTATCAGCGCCTGCTGGTATCCCTCGGCGTGAATAGCCAACTGGCAAAGAACACTGCAGTGCAGATGCGCGCGAGCCTCGGTCAATCGGCAACACGCTTCCAGACCGTTACGTCCACTACCGGCGCGCCGGCAGCCCCGATCAGCACGGGTGGCGGCGCCACGAGCGGCAGCTTCACCGACAAACCCGGTATGGAAGACGGCGACGACAACGCGGCCGTCGCGCCGCTGCAAATGACCAGCGTCGATTCGCTGCTGGATATTCCTGGCTATACGCCGGAAATGGTCGCGCGCTTGCGGCCGTTCGTCACCGTGCTGCCCACGGTGTCGGCGGTCAACATGAATACGGCCTCCGCCGAAGTGATCGCGGCCATCGTGCCGGGGATGAACCTGTCCGCCGCGCAAGCCTTCGTCGCGCGTCGGCAGACAGTGTTTTTCCATAACGTCAGCGACGTGCAACTCGCCTTGAGCGGCGCCGGCGTACCTTCGGTCGGGATCGATCCGAGTCAAATGGATGTCAACACGAACTACTTTCTGATCCACGGCCGCGTGCAGCACGAACGCGCGGAAGTGGACCGCACGACCCTCGTCTATCGCGACGCATTGACTCACACTACGCGTATCGTGCGGGTACAAGACCAACTATGAATAACGCCTTTCCCAGAGAGAGTGGCCTTTGAGCACACTGATCGTCCTACTGCCGCCGCGTGATCCGGCGGTGCCATCGCAGGAATGGCAACTGCCGGAGTTGCCGTTCGTGCTGCTCGACAAGTCGGGCCGCACCCAACGCGCGGGCCGCTCGGCGCTCGCGCTGCTGCCGCGCGCTACGTCGACGGTGCTGATGGTCGCCGCCCGCGACCTGCTGATGATGCCCGCCAAGCTGCCGCCCTTGCGCGGTCCGAGATTGCGTCAGGCGCTGCCGAATGTCGTCGAGGATCAGCTGATCCAGGACCCGCAAACCTGTCACATCGCCGTCGATCCGCAACCGGTCGCGGGCGGCCGGCAGTTGCTCGCGATCATCGACCGCGGTTGGTTCCGGTTCATCTGCGAGGCCTTTGCCGCCGCCGGTCACCGCAGCGTGCGCGCCGTGCCGGTTACGCGCTGTCTGCCGCAAGCCGTCGCGCTCGACACGCCCGCCGAAGTCGCGGAAATGGTCAACGCGGGCGAGCCGGTTATGGCGGACTCGGCGAGCGTGGCAACATCGCTGCCGGGCGTGGCGCCGGTGATGGCGCCTGGCGTCGCGTCGGTGGTGCCGATGGTGGCGGCCGTGCTCGGCGCCGTCGTCCAGACCGCGCCCGCATTGCTGCTTGGGAGTGAGATCGAAAGCGCGCCGGTCAGTGGCACACCGCGCGTCGAACTGGCGATCGCGCGCGGCGTGCAGGGCGAAGGGCTGGCCGTGCCGGCTAATTCTGTGAACGCGACGCTCAGCGCGCTTGCCGGTGCGGCGCAGATTTCGCTCTACATGCTGACGGAAGTGCCCGGCAACGAGCCGAGTCTCGCGGCGACCAGCCCGGCGAAGCTCGCGGCCCATATCCACGGGGCCAGCCCGCTGCCGTTCGAGCAACTCGCCCGCCGTGCGCTGGAGTGCCGTTTCGACCTGTGTCAGTTCGAGTTCGCCTCGCAGCCGTGGCGGCTCGACCGCGCGACGCTGCGGCGTCTGCGCCTGCCGGTCGCGCTGGCGGTCGCCGCGCTGGTGATCGCGATTATCGGCGCGAACGTGCAGTGGTTGATGCTCGCGCGTCAGCGCGACGCAATCAACACGCAGATGACCGAGCTGCTCCTCAACGCTTTCCCCAAGACGACGGTCGTGCTCGATGCGCCCGACCAGATGTCGCGCCAGTTGCAACAGTTGCGGGTGGCTGCGGGTGAGTTGTCACCGGACGATTTCCTGTCGCTCGCCGATGGCCTCGCGCGTTCGTTGGCGCCGGTGCCGGTCAACGGCATCGCCGCGCTCGACTATCACGACCGGCGTCTCGATGTGACCTTCAAGCCCGAGGTGAAACTCGACCCCGATTTCGCCAAACGTCTCGCGCGCAATGGCCTGACCGGCGCGATCGACAGCAATACCGGCAAGTGGACCATCAGGAACGGACAATGAAAGCTGAACTTGCCCAAAGCTGGGCTGGATTCTGGGACCAGCGCACCGAGCGCGAAAAAACGCTACTGGCATGGGGCGGCGG
The DNA here is from genome assembly GCF_900116445.1 of Paraburkholderia aspalathi. Taxonomy (GTDB): domain Bacteria; phylum Pseudomonadota; class Gammaproteobacteria; order Burkholderiales; family Burkholderiaceae; genus Paraburkholderia; species Paraburkholderia aspalathi. The sequence continues at coordinate 103,980 of NZ_FPBH01000006.1, forward strand.
GGTGCTGGCTGTCGTAATTGCATGGTCGGTGCTGTGGGCGCCGGCACAGGACGGCCGCGCGCATCTGCGTGAATCGCTGCCCAGCTTGCAGCGTCAGCTGGCGCAGATGACCGCGCAGGCGAACGAAGCGCGCCAGCTCTCCGCCGCGGCTCAAGGTGTTGCACCGACCGGCGCGGCGCTGAAGGACGCGCTCACCGCCTCGCTCGGCGATCACGGCCTCGCCGCGACCCAGGTGCAGGTGATCGGCAACATGGTGCAGATCCAGATGAAGAACGTGGCGTTCCCTGCGTGGACGAGCTGGGTCGACGATGCGCGCAAGCAGTTCAAGGTCCAGGTCGCCGAGGCGCACGTGACCGCGCTCAAGGAAGACGGCCAGGTGGATCTGACAGCGTCGATGCAGCCGTCTACCGCGAAATGACCGCGCCGTTACAGGATTTCGCATGACTTACTGGATGCGGCGCCTGCGCGTCGCGCTACCCTGGCTGGCGGTCGCGCTGCTGGCGAACGCAGTCGTGATGCTCACGTTGTTGCCGGCCGCATGGATCACGCCGCAGTTCGGCAGACAAACGCATGGCCACGTCAATCTCGTCAATCCGACCGGCTCACTGTGGCACGGCTCGGCCACGCTGATGCTCGCCGCCGGTTCCGACATGAGCGCGGCGACCCTGCTGCCGGGGCGAATCGAATGGCACACGGCGTTCTGGCCGCTCTTCACCGGCCGTGTGCGGATGACCATGCGGCACAGCGAAGCGATGCCCGACCCGATCACCGTCGATGCGACCCTGCGCAGCGCGACCATCACGCCGGGTGCGTTGGCGGTGCCGGCTTCGTTGCTGAGCGGCCTCGGCGCGCCTTTCAATACGCTCGATCTGCAAGGTGACGTGCGCCTCGCATGGTCCGATTGGCGCAGCTTCAATCAGGAAGCGTTCGGTCAGTTGACCGTGACCCTGAACGACGTCAGTTCGCGCGTCTCGCTGGTCAAGCCACTGGGTTCTTACCGGTTGCTGTTCCAGGCGCAGGGTGTGTCGTCCACGCTGGATCTGACGACTCTCAAGGGGCCATTGATGCTGACCGGCAATGGCACAGTGTCGGCCGTCTCGACATCGTTTCGTGGGACAGCCAGCGCCGCCCCGGAAGCACGCGACAACCTCGCGGGACTGCTGAATCTGTTGGGCCGGCCAAGCGGACCGGACACGGTCGCGTTGACGTTCGTGCACTGAGGCGCTGAGCCGCGGGTCGTAAAAAAAAGAGGCATGGCTGCATTTCGCGGCCATGCCTCTTTTGCTTTGCCTTACCCGGGCGAGTTCTTTGCCTAGTTGCTCTGCGCCGGTTGCGGCGCGGCGCTGCTTTGTGCCACCGGCGTCGCCGACGCCGCAGGCTGCGGTGCTGGCGCCGCCATATCGCCCGTTTCGCGGTTCATTTGCGCCACGTCCCAGCCGCCGCCGAGCGCCTTCACCAGACCCACCGACGACACCATCCGCTGCCCGGCGATGTTCTCCAGCTTCTGCTCAGCCAGGAAGGCCGTGGTCTGCGCGGTCAGCACGTTGACGTAGCCAACCGTACCCGCCTTGTATTCGTTCGTGACGATGGCCAGCGCCTGACGCGCTGAATCCACCGCCTGCTGCTGCACGACGATTTCCTGTTCGAGGATGCGCTGCGAGGCGAGATTATCTTCGACGTCCTGGAACGCGGTCAGAATCGTTTGACGGTACGCGGCGACGTTCTGGTCGTAGGCTGCACGCGCGGCTTCGGTCTTTGCTTCACGCAGGCCGGCGTCGAAGATCGTGGCGGCGAGTTGCGGGCCGAGCGTCCAGAAACGCGACGGCGCGGTCAGCAATTGCGAGAACACCGAATTCTCGAAGCCACCCGTGGCCGACAGCGTCAGCGTCGGGAAGAACGCCGCAATCGCGACGCCGATCTGTTCGTTCGCCGCCGCTGCCTTGCGCTCGGCCGATGCGATATCCGGGCGCCGCTCGAGTAGCGCCGACGGCATCTGCTCAGGCACGGCCGGTGGCGTGGCGGTGAGCGGCATCGGCGGAATCGAGAAGGTCGAGGCCGGTTCGCCGACGAGTACGGCGATCGCGTGCTCGTCCTGCGCGCGCTGCACACCGTTGTCGATTGCCGCCGCCTGTGCCGATTGCAGCTGCGTTTGCGCCTGGATCACGTCCGAGCGCGCGGCGACGCCGGCCGCGTACTGGTTCTGCGTGAGCTGCAGCGAGCGCTGGTAGGCCGCGACGGTGTCGTCGAGCAGCTTCTGGGTGGAGTCGAGCGCGCGCAGCGAGAAATAGGTTTGCGCGAGCGTGGCCTGGGCGGACAGCCGCGCATTCGCCAGATCGGCGGCGGCGCCCTGTTGGCCGGCTTTCTGCGAATTGACCGAACGCGTGACCGAGCCCCACAGGTCCGGCTCCCAGCTTGCGTCGAGTTGCACGTTGAAGCTGTTGCTGACGCTGGAGCGGCTTGAGACGGTCGAATTGCCACTCGACGACGAACCGTTGCCGGAGCGCGTGGCGCCTGCCGATGCACCGATGGTCGGGAAATAGGCCGCGCGCGCTTCGCCCACCAGCGCACGTGCCTGGCGATAGGCGGCGGCAAATTGGGCGATGGTCTGGTTCGACGCGTTCAGCTGGTCTTCGAGCGCGTTGAGTTGCGGGTCCTGGTAGATGGTCCACCAGTCGCCGCGGTCGTGCTGATCGGCCGGCTGGGCGACTTTCCAGCCTGGCGCGGCTTCCTTGTAGGACGCGGGGATCTCGGCCGCGGGCCGTTTGTAGTCGGGGCCGACCACGCAACCGGCCAGCACGGTGGCGAGGGCCGCGGCAACCGCGATAGTCAGGGCGCGGGGCGCAAGCGTCCGCGCGCGCGAGATTCGTTCAAACTGCATGCAATGGATTCCTTCTGGACGCCGCAGTGCGGCCGGTGGCGGCACTGCCGGCCGAGATCATGGCTCTGCCGGAATGTTAGCGTATGGGACCGCTTGGGCGCGGGAAACTGAAAGGGTAATGCGGGGGAAGGCGGAGGTGTGTTACTTAGCGTGTCGGGATGGTTACGTGCTGTTACCGGCCTGGCTGCCGCTGGCGACGGAAAAACGCCGCACAGGCAACGAAGGCCGGTCCCTCGACTAGAGAATCAAACGCGCGAATCCGATGACGTGGGTTGCCGGGCCTGCTTGCCAGCAGCGGCACGACACGGCGCGCCAGAGCGTGCCTGGCAAGGGCCAAGCGGGCTTGCCGCAACAGCGGTGGTCGCGACGACACTCCCCGTCGCAATGACGGACCCCGCCGACTCCACCGGGACGACCTTGCTCTCCTTCTGCCCTCGCCGATGCTCCACCCACGCCAACACCGCGACGCCCACCGATCCACCGGGCAGCACGAACAGCACGGCGAACAACGCGAGTTTCCACCAGCGATGCGGACCTTGAAAGCTGCTCAGCGCGGAGTCGGTCAGGGAGCGGCTCAAGCCGCCAAGGGTGTTTTTGAGGTACAGCATCAGGGAAATCCTTTTGGCACGGCGCCATCGCGGCGTGCAGACAATCGGTCAGAACATGGTCTCGGGTGGCGCGGGTCGCGCGTAACTCGTTGCCTATAATAATATTGACTATGCAATTAAATTTCAAGATACTTTGCTCGCGCGCGGCTGCGGTGTTGTTTTTTGCGCCGTTCGCACGACGCGAAATGAAATTTGACTTGTCTGCTTAGGCAGCTAGAATCCGTTCTGCTCGACGATGTTCCCGGATACACGATGCCCGACGGCCCTTACAACGCGGACGAGATTCACCTCGAATCGAGTCTTGGCTATTACCTGACGAAAGCGCGAAACGTGCTGGTCGAGCGGATGGACCGCGCGGTCAAACCGTTAGGACTGACCGCCCAGCAAATCGGCGTGATTCTGGTGTTATCCGCGCACCGCGCGAGCACGCCGTTCGAGTTGTCGCGCGTCATGTCATACGACAGCGGATCCATGACGCGTCTGCTCGATCGCCTTGAAAAGAAAGGCTTTATCGTGCGAACGCGCAGCGACGCCGACCGCCGGATGGTCAAGCTCGAGCTGACGCCGCAGGGCCACGAAGCGGCGAAGCAATTGCCCAGTCTGGGCGCCGCCGTGCTGAATGAGCAGTTGCGCGGATTTTCCGCCGCCGACCACGCCACCCTGCTCGACCTGCTCGGCCGTTTTATTGCGAATGGGATCGATGCGGGAGGAAGCGCATGTTGCGGCGTCGGACCATCGCAGGACTCGCTGGAAGACTCACCCGAAGAGCCTCCGCCAGGTCACGGCGGACAGTAACCAAGAGGCGTTTTTGAAAGCGCCATCGTTTGAAAATATCTGTCTGGGCAGAGGATGATCCGGCATGTATGCGCGCCGCTTGAAGGGTGCGATAAAGCTGCCGCGACAAGCTTTCCCGGCTGAGGAGAAACACACATGGCTGCCACGGCTTCCGCCGACGCCCTACCCGCCGCCGAACCCGCTCCGCTCAAAGGCGGGGCGCTGGCCTTGCTTACCGTTGGCCTTGCGCTCGGCACGTTCATGGAGGTGCTCGACACCTCGATCGCGAATGTCGCCGTGCCGACTATCTCCGGTAGCCTCGGCGTGGCGACCAGTCAGGGCACTTGGGTCATCTCGTCGTATTCCGTGGCCTCGGCGATCGCCGTGCCGTTGACCGGGTGGCTGGCGCGGCGCGTCGGCGAGGTGCGGCTGTTCACGTTGTCCGTTCTGCTTTTCACGATCGCCTCGGCGCTGTGCGGCTTCGCGCATAACTTCGAGTCGCTGATCGCATTCCGGCTCGTGCAAGGGCTCGTGTCCGGGCCGATGGTCCCGCTTTCGCAGACGATTCTGATGCGTTCGTACCCACCGGAAAAGCGCGGGCTCGCGCTCGGCCTATGGGCGATGACTGTGATTTGCGCGCCGATTTTCGGTCCCGTGATGGGCGGCTATATCACCGACAACTACACATGGCCGTGGATCTTCTATATCAATGTGCCGATCGGGTTGTTCTCGGCGGTGTGCGCGTTCCTGTTGCTACGTGGCCGCGAAACCAAGGTCACCAAACAGCGTATCGATGCGGTCGGCCTCGCATTGCTCGTGATCGGCGTGTCGTGCCTGCAGATGGTGCTCGACCTCGGTAAGGATCGCGACTGGTTCAACTCGACGTTCATCATCACGCTAGCCATTATCGCGGTGGTGTCGATTGCGTTCCTGCTGGTGTGGGAGATGACGGACAAGGAACCCGTTGTCGATCTTTCGCTGTTCAAGGATCGTAACTTCGCGCTCGGCGTGGTGATCATTTCATTCGGGTTTATGGCGTTCTTCGGGTCAGTGGTGATTTTCCCGCTCTGGCTGCAGACGGTGATGGGGTATACCGCTGGGCTTGCCGGTTTGGCGACGGCGCCGGTCGGTATTCTCGCGCTGTTTTTGTCGCCGATGATCGGCAAGAACATGCATCGGCTGAATCTGCGGGTGGTGGCGAGTTTTGCGTTCATCGTGTTTGCGTTTGTGTCGTTCTGGAATTCGACTTTTACGCTCGACGTGCCGTTCAATCATGTGATCTGGCCGCGGTTGGTGCAGGGGATTGGCGTTGCCTGTTTCTTTGTGCCGATGACTACTATTACGCTGTCCAGCGTGTCGGATGAGCGGCTTGCTAGTGCTTCAGGGCTGTCCAACTTCTTTCGGACTTTGTCTGGGGCGATTGGGACGGCCATCAGTACGACGTACTGGGAGAATGACACTATTTATCATCATGCGATGTTGACTGATTCTGTGAACGTCTATTCGGCTAATACCAATGCTTATACCAATGCGTTGGGGAGTATTGGGCTTTCTGGAGATAGCCTCACCGCTCAGTTGAATCAGGTTGTTACTGCACAGGCTTATATGATGGCCACTAATGATTTTTTTCGTATTTCTTGTGCGGCGTTTCTTGTGCTTGCTGTGCTTGTTTGGGTTACTAAGCCCAGGAAGGGGGTTGGGCCTTCTATGGGGCATTGAGCGTTCTTTTTTGCCTTCGGCGGTGGTGCCTTTCCTTGTTTTGTTAGTGGTCTATTAGCGTTGCCCCTGTGCGGGGCGGCACTTACTTTCTTTGCCGCCGCAAAGAAAGATAAGCAAAGAAAGCGGCTAGAAGCCCCTGCTAAGTGGGCACCGTGGTCTGCTGCGGGTAGTGGTGCATCTGGAATCTGGGTTCGTGCCCGTGCATACGCTTGTGACAAGGGAGTCATACTTCCGGCGGCGCTCCGCGCGCCGAAGAGTAATTCCTAAAACCACTCGTCGTGCTTTTGCGTTGGTGGGTGGGTGTGTCTGATTTTTTGTGCGAAGCCAATCGGATCGTTCTACACGCGGTGTCTGGTGAAGCGATCCTCGCAGAGGATCGCGAACCGGTTCGTTGCTGATTGCGTTGCCGCTTTTGCCTCTCCTACTGCGTTATCGCTTCTCCGCTTGTTCCCGGGATCGATTGTCCCTGCGAGGCGTCGGGGTGCATCGCCGTTGGTGATGGTTGCGATGGTTTTGTGGCGCTTTGCGGTGCGCCCGGCGTGTTGCCTCGTACGTATTGCTTGAAGTCGGCGCCCGCCTCCCATGGGTTTGGTTTGCAACCCATCGAGCCGTCGCAATGTGCGGCGAAACCGATCGTTGCTGTGCCGTCCGGGTTCGGGGTGCGTGTGATCTGGTACGCCAGCGCGCGCTTGCCGCCGTCCGGGCCCGATGTCTGGATCAACGTGTCAGTCGATGACTCGATCTTGTACGTCGAATGGCCCGCTACCCAGGTCTGCGCTCGCTGCCACCAGACATCACACTCGGCCTTGCTCGAACACGTCAACGGCGTCGTCGCGATCTGCATCACGTCGGGGTTCACCTGCCCCTGCGTCGAACACCCCGCCGCCACTACGCACACCACAGCCAACAGACCTTTTTTCATCGCGGTGAAGCCTCCCTCTCTGGAGCGTGTCGTCTAAGTTGGACCGTATCCCCAGCACAGTGTTTCATACGCATTTGCGAATGGTTAAACGGACGGAGAATTTGCCGATGCAGTTGGGCCGACGGCGGCGCTTTGCGTAGACGTTACCTAGGCGCAATAAAAAAGCGGCCATGAAGGGCCGCTTTCTACTTCGCAAATGAAAATGCCGTTCAGCGATAACTGAACGGCATGAGTTCTTAGCCTGCTTTTTCCGGCGCGCTGCCTACGTTCGTCGTCGTTTAGACGCTAAACCGGTTCAGCGTGTATGCCCTGTAGGCGGCGACAAATGCGTCGAATGAACCCACCTCTTCTCGTTCAAGCTTGGCCTGCTCTGCCAGCGATTGCGTCGCGAGGTCGGCGAACTCTTTCGTCTGTGCGGCATCCAGCGGGCGTGCGCGGAAATAGGCGGCGTGCGCTTCGCTTTGCTCGAGGCCAAAGGTGAGGAAGCTCTGCTGCTTGTCGCGCATCGTCTGTAGTACGCGTGCGGACGGTGTCAGCGAGGCATCCGCCAGTTTTGCCCGTTGAACCGCCACGGCGCGTGCGTGTGAGTCACCGCCGTGTAGTGCGTCGAGCGTAGCCGCTGCCGAGTCGATCTTGACGAGCAGTTCGTTCGCCCAGTCCGTCATCGCGATCGGGTTGCCGTTGCGCGTCAGTTCGAGGTCCGGTTTGCGACCTTCCATCGTTACGCGGCCGAAGTTCTGATTCGCCTCTGCGTACGCGTCCGGTGGCAGCGTTGCGCTGTCGTCGAGTGCGCAGACCAGCAGGTAGGCGTCCAGAAAACGCGACGTCTCCAGTGAAATGCCGGTCGGCTCAAATGGGTCGATGTCCATGCAGCGCACCTCGACGTATTGCACGCCGCGCGCAGCCAGCGCGTGCAGCGGACGCTCGCCGGGATGCGTGACGCGCTTCGGACGGATCGTCGAATAGAACTCGTTTTCGATCTGCAGTACGTTCGTGTTGATTTGCACCCACTCGCCGTCGCGTTGCGTGCCGATCGCTTCATACGCGGGATACGGCTGGCTCACGGCCTTCGCGAGTGCGTCGAGGTAGCCCGGCAAGGTGTTGTAGTCGGCCTGCAGCGCGGCTTGCGCCGTGGTGTTCGAGTAGCCGAGGTCGCTCATGCGCAAGCTGGTCGCGTACGGGCGGTACAGCGTGTCGGCGTCGAAAGTTTCGAGCGTGTGCTGGCGATCGCGCAGGAAGCGGCGATCCAGTGCCGGCGATGCGCCGAACAGATACATCAACAGCCAGTTGGTGCGGCGGAAATTGCGGATCAGCGCGAGGTAACGGTCGGACTGGAAATCGACGGCGTTTGCCGTGGATTGCTGGTCGGCATGCAATACCCGCCACACTTCTTCGTTCAGCGAATAGTTGTAGTGGATGCCCGCAATGCACTGCATCGTGCGGCCGTAACGGAGCGCGAGGCCAATGCGGTACACGTACTTCAGTTTGCCGATATTCGACGTGCCGTAATGCGCGATCGGAATGCCTTCGTCCGTTTCGGGCAGCAGGCCCGGCATCGAGTTGTTCCACAGAATCTCGTCGCCGAGTTCGGCGTAGACGAAACGATGCAGCGTATCGAGTTTCTCGAGCGTGATCGCGACGTCGTGTTCAGCCGGCGTGATCAGTTCGAGCAACGCCTCGGAATAGTCGGTGGTGAGCGACGGATGCGTGAGCGCCGAGCCGAGCGCGCGCGGATGCGGCGTCATGGCGAGCTTGCCGTCGTGCGTCACGCGCAGGCTTTCCTTTTCGATGCCGCGCAGGCCGCGTATCAGCGCGTCGCGCTGCGGGCCTGTGGTGAGCACGGACAAGCGGTGCGAGAACGTTTCGTTCGTGCGGGAAGGTGTCGTGTTTGGCATTGATGCGAGTCGGGCGTTGTCGGCCGCCATGTGCCGCTTCACTGCTTAGGTGCAGAACTGCGCGGTTGACAACGTTCGGCGGAATTTTCGGGTAGCGGGCACTTTAACATCTCGCCACGACGGCTGCTTGAGGCCGCTCCGGACGGCCTTCCGACGACACAACTTGGCCTGATTTCGGCACGATTCAGCACGAAAGTAGCTGCCCTGCGCCTTACGCTACCCTTCGCGCGCTCGACGCGCGATTCGCTTAGCGTCCCGAGTGCAGCCGCCACGCTAGCCGCGTGCCCACGCCCACGGTCCGCCAGTTCCGTGCTGCCCTCCCCGACCGCTACACCACCTCAGCCGCCGCGCGCGGCGCCGGCCCGATCCGCCACCTCGTTCCATAGATGCATTGCGGCGTACGCGCGCCATGGCCGCCATGTGTCGGTGCGAGTGCGTTGCTGCGTGGGCCGCACGAGCGACGGATCGCGCGCGCAGATTGACTGCATCAGCACGAGGTCCCATGCAGGCCAGGCGTCGGCATCACGCCATGCACGCATCGCCACATACTCGACAGTCCATGGCCCGATGCCAGGCAGTGCCAGCAACGCAGCACGCAGGCTGTCGGCATCGGCGACGTTGCTGTCGAGCGGCACGTCGCCCGAAGCGACTGCCTGCGCGAAGCCCTGCAACGCCGCTACGCGTTTACCCGGCATGCCGATCTTTTCCAGATCTACGGCCGCGAGCGCGGCGGGCGTCGGAAAGCGCCACGCGGTGTTCTCATGCGGATGACCTTCAATGCGCTCGCCGGCACGCTGCACCAATCGTCCGATGATGGTGGTCGCCGCCTTCACGCTGACCTGCTGCCCGACGATCGCGCGCACCACCAGTTCGAAGCCCGACCACGCGCCCGGTACGCGTAGACCCGGCACGGCTTTGATCAACGGCGCAAGCCATGGGTCGGCGCCTAGTTCGTTGCCGATCTTCTTCGGATCAGCATGCAGGTCGAACATCCTCGCGATCGGCGCGGCGAGCGCGTCGGCGTGACGGCTCGCAGGGCCGTCGATGTTCGCAACGATGCAGCGCTTGCGCGGATGCAGGCGTACGGTCAGCGTGCCGCTGTCGCCGGCCCAATCGATCGCGCGGCGATAGGCACCGTCTTCGACGGCTTCGACGCCGGGCGTCGCGCGCCCGCCGAAAAAGCGCAGCAGACGCGGCCAGTCGAAGGGGGGGGTGAAGGGCAGTTCGAGTGTTGCGACGTCGTCAAGCGTGCTCACGCGGCATGGTCCAGGTTGGTGGTGGTTGCGATGGCCGCGTGCTCGCGGCGCTTGGGTTCGTCGCGCGAAACGTCGCCTGCGTGCTGGGCTTCGTTATCGAGCAGTGCGGCCTTGCGCGGCAGGCCCCAGCGGTATCCCGCCAGCGCCCCGCCCTTCTGCACGACCCGGTGACACGGAATCGCCAGCGCGACCGGATTCGTCGCGCACGCGCTCGCCACCGCGCGCACAGCGCGCGGTGAGCCGACCGCTTCCGCGATCTGCGAATAGCTGCGCGTCTCACCGTAGGGAATGCGCCGCAGCGCGTCCCATACACGTTGCCGGAACGCGGTGGCGGCGATATCCAGCGGCAGATCGAAGTCCTGGCGGGTGCCGCGCAGATACGCGTCGATCTGGGCGATGAACGGTGCAAGCCGCGTTGCGTCTTCGACCAGTTCGGCGTTGGCAAACTCGCCGCGCAGATCGTCGACGAGTATCGCCGCATCGTCGCCGAAACCGATTTTGCAGATGCCTTTGTCGGTTGCCGCAATCAGCACGAAACCGAGCGGGGTCGACGCGCTCGCGTAGCGTACGGTGAGCCCGGCGCCTTTGCGGCGAAACGCGGAGGGCGCCATGCCCAATTCGGCTGAAGCGCTGTCGTACATCCGCGATGGCGAGCCGAAGCCGGCGTCGAGCGTGGCGCGCGTCACGTCCGACCCGCTCTGCAGCGCATCGCGCAACGCGGCGCCGCGCTGCGCGGCCTGATACTGACGCGGCGAGACACCCACCACGCGCTTGAACAGGCGCTGCAAGTGGAACGGACTGACGTGCACCGCGTCGCTCAGCTGCGCCAGCGTGAGGCGTTGCTGCGGATCGGCATCCAACGCGGCGCAGGCGCGATTGACGATCTCCAGTTCGCGCGGCAGGCCGCCCGGCTGGCAACGCTTGCAATCGCGATAGCCCGCGGCGCGAGCGGCGTTAGCGTCGGTGAAGAACGCGACATTTTCACGACGCGGCTGGCGCGACGCGCATGACGGGCGACAGAACACGCCCGTCGTTTTGACGGCGAAGAAGAACGCGCCGTCGGCCTGCGGGTCGCGGCGGGTGACGGCCTCCCAACGTTCGGCGTCGGTGGTCCAGCGCGGCGTGCTGGTGGCGGCTTCGTTGCTGATCTCGGTAGTGTCGGTGCGGTTCATGATGGTCCCGGAAAGTCGGTGTCGATGCTCACCAATGTAGGCCGCATGCTGAAACACTACGCCCCGGTTCTTGCTCTGTCATTGCGCTTCCTCGTAGGGCCGGAAGCCCCGCCGGGCGCCCGTTTCGCCTCAAACTGCGACAATTTGGCCCGATATCGGGTTTTCCCTTAAAAAGTTATTGCGTCGCATCAACCCCATGTGTATATTAGTACTTGTCTCCTCCATGTCTCCTCCTGATATGGATTCAGCCCGCTCCACATAGAGCGGGCTTTTTTTCGTCTGAACATTTCTGATCTGCCCCTCGTGGCGGATTCATCACCTGCTCTCGCGGCGCCGTCCTTTCTCCTACACTGGTGGCTGTTCATCCGTTCTGCGGGCCACGCAAGGGGCGTTCGATATGAAAATCCACATTCGCGAGATCGATCACATTGTCATTCGGGCGTCGAACGTTCCGGAGATGACGCGCTTTTACTGCGAGGTGCTCGGTTGCAGCGTCGAGAAGGAGCAGCCCGATCTGGGCCTGACGCAGTTGCGCGCGGGGCGCTCGCTGATCGACCTGTTAAAGGTCGGCGCGAAGCTCGATCACCCCGAAAACGGCGTGCCGGGCGCGGGGCGGAACATGGATCACGTGTGTTTGCGAGTCGAGCCGTTCGACGCCGAGGCGCTCAAGGCGCATCTGGCCGAACACGGCGCGCGGCCTGGCGAGGCGGCTTTGCGCTATGGCGCGGATGGGTTTGGGCAGTCGCTGTATCTGTTCGACCCGGAAGGCAATATGGTCGAACTTAAAGGGCCACCCGAAGCGGCGCGTGTGACGTCGCTGTAACGGGGCGCTGCCAAGGCCGTTAGCGGGCCGAAGAACCTGTCAGCCTACCAGGCGTTGGCAGGCGCCTTCAACACCGTCCACTCGATCTTCACCGCATCGGCATCTGCGCTGCCGAGCCATGCTTCGCCGTCCTGCACGGTGCATTGCAGACGCATGGTCCGTTCGGCGAGCGAGCCGAGCGCGGCGGCGACGTCTTCGCCGAGCGTCCATACCGTCACATTGCGCATGCGTTCGACCTTGCTGCGCACGCCCTGCCACCAGATGTCCGACGTGCGGCCGCCATAAGCGATCACGATCACTTCGTTCGAGCGGCCGCTCGCCTTGGCAATGCGCCGTTCGTCGGGCTGGCCGACTTCGATCCAGGTTTCAATCGCGCCGGTGAGGTCCTTCTGCCACAGATCCGGCTCGTCGACATCCGACAAACCTTTGCAGAATTCGAGGCGTTCCTGCGCGAACAGCGCGAACGCGGCGACGCGGACCATCATCCGTTCGTCGGTTTCCGAGGGATGGCGGGCGATCGTCAGGGAATGGTCGGCGTAATAGTGCCGGTCCATGTTGGCGATCTGCAGTTCCGCCTTGTAAATCGTCGATTTGAGAGCCATGCCGTTACTAAACCAGGCGCTCACTCCACCGGAGGCGGAGCGAACAGAAAAAGAATCGTCGACGGCGCGTTGCCGTTTTCCGTGTTTGTTGTACATCGCGTGTTCCTCCCGGGCCGAAAAAACCGGCTGCAATTGCGACTATTGCAACGGGAGAAGCATTTATCGCGCCACTGTCGGCTCGAAAGCAGTGCCATACACCTCGGCAGCGGCTGCCCGTAAGGCTTCGAGCACGACGGAGGCCGCTGGCGAAAGCAGATGCGACTGGCGCGTGATGATACCGAATGTATCCATTCTGCACGGTAAATCGATCGGTACCTGCTTGAGAACACCGTACTGTTGGTACTGACGCGCCACTTCGTCAGGTAAAACCGCCAACATGTCGCTTTGAAGTAATAAGCTCGAAATCGCCAAAAAATTGTTGGTATTGACGACGTTTTGGGGTGGATTCAGTCCGATCTGCGAAAACATCAGATCAAAGCGGTGACGCAAAACGCTGCCCGGCGGGTGCAAAACCCAACTCGCGTTGACGATTCCACGCAGTGTCAAACCTGTTTCATTTTCGAGAGGATGGCCGGGACGCGCCACCACGCACAGCGGCTCGTCGGCGAGCGGCTCGTAGCGGACTTCCGCCTTGAACTGGTTCTGCCGCTCCAGTACCCGGCCGATCATGATGTCCAGTTCGCCTTCGGCGAGCTTCGGCAGCATCACGTCCGACGTTTCCACCTCCACCCAGATTTGCAACTGCGGATAGCGTTCCTTCACGCTGGCGATGGCGCGCGGCACCATCGTCGCAGCCGCCGCGGCGATCACGCCGATCCGTACCTGGCCGGCCAGACCGGCGCGCAGGGCCGAGATTTCATCGTGTGCGTGGCTGAGATTCGAGAGCACCATGCGCGCGTGACGGATCATCACTTCGCCGTACAGCGTGGCGTGCATGCCGTGCGGTGTGCGGTCGAACAGACTCACCTCCAGCATGTCCTCCAGCTCTTTCAGAAGCCGCGACGCGGCGGGCTGGGTCATGCCGAGCACGTCGGCGGCGCGCCGGACGTTGCCCTCCTCTTCCATTGCCGCAAGCAGCAGCAACTGTCGCGTTTTAAGCCGCGCCCGCACGAACCAGTTCGAGTAGCTACGCGTCATGGCCTGTCTCCCTATGCGGCTCGATGCCGTCTATCGGACGATTTGCCGTCGTTGAGTCTCCATCATGCCATATCGAAATTGATATCGGGATGGCCGAAAAAGGGATTGGAAAGTTATTGGGGCGGCTCATACCATTCGTGGACTTTCTGAGCTTCCCCATGTGGCGCCCTCCCGTCGATGAATCGTGATCCGCTCGTCCCGCTCGTTGCCAGTCCGTTTCGCCATTACATCAATGGCGGATGGGAGACGGGCGCGACCACCGGCGTGTCGCTCAATCCGTCGGATCTGGATGAACCCGTCGGCGACTATGTGCGGGCCGATGCAAGGCAAACCGATACGGCTATCGAAGCGGCCAGCGCGGCGTTCCGCGAATGGTCGCTGGGTTCGGCGCAGCGCCGCGCGGATGCGCTCGATGCGATCGGCAGCGAGATGCTGGCGCGACGTGACGAACTGGGCCGGCTGCTCGCGCGCGAAGTCGGCAAGCCGTTGTCCGAGGCCTTGACCGAAGCTACGCGCGCCGGACAGATTTTCAAATTCTTCGCTGCAGAGGCACTCCGCGCGTTTGCCGAACCCGTGGCGTTGGCGCGCGCCGGCGTCGAGATCGATGTGACGCGCGAACCGCTCGGCGTCATCGGCATCATTGCGCCTTGGAGCGCGCCGCTGGCGATTGCCGCCGCCAAGATCGGCGCTGCCCTCGCCCACGGCAATTGCGTGGTCTTCAAACCGGCCGAATCGGCAGCAGGTTGCGCGGCGGCGCTGGCATCGATTATCAGCCGCGCAGGTTTTCCGGCCGGCGTGTTCAATCTCGTGATGGGCAGTGGGCGGCAGGTCGGCGCGCGGATCGCCGCGCATCCGTTGGTGGCGGCGATCAGTTTCACCGGGTCGGCAGAAACCGGCACACGTGTGCTGCAGGTTGCCGCTGCAAGGCAAGCCCGTGTGCAGCTGGAAATGGGCGGCAAGAATCCCTTCGTGGTGCTGGGTGATGCCGACCTCGACAGCGCTGTCGATGCAGCCCTCAGCGGCGCGTATGGTTCCACCGGCCAATGCAGTACGGCTGCGTCGAGGTTGATCGTCGAACGTGCAGTGTTCGAGCCGTTCGTCGACGCATTGCGGACGAAGCTCGCGAGGCTCAACGTCGATCACGCACTGAAGCACGGCACGGATGTGGGTCCGGTCGCCAACGCCGCGCAATTGGAGCGCAACCTCGACTACGTGCGAGTTGGTCAGGAGGAAGGCGCGCAACTGCTGCACGGCGGCCGACAGCTCGAGCGCGCGACACGTGGCTACTTTTTCGAACCGGCTTTGTTTATCGGCGAACCCGAACACCGCATCGCACGGGAAGAGATCTTCGGTCCGCTCGCCGTCGTGCTGAAAGCCGACGACTACGACCACGCACTGCATCTCGCGAACGACTCCGCTTACGGTCTATGCGCCGGCATCTGCACGCGCTCCTTGAGTCGCGCGCGGCATTTCCGCCGCCACGCGCAATGCGGCCTCGTCACGATCAATCTGCCGACGACCACCGTCGAGCATTGCGCGCCTGGTGGCGGCCGCAAGGCATCGGCCTACGGCGCAACTGATTCAGCGTTCTGCACGGCCGTGAAAACGGCCTACGTTGCGGGTTGATGGCCATGAGACTCGCTTACCACGCCACATCTCCCACGGCTCAGTCCGCTGCCCGTTGCAGCGCTGTAGCTGCCGTGTATCTCGCTGTTCACTCGGCCGCGAATCTCATTGCTCAGCATGCCGCGCATTGCACAGCGCCCGCTGCCGCGATCCGAACGGTTCACCCCATCGCCCATCCACGCCCCGGCTGACGCCGCCGTGCATTCCCCGCTGCAAATAAACGAAACCAATGCAGCTTTCCAACCTCAGGAGACAAGTATGACCAGCAAGCTTCGCCGTTTGACGCTATCCGCGATCGCAGCCGTGGCTCTCGCCGCACCCTTTGCCGCACAATTCTCGGCGCACGCCGATCAGCCGCTGAAAGTCGGCTTCCTCGTGAAGATGCCGGAACAGGCGTGGTTCATCAACGAACAGAAAGCCGCCAGCGCGCTCGGCCAGAAAGACGGCTTCGCGGTGGTCAACATCGGCACGCCCGACGGCGAAAAAGTGCTGGCCGCGATCGATAATCTCGGCGCGCAAGGCGCCAAAGGCTTCGTGATTTGCGCGCCCGACGTGCGGCTCGGACCGGCGATCCAGGCGCGTGCGAAGCGCTACAACATGAAGTTCGTCACGGTCGACGATCAACTCGTTGACTCCACCGGCAAGCCGCTGCCGAACGTGCCGCATCTGGGCATGTCCGCGTTCAAGATCGGCAATCAGGTCGGCACGGCGATCTCCGAAGAGATGAAGCGCCGCGGCTGGAAGCCGGAAGAAGTCGGCGCGCTGCGCATCACGAACTACGAACTGCCGACCGCCAAACTGCGCACCGACGGCGCAACGGAATCGCTGTTGGCCGGCGGCTTCAAGAAGGAAAACATCTTCGACGCGCCGCAAAAGACCACCGATGACGAAGGCGGTTTCAACGCATCGTCGCCGGTACTCGCGCAGCATCCGAACATCAAGAAGTGGGTGATCTTCGCGTTGAACGAGGAAAGCGTGCTGGGCGGCGTTCGCGCGACCGAACAACTGCACATTCCGGCGGCGGACGTGATCGGTGTCGGCATCAACGGTGCGGGCGAAGCGTTTGCCGAGTTCCAGAAGAAGGAACCGACGGGCTTCTACGGCACGATCGCCGTGAGCTCGACGATGCACGGCAAGGAGAGCACGGAGAACCTCGTCGAGTGGATCAAGGACGGCAAGCAGCCGCCCGCCGACACGCAAACCACCGGCAAGCTGATGGTGCGCGGCAACTGGCAGGACGTGCGTAAAGAGCTCGGAATTTAAGCGGTATTCGAGTTTGCACACTGCGGGCCTTTTTCACGTTCACGCTGACGTCAACGCGAGATCGGCCCGCACAGCTTGTCCACCCGCTAGAGGCTTTTGATGACGGTTTCTCACACTGGCGAAATGGCGTCGCCCACGCAAGCGCCCTCGCCTACGCTTGCGTCGACTGATTCGTATCTGCAACTCGACGGCATCACCGTGCGCTTTCCCGGCGTGCTCGCGCTCGACCAGGTGTCGCTCGACGTGCGGCGCGGCGAAGTACACGGGCTGATGGGTGAAAACGGCGCCGGCAAATCGACGCTGCTCAAAGTGCTGTCCGGCGTGAACCAGCCGGCGGCGGGGACCTTGCTGCTCGATGGTGTCGAGCAGCAGTTCGTCACCACCAAGGCGGCCATCGCGGCGGGCGTCGCGATCATCTATCAGGAACTGCATCTGGTGCCTGAATTGACGGTTGCAGAAAACCTGATGCTCGGCGCCCTGCCCAACCGCTTCGGCGTGCTCGATGAGAAGGCGCTGGTTGCACGTGCGGTGCGCGAGCTGGAACGACTCGGCGAAAAAATCGATCCGTCGCAGCAGGTGAAGAATCTCTCGATCGGTCAGCGGCAGATGATCGAAATCGGCAAGGCGCTGATGCGCGACGCGCGTGTGATTGCGTTCGACGAACCGACGAGCTCGTTGTCGTCGCGCGAAACCGCGCAGCTGTTCCGGATCATTCGCGCATTGAAGGCCGAGGGCCGCGCGATTATCTATGTCACACATCGGATGGATGAAGTCTACGAACTATGCGACCGCGTGACGGTGTTTCGCGACGGTCGCCGCATCGATACGTTCGAAGCCGGCTACGGACTTGATCGCGATCGCCTGATCAGTTGCATGGTGGGGCGTTCAATCGCCGACGTGTACGGCTACCGCTCACGCGAACTGGGCGGCCTGCAACTCGAAGTCAAGGACCTGATGGGACGCGGCTTGTGCGAACCGGCCTCGTTCACCGCACGCAAAGGTGAAATCGTCGGGTTCTTCGGTCTGGTGGGTGCGGGCCGTTCCGAGCTGATGAAACTGATTTACGGCGCCGTCAAACCGAGCGCCGGTGAGATCACGCTGAAGGGAAAACGCGTGCGTTTCACCACGCCGCGCGATGCCGTGCGTGCCGGCGTCGCACTGTGTCCGGAAGATCGCAAACAGGAAGGCATCGTCTCGATTGCTTCTGTGTCGGACAACCTCAACATCAGTTGCCGCCGTCACTTCAGCCGTTTCAACGTGCTCAACGGCCGCAAGGAAGCGCAAACCGCCAAAGAGTTCATTGGCAAGCTCTCGATCAAAACGCGTAACGGCGAGACACCGATCGGCACCCTCTCCGGCGGTAATCAGCAGAAGGTGATTCTGTCGCGCTGGCTCGCCGAAGACATCGATGTGTTCCTGATGGATGAACCCACGCGTGGCATCGACGTCGGCGCGCGCAGCGAAATTTACGGCCTGCTGTATGGGCTCGCTGAAGCGGGTCGCACGGTGATCGTCGTGTCGAGCGATCTGGCCGAAGTGATCGGCGTGGCGGATCGCGTGATCGTGATGAAGGAAGGCTGCATCGTCGGCAATCTGCCGAAGGCGCAGGCCACGCCGGATGCGCTGATCAAGCTTGCGCTGCCACGCTGAGGACACCGCGTTCGCGAATCAACCGAAGAACACTGAATGCAACCGACGGCAACTGCGTCACGCCATCGAAAACGGAATAGACATCATGCAGACACCCTCAACCGACTCCTCTACGCCAGCCATCGCTTCCTCGGGCCTGAGCGCGCGCGCCGCGCGCACCTGGGACCTGATCAACAAGTCCGGCATTGTGATGGTGTTCATCATCCTGTTCGCGGCTTTGTCGTTCACCGTGCCGGATTTCTTGAGCTCGCGAAACATCCAAGGCTTGCTGCTCTCCGTCACGCTAATTGGTTCGATATCCGTAACGATGATGTTCGTGCTCGCGCTCGGCGAAGTAGATTTGTCGGTGGCGTCGATCGTTGCGTTCGCGGGTGTGGTGGCGTCCACCCTGATTACCGCGACGCATAGCGTGACGCTGGGCATCGCGGCCGGTGTGCTCGCTGGCGGCGCGGTCGGACTGGTCAACGGCGTGCTGGTTGCGCGCTACAAGATCAACTCGCTGATCGTCACGCTTGCGATGATGGAGGTCGTGCGCGGCCTCGCTTTCATCACGTCGAACGGTGACGCGGTGATGATTTCAGAAGAGCGTTTCTTCGACCTCGGCGGCGGCGCGTTCCTCGGTATTTCCTATCCGATCTGGAGCAACATTGTCGGCTTCGTGCTGTTCGGTTTTCTGCTGAAGAAAACCGTGTTCGGCAAAAACGTGCTGGCCGTGGGTGGCAATAGCGAGGCCGCTTTGCTCGCGGGCTTGCCGGTCACCCGAATCAAGATCACAGTGTTCGTATTGCAGGGCCTCGTCACGGGCTTTGCCGGCGTGATGCTGGCGTCACGCATGAGTCTCGGCGACCCGAAAACGTCGGTCGGTCTCGAACTCGGCGTGATCTCCGCGTGCGTGCTCGGTGGCGTCTCGCTGACGGGTGGCGTCGCAACGATTTCCGGTGTGCTGGTCGGCGTGCTGATCATGGGTTCCGTGCAGGACGCAATGAGCCTGATGAACGTGCCGACCTTCTACCAATACCTGATTCGCGGCGGGATTCTGCTGCTCGCGGTGTTGTTCGATCAGTACCGCCGCAGCAAGCGCGTGCACTGACACGCGCCCCGCACTACATGCTTGTCAACAGGAGATTTCATGGCTGATTCCAACCAGACTAAAAAGCCGCTGCGCAGCCAGGCGTGGTTTGGCCTCAAAGATCGCGACGGCTTTCTGCATCGCTCGTGGATGAAGAACCAGGGCATTCCGCACGACGAATTCGACGGACGCCCGGTGATCGGCATCTGCAATACGTGGTCCGAACTGACGCCTTGCAACGCGCATTTTCGCGAGCTCGCTGAGTACGTGAAAAAAGGCGTGCACGAAGCGGGCGGCTTGCCGCTCGAGTTTCCGGTGATGTCGCTCGGCGAGACCAATTTGCGGCCTACCGCGATGCTGTTTCGCAATCTGGCTTCGATGGATGTCGAGGAGTCGATTCGCGGCAATCCGATGGACGGCGTGATTCTGCTGGTCGGCTGCGATAAGACCACACCGGCGCTGCTGATGGGCGCGGCGTCGTGCAATCTTCCCGCACTGGCCGTGTCGGGCGGACCGATGCTCAACGGACGGTTCCGCGGCAAGAACATCGGCTCGGGTACGGGCGTCTGGCAGATGTCCGAAGAAGTGCGCGCCGGCACGATGACGCAGGAAGAATTCACCGAAGCCGAGTCGTGCATGAACCGCTCGCGCGGCCACTGCATGACCATGGGCACCGCGTCGACGATGGCTTCGATGGTCGAATCGCTCGGCATGGGCCTGCCGCACAACGCCGCGATTCCCGCCGTCGATGCACGCCGGCAAGTGCTCGCGCATCTGGCCGGCCGGCGCATCGTCGATATGGTCCGCGAGGACCTGACGATGGACAAGATCCTCACGCGTCAGGCGTTCGAAAACGCGATCCGCACCAATGCGGCGATCGGCGGCTCGACCAATGCGGTCGTGCACCTGATCGCGCTGGCCAAGCGCATCGGCGTGGAGCTTTCGCTGGAAGACTGGGAGCTCGGCTCGAACGTGCCGTGTCTCGTGAATCTGCAACCGTCAGGCGAGTACCTGATGGAAGACTTTTACTACGCGGGTGGCTTGCCCGCCGTGCTCAAGCAACTCGGCGAGCAAGGCCTGCTGCATCGCGAAGCCCTGACGGTGAACGGCAAGACGATCTGGGACAACGTGCGCAACGCGCCGAATCACGACGAGAAGGTCATCACGACGTTCGCCGAGCCGTTCAAGCCGAAGGCCGGCATTGCGGTGCTCAAGGGCAACCTGGCGCCGAACGGCGCGGTGATCAAGCCCTCGGCGGCAACGCCGCATCTTCTGAAACATCGCGGCCGCGCGGTGGTATTCGAGAACATCGAGGAGCTGCACGCGAAGATCGACGACGACTCGCTCGATATCGATGAGCAATGCGTCATGGTGCTCAAGGGCGCGGGGCCGAAGGGATACCCGGGTTTCGCTGAAGTCGGCAACATGCCGCTGCCAAAGAAGGTGCTGCAGAAAGGCATCACGGACATGGTGCGTATTTCGGACGGCCGCATGAGCGGAACGGCATACGGCTCGGTGGTTCTGCACGTATCGCCGGAAGCGGCTGCAGGCGGCCCACTCGCGTTCGTGCAGACCGGCGACATGATCGAACTCGACGTCGGCGCCCGCCGCCTGCATCTGGATGTCACCGACGAAGAGCTCGCGCGTCGGCGCGCTGCCTGGCAGCCGCCTGCGCCGCCTACGCGCGGCTACTACAAGCTCTACGTCGAGCACGTGTTGCAAGCGGACCAGGGGGCGGATCTGGACTTCCTGGTCGGATCGAGCGGCGCGCCGGTGCCGCGCGACTCGCATTGATTGTTTTTTAACGGTTAGCCGTTTCTCCCTGCGCTTTGCGAGAAGGCGTATTGCCGATGCGGATCGAAAGCCCGCATCGGCTTTTTTATCGGCGTTACGTTATGGAAAGCGCGCGCAGAAATAAAAAGCGGCCGGGCACGTAATGCCCAGCCGATTTTTAACTCGCAGGTTCGCAGCCCCTCAGTTTTTTATCAGAGGGTTTGTAGCGCAAATTAAAACCCGTCAACCCGGGCGTTTACCCGGGGTATTGGCGTTTAGCTTATTGTTTGATGAATCGATCGTTTGCCCAGAGGCCTTGCGTATCGCTATTGCCGGCATTGACGAATTCGACGTCATGGCCGACTACGCGCACAACGCGGAAACTCGAGTTTTCCGGCGTCGAAACGCACTGATATCCCGAGAAGAATTCCTGCATCTTTTGCTGTTCACCGGCTTGCGCGTGGACATCGGCGGCGTCGAGTTTATCTTTCGACAGACAGCCATACGCGTTGGCCTTGAACTGGATTGTTTGCTGCGGCTTGACCATGGAGTCTTGAGCCTGAACAGAAGCGGCAGCCAATCCCGCAATGGCGAAAACAAGGGCGATTCGCGTTTTCATATTTTCCTCCGGTGCGGGTTGAATTACTCAGGTTAGCTATGTATTTAACTTTAACGTCGAACCCGCACCTTGCACTTTAGGAGAACGCGCAAGAACGACAAGCACATCTTGTGTGCGGTCGCAACAGCGGCGAATTGTCGCACCACCTGCCGCACCTGCTTAAGCCTTGAGCAGTCGCTTAAACAGGGCTGATTGAAACGGATAACTAAAAGACGTGCAGGGTGCGCCGCTTTAACCAGTAAAGCTTTGCGGCGCGTATTGGCGTAAACGCGAGGCACCAATTAAGTGATTTACTACAATTAATGCAGGTGTTTGGTGCATTGCACACAAAGTCATTCACCCGACTAATCAAAAATCACGAAATAACGGTGTGTATACAGAAGATAAAAGGTGCCAGGTGCCCTAGGCGACGCAGCATCGCGTGCCTGGGCGACGCGGTTTAGGGTACTCAGCCGTGCTGATTGGTCTTGAAGAACTCGGACTGGAACATGCACATGCGCAACGCATTGTGATAGCGGCCGTTGCCGAAAAACTCCTCGATCAACTCGGCCTCGTGCCGGAAACCGCACTTCTCATAGACGTGGATGGCAGCGGTATTCGACTTGTCGACGATCAGGTAGACCTTGCGCAGGTTCAGCACCGAAAACGCATAGTCGATCGCGAGCTGCGTGGCGACGGTGGCATAGCCGCGGCCCTGCGCATGCGGCGCGATGATGATCTGAAACTCGCCGCGCCGGTGGATATAGTCCAGTTCGATCAATTCGACGACACCGACGGTCTGGCCGTCGTTGTCGATCGCCACGAAGCGGCGCTCGCGCAGGTCGTGCACGTGCTGATCGTAGAGCTGGGTCAGTTCGGAGAACGTTTCATAAGGCTCTTCGAACCAGTAACGCATGATCTTTGCGTTGTTGTTCACTTCGTGGACGAAGCGCAGATCGGTGCGCTCGAGCGGGCGCAGGGTCAGTTCGCTGCTGCGTTCGATAGTCATTGGATTCCCCTTGAGAATTATTGGTTTGATTGCGCAGGCTCAGCGTGAGAGCTCAGGCTTGCGTTTCCTGTTAGTCAGGCCTCAGCGCAGGGAGTTCTTACAACGCCTCGCGCCCGCGCAGCGCGTTCTTGCGAAGCGCGAGACGCTGCGCGGGTTCGGCAAGGGAGGGGCGTCGCGTTGTCGCAGGCCGCTTATCGCAAATTTGTGAGGGGCTTGGCACCGTGTGGGCACATGCGGTGCTCTACAATGAAAATCATGCTCTTGCGATGGAGGCTACCGTGATCGAGCACTTGATATTAGGCGCCTTTCTGGTCATCCCGCTGCTCATCGTCGCGTTTCTTTTTTCCGACGAATTGTGGCAGGAGCATCGGCATCTGCATGACCTGCATCTTGAGCCCACGAAGCCGCGCCGTGACTGGCGGCATCCGCTGCGCCGCTCGCGGCATCGGGTTTGACCCTTTCAGGGGAATGCATCGATCATCGCGCTGCAAGCGTCGCTGCGAGGCGAGGGCGCTTCGCGTGAGACCCACGAACGAGACCCACAATCAGACCCGCAAATAAAAAAGCCTGCCGTTTCGGGCAGGCTGAAAAGAGATCCACACTCAATGCCTTGCGGGTACAAGGCAGACGCCAGTCTAGCCGTCTAGCGCGTGCGGCTGGTTTCACCGGCCATTACACATATTACGGGGCGTGACCAGTTGCGTCGTCCTCGGCCTTCGCGCCGTCTGCAGGGGCGCGCCAATGGTTGCGAATGCGCGTGGCGAGCGCTTCGAGCGTGGCCGCATCGGCGACATCGCGTGCATGCATGCGCAGCGGCTGTCCTTCCCAGCGCGGGATCACGTGAAAATGCACGTGCGGCACCGTTTGTCCCGCCGCAGCGCCATTGAACTGTCCGATGAACACGCCGTCCGGGCGCAAGGCCGCGCGAACGGCGATGGCGAGTTTCTGCGTCATGCGCATGCAGGCCACCGTCGACGCATCCGACAACTCGAAAATCTCAACCGCCGCTTCCTTCGGCACGACCAGCATGTGACCGTCGGCTTGCGGCATCAGGTCCATGAAGGCCAGCGCGGCATCGCTTTCCGCCACTTTGATGCAGGGTAATTCGCCGCGCAGAATCTTCGCGAAGGGATTGCTGTCGTCGTAGTTCATCACGCGTCCTCTAGTTGCCGTACGGTTCAAAGTGGAGATGCTGTCGGCGATATTGTCCACCACCTCTGTTACAACACACTGCTACATCGCGCGCGCTGCCCGTTTAATCGCTTGCGGCGGCTGGCCGAACGCGCGCAGAAAGGCGCGCCGCATCCGTTCGGTATCGATAAAGCCGGTTTCGGCCGCGACAGCTTCCATCGAGTGACGGCCTGCTTCGAGCATGGCCCGGGCGGCTTCCACACGCAACGCCTCAATGGCCTTGGCCGGCGATTGGCGCGTTTCGTCACGAAAGGCGCGGCTGAACTGGCGCGGACTCAGATGCGCGACGTCGGCGAGCTGTTCGACCGTCAACGGCTCGCGCAGATGGTTCTTCGCGTATGACAGCGCGTCCTGAATCCGGTCGGACTTCGGCTCGAGGTCGAGCATGGCCGAGAACTGCGACTGCCCGCCAGTGCGCCGGTGATAGACCACCAGTTTCTTGGCGATGGCGCGCGAGACCTCGACGCCGAGATCGCTTTCGACCAGCGCCAGACACAGATCGATGCAGGCCGTCATGCCGGCCGAGGTCCACACCGAGCCGTCGGCGACAAAGATGCGGTCTTCGTCGATACGCGTATCGGGAAAGCGCTGCTGCAAGTTGCGGGCGTGGTACCAGTGGGTCGTGGCATGCCGGCCGTCGAGGATGCCCGCTTCGGCCAGCACGAAAGCGCCGGTGCAGATGCTGGTGGTGCGGCGCGAGGCGGCGAGGGCGTCATTCAGAAACCCCAGCAATCCCGCCGATGACGGCTCGATCTGCATCGCGCCCGTCACGACGACCGTGTCATACGCCGGGTCACCGAACGCCTTCGTCGCAACCTCGACGCCCGCCGAGCTGCGCACCATCCCGCCCGATTCGGAGATGACTTCCACCTGGTATTCCGGCTGCCCGACCTCGAGGTTGGCCAGCTCGAACACGGAGATCGCCACCATATCGAGGATCTGGAAGCCGGGAAAAACCACCACGCCGACGCGTTTCATTGCGATGTCCTAAAACGAGGTAAATACGACATTTGAGACAAGAGGCTACGCGCTTAGACTTCACTCGTCAACACCGCGATGCCCACAAAAAAGGCGCAGCGGCGGAGGTTTCAGTCTTCCCCATTCATCGATCAGGGCTCAGGCGTGACGCGCCAAGCCCGCAAGGAGATTCACCATGGCAACGCAAGCAAACAAGGGCACGGCATTGATTACGGGCGCATCGTCGGGCATCGGTGCGGTTTATGCGGACCGCCTCGCACGGCGCGGTTACGACCTGATTCTGGTGGCGCGCGACGTCAAACGTCTGACGGGCGTAGCCGAGCGTCTGACCGCGGAAACCGGCCGCCATATCGAGACCATTGCCGCCGATCTGACCGTCAAGGCCGACCAGCGGCGTGTTGAGGAACGTCTGCGCGCCGACCGTGGCATCACCATGCTGGTCAACAACGCAGGCGTCGGCGCGACGGCTTCGTTGATCGACTCGAATATCGATGACCTCGACGGCATGATCGAGCTGAACGTGACAGCACTGACGCGGCTGACGGCGGCAGCCGTGCCGGGTTTCGTGGAGCGCGGCAACGGTATCGTGATCAATATCTCGTCGATCGTCGCGCTGTCGCCTGAAACGCTGAACGGCACCTACAGCGGCACCAAGGCCTACGTGTTGAACCTGACGCAGTCGCTGCATCACGAAGTGGGCGGCAAGGGCGTGCAATTGCAGGCCGTGCTGCCGGGCGCAACCAGCACCGCGTTCTGGGACCGCGCCGGTCTCGCGGTCGAACATCTGCCGTCGCAGATCGTGATGACCGCCGAGGACATGGTGGACGCCGCGCTCGTGGGTCTCGACCAGCATGAACTCGTGACGATTCCGTCCTTGCCGGACGCGGCCGACTGGGAGCGCTTCAACACCGCTCGCCAGCATCTCGGGCCGAACCTGTCGCACAGCCTGCCGGCTGCGCGTTACACACGCGGGTAATCGCTGGCTTGGTGTGCGCCTCGCGAGCGCCTAGCGCCAGTCGGTTGAAACGTCGTTGGGATCGACCAGTGTCAGTCCCGACGACGGCAGCGGCAACGCCGTCTTGTAGCGCACCTGCTTGAGCGCAAAGCTCGACCGGATATTGGAGATGCCCGGAATCTTCGTCAGATGATCGACGATGAACCGCTCCAGCGTCTGCATATCCGGCATCACCACGCGCAGCAGATAGTCGGCGTCGCCTGTCATCAAATAGCACTCCATCACCTCGGGGCGCTCCGAAATCGCCTGCTCGAAGCGAGTCAGCGCGTCTTCCACCTGCTTTTCCAGACTCACCTGAATAAACACGTTGATGCGTAGCCCGAGCGGCTCCGGATTCAGCAGCGTGACCTGCTGCTTGAACAGGCCGAGCTTTTCGAGCGCGCGCACGCGGTTGAAGCAGGGCGTGGGCGACAGATTCACCGAGCGGGCCAGATCCGCATTGGTGATGCGCGCGTTCTGCTGCAACTGGCTCAGGATGCCGATGTCGATGCGGTCGAGTCGTCTGGGTGGCGTGGTCATAGAGTAAATATTCTGTCGTGTTGGCCAAATCCGGAATAAATAGCCTATCCCAGTGCGGGATCACAAGCAAATGAGATGCTCATTTTGTGAGCACGTGGTTACCATTGACTCACTTGATCTTGAGCCGAACGCGTTAATGCGGGAGTGGTGCCATGACGGATTTGTCCAGCGGTAGCAAGCAGTTGCAGTCTTTGGATCTCCAGCGCGCGGAGCGTGCGGAGCCGGAAGATGCCGATCCGCAGGAAACCGCCGAATGGTTGGAAGCGCTCGATGCCGTGGTCGAGCATGTCGGCCGTGATCGCGCGCAGTTTTTGTTCGACAAGCTCGCGGGGCATGCGCTGTCACTGGGTGTGGAATCGGCGCGGACCAATGTCACGCCGTACCAGAACACGATCCCGTTCGATCAGCAGCCGCGCTATCCGGGCAATCTCGACCTCGAAGAACGTCTGGCCGGCGCGCTGCGCTGGAATGCGCTGGCGATGGTGGTGCGCGCAAACCAGGCGTACGGCGAACTCGGCGGCCATATCGCGAGCTACGCGTCGGCGGCGGATCTGTTCGAGGTCGGCTTCAACCATTTCTTTCGCGCCGCGGCGCCGGGCGGAGAGGAGGGCACGGGCGACCTCGTTTACTTCCAGCCGCATTCGTCGCCGGGCGTGTATGCGCGGGCTTATCTCGAGGGCTTTCTCTCCGAACAGCATCTGCAGCATTACCGTCGCGAGATCGGCGGGCCGGGGTTGTGCTCGTATCCGCATCCGTGGCTGATGCCGGACTTCTGGCAGTTCCCCACCGGCTCGATGGGCATCGGTCCGATCAACGCGATTTACCAAGCGCGCTTCATGCGCTATCTCGCCAATCGCGGCCTCGTGCAAACGGAAGGCCGCAAAGTGTGGGGTTTCTTCGGCGACGGTGAGATGGACGAGCCGGAATCGACCGGCGCGCTCTCGATTGCGGCGCGCGAAGGGCTCGATAACCTCGTATTCGTCATCAACTGCAATCTGCAGCGCCTGGACGGGCCGGTGCGCAGCAACGGCCGCATCATCGACGAGCTCGAAGCGCATTTCATCGGCGCCGGCTGGAACGTGATCAAGGTGGTGTGGGGCTCGGACTGGGACGCGCTGTTCTCACGCGACCGCACCGGCGCGTTGCTGCGCGCGTTCGCACACACCGTCGACGGCCAGTTTCAGACCTTCTCGGCTAATGACGGCGCGTACAACCGCGAGCGTTTCTTCGGCCAGAACCCGGAGCTTGCCGCGCTCGCCGCGCAACTGAGCGACGACGACATCGACCGCTTGCGCCGCGGCGGCCACGATGTGCGCAAGCTGCATGCGGCGTATGCGAAGGCGCTCGGCCATCGCGGCCAGCCGACGGTGATTCTCGCGAAGACGATGAAGGGCTTCGGCATGGGCACCTCGGGCCAGGGCCGCATGACCACGCATCAACAGAAGAAACTCGGCTTCGACGACCTCAAGGCGTTTCGCGATCGTTTTCGCCTGCCGCTCACCGATGAGGACGTCGAACAGGTGAAGTTTTACAAGCCAGCGGACGACAGCCCGGAGATGCAATACCTGCACGCTCGCCGGGCTGCCCTGGGAGGCTATCTGCCCAGAAGGCGGAAAGTGGCATCGAAGGGGCTGATCGTCCCGCCGATGTCCTCCTGGGGGCAATTCGCGCTGGATTCGAATGGCCGCGAAATGTCCACGACGATGGCGTTGGTCCGCATGCTGACCGCGCTGCTCAAGGACAACGAAGTGGGTCCGCGCGTGGTGCCGATCGTCGCGGATGAAGCGCGCACCTTCGGCATGGCGAACATGTTCCGCCAGGTCGGCATCTATTCGCCGCTCGGGCAGTTGTACGAGCCGGAAGACCTCGGCTCGATGCTGTACTACCGCGAGGACACCAAAGGGCAGATTCTCGAAGAGGGGATTTCGGAAGCGGGCGCGGTATCGTCGTGGATCGCGGCGGCGACCTCGTACAGCGTGCATAACCTGCCGATGCTCCCGTTCTACATCTACTACTCGATGTTCGGCTTCCAGCGGATCGGCGATCTGATCTGGGCGGCGGCGGATCAGCGCGCGCGAGGTTTTTTGATCGGCGCGACATCGGGTAAGACGACGCTCGGTGGAGAGGGTTTGCAGCATCAGGACGGCACGAGCCATCTGGCGGCATCGACGATTCCGAATTGCCGCGCGTACGATCCGGCGTTCGCTTACGAGGTTGCCGCGATCGTCGACGAAGGCATGCGCGAGATGGTCGAAGAGCAGCGCGACGTGTTCTATTACGTGACGGTGATGAACGAGAACTACGCGCAGCCTTCGGTGCCAGGTGGTGATTTGACGACGCTGCGTGAGGGCATTCTTAAGGGCATCTATCCGCTTGGCGGGGATGCGCAGGCGGTAACGTCGGCAATTTCAGCGCAGGTGCAGTTGCTCGGCGCGGGCGCGATTCTCGGTGAAGTCATCGCGGCGCAGCAACTGCTCAAGGACGACTGGCAAATTGAAGCCGCGGTGTGGAGCGTGACCAGCTTCACCGAGTTGCAGCGTGACGGGATGACGTCGGAGAGAAATGCGCGCCTTGGCGAACCGACAGAGGCGCCGTACGTCACGAAAGCGCTCGAAGCATCGCACGGCCCGATTATCGCCGCGACCGACTATGTACGCGCGGTGCCCGAACTGATCCGGGCCTACGTGCCGCGCCGCTATGTGACGCTCGGCACGGACGGCTTCGGCCGCAGCGACACGCGCCAGGCGTTGCGCGAGTTCTTCGAAGTGGACCGCAAGTCGATCGTGATCGCGTCGTTGAAGGCGCTGGTGGACGAAGGCGCAATCGATGCAAGCGTGCTCGCCGGAGCACGCAGCAAGTATCGAAGCGATGCGCCCGTGGGCGCCGCTTCGTGGCAATGCTGATCAGCCGCTCACCGACACCTGATTCTTCCCGTCGCGTTTCGCCCGATACAGTCCGACGTCGGCGGCTTCGATCAACGTCGTCACGGGTTCGGTAGCGGACGGCACGAGGTTCGCCGCGCCGATACTGATCGTCACGACGCCCGCCGCCGATCCCGCATGCGGGATCGCGAGCCCTTCAATTGCGAGGCGGATTTTCTCGGCAAGCAAGTGCAGGCCGCCCGATGATGTTCCCGGCAGCACCACCGCGAACTCTTCGCCGCCAAACCGGGCCGCGAGATCGGGTGAACGTCCCAGACACGACTCGACGGTGTGCGCAACGCGCTTAAGCACTTCGTCGCCGGCAACGTGTCCGTAGGTGTCGTTGTAGGCCTTGAAGTTATCCACATCGATCATCAGAAAGCCGAGGGCTGTCTTGTCGCGCGTGCCGCGACGCCATTCGGCGGCCAGGTACTGATCGAGGTAGCGTCGATTCGACAAACCCGTCAATCCGTCCGAATGCGTGAGTCGCTGCAGTTCCAGATTGGTTGCAAGCAACTGCTGTTGCGACTGGCGCAGGGCTTGATACGCCTCGTCGCGCTGCAACAGGTTCAGATACGAGCGCGAGTGATAGCGAATCCGCGCGATCAACTCGATGCGATCCGGCAGCTTCACCAGGTAGTCATTGGCGCCGGCGGCGAAGGCCGCGCTTTTCACGAGCGGCTCTTCCTTGGTCGACAGCACGATGATCGGAATATCGCGCGTTGCCGGTTTCTGCCGGTATTGCCGCACGAGGGTGAGGCCGTCGGTGCCGGGCATCACGAGGTCCTGCAGGATCACCGTTGCGCGGGTTTCCTCGGCGCAGCGCACCGCCTCTTCGGGCGACGCGCAGTAATGGAAGTCAACGCTCGTTTCGTCGGCCAGCGCCTGGCGGACCGCCTCGGCGATGATCGCCTGATCGTCCACCAGCAACACCATGATCGGGCACTCTGCCGCGGGCGGATTGCCGAGGATGCGCGCTAACGCGTCATCGATGGCGCTATTGGGTGCGTCCTCCGCGTAGGCCTGCGCGTTCGCGTCCTGTTCTGCGAGCTCCGGCGCGGTGGCGGTCTGATGCGGTTTAGGAGTGTCCATATTGGTCAGCCAGAATGAATGTCAGTGAGTCGTAGCGGGCTAATGTGCGGCTAGTGTGCGCCTATCGGGCCTTAACGTGTGCCGACGGCAGCAGCGAGCGCGGCGGCGATACGGGGCAGAGGCAGGATCGCGGCGGCGGCATCGAGCGCCGCGGCCGCCTTCGGCATGCCGTACACGGCGCAGGTCGCTTCGTCCTGCGCGATCGTGTGATAGCCCTTGGTGCGCATCGCCTTGAGCCCGATCGCGCCGTCGCGGCCCATGCCGGTCAGCAGCACACCGATCGCCCGCGCCGGCCAGCGCGCCACGACACTATGGAAAAACACGTCGACGGAAGGCCGGTAGGGCGTTTCCGCCGGCACGTTCGTGTAACCGAGTACGTTGGGCAGTTTCAGGTGTAAATGATCGTCGGTGGCGGCGAGCAGCACGATGCCCGCTTGCGGCCGGTCGCCTTCGTTGGCGATCCGCACCGGCAGCGCCGACTGCTGGTTCAGCCAATCGGCCATGCCGGCGGCGAAGGCCGCGTCGACGTGTTGGACGATGACGATTGCCGCTGGGAAATCCTTCGGCAAGCCGGCGAGTAAGGTAGCGAGTGCTGCCGGGCCGCCTGCCGAGGCGCCGATTGCAACCAGCGGCGTGTCGCGGTTCGTCGCGGTTCTGGGCGCCGCCGCAGCTGCTGCGCCAGGCGCATTGCGTTCGGTGACCAGCGCGGCGATGCTGTCGATCTTGGCGATCAGGGTGGCGATGCTTTTGTTCGCGTCGGGACCGCTCAACGAGGGCGTATCCACCGCATCGAGCGCGCCCGCGCCCATCGCTTCGTAGACGCGCCACGCATTCGCGCCCACGTCGACGGTCACGATCAGGATCGCGCACGGCGCCTTCGCCATGATGCGGCGCGTGGCTTCGATGCCGTCGACGTTCGGCATCACCAGATCCATCAGCACGATGTCGGGTCGCTGCGCGGTGCAGAAATCGACCGCCTGCTGGCCGTCCTGCGCGACCCATAGCACCTCGTAGTCTTGGCGCGCAGCAAGCGCGCGGCGCAGTGCCTCGACAGCGAGCGGCAGGTCATTGACGATTCCGATTTTCATCCGTTTTACCCGTGGGTTTAACCGTAAGCTTCGCCGATCAGATCACGCACTGCATCGAGCAGTGCTTCGTCGTGGAAACTGCCTTTCGCCAGATAGTAATCCGCGCCCGCGTTCAGGCCGGCGCGGCGGTCTTCTTCACGATCCTTGTACGAGACGATCATCACCGGCAGCGACTGCAGTTGCGGATCGCGCTTGATGAGCGTGACGAGTTCGATGCCGTCCATGCGCGGCATGTCGATGTCGGTAATCACGAGGTCGAAGTGTTCGCCGCGCACCGCGTTCCAGCCGTCCATGCCGTCGACGGCGATCGTCACGTCGTAACCGCGTGTCGCCAGCAGCTTGCGTTCGAGCTCGCGTACGGTGAGCGAATCGTCGACCACCAGCACGCGTCGCGTGACGCGCCGGGCGGTGAGGGCCGCGCCGTGCTGCATATGTTTCAGATCGCCGCCTGCGACGAGCCTTTCGACCGAGCGCAGCCAGTCGTCGACATCCGCGATCAGCACCGGGTCGCCGTTTTCCATCAACGCGCCGGCGGTGATGTTCCTGATCTTGCCGAGGCGCGGGTCGAGCGGCTGCACGACCAGCATCCGCTCGCCGAGAAAGCGATCGACCACCACGCCGTAGGTTTCTTCACCGTCGCCGATCACGATCAGGCTGACGGTATCGCCTTCGTTGGTGGGTGGCGCGGTGTCGAGAATCTGATGCGCGGTGACGACGCCGATGCGGCGGCCGTCGAAGGCGATGTGCTGATGGCCTTCAAGCAATTCGATATCCGCGCGGCTCACGTGTAGCGTGCGGTTCACATGTGCGAGCGGTACGGCGTACGGCTCGCCCGCGACTTCGACGAGCAGGCTGCGAATCACCGAGAGCGTGAGCGGCAACTGCAACTGCACGCGCGTGCCGACGCCGGGTTCGTGCGTGATGCGCACCGTGCCGCGCACGCGCTTGACGACGTCGTGCACCGCGTCGAGTCCGACGCCACGGCCCGACACCTCGGTGACCTGATCGCGCAGCGAGAAGCCGGGCAGCAAGAGGAATTCGAGCAGTTCGGTTTCAGACAGACGTGCGGCCGTTTCCGCACTCGCCAGTTTCTTGCGAACGATCGACGTGCGCAGTGCGTCGAGATCGATGCCCGCGCCGTCGTCGGAGACGCTGATGAGCAGGGCACCGGCCGTGTGACGTGCGTCGAGCGTCAGCGTGCCTTCTTCGGGCTTGCCGCGCGCGAGACGAACCTCAGGCGCTTCGATGCCGTGGTCGATCGCGTTGCGCAGCATGTGGCCGAGCGGCGCTTCGAGCAGATCGAGAATGTCGCGGTCGACCTGAGTTGATTCGCCGACCAGTTGCCAGCGCACCTTTTTGCCGAGCGAACGCGCGACGTCGCGCACCATGCGTGCGAGACCGCTGGTGCCGTCGCCGAAGGGGCGCATGCGGCATTGCAGTGCGGCGTCGTACAGCTGCTGCGACAGGTGGGTCGAGCGGCGGTCGAAGCTTTCCAGATCGGCCAGGCGCTCGGCGAGCAGGTGTTGCGATTCTGCTGTGAGGCGGCGCAGTTCTTCGAGCGCGGCGTGCGCGCGCGGGTCGAGCTTCAGGTCGGCGAGTGTTTCGTGTAGCTGGTCGAGCGCGCGTGTGCCGTCACGTTGAACGCGTTTGACGCGCAGCATCGATTGCGCGAAGGGTTTGAGCCAGCGCGATTCGACCAGCGATTCGCCGGATAGGGAGAGCAGCCGGTCGAGGTTGTCGGCGCGTACGCGCAGCATGCGGCCGGGGTCTGTTGTTGGGGCGCTTGATTCGTTTGTCGTGGATGCAAGGGCGCTTGCAGGAACGGCCGCTGAGGCGCTTGCAGGTGCGGACTGGATCGTAGAGGCGAGGGTGGACCCATTTGCAGTCGTGCTGGCTGATGCGGTTGGGGCAGGCGTCGCTTCCGCGCGCAGGGCGCTGGCTAGCAGATTGAATGCGGCGTCGGGGTCAGCGTCATGGTCGGCGTCGGCCGATGCGTTTTGCGGTTTGGTGGCTACGCTGCGAGCAGATGCAGAACCATCGACGCTAGCAGGAGCAGCCGGTGGCGCAGCGTCCCTTCGCATTGCCGCGCCGTGGGGCACCACATCCACCATCCGCGCTTGCAACGACGCGACGCACGCGCTGACCGCATCACGCGCCGATTCATCCTCGTCATTACCGATGCGCGCAACGATATCGACCCCGCGCAACAACTCATCAATCCAGGCGGCATCGAGCAACGCGCGTCCTTCCTGCGCCGCGACGAAGCAATCCTCCATCGCGTGCGCGAGTTCGACCCCAACCTGCACACCAACGATACGCGCCGCACCCTTCAACGAATGAGCCGCACGCATGCAGGCCTCGAGCGCGGCGGCATCGCTCGGCGCGCGATCGAGCGTGAGCAGGCCGTCGTTGAGAACGCGTGCCTGGGTCCGCGCTTCTTCGCGGAAGAGATCGATCAGCGACGGGCGGCGCGGGTCGTCCGTCATCCGAGACTCCGGTTCAAAGTGTCGAACAATGCGTCGGCGTCGAGCAGGCCGACCGTCATGCCGCGCCACGGAGCCACGGCGCGCGTATGGGCAGCGGCGGCGTGCGAGAGCGTCGCGGGCGGTGGGCAAAAGGTGGAGATCGCGATCCGATGCACGCCGTCGACCTGATCGACGGGAAACACCGCGTGCTCTTCGGCGCGCGAGACCACCAGCAAACGCGGCAGATCGTGACGGGCTTTGTCGTCGCCTGCAGTGGTGTTGGTTTCGAAACCCAGCAGATGCGCGAGCGACAGACAGACCAGCAAGTCGCCCTGCACGTTCACGACGCCCAGCACCGCGCGATGCTGCCGATGCGGCAACGTATGAATCGGCCGCGTCTGTACGATGCGCTTGAAGATCGGCGTGGGCAGCGCGAGCCATTCACCGCCGATACGGAAGATGAGGAACGATTCACTCGCGTCTTGCTGATCATGTCGCTGCAATCGCGCCGGCGTGTCAGGGTCATTCAGCGAGAGATCCACAAGCGGAATCGGACGCTCCAGCAATTTGGCCGCGGCCGCTTCGAACACGGGGCAATTCAGACAGCGCACGTATTCGACCAGCCGCTCGCACGACGAATCGCCGCGCACGCCGATGCGGTTCCAGCAATCGTCGAAGGTCACCGTGCGTTCTTCAACCACGTTGCGCTCCCTGTGCGCGCGACGCGCGGTCCATCAACAGACGCGCGCCGTTGCGATCGCCTTCAAGCTCGAGCAGCGTCGCCAGATGCGCGAGCGCCTCGGCGTGCTGCGGGTCGAGGTAGAGCGCCTTGCGATACTGGCCGCGAGCGAGGTTCGTATCGCCGCTGGCGTCGGCGAGCACACCGAGCAGGTAGAACGCGTCGGCGTGCGGCGCGTGCTGTTCCAGATAGACGTTGATCGCGTTCGCGGCTTCCGTCAGACGGCCCGCGTCAGCCAGCGCGTGCGCTGCTTGCAGCGTGTCGCGTGCGGCGTTGGTCGGCGAGGTGATGGGCGATGACGCAAACTCGTGCGACTGCGACGCGGCTTTGTACGGTTTCGGCGTGGGCTGCGGAATACCGCCTAAAGGCGTGCGCTGTGAAATCTCATTCGACGGCGTGTTCTGAGAAATACCTGTCAATGACGTGCGCTGCGAGACTCCATCCGATGGTACGAGCGGCGACTTTGCATTAAACGGCGTCTGCGCCAAACCGCCATTGAACGGCGTGCGCGCAACCGGATCGGGCCACGCAAAAGGCTCGGCAGAAAACACTTGCAACGGCGCGAGCGCGGGCACCGGCGAATGCGTCATCGCGAGCGCCGCGGCAGTAGCGAGCGGCGCGGTGTGCCAGCTGTTCAACTGCGCTTCAGCAGGCGTAGCGCGATGGAACGCGAACGCCAGCGGAATCTTCGCCGACTGCATGCCATAACGCATCAACAGCCCGGTTTCCGCAGGGCCGACGAACAGCGTGCCGTTTTCAGCCAGCACGCTGTTGAGCGCATGCAGGGCCTTCTGCTGTGCGTCGCGGTCGAAGTAAATCAGCACGTTGCGGCAGAACACGAAGTCGTAGACGCCGAGCGCCGCGGCATCGAGTTGCATCAGGTTCGCGCGCGAAAATCGGACTGCGTCGACGATGCGCGGCGCGAGACGCCAGCCGTCTTCGGTGCGCGTGAAGTGGGCGTCGCGGAACGGGAACGCATTGCCGCGAAACGAGTTGCGGCTGTACACGGCGCGCTGCGCGAGGGCCAGCGAGCGCTCGCTGATATCCATTGCGTCGATGCGCATGTGCGCCGCGTCGATGCCGGCGTCGAGCAGCGTCATGGCGATCGTGTACGGCTCTTCGCCGGTGGAGCAGGGCAGACTCAGAATCCGCAGCGGCAGCGCGGTGCCGCGCTCGTCGAGCCGTTCGTGCGCGAGACGCGCGAGCGCCCTGAACGCGTCGGCGTCGCGATAGAACCAGGTCTCCGGCACCACCACTGTTTCGACCAGCGCCTGCACCATCGAGGGTGACGCGTACGTGGCCTCCCAGTAGTCGGCGAGCGTGGCGTCGGCGTGACCGTCCGCGCACCAGGCTGCGGCGCGCTGATCGACCGCGCGCTCGATCGACTGATGACCGAGCGACGCTGCATCGAGCCCGATGGTTCGATGCAGCAAGTCGGCGAAGCGTCGATAGAGCGGCGCGTTGTCGTGATGCGCGTTCATGCGTGCGCCTCGGGAAACAGCAGGGCTTTGACGTCGTCGGGCAACAGATGCTCGACGCGAATCCATTGCACCAGACCGCCTGCTTCGCTCGCCACCGGCCCCAGATAGCGCGCGTTCGGCATGTCGATGCCGGCGTCATGAAACGCGTCGGCGTCCAGACGGATGGTGCGCGTTGCGCCTTCGAGCAGGAGCGCGAGCAGGCGCACCGTGCCCGCATGCGGATAGCGCACCAGCACGACGCGTGTCGACATCAACTGCGCGGCTGGGCGGCCGAGCGCGAGCGCCGGCAGATCGATCACCGGCAGCGGCGCGCCCTCGTGATCGAGCACGCCCGCGACCCACGACGGCGCGCCGGGGATCGTCTTCGGCGGCGACTGCGGCGTGAGCGGCATCAGACGCTCCACCTGCGTCGCGTCGATCACGTAGCGTTCGTTATCGAGCGTGAAGAGGATGAAGAGCATCGGCGTGGGCTGGGCTGTAGGAGAAGCGTATGGGTGGATCGGCGTCGGCGTGCTTCAGTGAGCCCGCCGCGGCGCGTCAGGCCACCACCTTGAAGCGCGATACGCCGGTGCGCAGACTATTGGCGACGTGCGTCAGATCGTCGATGGCCTGGGTCGACTGCCGCAGCGATTCCGCCGTTTGCTGCGCGGCCTCCGAGAGCTGCGTCAGCGCCTGGGTAATCTGCTCGGCGCCAGTGGCTTGCGTCTGCATGCCTTCGTTGACCATCGAGAAGCGCGGCGCGAGTTGCTGCACTTGCTGAATGATCTGCGTGAGATGGCCGCCTACGTTCTGCACGTCGAGCATGCCGCGGCGCACTTCTTCGGAGAACTTGTCCATGCCCATCACGCCCGCGGCCACTGCCGACTGGATCTCCTTAACCATCTGTTCGATG
Organism: Paraburkholderia aspalathi; assembly: GCF_900116445.1. GTDB lineage: Bacteria > Pseudomonadota > Gammaproteobacteria > Burkholderiales > Burkholderiaceae > Paraburkholderia > Paraburkholderia aspalathi. The sequence continues at coordinate 141,135 of NZ_FPBH01000006.1, forward strand.
TCGTAGGTCGCCACGGCGGTTTGATCTGCGAGGCGGCGAATCTCGGTTGCCACGACCGCGAAGCCGCGGCCGTATTCGCCGGCCTTTTCTGCTTCGATCGCCGCGTTCAGCGAGAGCAGATTGGTCTGATCCGCGACCTTGGTGATGGTGGCGACGACCTGGTTGATGTTGCTGGCCTTCTCGTTGAGGATCGCGAGCTTCGCGTTGACCGAGCCGGCCGCTTCCATCACGAGGCGCATGGTGTCTTCCATGCGCGCGAGACCGGCGTGACCGGTGCCGGCGAGTGCGGCCGATTGGCCTGCTACTTCGGAGACTTCGTTCATCGTGCGCAGCAGGTCACGCGAGGTTGCGAAGATTTCGCGCGACGTGGCACCGATCTCGGTGGTGGTCGCCGCGGTTTCGTTCGCGGTGGCTTGCTGTTCACGCGAGGTCGCCGCGATCTCCGTCACCGACGTGGTCACCTGAACCGCCGACTTCTGCGCCTGGCCAACCAGCGCGGTGAGCTCGTCGGTCATGCGGTTAAAGCCCGCTTCGAGCGCGCCGATTTCATCCGCGCGGTTCAGTTGCAGACGTTGGGTGAGGTCGCCCGTGCGCATGACGTCGACGACTTGCAGCACCTTCGCCATCGGCGTGGTGACCGCGCGCAGCAGCCAGTAGCCGGCCAGCACGGCGGCGATGGCGGCAACCAGCAGCATGACGAGCAGCACGACACGGGTCGCCTCAACCGAACTACGGATGTTTTCGGCGGCTTTGTCGGCGTCGGCCTTGTTGTTCTCGACCAGCTTGCGCGCCGAGACACGGCCCGCTTCCCAGATCGGCGTGAGTTGCGTGTTGAAGAGGTGCGCGGCGTTCTCTTTCGAACTCGGCAAGACGTTCAACAGGGATGCCTGGATCGGCAGGTACTGTGCGTGTTGCTGGCGAAAGTCGTTGAAGAACTCGCGATCGTTGTCGCGGAAGATGGTCGCGCCGTAGTCGCCGAGGAGCTTCTGAAGCGTTTGCTCGGTGTCCTGCAAAGCTGCGGTGTCGCGCTTGACGGACTCGGGGTCCGTATCAACGTAAATGAGACGCTGCGTGACGGTGTAGTTCTCGAACCAGGCCGCGCGCATCGCAGTCGCGTAGTAGAGGCCGGGCATCGAGTCTTCCTGCTGACTCTTCGCGTCGCGATCGATTCCGCTGAGTTGCTCGAAAGTGACGATTGCCATTGCCAGCATCACGATCAGCACGATCCCGAAGCTGCACAGAATCCGTTGCCGGATGGTCCATTGTTTCACGCGCACGCCCCTTAACTTTTTTGCTTGGGCTCGACGCCCGATGTCGACTTGTGGGTCTCGGGGTCGAAGGATCGGAAAGCTTTGCGGACGTCGGATTCGTCCGACGGGTCATGCGGCGAATTTTACATTGATCGTGGGAATGGATGGCGGTCGATGAGGCGGTTGCCCAGCCACGCGTTACACCCGTAATGGCCGGTTACCAACTGCAGCATCTATTTCTGCGCGCGCCATACACAATCTGTTCCATGCCTGAACGGCGGGAGAGAAACATGAAAAAGATTGCGGTGGCGTTGTTGATGGTGGGGAGCCTGAGCGTGGCGGGTCAAGCGTCGGCGCATGGCAATGGCGGCGATGTGGTCGGTGCGCTGATCGGCGGCGCCGTGCTGGGCGCGGTGGTGACGTCCGTGTTGAATCCGGCGCCCGTGGTCGCTTACCAGCAGCCGGTCTATGCGCAACCGGTGTATGCGCAGCCGGTGTATCAGCCGGCGCCTGTGTACGCGGGGCCGCCGCCGGGATACTGCTATGACCAGTACCAGCGTGCGTATGTCGCGTGCGGTGCGCCGCCGCCCGCACAGTATGGGTATCCGCAACAGCCTCAACAGGGCTGGTAAAGGACGTGAGCAGACACGCGCAGCTTTGATGCTCGCGCGTTAGAGAGAGAAAAAGGCCGTCGCAGGGTGCGACGGCCTTTTCTTGTTGGGTATCTCTGCTCAGTGCTTGTGATGCAACCACTCCGCATAATGCGTGTCGAGCCAGCGTTCGAGGCGCTCCGGCTTCGTCTTTTCGTGATAGTGGGACGCGGCCCAGATCGCCACGCCGACCACCAGCATCACCAGGGGTCCCAGCAAATAAGCCATTAACGGTTCAGACATGGGAGCCTCCGTCCCGATGTGCATCGATGTTTTAGTTTAGTCGATGAACGGCGAGAAAAAAGGTCGCTTTAAACGGTTGGCTGTTGGCGCGGCTGGATTGACGTGAACGGGCTTGTGGGGTGCGGTGTAGGGGATTGAGAACCTAGTGAGGGAGGTGGTTTTCTTTTTCTAGAAAGGTACTTGCCTCTTGCTCTTCTTTCTCTGTGTACCAAAAGTGTGCTGTTGGCCACGGGCGAGGAGGGTTGCGGCGGGTGGCTGACGCCCGCGGCGTTTACAGCGCCGGACGCATTTAGCTTGTCACGCCTTGTCGGTTGCTCTCGATCTGGGCGTCGACAAAATCTGCCCATAGTTGCAACGTCCGACGCCGTTCTGCGGCGTGTTCAGCGGGATGGCCTCCGTCCGGGGCGTCTTTGACGGCATGCGCCAGCGCATTCTCAATCACGTCCGCAGACTGTCCCATCTCGCGCAAGTGGGTCGCGGCGGTGCGTCGAAAGTCATGTAGGACGAAATGCTCGACGTCGAGCCCGAGCGATTTGACGGCTTGATTGAGCGTGCTCTTCGCGATCGGCCGGTCGTCGCCCCTGACGCTCGGGAATACGAAATTCCGGCTGGTTTTCGTGTCCTGAAGCTCGCGAAGCAGAGCCACCGCCTGGTGCGAGAGATGCACCACGTGCTTGCGGTCCTTATTCATCCGCTCAGCGGGGATCGTCCATCGTGCTGCGTCGAGGTTGAATTCGGACCAGGCCGCTTCGACGAGGTCGGATTTCCGCACCATCGTCAGCACCAGCAGGTGTAAAGCCAATTTCAGCGGGCGTCGAATGTTCGACGCGTAGATCGCCCGGAGCGTGGCGCCTATTTCGCCAGGATCGAGCACGCGGGTGCGGCTGTCCGGCGTCGCGATGAAGCGTGCCGGGATCAGCTCTGCAGGGTTGACCGTGGCGAGTTGCCGGGCGATCAGGTACTCATAGAGCCGCTTGACCGCGTTGCGCGTGTGCAGCGCCATCTTGGGCGAGCCGCGGCTTTTGATCTGGTCGCATATCGTGCGGATGTCGTCGTCCGTGACGGCTTTGATCGGTTTGGCGCCGATGGCGGGCAGGACGTCCTTTTCGAGCGCGCGCCGCGTGGTGCGCTGATATTCCGCCGACTTACCGGCCATCTCCGTCGCGAGATAGAGCTCGGCGCCTTCGCGCAGTACCTCTGCCTTGCTTTCCGCACCGCGGTCGCGACGTGCCGTCGCCACTGGCGAGACGCCGCTCGCGACCATCTCCGCGTACTTCTGCGCCTTGGCGCGCGCGACCCGCAGCGAAATCATCCGGTAATCGCCGATCGTGACGAGCGGTTGACGCTTGCCGTTCAGCGAATAGCGGAAGCGCCAGACTTTGGTGCCCGTCGTCATGATCTCGATGACGAGGCCGTTGCCGTCTGCGACGCAATATCGGGTGGCGCGCGGTTCGAGCGCGCGGATCTGCGTTTCGGTGAGGGGGGCGGCTAGTTTTGGCATGACGGATCGTTTGATGCACGGACAGCCGGGATTTTAAACCGGTTGTCTTTTGTGTACCAAAGAAATGTGGGAATTTGGGTCAACAGAAGGTATTTGACGCCTGTCCTGATGGCTACTCGGAAAGGACTTGTCAGGCATGACAGGTAAGCCTTTTGTCCGAAATCTGCCGACCCGTCTTACTTGCCGATACAAAACCGGCTGAAAATCACTCCGAGCAGGTCATCCGAGCTAAATTCACCGGTGATCGAGTTCAGTTGATCCTGCGCGAGACGCAGTTCTTCGGCGAACAGATCGAGCGCTTGGGAATTCTGATCGGCGTGCGCCGCAGCGGTCGCCAGATGCTCCTGGGCCGCGCGCAGCGCAATCAGATGCCGCTCACGCGCGAGGTAGACGCTCTCCGCGCCCGCCTGCCAGCCGGCGATGCGCAGCAATTCCTCACGCAGCAGCGCAACGCCATCGCCCCGTTTCGCCGACAGCCCGACTTCGCTGAGTTCGAGATCCGCGTCGAGCGGTGTCACCGACGGCGCGAGCCCCGTCAGATCCGTCTTGTTCAACACGCGCACCACCGGCACACCGCTCGGGAACCGCGCAGCGATCGTTTCGTCTTCGGCGGTCATGCCTGTGCGTGCATCGAGCAGATGCAGCACGACGTCCGCGCGTTCAATCTCGCTCCAAGTGCGCGCAATGCCGATCTTTTCCACCTCGTCTTCGGTATCGCGCAGACCGGCTGTATCTATCACATGCAGCGGAATGCCTTCGATCTGGATGGTCTGCGCGACCTTGTCGCGCGTCGTGCCGGCGATCGGCGTGACGATGGCCAACTCCGCGCCGGCCAGCGCGTTCAGCAGCGACGACTTACCGACGTTCGGCTGCCCCGCCAGCACCACCGACAAACCCTCGCGCAGCAACGCGCCCTGGCGTGCTTCGCTCAGCACGTGCACAAGGCGCTCGCGGATCCGCGTGAGCTTGCCGCGGGCGTCGGCGGCTTCGAGAAAGTCGATTTCTTCTTCCGGGAAATCGAGCGTCGCTTCGACCAGCATCCGCAGCGTGATGACCTCTTCGACCAACGCGTGGATGTCGCGCGAAAACGCACCGTCGAGCGAGCGGCCCGCCGAGCGCGCAGCGGCCTCAGTGCTGGCCTCGATCAGATCGGCAACGGCTTCAGCTTGCGCCAGATCCAGCTTGTCGTTGAGAAACGCGCGTCGCGTAAATTCGCCCGGCTCCGCCAGACGCAGGCCGAACGCACGACCAGCGTCGATGCACCGCTGCAGCACCAGTTGCAGCACGACCGGACCGCCGTGACCCTGCAACTCGAGCACGTGCTCGCCGGTGTAGGAGTGCGGCGCGGGAAAGTACAGGGCGATGCCGCGATCGAGCGCGCTGCCGGTGTCATCGAGGAACGGCACATAGCTCGCGTGACGCGGCGCGAGTGCCTGGCCAGTGAGCGCTTGCATCAACGGCTGCGCGGCGACTTCCCCGGCGCGGCCGAACGAAATCCGCACGACCCCGATTCCACCTCGGCCGGGTGCGGTGGCAATGGCGACGATCGGATCGGAATCGGTGGCGAGCATGGGGACGAGGCTGTCAGAAGGGATTGAGTGCGCATGAGTAAGCGCCGGGCATTGTAACGCGGGGGCATCCACCGGCTGTGGACTCGGGCCCGATTCCTAAGGCGGCATGAGCCGCATAAGACAAATAAGGATTTATCTCACACAAGCTAAGATAGCTTAAGACGCATTTGCGACTCGCTGACGCATCAAAGTGCCTAAAACGCACGCTGCACAAGGAAAAGACGGAATTCTATAAAATCGTGAAACGCGTTATTAGCTGCCGATTTCAGGCTAAAAATAGCTTATTTAAGCAATAAAATTGCGCGTTTGGTTGTCCACTGATAATGCGCCGAATTGCACAATCGGGCCCATGCCGACCTCCAAAGAAAAAGCAGCTTTCGCCAAACGGCTGAAAGACTCACTCCCCAAAGACATTAAGGGTGGGACCGATTTAGCCAGGGAATTCAATCTGCTTTATAGCAGTGGCCCTGCCGTCTCACCACAAACCGCGCACAAATGGCTCGCGGGTACGACGATTCCGAAGCGCGACAAGTTGCAGGTTCTAGCGACGTGGCTGCAGAAGGACGTTCACTGGCTGCACTACGGGCCGACGCCCTCCGGCAAGGCTAAGCCGCTTGCCCGTGGCGAGAAGTATCCGATGACGCCGGAAACGATCGAGCTTGTCACGAAGATGGCTAACCGCTTCGTGGGTTTGTCGCCGAGGCAGCGCAATCTGGTGGAAGAACTGATGACGGAGTTCGACGGCGGCACGCAACAGGAAACCGATGCCGCGCCTGAAGACGCATCGACATCGGGAACGACATCGAAAGATAAGGGCCAATCGGCCGAGTAATAAAAAAAGCCGCCCGGCGCAAACCGGGCGGCTTTTTTACAGCTAACTTCTGCCTATCAGTCAGCGGGCGCTACCACCACCCGCCTCAAGCAAGACATCAATCAAGCCGCTTTCGTCTTCGCCTGCCCCATCATCCGCGTGATGTAGTACTGCTGGGCGATCGACAGCACGTTATTCACGACGTAGTACAGCACCAGACCGGCCGGGAAGAAGAAGAACATCACCGAGAACGCGATCGGCATGAACATCATCATCTTGGCTTGAACCGGGTCCGGCGGCGTCGGGTTCAGCTTGGTCTGCAGGAACATCGAGACGGCCATCAGCACCGGCAAGATGAAGAACGGATCCTGCTGCGACAGATCGTGAATCCAGAGAATCCACGGCGCGCCGCGCATTTCAACCGACGACAGCAGCACCCAGTACAGCGAGATGAACACCGGAATCTGAATCACGACCGGCAGACAGCCGCCGAACGGATTGACCTTCTCGGTCTTGTACAGCTCCATCAGCGCCGAGTTCATCTTCTGCGGATCGCCCTTGAAGCGTTCGCGCAGGGCTTGCATACGCGGCGTGATCGCCTTCATGCGCGCCATCGACTTGTAGCTCGCGGCCGACAGCGGGAAGAACACGGCCTTGATCAGCAGCGTGAGCAGAACGATCGACCAGCCCCAGTTGCCGACATAGCTGTGGATCTTCTCGAGCAGCCAGAACAGCGGCTTCGCGATGATCGTGACCCAGCCGTAGTCCTTCACCAGTTCCAGGCCCGGGGCGATGCCTTCGAGCATGCGCTCTTCTTCCGGACCGGCAAACAGGCGCGCGGACACATCAACCGATTGACCCGGGGCGATGGTCGCCACCGGTTGCTTCACGCCGACGCGATACAGAGTCGGATCGATCTTTTCGACATAGATGTCGCGCTTCGCACCTTGCTGCGGAATCCACGCCGACGCGAAGTAATGCTGCACCATCGCGATCCAGCCGTTGTCGGCCGAATTGACGAAGTCTTCCTTGTTCTTGTCGATGTCGCTGAACGTCATCTTCTGGAAGTGGTGCTGGTCGGTGTAGACAGCCGGTCCGATGAACGTGTGCGAGAAGCGCGGCGTTTCCACCGGCGTGTCGTCACGCACCAGTTCCATATAAACCGACGGCGTAACCGGCGCGGTCCCGACGTTCTCGATCTTCGTGTCGACGCCGATCACATAGCTGCCGCGCGTGAACGTGTAGGTCTTGATGACCTTCACGCCACCCTTAACCGGCGACTCGAGGCTGAGCTGGAACGACTTGGCGTCGCCCGTCAGATCGTGCGGCTGGTTCGGCACCGGCGTGAAGACGTCGGTGTGGTTCGGGAAATCGCCGCCGAGCAGACCGGTGCGCGCCAGATACGTATGGTTCGCGGTGCGGTCGAACAGCGTGATGACCAGATCGGGTTGCTTGCCGTCGCCTTGCTTGACGAGCGACAGCTTCGACAGCGTGCCGCCGCGGGTGTCGATCTCGCCGTTATAGACGTCGGTGCTGAAGCTGATCAGCTGGCCCTGAGCCGCGGCAGCCGGCGCAGTGCCCGGCGCAGCAGCAGTGGTGGCCGGCAGATCGGCGGATTGGGTTCCCGGCGTCGTGGTTCCCGGTGCGGCGCTACCGACGGTCTTGGTCGGGTTGGCGCTCGGGAAGAACATCGACGGGCGTCCGTGGTCGCGTTGCCAGTTGTCGAACAGCATGACCGCTGACATGAAAAAGATGACCCATAGGACGGTGCGTTTGATATCCATGCGTTGTCTCAGTGTCGATGGAACGGCGCGTCAGCGCTTTTCAGAAGTGGGAGGCGGGACGAGATCGATGCCGCCCGCGGAAAACGGGTGGCAGCGGCAAATACGCCTGGCGGCGAGATAAGTCCCGCGCGCGGCGCCATGATACTGGATTGCTTCGCGCGCGTAATCAGAGCAGGAAGGGTAAAAACGGCACCGGTTGCCGAGCATGGGGCTGACGGCAACCTTGTAGAAACGCAATAAAGCGATGAGTACCGTTTGCATGACTGGTGCGGCCTAACGGCGCCGCGCAACGTGGAGTACCGGGCGACGCCCGCGCAGCCTGGCTGCCTGACCTACTTTGGCGGCCTGTACTGCACAGCGGGCGGTCACTTGAGCGTCATTCCGTCTTGGGCGCTTCCGCGGGCGGCGCCTCGCGACGGACAATTTCGCGCGCTGCTTTATCGAGCAGCGTCTCTATTTCGCTGCGGCACAGCGCCCTCAACGGCGGCGACGAGGCGCTCGGCAAAGCTTTCTTGTCGAAGCGCGTGTGCAGACGCAACAGCACATCCCAACCGCCGAATTCCGCGCGACGCAGCCGGAAGGCTTCACGCGCGAGTCGACGTACCAGATTACGCGTGGCCGCGCGCGGCGCATACTTTTTGCCGATCACGAGACCTAAGCGAGCGTCATTACCGGTGGGCCGGCCGTACACCACGAAGTGCGCGGTGCGGCGCCACGGGCGCAAACGAAAAACGGATGAAAATTCATCCGTTTTCAGTAGCCTTGCGGCTTTGGGGAAGGCGGCTTGCGCTCGCAACGGAATCGAGCCCAGTTGCGGCGCCCCAGCCGCTCCCGCTTCACCGCGGGCTTCGCCTGTAGGCACAGACAGAGCGCGCAATCCGCTCGCCAACCTTAGATGGCGAGGCGCTTGCGGCCCTTCGCGCGACGTGCGTTGATGACCTTGCGGCCACCTGCGGTCTTCATGCGAACGCGAAAGCCGTGGGTGCGCTTGCGACGGGTAACGGAAGGTTGGTAAGTACGTTTCATGTTGCTCTCACTTGATCGACTGATCGAAAATTAACCGCACGATCATCGCTGAAGCGGCAATGGCCGGAGGTTTACAGAATTGGTTTTCGCGGAACCCGCTATTTAAACCGGTTTTCTTTTGGCCGTCAATAGTTTAGCCTGCTTCGGCCTGACCCCAAGAGGAGTTCGCCAGATGATCCGTCCCTGTGGATAACTCCCTTTCGCCGACGATTTGGCGTTAGAATCTCGCCTTACTTCCCAAAAATTCTGCACGCCGCTCCGGCTCGCTTGCCCCGCAAACCCTTGTGGCACAAGCGCCTGGAGCCATTACGCCTGGTTCGGCCTGACTGCTCAGGGCCTTGTTGCGTATGCGCGACAGGGGCAGCGGCGAACCGCCGTGCACATCATAACGACAGCAACTCGATGAACGATTTCTGGCAACACTGTTCCGCATTGCTGGAGCGCGAGCTAACGCCCCAGCAGTACGTGACGTGGATCAAACCGTTGGCCCCGGTCGCCTTCGACGCCGCTGCGAACACGCTTAGCATCGCTGCGCCGAACCGCTTCAAGCTCGACTGGGTCAAGAGCCAGTTCTCCGGCCGCATCGCGGATATGGCCCGCGACTTCTGGCACGCTCCGGTCGACGTGCAATTCGTGCTGGACCCGAAAGCAGGCATGCGCGCCCCTGCGGCGACGTCGTCGCCGGCTCCGTCGCGTCCGTCTTCCGCGCCTGGCGCAATGGGCGGCGGCCATTCGGCTGGTGCAAACGGCGGTGGGGCCGCCGTGGACGCAGCCGTCGGTGCCGTACAAGCGTCGCAAGCCGCGCGCGCCAATGGCGCGAACAGCGCGATGGCGACGCTCAACGCGAATGCACGCGCTGCGGCTGACCACAACGCGAACGCACGGGCGGTCGCTGAAGATGCCGCCGACCTCGATCTCCCCAGCCTCGACGCGAACGAAGCCGCCGCTGCCCGCCGCACGTGGCGTCCGGGCCAAAGCGCGAGCTCGAACGGCAACGGCGACAACGACTCGATGTACGAGCGTTCGAAGCTCAACCCTGTGCTGACCTTCGACAATTTCGTGACCGGTAAGGCCAACCAGTTAGCGCGCGCTGCGGCGATACAGGTCGCGGACAACCCCGGCATCTCGTACAACCCGCTGTTTCTGTACGGCGGCGTGGGTCTCGGCAAGACCCACCTGATCCATGCGATCGGCAACCAGCTTCTAATGGACAAGGCCGGCGCGCGGATTCGGTACATCCACGCGGAACAATATGTGTCCGACGTGGTGAAGGCCTACCAGCGCAAGGCGTTCGACGACTTCAAGCGCTACTACCACTCGCTCGACCTGCTGCTGATCGACGATATTCAATTTTTCTCAGGCAAGTCGCGCACACAAGAGGAATTCTTCTACGCGTTCGAGGCGCTGGTCGCGAACAAGGCGCAGGTGATCATCACCAGCGACACGTATCCGAAGGAAATCTCCGGCATCGACGACCGCCTGATCTCGCGCTTCGACTCCGGTCTGACGGTCGCGATCGAGCCGCCGGAGCTGGAAATGCGCGTCGCGATTCTGATGCGCAAGGCGCAATCCGAGTTCGTGAGCCTGAATGAAGACGTCGCGTTCTTCGTCGCCAAGCATCTGCGCTCGAACGTCCGTGAACTGGAAGGCGCGCTGCGCAAGATCCTCGCGTATTCGAAGTTCCACGGCCGCGAAATCACGATCGAAGTGACGAAAGAAGCGCTGAAAGACCTGCTGACGGTGCAAAACCGGCAGATTTCGGTGGAAAACATCCAGAAGACCACGGCTGACTTCTACAGCATCAAGGTCGCGGATATGTACTCGAAGAAGCGTCCGGCGAACATTGCGCGGCCGCGGCAGATCGCGATGTATCTGGCGAAGGAGCTGACGCAGAAGAGTTTGCCGGAAATCGGCGAGCTGTTTGGCGGGCGCGACCACACCACGGTGCTGCATGCGGTGCGCAAGATCGCCGCCGAGCGCGGCACGGACGCGCAGTTGAACCACGAACTGCACGTGCTGGAGCAAACGCTGAAAGGTTAAGCAGGTTGGATGGGAAATTCGACCTGTTTATTTCCAAACTCGCCCCCATTTTAGTGGAGCGGTTCCGTTTTCAGGCACAATACAGGTTTAACCGCCCGGCGGCCGCGGGCGGAATTCACGCCGTGACAGGCGCTGCGTGGCGCCGGCGGGGAGCCGCGGTTGCGCGCTGTAAGGCTGGCAAGTCAGGCGCGCAGGCCGTTATATCAACGAAGGAACTCTATGCAACTGGTCAAGACCGAACGCGATAACCTCCTCAGGCCGCTGCAAACCGTGAGCGGCATCGTCGAACGCCGCCATACGTTGCCGATCCTCGCCAATTTGCTGATTACCAAGAACGGCCCTGAAGTGTCGTTCCTGTCGACCGACCTCGAGTTGCAGATCACCACGCGTGCCGATTTTGGCGTGGGCGGCGATTCGGTCGCGACCACGGTGGCAGCAAGAAAGCTCCTCGACATTCTGCGCGCCATGCCCGACGGGCAGGTCACGCTCACGCTGAACGACAAGCGTTTGACCGTGCAATCCGGCAAGAGCCGCTTTGCGCTGCAAACCCTGGCGGCCGACGAGTTCCCGACCGTCGCTCAGGCTAAAGACTACGGTGCGAACCTGGTGGTTCCCCAGAAAACGTTCCGCCAGTTGCTCGGCATGGTCCATTTTTCGATGGCCCAGCAGGACATCCGCTACTACCTGAACGGCATGCTGCTGGTGGTAGATGGTGACCAGCTGATGGCAGTCGCAACCGACGGCCACCGCCTCGCGTTCTCGTCGATGAAGATCGAAGGCTCGTTCGCGCGTCAGGAAGTGATCATTCCGCGCAAGACGATTCTCGAACTGCAGCGTCTGCTGGAAGACATCGACGACACGCTGAAGATCGACATCGCGCCGACGCAGGTGAAGTTCACGTTCGGCCAGGTCGAACTGGTGTCGAAGCTGGTGGAAGGCAAATTCCCCGACTTCCAGCGCGTGATTCCGAAGTCGCACAAGAATCAGTTCGTGATCGGCCGTGAAGAACTGCAGCGCTCGCTGCAACGCGCCGCGATTCTGACGTCGGACAAATTCAAGGGCGTGCGCTGCATCATCGAGCCGGGCCAGTTGAAGATCATGTCGACCAACGCCGATCAGGAAGAGGCGCAGGAAGAACTGGAAATCGCGTACGACGGCGACAGCGTCGATATCGGGTTCAACGTCACGTATCTGCTCGACGTGCTCGCGAACCTGAAGGTTGACATGTTGCAAGTGAGCCTTGGCGACGCCAGCTCCAGCGCGTTGATCACGATTCCCGAGAACGACGAATTCAAATACGTCGTGATGCCGATGCGCATCTAACGCGTCCAAAACCAAAGAACACACCAAGGGGCGCAGCGCCCCTTTGGCGTTTTTATGGTGTTTTGAAAAGTCCCGAGCAGCAACCTTGCAGTAACGCAGAACCGGAAAAAATCCATGACTGAAACGAACAATTCGCAACCCGATAACAGCTACGGCGCCTCCTCGATTCAGATCCTCGAAGGTCTGGAGGCGGTACGCAAGCGGCCGGGGATGTACATCGGGGATACGTCAGACGGGACCGGTTTGCATCACCTCGTATTCGAAGTGCTGGACAACTCCATCGACGAAGCGTTGGCGGGGCATTGCAACGATATCCAGGTGATCATTCACGCGGACAACTCGATCTCGATCACCGACAACGGCCGCGGTGTGCCGACCGGCCTGAAGATGGACGACAAGCACGATCCGAAGCGCAGCGCCGCTGAAATCGTGATGACCGAACTGCACGCCGGCGGCAAGTTCGACCAGAACAGCTACAAGGTGTCCGGCGGCCTGCACGGCGTGGGCGTCTCGTGCGTGAACGCGCTCTCGGCGTGGCTGCGCCTGACCATTCGCCGCGACGGCAAGAAGCACTTCATGGAATTCCACCGTGGCGTGCCGCAGAACCGCGTGATCGAAGAGATCGACGGCGTGGCTGTCTCGCCGATTCAGCTGATTGGCGACACCGAAAACCGCGGCACCGAAGTGCACTTCCTGGCTGACGAGACGATCTTCGGCAATGTCGAATATCACTACGACATTCTGGCCAAGCGGATTCGCGAACTGTCGTTCCTGAATAACGGCGTGCGAATCAAGCTGACCGACCAGCGCACGGGCAAGGAAGAAGATTTCGCGTTCGTGGGCGGCGTGAAGGGTTTTGTTGAGTACATCAACAAGAACAAGGCCGTGCTGCACCCGAACATTTTCCACATCAGCGGCGAGAAAGACGGCGTGGGCGTGGAAGTGGCGATGCAGTGGAACGACAGCTACAACGAAAACGTGCTGTGCTTCACGAACAACATTCCGCAGCGCGACGGCGGCACCCACCTGACCGGGTTGCGTGCGGCGATGACGCGCGTGTTGAACAAGTACATCACCGATCACGAAGTCGCGAAGAAAGCGAAGGTCGAGACGGCCGGCGACGACATGCGCGAAGGGCTCTCGTGCGTGCTGTCGGTGAAGGTGCCGGAGCCGAAGTTCAGCGCGCAGACCAAGGACAAGCTGGTGTCGTCGGAAGTGCGCGCGCCGGTGGAGGATGTGGTCGCGAAGGCGCTCGAAGAATTCCTGCTGGAAACGCCGAACGACGCGAAGATCATTTGCGGCAAGATCGTTGATGCTGCACGGGCGCGCGATGCGGCTCGCAAGGCGCGTGAAATGACGCGTCGTAAGGGCGTTCTGGATGGCGTTGGTTTGCCTGGGAAACTGGCGGATTGCCAGGAGAAGGACCCGGCGAAGTCGGAAATTTATATCGTCGAGGGCGACTCGGCAGGCGGCTCGGCGAAGCAGGGGCGTGACCGGAAGTTTCAGGCGATCTTGCCGCTGCGCGGCAAGGTGCTCAACGTGGAGAAGGCGCGCTATGACAAGCTGCTTTCTTCGGAGCAGATTGTGACGCTGATTACGGCGCTGGGTTGCGGGATCGGCAAGGAAGACTACAACCTCGACAAGCTGCGTTATCACCGCATCATCATCATGACCGATGCTGACGTGGACGGCGCGCACATCCGCACGCTGCTGCTGACGTTCTTCTATCGTCAGATGCCGGACATGATCGAGCGTGGGTATATCTATATCGCGCAACCGCCGCTGTTCAAGATCAAGGCGGGTAAGGATGAACGGTATTTGAAGGATGAGGCTGAGGTTAATGCTCACATCCTGAAGCTGGCGTTGCAGGGGTCGGAGTTGTTGGCTTCGGAAGGGGCTACGCCTATCACCGGCGATGCGCTTGGGGAGTTGGCTCGGGCTTATTTGTTGGCTCAGGCTGTGGTTAATCGACTGAGCCGGTTGTATGACGCTGGGGCGCTTGAGGCTGTGATGGATGGGGTTGTTATTGACCTGTCTAGCGAGGAAGCTGCTGCGGTGTCGGCGGCGGCTCTCGAAGTCAAGCTGCGGGATGATGCGTTGAAGCCTGAGGTTAAGGTCACGACGATGTATGACCCGGTGCGTGAGCTGCGCTCGCTGCGCGTCGCGCGGACTCATCACGGGAATCAGAAGATTTCTGTGCTGGATCAGGATTTCCAACTCACTGCTGATTACCAACAGCTGATCAATACCGCTAATACGTTTAAGGGGTTGATTGGGACTGGGGCTGTCATTAAACGTGGCGAGCGGAGTATGGCCGTTACCGACTTCAAGAGCGCTATGAAGTGGCTGCTGGCTGATGCTGAACGCAATATCTCGAAGCAACGCTATAAGGGTCTCGGTGAGATGAACCCCGGGCAGCTTTGGGAGACAACGATGGATCCGACGGTGCGTCGCTTGCTTCGTGTGCAGATTGAGGATGCTATTGCGGCTGATGGCATCTTTACGACGCTCATGGGGGATGATGTGGAGCCGCGTCGGGCGTTCATTGAGTCGAATGCGTTGAGGGCGGGGAATATTGATGTTTAACTGCGTTTGTAGGTAATCGCATAAGACGAGAAAAAGAGACCCATAAATTGAGAAATTTATGGGTTTTTTCTATGAATTAACTTCCCCTATTGAACCAGTGTTGTAGTCGCTGACAAGCGACTCCATGTTCAGTCGACCACTTGTAAATAAGACTTATGCCGAATCAACTGTCGCTACAAGCACTCGAGTCTTGGCTCTGGGAATCCGCCAACATCCTACGCGGGTCCATCGACTCATCTGACTTCAAAAATTACATATTCGGCTTGCTGTTCCTGAAGCGCTTCAACGATGTTTTTGAGGAACGCTTGGCCCGCCTGACGCGGGACGAAAACTTGACCCTCATCGAGGCGGAAGGCGAGGTGGAAGACAGGTGGGGGCGTTTTCCATTGAGTGCCAGATGGTCGGCGCTTAGCGCACGCACGGAAAACATCGGCGAGGCGTTGGACAAAGCCTTCGCCACTATCGAGGCGAACAATCCCGAACTGCAACACGTGCTCACGGCTACCCAGTATGGCGACAAGCGGGTGCTGTCGGATGCCACGTTGCAACGCCTGCTACGTCACTTTAATCAGTATCGTCTTGGCAATGACGACCTCTACAAGGCCGACATGCTGGGCGATGCTTATGAATATCTCATCAAGCAGTTTGCCGACGATGCGGGAAAGAAGGGCGGCGAGTTTTACACGCCCAAGGCCGTGGTGCGACTGGTAGTGGGGCTGATTGACCCGCAATCTGGTCAAAGCGTCTATGACCCGACCTGCGGCAGTGGCGGCATGCTGGTGGAAAGTGCCCACCATATCGCCGAACTGCCGAACGGCACCATCATGGGCAAACCCAATGTGCTGCTATACGGGCAGGAAAAGAATCTCGGTACCTGGGCCATAGCTAAGCTCAACCTCTACCTGCACAACATGCGGGCCGAGATTGAACGCGGAGATACATTGGTCGAGCCTAGGCACCTCGATGGCGACTACATCAAGACCTTTGACCGGGTGATTGCCAATCCGCCGTTTTCGGACAAGTCGTGGTGGACACCGCTCGAATTGGCAGCCGAGGCGGAACTTGAAAGCGGTAAAAAGCCCAAGGCCCCCAACTACAAGCAGGTCAGCGACCCTTACGGCCGCTTCGCCTATGGCGTCCCACCGCGCAACTATGCCGACCTTGCCTTCGCTCAGCACATGCTGGCCAGCCTCAAGGCCGACGGCCGCATGGGCGTCATCCTGCCCCATGGCGTGCTGTTCCGCAGTGGTGAAGAGGGAAAGATTCGCGAAGGGTTGTTATTCGGCACCGATGCTGCCAGCGGCAACCAGGCTGGCGACCTCATCGAAGCCATCGTCGGCCTGCCCTCAGCCCTGTTCTACAACACGAGCATCCCGGCCTGCGTGCTAGTTCTTAACAAGCGCAAGCCGGCAAAGCTCAAGGACAAGGTCATTATCATCGACGCCAGACGCGACTACCTCGAAGGAAAAGCCCAAAACAGTCTGCGCCCCGAGGACATCGCCCGTATCGTCGCCAGCCATAAAGCCGCCTTCCAGAGCCAGACAGAGGTAGAAAATTACTGTCGGGTGGTTACGCTAGACGAAATCCGCAGCAACGACGGCAATCTGAATATCGCGCGCTACATAGCCAACGGCGAGACAGAGGAAACCATTGATGTGGCCGCCACCTTGGCAGAACTGGCAGCGTTGACCGAGGAAGAGGCACGGATTGATGCGCGGCTGAGTGGTTATCTGGTGGAGTTGGGCTTGCTGGAGGTGGATGTATGAGCGTAACCGACAAGTCGGGGTATCAGGAAAGTGCTGTTGGCTGGATACCGTCAGAGTGGCAGGTCACCGTAATCGGAGACTTGGCCGAGGTTAGTGCGGGTGGCACTCCTGCCACGTCACACGACGAATACTGGAACCCACCGGAAGTGCCGTGGATGAGCTCCGGTGAAGTGCATTTGCGACGTGTTCGCTCAACGGAAAAGAAGATTTCGAAGCTTGGGCTGGAGAATTCAGCCGCAAAAGTCTTTCCCAAGAAATCCATCGTGATGGCACTTGCAGGGCAAGGCAAGACGCGAGGGTGTGTTGCGGTTTTGGAAGCTGAAGCTGCCACCAATCAGTCGTTAGCGGCAATCTACCCCAGTAAGCTATTTGAGACTGACTTTCTCTTTCATAACCTCGATTGGCGCTATAAGGAGCTACGGTCACTTTCTTCGGGCGAAGGCGGCCGAGGTGGGCTAAATCTGTCAATCATTAAGTCAGTTCCAGTTGCACTTCCCCCACTCCCCGAACAACAGAAAATCGCCGCCATCCTCACGACCGTGGACGACAAACTGGAGGTGATTGCATGCCAGATTGACGCCACCCAGACTATCAAACGGGGTTTGATGCAAACCGTGTTCAGCCGAGGTGTAGGCATCCAAGACGCTAACGGCCGCTGGTTGGCACATACCGACCTCAAAGACAGCGAAGTCGGGGAGATTCCAGTGGGATGGGTCGTTCGAAGCCTCGAGAGTGTTGCCAATGTCGAGCGCGGAAAGTTCTCCGCTAGACCTCGCAATGACCCGAAATACTTTGAGGACGGTAACATCCCGTTCATTCAGACGGGGGACATCGCGTCTTCAACCCGCTTTGTACGCAAAGCATCGCAGTTCTTGAATTTAAAAGGACTGGAAGTGAGCAAACTGTTCCCGGTCGGCACAATATTCATAACCATCGCTGCCAACATTGGGGATGTTGCTATTGCAAAAACTCCAATGGCTTGCCCGGATAGTGTTGTCGGCATCAACATAACTGCAGAGGTATGCGATGGGACATGGTTATATTATCTGCTCAAGAACAGTAAGGATTACTTCGACAGCAGGGCAACGCAGAATGCGCAAAAGAACATCAACTTGCAGGTATTGAGGCCATTCTTATTTGCGTTGCCACCAATGCTTGAGCAGCAACGCGTGGCCGAGATTCTTTCATCTCTGGACGAGAAGCTCGATGTGCTGTCGTCAAAACAAGCTCAATACAAAGCCCTCAAACGCGGCCTGATGCAGAAACTGCTGACAGGCGAATGGCGAGTAAAGCTAGACGCTCCGGAAGAGGCCGTCGCCGCCTGACGGAAAGAAATCACAAGAACACACTGGGAGCAACCGCATATGGGGGCTGCAGAGAAAACCGGGGTCGAGATTCCTGCGCTGGAATGGCTGGTCAACCTAGGGTACATCCATCTATCGGGCAATGCGGTCAAGGTCGAACACCGCCATCTCGCCCCGGTACTGGAAGGCATCCTGCGACCGCGTTTGCTGGCGTTGAACCCTTGGCTGACCAAGGCGCCCGGTGGCGTGGATGCCGCGCTTATCGAGTTCCGCAAACGGGTCAATGACGAGCTGCTTCCTGCCAACAAAGCATTCTGGGAACAGGTTGTGCATCGCTCGGACATCCAGGTGAAGGATGTCGACGGCGGGCTGCGCAGTGTCCGTTTCTTCGATGCCACGGATGCTGCGAGTAACGACTTCCACGTGGTGGACCAGTATGTGGGCAAGAACGCTGATGGCGACCTGTTCCGCCCCGACCTGCTGCTGTTTGTGAACGGCTTGCCGCTGGCTATTATCGAATGCAAGGCCAGCCACCATCGGCTGGATGAGGCACTGGCCCAGCTGGACGGCTACCAGCGAAGTTTTGCCGCGCAATTTGTGTTCAACCAGGTTTGCGTGGGATTGAACCGGCGCGAGGGACGGTATGGGGCAATCCTCGCCAAGCCTTCCTTCTATGCCAGCTATCGTCTGCAGGAGGAAGAGCTTAGCGCGGTGGCAAAATTGCTGGGGAATGAGTCGAGCGAACAAGACCAACTGCTATGGGCCTTGTTCGAACCGGGCCGTTTTCTGGAATTGGTCACCCACTTTGTGCTGTTTGAAACCCGCGATGGCAAGACGGTAAAGAAGCTGCCGCGCTACCAGCAATGGCGTGCGGTGCGCAAGACCATCGCCCGGCTGACCGCACCTAAGCCAATGGGCGGCGTGGTATGGCACACGCAAGGCAGCGGCAAGTCTCTCACCATGGCCCTTCTGGCCCGCATGCTGCGCGCTGACAGCACTGGCCTTTCCAACCCCACTGTGCTGGTGCTGACCGACCGCAAAGACCTCGACAAACAAATCTTCGACACCTTCAATGCTGTGGGTATCAAAACCATCCAAGCCATCTCGGTTGATGGCTTGGAGAAGATGCTGTCGAACGACTACGGCAGCATCTTCACCAGCACAGTGCAAAAGTTTCAGGAAAGCGAGCAGCCCGGCGCTCAGACCGAGGACGCGACGAACGCTAGCCAGAACGATGATGATGACCTGTTGCATGCCACCCGGCATAGACGGATGCGCGAGGGCAAGAACTTCTTCATGGTGGCAGAACGCAACGAGCACTTTGGTCAGCATGACGGCGATGGCGTGCTGCTCGGTGCTAAGTGGATAGAGGTCAGTCGTGAGAAGGTAAACTTCCGTGTGCTTAGCGCCAAGCCCAACTTCTATGTGTTGGTGGACGAAGCTCACCGCAGCCAGTACGACTTCCTCGCCGCATTCATGCGAGCCAGCCTAGCCAATGCCAAGTTCATCGCCTTCACAGGCACCCCGCTGCTGAATGACGACAAACACACGCTGGCCGAGTTCGGTGGCGACACTTACATCGACGAATACCGGTTGCACGAGGCCGTGGCGGACGGGGCAACACTGTCCATCAAGTACCAAGACGCGTGGGTCAATCTCGCGGCCGATGCCAAGCTCGATGAGGCTTTCAATACTCAGTTTTCGAAGGAGACAGAGGCGCGCCAACAGACCCTGAAAAAGGCGTTGCTGGCGAAGTGGCGCCAGGCTGGGGACCGCATGGAACAGGTGGCCGCGCATCTGGCCGAACACTTCATCGCCAACGTGCAGGCGAAGGGGCTGAAGGCCATGCTGGTATGCGATGGCCGGGACATGGCAGTGCGCTACAAAGACCTGCTGGACGGACTGATGGATGAACGCGCCAAGCACGGACTGCCTACCTTTCAGAGCAAGGTGGTCATCTCTCTGGCCAGCATGACGGCAACGCGCACCGGGGCATCGGTGGAGGAGGCCGCTGCGGAGTACAAGCTGGACGTTGCCAAGGTGCAGAGCATCGAAGAGCGGGTGCGAGACGAAGTCAAGGCTGGTAAGGAGCCGGTAGCTATGCCGACTGAGCAGATTGCGAATTTCGTCAGCAAGCTGTTCACTTTGCCGTATGGGGATGAGAGCAAAGGTCGCGACGGTCAGCCGCATGCAAACAATGTGAGCCTTATTATTGTGTCCGACATGCTGCTGACCGGGTGGGATGCCCCCATTGTCGGCACCATGTACCTCGACAAACCGCTGAAGGAACATACCCTGTTGCAGGCCATCGCGCGAGTGAACCGCACCATGGCCGGCAAAAACGCGGGCTACATCGTGGACTACCATGGGGTGGTGGAACACTTGGACCACGCTCTGAAGATTTACGGGGGCAAGTTGCAGCCTTCGCAGGTGTGGGAAGGCGTGGAAAGCGAACTGCCCAAGCTGCAAGCTACGCTCGAGCGTATCCTGAAGCTGCTGCCGAATAAACACGACCCGGTGACCCAGCGCGAGGACTACAAGGCCGACGCTGAACGCTTCCTTGACCCTGCCGGCAGGCTCGATGCTGTCGAGGATTTCCTGGCCCTGGCAAAGCAGTTCAACCGCAGCGTGGACATCATTCTGCCTGACGCGCGCGGAGTGCCCTTCAAGCCCTACTTCACGCTCTTTGCCGAAATCCGGCTGATGCTGCGCGACAAGCTGCCCGACGCCACCTATCGCGAACGCATCACGAGGCTGGAATCGGCCCTGCTGCAGCAACTGCTGGACGAGTACATCGCCGCCAGCCCGGCCAAGAGCCTGCTGGGGCACGACGTGTCGATTTTGGACGCCAGCGATATGGCCAGACTTAAGAAGCTGGCCAGTCCCGGCAGTCAGGCACTGGTGATGAAGAACCAGCTGAAGTACACCATCGCCACGGGCCGGGACAAAGACCCGGCCTTCTTTGACAAGCTGGCCGAAGAGCTGGAGAAGCTGCTCGAAAAGGAAAAGGCTGGGCGCATCAGCCAGGCGCAATTCTTGGAGCAGCTGGAGCTCTTCAGCCAACGCATCAAAGACAAAGACAAGACGGGCTTTGACCATCCGGCTCATTCCGCTGTATACCATTACCTGGCTGCGCTGCTGAGTGAAGAGACTGCCAGAGCAGCCACCACCAAGATGTTCGAAGACGCGGAACTGAGCCATACCATGGCAGCCGGTAACTGGAAGCAGATGCCCGACCTGCATCCAGAGATTCGCGACCTGCTTCGCAAGTTGCTGATGCCGTTGGCGGGCTGGGAGCGTTCTGTGGCCCGCGAACATGCCAGACGCATCCTGGACATCTTGCTAAAGAACTGACGTCATGCCCCAGTTGCAGTACGGCTCAATCACCATCGATTGGCTTTTCCAGCCCGACGCCGCTCTTAAGCGTCACTATGTAACGGTCGAGCGCGGTCGGCCTGTCCTGCTGCGCGGACCTTGGGTGGATGCGCCGAAGCAAGAAGCCTTGGTGCGGCGGCGTGCTCGCTGGATTCGCGAGAAGCTGGCCGTGGTCAACCTGCCGCAGGTCAGCGATGCCATCGTCACCGGCAGTCGACTTCGGTACTGCGGTCGGTCGTATTTCACGGAGGTGCGCCATGCACCGACCCTGTCACAACCCAAGCTGAGCTTCACGGCATCCCGCTTCGTTATCGAACACCCGGATGGAACATCCATCACGCCCGAAGCTCTTGCCCCTCTTCTGATGGACTTCTACCGGGAGCGCGCCCATGAGCGGCTGGTCTCACGGGTGCGGCACTGGGAGCGTAAATCGGGATTGCACGCTCGAGGAGTTCGCATTCGGGTGTTCCAAAGCCGCTGGGCCAGTTGCAATGCCCACGAGGTGCTGGAGTTCCATCCCCGGGTCATGGAGCTACAAGCCAGCATCCAGGAGTATGTGGTCATCCACGAGCTCTGCCACACGGTGGAAAAGAACCATACCAAGGCGTTTTGGGCGCTGGTGGCGCAACATATGCCGAACTGGAAGCGGCAGCACGAAGCACTGGAGGGCGCCGCGTTCGGTGACGCCGTTTAAAAATCAGCGACTCAAATTCTGGCGCTAGCGAGTCTTGCCGGCATCGAATCCGCACGCCGAATTTTTGGTGCCCAATGGGCCCATTATTGGGCGGTCCCCCCGAGCAAACACTGGGCTCTCGAGTTACTCGTCTGTCAGTCTTTTGATTTCGTTGCCACGTTCCAATGGACGTAGCCCAACGAGTCTACGTAACGGACGCGCCTCAGCAACTGCTCGGCAGATACCGGTTTCGCCTCCTGTTTATCAGACGAGGTGGCGCCGCCCGCGCCTAGCTTCGCGCGCGTGCGATAGTCTTCAGGTCGGTTTTTAACGACGGCCATCTAAACCTCCTTCAGAAAGCGGCGGATTGTCTTTTCGTCCATGGCCTTGATGCACCAGTCCTTCAGTTTTTGCGTAGTTTTTTCGGTCTG
Organism: Paraburkholderia aspalathi; assembly: GCF_900116445.1. Taxonomy (GTDB): domain Bacteria; phylum Pseudomonadota; class Gammaproteobacteria; order Burkholderiales; family Burkholderiaceae; genus Paraburkholderia; species Paraburkholderia aspalathi. The sequence goes on from NZ_FPBH01000006.1 coordinate 163,469, forward strand.
TCGCGTGGCTGTGGAGCTGCCATTGGGTGCAACAACTAAAGTGAAGGTTCGCTCACCGTCCGACTTCGTCCACGTGCGCGTGCCATCATCGTCAGTCGTATAGCTCCAGTCTAGTTCATTCCCGTCTAGGTTCGCCAAAGCGTTTGCAACCTCAATAACCGCCTTATATCGCTCATTGATGGACACTGCGAGACACTTTTTGACGATGGTCCGCAGGGTGTTGGGGATGTGCGCTGGAAACTGATGTCGGTCTGGAAACGCCGCTGTATGAACAGCTATGGCAAACTCCTCGGTAGTTTTGTATTCCCCAAACTGCTCGTAGAAGGTCGAATTACCGCAGCACATTCGGTACAGCGTCAGCCCGACCTGGTATACGTCAAATGCCGGTGTATGCTCGTCCTCCAGAAACGCCTCGGGAGGAATATTCTTCCAGTACATCAAAGGCTGTACCGCCTTTCCGCCAGCGTGCATCTTCTGGGCGAGACCGAAATCGGAAACTAGCGCCTCGTTACGGTTGGACAGCATGATGTTGTCAGGCTTGATGTCGAAATGAATCAAACCCTTCGAATGGATGTTGTGAAGGCCACTAAGAAGTTGAACGGAGTAGCGCACGATTTCGCGCACCGTCAGGAAGCGCTGCTCAAGTACCTTGTTCAGGGACCCCAACGGAAAGTAAGGCATTGCAAGATAGATGAACTCGTCATCTTCACACGCATAATGGATGGGTGCCACGTTGGCATGGTCACTCAGATACAGGATGCTGGCTTCGCGATAGTAGTGTGCGACGTCGTTCATCGAGTCTTTCCGGACACGCTTTATCGCAAGGTCAGCGTCGAGCTGTAAATCGTGTGCATGGAACACGGCTGAATTCTTGCCTTCAGCGCCGATTTCGTCGCCAAGCTGAAACCTGAGGTTCGCTTCGGTATGGGGATTAAGCATTCGCTGCTCCAATGGCCGTGGCGATTGCCTCACGTTCTTCCTTCTTGAGCTTCACCCAGCCTTCCACTTCTTCGTAGTCTGCACCCTCAAGCAGTTCACGTAGATGTTCGCGGCTCATCTTCAGCTTGGCAGCAATGCGCGCAATCTGGCCACAAAAGTAGCCTTCGAGTTCACTGCTTGCGAACGCTTCTTGAATAACACCCTCAAGCTCGATGCGCTCGATTGAGATTCCCTGAGCATTGCCCTCGGTGATGCGGATACCGGCTCGCTTCACGTCATATTCCCGGATGATGTCTAGAACGGTGTTTCTGACGTATTTCAGCTGTTCAGGCGTCTCCAATGCTTTGGGTACAACGATGCCTTCCATATCCACAATCTGCTTCTCGTCCGCGTCGTATACGACGAACGTGACGCGTTTCGGGGCAACGCGTATTCCAATCGTTCTCATTTTTCTCTCATATTGTGCAGGTGAGCATGTTGACCATCGAGCCAGATGTTCGACTCGGCTCAAGTATCCTCGCGCCCTTTGATATAACTGCATGCAATGCAAAATCTTGATGTGCCGGCGGTGAACTTAAGCGGCACGTCCGCGAGCGCTCCAATGAACTCCGGCGGATGCGTTATCGATTCACCCACGGCGCCCAAACTGCTTCCGTGCCGGGCAATTCAAGCAACGTCAAGACCCCGTACTGCCCGGAAGCGATTTTCATTTCCCGAAGTTTGGTGCCCGAGCTTGCGTCCGCAAACCAGACACTGGCAGGAACCGTCGCGCCCTCGCTTTCCCGAACCACTGACTCGTCCGCTGCAAGCGACGCCGCTGGAAGCTCGACGATGTGTTTGCGTGCTCTGAAAAACGCACCCGACTTACGAGCGCTCTCGCTCGAGTAGGACCAGCGCATGAAGCCATCGTTCGAAGCAATCAAAACGACCTTCTTGTCCGTTGCGCTTACCCACCTCAGCGCTGCGGCCGTGAGCGACACACCGTAGCGGGCCGCACAATCACCCAGTTGCTCAAAGTCGACCCTTGTCGATATTTGCTGCCTGAAGTCATCAAGAGGCATCAGCAGGTTCGCGGCAAAGCTGTCTGCTTCGATTTCGATTCGCCGCTCGTCCGCCTGCCAGTCGTCCATATCCTGGTCGGTGCAGTTGAACTCTGTTTGCGTGGCACGATGAAGGATGTAGTGCCCGAGTTCATGCGCCTGAGTGAATCGAACGCGTCCTCTGGAGCTGACGGCCTCGTTATAAATGAGAGCCCAACCGTTGCCCTTTCCAAGATATGACAGGCAGCCATCGAAGCCAGGAATGTCGGCCGCCACGACGCTGGTAATCGGGTCATGCCATTTGAATATTTCGTGGCAGTTCTTCGCGAGCGACTCGACATCAACCGGGAAACGCACGTCGCCATGAACCGTGCTCAGCTGATTGAGAAGACCCGTCAAGCGAAAAGCAGCCTTTGCAGGCGTCAGCACGTCTGTCTGCATCTTAGTTTTTTAGCGCGTCAAGAATCTTGCGAAGCCGTTCTTTTGCGTCTGCGTCCAGCTTCTTGTAGTTGCGGTAAAACGCCTCATCCAAGTGATGCTGCTCTGGCGCTTGTACATCATCTTCAACCAGATAGGCAGAACTCACCCCCAAGGCATCTGCCAAGGCCATGAGCTTTTCCGCCGATGGTCTCTGCGATTCACGATTCTCAAGTTCCCACAGATAACTCTTGCTCAAGCCTGCTTGCGCTGCCAGAGCCTCAAGGGTCAGTTTCTTTCCCTTACGCAACTCGCGAATCTTTTCGCCGAGCCGAGTGGCCATCGTAAATACCCCCAAAGATACACACTCAAAATATACCACGATTCCGAACTTTTCAAATGGCCAAGCCGGAAAAGCTCTTGACTTTCGGTGCAAACAGCGCAACACTGAGTCCGAAGTTCGGTACACCGGAAATTTACTGACACTTCTTGGCGTAATTCCGCGCCGTCAACTACGTTGTAAGGATTGAGATTATGACCAAGCATTACCCGAAAGGCCTAGATGGCCGTCAGCGCGACGCCAATGGCGAGATTCGCCACAAGCGCGGCGACACCCTCGTTCGTACGTTACGCAAGGAGTACGGCGAGGATTTCGCGAAAGGCGTGCGTTCGGACGCCCGTCTCGATACCGTGCTTGAGCGTACCGGGGCGACCTCTCTGAGCGAGTTGCTGAAGAAGGAGTGAAGCCGCTGAAAACAACATGTTTCACATCTAGAAAAATTGAGCGGAAAAAAAGTCATGTTATCAGGCAATTTTTACTGATAACATGACAACACATATTGTGCTTTGACGGGGTTTCGTCGCTAAATATGGTGTGCAAGACGCTTGACTGCACCACATGAACGACGCCGACTTGAACGCGACACTTGATGACCTTGTGGCACTGCCAGTGTGTTAGCTGCGATTGCTCGTCGGCAGCTTTCGAGCATCGGTGTTTGCGCGGTACGGCAACGTTTTCGAGTTTGAACTTGACACCTCGATGAGCATGCCCGCGTGCCAGCAGGGCTGACGGCAAGCACATGTACAAACAAATTATTCGGCCATACGCAGAGATTTTGGGCCCGAGAGTGAGAGCGACAAAATATGTCCGACCATGAATACTCCATCCTTGACCACGACCGGGGTCGGATTTTCCAGTACATCGGTACCGGCATCACTATTTTGGCTACGTTGTACGCGGCTAGTTGGGGGTTACTTGGGCAACTGGTGACGCGGATTTTTCCGTCCGTATGGGGTTTTGTTCCCAAAACTCTCGATAGCGGGGTTGCATTTGCGGTTTTGTACTTCGCATTTAACCGTTGGTTTTGGCGCAACTGGGTTTGTCGAAAGCTATTCGGCTTTCACAACGTCAGTGGTGAGTGGAGCGTTGCAGGGACGACGCTGGGGCCTGCCGAAGCCTTGCCGCAAGGAGGCGAGCCACGACAATGGGCGGGAAACGTAAAAATCAATCAGCAGTGGACAAAAATTGGCGTCCATCTTAGGACGAAAACCTCGGAATCGTTCAGCCTATCTGCGGCCGTAAAGGACCATGACGGTGAGGCATTGCTTATGTACTCCTATTCAAATGAGCCGGCGGCCCGGGCTAGAACAGCGGATGGCTTGCAGGTACACCGTGGGTACTGCGAGCTACGCTTCAGCGAGGATGGTAAGAGCGCGTCTGGTTGGTACTTCAATAACATGGGGCGGGTCACCTACGGCGAAATGGCGCTCACGAAAATCGACCGGAGAACATAAGATGGCAAGCAACTACACCCAGAAGCTCGAAAAGCTTCGCCAGCGCCGCGCCCCTACCAATCTCACAAAGAGCCTGACCGCTGGACTTACCTTCGATTCTGCCGAAGCCCGACATACAGTCGAGTCATTTGAGTCCAAAGGGAAGGGCGATGCAACACGGTACGCCCTAGGGTGCATGGCTGAGGTGCCGCCAGAGTACACGGAGATTTCCATCCGGGACGGGCAAAGAATTTCCGACCAGCTCACAAAGCAAACGGAATATGGCGTTCTTACCCGGCTGCAGGGCTCGGTACCGCTCAACATTCACATCTATGCCTCGTCCGATGTCGACCTCTTGGTGCTTGCAGATTGGTTTGTCACGGTCGACATACCTGTGGTTCCGCCAAATACATACAACTTCCGTCCGGGTCTGTCACCGGTGTCGGAACTAGGAAAACTGCGGTCGTTTTGCGAAAGATATCTGACCAGCAAATACCCAGTTGCTGATGTCGATGTATCAGGCGCTAAGTCCATCGCGGTGTCCGGCGGGTCACTCGCGCGGAAAGTTGACGTAGTTCCCGCGCACTGGGTCGACACATCTGACTACCAGCGGACAAAGAATCAAACGTATCGGGACGTTTGCATCTTAAACAAGACAGACGGGTCGACGATGTCGAACCGGCCGTTCCTGCATATGGCGCTCATCGAGCTGAAGGATAGCGCTTCGGACGGCTACGCCAAACGCGCGATTCGTCTGCTGAAGTGTTTGTCGCGCGACTCGGATGTCGAGATTAAGTTGAGCAGCTATGATATCGCTGGCCTGGTTTACCACATGAGCAATGACCAGTTAAAAGTGAACCAGTACTTGCCGCTGCAGCTGCTGAACCGCGTTGAGGAGTACCTTCGGTATCTGGAGGCGAACCCGTTTTATGCTGCGTCTCTTAAGGCGCCCGACGACACTCGCACCTTGCTGGACTCAGCAGACAAGGTACGTTCTCTCTCGGCGTTACGCCAAGAGCTGACAGACGCCATCGACAATGTTGCAGCAGAGTACAACACTGAGTTGGCTTACATCTTCGACCGGGCCCGCGCTGCGGAAGCAGCGCGCAAAACGCTGAAGGAAACGGTCATATTTTAAGTTGGCGAAAGCAGCAAGGTCCGTGAAAGTGCATGCGCCGCAAGCCTCGTTCCGACGCTGATTCGACCGCACTAGGTCAATGCGAAACAATAAGGTCTATCGCCTCGCCCACGGTCATCTCCGACATGTCCAACACGAGGTCTGCGACTTCAATCAGACTCCGTGCGGCCCTTTCGTTGTCGTGGGCAATGGCCTCGTCGTACGGCGCTGAATCTTTGTCATTGCCTTCGAGTCGCCGCTTCTCGTAACGGTCGCGTAGCACGACCTCAGGCGCCGTCAAGTGCACATGCCGAACGGTGGCGGGAGCCATACGCCGAAAATGTTCGACTTGACGGGCCTTGCGCACGGCGTCGACCAACCAGCGGTCTTGCGATGGTAGTGCGTCCATGCTTGGCTTCGCGACGTCATCGACTATCCAGCGATAGTCAGTTTCACGGTCGAGGCGGTCGCCCAATTCCTGCAAACTTCGGCGGTCTATCAGAAGGTTTTCCCGCCGTGCCATTTCCATCAGGAATCGGCTCGAGCGCACATATTCAAATCCGTGTTCCGATACCAAGCGCTCTCGAAGGGTCGTCTTTCCAACAGCAAGCGGGCCGCTAAGCAAAACAAGTCTCTTCGGGCTATCGGTCATCTGCTTCCCCTTATTCGAAGCTCGCTACCCTCCAACCACCTCGCATGGCGCGCGGTGTCGTGGTGTCTGCTCCCCTGTCTGCTGAACAGCTACCGCAATGGTACCTGCCGAAGTACTTCAGTGCCTTTGATTCGGCGGACCTCACGAACAAAGTTCGCGATGTCGGGAATGCTGTAGTCAACGACGACCTCGACCACTTCTTTGCGTGGTCCACCATCGCGATTGGTTGGGTAGTCTGCGACGCGCTTAAACGTATCCATGCCGCGAGCGTGAGGCATCGGAAAGGTGTTGCCGGAGTTCATGTGGCACAGCCAGACGCGGTCACCGTGCACTTCCATCAGTGACTTCGTGTCGATTGTGAGGACGTCGTGCTCCAGATTTCGGTAGCCACGCGCATTCAGCAGGCCGAAGAGCCGCCTTTCCTCGGCCCACATAAAGACCTTGTTGTTCAAAAATGCATACCATTCGCTGGGTGTTGTCCCATCTATCAGTGCCTTTTCGAGCCTCGAAGGATGCATTGGTTTCTGGTCGCGAAGCACAATGCGGTCCGCCTCTGTGCCGATAGCCACTTTCTCGGGACGATGCAAAATCTCGAGTGCAGCACGCACGGCGTCGGTCAGGTTATAGCGGTCAAGCGCCGCAGACGTGCTGAGCAGCCCTTTCCCCCTTATGTCAGGCCAGGTGTCTTTCTCGGCCATGTGGTATAGCACCGGATACCGCTCAATAAGAACAGACATTTCCATCTGTGTGACCTGCTTTCCCCTGACCTCACCACATTCGGCGGTCAATAATGTTTCGTTCGTTGAAGGCGGTGGATATCATCGAGACTGGCACTCCGCTTACTTTTTCTGCTTCCTCGATGAATCGAAGTGTCTCGGCATTCAACTGCTCGTAGCGGTATGCTTTCCGGTTATCAACACCGAAGTAGTCGGCAAACGTCAGTGCGATGTCGGTAGGTCCATTCAGTACCAAAGAGCGGCGCAGTTGCGCCCAGTCAAACTCGGCGATGCGTCGCGGGCGGTGGGTCGTCGAGGTTGTTTCCGTCCGCTTCAGCTCCTCCAGTAGTATGCCGGAGCGTTGTGCTATCTCCTCGACGGTAATTTCCTGGCTCATGTAGCCAGAAGTATTTCCCGTATCGGTGTCACCTACCCGGATAGGATAAGTGCGGCACACCATAATAATGCGCCTGACATGGCGCGAAGAAAGGCCGGCTTCGGCCAGGCATCCCGTTGCGGTAGTCACACGGGAAGTCACGTGCGGATAGTGCCCGTGGTGCAGGCTCAGCGATGTGCCTTGTGTGCCCTCGAGCATTACTTTCTTCCCGGACGACAGGCAGCTCGCGAAAAACTCGACGGAGTCGCGGATGTAGTGCTTCAATTCGGGGACGTCTTTAGCAAGCCGGACGTCAGTATCGGGCCTGCGGTTGAGAATCTTGCGGGCCGTTGCCATTCCCACGCCTTGGGCCGTTGACCCGATTGCCTGCTTGAGATTCCGTTCTTCCCACTCGATATCGAGTGCCTTATCGATAATCATGGCCTGAGGGTCAATGATTAGCTTGCGGTACTCAACATACAGTTGTCCGATTTCAAGGCGCAAGCGGTCAAGGCTAATTACCGCCCCGGCGCCGATGACGAGAATCGCATCGCTATTCGCTAACGCGCCCGACGGCAGTTGGTGAAACGTGTATGGTGAATCGTCCCGCCTGAAGACTTTATGGCCAGCGTTTGGGCCGCCCACGCGTACCAGTACGTCGTACTCTGGTGCGAGATAGTTGGCGATGTTGCCCTTTCCTTCGCTCCCATACTGGCCGCCAACCAGAACATCAACCAGCGGTTGCGCTATTACCGGTCGCACTTCCAGCCGGGCAGCAACACGGGCATAGACGTCATTAGCATTGCAGCGGTCAGTATCGATTACGACATCAGCGATGGCTTCGAGGGCCCTAATGTGTTTCGCGGAAAGTCCGGCAGAAAGTGACACGGATGATTGTGAAACGTTGGTCACACTGCCTGGGGCTGCTGTTCGAGCAGCTGATGCGCTGTCACTAGCGTTGAGGTGAACGTGAGTAACGACCCATCCGCTCAGCCTAAGAAAATGAATCTGTTCGACGGTCTGGACTGAGTCAATTACCCACAGCGGCGGAGTTTCTCGCTGTCTCGACTCGGCGAAGGCATTCGCTAACCAGCGACCACCAGTAGCGCGCTCGGTCCTTGCCAGAAGTCGCCTCATCTGTTCGGAGCTTTGCTCGGTTGAAGGAGCTTGAGCATGAAGCACGGCGTACGCGTCGAGGACCTCCGCTGACAACTTCTCGCTAAGAAGCATCGCCAGTGCCGACTTTCCGGACGCTGGTCTCCCGGACAACATGATGACTCTGGGCTTCATTGGCCCCTCTCAGAATATTCTTCTTGATGTCCTAACGCGGCAACGTGTAGACGGTTGCCGCTATGCCTTTTTCAACCAATTCTTCGGTAATCAGTTCTTTTACGACGTCCCAATTAGCGCCCCCGTGTCCGGTACCGACGCGCGGCATATGCACCGTCGCACCGAGACGTTGGGCCGTGTGCCGCACTTCGGCCAGGCAAGCAGCTAAGGCGGCATAACGCAGCCTTTGAGTTGGCGAGCGACCGAAACCTTGCTGCGCAACCATGTGGATTACGGTTGTCTCATCGTCGATTCTTCCCAGAAAGCTTTCGCCGAGCGCCAGCTTCGTCCTCACAGGACCGGCCGCATCCAGAAACTGAGACCAGATTTGCGGATACCTACGGCGCAGGTTCGACGCGAATCCGTTTCCTCCCCATTGGACAACGACGTCCGGGATGACATGAGCAACGATTTTGGGTCCTTCACCCCGGGGACTCAGCACATCTCCTTGCACCTCTGTGACGCGAGGTGGTTGCAATTCCCCAGCGGCCTCGGGAATCATGAGGCCTACAACGCGGGGGGCTAGACCGCCAGGGTATGGCGCGAGACCGATACATTCAACCCTCATGTACTGAGAGTCGGGGGTCCACTGCTCTTGACCAACCGCCGTGAAACCGATAGCTGTAGTATCCGTGATTGCTGAGCCGTCGGGCACAGATTGGCCTACCGATACGGGATTCTTCGACCCCGGCGCTGGAATACAGTAGTCAATCCGATATTGGCCATCTTCGTGCAACGAAGCACAAAACGCAGAGCACGGGGTGGTCGCAAGCTTGGTAAGTCGAATGAGGCACGCCTCGACCGATACGTCGAACTGCTTGCGTAGTTCTATAACCGACTGAATCGATAGCTCCTTGCCCACCAGCTGGGAAAAGCTGCCGAGCGGCATCAGCAATTCAGCTGCACCGATGTTGCAGAGAACTTCGAGCTGCCAGTTGTCCTTGGTCGGTGAGGGGCCTCCATCACGATGCCGCACATCTTCGGCGCAGTCAGCGAACAGTGTGTGCGCGACTTCATGCGCGATGGAAAACCTGACGCGTCCCCGGGGGCGCGTCGGATTATATTCAAGAAGCATGTTGCCGTCGGGCGCTGGAACCGTTCGCGCGTCCGGTATGTCACCTCGAGCCTCGGCTTGCATGCCCAGCCATTTGGCAAGCAACAAGGGGTCAAATGGTGGTCCGGACCAACCGTCATCCATTGCTCGGAGCACCAGTTGGCGTGCTCTCTGTTCCATTGTCTCTACAGGGTCCTTGCCATCGGCGAATGCGGTAACCGATGCGTTGGTCCAGTGAAATCTTGTCGTCATGGAAGGTGAGAGTTCGGAGTGGGTTGCGCGACAAAAAGTATCCTCATTGTACTCTTCGCGTGCGGCCATCCGACGGCAGACATCATCTGCCAAAGCGCCTTCAAATCGTTCACGCGCCTCACCTTACAACATCGCCCCCAGCCCTCGAGCCGGCGTGCACGACCGCCTTGGGTGCTTGCAGCGTCCATACGATAGTCTCGGGCGCGAAGCGCCGACGTTTACTCCCACCCGTAGTTCGCGCGGTCGTACAGGCAGGCCAACTTCCGGAACGCTGTTGAATAATTCGAGTTGCGAAACCGGTCGGCGTGCGCCGCGAGAAATTCATGGATGACTTCGTAATCGTCACGAGTCCACTCGGTGAACGGAAGATACTGCGCCACAATCTCCGGCGTGCATCGCTGAATCATCTCCGAGACGGTCAGGTCGCGGTAGTTGCGCATGAATCCTTTCGCCAAGCTTTTCGGCTTGAATGCGGCTGGCGTCAACTGCACGTACTTGTCGACGTCGAACCCCGATGCGGCATATTCAGCAGTGGAATTGATGCCAGCAGCCCGAAGTAAGAAGAACACGGGCAGATAGGTGAGCCCCTTCGACAGTCGGGGCATCGCCTCCTGAAGCACACGCCCCGCTTCGTAGCCCTTGTCCTTGAAAACCAGGTCGTCGAAGAGGTCCAGTGGTGTGATGCCTCGATACCCGACGTCGCCGAGGCGGCGGCGCTCCTCCTCCTCGCGTTCAGCCGCAACACCGACGCCGACGACAAACTCAATGTCCTGGCGCCCGTTGACCTGGTCCACGTCGACGACTACGAGTTTGCCATGCGGTTCGGTCGTCTTGACGAGCTCGTAAAGCTGTTCCTTGCAATACCGCAGCACCCGTGCCGGAATCTTCCGCTTCGTTGATTCGATGGCCTCATAAATCCCGACGAACGAACTCGCCTTGACCAGGGTGATGGGAATCTGGACCCGTTCGAGAGCGATAATGGTTTGCGAAATCGAATCGTCTTCGCCATCGCGCGCCCGCTGAACAAAAATCAGGTTGTTGTTGAGCTGCTGTAGTTTGTCCTGCCCGATGCAGGCGCAGATTGCCCGCAACAGCGAGATGATGTTGGGGTCGTTCAGAGAGTAACCCATGAAAATCACGGGATGCTCCACGAAAATCGTGATTAGCTTCGCCGCAAGGTAGGCATTGCGTTCATTGAAGTCCTGGTAGTCGTGGCTGGTGAGCACGAGACTCCGTGGCGTGTTCACGCAACCGTGAATCTTGTAGATTTCGCCGATTGACTGCGGGTTCGAGAACAGTAGTTCGTCTTGGCCCACGTACACGCGATAGTCCGGGAACAGGGACTGCAGGAATGTGTCCCAGTTCGTGGTGATGATGCCGTCGACGTTCAGCCGGCTCAAAGCCGCAATCTCGTCGCCGTACTTGCTCTGGCTCAGGTCAGCGAGGCCAACGCTCTTGAGGTAATCGCAAATCTCGACACGAAGCGGCCCGGTCCGGTCGTAAATGTTCTTCGAGTGCTTTTCACGGCTGGCCGCGTAGTCCTCTTGAGTCCACCAGACTTCGTGGAACTCTTCTGCCATCGTTGCTGCGACGGTCGGCAAGTCTCCGTTGGCCGAAGATAGGTAGTACTCGTACGGCTTGATGTGCCGGCAAAAGCGGCGAAGCAGGCCCGCCCAATCTTCCAATCCGAGGTATCTGCGCGAAAGTCCGGAGCCGGCAAAGAGAAAGGGACCGGCGTTATGAGCACGCAGTTGCGTTGCGAGAACTTCAGATATGGTCATGACTCGTCGCCGGAAAAGAGGTACGGACAGCGGGGCAAAGGGATTTTAGACTGTTGCCGCTCATTGACCTCAACGTTGCTTGTTCGTAAGGCCACGGTAGATTGCTATCCATCCGTCGAAGGTGCAACCCTTCCAGTCATGTTTTTCCAAGCGGTCGTTTGTTGTTCGGACTTCAACGGTTCCGCCGAACGGGCACGCCTTCAAGTTCCTCGTTGTAGAGGCCGAGCCGTCGACTTGCGTTCATCATCTTGTTCAAGCCATCTCGCTGTCGGTTCTTGCTGTCTTTCCTGTAGGCGAGCAACGCCGCCTTCGAGATTCGGCGATGGCCGCCGGGAGTGCGTCGAATCTCTCCTAGGGCGCCCGAGTTAACCAGGGCGTTGAGGTGCGTGCGCGAAACGTGCAAAAGCCGTGCAGCGGATTCGCTCGTGAGTTCGTCGTCATCGCCCTCAGGTTCTTCCTGACAAGACTCGACGGCTTTTCCGGTTACACCAGGAATGCTTCGCAGGTTCGCAGTGGTCAGTAGATGAGTTAGCAACGCTCTGCGCCGACGCGTCGACGGCCTGCGGTCCAGAAACGTCTTAACGAACACCTTTTCCACGTAAGAGGGAAGAGCTTGTTCGAGCAACCGTTCAAGTGACTTGCGGTCCCTTCTCGCGGCGACGTCCGGTTCGACGATGAGAGTGCGCAGCTCGGTGACCAGGGAGCTTGCGAAGTCATTCAAAGCGGCACGGGCGGCCCCGAGAAGCTCGGCATCAAGTTTGTCGGTGGCAGAGTCACGAGGACGCTTGGTCATGGAAACCTCCCGGGTCTGCTACATAGTTTAGTGAAATTCGCCAGAATCGTTAAATTCGTCAGTTCCGACCGAGCCAGGCTTCATCAGTCTGATGGCGGTCATGTTGAACTTATGTCCCGCCGCACAATGCTTGCGATACGGGTTCTCAACGGACTACCGTGTCCAAGCGGCGCCAATGCCAAGGGGTTTTCGTACTGCATCGGCAAGAACGCTTGCACTGAGCTTTCAAGACTGGCCACGCCCCGGATTGACGCTTCGCGCGAGCGGCTTCTCCTTTCGGTAGCTTTCCCGCGCCGAGGGGTAGGAAGGAAAGACCACTGTCGCAGCGGCGATTCCCGTCGCACCTGGCGGTCGCTCGAGCAGACCCTCCAGACCCCGGCGATGTGTAGGGGCGCGTATCAACTGGGCGACAAGTGTCGATTGCGGTCTTGTCATCACGCCGTAGGGTCGTGTAACATTTTCGTCGACCAGATACAGATGGTCGAGGTGAGAAGGGCGGCGCACCCCCACCGTGGAACGGACAGTTGGGTCCGATGGTAAAGTGCGAAAAAGTAAAAACTCACCTTTTGATTGAACGGCTGACTGAGGCCGGTGACCAAACGGTCATAAACCACGCGTCGATAACCTCCACCTCGAAGCGTCCTTTTAAAAGCCTGCTTGTTAGCGGGCTGGGATGCTTATGCTCAGAGCTTACGGAAGCGTTTCATATCGTCGTTCGCCGACCGATTCGGCGAGCGGTCGCACGGGGTGCCTGCAATGAGGCGCCCGCAATCCATCAAAGTCCAGTATGGCTCGCGAGAGCAACGCGTAGCGAGCGCAGACGCGGGTGTCCGGCGTGTCGCGCCGACGTTTGGTAAGGCGCTGTTCCTCACCTACAGCACGAAATCGACTGGCCAGCTCGTGGTCGAGTGCGACGCCGAGCGCCTGGTCGCTCACATGCTCACCTTGGACCCCAGAGTCCGAGCGTTCAAACCCCAGCCTTTCAAAGTCGACTTGATTGACCGACGTCTCTTGAAGACGCCGGAAGAAGTAGTCGAGGCGCGCCTCAAGCACAAGCACCGGGAGGGGCGGAAGTTCTACACCCCGGACTTCTCGGTCGACTGGCACAACCGCCCACGAAGCATTACGGAGGTGAAAATTGAAGGGCGCGTGCTCAACGAGGAAGACGAGTTAGCACTTGAACGGGCTTCGGAAATTCTGGAGGCACACGGATACCGGTTCTCCACGGCAATAATGCCCGCCAGCCCTAAGCATCCGCTACGCAGCAACCTTCCGCTGCTCAAGAAGGCGGCCTCTCGCAGTGACCTGTGGCCTTCTCCGGAATTGCTTCGAAAAATCGAGGCGGTCTGTACCGGTCGGCGCGTGACACTACGCATGCTATGCGCTGAACTCGACCTATCCCCCAATCTCGTACCGGCGCTGCTTGTTAGTGGCGCTGTTGGCGCCGACGTGGTGCGGAACGCCATTCACGGGGAAATGATATTGGCGCCCGCTTTGGGCGACCTGAGCCATCTTGAATTGCTCGAGGAAATCACGTTATGAAGCGTTCCCTGCTACATAACGACGAATTGCGCGAGCAGGGCAAGGAGACTGCGCGCTGGCAAGTGGTTGACCCGACGCCGCGCGATGGGTGGATAAAGGTATTCGACCGTGAAACGCATCAGGAGGCATACAAGGCCCTATCGGAAATCAGCGACGGCATCGCTGACGACCGGCTGGTGCTGGTCCGACATCGGGCCCCGCGTGTCAGCGCGGCGGCGCAGGATGACCCCGAACTGGACAAAGAACTGCAAGCGGCGCAGGCGTGCCTGCGCAAAGTCGAGCAGACTCAGAAGAAGTACGGAGTCAGTTTTCGAAAAGCGTGCGAGATTGCCGAGGAAGAACACAATCCTGAGGCTGACTCCGCAGACCCATTTCCGTCTCGAGCCACCCTTTATAGATATGCCGAGGCAAGACGAAATGGCTTGCCGCTGTTGCGAGGTGACAAGAACAAGGGGAATCGCAAGCAAAGGTATGACCAGCAAATCGTTGACCTGATTTGCAATGCGGCAAAAGCTCTCTTCCTGAAGCAGGGGTCAAGGTGGACTTTAGTCGACCTCGCCGAGTACGTAAATGACCGAGCCCGAGAGTCAGGGTGGCTCGCTTCAGGCAAACCCATCAGTCGCCGGTTCGTCGCGAAAACGATTCTCCTCAATCTAAGTGCCGACCCGGAAATCGACCGGATGGACCCCAAGGACGTCGCAGCCGCGAAGTCCATCGCGAAAAACCGCATCATCGTCGCTCTGCCGTTTGACCGGGTGGAGCAGGACGCTTTGCACTTGCCATTTGTTGTAATGACCCGGCATGGCGCGACTAGCAACGTGTACCTGGTTCATGCCATCGATTGCTGCACCGGTCTCCCCGTCGGCTGGCACATGGTAATTGGCGCCGCGACCGAGTCCGACGGACTTCGATGTGTCGAATCTATCCTGTTTTCGAAGAGGACCCGGCTGGCGAAGCTCGGTCTGGCTTACGACCTTGACGTCTTCGGCGCGCCGCACCAACTGATATTCGACAATGGCCCGGAGACAAAGGGCGAACGGATGGACAGGCTGACCCGTCTCGACATCGACCCCATGCATTGCAAATCGCGTCATGCGCACGGGAAGCCGTTCATTGAACGGCTGAACCGGTCGCTCAAGGATGCCCTGCAAACGCTCCCCGGCTGCACCCGCGTCGACGGCAAAGATGGTCAGCGTGACCCGGTCGCGCTGGGCGACAAGCTGATGTCGGAAGAGGAACTGGAACAGTGGATTGTCCGCTGGTATTTCGAGGACTGGGCAAATACCGAACTCGAGCGCCATGTACGCAGCGATTTCCGCGATATCACGAAGTTAGGTAGCACGCCAGCGATGCGCTGGAAGAGCCTGACGCAGGAACACCTCTTTGCCATGCCTTTACCGCCGCCCAGGTCGGAGTGGCTAATGACGTTATACGAGCATGAAGTCAGGACCTTGAGCCGCAAGACGGGCATCTCCTGCAGAGGCTTCAATTACAAGGGGGACAACCTGCCCTACCTGCTGAACAGATACGGCGAAGTGCCACTCGGTGTGTTGGTCAACCCCGACGACTATCGGCAAATATATATCGACGATGGCCCTGACCGGCCACTTGTCGCGTTGACGGAGGAGTTTGTCGATGAGACGACACCTGCGTACTCCTTCGCTCACGTTAAGGAACTCCTTAAGGACACGATACCGATGAGTAATGAGTCACCCGTGAAAACGGCATTTCGTCGTGACGTGCATACACATGCCATTGCATCGACGGGAACGCCAGCTTCGAAAAAGCAGAGCAAGGCCGAGAAGAATCGGGCGACCGCTAACCGCGTCAAGGAATCCATGGCCATCCGTCGCGCCGCCGAGAACCCAATCCCACCAAGGAGCGATATCCCTCGTGCGAGCGACCTAGGGTTCGAACAGCCGTCCTTCGATAATGTGCCTCCGCTGGCAGTGCTGAATCGAGTCGACGGAGAAAAACAGAAGTGAATCAGGCTCAGAAACTTCGGAAAAGTATCGAAGGCTGCGAACTGCAGCACCTCGCGTTTAAGGAGCACCTCGATGTGCTCACGAGGTACATCGCGGATGCGAAAGACGGCTATGCATCACGCATCGAATGGATTGTGGGGCCATCACGCGTGGGCAAATCGATGCTCCTCAACGCGCTTGCGCGGGCCAATCCAGAATCGAAACCCGATGGCAAGCGGCGGGTGCCCGTCCTGGTTGTGCCCGTGTTGCCCAATATCTCGCCTCTGCTGCTCCCCAGCAGCGTCCTGTCTGCGTTGGGTGTTCCTCTACAGCAGAAGGGCCTTACCTCGGGGGTGATGTTCAATCGCATGGTGGACCAATTGCGACTTGCAGCGACGCGGGTTCTATTGTTTGAAGAGGCGAGTCACCTCGTTGAACCCGGGGCCAGGGTTCCCCCGCGAGCGGCAGGAGACTGGTTCAAGTCTCTCGCAGACGCTCTCAACATCACCATCATGATGTTCGGCGTGCCTCGGCTGGCGAAACTGTTTGAGAGCAACCAACAACTGCGTCTGCGCGCTTCGGCAAAAAGGGAGTTCAGGCCTTACGACTATCGCAGCCAGTCGGACCAGACGGCGTTCGCGTCATGCGTACGCACTTACGCTGACCTGTTCAGCGAATTCGGCTGGCCCATTGAGCTTCCTCTTGGATTGCTGGTGACCCAGTGCTATCTGCTGACTGGCGGCCTGGTGGGTGTGTTGAGCAAATTCATGCAGGAACTCGCTAGCCAGCTGAGGTATGAAGCACCTCGCCCGCTGACCATGGAAGACTGCCTGCTCGCGGCCGGCGCAATCGAGGCCGCCGGACATCCGGACTTTCCCGCCTTCGTGAGGTCTGAGGTCCCACCGATTGAACTCACTACCGCTCATGCCTACGTGCTGGAGACTAACGGCATGTCGATGAAGCGCATCGTCACCCCTTCAGGAGATGTCCGATGAGCCTGGTCAGCACCTTCCCCCCGTTCGACGACGAGTCAGGATTCGGTTACTACAGGCGTCTTGCCGCGAACAATGCTCTCTGGGGATGGCGCGAGCTGGCGGGCCTCGCAAACGTGACGCGCGGCCGGAGCGCGCTTCTCGGACATCCGGACCATATCGCCGCAGAGCTGGGTCTCGACGACAAGTGGTCCCGCTTCGCAAGCCGGCAGGAAAAGCAATGCCGTAGCTGGCGGGGGCTGCATCGTTCGCAGTCCGACGCCGTATGCCCGGCATGCCTCGCCGATGAGGTGTATCTGAGACATTACTGGGAACACGCGTATGTCACCGTCTGTCCGGTTCACAGTACGTTGCTCGTTGACCGTTGTGAGGGGTGTGGCGACCATCTTTCGACGAATCGCGAGCGCATTGAGCAATGCGCGTGTGGGCACGACCTGCGCACTTTCGTGGCCGTTGCTTCGGCGCCGTCCCAGCGTTGGTTATCCACGATGATTGCGAGCGACGGGCGTTCGTCGAGCAGTGTCTCTCCGAAGCTTCGCCACGTGAAGGTTGACGCGTTGTGCGCGCTAGTGCGAATCCTCTGCCTGCATGCCGACCCGTCGACGCCTCCACCTCGTCGAAGCGCTGCAAGCCCGAAATCTGTTTCACACGCTGTTGAGTTCCTCGCTCCGCTCGAACGCCTGCTAGTCGACTGGCCAATGGGATTCGAAAAGCACGTCGCAGAGCGTATTGCGGCTGGCAATGCGCAAGCTCGTACGCTGAATACGCTGCTCGGGCAGTGGTATGTGTCCGCGAAAAAGATTTGCCAGGGAAATGCACTTGAGCCGTTTCTCAAAGTCGTCATCGAAGTAGCTGCCAAAAATTTCGACGGTGTGCTCGGCCTGGATGTTGCGAAGGAAATCGCAGTTGATGTCACCGAGTATGTTCGGCTTCCCGACGCAGCCAAGGGCATTGGTGTCAGTCGGGACCGACTGCTCAAGGCTGCAAATGCCGGCGAATGCATGTACCGAACTCGCCGGCTGGGCACGAGGGGGCTCGTCTACGAAATCCCGGAAGCAGAGATTGAACGCATCAATCAACGACGCAGTGAATGGGTCAGCGACACGCAGGCTTGCGAAATCGCGAAGGTGCCTCAATCGGTTCTCAATCATATGGTCCACGCTGAGGTCATTGCCGCTGACGCGAACTGGAGGCATGACATCCACAAAGGCGGACCGATTCAGTTGCAGTCGTTACAGAGCCTGTTTGAAAACGTGAAGCGGTTCGCGAAGGACGACGCACAAAACGATGACGAGCGCATGACTCTGGCAGAGCTGACAAGCCGGCGTATGGGCGACAAGAGGGCGATTCAGACAGTCATGAAAGCTATCGCCGCCGGCAAGATGGTTGCAGTTGCTCGCGGACGCCATCTCGGCCAGATGGCGTTCCTGCGTTCCGATGTATCAGGGTACTTTGGTACACCCCTGCTCGAGTCGGGCATGTCGGTTCAGCAACTGGCGAAGTCTACCGGCTGGAAGTGGGAGAGCATTGCTTACTGGATAAACGTTGGCTTGCTGGAGTCGCGGGAAATCATGCTGCGCGGGCAACCATGCCGAGTTGTATCACCTCAACACCTGCTTGCGTTTCGGCAAACCTACGTCCCGCTTGCCGACCTCGCAAAAGCCATGGGTACCACGTCATCATCGCTTTCCACCACGCTCACCGGCGTCGATATTGTCGGGGCACTGTTGTTGTCGAACGGTTCCAGAAGAGGCGGTCTTGTTCTAATGGCCGACATCGGACGACTGGCGGTCGTCGGTGCGCGGGCCAGACGTGCCTTTGCTTCGGCGGACTCTGGTAGCCAATCACTGACATAGATAGGAGGATGCCGTGCGGTACGTTCCAGACGATTTTCATCGTGAATCGTACGACGCGTCGTTAGCCGGCTCGCAGCCTGCAGCGGAACGAGCTCGAGTTGCGCGAAAAACGCCCGTTCCTCTCAGATGCGACGAGGGCCTGACATGAGACAGGTGCTTTTTCTCGACTATGACGGCGTGCTGCATCGAGGCGATAGCTACGTTACACCACATGGCGTTGTTAGCAGCGCACCAGACACGATTCAACTATTCGAATTTGCGCCGACGTTACTTGAGCTGCTTGAGCCGTGTCCGCAAATCGAAATTGTCCTTTCAACCGACTGGTGTCTCCGCTTTGGATTTGAGCATGCGCGCGATTCGATTCCCCTGGAGGGTCTGCGCCAGCGCGTGACCGGCGCTACTTACGAAGCAGAGCTCGAGGATTCAGCGTTATGGCCGACCCGTCAGCGAGGTGTCCAGATTCTCCGCTATGTCCGGCGTCACAGCATTGTGTCGTGGCTGGCTGTCGACGACCGGCTCGATGGATTTCAGGGTTACTACGACCGGCTGGTTCACTGTCAGACCGATTCGGGACTGGGCGACCGGGCTGTCATCGAACTGTTCAGCTCGCGTCTGGCTGAGCGATTTGGCGGGAGGCCTCTTGTCTGAATTCTTGTTGTTGGCCTTTTGGTCAAGCTGATATTGGAACTCTAAATCCGATTATGGAGACGACAATGATGTTTCGCGAGGGAGTCGAGCGACAGGCGCTGGTAGCGCGTCGTGAGATGGTGCGCAGCAGGGAGTTGCTCACTCGGGCTGAGTTCTGCACGCGACTTGGTGTGAGCGAGAGGAGAATTGCAAGGATGGTCGCAACTGGAAGCGCGTTCTCGATAGAGGTCGATGGTGTCGAGTATTTCCCGGCCCTCCGAGCTAATCGCGAAAGATGGCCATTGGCTCGAATGGCCATGCTGAACGCCTGGCCCCGCGACAACCGGCCGACACAGACTTTCGGCGTCAGCGCTTGTCATCATGCGTAAGGCGACACCGCGTTGGTTGGAAAAAATGCTGCGCGATGCACTGCGAGCGCGTCGACAGATGATACGCGACGGCGAACTCCTGCCCGAAGATGAATTTCGTCGACGGCGGAGAGTCACGCCGACTCAGCTGGCACGTCTGAACGCGAGCGGTAGCGTATTTTCGATTGAGGTAGAGGGGAACGCCTATTACCCACGTTTGCTCGTCGACCCGATACACAACTTGCAGCGCCTGGCGTACGTATGTCGTATTTTGTGGCCTGCTTCCCCGGACTCCCGACTCGACTTTTTAACGTCGGAAAATGGCGCACTGGGCGACATCACACCGTTGCATGCGCTGGCAAACGACGACAGCTATCGAGAATTGCTAACTGTTGCTAGAGGCTGGGCGTCAGAATTTTCCCGGACGACAGTGAAAATCTGCGCGGGCGAATTTATTCGTGGAATTGAGTTGCCCACCGTATGCACCGGCGTAGCCGAGATTGACCCCCGCAAAAACATATGGCGTCGAGCAATGGAGGCACTTCAAGAAGGAGCAAACTTGCGGCCAGCCGGTCCGTTTTGTCGAGCGAAGGCCGCGACCGTCTTCGTTTCTCGAAGCACTGCAGGGAAACCTGGCGAGCTGATGGAGGCCAGGCTTGACGTGATTGTTATCAGGGGCCTGGCACACACCGGGGTAGTGACCGGCAACGCACCTCGCTGTGACCTAAGCCCGGTGAGCGTCGAGAAGGTCGATGACGTTGTTACTGTTATACGGAAAATTTTGGCGGCGTGCGGATGAAAATACGCATACACGCTGAACGCCTTGCGGAGCAGCGGCGGATTCAGCACGTCACTAGGATGCCACCGAAGCCAAGCGTTTCTCTTTCTGCGCTGGTGGTTGCGCTCAATCGGTCCCCCCGTAGAAATTTTGGCGCCGCAAGCTTTGAGAGAAAGAGTTTGCTCGGGACTATCTGGCCCTCGCGAACCGGTATGGCTAACCAGGAGTAGAGATGACCGCTGCTGAACTGATTGAGCGCCTACAGACTGCCCACCCGGACGCCAGGGTGATGTTTTTGCCTTTCGGCGCCGATGAGGACGAGCTGGAGGACGTGGGCGTCGCTGAAGTATTCGCGATGCCTTGGACACTCAAGCGCTGTTATCACGACGAGGATGTAGATGAGTTCTTGTATTCGGGCAAGCCTGAGCAAGCGCGGGCCGACGAATGCGGGCGGGTCGAATATACGTCGGTCAGGGTCGTAGTTTTGTCTGTGGACGAGGGGTTTCTTCGCTCTCGCCGCTACGTACGTTCGCCAAATGGCGAATAACTGTCAACGATACACGCGATGACGTTCGGTCGCATATCCCCGACGATGAAATACGAGTCTCAGCTACGCGGCGAAGCCACTCGGGCAGTATGCGCGGTCGCTCGGGCGGGCCTAGCGCGCTTTCATCTGCGCAAAACTGCGGGCATGCAAATAGAATTGCACGGCATGGCCAGTTTCACTCAATTCTATTTGCATTTGGGAGCGGCACAACGTCTTAGACCTACCAAGTTCGTCGAGTTGATAGCTTAAGATGTCTTGAATCGATTGGGCTCTGCCCCGTGTTCCACTGCGAACGCGGCATGCGCGATTCCCTCGACCGTCTGCAGCGACTCCGTCGAGAAAAGCGCAGGGGCGGCCGATTTCGAGCGAAGGCGCGACCCTCTGTGAAGACGCCTCGATGAGTCGCGTGAAGGGCACCGCCCACCATGTACCGTCCAGGGGCGTGCCGCTATATTCTCGCGCCTAGCTCGATGTCCCCGTCGCGGAGGCCGTGTAGTCGCCGACTGCCGTGGGTGTACCCTCGCGTCGATTTGGCTGCGTCCGCGAACCTGGGAGCGAACTTTGCGCATTGCGGTTTTTTGCAGAGCTTCATCCGGATACCCTCTGGCAGGTTAAGCGGCGGGGCAGTAGGCGTGTTCGGCGCCGACAATCCGCCTCTTGCTAGTTCGTACCCCAATTGGCCGTGTAAAATTGAAAAACGAGTTTTATACGGCCAATCGTTTTGAATCAATCAATTGGCTCGCTGGAGCCACCGACTTGCGTGTGAAGCCTCAGGACGTCTCAACAATACTGCACCGGCGAGAGTACCACCGCCCCTGCATCCTCTGAGCATGGCCCACAAGAATCTGCGGATTTCTTTCCGGAAGATGGACACTGGCGTGGGGAAAGTCATCGACTGCACCATTCCAGCGAGTCGGCTATATCAGCGTCGATGATATATATCAAAGTCCGTGATATAGGGTGATAGCCGCGCCAGCCGTCTCCGCTCTGAAGGAGAGCACGCTTCGTTGTGACAGACGGGCCGCCGGCGCTAGGGGTACAGGAACGGGCAACCCGATGGCGGGAAGGGTAAGGGGCGCAGGAGAACTCCCGACAAATGCGACATCGTTGGCGAGTTCGCACCGGTCGGTTCGACGAGACGAAGTACGACTACGTGGGTGTATGCCCGAGAATCAACATCTGCGCACATCCATCGAAGCTATCGAACCGCAGCCAGTCATGCAAACGTCAGAACGACGCGTAGTCCTTTCCCTCTCGTCGGGAGGGCGACGAACTCAAGCGACGACGCCTATTTCGCAGCTCGTCGAACGCTATGTGGGCCGCATCTAAGCGAGGGTTCGACTAGAGGGCCGGGCTGAATTGCTGCTGGTCGAGAGAAATGGTGGCAATGATGGACTCGAATTCCACCATCAGGTCCGGATGGCGTTGGGCAACGTATTGCCGCGCAGATTCGTTTTCGAGAAGCTTGGTTAGATATCCTTTCGCGAGCACTAAATTCAACACGTCTTGACCGTAGGTCTGTTCGACGAGCTTGTACTGCCCCTGCAGATTGCTCATTTCCCGCTCCATTTTCGCCATCTGCTCTGGGCTAACACCGGTCAGTTTGCGCGGCTTCTTGCCCTCCACAAGTCGCGCTGCAGGCGTCGCCACCAGCAACGCCTCGGCGTAGGAGACTGAAACATTGTTCGCAGCCACCATCAGCTCAACGCATTCGACCTGCCGCGTGGGCTTCATTTTGCGAATAGCGCGAACAAGCTCCGCCGAGAACTGCAGGTCTGCAAGAAGTTCAGCCGCTTCCGGGCAGACGCCGTCCAGCAGCGACATCTTCTTTATAATCTGTGATACGTCCACGGAAAGAGCTTTCGCCAATCGTTCAGGCGATACGCCTCTATCAATTACTCGCCGTATCATATAGTGCTCCTGGATTGTAGAGAGGCGATTGACACGGTTGTTATACGTGTAGCTCTCGTCGTCGGTCGCGACAAGGCAGGCAGCACGCTCGTGCCCCAAGTCCTGGATGGCAAGTAGACGTAGATGCCCATCGAGCAGAACATGTTGCCCGGAAGACTGGTCCGCTGGCGTTACAGAGAGCGGTTCGATGAGGCCTACCTCCTCAATGGAGGTTCTTATCTGCTTAAATTTGCGCGACGCGACCACGGGCGCCGGTATTTTGCGCGATGGCAGAATGCTGGAGACTGGCACCAACAACGGCTCGGGGATGAATCCAAGAGTTACACCAGTCATGTCGCACTCCCGTTTGGCCAAACGCGTTCGGCAAGATACTTCGGCAAGCTGGCCAGTCCCTCCGCGCGTAACAGGTTGATGAAGTTCTCGTCGGCAAACAGTTGCCTCAAAGCGCCGACCACAAATAGCAACCGCTGTTGCGTGAACTCGGCCTTTCTCACCATGGACTTCTGGCGTTCTACCTCGTGCTCATACGTCCGCACGAGACTAGATGTCGTGACAGCGGCCGACTTGCTGGTCATATTGTGCGATGTGCTTCGCCCGAGTGCTTTTCTGCGCTCGAGTACGCGGCGAGCGCTCATCAGTTGCTTGCCCCGCAATTTGCCAGACTCATAGGCCTCCTGGAGTGCTGCTTGAATTTCAGCATCGTCGTCGCCGGCGCCAACAATCGTCAGGGCCACATTCAGGGGGACGAGCCCTTTCTCCACAGCAACCACAAGTCTCTCTTCTCCCTGGCGTAGCAGCGTGAGGATGCCGTGAACGTAAGTCGGCGTGAGACCTGTCTTTTCGGCAATGACTTTCGGCGCATATCCTTGCTCCTGCAATTGCCGAATGCCGGCGAGCCGTTCGAGTGGGCGACACTGTCTGCGCGCGATGTTTTCAGTCAGACTCATTACGAACGCGTCTTCGTCGCTCACGCTCACAACGAGTGCGGGAATAGTCGCTTCCCCAAGCGAGCGGAATGCCTTCAATCGCCCCTCGCCGCACACGAGCAGGTATTTTTCTATGCCGCCGGCCGTTGCTCGTGGCGTGACAAGGATTGGTTTCTTGAGACCGATGGTCTTTATGTTATCGACGATTTCATTGAAAACTCGACCGTTGCGCTCTCTGGGATTGATGACTTCAATCTGATTGACGGGGACCATCCGGATTTCTCCGAGCTGCTGCCGTGAGTTCACGCTACTCTCCTGAGACGGGCGCGCTCGGCCATGCCATAGAGGTAGTCCAGCGTGTCGAAGCGGTAACTCTCAAACTCGATTGGATTTTGGTCAGCGAGGTGAATACGGGCTTGTCCAAAATCGAGGCGTGGCAACAGGTAGTAGTCGAGCGCCGAAGAGTTCGTTTGGTCGAGCCGCACCGCAACCGTGATATCCGGCAGGAGGCTCGTATCGAAGCGCACCTTCCAGTGATTGCGGCCATTGTCATGTACCTGGCAGCGTGCGAGCGCAATGCAGGCCGTGAACTCATCGTTGACCGTCAGCAGGTCGGTTGCCGGGTCGCGTATCACTGCGCCGCCCAGGTCCGCGATTTTCCTCTCTGTCTGCGCAATGATTCCCGGATGCAGCTGTCGCAGGAAGCGGTTGGTCTCAATGTATCGATAGTCTCGGCCGGGAGTAAAGCCGACTGTCTGGTAGGCACGAATCAGACTCCCAAACCGGTACACATAGACCGATGTAGATGGCATGCCATCTGTTTCATCAATCACCACGCCGGACAGAAACCCACGACTGCGGTACAGGTTGCGCAAGCGTTCGATTAGCTCCTCATTCGAGTAATGGCGTGCTCGCGCTCTCATAATGCCTTGGGCCGTGTAGAACGTCTCGCCTGGCACAATTGCCTGAAATGCTCCCTCCTTTCGAATCCACATGTCCGGTGTGTTGGTCACCCGCATCTTCTTCAGTTTGAACGACACCCGGTTGTACACGTTATTGCCGATGTATTTCTCATTCGTCAGTACTTCCCGTACCGTGGCTCGCGTCCACTCGCGGTCGAGGTCAGTCCGCACATGCATGCCGTTCAGGCGAGCTGCGATTGCACACTCGTCGAGCGACTCGTCGATAAACCAGTTGTAGATTAGATTGACGGTTCGCACTTCGCTTTCTGGCCCGGGCATGAGGACTACCCGGTCCGTCTGCAGGCTTTTATGTTCGCCGCGACACAGTTCCGCTTTCATGAGGCCGTGCTGGTCGACCAATACGCGGCGCAGCCCGTAGCCGGCCAGACCCCCTTGCCGGAAGCCCATCTCAATCAAGCGGCACTGACCGGCGAACACCTTCGCGGACAACTCCCGGCTGTACTCGCCAGCCATTGCCCTCTTTACGCCTTTCACGATGGTCGAAACAGGTGACCCGTCGTTCTCGAACTGCTCGGCGCAGTACGCAACCTGGATGCCCGCACGGCGACAAATGTACTCGTAATACGCACTCTCGTCGGCATCTTGAAATCGCCCCCACCTACTCACGTCATAGACGAGGATTACGCAGAAATCGGCATTGCCGTTTACGACATCGGAGATGAGTTTTTGAAGTGCCTGGCGACCATCGATTCGAAGGCCGCTTTTACCTTCATCGGCATATGTGCGGACGATTTCGAATCCGCGACGAGTTGCGTAGTCTCGAATTCGGTCCCGCTGATTCTCGGTCGAATACTGCTGGTGTTCCGTCGACATGCGGACGTACTCCGCTGCCCGTCCTGCCTGACAGCCGGCTACGACGGCTGTACCCGCGTTATTGAATGACATTCTCCGCTCCGCAACTCAGACACCGACACCCGGCAGGCACCGAGCGCACGGGGAGCCCCAGATGCGAACGCCACGGCTTCACATCAGGTGGTGGCGGATGGTTGCGAACGGTGACAAGGCAAAGGTAGCAGGCCCGACGCCAATGTAAATCAAGTCATCTCTTTGCAATCATATGGGCGGCGCTGCAGGCGCAGACAGCACGGCGATGTGGACGGTCCACGCACCCATATTTGCAGCACCGGCATCATCTGCGCCGCGCAGTACGTAGAAGCCAGACCCCAACGGCTGCTGGGACCGAATGACGTCCATGTTTGCAATCGGCTCAAAATTTCGCTGCGCATTGCGTGTTTTCTGCATGCAGCGGTTGCGTTCTCGATACGCTGGATGCGCAGCTCGATATTCGCGCCAATAGCCCGAGTGGCCCGCGCGCCATTTCGCCTGCGCCCGGGCCTGGTTGTCGCGATAGTCGTCGTCGATACGAAGCCGGTGGGTCTGCCAGTCGCGTCGACGAGCGCGCTGGCAAGCTTTCGACGAACAGTAACGCTGACGGGGAACGTGCAGCAGTGGCTCGAACGGATTGCCACAGGCGAGACAGATGCGGGTGGATTTCATAAGTCCCCTCCAGGTCGGGTAGCGACGGGCGGACGCGGACGCCTCGACCAGCCTTCGCGGTCACTGGCCTGAGACGGAATAGAGAAAGGGCCTAACCTGGTAACTGCAGCGTTAAGCGGTCATCGCAATTTGCTTGACGCTGTAGTAGGACGGTCGCAGAAACTTGGACATTTCTTGACCGCCGGCGTGCGATGAGACGATTCGCTCACGAGCGCAAATTACTAGATTTGTCGCATCTGAAGCGCAATTTTTTGCGGCTCCCGGTACAAAGCTGAGCGACGGCTGCTGACGCGACAGGGCCAGTTCTATCGCGTGCTCGCGGAAACGTATAAAATGTTATGTGTGGGACGTGAACATCTGGTTTGTCCCAACCCGTTCGATGGGTACTCAATCTCTTAAACGCGAGAGACACAATATAAATTGTTAGGCCCAGTAGGGATTTCTCAATTTATGCCTGACTTTGTCTCGCCTTATGCAGGCGAAGATGATGCAAACCCTTGATTTGCAAAGTGGCAAATTCTCAGCTTTTGAAGCTTCCTACAGCGTTGGTAGTGCAGGGAAACCGAATTAGTGAGACTCGGGCGCTTTTCGTGAGACTGGATTTACCGAATTAGTGAGACTGCCCGGATGGGTGGTCGCTTCTTACGAATATCAAACGCGGAATTTTTAATGCTGAAGATCTTCAGAAGCGGGAGCAGAACGCGCTAAGTGCGTTACGAAAGTTCGATAGCGGCGGAGGAAAACTCCTACGGACTCTTGACGCAATCATTGATTACCAGCAGTTTCTTACGCTGGGACACGGCCTCCCCATTGAAAAACATGAAATGGAACTCAATAAAATGCGTGCGTTGGTCGAGCGCACGCTTGATGAGGCCCCTTGGAAACGTTGCCGTTGCCCCATCTGTAGCAAAGCAGGTGTCGAAGTCATCATCTTCCGGTCAAGCAACCGGAACAAGCGTCGTGGCTTTCACAATTTGGGCGTCTATCACAAACACGTACAGCGGACGCTTGAGAATCATCTGTGAATATTTATCGATTCAAGGCTATTCGTGCATCACAGGCCCCCACGCGTGATGTCTTTACGTTTGCAGCGACTCCTGGACAGATCCGGGGCTTCGCTGAAATCGAGCGCGTGGGCCGAGAAGAAGACGGCCAGCTGCGTGGATTTCAACGCCACCAGATAGCCTCGCATACCCTTCTCTCCTTGAACGATCATGTCGCGCTGCTTTTCCTCTGGTCAGTCAAACAGTGCTAGGCGCAAGTCTGTTTGATTGACTCGGTTCAAACGCATCATGCGGTCTATTACCACCCGACTAGGCGGTCCAACTGCTGACCTTTCCGTGTCGCATGGCTAAAACGGTTGATACTCCAATGCGTCGGCAAAGCCTACCCCGTTCTTATCCTTGTCGAAAGCAGGCAATAGTTACCCATTTTGCGTTTTGCATTATTTATAGGGAATAATTTCCGATCAAGTTGCGCGAGAAATGCATCTATTACATTTGACACTTTTCGTCTGGAGATTCTGTAAAATTCCGTCACCGATCGGGGCAGCAATAAGAGGGAATCGTGGTGACCAATCTTGCTCAAGACTTTCAAAAAGTCTTTGCGGACCGCCAGCAAAGCAGACTGCTGCGCTTAACTTTTCCGCATGGCGACGCGCCATACCCGACATTGCTCGCAAATCGATTGACAGGCACAGAAAGTCTGTCGCGCGATTTCGAATTCAAGGTCGAAATCCTTTCAGATAACGCGTCACTCTCCCTTAAAGATTTCCAGGGGAAGATGATTACCGTAGAACTTGCGCGAGCGGACGGAACGTCGCGCTACTTTAACGGCTATATTTTTGCGTTCCGACACGTCAAAACCGACGGTTCCGTTGCCTTCTATGAAGCTACGATCGGCCCATGGCTGCGCTTCCTGACCCTTCGCACGAACAACCGCCTGTTCCAGGATCAGGATCTGCATACACAGACGAACACGCTGCTGCAGGACTACGGCGTACTTCCCGACTGGGACTGGAAGGTGGCCGGCACGGATCCCGTTATTACAATGGCGGTCCAATACGGCGAGAGCGATCACAACTACCTGCACCGCAGGTGGGAAGCCGCTGGTTTCTACTACTGGTACGAGCACACGGCAAAATCGCACAAGCTCATCGTCTCCGATGCGTCAATTAACGCAAAGCAGATCGATGGCAATTCCGCATCCGTGCCATTCCAGCGGGATTCGGGCTCCAAGGTTGAAGACGGCTTGGCGCTCTGGAGCCCGGTGCGCTCGGTCATGCCGGGGCAATACACGGTCGCGCGCTTCGATTTCAAGAGTCCGCGGCCGGCGACTGCCGGAGTGCCCACCATAAACCAGCAAGGTGGCGTACCGAGTCTCGAACAATATGAATATGTCGGCGCCTACGGCTTCGGAGGCAGTCAGGACGGTGATGGGTTATCAAAGCGTCGTATGGAAGAGATCGAGGCCGTCGCCAAGCGCTTTGAGGGCGAAGGCAACAACCGGTATGTGATGCCTGGACGCTGGTTCGAGCTGACCGATCACTTCGGGCATGCCGATGGCTCCCAAGACGACAACCAGTTCCTTGTTGTCGGGGTCGACCACGTCGCCAGTAACAACTATCTTCAGGGTGTCGATGTGCCGTCCGACTATCGCAACGACGTCATCGCGATCCGCAAGAAAATTCCGTGGCGTCCCGGGCGTGGGTACAACAGTGTCGATACGCGCATCAACGCGCCCCAGACTGCAACTGTTGTGGGACCGTCGGGACAGAGCGTTTACACCGACAAATACGGCCGTTGCCGCGTGCAGTTTCACTGGGATCAGCTCGCCAAGGGCGACGAAAGCAGTTCTGCATGGGTTCGCGTGGCGACCGCGTGGGCGGGCGGCGACCAGGGATTTGTTGCGCTACCACGCGTGGGTTCAGAAGTAATCGTGCAATGGCTGGAGGGCAGTCCCGACAGGCCCATCATCACTGGTCGCGTTCACAACGAATCCAATCTGCCGTCGTGGCAATTGCCCGACCAGAGCGCCCTTATGGGGTTCCGGAGCCGGGAACTCTCCGGCGCCAACGGCAACATGGCCAGTGGGCGGAGTAACCATCTGCTGTTTGACGACACGAAGGACCAGATCCAGACCCAGTTGCGAAGTGACCACGAGGCGAGTCAGCTTTCGCTCGGACACATTACGCGCGTCGAGGACAACACGGGGCGACAGGACGGTCGCGGAGAAGGCTTCGAACTGCGCACAGACAGCGTTGGCGCGATTCGGTCGGGCAAGGGCATGCTGATCAGCACGGACGCCCGGCCACTCGCCAAATCCCATATTTCCGATATCAATGAGGCGACTACAAGACTGGGTAAGTCCCAGACGCTGCAGGCGCAACTCGGAAAGCTCGCTCAGCAGCATAGTGCGCAGGAAAGCGGCGACCAGTCGGATGTGGCCGACGCGCTTCAATCCCAGAATGATGGGCTAAAAGGCTCCTCCAGCGGCGGTAATGGGTCATTTCCTGAGCTGAACGAGCCGCAACTGCTTGTGGCCAGTGCGGCCGGCACGGCCGTGTCTAGTACGGGGTCGACACACGTCGCGAGTGGCGAGCACACGGCCGTGACGGCAGGCTCGAATATCTCGCTTGGCGCGGGTAAATCGATTTTTGCGTCGGCGTCCGAGAAACTGTCGATTTTCGTTCACCGTATGGGCATGACGCTAATTGCCGCAAGCGGGAAGGTACAGATCCAGGCACAGAACGACGAACTTGAAGTACTCGCGAAGAAAGTTGTTGGCATCATCAGCACCACTGACTGGGTCAATATCACTGCGAAGCAGGGGATCCGCCTGACCGCTGGCAATAGCCAGTTTGTCGTCAGCGCTGAAGGCATAAACGGCTTTACGCCTGGCGGCAATACAATTCACGCTGCAAACCACGGGACGCAGGGGCCTCAAAGTATTCCAGCCCAGTTCCCTGGCGCCGACCTGTGCCAAACCATGACCAATAGCGCGGCCGAAGCGGGGAGCGCGTCTGTGCCGCTTGCTTAGGGTGAGGGGAGAAAAATAATTATGGATGCCCTATTGCGTGCGGTGCCAGCACCGCAGGCGCCTTTCAGCCAAGGCTATGTTCTCATCGAAACAGCGACGATAGGTTACGCCGCAGGACTTGAGACATTGCCCAGCGTGCCTTGCGCGCCAGCAGCCCTTTCGCATCGCATCGAATTGATGCCGCGCCTCGTCAATGTGAGTGCGCTGAGCCCCGAGCAGCAGACTGAAATCGCGGAGGTCATGCGTGACGAGCTTGACGGCGATCGCCCGCCAGTAATCTGTGCATGGCTACAAAGTTCCTGGCCTGTAGATCGACTCGCTGAACACGTGGCCCGTTACCTTGTCGGTCCTGGCGCCAACGGAAGCCCGGTGCTATGGCGATACTACGATCCGCGTGTGATTTCGCTTGCGACCAGCGTGCTTGAGCTGGCCAGGTTGTCCGCATTGCTCGGTCCGGTGGACACGTGGACCCTACCGGCCGTTGGACGGTGGTGGACGATTAGAGGTGATGGGCGCGAGGCGCCCCCGCTTGAAGGAATAACGCCGGCTTGGCCAACGCCTTCGCAATGGGAACGGATTGAGTGCAGCGACCTTGCGGCCCGCGCGCTCGCCCGACTCAGTGACCAAAAGTACGATTTCAGAGATCTATCCAGGCTGATGGGCGCGCTGTGCAAGAGTTTCGATGATGCGAAGCAGAAGGCCGGGCTTTCGGACCCTGACGCGCTTATTGACTATGCGGTCCATGACATGCGTTATGGTCGCGCTTTCACCGAACACAAGAAGCTCGAGCAGGCGTGGCCGGCAATCCGTCGAGGCGAGCTCACCTGGCCGGGAGCCCTTGCGCTACTTACATCCGCCGATTTCGAATCACTAAAAGATCAACACGCCGTCATCGCCTGAAGGACCGACCATGCCCGTATCCTGCAACCTGTGTGACCGCAAATCGCTACTACTTTACCCGGTGCGATATGCCGTAGCCTGTCCTCACGGCGCCGCGAAGGCACCGGCCCTGGAAGGCAACTTCACGATCAACTCGGCGAAGGCGCCAGCTTTGGTCGGGACCGCCAGATACACCCTGCGGGCCATGCGGGCTGGCTACCTGTACGTCTATGAGGAAAAGCGCAGACGCCTGAAAGCGTACATGGTTCTGCCGAGCGGCATGATGTGGAGTTTCATCCCGGGAGTAATGCCCCCGAATCCAGCAGTCGTTCCGACGAATTGCCTGGACGGGCAGCAACTTTCGCTCGGCTACTGCATCGACGTTGAGCACAGCGACTCCGATCCGGCGACCAATATCTGGATCGGATGGTCCAACGTACTCTGGACCAAACGACTCGTCGGCCAGGCCGATGAAGCAGGGTGGCGGGCGCTTCATATGCAATGCATTAACGTGCCCGCAATGCTTTCGCCCAAGGGCGCCACCGATACGGGCGAATTTCAGGCAAACCATTCAAAGATCGCCCATTTTGCGATGGACGAAAAGGCGATGAAGACCGCCTTCAAGTTCAGTAACACCGATCCCAAAATGGAAAGCCGTCTGCATACGGTGGCGCCCCGCATTGCAGCCGCCATGGCGCAGTCCCCGATGAAAAAGGGATTTATCGTGGCAGTGAACGACCCAGTTGGACTGACCAACGACCTTGGCGAACTCGTCGTTCCCAGCATCGACAGCGGATTCAACGCAGACGTTTATCGCGGATCAATCGCCAAACAGTTGCTTGCCCGCGCAGAGCAGGGAATTCGTGCGCAGGCCAGCGAAGAAGCGGGATTCGAATATCGCACGTCGGAAATGGTCAATCAGGCGAATCAGAATCCCATTTCGTATTCGACGGGAGGTCCTCCCGTCGATATCATCGGCGCATGGAAATTCGTGACCGGGTCGATCAAGGCCGGCGGCATTTCGAACTACAACGCACAGCAGGCCGCCCAGGACAAAAAGTATGGCGCCGACGAGGCAGGGCATCAGAACGCCGCTGCAGATGAAGCGTGGGACGAGGCGAGTCACACCGGCGAGGGCAGCGCGCGCAAGCCTTCGATCGATTATAAGCATCTGAATAGCTTCCCGCGGGAATACAACGACGCGCTCGACAAGTTCAAACCCCAATGGGACGAGCTGGTCAAGGCGCATGCCGGATGGCTGAACTGCCAACTTCTGTCAGACTGGATGAGCGGTGTTCATGATGATGCAGATATTCGCAGTGGGTATGCGTACAGCGAGTCGTGTTCTCAAAGCATCGGCAGTGCGGCAGCTACAGAAGCGTGCGGCAAGGTCCTGAACGACTGGCTCGAGACCGGACAGCTTACAAACAGTCGCAATCTGTATGCACGCGCACTCCTTTTCAACCAGAAGCAGCTGATCGATGCGGCTCAGGCGCAGATCCACAAGTCTGATATCCAGTACGAAAATTTCCTCAACCTCTACAAGCAAGCGCTCGCGCGTGTCAAACCCGGCGAAGCAGCTCGGCTTCTCGATAAGCTTGTCCTGACAACTGGAAGCGTGATCGTCAAGGCCTTGACCAAAGGCGCACGGAGCGTTGCCTTCGTGCCAATCATGATCCGGTTGTCGCTTCATTCCGGGACGGTCATCCGAGCAAGCTCCCAATCGAAAGCCGAGTTGCGTGCATGGGCGATCGACGAGGCGAAAAAGGCGGGCATCAAACTGGAGACAGATCGAACACAAACGCGTGCCGATGCGCTCAAGGCTGCAAAGACTGCGGTCAAGGCAGGTCCGAAGTCCGACGTCAATGTGGTCATCTACGAGCTCGACGTCGATGCGCTTGAAAAGGCTGGCAAGATCGAAGCTGGATCTATCAAGACCGTTAAGCTGCCCGGCGCGGATAAAGTGAAGTCCTGGCTCGGTTCTTCGGCTCCTGAGGCATTCCATCTTGGCGTGGCCACATTCATCTTTCAGCTCTTCACGCTCGAGGCCGCGGCGGAAGATGTCGCGGGTAACGATAGGTTCAACAGAGTCGAAACAGATTCGAAGGCTGCCGCAGCGGTTGTGAATATTATCGGCGCGATGATGGAGACGGTCTCAGAGACGGTGGAAAAGGCACCCACGCATCCACTTTCGTCCTTCATTCTGAAGCAATGGTCACTCGGGGAGCGAGAACTCGCTGGGCTCAAAATCGGAGGGAGAGCGCTCGGAGCAATCACTGGTGCCGCGCTGGCGGTCTTCGACGTGATGAACACCTGGGAGGCTTACCAGAAAAAGGAGTACGGGTTAACGGCCTTGTACGCAGCCAGCGCATCCCTCGGTTTCTACGTGGCCTATTTTGCGTTATCTGGCGCGATTCCGGGATTCTGGATCGTGCTGGTTGCGTCGATCCTCATCGCCCTCGCCATCGCACACTACAAGGCTTCGGCCATGAAAGAGTGGATCGATCGGTGCTACTTCGGTACGGGCGAGAAGAAATATGAGACGCTTGAGGAAGAGTTGTCGGCGTTCAGTTCGGCAGCAGGAGGCTAAGCGATGGATGAACGTGTGATGAAAAAGTGCGTGGGTCAGCCTGTTCCCGAATGGGATCTGGCTCATCGCCTTCCGATCAATCGTGTTGTTGGACCGGACATGTGGGACAGCGGGACCATTTTTCGTTTCAACTCTACCTTCATGGACGTAACTGACCAGTCGTTCCTGGAGAAACAGTGGATGATGGGTGCGACGCTGATTGCGACGGTCGCGGCGCTTTGCTGGCTGGTTTTCTTCTTCATAGTTTTGCGGGACCCCGATGCTCCTTCCTTTCTGCGCATCTTCCTCCTGGCATTGGCCGTCGGCTTCGGATATCTCGTCTTCCGGGCCGCAAAGAGCAATATGTTCGCGCTGACTCGCAACCCGATCCGGTTTCACCGGAAAGCGCGAAAACTATTCGCCGTCCGCGGGCGACGCTACTTTGCCCGGAAAGGCCAAGGTGATCACGTCTGGGAAATTCCCTGGAACGAAGACGAATTGTTCTGTTTGCATAAGGAAAAGACGCAGTTCGGCACGGTCTTCCATATTCGGCACTATGCCGTCGACGCGGCGGGCAAGGTTACCCGTGTGTTTTCTTTGGGCCGCGAGTGGACGGGCAAGCCTGAGATCGAGATCTTGCTGGCGCAGTGGAATTACTGGTGCGCGTTTATGAATGAAGGTCCGCATGGCCTGCCCAAGCCTATGTTGTTCCATACAGAGCACGAGACGCCGCGAGAGTCATTCCTGTATTCGCTCTATGGATTTGGACTGACGGGGTCACTCTTGTGGCGACTTGTCACCATGCCGCTGGTGCTGATCTTTACACCATTGCGGATGCTTGCCATCGCCACGTCCCGGGCACCTGTCTGGCCAGAGTCGATCGAGGAAATCAGTCGGCTCGATCCAAGCGATGCGTACGCTGAACCGAGAGAGGGCACCCCGGTCGGTTGGGCAGAGACTGTTCTGGCGCAACAGCGCAAAGAATATCCCGACGCCCCGCAACGCAAAACGGACGGATGGTCTGGCATAAAGGACGGCGTCGAAAATGCTAATCAATGGGCTCTTGATCAGCCGCCGAAGAACATGGCGGGCGGCTAACGGCGCAGAGTGCAGTTGACGCGCAATTAGCTATTCACTTGCACTACCTGCAGCTTTTCGAGTTCTCGTAAGGGCGTACTCGTTGCGCGACGATTCGGCAGGATGGGCTGGCGATGGATGTAGTCGCTAATCGAAGACAGTCGGACCACGCGAATCGGTCAGAAAGGGGCTTCACGAAGATGCTACGAAAAATCATTCTTGTCGGCGACCCCCCGAGCACCGGGGGCGCTGCTCTGCCTCACGATGGGGCCTACATCACCGGAGTTGACGGTAGACCCGCCGCGCTCATCGGCGGGCAGGTTTCATGCAATGCCTGTCAGACCACCGGTGTCATCTTCAAGGCCGGTGGTCCATACCGAAAGCGGAATAACGGGCAGGAGATTGCCCTCGAGGGAGACCGCGTCCGCTGCAAGTGCGAAGTCAATCCGACCATGGTATCTGCGGCGGGCTACGATTGGCTGCCGCAGGTTGACGACCAGATCGAAGGACTGGGGCAATACATTTGCTATGACCAGCAATTCCAGCTCAAAGACAAGAATGGCACACCAATGACTGAGATTTACTACACCGCGAAACTACCAAGCGGCGAGACTCGGCACGGGATAACCGACGAGCTAGGAATGACGGAACGATACCAAACGGAATCGCCGCAAAAAATCGCCATTCATCTCGGGCACCTCCCCACAGAATCGAGCGAAGGATAACAACTACAATTCTCGTTTGTGAGTGCCTCGAAGCCCGCTATGTCATAGCTAGCACTGCCAAGATGTTGAGGACGGGACGCTCTATCTTCATAAAGGCTGCCGTGATCGCCAGCACGGGCAGCGGCGCCGGCCTCCCGGTGCATTCCGGAAGCCGGCGTTGAGCCGAATTGAGACTTTACAAGGATGCCCGCCCGAAGGGCTGGCGGTACATAGATTGATCAGTTCGTAGTCGACTTCACCAGATCAAGAATGCTCTGCAGATGCTGATTCTGGTCTTTCCGCAGATCGTAGATGCACTCAAAATACGCAATATCGTTGATGTTGCGTACCTGTGGAGCGGTAATGTCTGGTTTCCACTTTGATCCGGCAAATTTGTTGATGGTGCAGAATCTCTTCATCCTGTCCTGTTCGCGCATGTAGTCCGAAAGGAGAGCGGTGTTGGGATTTCCCTTGGGGATCGATTGGGCGATCGCCGCATAAAGTGCTTTGTTAGCTGTTTCCATATCGGCGGCCGCTACCATGAAGCAATTTGAGTCCATGCTGCCGCTACCGCTCAGGTGTTTAAGGCACTCCTCGTCATCACTCCCATAGGCACTCCCGGAAATGAGCGCAAGTGCGGCCAGTGCTGGGACTATCTTAGTGACTCGCATCGTAGACTCCGGAGGCAAACATGTTAGCCTCGCTTGAACGTCGCGGAAGCAGGCGCGGATTTCGTACATAAAAATGGCGAATGGATTCCGGGATTGTCGAATAATTACCGGCATTGACGATATCCGCCATATCGTCAGCCGCGCTGCCACCGCCCGCGTTAAAAATGACGCTCACCAATGCGTCGTATTCGTACTGATAAAGCGGCACGTGAATCTTGGAATTGATGGCCTTTTCTGTGCGTACGAGATCCGCACGCAGTAGCTGTTGTCCGCGTTCAAGCGTGATCGTGTCGCCTGCATGGAGATGGTCGGCTGGCACAACGAGGTGCCCGCACCCTACAGTAGGGTTGCCTTGGTCGTCGTTGTAGACTGTCAGGATCATGCCATTGGTGACATGATAATCGTGGTGAGTGTGATTGCTGTAGAAGATCCGGACCACGCCATTGAGGCTTCCGCTCTCCCACTCGGCTAAGAATGGCAACACGCGATCGGACGCGTGCCACGGCTTTGCGAGTCGCTCACTTGTACCTGTAACGACCGAATTTGGATCGCTGTTCGTTGCTCCAGTCGCAATCGGCTGGCTCATGATCTTTCTCCCGAGTTTGCTGCGGCCTAAGAACATAAGGTGTGACTGACTGGATGCGCCAGCACTCATGTCGACATTGCTTGTCCATGGCAAGCGCATCCCATGGCTTGGCCTTTCGATGACACCGGGGTGAATATAACTAATTAGATGCACTTTATCCACGGGCGAGAACGTCCCACGGCAATATTGGACTGAATCGATGCTGATTGAATTTAGAGCGATAAGCGAAAGGATTTTAGGAAAATACTTCCTGTGGTCGACCCACCGAGCTCGCGCCGAAAGGTGCCCGTTCCCACGGGTATCACTCAGGTGAGGGAAGCCAGCAGGTCCCACTGGCGGGCGGGTATAGTGCGACTGCCTGTCATGCGGCGGGCGTTACCTTAAAGAGTGGTCCCCACCGAAAGCTGAACAATTGGCGACACATGGCCCGTAACGGGGAGTGCTTTCGATGAAAGCGTCCGGTCAATCCGACGATGGTGTGCGCAGCAGGCTACGAATGCCTAGGGCAGGTCGACGACCAGATCGCCGAGCTCGGCGGACACCTGAGTTATAGGTGACGGGCCAAGGCCCAAGAATACGTTCGCTCATTGGGGATACACGGAGACAAAGATGTTTCAAGCGGGAGTCCATCATGCAAAGCACTAGCAAGTGGGGCGGACTGGCGCTGCTGTTGTTGGCGAGTACGGCAACCTTTGCGAAAGTGGATGAGTCGTGCCTTAAACAACTTGGCGGTACCAGCTACGACGTAGCGTGCTTCGAAGCACTCACGAAGGAGGTCGCGGCAGATACGAAAGCAACCTACGAAGAGATCAGAAAAACGATCCCGCAAGGAAATAAAAATCGGGACTTACTTGATGCCTACATGAAGGCAGAGGACGATGCCGAGCGGTTTTGTAGACTTGAAAAAGAGACCGGGACAGGTTGGCTATCGTCACCGACGCTGGGCCACTACAATATGTGGGACTCTGCGTACGCAGAATGCGTATACGATCAGCGGAAATTGCAGAATAAGCGCCTTCATGAAATTCTCAACGAGCACAATGCTCAATAACAAACGCTAAATTGCTTGCGCGGCTGGATGGTTCGCACCGTGCTGGCTCTGCCGCCGGCATAGCGCTGTAGTATCAGCTTGGGCCTGCTTCAGGGGCGACAAAAGATCTTGATGAAAGAGCTGACCATCCCCCCTTTACGCTTCCGACGAACCGGCGAAATCTCAGTAAGGCTTGTATTCGTAAGCTGAACGTCACGGGACGCGCTCGGCGCTATCATCGGCATTGATGTCGCGGTGCTTAGACACCCAAGCGCTATTGACGCTCTCAGAAAAGGCGAGAAGTGGATGGGCCTTGCGTACACGATGAGTGAGTCATTTGGAAGCTTACAACCGGGTTCATTGACGATGAAAAAAACAGCTCTTGCCGCTCTTCTTTTGATCAATTCAGGTCTGGCTTCAGCCGAGCCTGGCTGCAACCTCGACCAGCTAAAGACGAACTCCACGACATGTGATCGCAATCAGGTCTCAGTTCAAGACAAAACATCCTATGTTGACTTCAGAGTTAAGGAGGTCGCCAGACTCCGGCCGGACGACGTCCAATCATTTTTGGATTCCTTAAAAAACGCGGTTGAGTCGAACGACAAGGTGTACCTCAGCAATGTAGCCCGGTATCCCCTCCGATATTTCGAACATAAAAAACGAAGATCTGTGAGGGATCCCGCGCAGTTTTTAAAAAAATATAAGAATATTTTTACCAACAAGGTCAAGCATGCGATTGAGAGCCAACAGTATCAGAACCTCTCCGTCGATTCTGAAGGAATAATGCTGGGCAATGGTGAGGTATGGGTATCGGGTATCGTGGAAAAGACAACTCCTCAGAGAACGAATATCAAAATCATTGCTATCAACAATCACTGAAAAGTGCTCGGAAGCGTGTATCCGAATCATCGCGCTACTGATTGGCGAGGACACACTGCTCAATCCAAGTAGGGGATCCGCTGACGATTGAGAATGGCTTGCACTCGCTCAGCAGTATGGCGCCTCAAGGCTCGGGAGATCACGCTCCTCATTTGCTTCGCGCACTCGGACGTCGGCCGACGACGCACAACACACAGGCCGCCCGAGGTGTCGGGTTTGGGCCGGGTAAATCCCGCACGACAACATGGAAAGTCCACGCAGGCCGGCTCCGTCCCATTCCCGCCCAAAGGTTCGCTAGTCCACAAGGATGCGACGCTATCACTAAACTTTGACGTCAACGAACAAGCGACATGCCGTCCGCGCCGGGTCATCGCTCTGGAGTTACCACGTCGCACAATACGTGCGCACGTCTACTCATCATCAACAATGTTCTCCGATTTTTCAGAGACAGGCGATTTCCAGTAAACCATTGCGTCCACCGGTTGAATCCGCCGGTCAAAGCTGACGTTTGTCCATCGACCTAGATTTGCCGATTGACAGGTGACCATATCGCCAGTCAAACACGACTAATAGTCATTAGCAGGCTTTTCATCTCGCATGAACGGAAAGGGATCAGATAGGACGACTGATTTCATGTCCCGCCCCGGCTTACGAAGGTAATTCCGCCACATCTCTCCGACATGGCGAAGATCGATCTCCGAACTGAAACCGGAATGACGACAACCATCCATGCGCTCCTCAACTTCATGCTTGAGCCTGATGAACGACGCCAGTTGCTCCTCGTCGAACGAGCGCACGAGATAAGGATAGTGAATGGCCAGCTCGGCGCTCCCATCACGCTCGAGTAGTGCGTTTACCTTGCCGAACAGCCGGTCGACACGGCCCACACGCTGCTCGTTGTCGCCGGGCGTCCAGGCAATTCCGTAGTGATGGACCTTTCTACATTGCAGGTGCAAGTTCACGCCCTCCTGGAGCACTGAGGTGGCAGCCAGTACATTTGGGTAGAAAGGGCTGTTGAAACCCAGGATCAGCCTCTGGCGATCCGTAACCGCACTGCTGGCATAGAGCGCGGGACTGTTCAGCCCTGTAAGTACGTGCCAGTCGTGATTCCAACCGGTAAGCGCGTGGCCAGAGATGTCCTCACAGAGCGCTTCGAAAGTCTCC
This sequence comes from Paraburkholderia aspalathi, assembly GCF_900116445.1. Lineage (GTDB taxonomy): Bacteria > Pseudomonadota > Gammaproteobacteria > Burkholderiales > Burkholderiaceae > Paraburkholderia > Paraburkholderia aspalathi. The sequence continues at coordinate 203,296 of NZ_FPBH01000006.1, forward strand.
AGCGCGGCGCGGAAGTAAGCGAGTATGACGGAGCGCGTCAGCTTGCCTTTGATGAAAGCAACGAACGACAGATAGCGCTGCTGAGCGTCACCCGTCTTTTGGATTTTACGGAATTCCAGATTCCAGCAATACAACTCGACGATGACTGGGCTGGCAAACAAGAACCCATTCTTGATGTAAGTGCCGAAGCTCTCGGCTATACCCATATCACGTTCGAGCCACGATTCGATCCGCTCGCGCTCGGCCTGCGTGAGCAGATCGTACATCGCCCCCCACAAGGTGGGCATGGGCCTCGCAAAGTCGAACTTTTCGCTCGGGACAACCGCGGCGCGTGCCCCGGCACGCGCATGACGGGTATCACGTGCCGCCAGCCCGTACTCGTCCCGGAGCCGGTCGCCCGCTGCCTTGCGATAGTAATGTCTGTACCTTCCATTTCGATAGTCGCTGGCAGGCTCGAGTAACAGCGAGAACAGGCTCTCCGGCTTTCGCAGGCGCAGGCTGAAATTCGAGCAGTCTGTACTGCGCTCGCCCGACTTCTTCACAACGAATAGATCAGCTATCTTCGAATGGACATCGGCATCCGCGTCGACGTGTCCCTGAGGCGCATCTCCTTCGGAATCCAGCAGCGATGTCGGATGTTCTTCGTCATCCTTTGCGTCGCTCGTGAAGAATCCCTTGAAGGTTTTGCGCGACCAATGGCTGGCCTCCCATTTTTCCGCCTCCGGATCTTCCAAAGCCAGCGCCTTCGTGATCCTCCTCCCGAACTGCAAATCATAGGCCGCGTTGATCCGCTTGGCGATTTCGCGAACCGACGGAATCCGACGGACAAATACGAGGTGCTTGTGCTCATGGACATCGAGCCTCGCGTCGAAGACATCACGAGCTACACACTGGTTCACGAGAGCATCGTACTTGGGATGCGCCGGCAGTTTCCCCAGGCTCCTGTGCATCCGCGCAAGCCGCTTGAGGATCTCAGTGTCACTTGCTCCCTTGAAGTCCCGACCGCTCTGGTCGACCTCTGCGTCCGGTTTATCGTCGTGGGAATGCGTCTCGAAGGATTCGAAACCTTCAAGGTAACCGTACAAAAAGCGCTTTCCGTCTGCGATCTGCTGCTTGACCAGCAACTTCTGATAAAGCGCGAAAAATAGTTCGGCTGCGGGATCCTGACCAAAGTCCGCCTCTATCGCGGTCTCATTGCGGTAACTGTATTTGTCATAGGTGCCGTCTCTGCCCTTCATGCGTCGCAACCGGCGTAGCGAGTACTTCTTCAGCAGTTCCTCATGCGTATCGATACCGACGTCCGTCACATAGCTGAGTATCGCCGTGATGTTGTCCATCGACGAGTGACTAGGCGTTGCCGTCATCAGCAGGGCCTTGCGGCCCAATCGCTTGCCCTGAGTGCCGAAGAACTCGTGCGCCGCCACGGCCCGCTGTGACTGCCCCTCGTTGTTGCGAAAATAGTGGGCTTCATCCACGACAAGCAGATCGAAGCCCCGTTCATCCAGTGCGCGCATCAACCTGCGATGGATGTTCTTGGCCGCGTCCGCAGCGCCTACAAGCTTATCGAAGCCCTCGCCGGATTCACCGCGAACCAGCGTGCTGAGCGCGTAAATCGTGGTGATGAACAGGCAGCCCGGGCCTGCCTCCACAGCCTCGGCTAGGTCGCCAAGCCGCCAGCACAACTGAGGTTCGTGAACAGGTCCGCCATCCGCCGCTCGGCGCACCACGTCGTCAGACGCGCGGTAATGGTTCTTGACGAACTTCCTGAGCTCTCGCTCCCAATGCCTGCAGATGTCACGGTTGGGCGCCATGACCAGCACCTTGGCATGCTTATTTTTCTTCCATAGCAGCGACATGACGCCGAGCGCCTGAAGCGTCTTGCCCGTACCCACTTCGTCGGCCAGCAGGGCGGCGTCGTGCAATGCAAGCTTGTTCCATAGTCCGGCAACGCCCTCGGCCTGTCGGGCCGCCATCGACTCCTCGGCCGCGCTGTAGACCCAGTCGGCGTGGCCCCGATTGAATGTGATCCAACGAGACACCCGCTCCGGCGTCAAGGCACCCCAGTCGTCAACGCTCATAATCGCAAGCCTCCCTGAGCTCCGCCATGTAGCGGCTCTTGCCGCTGATTTCCGGCGGCAAGGACACCGCATGTTTTTTCGGTTTCAGGCTGCCCCACTTGGCTTTGGGCGGTGTGATAGGCGCGTACCTGGCCCGGTTCTGTTCATAGGCGTCTAACGCCACCGCGCGAAGAGAATGCATTTCTTCCAGTAGGAACCAGTTGAACACCGTATTGCCAGTGGCGCCGATTTGCTCGTTGACTTTAACCACCAGCTCCTGCAGGCTCCCGGGGTAAACGAACAAGATCTTTTCCAGTTCGTCCATGGATGGGGTCGCCCGCAGCCTTTTCCTGAATTGCGCGAAGGCGTGAAACAAACGGAAGTAGCTGACGCTTCCTCCTTCCTCGTTGAGAGTCGAGCTGGCAAGTTCTTCCTCCGGCACGTCGTTATGCTTGAGCACCTTGCGCAGTCGAGCAGTCCCACCACTTCGCGGGTCGACGTCGTTGATCAGGTCGTTCAACAGATCCTTCAAGGAGTCATAGCCTTGAGCCCGGCGATGATCCTGCCCAGTCTCCAGGATCAGGCCACGGTATTCAACAATGCCGTCTCGACTGACTTCGTAGCAATGATTTGCGAGCAACGCTTCGTTGTCGATGACTTCGCGCGCGATTGACTCCAGCGGATAAGCCCCCATGCGCCGAATCACTTTCCAGCAAAGCGGGATGGGTTTGATCACGCCTGGCAAGCGCAGCAGATAGGGACGGCCCTTGACCGGCTCGAACAGCTGGCCGTCCACGTCATAGCGGCCCGACTCCCAGTCGAAGCGAACCTGCAGATCGAAGGGCAAGGGGTAAGGGGGCGCTATGAGCTCCTCATCGTTCAACGACTCCTCGGTGCTGAAGTCCTTTTTCGTCAACTCCAACTGCCCGCCAAACATCGTTGTCGCGGGCGGGACGTTCAGCAGGATTCCTGCTTCGACATTACGCTGCTCGAAACTCGCGGTTCCCGGCTCCGTGCAATTCCACGAACCCACAGCGAGGCGCGCCTGACTTCCCGACGCCAGCCACAGCTTGGCGTGCGTCATCTCTATCTCGTCCGCACGCGGCGACGGATAGTCGTGGAAGGACAGAACACCCCCCTCCTGCAGCTTGCCGAGTGCTTCAGTCCAAACGGTTCGGAGATGCCGGTTGCCGATTCGATCGGGCACGATGCGAAACCTCAGCTTGCGCCCCGTCGCCTCCTGAATCCGGCCAACCAGGCCGGCGAGATCGCGCGACAAATAGGGCGACCACACCGTCAGCTTATCAGCCTCGGTTTCTGCCATCAGTTGCTGAAGAAAATTCCGCTTATGAAAGCTGTGCGCGAAACGCCAGTCCTCGTCTGTGCCGACGAACTTCCGGCGCAAGCCAAGAGGCTGTACTTCATTCTGACCGAGCGATTTCGTTAGTGGATCGAAGAAGCGCTTGATCTGCTGGTATTGCTCGTTGTTGCTGACCGTACGGAAAGCGAACGCCTCCTGGTTCCGCCCCCAACCACTGACGGTCAGGTTGGCACTGCCTGCGCCCAGCACCATCTTGCCGGATTCATCCTCCAGAAAGATCACCTTAGGATGGAACAGAGAATCCTTGCCAAAGCCGTTTAGTGCAAGGCGGCTGGGCAGGATGCCATGCACGGGGATGGCCGTGCGCTTAAGCTGATCGGCGTCCATCATTCGCAGATCGCAAAACACACGTAGGTCGATTTTGCGATCGGCCATCTGCTGCTGCATGGTCTCGTAGTCCATCCGGTTGGCCGGCTGGTCGGAACCCAGCAGTACGGGCAGTACGTGAGTCTCGAAGAAGGGAATGCCGAGATTGAATGTCGTAAACCAAGCACGCCTCACGTCGCCCAGCCCTTCGATCTCCTTGCGAAATGAGTCAAGCAGCTTCATGCATTCCCCCACAAACCCGACAAGAGGTGACGAAATTGAGGGATGTAGTAGTGGTGGATCCAAGTCCCCACAGGCCGCTCGTCCTTGCCGGGCAATACACGAGGGCGAACGTCGATCTTCAGCTTGCCGTCGCTCAGCAAGCGTAGCCAGGGCGACTGACCACGAGCCTCCATGATCTTGTCGTGGTACTTCAACAGCCGCTCGCTCTGTTGCTGGATCTCCACCTCCTTGGCGAGATCGAGCAGGTCTTTCAGGCGCTCCGAAGCCGTCCCGGCAATCTGCTTGCTCATCGTCAGGTTGGTGACTATGGGCGCCGCAAGCCTGGGGAGCGTATTCTCGTCGCGGCCGAGTGCTTTCCACCTAGCGACGACCTCATTCAACGAATGAGACTTGGCCGAAAGGATGACGTCGAGCAACAAATCCAGCTCACCCAGGAACGGTTCAAGCAGGCGCACATGTTCGAGCTTGTCTTTGTCCGCGCTCGCGAGCAAGTTCTGTCCAACTGATCGCGCAAAAACCTTGTTAGCCGACCACGGACCCGTCGCGCCGCCCCGCCGCAACTCTTCGCTCAACACCCGGTAGAGGGCGCCAGGTGCCCCCTGGTCGAGTTCCGTGACCGAAAGCCAGAATTCGCGCGCATAGGAGCCTACCGCCGTCGGTGAACTAAACGAGCGGACGAACGCTTTCCTGAGTTCGACAGGGACTTGGTCGAACAGACGCTCCGGTTCACGATTGGGCTCGGCGAGGAGCTCAGTCACGTGCACGTGCACGAGCTTGTGCAATTTCGCGAGCGGTCCCAAACCTGTAGTCAACTGCTCCTCGACCTTCTTCCACAGGGATCGGGCCGATGGCAACGCATAGTCATAGGCGCTATCGAAGAAACCCATCTGCACCAGCGGCGTCTTGTAACGTCCACTGACGCCAAGCAGATTTTGACGAACCAGGATATGGGCCTTGGACTCATGGCTAAAGAGCAGTCGAGGTTTGCCTTGGCTTTCGTCCCATTTACGACGCGCCTTGGAAATGCCGAGGACGCCAGCGGTTTCCACGCCGGCCCGTGTCTGTGCGTCGACCATGCAAAACGCGAACAGATTCTCGAGATAGACCAGGCAGGCCTGCCTGAAGGCATACGCGTTCTTGCCCTTGCCGGCATATGCCTTTTCGCTTTGCAGGCCCTTGCCCAATCGCACTGCATCGTCGTCGGCGATGCTCTTGACCACCCAATGGTTGAACAGGTTGAGGGTGTAGTTTCGAACGTCGTTGGAGATCGAACTGACGCGATTGCGGAATATCTTCTGACCGTAAGCCGACCAGATGACCTGCAGGCCCAAAGGGTCGAGATTCAGTTCGCTGCTGATGCGGTCATCGAACTCAGTTAGGATCTGTTGGAGCAATCTCGGGGGAGTCATATGCGTCGATCGTCCGCCACAGCCATACCGCAGACTTTGTTTCTCATTTTTTCTCGATCCAGTCTGTACTGATTTCGCCAGTTCTTATCCGCGTTGACGTTGCACCGGTTCAAGTATTAACGGACGCAATCGGCCCGTTCTGAAGGGCGTTCCGTTGCAATTCACGCCTTCCTGTCGCCTAGGTCCCCTGGCAGGTGAGAAGCTGCCGTTCGAGCGTCGTTGCTCGCACTGCGACGAATGTCTCTTGGCCGAACTCGGTCCAACACCGGACTTCCTTAGTCGACCCGTTGCGGCCGGTCGAGCGCAGAAAATCGAGTGGCTAGTTTAGAAGGTCAACCAGCCGCCCGATCCAGATCAAATCTGGTATCCACTGGGACATTCCCCCCGCGGAGCGCAAGCGCGGATGACGCTGATGACCGTATTCAGCAAGAACGAAAAATATCAGCCGGCCACAATCACAACGCCTCCAATTACGGTATCACGCTCTGCGCCGACGCCTGCGGTGATGACTGGTTGGTTTTGCAATAAACGGCACAAGAGCGCTGGCGTTCCTAGCCGGATAGAATGACGCCACTAAACAAGGAGCGTGGATATATGACCTTCGATGGTTACGTAGAGATTGGCCAGGATGGCGCGGGCATAATTGAAACAAAAGACGATGCCAGAGGGTTATTCACTTACAAGATAGAAAGCTGCCTGATCGAGATTTTTCTGTGCATGAAGGCGACTATTCTTATCCACGACTCCAAGCAATTGAAGCTTTCTCAGATTGAAAAGCTCATCAAGAAGTATGGAGCCATCAGGCAAGTGATATTCGTCCGTCGCAAGGATTATGATGGTCGCCACGATGAAAGGATGAAGAAACTTGTCAAGGCGGCGGGGGCCAAGAATGAAGTCTTAATTGCCTCGGTTGAACCATTTGCGATCGCTTGCTCGAAACAAGGCGCTGTTAAAATTTTGCCTCATGGTGTCCCTGAAGGCGTTAAACAGCTTCCAGAGAGCGAGCAAAGGCAAGCCGTGTGTGAGGTCAATAACTGCTTTCTGAAAAAAGATGCTCAAAATTTGGCGCTCGACATCCAGTATGTGAAGGGTGAGTTTGGCGCTCCGAGAGCGATAGACAAACCATTGCCTGAACTGTTGGAAATGGTAAAGGCTCAGCCGCAATTCTTCTTCATGAACTTGGCGGTGCTTGGCAACGCGCACGCTCATGGTGTGCTGGAATTGCCTGAATACCTGCTTGCGCTGTATGAGCGGCATGACGTTGGACGCTTTCGGTCGCGCCACCTGATACACGAAGAACGAAGCTTGGAAGCTGAGGAATACAAGGCATACGTGAGCGCTCTGACGTGATTGCCTGTGTCAATGGATAGAAGCCCCATGCAGTTTTTTTTACTGTCTCCCTGAACTGCTCCGGGTTTTGCGGAGGCTCCGCACTTCTCTCACACTCCATCTGGCGATGGCGGGCGTGGATTATCGATCGCTTGCGATCGACTGGGGGCTGCTTTCGGAGTATCACTGACGTTCGAATGTCGGAGCGGACCTCCCGACGAGCGGCGCATGTTGGCCGCCTGCTGCCTGTCACCTACGCGGTCCGCTCTCAAAACTAGTGTCTTCGAACAGCAGAGGCTGGCCTACAATTTCAAGGTCTAGTGTGACGCCACGCGTCGCATTGGTGATGCTGAGCGCGGCTAGGTGAGAACGCTGAATTGCTGCTGTTCAAGCGAAACCGTCTCGACAATCGTTTCGAACTCAGCAAGTAGATCTGGTTGACGCTGGCGCAGGTATTGAGCTACCAGGTCATTCTCCACGAGTCTGGCGAGGTATCCCTTTGCGAGCACCAGGTTCAGTACATCCTGTCCGTAGGTTTGCTCGACAAGTTTGTATTGCCCCTGAAGATTGCTCATCTCTCGCTCCATCTTCGCCATCTGCTCAGGCGTCACACCGGTCAGCTTTGGCGGCTTCTTTCCATCTACCAGTCGCGCTGTGGGTGTCGCGACAAGCAGTGCTTCGGCATAAGGCACGGTCACGTTGTTCGCCGCTATCATCAGCTCGACGCATTCGACCTGCCGCGTCGGCTTCATTTTTCGAATGGCACGAGCGAGGTCTACCGAGAACTGGCGATCTCCCAGAAGTTCAGCGGCTTCAGGACATATGCCGTCCAGCAGCGAAAGCTTCTTTAGGATCATGGACACGTCCATAGCGAGGGCCTTTGCCAACCGCTCCGGCGACACACCCCGTTCGACGACGCGCCGGATCATATAGTGCTCCTGGATGGTGGACAGCCGGTTGACGCGATTGTTGTACGTGTAGCTTTCGTCGTCGGTTGCAACCAGGCACGATACCTCAACAAATCCGAGCTTTTGCATCGCAATGAGGCGCAGGTGGCCATCAAGCAGCACATGTTGACCCGTACTCTGATGTACTGCAGTAACCGACAGTGGCTCAATCAGGCCGATCTCCTCGATCGAGGCCTTGATCTGTTTGAACTTGCGGGAATCGATGATCGTCGCCGGCATCTTGCGCGACGGCAAGATGCACACTAAGGGAACAGATAGAGGCTCGGGAATGAAACCGAGCATTACGCCTGTCATGCGACGCTCCCGCCCGACCAGACGCGCTCGGCAAGATATTTCGGCAACGTCGCCAGCCCTTCTGCACGCAGCAGATTGACGAAATTTTCATCTGCAAAGATTTGCCGAAGCGCGCCCACGACGAACATGAGCCGCTGCTGCGCAAATTCGGCTTTACGCACCATCGACTTCTGGCGTTCGACTTCATGCTGGTAGGTTCGCACCAGGCTCGACGTCGTCACATCCGCGAGCTTGCCCGACATGTTGCGGGCAGCGGAGCGCCCAAGCGTTTTACGTCGCTCGATAATCCGGCGGGCATCCATCAATTGCTTGCCACGTAGCTTGCCGGATTCGTAAGCTTCCTGCAGAGCAGCCTGCATTGCCGTGTCGTCGTCACCGGCGCTGACAATAGACAGTGCGGCGTTGAGTGGAATCCGTCCCTTCTCCACTGCTATGACCAGGCGCTCTTCACCATGATGCAGTAGCATCAGGATACCTTGGACATATGACTGCGTGAGCCCCGTTTTTTCCGCGATCACCTTCGACGCGTATCCCTGTTCCTGCAATTGCCGGATGCCGGCGAGGAGTTCGAGCGGCCTGCACTGACGACGCGCAATGTTCTCCGCGAGACTCATGATGAATGCGTCTTCGTCACTGACGTTCACGACCATCGCCGGTATGGTCGTCTCGCCAAGTGAACGGAAAGCCTTCAGGCGACCTTCGCCGCACACAAGCAGATACTTCTCGACGCCATCTGCTGTTGCACGCGGCGTGACCTTGATCGGCTTTTTCAGGCCGATCGCCCTGATGTTGCCGACGATTTCGTTGAAGACGCGGTTGTTACGCTCACGAGGATTGATGACCTCGATCTGGTCGATCGGAATCATCCGCACCTCACCCGCCTGTTGCTGCTGGTTCATGCCACCCTCCGGAGGCGGGCCCGCTCAGCCATGCCATAGAGATAATCAAGCGTGTCAAAACGGTAGCTCTCGAACTCAATCCTGTTCTGGTCGGCGAGGCTGATACGCGGCTGGCCGAAATCCAGGCGCGGCAGGAGGTAATAATCGAGCGCCGCGGAATTCGCGTGGTCGAGCCTAACGGCTACGGTAATGTCCGGCAGCAGGCTCGTGTCGAACCGGACCTTCCAGCGATGCCGCCCATTTTCGTGTGTCTGGCAACGGGCGAGAACGAGGCAGGCAGTGAACTCATGGTTGACGGTGAGCATATCTGTGGCTGGGTCACGTAGCACTGTGCCGCCAAGATCAGCAATCTTCCTCTCGGTCTGCGCAATGATTTCCGGGTGAAGCTGACGGAGGAACCGGTTGGTTTCGAGATAGCGGTAGTCGCGACCAGGCGTGAAACCCACGGTCTGATATGCGCGGATCAGGCTGCCGAACCTGTACATGTAAACTGAGCTCGATGGCATGCCATCTGTCTCGTCGATAACCAGGCCAGACAGGAAACCACGGTTGCGGTAAAGGTTGCGCAGACGCTCGATGAGTTCCTCATTCGAATAGCGCCGGGCGCGCGCCCGCATGATGCCCTGTGCTGTGTAAAACGTCTCACCTGGTACGATAGACTGGAATGCACCTTCCTTCCGGATCCACATGTCCGGTGTATTGACGACGCGCATTTTCTTGAGTTTGAACGACACGCGGTTGTAGACGTTATTGCCGATGTATTTCTCGTTGGTCAGTACCTCCCGTACAGTCGCTCGTGTCCATTCCCGGTCGAGATTTGTGCGAACACGCATACCATTTAACCGGGCCGCAATCTCGTATTCATTTAACGACCCGTCGATAAACCAGTTGTAGATGAGATTGATAATCCGGATTTCGCTCTCGGGCCCTGGCATAAGGATCACCCGATCGGTCTGCAGGCTCTTGTGCTCGCCGCGTTGAAGTTCTCCTTTCATGATCCCGTGCTGATCGATGAGCACACGGCGTAAGCCATATCCAGCCGGTCCCCCCTGCCGGAAGCCGAGTTCGATCAGCCGGCACTGGCCGGCAAACACCTTGGCCGACAATTCCCGGCTGTATTCGCCGGCCATTGCCCGCTTCACGCCTTTCACGATGGTGGATACCGGCGAGCCGTCGTTTTCGAACTGTTCGGCGCAGTAGGCAACCTGGATGCCGACACGCCGGCAGACATACTCGTAGTACGCACTTTCATCTGCGTCCTGGAATCGCCCCCAGCGACTCACGTCATAGACGAGGATCACCTGAAAATCCGCGTGGCCGCTTTCCACGTCCTTGATCAGTTGCTGCAGCGCCTGCCGTCCGTCGATACGCAGACCGCTTTTACCCTCGTCAGCGTAGGTGCGAACGATCTCGAGACCGCGTCGCACGGCGTACTCCCGGATCCTGTCGCGCTGGTTCTCAGTCGAGTACTGCTGGTGCTCAGTCGACATCCGAACGTATTCGGCCGCCCGTACCGAGGGGGCCTGCGCGACGACGGTATCGCCTATGTGATCGAGTGACACGGTCCTGCTCCCGCTGCTTCGAATCCTCGCTCCCCTGAGCTCGCGTGTCCGGCATCGCGTCGGACACGTAGATCGTCACTTTCGAAACGCAACCGCGTCGCAACTGCGGTGGTGTCTGATTCAGAGCGGGTACAAGGCAAAGGTAGCAGGCCTGGCGCGGAAGTCGATCACGTCATCTCTTTGCAATCACGTATGCGTGGCCCGTTTGGTGCCGACAGCACGGCGATATGGACGGTGCACGCGTTCATCTTTGCAATGCCCGTTTCGACGGCACGACGCAGTATGTAGAAGCCCGACGCGAGCGGGTGTAAAGGCGATGACGCGTCCATGTTTGCAACTGGACTGGAACTTCGTCGCGCATTCCGCTCCCGTTGCATCGCGCAATTGCGCTCCCGATAGGCCGGGTGCGTCGCGCGGTATTGACGCCAGTAGTCCGGGCGACGAGCGCGCCATTTGGCCTGCGCCCGCGCCTGGTTGTCGCGGTAGTCGGGATCACTTCGAAGTCGCTGCTGTTGCCAGCGTCGGCGTCGCTCTCGCTGGCAGCCCAGGGCGGAACAGAATCGTTGATTTGGGATGTGAGACAAAGGATGGAAGAGGCTGCCACAGGCAACGCAACGGCGAGCGTTATTCATCACGCGCTCCATACGTAAGGTAGCAATCTGGAGCACGTTGGCAGCCGGGCATCCAACCCGCCTGAGAAACGCTGATGCGCAATCCGCGAAGACTGCGAGCGCTCAATCAGCGCGTTTTTTGGGTGGGTGACTCAGTCTAACGAATTCGCGACACAAATCCGGGTAGTCCAACTAATTCGGTTCGGGTGCTGAAAACGATTGGGCGGAAAAAGTTAGCAAGTTATTGATTAATAAGGGATGCCAGTCTAACGAATTCTGTCTCCCTTCAGGTAGATGAACTCATAACCTGAGAATCTTGGACCCATAAGCTGAGAAACTTACGGGTCCTTTTTTATTAATAGCTCAGATTTAGGGGTTAATCATCTGCAGGCACCTTCGCATCAAATATTTCGAGTACGGATGAGCGTCTGAGATATCGGCAACGGGATGACGAAGCTCGCGTCCCGGAGGGTGCACACAGGCTGGCGGGGCGAATCGGGGCCACATATTGGCGCCGCAGGAGTCGAAGGGCTTTCCTAGGCGCCAATGCTATAGGGAGGTCAGGGCTTGACCTCACTACCTAGTGACTCAGATCCACGGGGACGTTCAGGGCTGCCATGGCTCTAATGATCCGCTACCCGATCGAGCAAACCGTGAAGCACTTTCCTCTGCAAAGCCCGCAAACGCGATTTAGGCACTTCGAAAATCCGACACCGACCGTCGCGCTTTTCGATCGCCTTGTAAGAATAATGATGAAGCGGTGTCGCCGCACTCTGCGCCGGCACACGCCGGCGATCGGCAAACCAGTCCAGCTCGTCCGGCTCAACTTCCAGCCATGCAGCCAGATCACCAAGCGTCGGCAACTGCGGCAGCACCACGTCGTGCAACCAGGGCGGAGGCGGCCGCTGAACAGGCGGTCGAGGCAATACACGCACAACCCGCGGCCGGCTCTCACCTCTCCAAGCCGCGACAAACCCCGTGTTCTCAGCAACAACCTTCGACAACTCTTTACCGTCGACACTGTCCCACCGCGCGCCAAATCGCTTCGCAACCTTGCGCGCTAATCCATTCATCCAATCCGCGCGTTCACCCAACACAAGCGTCATCCGCTCGACCATCGCGGCGGCCTCGGGCGGCCCGGCCAGCATGGCATCGGCGATCGCGCAGGTGACAAATTGCGGGGAAAATTGCGGCATAGGGCAGAGATAGGGGCGGGCCAGCCAGTCAACGCGTCTTGTGCTGCGTGAGCTCGTTTGCGTAACGCGCAAGTGACGCTCATGCGACGAACTGCGGAGGCCATTCTGATCCACGGGGTAACCCCGTAGTGCCCGGGACGAATACTGCCCGTACCTTGGCAAGCTTGACCAGCCGACCCGCGAGCCGAAGATAAGCGACGCGCCTAACTGTTGTCAACGCATTGGCAGTACGAATCAATCTTTCGCGACAAAGTTTTACGTAACTGCCGTCTAGCCCACAAAGGCGGTCCATTTTTACGACGATCGAGTTCGATCTTCGCACCGCCCACTTATCCACAACCCCCTCTGGACAACTTTTGTACAAGCCACCTGACACGTTGTGGGCGAAACTTTGATAAACCAGCGACCTCGCAAGGTCAGTCAAAAGTTTTCCCGGGCTCCCCCGTCCTGTTCGCCCACCCCCCGCAGGGTTATCGATTCCGCATCCCCTTGATCCGTAAGCGAAGATCCAAGTTATCCACAGAAACGCGAGGTGCTTGTTAACTATTACTACGTATACATATACAAAGACTATAAAAACCAGAGAAGCATCCCCAAACCCCGCTGCGTAAACATGCACAACGCAAGCACAACAACCAAACCAGGACCCAACCCCTCAAACCAACGGCAAACAAATCTCCGTCAGCAACTCAGCAGGTGCAGTCTCCTTCGGACTATTCAAATACTCCTCAAACACCGGCGCATCCGCAGCCTCACGCCCCGACTGCACAAGCCACGTCCCATACAACCACTCATAAGCCGCCCGCATATCGCTATACGGTCCCTTATGCCGTAACACCGCGTACTCCCCACCCTTCACATGCGCCACTGAAACCGGCGGACTCACCGTCACCGAAGCCTGCACCGGATGTGGCAACAACACCCCGGCCTTCGACCGCAACTCATCCTCCGCAACAACACCAGGATCGTCGTAGTAAATCCCGATCATGCGCATCTGTCCCGCCAGCAAATTATGTTTCGCCAACCAGCCGAACAACCCATCGAACGCCTTGCCGATCTGCATATACGGCCCAACGTGATCCACCGACAAAACCTCCATCGGCTCCACGTTACGAATCACCACTTCACGCATCGTCATTTGAGCGTCTCCTGAAAGTGCTGGACGAAACCGGCTATGCGTACCCTGCTTGCGATACTGCGCCGGCGGGATGCCAAAAACCGCGCGGAAGGTGCGAGTGAAAGACTGCAGACTGCTATAGCCCGAGCGCTCGGCAATTTCAGCGATCGGCATCGAGCCATTCGCCAGATACCCCGCCGCGCGATGCAAGCGCAAACGCCGCACGGTTGTGGCCACCGTCTCGCCATACATCGCCTGAAAGATGCGATGCCAGTGATAGGGCGACATGCAGGCGATTTGCGCGAGACGATCGATATCCAGCGGTTCGTCGAGATGATCGTAAATATGGTCCAGCACGCGGCCCAGCCGCGTTTCGTAGCGCGCCCGATTGTCCGATTGGTTCATGACTAAGTGGCCAACAAAGAGAAGATTGCCGAAGGGATGCGAATCAAAGTACCACGTCCCCATTTACCAAATCCTGCGAACTTCGCCAAAGCAACCGTGAACAGAATTAAGCGCCCACTAACACAATCGCGCCCGAACTTTGCCGAATTTCGATAACACGTTGAATAATGGCTTACTACCATCGGCTGAAGCCTGTCCGCCCATGCACCGCAAAGCCTTGCGGCGTCGAGCAAGCGAAAACATCAGGAGCACCCGATGAAATCAGAGTCAAAAAGTCAGCACGTCGGTAAAGTCACGCATCACGAGTTGAAGCAGACGCTCGGCACGTGGCAACTGTGGGGGATCGCGGTCGGTCTGGTCATTTCCGGCGAGTATTTCGGCTGGAGCTACGGCTGGGCGAGCGCCGGCACGCTTGGCTTCGTCATCACGGCGGTTTTTATTGCCGCGATGTACACCACCTTCATTTTCAGTTTCACCGAACTCACCACGTCGATTCCGCATGCAGGCGGCCCGTTCGCCTACGCGCGCCACGCTTTTGGCCCGACCGGTGGTTATCTGGCGGGCGCGGCGACGTTAGTCGAATTCGTGTTCGCACCACCGGCGATTGCACTCGCGATCGGCGCCTATCTGCACGTGCAGTTTCCGGGGCTCGAACCGAAACACGCGGCAATGGGCGCGTATCTCGTCTTCATGGCGCTGAATATCGTCGGTGTGCAGATCGCCGCGGCCTTCGAGTTGTGCGTGACGCTGCTCGCGATCTTCGAATTGCTGGTGTTCATGGGCGTCGTGTCGCCGGGGTTCCAGTGGGCGAATTTCACGAAGGGCGGCTGGTCTGGCGCGGACACCTTCAGCATGGGCTCGTTCCACGGCATGTTCGCGGCAATTCCCTTCGCGATCTGGTTTTTCCTCGCGATTGAAGGCGTGGCGATGGCTGCTGAAGAAGCCAAGAATCCCAAGCGTTCGATTCCGATTGCTTACGTCGCCGGTATTCTGACCTTGGTCGTGCTCGCCATCGGCGTGATGGTGTTCGCAGGCGCCGCCGGCGACTGGACCAAGCTGTCGAACATCAACGATCCGCTGCCGCAGGCCATGAAATTCATCGTCGGTGAACATAGCGGCTGGATGCATATGCTGGTTTGGCTCGGCCTGTTCGGGCTCGTCGCGTCGTTTCACGGCATCATCCTCGGCTACTCGCGGCAGATTTTCGCGCTGGCTCGCGCCGGTTATCTGCCGGAGTGGCTCTCCAAGGTGCATCCGCGCTTCAAGACGCCGCATCGAGCGATCATCGCGGGTGGCGTGGTCGGCATCGCCGCGATCTATAGCGACGAGCTGATCCAGTTCGGCGGCCAGACGCTGACGGCGAACATCGTGACGATGTCCGTATTTGGCGCTATCGTGATGTATATCATCAGCATGTTGTCGCTGTTCAAGCTGCGCCGCTCGGAGCCGAACATGGAACGCCCGTTCCGCGCGCCGCTGTTTCCGTTCTTTCCGGCGTTCGCGCTGGTGGCCGCGGTGATTTGTCTGGCAACGATGGTCTACTTCAATTTCCTGGTAGCCGTCGTGTTCGCGATCTTCCTCGCGCTCGGCTACGTCTACTTCCTGTTGACGCGCCATCAACGCGAAGCGGCACCGTCGGACGCTTTGCTCGAAGAGTGACGAATCGAGCCGCTGCGCAAGCAGCGGCGATGGAGTCGTAGAAATGAGCTATACCGAGACAATCGGCAGTCGCACGTATCGCTTCGCCGACCTGAAAACCTTGATGGCGAAGGCCAGTCCGCAGCGTTCCGGCGACCAGCTCGCGGGCGTCGCGGCGGCGAGCGAAGAGGAGCGCGTCGCGGCCAAGATGGCGCTCGCTCAGGTGCCGCTGCGTACGTTTCTCAACGAAGCATTGATCCCGTACGAAAGCGACGAGGTCACGCGTCTGGTGATCGACGATCACTCGCCGCAAGCGTTCGCTGAGATCTCGCATCTGACGGTCGGCGATTTTCGCAACTGGCTGTTGAGCAGCACGACCGATGCCGACGCGCTCACGCGCATCACCGCCGGCCTCACGCCGGAAATGGTCGCGGCAGTCTCGAAGTTGATGCGCAATCAGGATCTGATCGCGGCGGCGCGCAAGCGTCCGGTGATTACGCGCTTTCGCAATACGATCGGCTTGCCCGGTCACATGTCGGTGCGTCTGCAACCAAATCATCCGACTGATGATGTCAAAGGTATCGCCGCGTCGATGCTCGACGGCCTGATGTACGGCTGTGGTGACGCGATGATCGGCATCAATCCGGCCAGCGACAATCTTGCCGCGATCACCAAGCTATTGCTGATGATCGACGACTTCCGCCAACGCTATCAGGTGCCCACGCAATCGTGCGTGCTGACTCACGTCACGAACACGATCGCGGCGATCGAAAAAGGCGCGCCGGTCGATCTGGTGTTTCAATCGATTGCCGGGACAGAGAAAGCGAACTCGGGTTTCGGTATTTCGCTTGCGCTGTTGCAGGAAGCGTATGAAGCGGGGTTGTCGCTGAATCGCGGCACTGTCGGCAATAACCTGATGTATTTCGAAACCGGGCAGGGCAGCGCCTTGTCGGCCGATGCGCATTTCGGTGTCGATCAACAGACATGCGAAGTCCGCGCTTATGCGGTCGCTCGCAAATTCAATCCGTTTCTGGTTAACACGGTGGTTGGCTTCATCGGACCGGAGTATCTGTACGACGGCAAGCAGATCACGCGGGCGGGTCTTGAAGACCACTTCTGCGGCAAGCTGCTCGGCGTGCCGATGGGTTGCGACATCTGCTATACGAATCACGCCGAAGCCGATCAGGACGACATGGATAATCTGCTCACGCTATTGGGCGTGGCGGGTATCAATTTCATCATGGGCATTCCAGGTGCGGACGATGTGATGCTCAACTACCAAAGCACGTCCTTCCACGATGCCCTTTATGTGCGCGATGTGCTGGGCCTGCGCCGCGCACCGGAATTCGAAGAATGGTTGGAGTCGATGCAGATCACCGACGCGCGCGGCACGTTGCTCAGCGCATCGTCACAGCAACCGCTGCTGCAAGGCGCGAATGACTGGATGGGCATCGCATGAGCGACTTCCTCGAAAAGAATCCATGGAACGCGTTGCGGCAGTTCACCAACGCGCGCATCGCGTTAGGCCGCGCGGGCAACAGTTTGCCGACTGCACCGTTGCTGGCGTTCAACCTGTCGCATGCGCAGGCGCGCGACGCGGTGCACCATCCGCTCGATACGGACGTGCTGCACGAACAACTGCGTGCGCAAAGTTTCACCACACTGGATGTGCATAGTGCCGCGCCCGATCGCGAGCACTATTTGCGGCGTCCGGATCTCGGCAGGCGCCTGAGCGATGAGAGCCGCGCAGCGCTTGGACAACTCAAGGTCGAATCACCCGAAGTGGTCTTCGTCATCGCAGATGGTCTGTCCGCGTTCGCTGCGTCGAAACAATCGATTCCGCTGCTGCAAGCCGTTTGCGCAAAACTCACGGACTGGAAGATCGGTCCCGTAGTAGTCGCACGTCAGTCACGCGTCGCACTCGGTGACGAAATCGGCGAACTGCTTGGCGCCAAACTGGTTGTGATGTTGATCGGCGAACGACCAGGTTTGAGTTCGCCCGATAGTCTCGGTATCTACCTGACTTACGCGCCGAAAGTAGGCTGCAGTGATGCGCAACGCAACTGCATTTCCAACGTGCGTCCCGAAGGTCTTAACTACGAGTTAGCGGCACACAAGTTGCACTATCTGCTGACGCACGCAAGACGCTTGGGTCTCACGGGCGTTGGTTTGAAAGACGACAGCGATTCACTGCTAGCGAGTACGCCGACAACACCCGCGGTCGGCGACGACTCGAACTAGGCACGACACAGAAACGCTAAGCATCCGCCCGCTCGACCGGATGGGTCTCCAACCAAGCGTTCTCTTCATCCTCGAAGAGCCGTGAGCGTGTCAAGAAACGCAATCCGCTTGGCCGCTCCAAAGAAAACATCCCGCCATTCCCGGGCACCACATCGATGATCAACTGCGTGTGCTGCCAGTATTCGAACTGCGATTCGCTCATATAAAACGGCACGCCGGCAATCGTGCCCAGTTTCACATCGGACGAGCCGACCATGAACTCGCTCTGAGGGAACATCATCGGTGCGCTGCCGTCGCAGCATCCACCGGATTGGTGAAACAGCACGGCCCCGTGTTCCGCGCATAGCTTATCGATCAAATCGACCGCAGCAGGCATGGCGATCACGCGGGCTACTTCCTTCTCATCAGCCATTACATGCCCTCGTTGAAAAAGAGCGAGCCGCGCAATGCGGCCCGCTCGTACAGGGTTGTTACGCTCAGAAGAAACCGAGCGGCTTATCGCTATAGCTGACGAGCAGGTTCTTGGTCTGCTGATAGTGATCGAGCATCATCTTGTGATTTTCGCGGCCGATGCCCGACTGCTTGTAGCCACCGAACGCGGCGTGCGCCGGATACGCGTGATAGCAGTTGGTCCACACGCGGCCCGCCTGGATTTGCCGGCCGAAGCGATAGGCGCGCGTACCGTCGCGTGTCCATACACCGGCGCCCAGACCGTAGAGCGTATCGTTGGCGATCTCGAGCGCTTCGTCTTCGTTCTTGAACGTCGTCACCGAAACGACCGGCCCGAAGATTTCTTCCTGGAAGATGCGCATCTTGTTGTGGCCGCGGAATACGGTCGGCTTCACGTAGTAACCCTTGCTCAGTTCGCCGCCGAGCGTATTGCGCTCACCGCCGATGAGACATTCAGCGCCTTCCTGCTTGCCAAGGTCGACATACGAGAGGATTTTTTCCAGCTGTTCCTGCGAGGCTTGTGCACCGATCATCGTCTTCGTGTCGAGCGGATGGCCTTGCGTGATCGCAGCCACACGCTTCAACGCGCGCTCCATGAAGCGGTCGTAAATCTTTTCGTCGATCAGCACACGCGACGGACACGTGCACACTTCGCCCTGATTCAGCGCGAACATCGTGAAGCCTTCGAGTGCCTTGTCGAAATAGCTGTCGTCCGCATTCATCACGTCGGCGAAGAAAATGTTCGGGCTCTTGCCGCCGAGTTCGAGCGTCACCGGAATGATGTTCTGGCTCGCGTACTGCATGATCAGGCGGCCGGTCGTCGTCTCACCCGTGAACGCGATCTTCGCGATGCGCTTGCTCGATGCGAGCGGCTTGCCGGCTTCGAGGCCGAAACCGTTCACCACGTTCAGCACGCCCGGCGGCAACAGATCGTGGATCAGTTCGAGCAGCACGAGAATCGACGCAGGCGTTTGCTCGGCCGGTTTCAGCACGACGCAATTGCCGGCGGCCAATGCAGGCGCGAGCTTCCACACCGCCATCAGGATCGGGAAATTCCACGGAATGATCTGGCCGACCACGCCGAGCGGTTCATGGAAGTGATATGCGACGGTGTCGTCGTCGATCTGGGAGAGCGAGCCTTCCTGCGCACGCACGGCGCCGGCGAAATAGCGGAAGTGGTCGATGGCCAGCGGGATATCGGCCGCCATCGTTTCGCGTAGCGGCTTGCCGTTGTCGATCGTTTCAGCTACGGCGATGCGCTGCAGATTCGCTTCCATCCGATCGGCGATACGGTTCAGGATGTTCGCGCGTTCGGTGGTCGACGTCTTGCCCCATGCTGCCTTCGCACGATGCGCAGCGTCGAGGGCGAGTTCGATATCGGCTTCGCGTGAGCGCGGGATCGACGTGAACGGCTCACCGGTGATCGGCGACACGTTGTCGAAGTACTCACCGCCTACGGGCTTCACCCATTCGCCGCCGATAAAATTCCCATACTGCTTTTTGTACGGAAATTCGGTAGTCAGAAACTGCATCTCTGCGTGATTCATCTGTGTGCTCCTCACATGTTTGAATGGGCTATATCCGGCGCGATATTTCGCTGGCCGCGACAGACTAGAGCCAGAACTGTGCCAATGCACCGCGCTGGTGAGTTGTGCACGCGCAGCAAGCACGCCCGCAGGCATGGCGCGCAGACCTGTTCATCTTGTCAAACGATGAACGTCCCGTTTCTGATCAGTGTGCGCAGCCCTGTTCATGAATTGAACAGGGCGTGAACATGTGCGGCCGCGGTCAAAGCAATGTAAGGAGCGAACCCGTTCGGCATGGGAATTGCCTTCCAGATCTCCTCAATACTTCGATTTCGTAGATCCGGTATGACGATTGAATTCCGAACCGACAGCCCGACAGCATCGACGCACGCGCAACAGCCGAGCTTTTGCGTGCAGACCTGCGTCGCCTACGACGCCGACGAGCAGGCGCGCAACCTCCATGGCTGGAGCCAGACCTACGACCAGTTGACCGCGGGCCGCTTCGTCGGCGGTTTGACGGAGTTGTGCCTCGACCACATGCAGGTGTTTGTCGAAACTACCAGCCACACGCTGCGGCAGACCTGCGAGGTGCAGGAGGACGCCTACTGGTTCGGCATTCCGACTTGCCCCGAGGGTTCCGGTCGTATCGATACGCAGGTGATCTCGAGCGATGCGCTCGCATTTCGTCCGGGCGGGATCGAATTTGAACTGCTGACTTCGGCGGGCTACGAGATTTTCGGTGTGGTGGTGAAGGGTGAAGTGCTGCGCCGCTACGCGGCGGAAGTGGAGCGGGTCGGTCTGGCCGACCATCTGCCGAACACGGAAGTCGTGCCGATCGGCACGGCTCGCAAGGAGCGCTTGTGCGCATCGCTGCGTCAGCTTCTGGACGATGGCGCGGCGAATGGCGCGCCGCTGTCCACGTTCGCACGCAATAATTTGCAGGCGTCGGTGCTGGCCTCGTTGTTCGACGTCGGTGCGTTACCGGCCAACGGGCAGATTGAAATGCCCACGCGTGGGCGGCGTCAGTCGATCGTGTCGGAAGCGCGCGACTATGTTCTGGCCAATCGCGAGCGCGCGATCAACGTGCCGGAGTTATGCGAGCGCTTGCATGTGAGCCGCCGCACGTTGCAATACTGCTTTCAGGATGTGCTCGGCATGGCGCCCGCTACGTATCTGCGCACGATTCGCTTGAATGGCGCGCGACGCGATCTGTGCAACGCGTCGCGTGAATCGCGTTCAGTTCAGGATATCGCCGCGGCATGGGGCTTCTGGCATCTGAGCCAGTTTGCGACCGACTACCGGAAGCTGTTCGGCATGCGGCCTTCCGATACGTTAAAGGCCGCCCTTGGCGCTCACCAGGCAACGGGTCGCCGTTCGTTCTCTCATTAGCGCTGCGCCGCCGCGCCGCATTGCTGGCAGAAACGTGCGCCGGCCGGCAGCAAGGCTTGGCACTCTTTGCATGCGGCCGACGCCAGTGACGCGCCGCATTGCTGACAAAAGCGGGCGCTTGTCGTGTTGACAGCCCGACAGCCCGAACAGGTTACGCCGGTCGTCAACGTCGATGCAGGCGGCGGCCTGCCGCCATTGCCATCGTCCCGCGATCCGTTGCCGTCTCCGCGTCCCCAGTCGCCATGTCCGCTACTCCGATACCCACCGCCATGGTGACCGCCGCCGCGATGCCCGCTCAACATCTTTTCCCAGAATCCCATGCCAACCTCCCTTTTCCAGCAATTGAAACGGGCCTGCTGCCGCGCTTAACTGCGCAACAGCCGCAAGCCATTCGCCACTACCAGCAGGCTCGCACCGACATCGGCGAATACGGCCATCCACATCGTGCCCAGACCCATCATCGTCAGCACGAGGAAGACGCTCTTGATGCCGAGCGCGAGCGTGATGTTCTGCACCAGCACCGAATGCGTCGCCTTCGACAAACGGATGAACTGCGGAATCTTGCGCAGATCGTCGTCCATCAACGCGACGTCGGCGGTTTCGATTGCGGTGTCGGTGCCCATCGCGCCCATCGCAAAGCCGATGTCGGCGCGCGCCAGCGCGGGGGCGTCGTTGATGCCGTCGCCAACCATGCCCACCGTCGCGCCTTCCTGCGACCACTGCGCCACCGCGCTCAGCTTGTCTTCGGGCAACTGATTGCCGCGTGCTTCGTCGATACCGACTTGCTGTGCGATCGCAGCGGCCGTGTGCGGGTTGTCGCCGGTGAGCATGGCGGCGCGCACGCCGAGGCGCTGCAACTCGGCGATAGCGGTGCGGCTCGTGTCCTTCACCGTATCCGCGACGGCGAACAGCGCGAGCACACGTTCGGCATCCACCAGCATCACGACGGTTTTGCCTTGTCCCTCGAGCGTATCCAGCCGCGCTTCGAGCGACGCCGAGCAGCGCCCGAGCTCTTCGACCAGCCGATGATTGCCGAGCCAATACGGCAAGCCGTCGATGTCGCCGCGCACACCACGACCCGCCAGTGCCTCGAACGCCTCGACCGTGGCGCTGGTGCTAGCGATGCTGTCGCTTTTCGCCGCTGCCGCGATCGCCATCGACACCGGATGATCCGAGCGGCCCGCAAGACTCGCCGCGAGCGTCCTGCAACGAGCGACGTCGACGTCGGCCAGTATCTCGAACTCGGTTTGCACCGGCTTGCCGTGCGTGATCGTGCCGGTTTTGTCGAGCGCGAGCCGGCTCAGCTTGCGGCCCTGTTCGAGATAGGCGCCGCCTTTGATCAAGATGCCTTTGCGAGCGGCCGCAGCAAGGCCGCTGACGATCGTCACCGGTGTCGAGATCACCAGTGCGCACGGACAGGCAATCACCAGCATCACGAGCGCCTTGTAGACCCATTCGTGCCACTGTCCGCCGAACAGCAAGGGCGGCAGCACCGCCACGGCGAGCGCGGCGGCGAACACTATCGGCGTGTAGACGCGCGCGAACTGATCGACGAAACGCTGCGTCGGCGCTTTGGTACCTTGTGCTTCCTCGACCGCGTGGATGATGCGCGCGAGCGTGGTGTTGCTGGCCGCGGCCGTGACGCGGTAGTCGAACGAACCGGCCTGATTGATCGTGCCGGCGAAGACCGCGTCGCCAACGGTCTTGTCGACGGGCAGGCTTTCACCGGTGATCGGCGCCTGATCGACGCTCGAGCGGCCCGCGACGATTTCGCCATCGAGCGCGATCCGCTCACCTGGCTTCACGCGTACCACTGCGCCGAGTGCGATCGCCTTGAGGTCCATGAGACGCCAGTTGCCGTCCGCCTGCTGCACGCTCGCCTGTTCGGGCGTCAACTGCATCAAGCCTTGGATAGCATTGCGGGCGCGGTCGAGCGACTTCGCTTCAATCAGTTCGGCAATCGTGAAGAGCACCATCACCATCGCCGCTTCGGGCCACTGTTGCAGGATCAGCGCGCCGGTTACCGCAATGCTCATTAGCGCGTTGATGTTGAGGTTGCCGTTGCGGATCGCGACCCAGCCCTTCTTGTACGTCGTGAGACCGCAGGAGGCGATCGCGAGGAGCGCCAGACCCGCTGCCAGCCAGACGGGAGCGCCAAGCCAACTGGCGGCCTCTGAGCCGACCGCAGCAATGCCTGCGAGCGCCAGCGGCCACCACGGCTTCGACGGCGCTTGAGGCGCGGCGGCTGCCGTGTCCGGATTCGCGTCTGCCAGTTCAGGCGTGAAGTCGAGCGAACGGATTGCGGCGAGGATCGTTTCCAGGGCGTCCGGCGCGTGCACGACGGTCAACACGCGCTGCATCAGGTTGAAGTCCATGCTGCGAACGGACGGCATGCGGCTGAATTTCTTGCGGATCAGCGCTTCTTCGGTCGGGCAGTCCATCTGCATGATGCGGATCGCGGTGCGCAGATCGCTGCCGACGGCTTCCGATTGCGGGAGCTTGACCGGCGGGGCCGCAGCGTGCGCGGTTCCGCAGCAGGACGCCTCGGCGTGGCTGCGGGCGTGTGCGTGGTCGTGATTGAGCTCGTTCGCTGCGCCGCCATGGCTGCAGCTTTCACCGTGCTCGTGAGCCTGTGCTTCGTGGTCATGCGCCTGGTCGGGGTCATGTGCTTCGCGGCCGTGACCGCAGCTTTCGCCGTGCTCGTGAGCGTCTTCACGAGCACCCGCCTCATGTCCGTGACCGCAGGATTCGGGATGACCGTGGCCATCCGCTTTCTCATCGGAATGGTCGCGGACATGCCCGTCATGCCCGTGGGCACTGGCTTTGGCCCGTTCCGGGCGATCCGCTTCGGCGAGGTTGGCGTGAGGCATGGGTGGCTTCCTGGTTCGATTTGTGGTCTAGTAAACACCTTGAAGCCACTACAAGGTCAAGGCCGCATTCCGGAGGGACCATGAAAATTGGCGAACTGGCGAAAATCGCCCACTGCACGACCGAAACCATCCGTTTCTACGAAAAAGAGGGCCTGTTGCCCGAAGCGGAGCGCACCGAAGCCAATTACCGCAGTTATTCGGCCCGACACGTCGAACGGCTGCGCTTCATCCGCAACTGCCGCGCGCTCGACATGACCCACGACGAAATCCGTGCGTTGCTGCGTCTAACAGACGCACCGGCAGACGGCTGCGGCGGCATCAATACCCTGATCGACGAGCACATTGCGCACGTCGACACGCGTATCGACGAATTGAAGCAACTGAAAGCGCAACTGACCACGCTGCGCGAGCAATGCCACGGCGAGCAGGCCGTTGAAGACTGCGGCATCGTCCAGGGCCTCACCGAAATGGACGTGGGCGCCACGCGCGCGCGGCATACGCATCTGGGTTAAAGCGCTCTGCCCATGCGGCCGGCGCCGCCGACCACGGCAGTGACAGCATTCCCGGCTGGGCCACTTATCCGGCTCACCCAATAAACAATCGAATCCAGTTGGAGAATCAACGTGTTTACCTGTAGAAACCAGCCCTGCGGCGAGCAGTGGGAAATGTCGGACGTCGTCATCAAGAATGAAGGGCAGGGGCTCCTGTTCCGTTGCCCGATGTGCGGCGCGCGCAATTACGTCGAACGTTTCGACGGGGAAGATGGCTCGGTGCTGTACGAGCAGATCGAAGGCCGTCCCGCCACCGGCCCCATGGCCGAGTAGTCCCTGGCCTTCAGTCTCTTCAGCCTCTTCCGTCGATAGCGAGCCCTCACCCTATGAACACTCCCACTCAAGCCGGCGCGCCGTTTAGCCAGCTACCGCTACCGCCCGCCACGCTCGCCAACCTGACGCAACTCGGCTATGTCGAGATGACGCCGATTCAGGCCGCGAGCCTGCCGATCGCGCTGGCGGGTAACGATCTGATCGCCCAGGCGAAAACCGGCAGCGGCAAGACCGCGGCGTTTTCGCTGGCGTTGCTCAACCGCCTCGATGTGCGCAACTTCGCCGTGCAGGCGATGGTGCTGTGCCCGACGCGTGAACTCGCCGACCAGGTCACGCAGGAAATCCGCCGTCTGGCGCGCGCCGAAGAAAACATCAAAGTGCTGACGCTGTGCGGCGGCACGCCGATGCGTCCGCAAACGGCCAGCCTCGAACACGGTGCGCATATCGTGGTCGGTACGCCGGGCCGGATCATGGATCACCTCGAGCGCGGCAGCCTGCCGTTGCAGTCGCTCAACACGCTGGTGCTCGACGAAGCCGACCGCATGCTCGACATGGGTTTCTTCGACGACATCGCGACCGTTGTGAAGCAATGCCCGAAAGAGCGGCAAACGCTGCTGTTCTCCGCGACGTATCCCGAAGGCATCGTCAAACTCAGTCAGCAATTCCTGCGTAATCCGAAGGAAGTGAAGCTCGCCGAGCGGCACGACAACACGAAGATTCGCCAGCGCTTCTATGAAGTGACCGAGGACCAGCGTCTGCATGCCGTCGGTTTGTTGCTGAACCACTATCGTCCGGTGAGCACGCTGGCGTTCTGCAATACCAAGCAGCAGTGCCGCGATCTGCTCGACGTGCTGCGCGCGCAGGGCTTTCATGCGCTCGCGTTGCATGGCGAACTCGATCAGCGTGAACGCGATCAGGTGCTGATCCAGTTCGCAAACCGGAGTTGCTCGGTGCTGGTTGCGACGGACGTTGCCTCGCGCGGTCTCGACATCGCGGAGTTGGAAGCGGTGATCAACGTCGACGTGACGCCGGACCCGGAAGTGCACGTGCACCGCATCGGCCGCACGGGTCGCGCCGATCAGGAAGGCTGGGCGCTGAGTCTCGCCAGCATGAACGAGATGGGCCGCGTGGGCAGTCTCGAACAGGCGCAAAAGCGTGAGGTCGAGTGGCACAAGCTGGCCGATCTCAAGCCGGCGAGCAACGAGCGTCTGCTGCCGCCGATGGAAACGCTGCAGATTCTCGGCGGCCGCAAGGAAAAGATCCGTCCGGGCGACGTGCTCGGCGCGCTGACCGGTGAAGCAGGTTTCGCTGGTTCGCAGATCGGCAAGATTAACGTGACCGAAATGTCCACCTACGTGGCCGTGGAGCGTAGCGTCGCGCGCGAGGCACTGCGCAAGCTCAGCGGGGGCAAGGTGAAGGGCAAGAAGGTCAAAGTTCGCATGATGGACGACGCCTGATCGTCGATTAGTTTGCTTTTGACGGCTGCGACCGCCTGGTCGCAGCCGGATTGTTCTGCAGCGCCACTGCGCGCCGTCGTTGCAAATAGCAGCAATCAGCAGCAAATCGCCCCATCGCATTACCGCTCCGCATCACATTACGTCATACCTCTGCTGTTTTCCGTGCGCTCCATGCGCCTGCATTTCTCCCGCCAAACCCCCGATTTCATTGCCATACCCTGCTCCAGAACGGCATTGCGCGAGCCATGACGTAAACGCATGCCGCGCATGACAAAGTTTCGATTGTGACGGTTCTTTGGCTGATGCCTAATCATCGAACCGGATGGGACCGCTGCGCTGTGGGCAGTCCGCGAATCCGCTGCCGGATGGAGAAAGGGAGAAAGCCTTATGCAGAGCGCCATGCAAGCTCGCTCGAAACTGCCTGATGTAGGCACGACGATTTTTACCGTGATCGGCCAACTGGCCGCGCAACACGATGCGCTGAACCTGTCGCAAGGTGCGCCGAATTTCGCGCCCGACGCGAAGCTGATCGACGGTGTCGCGCAAGCCATGCGCGCCGGTCATAACCAGTACGCGCCGATGGCCGGCATCGGCGCCCTGCGCGAAGCGCTCGCCGACAAGGTCGAGACGCTGTACGGCGTGCGCTACGACCCGTCGAGCGAAGTCACGGTGATCGCCAGCGCCAGCGAAGGCCTGTATTCGACGATCAGCGCATTGGTGCATCCGGGCGATGAAGTGATTTACTTCGAGCCGTCATTCGATAGTTACGGCCCGATCGTTCGCCTGCAAGGCGCAACGCCGATCGCGATCAAACTGTCGCTCACCGATTTCCGCGTCGATTGGGACGAGGTCGCCGCCGCGATCACGCCGAAGACGCGCATGATCATCATCAACACACCGCACAACCCGACCGCGACCGTGTTCAGCGAGGCCGACATTGCGCGTCTGAAGGCCGTGACGCGCAACACCGACATCGTGATTCTCGCCGACGAGGTCTACGAACACGTGGTGTTCGACGGCGCCAAACATCAAAGCATGGCCTGCGATTCCGAACTCGCTGAACGTAGCGTGATCGTGTCGTCATTCGGCAAGTCGTATCACGTGACTGGTTGGCGCGTGGGCTATTGCCTCGCGCCCGCTGCGCTCATGGACGAGATCCGCAAAGTCCATCAGTTCATGGTGTTTTCTGCTGATACGCCGATGCAGTACGCGTTTGTCGATGCGCTGGCCAATCGCGAGAGCTACCTCGGCCTGTCCGCGTTCTATCAGAAGAAGCGCGATCTGCTCGCCCATGCGTTGCGCGAGTCGCGCTTCGAATTGCTGCCGAGCGAAGGCAGCTTCTTCATGCTCGCGCGTTTCCGCGGTTTCTCCGAGGAAAGCGATAGCGACTTCGTGCTGCGCCTGATTCGCGATGCGCGTGTCGCGACGATTCCGCTGTCGGCGTTTTATACCGACGGCACGGATTCAGGTTTGATCCGCCTGAGCTTCTCGAAAGACGACGCGACCTTGATCGAAGGCGCGCGACGTCTGTGCGAAATCTAATTTGACAGCAGTATGATCGTCGCGCGGTCGCGTCGTTACGCATCAGCGCGCAGCATGCTGCGTTACAACAATATCGAAGGAAAAGGGACCCGTTATGAAATTGCTCAAGCCTCTCTTGGCGCTGGCCTGCGCATTCGCGTCGATCGCTGCATCGTCAGCCGCGATCGCCGCCGACACCTCGACGCTGCGTTTCGGACTCGAGGCGCAGTATCCGCCGTTCGAATCGAAAGGGCCGAACGGTGAGTTGCAAGGTCTCGACATCGACGTCGGCAATGCCGTGTGCGTCGCTGCGCACATGACGTGCAAATGGGTCGAAACCTCGTTCGACGGCTTGATTCCCGCGCTGCAAGGCCGCAAGTTCGACGCGATCAACTCAGCGATGAACGCCACCGAGCAGCGCCGTCAGGCGATCGATTTCACGACGGTCGTGTATCGCGTGCCGACGCAACTGATCGCGAAGCGTGACAGCGGTTTGCTGCCGACGCCGGAATCGTTGAAGGGCAAACGCGTCGGCGTGTTGCAGGCGTCGATTCAGGAAACCTTCGCGAAGGCGCATTGGGAACCGGCGGGTGTCACCGTCGTGCCGTATCAGGATCAGAACCAGGTCTATACGGATCTGCTGGCGGGCCGACTCGATGCGACGCTCGTTCTCGCGCCGGCCGGTCAGACGGGATTTCTGTCGAAGCCTACCGGCAAGGACTACGCGTTCGTCGGGCAGCCGGTGCGTGATGACAAGATTCTCGGCAGCGGCATCGCTTACGGGATCCGCAAGGGCGACACCGCGTTGCGTGATCAGCTGAACGCAGCGATCGCGAAGGTTCAGGCCGACGGCACGGTGAAGACGCTGGCGGCGAAGTATCTCGGCAATATCGACATCACGCCGAAGTAACTTATTGACCGTATTGCTGATCGTGCGCGGCGGGTGCCGCATTGCGATCGACGCCGCGAAATTCGTTCTCGGCGTCGATCATGCGGCGCTTGAGCATCGGCACGTTGTTGACTACGCGCAAGCTCGTGCGCATGGCGCTCAACGCCATTCTTCCGACCACCGGCCGATGCAACGCGCCGCGCGCGTCGAACTGCTTGCGCGATTCCGCGACCGCATGAAAACCGTAGCGGCGCATCTCCTCTTCGTAACCCGCGACGGCGTCGTAGCCCGACAGCTTGCCCTGTTGTGCGTCGGCTAGACGCGCAGCGAGTAGTGCGGCATCGCGCAGTGCGGTATTCGCACCGACGCCGCGTCCCGGCGTCATCAAATGCACTGCATCACCCAGAACCGTGACGTTGGTGGTCGGCCATGCATCGACAGGCACCGACGTGCGCACATCGACGCTGAAGGTGGTGGAAGGATCCGATGCGCGAATCAGGGCGCGCAGATTGGGATGCCAGCCATCGGTGATCTGCGTCGCGAGCGCGAGTAACGCGGCCGGTCCGAGCGATTTGGGATCGGCCGGCAAGTTGTGCAGTGCGCCCCAGACACCCCACATCAGATAGTCGCGCGTGTTGTCGTAGAGCAATCCGGGCCAGCCCGAGAGCAACTCGGCGTCGCTGCTGCCGATGCCCTCCTTCATTCCGCCGCCGTCCGCGCGCCACGGAAATTCCATCACATGGATGATCCCGCCATAGCCCTTCGGCGCGTTGATCAGCGTCATGCCGTCGAGCACCTTGGGCGGCAGCAGCGCGCGTGATGTTTCGTCCATCGGCACCTTCGCGCCGATGCTGACGATGCCGGTGTTTTCAAGCTTCGCGTGCGGCAGGAGTTGGCGACGCACCTTCGAACGCGCGCCGTCCGCACCGACCAGCAGATCGGCAGTCACATGCGTGCCGTCCGCGAAATGCGCGGTGACGCTGCCGTCGTCGTTCTGCTCGTACGACGTGAACGTCTTGTCGAAGTGCACTTGTGATTCGAGACCTGTCAGCAGGACTTGCCTGAGCGTCATCCGGCTGACCGATTTGCCGCCGCTCATCGATTCGTCTTCAAGCGGTAACGTGAGCAATTCGGTCATGCGCTCGGTCAGGATGTTGAAGCGGCCGGGTGTACGCGCGCAGGTCGCGAGAAAGGTCGCATAGAGTTCGGGCGGAAGACACGCTTCCAGCGACGCGAGCCCGTGCGGATTGATGCCGACGCGATAGCCCTGCAAACCGTCCGCGCGCGTGCGGTCGCGTTCGTAGACATTCACGTTGATGCCGGCGCGCTTCAAGCCGTGCGCCAGACAGAGGCCGCCCGTGCCGGCCCCGATCACGATCACCTCCATGGGTTCACGACTCATGACTTCGCCTCCTTCTTTGCGGCAGGTTGGACAAGCCGGTACTTGTATTCACCGGCCGGCAGCGTGAAACGTTGAGCGATTTCTTCTATCCATTCCTGGCTCCAGGTGAGCGTGCCAGCTTTCAGATCGGTCACCACGCTGCGAACCCATTCCAGCTCGACAACGAGTTGCGCGCGCACGAGTTCAACTTCGAGCAGGAACAGCCGCGGCACTTCCATCTGGGTGGCTTGTGCGGTGGCTTCATCGAGCCGGGCCAATTCCCGCTCAAGCGCGCCGATGCGGGTATCGAGCTGACGGCACACGTCTTCGGGCGAGAGCAGCGGCAGAAGCGAGAGCGCGGCCGGAAAGGCCGGGAAATCGCGGGTGCGCTGCGCAAGCTGTTCGCGCAGCCAAAGACGCCCGGTGTCACGGCCGGCTTCGGTGATTTCATAGACCGTGCGTTCGGGGAACGCGCCGTCGCGCTCCGTCTCGCGGATGGCGATCAGATCGCCGCGCACCAGGCGATCGATGGTCTGGTACAGGCTGTTGCGCTGGCCAACGTTGATGACCTCGTCCTTGCCGCGTGCCTTGATGAGCTGCTGCATCCGGTACGGATGCATCGGCGCTTCGGTAAGCATGGCGAGGACGGCGAGGGCGAGCGGAGAGTGGCGGACCATGGTTAAAGTGGCTGCAGGCTAGTCTTTGTTTGTCTAGTCATAATATAACTATGTGTTTTGAGATTGGCAAGCATGGAATTCCGGGATTTCCTGGGGATACGATGCGTTCGACGCTGGTCCGAGGCGGTTTGGACCGTTACGATGTGGTTCGCGCCGACTGTGCCGCGGCGACGAAGTTGCGACGGAATAAAGCGCCTGACCGAGGAGCACGAGATGAGCGGGACGAATGACCGGAGTGATTCAGCGGTGATGGCGGCGCCGAAATTCTGGCGCGATGACGCGTTGCCGTTCATCGAGGCGCGTTCCATCGAAGACGGCCGCGAGGTCTGCTATGCCAAGCACTCGCACGAGACGTTCTCGATCGGCGCCGTCACCGGCGGCCGTAGCGTGTATTTGAATCGTCACGCGAGTGAATGGATCGGCGCCGGTGCGGTCGTGATGATGAATCCGGACGACGTGCACGCGTGCAACCCGGTTGCCGACGAGCGCTGGTCGTATCGGATGCTGCATGTGGACGTTGATTGGCTCACGGGTCTGCAACACGACCTGGGTTTCAGCGACAACCACGCGTTTCGCGCTTTCTCGCAGACCATGACGACGGACCCGGCGTTGTTCGACGGTTTGAACCGTCTCTACGCGATTCTCGTCGACGATGACAGCGAG
Organism: Paraburkholderia aspalathi; assembly: GCF_900116445.1. Lineage (GTDB taxonomy): Bacteria > Pseudomonadota > Gammaproteobacteria > Burkholderiales > Burkholderiaceae > Paraburkholderia > Paraburkholderia aspalathi. The sequence goes on from NZ_FPBH01000006.1 coordinate 234,599, forward strand.
CCCATGCGCAAGGAAAGCGCAGCGCTCTCGTTCTTCTCGGAAGTCCAGCAAAAGTTGAATCCGGCGCCCTTGCCGGATCACGATGCGAGCGGCCAACTCGCGCGCGCCGCGGAATTCATCGCCGAGAATTGCACCCGTCCGCTGAAGCTCGAGGATGTGTGCGAGGCGGCTGAGCTATCCGCTTCGCACCTGATCCGCGCATTCAAACAGCGTTACGGCATGACGCCGCACGCGTATCTGATCAACCGACGCATCCAGTTCAGCCGCGCGCAACTCCGGCGCGGCCACCCGATCGCGGACGTCGCGCTCGATGCGGGCTTTGCCGATCAGGCGCATTTGCAGCGGACCTTCAAGCGGCTGGTTGCGGCGACACCGGGGCAGTATCGCAGTTGAATTGCGGACGCGTGTTTCGCGTCACGCTATCAGCAGATACAACGCGCTAGCCGCGAGCAAAGCCGCCATCACACGATTGAAAAACCTCACGCGCTTCGGCTCCTGCAAGTATCGACGCAGGAACGTGCCGGCATACGCCCAGCTGGCAATCGACAGATAGCAAACCACGAAGTACACGACGGTGAATTGCCAGACGAGCCGGCCGTCGCCATCGGCCGCGTAGGCACCCATGCCGGCTAGCGACGCGAGCCACGCTTTCGGATTGAGCCATTGCATCGCTGCGCCGTAGGCGAAGGAGGGTCCGCGGGTGGGCTTGTCCGCGCCGAGCTTGCCGTCATCAACGGCGAGTTTGTAGGCCATGTAAAGCAGGAACCCGACGCCGGCCCATTTGACGATGTCGATCAGATTGGGGAAATGCGCGAGCAACTCGTGCAGACCCAGACCGATGAGCAACAACAGCAGCGTGAACCCGACGGTCGCACCGGTCACGTGCCGCATGCTCGCGGAGAATCCATGTTGCGCGCCGGCGCTAAGCGCGACGACATTGACAGGCCCGGGAGAAATCGACGATGCCAACGCGAACGCGGCCATGGAGAGTAAGACGGTCATCTGATGCCTCGATACGTGAGTGCGCAGGATTTGCGGCGCTCAACGGTATCGTGCAGCGGGGTGGGGTGTATTGAAGGAAATGACTTTCAGTGAAGCTCCGCCGCAGCGCCGCAGCATTTCTTGAATTTCTTGCCGCTGCCGCAAGGACAGGGGTCGTTGCGTCCGACTTTGGGTTCAGTGCGCTGCATCGCGGCGGAGAGCTTTCGCTCATGGACTGCCTGACGGTGGGGCAGCCAGAAACGATAGATCGCGGCGATGCTGGCGGGAATCTGTTTGGTGAGGACTTCCCGCTGTTCTGCCGTGGCGATCAACTGCTGCTCTTCCGGCAGAATCTCGTCCGAGCCCATCAGATACAGCGGATTCAGCCATTCCCGGCCCTGCTCGTTATCGAACAGCGCTTGCCAATCTGCCCGAACCAGCATGAGGCCTTCCATGAAGCCCAAAGCCCACGCTTCGCCGTCGAGGTATTCGCGGTCGCCTATCCGCCTAAAGGCAAGCACTGGTTCGAAATCGTCCGGGTCGTCTTCGAGGCTGGTGATGATGCCGTTCATGTCCCGCAAGATCAGTCCGAGAATATGCTGCGCCTGATCCGTTGTCTCGAATTTGGGAGCGTCATCCTCGTTCGGGCCCCAGACTCGTGGCAGCCAGTAACTTGGCGGTACGGTAGTGGGGCCGATGGCCAAGGCGGTCAGATAGCCGTCCAGGCCCATGATTGTTAGGGTCTCGTCCGACGTCTGGTCGGAAGTCAGAAAGTCATCGAGTTCTTCGAACTCTTTTTCGGAGAGCGGGGCACCCAGATCCCCGGGGCGTAATTTTGACTTGGACATAGTGCGATTCCGGCGTTTTGGATCGTGGGTTCCCGATGGCATGTCGGGGGAATGCGGAGCCGGTATTTTCGCACCGCACCGGCGCTGAAAAGCAAAAAGCCCAGTCGCAAGGACCGGGCTTTTTGTTGAATGCTTTGGTGGGGCGTGAGTGACTCGAACACTCGACCTACGGATTAAGAGTCCGCTGCTCTACCAACTGAGCTAACGCCCCCAACAGAAGCGAAATTATGCCGAAACTTTCCGAGATTGCCAAGCCCCTTTAGCAGATTTCTTAAAAAATCTGGAAGGGCGGCGACCCGGCACTCGAGCTGCCAGCCTTGAGGCAGCGGGAAGGCGCGCGGTTCTCCGTGCCGGTATCATGTCGCGGATACCTGCCGCGCGAAGCGTCGCGCGGCTTTCGACCGGGGACCGCCATGGATGATAAAGAGATTAACGAGCTGCTCGACCGCATCCTCGCACCCTGGGTCCGCGCGCTTACGCTGACTCCGGTCAAGGTCGACGAAGAAAGTGCGACCTTGCGCCTGCCGTTTTCCGGTGGACTGCGCCACTCCGGCGGCGTGATCTGCGGCCAGGTATTCATGGCGGCCGCCGACACGGCAATGATCGTCGCGATTTCGGCCGCGCTCGGCGGTTTCAAGCCGATGAGCACCGTCTCGCTCAACATCAGTTTCATGCGCGCGGTCCGCAACGGCGACGTGCTGATCACCGCGCGCGTGCTGCGCATGGGCCGTAATCTCGTGTTCGGCGAAGTCGAGTTATTCGACGAAGCCGGCAACATGGCCGTCCACGCCACCACCACCTACGCGCTGCTCGACTGACACCTGAAACGGGCCAGCAAGCTGTATTAGAGGAAAAAGCCAAGATGTTCGATCAGGTCGTATTCGCCGGCGGCGGCAATCGCTGCTGGTGGCAGGCGGGATTTTGGGACGTGGTGCAGCCGGAGCTGGATATCCGTCCGCGCGTCATCGCCGGCATTTCGGCCGGCGCCGCCACTGCGTGCATGCTCTACACGCGCGATTCCGACTGGGTCATGCGCTACTACGAAGACGCGCTGCGCCACAACACTCGCAATGCCTACTGGGGCAATCTGCTGCGTGGCGAATCGGTTTTCCCGCACTATCGGATCTACCGGCAGGCGCTGCTCGATATCTATCGCGACAAATTTTCTACGCTCGCCGACGCGCCCGAAATCCGCATCGGCGTGTCGCACCTGCCGCGCTGGCTTGGCGCGCGCAGCGCCGTTGCCGCGGGCCTGATCGCGTACAACATCGAGAAATACGTGCGCAAAACGCTGCATCCGACCTTGGGTCAGACGCTTGGCTTTCATCCGGAATTCGTGCGCGCGCAGGATTGCGCGAGCGTCGAGGACCTCGCCGATCTGATCCTGCAATCGTCGAGTACGCCGCCGTTCACGCCGGTTTTACGGCGCAATGGCCGGCCGGTGCTCGACGGCGGGATGGTCGACAACGTGCCGGTCGGCGCGCTCGACGCCGATGCGCCCGGCAACGTGCTGGTGATGGTCACGCGTCTTTATCCGCGGCCGCAGATGTTCGTCGTGCCGCACGGCGTGCAGCAACGGCTCTACGTGCAGCCGTCGCGCAAGGTGCCCATTTCGAGTTGGGACTACACGAGCCCCTCGCAGATGGTGCACGCGTACAACCTCGGCCGCGCCGACGGCGAGACCTTTCTGGAACGCATGCCCGATCTGCTGGAAGCCGGCGCGCACGAAGCGCGCTGAGGTGAACTGAGGTGAGCAACGGCGGGCGCGAGACTAACGCCGAAAATTAACGCCGGCGCCCGCCCTGCAACGCTTCCGGATTCGCCACGCTGGACGTATCGCCGGCGTCGAAAGCCAGAATGTTCTGGAATGCAGCGGTGAAATACAGCTCGTAGCTCTCGCGTTCCACGTAGCCGATGTGCGGCGTGCAGATCACGTTCTCCATGCGCAGCAGGCTGTAGCCCTGCAGAATCGGCTCGCTTTCGTAGACGTCGATCGCGACCATCCCCGGACGGTTGTGCGACAACGCATTGACGAGCGCATTGTCGTCGAGCAATTCGGCCCGGCTCGTGTTCACGAGCAACGCGGTCGGCTTCATCCGCATCAGGTCTTCCTGCTTGACGATGCCGCGCGTGTCGTCATGCAGTCGCAGGTGCAACGACAGCACGTCGCTCTGCTCGAACAAGGCCTCGCGGCTCTCGGCCACGCCAAAGCCGTCCGCGCGAGCCGCTTCACGCGAATGCTCGCGGCCCCAGATCAGCACGTTCATGCCGAATGCCTTGCCGTACCCGGCAAGCAAGCGGCCGATCTTGCCGTAACCCCAAATCCCCAGCGTCTGGCCGCGCAGCACCTGGCCCAAACCGAAGTTCGGCGGCAGCGCAGATGTCTTCAAACCGGACTGCTGCCAGGCCCCTTGCTTAAGGTTTGCTACGTATTGCGGAATCCGCCGTTGAGCGGCCATGATGAGAGCCCACGTCAGTTCGGCCGGCGCGGTCGGTGAGCCGCTGCCTTCCAGCACGGCAATGCCGCGCTCGGTACAAGCTGCCAGATCGATATGGCTGGAGACTTTGCCGGTTTGGCTGATCATGCGCAAACGCGGCAATTTATCGAGTAGTTGCGAGTTGATGCGGGTACGTTCGCGAATCAGGACGAGTGCATCGACTTCGGAAAGGCGGCTCGCCAGCTGGCCGAGACCGCGGACGGTGTTGTTGAAAACCTTGACCTCATGGTCGGCCAGCAGTTGAAAGCAGTCGAGCTTGCGGACGGCGTCCTGGTAATCGTCGAGGATGGCAATCTTCATGGTATGTGTCTTGCGGTGCACCATAGCGGTGCGGAACCGAGTGTTATGCTGACTGTCCCACCATGTGACCCAGGTCACATGCCGGTCTGGCTGAATGCCTTACTGTAGAAGCTGCCGCGTAGAACGGCAGCGCCACGGCAAGGCCGATTGACATCGTTTTTAACAGTTTGTTGCGTGTTGAGGCAAGTCGCTTTACAGACGGTTGCAGACGACCGTCGGCTGGAACCTCCGTGCAACAGGCTGTGTAGCCCATGATGACCTGCACAAATTACGCGTCGGCTTGCAGGAATGTCGTCGCGATGAATTGAACGCCTCTCGCATGCAGCGTCACTGGGCTTGTACCGTTTTTCTATTGCTTTCAAAACGGAGACAGGTCGATGAATCATCCCTCATTCGAAGGACAGCCCACTATCGAGGCGTCCGCAGGGGCGCCCGAGTGGGTCAAGCACCGAAAACTGATCGAGTGGGTCCAGCGCGTTGCCGCCGTGACCCAGCCCGATCGAATCGTCTGGTGCGACGGTTCACAGGAAGAGTACGACCGCCTGTGTGCCCAGATGGTCGAAGCCGGCACCCTCAAGAAGCTCAATCCCGCCAAACGTCCCAATTCCTATCTCGCATGGTCCGATCCGTCGGACGTGGCGCGTGTCGAAGATCGCACTTACATCTGCTCGCAGCGTCGTGAAGATGCCGGGCCAACCAATAACTGGATCGAACCGGCTGAGATGCGTGCGACGCTCAACGGCCTCTTCGACGGCGCCATGCGCGGCCGCACCATGTACGTGGTGCCGTTCTCGATGGGGCCGCTCGGTTCGCCGATCGCGCACATCGGCGTCGAGTTGAGCGACAGCCCGTACGTGGTCACCAACATGCGCATCATGACGCGCATGGGTCGCAAGGTGTACGAGGTGCTGGGCGAAGATGGCGAGTTCGTGCCGTGCGTGCATTCCGTCGGCGCGCCGCTCGCGGCGGGCGAGAAAGACGTGCCGTGGCCGTGCAACGACACCAAATACATCGTTCATTTCCCCGAATCGCGCGAAATCTGGAGTTACGGCTCGGGCTATGGCGGCAACGCGTTGCTCGGCAAGAAGTGCTTTGCGTTGCGTATCGCGTCCACGATGGGCCGTGCCGAAGGCTGGCTCGCCGAACACATGCTGATTCTCGGCGTGACGTCGCCGCAAGGACAGAAGCATCACGTCGCGGCGGCGTTTCCGTCGGCGTGCGGCAAGACCAACTTTGCGATGCTGATTCCGCCGGAAGGCCTGAACGGCTGGAAAATCTCCACGATCGGCGACGATATTGCATGGATCAAGCCGGGTAAGGACGGCCGTCTCTACGCGATCAACCCGGAGGCGGGGTATTTCGGCGTCGCGCCGGGCACAAGCGAAAAGACCAACTTCAACGCGATGGCCACGCTGAAGGAAAACGTCATCTTCACGAACGTCGCGCTGACCGACGACGGCGACGTCTGGTGGGAAGGCATGACCGACGAGCCGCCCGCGCACCTGATCGACTGGCAGGGCAAGGACTGGACGCCGGCGAGCGCGAAGGAGAGCGGGCGCAAGGCCGCGCATCCGAACGCGCGCTTCACAGCGCCGGCTTCGCAATGTCCGTCGATCGATGCCGACTGGGAGAACCCGGCGGGCGTGGCGATTGACGCGTTCATTTTCGGCGGCCGCCGTTCGACGACCGTGCCGCTCGTCACCGAAGCGCGCAACTGGGTTGAAGGCGTCTACATGGCGGCCACCATGGGCTCGGAAACGACCGCAGCGGCGGCGGGGCAGCAGGGCGTGGTGCGCCGCGACCCGTTCGCGATGCTGCCGTTCTGCGGCTACAACATGAGCGACTACTTCGGCCACTGGCTGAAAACCGGCGAGCGTCTCGAGAAACTGAACGCGAAGCTGCCGAAAATCTTCTGTGTCAACTGGTTCCGCAAGGGCGCGGATGGCAAGTTCGTCTGGCCGGGCTTCGGCGAGAACATGCGCGTGCTGAGTTGGATGGTCGGACGTATCGAAGGCAAGGCGCAAGGTGAAGAACACGCGTTCGGCGTGTCGCCGCACTACGAAGACCTCGACTGGAGCGGCCTGGATTTCAGCCGCGAGCAATTCCAGCAGGTAATCTCGGTCGACGACGCAGCCTGGCGCGCCGAACTCGCGCTCCATACCGAGCTATTTGACACGTTGCAGCAAGGTCTGCCGCCGGCTTTGGCAGAGACCAAGCTCGCACTCGAAGGAAAGCTCGCTGCCTGATTAGGTGAGTGGTCACTTCGCACGGAAGCCGCCTTCGGGCGGTTTTTCTTTTCCGATCCGGCCCCGCATTGCGACTTTTTAGCATTTCACAATGCCGGACGACCGTTGCATCTGTTCGAACAAAAAAGGCAGTGCAAGCTGCGCTGCAGCAGATTGTTGCTCTTGTCGGAACAATCGAAGGTCGTGCCCCGCACTGGGGAACACAGTCGCACAAATTTCGACAATATTTCGTCTTTCGCGGGCAACTTCTGCACGATTTCGCGAGTCGTAGGAGAATTCCAAGTTCGCTTCACTGGTTTTCACTAATTGTCAGGAAGCTGTAACACGGCAGGAGTTGTCTTATGGATCATTTGCAGTCGATGCGAGTTTTCGTCAAAGTGGCGGATCTCGGCAGTTTTGCCCGCGCTGCGAGCGCGATGGATATTTCCAACGCAGTTGCCACCCGTCACGTTGCCGATCTCGAAGGCCGTCTTGGTACGCGGCTGCTCAATCGCACAACCCGCAGCTTGTCTCTGACCGAATCCGGTCAGGTTTATCTCGAGCGCGCGCGCCAGATTCTCGACGAACTGGAAGACGTCGAGCAGATGGTGGTCGCGCGCAATCACGAACCCGTCGGCACGTTGCGGATAGTTGCGCCGGTCGTGTTCGGGTTGCATAACCTCGCGCCTGTGCTGCAAACCTACGCAGAGCGCTATCCGAAAGTCATTCCCGATGTCACGCTGGTCGACCGTCAGGTTGATCTGGTCGAAGAAGGTTTCGACGTTGGCGTGGTGGTCACACGGCAGATGCGCAGCGCGAGCATTGTCACGCGGCGTTTGACCACTGGCTGCATGACGGTGTGCGCGACGCCTGCGTATCTGGAAAAGCACGGCACGCCCACGCGTCCCGAGCATCTGCTCGAGCACCCGTGCCTGAGCTTGCCGTCCGAGTATTGGGGTGACGAGCGCGTGTTCACGGGTTCGGAAGGCGAAGTGCGCGTGCGGCCGGTCAACGTTATCGTGGCGAACAACACGGAGATGCTGCGGCAGTTCGCGCTGCTCGGCATGGGTATCGCGATTCTGCCGAGTTACCTGATCGGCCGCGACATGACGCGCGGCAGGCTCGTGCGTTTGCTCGGCGATTTCCGTTTGCCGCAGGTCGAGATCAACATCGCGTATCCGAGCCGCCGTCATTTGCCGGCGAAGGTGCGTACGTTCATCGATCATCTGGTCGAGCATTTCAGCCAGACGCCGAACAGTCTGCTCGGTGAGCAGTGGATCAAGGACGGGCTTGGCAGGCCCGCCACGTCCGCCGCGCTCGATTCAGCGGACCCCATGCCGCCGGAAGCATTCGATGGCGCTGAGCCGCTGTCACGGCTGTTGGATAGCGAGTTATCGCCGCTGCCGAAGACTTTGACGAAGACGACGAATCGTCCGCGGCCTACCGCTGTGTCGCCGCTGTAACGATTCGGGCGAAGGTGCCGGCGGCGTTTGAGCTAAGCGCAGTCGGGCCGACAAATAAAAAGGCGCAGTCACGTAAGTGACTGCGCCTTTTTTATCGGCAAGTTCGAAGCTGGCCGGAAGCTGAATACCTTCCAGCTTCCGCCCGAATTACGAGCCTGTCTTGCGCGCTACCGCTTTCTTGGCCGGCGCCTTCTTGGCTGCGGCGGTTTTCGCTGCCGCAGTCTTCGTGGCCGGTGCTTTCTTCGCCGCGGCCTTCTTCGTGGGCGCCGCCTTTACTGCGACCGGTGCGTCTTCGTCATCAGACTCCGGCGCTGCCTTCGCTGCCGTCTTCGCCGCCGCGGTTTTCGCTGCGGTCTTGGCCGACGGCTCTTTCTTCTCGAATTCGAAGCCGATCTTGCCGTCGTTCTGCTTGACGAGGAACGCCTTAAAGTTGCGGCCGGTGCGCGACGACTTGAAGTTCGTCAGCAGGTCGGTGCGTCCTTCCTCGAGCAACTTCGACATCTGCTCACGCGCGATTTCCTGCTGCAGAATCACCTTGCCCGAGCGGAAGTCGCAAGTCTTCGGATTGGCAACCGAGTTCTCGCAGACATAGCTCATGCCATGTTCGAACACGCGACCCTTGCACTTCGGGCATGAGCCGACTGCCTCCTGATCGGAGAAGTCAGGCGGTTCGCCGTCTTCGCCGCCGGAGTCCTGGCCGAAGTCGAATTCGAGCTTGTAGTTCTTGATCTCGTCATCGAGCGAGAGCTTGAGGATCGCCGAGAACGGACGGCCCATCTTGCTGCGGAAACCCGACAGCGGTCCGATGGTCTTGTTCTGCAGCAGCTCTTCAACTTCCGGGATTTCGAACTGACGGCCGCCCGGAATCTTCGAGATCGAAAACTCGCACTTCGAGCACGCAAAGCGCCGGTAGTTTTCCTTCACCTGACCGCCGCAATTCGGACACGGCGTTTGCAACGTCGCGTAATCGCCCGGGATCGTGTCGGAATCGTATTCCTTCGCGCGCTTGACGATGGTTTGCGTCATGCGGGCGATTTCCTGCATGAACGCGTCGCGCGGCAGGTTGCCACGCTCCATTTGCGAGAGCTTGTATTCCCACTCGCCGGTCAATTCCGGCGCGGTCAGTTCCTTCACGCCGAGGCCGCGCAGCAGTGTCATCAGCTGGAATGCCTTGGCGGTCGGAATCAGATCGCGGCCTTCGCGGATCAGATACTTTTCGCCAAGCAGGCCTTCGATGATGGCGGCGCGCGTGGCCGGCGTGCCGAGCCCCTTGGCCGCCATGGCTTCGCGCAACTCGTCGTCTTCGACCAGTTTGCCCGCGCCTTCCATGGCCGAGAGCAAGGTCGCTTCGTTGTAGCGTGCGGGCGGTTTCGTCACCAGTTGCTGGGCGGCGATCTTGTCCGTCTTGACCTTCTCGTCCTTCTGAACCGGCACGAGGTTCGCGTCTTCACCGCTGATTTCGCGGCCGTAGACCTGCAACCAGCCCGGTTCGACCAGCACCTTGCCTTCAGTCTTGAAGTGATGACCGACCACTTCCGTGATCCGCGTCGTCACCCGGTACTCAGCGGCCGGGAAGAACACCGACAGGAAGCGCTTCACGACCAGGTCGTAGAGCTTCTGTTCCGGCTCGGACAGATTCTTCGGCGCCTGCGCCGTCGGGATGATTGCGAAGTGGTCGCTGATTTTCGAGTTATCGAAGATGCGCTTGTTCGGTTTCACCCAGCCCTTGTCGAGCACCTGCTTGGCGTACGGGAGATAGTTGTTGCTCTCCTTGAGCATGCCCAGCGTTTCCTTGACCGTATCCATATAGTCTTCCGGCAACGCGCGCGCGTCGGTCCGGGGATAGGTCAGCACCTTGTGCTTTTCGTACAGCGCCTGAGCGAGGCCCAGCGTGTTCTTCGCCGAGAAGCCGAAGCGGCCGTTGGCCTCACGCTGCAAGCTGGTCAGGTCGAACAGCGCCGGCGACAGTTGCGTGGACGGCTTCGATTCTTCGGTTACCTTGCCGATCTGGCCGCGGCAGGCAGCGACGATCGTCTCGGCCGCGGGCAGTGCCCACAGGCGCGAATCGCGTTTTTCAGGATCGAACTCGTCGCGCTTGAATTGCGGATCGAACCAGCGGCCTTCGTAGAAACCGGCTGCGCAGACGAACTCCGCCTTCACTTCCCAGTAATCGCGCGGCACGAAGCGGCGAATCTTTTCTTCGCGCTCGACGACGATCGACAGCGTCGGCGTCTGCACTCGCCCGACCGTGGTCAGGAAGAAGCCGCCGCCCTTGCTGTTGAACGCGGTCATGGCGCGCGTGCCGTTGATGCCGACCAGCCAGTCCGCTTCCGAGCGGCAGCGCGCCGCATCGGCGAGTGGCTGCATTTCTTCGTCGCTGCGCAGACGGGCAAAGCCGTCGCGAATCGAGCCGGCTGTCATCGACTGAAGCCACAGGCGCTGTACCGGTTGCTTGGCTTTCGCGTGTTGCGCGATCAGGCGGAAAATCAGCTCGCCCTCGCGCCCCGCGTCACATGCGTTAATCAGGCGATCGACGTCTTTACGCTTGAGCAGCTTGGTCAGCACCTTCAGGCGCGACTCGCTCTTGGCGATCGGATTCAGATCGAAATGCGGCGGAATGACGGGCAGGTTGGCGAAGCTCCACTTGCCGCGCTTGACTTCATAGTCTTCGGGCGCGGCAATTTCCAGCAAGTGGCCGACTGCCGAGGAAAGGACGTACTCGTCGCTTTCGTAGTATTCGTCATGCTTGGTAAAGCCGCCCAAAGCCCGCGCGATGTCGTTCGCGACGGAAGGCTTTTCGGCGATGATCAGTGCTTTGGACATGACTCGATGTGAGGTTGGTAGATCCGGGTTGATGGCCTTGAGTGCGCATTTATTAGCGCGACCCTCGTTTGCGACCTTTGCGACCCAATAACGACCGCTTTATAGCACACGGCGCCAACGCGGCGTGTCAAGTGCCATAAAAAGCGCGCCATGATAATTGCGCGCTCAGTAACTGGGCAAGCTGCGGAAAACGCGCTGTGTGTCGCTCGCAACGCCCGTGCCGCAAGGTTCAGCGGCCGGCGGCCACAGTCACGCGACGGCGAGCGCGGGCCGCAGTTTGGGTGCGCCGCTGACGCCGGGCACGGCCGTCAGATCGGACAACATCCGCTCCACAATCGCCGCCTGCGGCAAAACCGTGCCAAAAAAACGTGTCGTTACTGAGTCTTCGATCAGGATGGTCGGGAAATTCTCGACATCCAGATCGTCGAAGCGGTCCGCATGCGTTTCGATGTCGATCCATGCGAAACAGATCTCCGGATGCTTATCGGCCAGCTGGTCGAAGGCATCCCGATACTCACGGCACGTCCCGCACCACTCCGCGCACAGGCAGGCAACGAACAGCGTGTCGGGTTCGTTGACGCGCTCGGCGATCCGGTCTTGGTCGGTGTCGAGATTCAGCGCGGGCATGGTCGTTCCTTGCGTACTTTTGTCAGGTGCTTTGGCGCGAATGTAGCATGGCCGATCCCGAATGGTGGTCAACCCATGGTCCATGCGGGGTCAGCCGTGGGTGGCTCGCGTGAAGCGGCCGCCGGGCAGCGCGGTCACCTGGCCGGCGAGTTCGAGCTGCAGCAGCGTGTTTTGCAATGCCGCGTCCCCCATCTCGGTACGGGTGGCAAGAATTTCAAGCGTGGCGGGGGCGTGGCCGAGTGCGTCGAGGAGTTGCAACGCCTCTGCGCTCATGGCCGGCGGGGCTGTGGGTGATGCCGGCGCAGTTGCTACGGGCTTCGCGATGCCCAATTCTTCCAGCACCTCATCGGGCGTTTCCACCAGCTTGGCGCCCTGCTTGATGATTCGATGACAACCGCGCGACAAGGGCGCATGGATCGAGCCGGGCAGGGCGAAGATATCGCGCCCCATTTCATTGGCAAGCCGAGCTGTGATCAGCGAGCCCGAGCGCATGGCGGCCTCGACGATCACAACCCCGCTGACGAGGCCGGCGATCAAACGGTTGCGTTGCGGAAAATTGGCGGCGCGCGCCGGCGTGCCGAGCGGCCATTCCGAAAGGATCGCGCCTTGCGTTGCAATCTGCCGCGCCAGTGCATGATGCGCGGCCGGATACACGAGGTCAGCTCCGGTGCCGATCACGGCCACCGTACTACCGGCGCCTTCCAGGCCGCCTCGATGCGCGGCACCGTCGATGCCCAGCGCGAGCCCGGAAACGATCGTGACACCGGCCTGCGAAAGCTCACGCGCAAAGCGCTCCGCGTCCTCCGCGCCTTGCGGCGTCGCGCTGCGGCTGCCCACCAGCGCGACCGCCTTCGTATGCAACAGCTCGAGCCGGCCCTTTATATATAGTAGTGGCGGCGGATCGGGCATGGTCAGCAGCGCGGGCGGGTAGGCGGGGTCGTCGAGTGTCACCACGTGGTTGCCGGGCAGCTCGCTCCATGCGATCACCGCGTCGAGTTGCGCGTCGAAATCCGGGCCGGACGGCGCCAGCACGGCGCGCGCCGCGGCCTCGCCTGCGAACTCGGCAAGCGCCTCGGGCGATTGATTGAAGATCGCTTCCGGCAGTCCGAAAGCACCCAGCAGTAGGCGCAGGGCAGCGGGCTTCAGCCCCGGCGCGAGCGAAAGCCGCAGCCAGGCGGCGAGTTCAATATGGGTTGCGGGTAAGGTATCCATTGACGGTCGATCCTCTTACTGGGCCAGCGGGCAGGCGGGCGCCATGCTAAAATTTTCATCATCCGAAATAACTGCAGCGCCGCGCCCACCCGCGCGGGCTCGTCGTTTGGCGCACGTGGCGCGTTGAATCGAACCGGTTCGACAGCCTCTATCCTCTGCGTAACGCGATGTGCCCACAACCTGGCCGAATGGCCAACGCTAGCCTTCCACCGGCAGCGGCGCCGAAAAAACACACTCAAGATCATGGCTTTACTGAACATTCTCAATTACCCGGACAAGCGGCTGCACAAGATTGCGAAGCCGGTCGAAGTCGTCAACGACCGCATCCGCCGGCTCGTCGCCGACATGTCCGAAACGATGTACGCCGCGCCCGGCGTCGGCCTCGCTGCGACCCAGGTGGACGTGCATGAACGCGTGATCGTGATCGACGTGTCGGAAACGCACGACGAACTGCTCGCCTTCATCAATCCGGAAATCATCTGGTCGAGCGACGAGAAGAAGTTATCGGAAGAGGGCTGCCTCTCGGTACCGGGCATTTACGACAACGTCGAGCGTGCCGAGAAAGTGCGCGTGCGGGCGCTGAACGAGAAGGGCGAAACCTTCGAGCTGGATTGCGAAGGCTTGCTGGCCGTGTGCATTCAACACGAAATGGATCACCTGATGGGCCGCGTGTTCGTCGAGTACCTGTCGTCGCTCAAGCAGACGCGCATCAAGAGCAAGATGAAGAAGCTCGCCCACGCGATGTAACGCGCGTCCACCTCGCCTACTGCCCCTTCATGAGTCATTCGTTGCGCGTCATCTTTGCCGGTACGCCGGAGTTCGCCGCGGCCGCGCTGGCCGCGATTCACAGCGCCGGTTTTCCGGTGCCGCTCGTGCTGACGCAGCCCGACCGGCCCGCGGGGCGCGGGATGAAATTGCAGGCGAGTCCGGTCAAGCGCTACGCGCAGGAACACGGGCTTGCCGTGGCGCAGCCGCCTTCGCTGCGCCGCGTCGGCAAATATCCGGCCGAAGCCGCCGCCGCGATCGACCAACTGCGTGCCACGCCACACGACGTAATGGTGGTGGCCGCTTACGGTCTGATCCTGCCGCAGGAAGTGCTCGATATTCCACCACTGGGCTGTATCAACATTCACGGGTCGTTGCTGCCGCGCTGGCGCGGCGCCGCGCCGATCCACCGCGCGATCGAGGCGGGCGACACGGAAACCGGCATCACGCTGATGCAGATGGACGTTGGTCTCGATACCGGCGCGATGATTTCCGAAGCGCGCACGCCGATCTCCGCCGACGACACCACGGCCACCCTCCACGATCGTCTCGCACAGGACGGCGCGAAGCTGATCGTCGAAGCGCTGATCGAACTCGAGCGCAGCGGCAAGCTGGCGGCAACGCCGCAACCCGCGGACGGCGTGACTTACGCGGAAAAGATCGGCAAGCACGAGGCTGCGCTCGACTGGCGTAAGCCGGCTGCGGTCCTCGCGCGTCAGGTACGTGCGTTCGACCCGTTCCCCGGTGGCGTGGGCACGCTGGAAGACGGTACGTCGATCAAGATCTGGGCAGCCGTCCCGGTCGAGGCACAAGGCAACACAGCGCCCGGCACGATCGCCGACGTTTCTCCGGAAGGTGTCGTGGTTGCCTGCGGCGAAGGCGCCCTGCGTCTCACGCAATTGCAAAAACCCGGCGGCAAGCGCTTGCCGGTGCGCGAATTCCTGGCCGGCGCCACGCTGGCCGCGGGTCAGCGTTTCCAGCTGCCCGAAGCAAAATAACCGCCTTGCGCATAGCTTGAACATCGTCCGTTCGGCCGATGTTCAACAGCCACGCTGCAAGCCACCAGCGCGTTAGAATCCTCTATGCAACAGCCCGCGTTTAGAGGATCTTCATGTTTGGCATCACCCATTTCGAGTTTTTCGTCGTCGCCGTCTTTCTGCTGAATGTGACGCCCGGTCCCGATACGGCATACATCGTCGGGCGTAGCGTCGCTCAGGGGCGTGGCGCAGGGCTGATGTCCGCGCTCGGCATTTCCGCCGGTTGCTGCGTTCATTCGCTTGCCTGCGCGTTCGGCTTGACGGCGCTTCTGGCCGCTTCAGCCACGGCATTCACGGTCATCAAGTTCGTCGGTGCTATTTATCTGATGTATCTCGGCGTGCGCCTGATTTTCGTCAAACCGGCGGCGGATCAGGCGGCGGGCGAAGCGCGCGCGGCCGGCGCGCCGAAATCGTTGCGTCAGTTGTTCTTGCAAGGCTTCTGGACCAATGTGCTGAATCCCAAGGTCGTGCTGTTCTTCGTGTCGTTCTTTCCGCAATTCGTCACAACCGGCAGCGACCATAAGGCATTGGCGTTCCTCACGCTCGGCGGGGTGTTCGTCGTGATGAGCATGATCTGGAACAGTTTTGTCGCGTGGGTTGCCGGCAGCGTGACCCAGCGCTTCTCCGGCCAGCCGCTGGTGAAGCGGTGGCTGGATCGCGGCGTCGGCGGCGCATTCGTCGGCTTGGGTATCAAGCTCGCCACTGCATCAAGATGATTGAATTTTCCTCGCGCGCCCATATCTAACATTTCGCTTACAATCAGCCGCCGCGATCACGCGGCGCAGATATGAACCCGCGTTAGGGCAAGGAGTAGCAGACATGTTCAATTGGGTCAAAACCGCGATGTTGATGGCCGCGATCACGGCCCTTTTCATCGTGATCGGCGGGATGATCGGCGGATCGCGCGGTATGACAATCGCGCTCGTGATCGCCCTTGGGATGAATTTCTTTTCGTACTGGTTCTCGGACAAGATGGTTCTGCGCATGTACAACGCGCAGGAAGTCGACGAAAACAGTGCGCCGCAGTTCTATCGCATGGTGCGCGAGCTTTCCACGCGTGCCGGCCTGCCCATGCCGCGCGTCTACCTGATCAACGAAGACGCACCGAACGCGTTCGCCACCGGCCGCAATCCGGAGCACGCGGCGGTTGCCGCCACCACTGGCATCTTGCGTGTGCTGTCCGAGCGCGAAATGCGTGGCGTGATGGCGCACGAACTGGCGCACGTGAAGCACCGTGACATCCTGATCTCCACGGTGTCGGCGACCATGGCCGGCGCCATTTCCGCACTGGCGAACTTCGCGATGTTCTTCGGCAGCCGTGACGAAAACGGCCGTCCCACGAACCCGATTGCGGGCATCGCTGTGGCGTTGCTCGCACCGATCGCCGGTGCGCTGATTCAGATGGCGATTTCGCGTGCGCGTGAATTCGAAGCGGACCGTGGCGGCGCGCAGATTTCCGGCGATCCGCAGGCGCTCGCCTCGGCGCTCGACAAGATCCATCGCTACGCGAGCGGCATTCCGTTCCCCACCGCCGAGCAGCATCCGGCCACCGCGCAGATGATGATCATGAATCCGCTGGCGGGCGGCGGCATCGCGAATCTGTTCTCGACGCACCCGGCCACCGAGGAACGCATCGCGCGTTTGATGGAAATGGCGCGTACGGGGCGCTTCGAGTAACGGTGAGCTGACCTGGCGATCCGGCGTGAAGAAAGGCGAGTCTGCGGGCTCGCCTTTTTTGTTCAAGCGCCACCGCCAGTCCGCCTTCGGCGGTCTCCAACCCGCGCCACGCTACAATGTGTGCTGATTGCGCTGCGCGTACCGCACGGCCTGCCTTTGCCTTTTTCATGACTCCAAAGCCTTCTTCGCGTTCTGCTTCCCCATCGACGCGTCCGCGTGAATCCCGTTTGACGATGCTGCATCTCGCGCCAGAATCGCTCGGTTTCGCGCTCGACTGCGCGGGCCAGGCCGTCGGCGCCGTGAGCCTCGGCGCGGCCTTGCCGGCCGCGCTGCAATCCGTATTCGTTTCCGCGCCTGAAGGCAGCGCCGCCGCGGCGCGCGGCGCGGTGCAGGACATCGCGTACCGCACCATGCGGCGTTTGGCAACTGCCGAGTGGCTGATCGCGAAGTTGGTGAAGAAGGCGCCGCCGCCGCACGTCGGTCATGTGCTCGCCTGCGCGCTCGCTTTGCTCGTCGACGATGAAGCGAACGCCGCCTACACGCCGTTCACGGTTGTCGACCAGGCGGTGAGCGCCATCGCCGCGCGTCGTGAATTCGCGTTCGCAAAGGGTCTCGTCAACGCCGTGCTACGTAATTTCCTACGTGAGCGTGAGGCGCTGCTGAGCGCAGCGCAAGCGGACGAAGTCGCGCGCTGGAACTACCCGGCGTGGTGGATCGATGCTGTGAAGCGCGCGTGGCCCGACGCATGGCAAGCCGTGCTCGCCTCCGGCAACACGCAAGGTCCGCTAACATTGCGCGTCAACGTGCGCCGCTCGACAGTCGACGCCTATCTGCAGGTACTGCAGGCCCATCACATTCCCGCGAGCAGGGCCGGCGAATACGCCGTCAAGCTCGCCACGGCGATGCCCGTCGACCGGATCCCCGGCTTTAACGACGGCGTGGTGTCCGTGCAAGACGCCGGCGCGCAACTCGCTGCGCAACTGCTCGGCGTGCGTGACGGCATGCGTGTGCTTGACGCGTGCGCGGCGCCTGGCGGCAAAACCGGCCATCTGCTCGAACTCGCCAACCTGCAGCTTGTGGCGCTCGAAAGCGACGCGTCGCGCGCGCGTCGCATCGGTGAAAACTTGCAGCGGCTCAAGCTCGAAGCGGAAGTGCGTATCGGCGACGCGGGTGCGCCCGCAAAATGGCACGACGACATCGACCAGCCGTTCGACCGCATTCTGGCCGACGTGCCGTGTTCGGCGTCCGGCATCGTGCGGCGTCATCCGGATATTCGCTGGCTGCGTCGCGCGTCGGATATTCCCGCACTGGTTGCCGAGCAGCGCCGCATTCTCGAGGCGCTATGGCCACTCGTGAAGCCAGGCGGCGAGTTGCTCTACGTAACGTGTTCGATCTTCCCCGAAGAAGGCGAGTTGCAGGCGCAGTGGTTTGGAAACAAGTACCAGGATGCGGTACGATTGGACGCGCCGGGGCAACTTTTACCTTCAGTTGCCCGCGCGCCCGCCGACACATCGGCCGGGTCCCATGCCGGACATGCCGCTGAAGATAGCGCCGGCTCGAACTCAGACCACGACGGATTTTTCTACGCGCGCTTTCAGAAACGGTGACCATCAAACGCTTCTTCCCGCTTCGGCTCGCTGCCGTGCTCTGGATCGTGCTGGCCGTGTGGCTCGCCGTACCGGGCGCGGCGTATGCCGATTCGATCGCGGTGCAGCGCGCGTCGCTGCAATCGGACAACACCGGCTGGAGCATCGACGCGCGTTTCGACTTTGACCTGAACAGCAATCTCGAAGACGCCGTCAACAAAGGCATTCCGCTGTACTTCACGACAGACTTCGAACTGAGCCGGCCGCGCTGGTACTGGTTCGACGAACAGCCGGTGAGCGTGTCGCAGAGCATTCGCCTGTCGTTCCAGCCGCTCACGCGTGAATATCGTGTGTCGAGCGTGTCGTCGGGTGGCTTGCAGCTCGGCTTCACGACGCTGAAAGATGCGCTCGCGGTGATCAAGCACATCACGTCGTGGCACGTGATCGACCGCAATCAGGTGCATGTCGGGGAGACGTACAACGCGTCGGTGCGCATGCAACTCGACATCGCGCTGATGCCCAAGCCGTTCCAGATCGATGCGGTGAACAACCGCGACTGGAGCCTTTCGTCGGAGTGGAAACGCTTTACCTTCACGGTGACCGAACGTGCTAAATAGAGTGCGCCGAGCCACCAGCGTCAGCAGCATCGTCGTGCGCGTGCTGGTGTCCACGGTCGCCGTGACGGCCGTGCTGCTGCTCGTCCTGCTTGCAGCGGCGAGCGCGAATACCGAATTTTTCGACCGCTATTACCAGTGGCTGTACGCGGCCAACCTCGTGGTCGCGATGATCTTTTTGCTGGTGGTGGCGACGCTCGTCATCATCATCATTGCGCGGCTTAGAAAAGGTAAGTTCGGCACCCGGCTGTTAGCGAAACTCGCGTTCTTCATGGCGCTGGTCGGCGTGGTGCCGGGCGGCATCATTTACGTGGTCTCGTATCAGTTCGTCTCGCGCAGTATCGAGTCGTGGTTCGATGTGAACGTCGAAACTGCGTTGACCTCGGGCCTGAATCTCGGCCGCGGCATGCTCGACGCGTCGCTATCCGATCTGCAGACCAAGGGGCGCCTGATGTCTGAACAGCTGGCGAGCGCTGATGCCGCCGGCACCACGCTCACGCTGCTGCGCTTGCGCGATCAGTTCGGCGTGCAGGACGCGACGATCGTCGAACCCACGCGCAGCATGTCGGGCGCGACACCGGATATGCACGTGGTCGCGCAGGCATCCGGCAATTACGCGACGCTCGTGTCGAACGACTTGCCCACGCCGTTGATGATCGATCAGGCGCGTGGCCGCGGCTATGCGGCGATCGAAGGGGAAGTCGACGGCGATCCGCGCGCGCATGGCAGCAAGGGCGCGTTGCGGCTGCGCGTCGTGCAGCGCATTCCCGATTCGAACGCGGCGCTGTTGCAGCCGACCGAACGCTTCCTGCAGCTCACGCAGCCGGTGTCGCCGTCGCTCGCGCGAAACGCCGATGCAGTGCAGCGGGCCTATCGCGAATATCAGGAAAAGGCGCTGGGCCGTACCGGCTTGCGCAAGATGTACATCGGCACGCTGACGCTTGCGCTGTTCCTCGCCACCTTCATCGCGATGATGCTGGCGCTCGCGCTCGGCAATCAGCTTGCGCGGCCGTTGTTCCTGCTCGCGCAGGGCACCAAGGAAGTGACTGAGGGCGACTACACGCCGAAGCGCGAAATCAAATCGCGCGACGAACTGGGCTTCCTCACGCAGTCGTTCAATGCCATGACGCGGCAGCTCTCCGAAGCGCGTGCCGCGGTCGAGAACAACCGGATCGCGCTCGAACATTCGAAGGCCTATCTGGAAAGCATTCTTGCGAACCTCACCGCGGGCGTGTTTGTGTTCGACCGGCAGTTCCGTCTCACCACCGCAAACCGCGGCGCCGAACGGATTTTCCGTCAGCAGTTCCAGGAGGTGCTGGGTTCGGCGCTCGAGCAGATTGGCGTGTTGAGCGAATTCGGCGGCATGGTGCGCAAGGCCTTCGCCGATCGCGAGGCCGCAAGCGGCGACGGTCACGACGACCGTGGTCACTGGCAGCAGCAGTTCTCGGTGCAGGTGCCGGGCGAAACCGAGCCGCTCACCTTGCTCGTGCGCGGCGCGCGCCTTGTATCCGCCGCCGACCGCGATGCGGAAGACATGCAGACTTCCGGCTACGTCGTCGTGTTCGACGATATTTCGGATGTGATCTCCGCGCAGCGTTCGATCGCCTGGGGCGAGGTCGCGCGGCGTCTCGCGCACGAGATCAAGAACCCGCTCACGCCGATCCAGCTCTCCGCCGAGCGTTTGCAGATGAAACTCGCGGACAAGCTGTCGCCATCGGATGCCGATGTGCTGAAGCGCGGCGCGACCACCATCGTCAATCAGGTCGCGGCGATGAAGCAGATGGTCGACAATTTCCGCGACTATGCGCGCACGCCGCCGGCGGTGCTCGCGCATCTGCAACTGAACGAACTGGTCAGCGAAGTGCTCACGTTGTACGGTATCGAAGAAGGTAAAGGCGCGATTCAGGTAGAGCTCGCGGATTTGCCGGCGATTCGCGGCGACGCGACACAATTGCGACAGGTGATTCACAACCTGCTGCAGAATGCACAGGATGCCGTGGCCGACGTCGAACAACCGCGTGTGTTGCTCGAGACGAGGACAGTAGAATACGGAGACCCCGACGCGGAAGGCAAAGTACACGTCGCGGTGCGTCTGACAGTGTCGGATAACGGACCGGGCTTCCCCGCGCGTATCCTGACACGTGCATTCGAACCTTACGTGACGACCAAGGCCAAAGGTACGGGCCTCGGTCTTGCGATGGTCAAGAAGATCGTCGACGAACACGGCGCGCGCATCGACATTCGCAACCGCATGAAAGCGGGCGATGTGATCGAGGGCGCGCAGATATCGATCCTCTTCCTTCAACTGGCAGACGATGCCGCGGCACCTGGAGCAGGGTCGCGGCCGGCGCATGGCAATGCGCCGCAGGGAACGACTAAAGCAACAGTGCAGACAAGGGCAGCGTAAATGGCAACCATCCTGGTGGTAGATGATGAAATGGGCATCCGGGAATTGCTCTCGGAGATCCTGAGCGACGAGGGGCATGTCGTGGAGGCCGCGGAAAACGCGCAGGAAGCGCGCGAATTCCGCTTGCGCCAGGCGCCGGACCTGGTGCTGCTCGACATCTGGATGCCCGATACGGACGGCGTGACCTTGCTCAAAGAATGGGCCGCGCAGGGGCAACTGACCATGCCGGTGATCATGATGTCCGGTCACGCAACGATCGATACGGCAGTTGAAGCGACCAAGATCGGCGCACTCAATTTCCTCGAGAAGCCGATTGCGTTGCAGAAGCTGCTGAAGGCCGTCGAGCAGGGCCTCGCCCGCGGCAATGCGGTCGGAGCACCGGGCGGCGCGGTCGCCAAGCCGGTGTTGCCGGTCAGCGCTTCGGCTGTGGCTTCGGCGGCTGCGTTGCCGATGCTGTCGTCGGATGGCATGGGTAGCGGCGCGTTGGCTGCGCAAACGGCGTCGATCTCGTTCGACATCCCGTTGCGCGATGCGCGCGATGCGTTCGAGCGTGCTTACTTCGAATATCACCTCGCGCGTGAGAATGGCAGCATGACGCGTGTCGCGGAAAAGACGGGTCTCGAGCGCACGCACTTGTATCGCAAGCTCAAGCAACTCGGTGTCGATCTCGGTAAGAACAAAGGCGAGTGAACGGCCGGCGCAATGCGTGCAGGCTCGGGCGCGGTAGATTTTTTCGAGAGGGGGCTTGCCGAGCAGCTGACCCTTTGATATCATTTCGTTCTTCGTTGGCCCGGTAGCTCAGTTGGTAGAGCAGCGGATTGAAAATCCGCGTGTCGATGGTTCGATTCCGTCCCAGGCCACCAGGATTCAGCCCCAGGAAATCGCAAGATTCCTGGGGCTTTTCCTTTTCTGATGGGTATGGGCAGCTTGCCCCACGGCGGGTGTGTTCGGCGGCATTGGGCGTCGCGTGATAAAATCGCGCCAGTTCAAGGACTTGCATGCGAGGGTGCTGTCGGCGTTCCACTTGCGCGCCACCGTGCCAAACGCGTCTTTTCGTATCCTGAAGCGGCGCCTTTTGCGCACTCTGCCGCAACACGGCAAGGCCGCAACAGGTGCCGAACCCTTCGCCCGACGATTAACGGTATAAGCGCCCAGCGACTCTGCATGCGGAAGGCGCGGCCTATACTGCTTTGGGCCGGCAGCAGTGCCGGCACGCGTCGCGCCGCGTTGCTTGCATGGCGCACCTCGCGCAGCGCGACGTGGCACTCATCATTCACGGAGTTTCACGGTGATCCGCAAAGACGCTAAACGTAGCGCTCTGGTGCTGTTTTCCGGCGGCCAGGATTCCGCCACGTGCCTCGCCTGGGCCCTCGAACGTTATGAAACAGTCGAGACGCTGGGCTTCGATTATGGTCAGCGGCACCGAGTCGAACTCGAATGCCGCGAAGGGTTTCGCAACGCGGTGACGCGGGCATTTCCAGCTTGGGCCGACCGCCTCGGCGAAGATCACATGATCGATCTGTCGGTGCTCGGCTCGATCAGCGATACCGCGATGACGCGCGAGATCGAGATTCACGCCACGGCCAACGGTTTGCCGAATACGTTCGTGCCGGGCCGCAATCTGATGTTCATGACGATCGCCGCGGCCATCGCGTATCGGCGCGGTTTGCAGGTGCTGGTCGGCGGCATGTGCGAGACGGACTTCTCGGGCTACCCCGATTGCCGCGACGACACGATGAAGGCATTGCAGGTCGCGCTGAACCTCGGCATGGATACGCGCTTCCTGCTCGAAACGCCGCTGATGTGGCTCGATAAGGCCGATACGTGGCGTCTCGCGCATGAGCTGGGCGGTGACGAACTGGTCGAACTGGTGCGCGTCGAAACGCACACCTGCTATGTCGGCGAGCGCGCCGAGTTGCATGCATGGGGTTTCGGCTGCGGCGAATGCCCGGCGTGCCGCTTGCGCAAGCGCGGTTACGAAGCGTATCTGGCCGGTGAGAAGGTGACCGAGCCGGTTTGACGCTCACCGAAGTTTTGCGCTGGCGCACCGTGCGAACGGGCGCCGCGCAGGCAATTATTTTCAGGAACACAAGGCAGAAAGCAGCATGACTTACGCGGTCAAGGAAATCTTCTACACATTGCAGGGCGAGGGCGCGAATGCTGGGCGTCCGGCCGTGTTCTGCCGGTTCGCCGGCTGCAATCTGTGGTCGGGCCGCGAAGAAGATCGTGCGGATGCGGTCTGCCGTTTCTGCGATACGGACTTCGTCGGCACTGACGGCGAGAACGGCGGCAAGTACCGTACACCCGAAGAGCTGGTGCAGATGATTGCGTCGCAATGGCCGGAAGGCGAGGGCGAACGCTTCGTGGTCTGCACGGGCGGTGAACCGATGTTGCAGATCGATCAGCCGTTCGTCGACGCGCTGCATGCCGCCGGCTTCGAAATCGCCATTGAAACCAACGGCTCGTTGCCGGTGCTCGAGACGATCGACTGGATCTGCGTGAGCCCGAAGGCCGACGCGCCGCTCGTCGTCACCAAGGGCAACGAACTGAAGGTCGTGATTCCGCAGGACAACCAGCGTTTGTCCGAGTATGCGAAGCTCGACTTCGAGTATTTCCTCGTCCAGCCGATGGACGGCCCGTCGCGCGATCTCAACACCAAGCTCGCGATCGACTGGTGCAAACGCCATCCGCAATGGCGCCTGTCGATGCAGACCCACAAGTATCTGAACATTCCCTGATTTGCCGTGCTGACGATTACACGAAAACTCGAATTCGACGCGGGCCACCGCATCCCCGATCACCGCAGCCAGTGCCGTAATCTGCACGGCCATCGCTATGTGCTCGAAATCACGCTGCAAGGCGACCTGGTCGATACCGAAGGCGCGCCGGATCGCGGCATGGTGATGGACTTCGCCGACGTGAAGTCGCTCGCGGTCGAGCATCTGGTCGACAAGTGGGACCATGCGTTCCTCGTCTACGAAGGCGACACGCAGGTGCGGGGTTTTCTGGAAACCATGGCGGGGCACAAGACGGTCGTGCTCGATCGCATCCCGACCGTTGAAAATCTCGCTGCCGTCGCGTTCGATATCCTCGCGAACGTCTACGACGCGCATTACGGCGTGAATCTGCGTTTGCATAAGGTGCGTCTGTTCGAGACACCGAACTGCTGGGCCGACGTAGTCCGCGATTAAGTTCAGGGCCGCGCGACTCGAGCCCGCGGCCCAACCCCCGCGTTATTGTCACGGTATGATCGCTCCGATAACCACATGGAGCGAGACATGCCGGTCACCGCATTGCGTCGCAGCAGGCATTCAGGCCGTCACGGCCCGGGCGTTGGCCTGTTCGGCTGCGCCATCCTCACCCGCGTTTCAGGCGATGTATTCCATCGCCAGGGAGCGCGGCAATGAGCACCTTCACAAATCCCCTCAAGCAACGTCTGAAAGAAGCCGATACATTGTTCGGCCTGTGGCTTTCGCTCGGCAGCGATTCCGCAGCCGAGGCGCTCGCGCACGCCGGTTTCGACTGGCTGCTGATCGACATGGAGCATGCGCCGAACGATAGCGGCGACGTCACGTCGCAATTGCGCGCGATCGCCGCTGCGCATTTGCCGAGCGAACCGGTCGTACGCGTGCCTGCCAGCGAGGCGTGGCTCGTCAAGCGCGTGCTCGACGCCGGCGCCCGTACGCTGATGTTCCCGAATATCGAAACCGCGGACGAGGCGGCACAGGCCGTGCGTTTGACGCAGTACCCGACCGCCGATGCACTCGACGGTCAGCGCGGTGTGGCCGGCGCGGTGCGTGCGGCCGCGTACGGCATGCGGCGCGACTACGTGCAATCCGCCAACGCGCAGCTCGCGACCATCGTGCAGATCGAGTCGGCGCGCGGTTTGCAGGAGGTGGAGAAGATTGCGGCGACGCCGGGCGTCGATTGCCTGTTCGTCGGACCGGCCGATCTGGCCGCGAGCCTCGGCCACCTCGGCGATTCGAAGCACGCCGACGTGCAGGCGGCGATGGCGCGCATAGTCAGCGCTGCCGACAAGGCTGGTATCGCCGCAGGAATTTTTGCTATGGATGTCGCGAGCGCCAAGCAGCATCGCGATGCGGGTTTTCGTTTTATCGCCCTGGCCGCCGACGTCATGTGGATGTTGCGCGCGACCCGCCAGGCGTTGCAGGAGGTGAGGACATGAAGGGGATGGTGCAGTGCGTCGTGGTGCGTCTGGCGGTTACAGCGGCCTTGATGGCGAATGTGACGGCGTATGCGCAGGACAACCGCGTCGCGAAGTCGAACGATCCGGAGACGCAAACCGCGGTCGCCGACTACAACGCCGGCAATCTGGGCGCGGCGCTCGCCGAGTTCCGCAAAGCCGCGCAGCGCGGCAGCCGGCTGGCCGAGTTCAACTACGCAATGATGTTGCTCAACGGTGAAGGCACCACAGCCAATGTCGATGAAGGCAAGAAGTGGCTGCGCAAAGCCGCCGACGCCAACATGTCGCACGCGCAGTATGTGTACGGCAAGATGTACGACGATGGCGAGTTCGTCGGGCGTGATCCGGTCGAAGCGCACCGGTGGTTCCTGAAGGCCGCGCAGCAGGGGCACGTGCAGGCAGAGCTCGCGTTGGCCAACCAGTTTCTCGATGGCCGTGGCACGACTCGCGACAACCAGCAGGCGTTCGTCTGGTACAAGAAGGCCGCGCAAGGCGGCGACATGACTGCGCAGTATGTGACCGGCTCGTTCTACGAACGTGGCGGTGACGGCGTGGACAAGAATCTGAACGTGGCGCGCGCGTACTACGCTGCTGCGGCGGCACAGGGCGATCCGGCGGCGAAGCTCAAGTATCAGCAACTCAGCGCGCAGTTGCGGGATCAGAAGGAAGTGAAGCCGCAGTAGACGAGACCGTATTAAATGAAAAGGGGCGCTCCTGACGGTGCGCCCCTTTTCTTTATCGGGCCTGCTACGGTCTGCTGCGACTTTGCTGCAATCGGCTCCGCAGTCTGAGACCTACGCCCAGCCCCACTCTAACTCTGCATCAGCCGCTTCTGCCGCGCGACGCTCATGATGAGGCCGATCGCGACCCCCAGCGTAGTCAGCGCAGTGCCCCCGTAGCTCATGAACGGCAAGGGCACGCCCACCACCGGCAAGATCCCGCTCACCATACCGATGTTGACGAACGCATAGGTGAAGAACGCCATCGTCAGCGATCCGGCCAGTAGCCGTCCAAACAGCGTCGCCCCATTGGCGGCGATATACAAACCGCGCGCGATCAGCAGCATATAAAGCGTGAGCAGCACGATCCCGCCCGCCAGCCCGAACTCCTCGGAGAACACGGCGAAGATGAAGTCAGTGTGCTTCTCGGGGATGAACTCCAGGTGCGCCTGGGTACCCTTCAGCCAGCCCTTGCCGAGCGGGCCACCCGAGCCGATTGCAATCACCGCCTGAATCGTGTGGAAACCCTTGCCGAGCGGATCGGAAGTCGGATCCAGCAGCGTACAGATACGGTGCTTCTGATAATCGTGCATCAGCGGCCACTGCACTTCTGGCTGACAGATCTTGTCCTGGAACGCCGCGATCGAGCCGACCGCGATCACGCCGGCAATCAGCACCGGCACGATCAGCTTGAAACTCAGCCCCGCGAAGTAAATCACGAAGAGGCCGGCCGCGAACACCAGTACGGCGGTGCCGAGGTCAGGCTGCTTGGCGATCAAACCGACCGGCACGATCAGGATCAGGAAGCCGACCAGAAAGTCGTACCAGCGCATCACGCCTTCGCGGCGCTGGTAGTACCAGGCGAGCATCAGCGGTGTAGCGATCTTCAGGATTTCCGATGGCTGGATCACCACGCCGACGTTGATCCAGCGCTTCGCGCCCTTGCGTGTGAGGCCGAACAGCGCCACGGCCACCAGTAACGCGATCCCGAACGTATAGAGCGGGACCGCGAAGCGCATCAGTGTGGTGGGTGGCACATTGGCCAGCGCCCACATCAGCACGAACGTCAGCATGATGTTGCGCAACTGGTCTTCCACGCGGCCGGGCATGTCCAGCGTCGCGCTGTATAGCGTGATGATGCCGACGCACAGCAGCAGAAATACGATCAGGGCGAGCGGCCGATCGAAGCCCACGAACATCCGCTTGATGCGGTCGAGCCAGGCGCGCTTGTCGAATTGCATGCCTTTCTCCTTACTCGTCGATGCCGCCGGAAACCGGCTGGCGTGGCGACGTAGGCTGAATGCTGTCATCCCGCGACGGAGCGGCGGCAGTCGGTACCGACTCGCTGCTCGGGCGGGGTTTGTGCGGGACGCCGGATTTACGCGGCGTCGGAATCTTTGTGGAGGCGGACGCGGAGGCAGCGACGGCCGCCGACGCGCCGGATGCCGAAGCAGCCGCCGCAGCTGGCGATGTCGCAGCCGTGGCCGCCGATGCAGCAGCCGAAGCTGATGCAGCCGCCGCAGCGGAAGCTGCCGCCGCGGCCGAAGCAGCACCCGGCATCGGCAATGCCGTGAAGCCCGCCGCGACCTTGACCGGCTGCGCCGCGTCCTGCGGCGCCGGTGCGCTGCCCACTTCGGGCGCGGACGCATCCTCCGTCGCCGAGGCCGCTGCCGCGACGGCCGCCGCTTCAGCGCCGGGCTTGTTCTTGCCGACCAGGTAGTAATCGAGCACGCGCCGCGCGATCGGACCGGCCGCTTCCGCGCCCCAGCCGCCGTTTTCGACGATCAGCGCGAGCGCGATCTTCGGTTGCTCGGCCGGCGCAAACGCGATGAAGAGCGCGTGGTCGCGCAGGTGCTCGGCGATCGCATGGCCCTTGTAGTTCGCGCCTTGCAGCGAGTAGACCTGCGCCGTACCGGTCTTGCCGGCGGCCAGGTAGGGGGCGCCGATGAACAGCTTCGACGCCGTACCGTTGGTCACGACGCCTTCCATCGCGCGCTTGATGATGTCGATGTCCGATTGCTTCACCGCGATCTTGTCGCTCGGATCGCGCACGACCGGGCGCGTATCTTTGGTGATCGGATTTTCGATGTCGCGTACGAGGTGCGGCTTCATCACGACGCCGTTATTCGCGAGCGTGGCGGTGGCGTGGGCGAGTTGCAGAATGGTGAACGAGTTATAGCCTTGGCCGATGCCCAGACTGATCGTTTCGCCTTCATACCAGCGCTGCTGCTCGGGCTTGCGGTACGCCTTGCGCTTCCAGTCCGTCGACGGCAGGATGCCGCGCGCTTCGCCCGAAATGTCGATGCCGGTGATCTGGCCGAAGCCCCACGGCTTCATGAAGCCGGCGATCGCGTTGACGCCGAGATCGTGCGCGAGCATGTAGAAATACGTGTCGTTCGACACCACGATCGCGCGGTTCATGTCGACCCAGCCCTGGCCCGAGCGCACGTCGTTGCGGAACGTATGGCCGCCGAACGTGTATGAGCCCGGATCCTGGAAGCCCCAGCCCGGCGTGCGCTTATGCAGCGTCAGCGCGGCGAGCGCCATGAACGGCTTGTAGGTCGAACCCGGCGGATAGGTGCCGTGCAGCGGACGGTTCAGCAGCGGATGGTCGGGCGAGTTGTTGAGCTCGTCCCAGGTCTGCTGATCGATACCGTCGACAAACGAATTCGGATCGAAGCTCGGCGCCGAGACGAACGCGAGCACATCGCCGCTTGCCGGTTCGATCGCGACCAGTGCCCCACGGCGGCCCGCAAACGCCTGTTCGGCGACCTGCTGCAGACCGATATCGATCGACAGTTCAAGGTTGTTGCCCGGCGTTGCCTGGGTGCGTGACAGCGTGCGCACAGGCCGGCCGCCGGCGGTGACTTCGACTTCCTCAAAACCGGTCTGGCCGTGCAGTTCCGTTTCGTAGCTCTGTTCGACGCCGATCTTGCCGATGTAGTCGGTGCCCTTGTAGTTGTTTGCGTCGAGGCGCGGATCGTAGTGATCCGGATCGCTGTCGTTCTGATCGCTGGCGTCGTCGATGCGGTCCTGATCGCGCTGCGAAATTCGCCCGATATAGCCGATCACGTGTGCCGCGGTGGGCCCGAGCGGATATTGGCGGAACAGGCGCGCGCGCACTTCCACGCCCGGAAAGCGGAACCGTTGTGCGGTGAAGCGCGCAACTTCGTCGTCGGTGAGTCGGGTGCGGATCGGCAGGCTCTCGAAGTTCTTCGAGTCTTCCTGCAGCTTCTTGAAGCGGCGCCGGTCGCGTGCGTCGATCGAGACCACGGTGGCCAGATTGTCGATCACGTTTTCGAGCGTGTCGTTCAGCTTCGACGGAGTGATTTCCAGCGTGTACGCCGAGTAGTT
Organism: Paraburkholderia aspalathi; assembly: GCF_900116445.1. Classification (GTDB taxonomy): domain Bacteria; phylum Pseudomonadota; class Gammaproteobacteria; order Burkholderiales; family Burkholderiaceae; genus Paraburkholderia; species Paraburkholderia aspalathi. The sequence goes on from NZ_FPBH01000006.1 coordinate 263,939, forward strand.
CTTGGCCAGCACCACGCCGTTACGGTCGGTGATGATGCCCCGGTTCGGCACGATCGGCGCGACCGAGATGCGGTTTTCGTCGGCTTGCAGCGAGTACTTGCTGTAATGCCAGACCTGCAGGACCAGGAAACGGAAACCGATCAGCCCGAAGCAGACGAACACGAACACGCCCGCCGCCGCTACGCGCAGGCGGAACTTCGAGAGCTGTTGCTGAGTGTCCTTGAATTCGGTCATGCGATTCTGCAAAAGGCCGCGTGACGGCCATCATGAGTGTGCGCCCAAACCGGCCGGAACCGGGAGGCATGAACAGCGATGCGCGTCGAGCGGGCCGGGAGCGTGGATTCCATCGGAACGGCCGGCGGGCTCGATGCGTGATTAAATCGGCCGCGTATCGTCCGGATCGGCCGGACGACGCTGCGGCATCAGCAGCAGCATGCTGGCGACCGGCCACAGCGCGGCTTCGACGAAGCCGTCAATCAGGTAACTCCAGCCCGGAAACGCTGCGCCCGTCAGCAGACGGATCACGAACGGCACCAGTTGCGCGACAACGAGGAGCGGCATCACCGCGAAAGTCTGCACGCCGAGCGACATCCACAGCACCCGGCGATGGATCGTAATCGCGCCATACGACAACAACGTATACGCCAGCGCGTGCTCACCGAGCAGGCTGGCGTTGTGTACGTCCATCAACAGGCCGAGAAAGAACGCGATGCCCATGCCGACCTTGCGCGGCTGGTGCACGTTCCAGAACAGCAACACGAGCGCTACGAAGTCCGGCACACCGGCGAGGCGCCCCCACGGCATCAGGTTCAGCAGGAACGCCGCAGCGAGGCTGAACGAAATGAAGTAGGGATTGACCGGCTGCAGGATGTATTGCGGACGGTTCATGGCTGGGCCCCCGGCGTGGCTTGCGGCTTCGCGTTCTTGTCAGCGGCCGGTTTCTTTTCGGTGGTAGCTTTCTTCTCTGCGGCCGCGCCCGTGGCCTTGGCCGACGGCTTTTCAGCGGGCTTGGCAGTAGCGGCGGCGGGCTTTTCGGCAGGCTTGGCAGCGGATTTATCCGCCGCGGCCTTGTTGTCCGCGGGCTTGCTGCCTTTCTTCGCTTTCGCGTCCTTGGCGGTCGTAGCCGCATCGGGCTCTTCCGCCGGACGCGGCGGCACGTTGTTCAGATAGTGCAGCACGAGCAACTGACGCGCGCCGCGCACGGGCGCAACCGGCAAGCAGATCACGCGCGCGAACGCCGTATCGGCCTGTTTGTCGACCCGCACGACCTTCGCGACTGGCAGCCCCGGCGGATAAACGCCGTCGAGTCCGCTAGTGACGAGTTCGTCGCCGGTCTGCACATCAGCGCTGATCGGCACGAAACGCAGATCGAGCGTGTCGCCCTTCGGCGTGCCGTAGATCACGCTGCGCAAGCCGGTGCGCACGATCTGCACGGGCACCGCCTGATCCTTGTCGGTGAGCAGCGTCACTTCGGCTTGCAGCGGGAACACGCGCGTCACCTGACCGATCACGCCGTCTTCGTTGACGACCGGCGATCCGTCCTGGACGCCTTGCTGGGCGCCGCGGCCGATCACGACCTTCTGCGTGAACGGGTCGCGCGTGTCGTACTGGATTTCAGCCGGCAGCGATTGCGTGGTGGAGCGCTGCGAGAGTTGTAGCAGCGCGCGCAAATGGGTGTTTTCGGCAGCCAGTTCGGCAGCTGTATTGGCTTGCTGCGAGAGCTGGAGATCTTTGGTGCGCAGTTTGTCGTTCTCGCTGCGCAAGGTTGCGCTGGTCACGGCCAGGTCGGCAGCGCCCATGAAAACGTCGCGCGGCACGAGGGCTGCGCGTTGCAACGGATAAAGACCCGCGCCGAGCACGCCGCGAACGATTTCGAGCGTCTTGAAGCGTGCATCGGAGATCAGCAGGGCGAGCGCCAGCACGACGAAAAACACCAGCCGTGCGAGGGCGGACGGGCCTTGCTTGAACAGGGGCGGCGGACTGTATTCCATGGTCGGCGCCGGGGGCGTGAGCGGTTGGGTGAGACGGCGGCGCGCGAGGGACGCGCGTTCAGCGCGCGGAGGCTGGCAGGCCCAGCCAACGGCAAACCGGCCCGCAAGGGGCCGTTTGCCAGATCCGCGCTACTGACATGGAGACGGGCTCGCTTACTCGTACGAGAAGATGCTGCCCAGCTTGTCCATGCGTTCGAGCGCCATGCCCGAGCCGCGCACAACACAGGTCAGCGGGTCTTCGGCGACGAGTACCGGCAGGCCGGTTTCTTCGGCGAGCAGGCGGTCCAGATCGCGCAGCAGTGCGCCACCGCCGGTGAGCATCATGCCGCGCTCGGCGATGTCGGCGCCCAGTTCCGGCGGCGTTTGTTCGAGCGCGATCTTCACCGACGACACGATCTGATTCAGCGGATCCGTGAGGGCTTCGAGGATTTCGTTGCTGGAGATCGTGAAGCTGCGCGGAATACCTTCCGACAGATTACGGCCCTTCACTTCCATTTCCTTGACTTCGGAACCCGGGAACGCGGAGCCGATTTCTTTCTTGATGGCCTCGGCGGTTTGTTCGCCGATCAGCATGCCGTAGTTGCGGCGGATGTAGTTGACGATGGCCTCGTCGAACTTGTCGCCGCCTACGCGGACCGAACCCTTGTACACGATGCCGCCGAGCGAGATCACGCCGACTTCGGTCGTGCCGCCGCCGATATCGACGACCATCGAGCCGGTGGCTTCCGACACCGGCAGGCCCGCGCCGATTGCCGCTGCCATGGGTTCTTCAATGAGGTAAACCTGCGAAGCGCCCGCACCGTGAGCGGCTTCTTTAATCGCGCGACGCTCGACCTGGGTCGAACCGCACGGCACGCAGATGATGATGCGCGGCGACGGCGAGAACATGCGCGATTCGTGAGCAGTTTTGATGAACTGCTTGATCATCTGTTCGGTGACGGTGAAGTCGGCGATCACGCCGTCTTTCATCGGGCGGATCGCCTCGATGTTGCCCGGCACCTTGCCAAGCATCTGCTTGGCTTCCTTGCCGACCGCCTGAATGGTTTTCTTACCGTTGGGACCGCCTTCCTGGCGGATCGAGACCACCGACGGTTCATCAAGAACGATACCCTTGCCACGCATGTAAATGAGCGTGTTGGCAGTGCCGAGGTCAATCGCCAGGTCGTTGGAGAAGTAGCTGCGCAGAAAACCGAACATTCAAAATCCTGTCTCGCTTGGGGCCAGCCCTCGCAACGTATGCGCAGGGCGGCAGCGGAAAAAATAACAGCTTCAACCGGGCGGAAGCGGCGCCACAGGAACTTGAAGCTGCGAGGGAGTCTACCGGAGGCCGGTGCAAGGCCTAGTCAGAAAAATCCGAACTATCTTTGGGAATTGTTCAGAAAGGCCTTGGTAAGTCGGTCCGGGTTTGGGTCGAACGCGTAATGATACCTTATAATTTTGGATGTTTTGAAGGAAACGGACGGCACTTTTTGCCGCCGCTGGCCCCTTTTTCGAGGTCTTCCTCCAGTGTCGTAACCCGCTGTCGCAGCATCGTTTTTCCCGCGCTGCGGCGGTCCACCACATTTTCCGGTGACTGCATGGCTCTGACCCTGACCGATGTTAAACGCATCGCGCACCTCGCGCGGCTCGAACTGGCTGACGCCGAAGCTGAGCACACGCTTACCCAGCTCAACGATTTCTTCGGCTTAGTCGAGCAAATGCAGGCGGTCGATACCACCGGCATCGCCCCGCTTGCCCATCCGATCGAGCAGATCGAAGACGTCGCGCTGCGTCTGCGTAACGACGCGGTGACCGAAACGGTCGACCGTGAAGCCTTCCAGCGCCCGGCGCCGGCCGTTCAGGACGGCCTGTACCTCGTGCCGAAGGTGATCGAGTAAGTGATCCACCAAGACTCGCGAATCAAGCCCAGGATAAAACGCAATGCATGAAAAAAGCTTGACCGAACTGCGCGCCGCACTGGCAGCCAAGGAATGCTCCGCAGTCGAGCTGGCGCAGCTCTATCTGAAGCGGATCGACGCGGCCAACAGCCTGAACGCCTTCATTCAGGTCGACGCCGACCTGACGCTCGCGCAGGCGAAAGCGGCCGACGCGCTGCTTCACACCGGCCACGCCGGCCCGCTGGTCGGCCTGCCGATCGCGCATAAAGACGTGTTCGTCACCAAGGGCTGGCGCTCCACGGCCGGCTCGAAGATGCTGTCGAACTACGAAAGCCCGTTCGACGCAACCGTGGTCGCGCGTCTGCAGCACGCCGGCATGGTGTGCGTGGGCAAAACCAATATGGACGAGTTCGCGATGGGCTCGTCCAACGAGAATTCGTACTTTGGCCCCGTGCAGAATCCGTGGGATCGTCTGGCTGTGCCGGGCGGCTCATCCGGCGGCTCGGCTGCTGCAGTGGCGGCGCGCCTCGCGCCTGCTGCCACCGGCACGGATACCGGCGGCTCGATTCGTCAGCCGGCATCGTTTTCCGGCGTCACCGGCATCAAACCGACGTATGGCCGCGTGTCGCGTTACGGGATGATCGCGTTCGCATCGTCGCTGGATCAAGGCGGTCCGTTGGCCCAAACGGCCGCGGATTGCGCCACGCTGCTCAACGCCATGGCCGGTTTCGACGAGCGCGATTCGACCAGCCTCACGCGCGAAGACGAAGACTTCACGCGCTACATCGGCAAAACGTGGAAGGAAGACGGCGCGGACAAACCGCTCGCCGGCCTGCGCATCGGCCTGCCGAAAGAGTATTTCGGCGCAGGCCTTGCCGATGACGTGCGCGCTTCGATCGACGCTGCCTTGAAGCAATACGAAGCGTTGGGCGCCACGCTGGTGGAAGTCTCGCTGCCGAAAACCGAGCTGTCGATCCCGGTGTACTACGTGATTGCGCCGGCGGAAGCCTCGTCGAACCTGTCGCGTTTCGACGGCGTGCGCTTCGGCCATCGCGCCGCGGAATACCGCGATCTGCTCGACATGTACAAGAAGTCGCGTGCCGAAGGCTTCGGTCCGGAAGTGAAGCGCCGTATTCTGGTGGGCGCCTATGTGCTGTCGCACGGTTATTACGACGCGTACTACCTGCAGGCGCAAAAGATCCGCCGCATCATCGCGCAGGACTTCCAGGAAGCGTTCAAGCAGTGTGACGTGATCATGGGCCCGGTGGCGCCCTCGGTGGCGTGGGACCTCGGCGCGAAGGGCGACGATCCGGTGCAGATGTATCTGGCCGACATCTACACGCTGTCGGTGAGCCTCGCCGGTCTGCCGGGTATGAGCGTGCCGTGCGGCTTCGGCGCGGGCGCGAATGCGCAGCGCCCGGTGGGTCTGCAGATCATCGGCAACTATTTCAATGAAGCCCGGATGCTGCAAGTGGCCGACGCGTTCCAGCGCGCGACCGACTGGCATCGCAAAGCACCGGCAGGAGTGTGAGCACCATGGCCAAGCAATGGGAAGTCGTGATCGGTCTGGAGACCCACGCGCAACTGTCGACCCAATCGAAGATTTTCTCGGGCACTGCCACGCAATTCGGCGCTGCACCGAACACGCAGGCCAGCCCCGTTGATCTGGCATTGCCGGGCACGCTGCCGGTGATGAACCGCGGCGCCGTGGAACGTGCGATTCAGTTCGGCCTTGCGATTGGCTCGACGATCGCGCCGCGCAGCATCTTCGCGCGCAAGAATTACTTTTACCCCGATCTGCCGAAGGGCTATCAGATCAGCCAATACGAAATCCCCGTCGTGCAGGGCGGCCAGGTGACGATTCAGGTTCCGGCTAACGAAAAGGCGGGTAAGGAAGCGTACGAGAAGGTCGTCAACCTGACGCGCGCTCACCTCGAAGAAGACGCGGGCAAGTCGCTGCACGAAGACTTCGCGGGCATGACCGGCATCGACCTGAATCGCGCCGGCACGCCGCTGCTCGAAATCGTCACCGAGCCGGAAATGCGCAGCGCGGCCGAAGCGGTCGCGTATGCCAAGACGCTGCATACGCTGGTCACATGGCTCGGTATCTGCGACGGCAACATGCAGGAAGGCTCGTTCCGTTGCGACGCGAACGTGTCGGTGCGTCCGGTCGGGCAGGCGGAATTCGGTACGCGTGCCGAGATCAAGAACCTGAATTCGTTCCGCTTCCTCGAAGAAGCGATCCAGTACGAGGTGCGCCGTCAGATCGAATTGATCGAAGACGGCGGCACGGTGGTGCAGGAAACGCGTCTGTACGATCCGGACAAGCGCGAAACGCGGTCGATGCGCAGCAAGGAAGACGCGCACGATTACCGCTATTTCCCCGATCCGGATCTGATGCCGCTCGTGATCGACGCGGCGTGGGTCGAGCGCGTGAAGGGTGAAATGCCGGAACTGCCGGTCGCGATTCAACAGCGCTTCGTCACGCAATACGGCCTGACGCCGTACGACGCGAACGTGCTGACGTCGAGCAAGGCCATGGCTGCCTACTACGAAGCGGTCGTCCTCAAGGTCGGTCCGTCGAACGCGAAGGTCGCGGCGAACTGGCTGATGGGCGAGGTGTCGTCGCAACTGAATCGCGAAGGCCTGGACATCGCTGACAGCCCGGTTTCGTCCGCACAACTTTCGTTGTTGCTGCAGCGTATCGCCGACGGCACGATCTCGAACAAGATCGCCAAGGAAATTTTCCTCGCGATCTGGGAAGAGAAAGCCACGGACGAAGCCGCTGCCGATCGCATCATCGAAGCGAAGGGTTTGAAGCAGATTTCGGACACGGGCGCACTGGAAGCGATCATCGACGAAGTGCTCGCCGCGAACCCGAAGTCGGTTGAGGAATTCCGCGCGGGCAAGGAAAAGGCGTTCAACGCACTGATCGGTCAGGCGATGAAAGCGACCAAGGGCAAAGCCAATCCGGCGCAGATGAACGAACTGCTGAAGAAGAAGCTGTCCTGAGTTGAAGTCATGTGACCGGCGCGAGTGCGCCGGTCATCGCGGGCTGTTGCCGGAAACGAAAGTGGGGCAACGGCCCGTTTCATTTTGCGGGCAATGTTTTAACGCAGATCACGGAGTGTGAATGGCGAAGCAACCCGAACTCGACGATTTCCGCGTGCCGTATTTCGACGACGGCAAGAAGAGCAGCAAATTCTCACTCGACGCTTTCGACCCGTCCGCGAAGCCTTTTTCGAGCGGTTCGAAAGATGCTGACCGGGCGCGCTTGTCGGAGATCGGCGCGATCCTCGATACGCAGCAGGAGTGCCTGCACGCGCAGCAGAAACGCCGGGTATTGCTGGTGTTGCAAGGCATGGACACGAGCGGCAAAGACGGCACGATCCGCGCGGTGTTTCATGAGGTCGACCCGCTTGGTTTGCGCATCGTGCCGTTCAAAGCGCCTACGCCTGTGGAGCTGGCGCACGATTTTCTCTGGCGCGTGCATGCGCAGGCGCCCGCTGCCGGCGAGTTGACCATCTTCAATCGTAGCCACTACGAAGATCTGCTGGTGCCGACCGTGCTCGGCAATCTGGATGCCGAAGCATTTGAACAGCGCTGTGGCCACATTCGCCAGTTCGAAAAGCTGCTGGCCGACAGCGGTACGGCCATCGTCAAGTGCATGCTGCATATTTCGAAAGACGAGCAGCGCGAGCGTCTGCAGGCTCGCATCGACGATCCGAACAAGCACTGGAAATTCGACGTCGCCGACCTCGAAGCCCGCAAGCAGTGGGACCAATATCAGGCGGCGTACCGCGATATGCTGGCCGTGACGTCGACCGACTACGCACCGTGGTACGTGGTGCCGGCCGATTCGAAAACCCATCGCAATGTGATGGTCGCCGAGTTGTTGCTACGTACGTTCGAAGCGTTAAAGCTCGAATATCCGCCTGCCAAAGAATCGCTGAAGGGCGTCAAGGTCGAATGACCCTGCGCCTTTGGTCTTGTGCTCCAGAAACGAATTGAACATAAAGGGAACGACATGTTGCGTGTGATTACCGCCAACCTGAACGGCATCCGCTCAGCGGCAAAGAAGGGTTTTTTCGACTGGTTCGGCGAACAGAAAGCCGACGTGGTGTGCGTGCAGGAAATCAAATGTTCGCAAGACGATCTGACGCCGGAGTTTATGTCGCCGCACGGTTTCACCGGCTATTTCCAGCATGCGGTGAAGAAGGGGTATAGCGGCGCGGGCGTGTACACGCGCCACGAACCGGATGAAGTGGTAATCGGCTTCGGCAGCGAAGAGTTCGATCCGGAAGGGCGCTATGTCGAATTGCGCTTCGGCAAACTTTCGGTGATTTCGGTGTATGTGCCGTCGGGATCGAGCGGAGAAGATCGCCAGCAGGCCAAGTTCCGCTTCATGGACGAGTTCATGCCGCATCTCGCGGAACTGGCCAAGGAGCGTGAAGTGATCGTGTGCGGCGACGTGAACATCGTCCACAAAGAGATCGACATCAAGAACTGGAAGAGCAACCAGAAGAATTCAGGCTGCCTGCCGGAAGAGCGCGAGTGGCTCACCAAGCTGTTTGACGAAGTGGGTTACGTCGACGTATTTCGCACGCTCGATCAGCGGCCCGAGCAATACACGTGGTGGAGCAATCGCGGTCAGGCGTACGCGAAGAACGTAGGGTGGCGGATCGATTACCAGATTGCGACGCAGGGCATCGCCGGCAAGGCGAAACGCACCGACGTGTTCCGCGATATCAAGTTCAGCGACCATGCGCCGCTGACGGTCGATTACGACCACAAGGTCAAGAAGTAAGCACGGCTAGCCCGAGCCGCAAGGAACCGTGCAAGCCGCAAGCGCCGCGGCTTGCGCGCCTCACTCGCTACTGATGGGTTTGCGGCGCGGGCGGCCCATGCCGGCATAGTCCGGTAGCGCATCAACGGTCTTGCCGATTGCCTTTGCATAGAGCGGCAACATATCCGGCAAACGCTTGATGATGTCCTGACGCCGCGCCGGCGTGTACGGGTGCACGTAGATATAGCCCTGATCGCGATTGCTGCGCGTCGCCGTGGCCAGCTTGTCCCACAGCGTGACGGCCGCGCGCGGATCGAAGCCGGCGCGAGAGGCGATATCGCTGCCGATCACGTCGGCCTCGGTTTCGTCGGTGCCCTCGTACTTCATCTCGAGCAAGCGCGAACCGATGCCGAGCGGCGCTGCGCCCAGATCGGCGAGCCCGAAGAGCTGCGGGATCGTGCCGGACGAGTCGAGCTGGCTCGACTGCAGTTCGCCGAGCCGCTCACGTGCATGTTCGCGCAGTGCATGTGCGATCTCGTGACCGATCAGCATGCCGAGTTCGTTGTCGTTCAGATGCGTGCGGTCGAGCAGGCCGCTATACACCACGATCTTGCCGCCCGGCAGGCAGTACATTCGGATGTCGGGCGAGCGCACCACCGCTACATCCCACTTCCAGCCCTTGGCCCGCTCGTTCCACTTTAGCGAGTAGGGAATCATCTTGTCGACGATCGACCGCACCCGCGTGACGTGGGCGTCGGTGTCGCCGTACAGGCGGTTTGCGTGCTCCGCGCCGTACGTGATCTGGTTGAACTCTTCGGCCGCTTGCGCCTCGAGCATCGGCGATGGGATCAGGTTGCGGAACACGAGGTAGCCGCCGTAGCGCAACTGCGTGTTCGGCGCACTGTAGGTCGGCGGCGTGGGAGTGTTGGCGGCTGCGGGCGTCGATGTCGCGGCAGGCGCTTTTGCGGCCGCAGCCGGGCTCGAAGTGGCGGCCGGCGTTTTAGCCGTTACGGGTGCCGGTGGCGGTTGCGTTGAAGCGGGCGGCATGGCGGCCGCAGGTGCGCTGCCGGCGTTCGTGGCGCTGGTCGCGCCGGTCGCCGCCGATGTCGCGTTTTCGGGGCTTGAGGTGTTCGGTGCCGATTTTGCCGTCGCTGCCGGCGTCGTTGTCGGCGCTGCTGCCGGAGCCGGTGTGTTGGTGGTCGCCGCTGCTGCGCTGGAGCCGGCCGCAGGCATCGCGGTCGCGTAGGCGCTCAACGGCGCCGCCAACACCAGGCTCGCGCAACCGAGCGCCAACACCGCACGTCGAACTGCGCGTCCGGCCTTGAGCGAAGACATCCCGGAGGCATCCGAAACCGGGCGCGCCCCGCGCTTTGACTGGCGCATCGTCACGACCGGGTTCTCCAGGGCGCGATGCGCAGCAGAAGCAGCATGCCGGGCAGCCCCAGCGCGGTACACACGATGAAATAGTCGAACCAGCCGATCTTTGCGACCACATAGCCGCTTGCCGCCGATGCCAACGTGCGCGGCACCGAAGCCAGGCTCGTGAAGAGCGCGAACTGCGTGGCGGTGTAACGCGGATCGGTGGTGCTGGCGATGTAAGCGGTAAAGGCCGCCATCGTCAGACCGGTCGCGAAGGTTTCGAGGCCATAGACCAGCGCCAGCGCGACCGAGCGTGGATCGAGCTGCACGGTCCAGTCGACGCCGACTAGCGCGAGCAGCTTTGAGGTGCCCTCGCTCAGCCAGACGGCGATGTCGTAAATCACGGTCAAACCGGGCGATGCCGGGCCGAGATGCGCAAGCCATGCAAAGCCGAGCGTCGACACCATCTGCAGAACGCCGAAGATCCAGAGCCCGCGGCCGATGCCGACTTTCATCAGCCAGATCCCGCCGACGATCCCGCCCGCCAGACTCGCGCCAAACGCGGTGGTCTTGGCGATCACGCCAATCTGCGTGCGCGAAAAACCGATGTCGAGAAAGAACGACGTGGACAGCGTAGTCGCCATCGTGTCGCCGAGCTTGTAGAGGAAGATGAAGCCGAGCACGAACAGCGCGCCGCGCCAGCCGTCGCGTTGAATAAATTCACTGAACGGCTGCACGATCGCTTCGCGCAGATTCTTCGGCGGCGTGCCGTGCACCAGGGGCTCGCGCACCACAAGCGTCATGATCATACCGGGCAGCATGAAGGCGGCGGTGACGATGAAAACGGTGGTCCACGGCAAATGGTCAGACAGAATCAGCGCCAGCGAGCCCGGCACCAGTGCGGCGATCTTGTAGGCATTTACATGCACCGCATTGCCGAGACCCTGCTGCGTGTCGCTCAGCAACTCACGCCGGTAGGCGTCGATCACAATGTCCTGGCTCGCGCCGAAAAACGCGACCAACGCCGTCAAAGCCGCTACCGTCCAGATGGAATCCTTTGGTGACACGAAACCGAGCGTGGCAATCGCGCCCGCCACCAGAATCTGCGTGACCAGCATCCAGCCGCGCCGTCTGCCCGGACGCCAGCCCGGAAAACGCGGCACGTAGCGGTCCATCAGCGGCGCCCAGATGAATTTCCAGGTGTACGGGAACTGAATCAGCGCAAAAAGGCCGATTTCCTTCAGATTGACGCCTTCGGAGCGTAGCCACGCCTGCACCAGATAGACGAGCGTGAACAGCGGCAGTCCCGACGTAAAGCCGAGAAAGACGCAGATCAGCATGCGCGTATTCAGGAACGCGCGCCAGCCGGGATGTTCTTCGTGAGCGGTAAGTGCAGGCGCCTCGTGCGGCGGGTTCGACATGTGGATAAGTGGCGTTAGCTTTTCTTGACGCGATAGACCGCAAGACTACCACGCCAGTTCACGCCCCATCGCACCACCTGGCCTTCGTGCAGCACCACGCGGTCGAGGATCTCGATGCCGACTTCCGGCGCCAGCGCCTCGAAATCCTTGATTGTCAGCACCCGCACGTTCGGCGTGTTGTGCCACTGGAAAGGCAACGACTTCGAGACCGGCATGCGGCCCTGCAGTACGGACAGCCGATGCGCCCAGTAGCCGAAATTCGGGAACGAGACGATGCATTCCTTGCCCACCCGCACCGTCTCGCGCAGGATCGCGGCGGTCTGATGAATGGTTTGCAGCGTCTGCGACAGAACCGCAAAGTCGAAGCTGCCGTCTTCGAACAGGCGCAGGCCGTCTTCCAGATTCTGCTGGATCACGTTGACGCCGTTTTGCGTTGACGCCAGCACGCCGGCGTCGTTGATTTCGATGCCGTAGCCCTGCACGTCCAGTTCTTCGGTCAGGAGCGACAGCAGCGAGCCGTCGCCGCAGCCCAGATCGAGCACGGTGGCGCGCGGTTCGACCCAACGGGCGATCGCGCGGAAGTCCGGGCGCAGGGCCAGGTAATCGAGTGCTCGCTGGTTCATGCGTTCACCTCGTTCGCAATACGTTCGTAATAGGCGCGCATCAGGTTGTGATAACGCGCGTCGTCGAGCAGGAAGGCGTCGTGGCCATGAGGCGCGTCGATTTCCGCGTACGTCACGGTGCGCTTATGGTCGAGCAGCGCCTTCACCAGTTCGCGCGAGCGGGCCGGCGCGAAACGCCAGTCGGTCGAGAAACTGGCGATCAGGTATTTCGCCGTGGTGTGCGCGACGGCGGCGGTTAGATCGCCGTCGAAGGCCTTGGCCGGATCGAAATAGTCGAGCGCGCGGGTGATCAGCAGGTATGTGTTCGCGTCGAAGTAGTCGGCGAATTTGTCGCCTTGATACCGCAGATACGACTCCACTTCGAATTCCACGTCGAAGTTGAAGTTGTACGCGTCCACCGCGCCTTCCGCGCGGCGCAGCGAGCGGCCGAATTTCTCGGCCATGTCGTCGTCCGAGAGATACGTGATGTGGCCGATCATGCGCGCGACGCGCAAGCCGCGCTTCGGCTTCACGTTGTGCGCGTAGTAGTTGCCGCCGTGGAAATCCGGGTCCGACAGGATCGCCGAGCGCGCCACCTCGTTGAACGCGATGTTCTGCGCGGACAGCTTCGGCGTGGACGCGACCACGATGCAGTGACCCACGCGCTCCGGATACATCATGCTCCACGCGAGCGCCTGCATGCCGCCGAGGCTGCCGCCCATCACCGCCGCGAAACGCGCGATGCCGAATTCATCGGCGACGCGCGCCTGCGCGTTCACCCAGTCTTCAACCGTGACGACAGGAAAGGCCGCGCCATACGGTTTGCCGGTCGCCGGATCGATGCTCATCGGCCCGGTCGAGCCGAAGCACGAACCCAGGTTGTTCACGCCGATCACGAAGAACCTGTCAGTGTCGAGCGGCTTGCCCGGGCCGACCATGTTGTCCCACCAGCCGATGTCCTTCGGGTCGTCGGCGTAGACGCCCGCCACGTGGTGCGACGCGTTGAGCGCGTGGCACACCAGCACGGCATTGCTGCGCGCGGCGTTGAGCGTGCCGTAGGTCTCGACCATCAGGTCGTAACCGGCCAGCGAGCTGCCGTTCTGCAGCAGCAGCGGCTCGGTGAAATGCATTTTTTGGGGAGCGACGATACCGATCGATTCCATTCATTCCGCCATTTAACAAATACAGGGCGGCTAGATTGGCGTCGGCGAAGCACGGAGGAGAAGCGGTGTGCGCGGCTGACGACCTCTTTAGCCGCATTTATAGTGAACCGCGGGATCGTAGTTCCCGCTGGTTCGCGCGCCCGCAATCGAGTCAGCAAATCGGCGCGTGATAGGTGTTCAGGGTGCTCCGGACAGCGGTCTCAGGTAATTCGGCGAGCCGTAGTCAGGCGCAAAGTATAGCGGAAAATTTCATGCGGCAGCGTCGCGGGCGCTGCCGCACCACTGCGCCTGCCGCGCGGATTACTGAAGAATCAGCAGCAGTTGCGCGTCGGCGTGTTCGGCGGGCGGTCGCACAAAGCCGCTGCGTACATATCGATGCCAGCGGCCGATGATGTAGCTCAGCAGCAGGCTCGCGCGGATCGCGGGATCGTAGCCGGCGGGCAGCGGGGCGGCGTGTGCATTTGCGCTCGGACCTGTGGTTTCGTCCGCGCCCGCGCTTGCGTTTGCTTCCGTCTGAGCCAGCCGCAAACACTGCTTCAACGACGCCTCGACTCGCTCCAGCATCTGATTGACCCGCTCGGTCAGCCGTTCGTGCTCGCCGACCAGCGCCTCGCAGGTCAGCACACGCGTCATGCCGGGATTCTTCGCGGGGAAGTTGAGCAGCATCAGCGCAATCGCGCGGGCTTGCAGCACGCCATTGCTTTCCTTGTCGGCGATCTGGTTGATCAGGCCGAAGATGGTCTGCTCGATGAACTCGATGAGTCCTTCGAACATTTGCGCCTTGCTGGCGAAATGGCGGTACAGCGCCGCTTCCGAGACGCCGAGCCGGGCGGCGAGCGCCGCCGTGGTGATCTTTTCGCTTTTCGGCGCCTCCAGCATTGCGGCAAGCGTCTGCAGGATATGCACGCGGCGCTCGCCCGGCTTCAGGCGCGGCGCGCGCGGGGCGCCCGACGGGGCGGGTTCGTGTTCGGCTACGGCTTCGTCCGGCTTGTCGATCGGCTGCATGGCTGTCGCCCTGTTCTGCTATCTCTTCAAACGAACCGAGCGGTTGCCCAGTCGTAGCGATTTTAACGAACGAATGCATCGATCGACATAGTGCGGCCGACCGGTGCCCGGCAGGCGCGTCGGCACGCCGTCCGCGTGCGGTTTGCGCGGCAGATGGCCGGTAATCCACACGGTGCGGATGCCGAGCCGCCTGTAGTTCTTCAGATGCGAGCGCGTGTCTTCCACGAGGATCACGTCTTTGAGCGAAACGTGCGCGTCGCGCATCGCCTTGCGCAGCATCGAATGGTCAGGTTTGGCGCGCCAGCTGCGGCGATCGCGCATATGTTCGATCGCAATCACCTGCTCGAACAGACGCTCGATGCGCAGCTTCTGGAGCACCGCGCGCGCGTAGGTCTCGGGCGCGTTGGTCAACACGATTTTGCGGCCGGGCAGCGAGGCGACGAGGCGCGCAACGCCACGTTCGTGACGGATCATCGAGCCGAGATCGGAGAACGTGTGAACCACTTTCAGAAAGTCGTTCGGGTCGAGCGGATGGTGGCGTGCCAGACCGAGCAGCGTTGCGCCGTAGCGTTGCGTGTAGCCGGTACGCAGGCGGTTGGCTTCGTCGATGTCGACTCCCAGCGAGTCGATGATGTACTGCGTCATGCCCTGATTGATCGCCGGAAAGATCGCGTGCGAGGCGTGATGCAGCGTGTTGTCGAGATCGAACAGCCAGACCGGACTGCCGCCTGCAATGTGCGGACGACGGCGTCGGGAAGTGGGGGTGCGCATGATGGAGGACGCCGTTCAGGCGTGGGCAGTCGCTTCACGCAGCGAACGCGGATGACGCTTCGCGATGCGGAAGGCGATAAAAGAAGGGGGAGTGCTTTTGCGCCAGAGGGTGGCGCGTGGTGCGCCGCTGGGCGCAGCGGTAGAGCAACTGCACGGCCCACATGGCACGCCTCGCTGGCGTACCGTGTGGGCCGGGTTTGAGGCAGGAATCAATGCGAGCGGATCATCGTGCCGAACGGCTGTTCGGTGAGAATTTCCAGCAGCACCGAGTGCTCGATGCGGCCGTCGATGATGTGTACCGAACGCACGCCGCTTTTCGCAGCATCCAGCGCCGACGAGATTTTCGGCAGCATGCCGCCGGAGATCGTGCCGTCTGCGAACAGGCCGTCGATTTCGCGCGCCGACAGATCGGTCAGCAGATTGCCTTCCTTATCCATCACGCCCGGGATGTTGGTCATGATCACGAGCTTTTCGGCGTTTAGCACAACCGCCAGTTTGCCCGCGACCAGATCCGCGTTGATGTTGTACGACAGACCGTCTTCGCCGAAGCCGATGGGCGAGATCACCGGAATGAAGGCGTCGTCCTGCAGCGCTTTCACAACCGCGGGATTGATCGCCTCGACTTCGCCCACCTGGCCGATATCCAGGTATTGGCCAGGATTGTCGCGATCCGGCATCTGCATCTTGCGCGCGTGGATCAGGCCGCCGTCTTTACCCGTCAGACCGACCGCGTGGCCGCCGAAATGGTTGATCAGCGTGACGATGTCCTGCTGCACTTCGCCGCCGAGCACCCATTCGACGACTTCCATCGTCTCTTCGTCGGTGACGCGCATGCCCTGAATGAATGTGCCCTGCTTGCCGATTTTCTTCAGCGCCTGGTCGATTTGCGGACCGCCGCCGTGCACGATGACCGGATTGATACCGACCAGTTTCAGCAGAATGACGTCGCGCGCGAAGCCTTGCTTGAGCCGCTCCTCGGTCATGGCGTTGCCGCCGTATTTGATGACCACGGTCTTACCGTGATACTGGCGAATGTAAGGCAGCGCCTCGGCCAGGATTTCAGCCTTCAGGGTGGGCGCGATCTGCGAAAGGTCAGGGATCTCGGACATGGCGGCAGGCTCAGGCACGGAACAGTTAAAACAGGGCGAATTGTACAGGACTGGCGCGCTGCAACAGGGTTTTCGATAGCGGCGCCGGTGACGGGCGGCACCGGCTTTGCGCACTGCGCAACGAGCGGGCCGAAGCGGCGGGTGACAATGAAGCTTAGCGCCGTTCAGAGCTGCCTGTGAATTGGCCGAATGGCCGGCTCACGGCGGCGCGCCAGTCGTGGCATCATTTCCTGATCCAGGCTGAAGCGAGGTCATCCGGCCCCTCATGAAACCGTCAGCTTCCCGCTCTGCAAGCGCGCTTTGCCCGCGCTGCGGCCATGCATTCGATTGCGCCATGCATGGGGTGCCATTCGACTGCTGGTGCCGTGAGATGCCGGCTCTGCCAGCAGACCGGCTCGATCCGTCTGGCCGCTGTTTGTGTCCTGAATGTCTTGCGGCGGAGATTGCGCGAGCCGTGCAACCGGGGCCGGGAGCCGGGTCACTTTGAACGCGGCGCGGCCTTGGTGGCCGCGTTGCCGGTCAATGGCGGCCTATGCCGCGTGGTGCCGGGTTGCAAGTGCACTCAGATCACGTGCAACAGCCGCCAGCGCCGGATCCCATTGGCCGAACTGCGGCTGCCGGTACAGCGTCGCGCTTGGATACCAAGGGCTGTCGGGTCGGTCGAGCAGCCAGACCCAATGCGGATTGACGTCGAGCAGCACCCATGTACGCTGGCCGAGTGCGCCGCTCAGGTGCGCCACGGATGTGCAAACCGTAATGACGAGATCGAGCGCGCTGACAAATGCCGCCGTGTCGTCGAAGGTGGTGAATTCGGCGGTGAGGTCCGACATTGACAGGCCCGCTGCCCGGGCCGCCGCGACATCCGCCCCGGCGCCCGGTTGCAGCGAATAGAACGCCACGTTTTGCATGCCGCCGAAGTGTTTTGCATAGCGCTCCCAACCTGCCCGTCGGAATGGGTTGCGCTGATGGCCAAGGCTGCCGGTCCATGCCAACCCGACTTTGAGCCTTGTTTCGCCGGCAAGCCTCTGTTGCCACGACGCGCGCGCTGCAGCGTCCGCACGCAAATAGAAAGTCGCAGCGGGGATCGTCTCCTCGCGCGTGTCGAATATCAAAGGCAGACTGAGCAACGGGATTTCGTAGTCGAACGGCGGCAAAGATTCGACGCCACCGCCAACTGAGAAATCGTCCACATGATCGCCGAGGCTGCGCGCGAGCAATGCCCCCATCTGCGGAAATGAATTCCAGACGAGGCGGCCACCCTCGCGATGAACACGTTCGGCCAGCAGCGGGATATAGCGGCTGAACTGCAAGACATCGCCCATGCCCTGTTCGCCCCAGACCAGCAGTGTTTTGCCGGCCAGCGGTTCGCCGCGCCAGGTCGGCGCCGGCATGGCGGGGCGGTTGCCGCCCAATTCCAACGAGCCGTCCCAGCGCGCTTCGTGGGCTTCCCAGCCGTGCGTGTAATCGCCGCGCATGAGTTGCAGCATGCCGAGATTGGAGCGCATGCTCGCGTCGTTGGGTGCGAATGTACAGGCCGTTCTTTCGGCGCGCTCCGCTTCGTCCCAGCGTTGCGCTTCACGTAGCGCCAGCGCATAGTTGTTATGCGCAAGCGGGCTATTCGGCGCGCATTGAACGGCTCTTGCGCCGGCTTCGAGCGCGCGTGGCAGATTCAAATTGGCGCGGCTCGCCTGAGTGAGATTGGTCCAGGCGTCGGCGTGGCTGGGATCCTGATGAACGGCACTTTCCAGCAGGGCGATTTGCTCGTTCAGGTCACCACCAGTGAACGCGAGGGCGCCAGCGAGATTGTTGCGTAACTGCGGCAATGTCGGTTCGATGGCGAGTGCGCGACGATATGGCGCGATTGCCTCACTATGCCGATTTGCCATCTGCAGTGCGTAGCCGAAGCGGAAGTGCGCAAGCGCCCGATGCGGATCGAGTTGAGCAATAATGGCGGCGAGTTCGAGCGCGTCGTCGTGACGATGTTTTTCGAGCAAATTGATGACGAGCGAATCGATGGACTCGTCGTCGAGCGGATGGCGTTGTGCAGCGGCATCGAGCCATCTGGCCTCTGCTTCCGCAGTGCCGTTTTGCCGGGCTGCGGCGGCATGTCGCAGGAAAGTCAGGAAAGCTGAAGAGGCAGCGGTTTCGCTATCAGAGATTGGCAGCATGGTTGAGTTTGGATGGCGCGAGAACCGATGTTGGGCAACCGGTTCGCGCAACGTTGTCGCAAAATTCCATGTTACCGGCGCAAGGCGGTGAGGTAAGTCAGACCGGTCCGAACAGTTAAACTAAAGTCATGCATCGTATAACTAACACCGGCCGCGTCAACCTCGGCCATCTGTTCTGGTTGCGCAGCCTCGCCATCATCGGCCAACTGGTGACGATTGCGTTTGTGCAGACCTTCTTCGGCGTGCACCTGCCGTTGCCCGCGATGTTGCTCGTGATCGCTCTTGAAGTGATCTTCAACGCGCTGACATGGTGGCGGGTCTCGCAGCAGCGGCCCGAGTCCAATCTCGAACTGTTCGGCCAGATCTGGGTCGATCTCGGCGCGTTGTCGGCGCTGCTGTTCCTCTCCGGTGGCACCACCAATCCATTCGTTTCGCTGTACCTGCCATCGCTCGCCATTGCTGCCGCTGTGTTGCCATGGCATCTGATGGCGTGGCTCGCCGCGTTCGCCGTGGCCTGCTACGCCGTGCTCGGTTTTGATTCCGTCCCGCTCAATCTCGACAACCCCGCGAACCTGTTCGACTATTTTCGCGCCGGCATGTGGGTAAACTTCATGGTCAGCGTTGGCCTGATTGCGTGGTTCGTCGCGCGTATGTCACGCGCTCTGCGACTACGTGACGCAGCGCTCGGAGAGGCGCAGCAGCGCTTGCTTCACGATGAACGCGCCGTCGCGCTCGGCGTCCAGGCCGCCACTGTCGCGCACGAAATCGGCACGCCGCTGTCTACAATTGCGATGTTGTCCGAAGAGTTACGCGATGCCGCGCGAACCGACAAGGGGCTCGCGCCATACAGTGCCGATCTGGAGCTGCTCGAACAGCAAATGGCGCTTTGTACTTCGGCGCTTGCACGGCTGCGCAGTCGTGCATCGACCGCGACTAACCGGCAAACGGTCAGCGAATGGCTCGAGTCGTTTGGAGAACAATGGCGCTTGCGTCACCCGCATGTGAAGTTCGAACGGATCGGCGTGCCGCCTGCGGACGTTAGTCTTGACGATACGGTTGCCGTCAGTCAGATTCTCACGATTCTGCTCGACAACGCCGCGCGTGCGAGTCGCGATCACGTCACGCTATCGTGCACGCTCACCGCTCGCGGCGACCAGATCGCATTCGAGGTATGCGATGCGGGCCCTGGCATTCCCGCCGCGTTGCGCGGGTCGCTCGGCGCGATGCCGGTCGACAGCACGCAGGGTGGGCACGGCGTGGGCCTGTATCTGGCGTTTTCAGCGGCGGCACGTCTGAAGGGATCGATCGAGCTGGCCGATGTCAGCGAGATCAAGCCGCGTGGCACGCGCGCAGTGTTGAGACTGCCGCTTGCGGCGCGCAAATTATCAGGTGCGGGCCGTCAAGGCACTACGCCATCCAACACGGAGAAGCAGGCATGAGCGATATGAATTTTCTGGTGATCGACGACGATGAGGTGTTCTCCGGCATCCTCGCCCGTGGTTTGACGCGGCGCGGTTATACAGTGGCCGAAGCGCACAACGCGGATGAGGCGATCAAGTTGGCGAACCAGCAGAAGTTCAGCCAGATCACGGTTGACCTGCATCTCGGCAATGATTCCGGTCTCACGCTCGTTGCTCCCTTGCGTGATTTGCAGCCTGACGCGCGCATGCTGGTGTTGACCGGTTACGCCAGCATTGCCACGGCGGTACAGGCGGTGAAAGACGGTGCCGATAACTACCTGGCGAAGCCCGCGAACGTGGAGACGATCTTGTCGGCGCTGCAAAGCGAAGCGAGCGCGCTGCAAGCTGAAGATGCGATTGAGCATCCCACGCCGTTGTCGGTTGCACGCCTGGAGTGGGAGCATATTCAACGCGTGCTCGCGGAGCACGGCGGCAATATTTCGGCTACTGCGCGCGCGTTGAACATGCATCGTCGAACGTTGCAGCGGAAGTTGGCGAAGCGGCCGGTGAAGCAGTAAGCGCTGACGCCTGCCCGCACTCGCGGGCCGGAAAGCAAAACGGGCTGTCTTTCACGAGACAGCCCGTTTTTTTACGCCTCACACGTGATCGACTGCATGCAAGGCGCGCGGCTTTAATGCGGCGTCAGTGTCGACGCCAGCATCAACATATCAACATCACAGCACGTAGCGCGACAGATCCTCATCTTCCGCCACTTCGTTCAGCGCGCGATCGACATACGCCGCATCGATCTGCACCGTCTTGCCCGAGTGATTGCCTGCTGCGAACGAGACATCTTCGAGCAGTTTTTCAATCACCGTGTACAGACGGCGCGCGCCGATGTTTTCAGTCTTCTCGTTGACCGAGTACGCGATTTCGGCCATACGGCGAATGCCGTCGTCGGCGAATTCGAGGTGCACGTCTTCGGTGGCCAGCAATGCCTGGTATTGCTTCACGAGACTCGCGTCGGTCGACACCAGGATCGATTCGAAATCGCCCACCGACAGCGAATCCAGTTCGACCCGAATCGGGAAGCGGCCTTGCAGTTCCGGAATCAGATCGCTCGGCTTGGACAGATGAAACGCGCCGCTTGCGATGAACAGAATGTGGTCGGTCTTCACCATGCCGTACTTGGTGTTGATCGTGGTGCCTTCGACGAGCGGCAGCAGATCGCGCTGCACGCCCTGACGCGACACTTCGCCGCCGCCAGCTTCATTGCGCGACGCGATCTTGTCGATTTCGTCGAGGAACACGATACCGTTCTGCTCGACGTTCTGCACAGCCTTGGCTTTCACCTCTTCGTCGTTGAGCATCTTGCCGGCTTCTTCGTCGGTGAGGACCTTCAGCGCTTCCTTCACCTTCAGCTTGCGGCGCGTTTTCTTGCCGCCGCCGATGTTCGCGAACATCGAACGGATCTGCTCGGTCATGTCTTCCATGCCCGGCGGCCCCATGATGTCCATACCCACTTGCGGCTGTTCGACGTCGAGTTCGATTTCCTTGTCGTCGAGCAGGCCTTCGCGCAGGCGCTTGCGGAAGGTCTGGCGCGTGGTGCTGCCTTCGTCGGCAGTATCCGCGGCGCTTGAGCTCGCACCGAAACCAACGGGGCGTGCGCTCGGCAGCAGGATGTCGAGAATGCGATCTTCAGCTTGATCTTCAGCCTTGGTCCGCACTTTGCGCATTTCCGTTTCGCGCGTCTGCTTGACCGAGATTTCGATCAGATCGCGCACGATGCTGTCGACGTCGCGGCCCACGTAACCGACTTCGGTGAACTTGGTGGCTTCGATCTTGATGAACGGTGCATCGGCCAGTTTCGCTAGACGCCGCGCGATTTCGGTTTTACCGACGCCGGTCGGTCCGATCATCAGAATGTTTTTTGGCGTGATTTCCTGACGCAGCGGATCTTCAACCTGCTGGCGGCGCCAGCGGTTGCGCAGCGCCACGGCAACCGCTTTCTTCGCGCGGCCTTGGCCGATGATGTGTTTGTCGAGTTCCGAGACGATCTCGGCAGGGGTCATGGTGCTCATCGTGGGTCCTTACTCGATCGTCTCGATGACGCGGTTATGGTTCGTATAGATGCACATGTCGCCGGCAATCTCCAGCGACTTCTCCACGATCTCGCGCGGCGACAGCTCGGTGTTGTCAACGAGCGCTTTCGCGGCGGCTTGCGCGTAAGCGCCGCCCGAACCGATCGCGCAGATGCCGCCTTCCGGATCGAGCACGTCGCCGTTACCGGTAATCACGAGGGTAGTGGTGGCGTCCGCCGCGATCAGCATGGCTTCGAGGCGACGCAGCATGCGGTCGGTGCGCCAGTCTTTGGCGAGTTCGACGGCGGCGCGGGTCAGATTGCCCTGGTGTTTTTCCAGCTTCGCTTCGAAGCGGTCGAGCAGCGAGAAGGCGTCGGCCGTGCCGCCGGCGAAGCCGACCATCACCTTGCCGTTATAGATGCGCCGGACTTTCTTCGCACCGCCTTTCATGACGATGTTGCCCAGTGTCACCTGGCCGTCGCCGCCAAGCGCGACCTTGTCGCCGCGGCGCACGGAAACGATCGTTGTGCCGTGAAATTGCTCCATATGCGTTCCTCTTTGCAAAACGGGTAGGACACGGCAGCACAATGGAATGCACCACCGCATGAATCCTGAAAGCGGACGGCGCGCAACGCTGAAACGATCAACCGGCCGGCGCGCGCTCGTGCAACGCATGTCCGGCTTATTTTAGGGCGTGCGCGGTCATATCAAGAGCCGGCAAACGGCATAAGACAAAAACACGGGATTCGGAGCGGAGGACTGTGCGCAGGGGCACACAAAAGAAAAAAGGCGCACAGATCACCGTGCGCCTCTCGACGAAGCAGCTTAAAAGGGCGCGGAGCCGAAGCCGCGCCGTTGGCGTTCAGTCGCCGAACAGCTTCTGGCGCAGTTCGCGGCGTTCCTGCGCTTCGAGCGACAGGGTTGCCGTGGGCCGTGCGAGCAGACGCGGAACACCAATCGGCTCGCCGGTTTCTTCGCACCAGCCGTAATCACCCGAATCGATGCGCGCGATCGATTGCTGCACCTTCTTCAGCAGCTTGCGTTCGCGGTCGCGCGTGCGCAGTTCCAGCGCATGCTCTTCTTCGATCGTTGCACGGTCGGCCGGGTCCGGCACGATTACTGTTTCGCGCAGGTTCTCGGTCGTCTGGCCGGCATTGCGGAGAATGTCCGCCTGCAGCTGTTCGAGCTTGTTCTTGAAGAAAGCGAGCTGATCCTCATTCATGTAATCCTTGTCGCTCATCTTCAGGATTTCGGCTTCAGTCAAGAGTCGTTTCGTCGTCATCTGGCTTGCTTCTTCAATGTGAGGCAAAACTCTTACATAGTGCCCGCACTTTCGTATTGCCCGCAAAGGCGCCACGAGGACGCTGAGCGCTGGGCGGGCACGGACGATGGGCTGTCGGTGACGCCGAAGCGCCTTGCGCCCACGCGCCGGGCGTCGCTACGCCAATGCGGGGCCGAACTCCTCTGGAAACCGTTTCTCAAATGCTCCTGAGGCATTGCTTGCCGGCAGCGAGCATTGTCTGCTGTGCCAGCCGGCATTGTCGGCGTGAGTTCCGGATAAGATTTTCCGGCGCCGTTTTAGCCCGGCGCGGGATACGCGCTGACCGGGCAATTCGTTGTCATTCTCCAGTGGGCACGTATTGTAACTGAATCACAATCCGGCACCGCAACTGGTGGAAATACCCCGGCGGCGCACTGATATCCCGAAAATATAACGCGCGCACGGTCAAAAAGCGATGGTCGTGCACGCTTTAATACAGCAGGGTTTTCACGTGCTTTTCACACGGCCGACATTTCAGCAGGCTTTCGGGGCGCTCCTCCGCACCGTATTCTGCAGACGATTACTGCGGTGCCCGCCGGACATGCGCCCGTGATAAGCGCGCTCCAGCATGCCGCGTGCCGCGCCATTTGCCCGGCACGGCACGAGCCGGCATTTGCGACGACTTGTGGCGCTTAGGCCAGGCAGGCGTCCAGACCGTCGGTGATCAGGTCTTGCGGCAGCTCGATGCCGATGAACACCATCTTGTTGGTCTTCTTCTCGATCGGCTGCCATTTCGCGGCCAGATCGCTGCCCATCATCTGGTGCACGCCCTGGAACACCACCTTACGGTCGACGCCCTTCATATACAGCACGCCCTTGTAGCGCAGCAGGCGTTCGCCGTAGATCTGCAGGATGCCGCCGAGGAAGTCCTCGAGCTTGTTCGGATCGAACGGACGGTCGCTGCGGTAGACGAACGATTTGATCTTGTCGTCGTGGTGCGCGTGATGGTGATGCGCGTGGTCGTGGCCTTCGTGGTCGCACTTGCCGTGGTCGTGATCGCAGTTTTCGTGATCGTCGTGATCGGCATGGGTGTGGCCGTGCTCGTCGTGCGCGTGAGCGTGGCTGTGCGCATGTTCGTCTTCAGCGAGGAAGTCCGGGTCGATTTCGAGCTTCGAATTGAGGTTGAAGCCGCGCAGGTCGAAGATTTCCTTGATGTCCGCTTCGCCGAAATTGACGACCTTGATTGCCGCCCGCGGGTTCATGTGCAGCAGGCGATGGCGCAGATCGTCCAGATGCTTTTCGTCGACCAGGTCGGACTTGGTGATGAACAGGCGATCGGCGAAACCGACCTGGCGCTGCACCACTTCATGCTCGTCCAGTTGGTGGTTCGCGTGCTTCGCGTCGACCAGCGTGATGATCGCGTCGAGCAGGAATTCGTTGGCGATCTGGTCGTCCATGAAGAACGTCTGCGCGACCGGGCCCGGATTGGCGAGGCCGGTGGTTTCGATCACGACACGGTCGAAATCCAGTTCGCCGGACTGCTTCTTCGCCGCCAGATCGCCCAGCACGCGCGACAGGTCGCCCCGGATCGTGCAGCAGATGCAGCCGTTGCTCATCTGGATGATCTGCTCGCTCGTGTCCTGCACGAGGATTTCGTTGTCGATGTTCTCTTCGCCGAACTCGTTCTCGATCACGGCGATCTTCATACCGTGCTTTTCGTTCAGGATGCGCTTGAGCAGGGTGGTTTTGCCGCTGCCGAGAAAGCCGGTCAGGATGGTGACTGGGATCATGTTGGTCGCCTGTATGTACGTGAATCTGTGCGGAATCGAATGTGCAGCGCGAATTTACTGCGCAAATTGACAGCGCGAATGTGCAGCGAATGCGTCTGCGAATCCGGTTTGCCGGGCGCGGCAGCCTGACGGCGCGCGACCCGATCTAGCCGGATATTGAAACATATCTGTCAAGCCGGCGCTGGCAGCGGGGGCGAACCCCTCCGCGGCACGCGGGAAATAGCCCTGAAGCTATGGGCGATCAGGCAATTTGCAACAGCAGGCCTTTCAGATATTCGCCTTCCGGGAAGGCGGTGAGCAGCGGATGGTCAACCCCGGCGCCGAGGCGCTTGAGAATCCGCGCGTCGACACGCGCATCTGCCGCCGCGCCGGACACGATCTTCTGGAACAGTTCGGAGTCGATTGCGCCGGAGCAGGAGTAGGTGAACAGCAGGCCGCCCGGGCGCAGCAGCTTCAGGCCGGTCAGGTTGATGTCCTTATAGGCGCGCGAGGCGCGGTCCACGTGTTCACGCGACGGCGCGAATTTCGGCGGATCGAGCACGATCAGGTCGAAGCGTTCGCCTTCGTCGTACAGACGGCGCAGAGTTTTGAACGCGTCGGCGTCGAGCCAGGTGGCGCGTTCGGCGTCGAAACCGTTGGCGTCCACGTTCTGCTGTGCGATCGCGAGCGCGTCGCCCGACGAATCGATCGACACTACGCGCTTTGCCCCGCCTTTCAATGCCGCCAGCGAAAAGCCGCCGGTGTAGCAGAAGCAATTCAATACGTCGCGATCTTTCGCCAGCTGCTGCACCAGCAAGCGGTTGTCGCGCTGGTCGACGTAGAAGCCGGTTTTGTGGCCGTTGCGCACGTCGACGTGATAGCGCACGCCGTTTTCGCTCGCGATCAGCGCTTCCGACGGCGCCTCGCCCGCCAGTACGCCGGTGATCTGCTCGAGCCCTTCTTTCTGGCGAATCGACACGTCCGAGCGCTCGTAGACGTTCGGGCAGCCGGTCGCGTCGGTCAGCGCCGCGACGATCGCTTCCTTCCATGCTTCGACGCCCGTCGCCATGAACTGGCACACCAGCTGGCTGCGCTGGCCCGCGTCCTCAGCGACGTAGTGATCGACGATCAGGCCAGGCAGGCCGTCCGCTTCGCCGAAGATCAGCCGCACCGCGCCGGTGTTGTGCACCATCGTTTGACGATGCGCGAGCGCGCGCTGCACGCGGCGCTTGAAGAACGCATGATCGATCGGCTCCATTTCGTCGAAGCTCCACACGCGGGCGCGAATCTGCGAATGCGGGCTGTAGGCCGCGCGGGCGAGGAAGCGGCCGTCGTGCGCGCGCACCAGCACGGTCGCGCCGGGCGCGGGATTGCCGTCGACGCGATCGATCACGTTGGCGTAGACCCACGGATGGCGGCGCAGCAGCGATTTTTCTTTCGACGGTTTGAGCGTAACGGTATTCATCTGGGTGTCAGCAGGAGCAGTAGGCCGCGTGGACAAAGAGGCACACGGCAGGTGAAGCGAAGGCGGAGACCGCAACCCGCAAAAAAGCAAAGAGCGGAATCAGTCGCGTTTTTTGGCGCGCGGATGCGCCTGATCGTAGACGTGCGCGAGATGCTGGAAATCGAGCGCGGTGTAGACCTGCGTGGCGGTGATGCTGGCGTGCCCGAGCAGTTCCTGCACGGCCCGCAGATCGCCGCTCGATTGCAGCACGTGCGTGGCGAACGAATGCCGCAGCACGTGAGGATGCACATTGGCCGGAATGCCGGCGACCAGCGCCGCGCGCTTCACGCGATCACGCACGACATTCGGCGACAGACGGTTGCCGCGCGCCGACAGAAACAGCGGATGTGGATCGTGTTTCACCATCTGATCACGCACCGCGAGCCACGCGTTCAGGGCGTCGAGCGCCTTGCTGCCGACTGGCACGATGCGGCGCCGGTTGCCCTTGCCGAGTACTTCGACTTCGGCGGAATCGAGCTTGAGCCAGCCCGCGGAGCGGTAACCGTCGGCGTCGGCAAAACGGGCGTCGAGGCCGACCAGTTCGGACAAACGCAGGCCCGACGAGTAGAACAGTTCGAGCATCGCGTGGTCGCGCAGGCCTTCGGGCGTCGCGGCGGGCGGGCTTTCCATCAGTCGCGTGGCGTCGTCGACGGAAAGTGCCTTCGGCAGTGATTTGGCCTGCTTCGGGGCCCGCACGGTGGCGACCGGGTTGGCCGGCAAATCGACGCGGCCCGCGAACCAGCGGTAAAACGCTCGCCAGCACGACAGCCGATGGCTGATCGAGCGCGCCGTCAGTCCGCCGGCGTGCGCGCGTGAAACCGCGCCGCGAATATCGACAGCGGTGAGGCTTTCGAGCGGCCGGCCTTTGGCCAGCAGCTTGAGCTCTTCGAGTTCGTGGGTGTAGCCGCGCAGCGTGTGCGCCGACAGTCGCCGCTCATGTTCGAGATTCGACAGATAGGCGGCGATCGGATCGGCTTCGGTCACGATGGCCTTCGGCAGGATCGGCGGCTTAGCGGTTTCAGCACGGCTTTAGCGCGGCAGCAGACGGCTCAGCGCCGCGCTCGCCAACGCGCCGATCTGCGTCAGAAAATCGGTCGCCATGCCGTCGTGGAAGCGGCGGGCGTCGGCGGAACCCATCACCAGCAGGCCGAAGGTCGGTGCTTCTTCCTTGCCTTCGGGGTCGCGCAGTGCGAGCAGTGCAATCGACTCGGTGGCATGCGCGGACTCGCCGGCGCCGCCTGCGGCCCCGTCCTCACCCACCGCCGACACTGCCGGCACCAGCCACTGCGCCGCTTCGAAGCCCGTGTTGGCGCCACAGTACGGCGTGGTGAGGCTATTCGCGAAGATTCGCACTTCCTCGCCGACATGGCGCGCGAACTCGGCCTGTGCATACGGCTCGGAAACGTCCCACACGCGCAGCGCGGCTTGCGGCACGTCGAAAATATCGCGCAAGCCGTTGGAGATGGTGCGCGGCAGCGCGTACGGATCGCGCTCGGCCATCACACGGATGGTCCAGCGATTGAATTTCGAGGCAATGCTGTCGTTTTCGTGACCATAGCGCAGCAGCTCGGCCAGACGCCGTTCGAGATGCTTGTTCTTGTCGCGCAGCATTTCCATCTGCCGTTCCTGCAGCGATACCGCGGCTTTGCCGTGCGGGTTCGCAA
Organism: Paraburkholderia aspalathi; assembly: GCF_900116445.1. Classification (GTDB taxonomy): domain Bacteria; phylum Pseudomonadota; class Gammaproteobacteria; order Burkholderiales; family Burkholderiaceae; genus Paraburkholderia; species Paraburkholderia aspalathi. Next base: position 291,870 of record NZ_FPBH01000006.1, read on the forward strand.
GCCGGATCGTCGCGAGCATTTCCGCGTGTTCGGCGAAGAATTCGGGGTTGGCGAGCAGATATTCGGCGACTTCGCGATCGTTCATGGTTTCGGCTAAAGGACTACGGGACGACGCCCTCGGGCGGCGCATCGGTCATGAGTTCGGTCAGCCGGTGAAAGCGCTGTTTCGTCCGGCTTTTCATCGGCTGTCGTTGGCTTCTTAGTCGGCCTGTTCGAGGCCGCTTGTCTGGTACTTCCTGGGCCGATCGCTCGGCCGCTGAATCGGGTAGTGCGCTGGCGCGGGTCAGTCGGCCAGTTCGATCTCGCCTTCGAAGACGGTTGTCGCGGGGCCGGCCATCAGCAGCGGCGCGTCTTGCGTGCCGTCCCATGTGATGGTCAACTGGCCGCCGTGCGTGTGCACGCGCACCGGCGCATCCAGCAGTCCTCGCCGAATGCCGGCGGCGACGGCAGCGCACGCGCCCGTACCGCACGCCAGCGTCTCGCCGACGCCGCGTTCGTAGACCCGCAGCTTAACCTCGCTACGTCCAACGATCTGCATGAAGCCCGCGTTCACTCGCTGCGGGAAACGTGCATGCCGCTCGATCACCGGACCTTCGACGAGCACCGGAAAATCTTCGACGTCGTCGACCACTTGCACCGCGTGCGGATTGCCCATCGACACCACTGAAATCCAGCGCGTCACGCCGTTCACGTCGAGCGGCCAGAGCGTGTCCGCTCCCTCGCGGCGGCCTTCGAGGCCTTTGGTGGCGAACGGTACGCGCTCCGGTTCGAACACGGGCGCACCCATGTCGACCAGCACTTCGCCGTTCTCCTGCATGGTCAGCTGGATGGTGCCGTTCTGCACTTGCACGCGCACGCTGCGCTTGTCGGTCAGGCCGTTGTCGCGCACGAACTTGACGAAGCAGCGCGCGCCGTTGCCGCAATGCTCGACCTCGCCGCCGTCGCAATTGAAGATGCGATATCTGAAATCGACGCCGTCCACGGTGGGCTTTTCGACCAGCAGCAACTGGTCCGCGCCGACGCCGAAATGCCGGTCCGCGAGCGCGCGCACCTGCGCCGGCGTCAGGTTGACCGGTTGGGTGTAGCCGTCGAGCACGACGAAGTCGTTACCCGCGCCGTGCATTTTGGTGAATTTCAGTTTCATCACGCTATTGTAAGTGACGCGCTCGCAGGTGCGCCGAACGCCGTTTTATTTAAGCGTTCAGGCGCCTTTTTTCGAAGGCCGGTCATAGACGCTTGGCTCGCCCGGCGGCCGGGTCTTGAAGCGCTTGTGCACCCAGTAGTACTGCTCGGGGATCAACGGAATCTGCTCTTCGAGGAAGGCGTTCATGCGGCGCGCGTCGGCTTCGTCGTCGCCGGTGGGGTAGTTGTCCCACGGCTTGAAGACCTTCAGCCGGTAGCCCTTATAGTTCGGCAGCACCTCGCCGATGAACGGCACCACTTGCGCATGGCCGACCCCGGCGAGCCGCCCGACCGCCGTCAGCGTGCACGTTTGTACGCCGAAGAACGGCACGAACGTCGAGTTGCGCATGCCGTAGTCCATATCGGCGCCGAGCATGACCGGCTTGCGGTCGCGCAGCCAGCGCAGCACGATGCGAGCACTGTCGGCGCGGCTTGCCATGTCCGCGCCGAAGCGGCCGCGCGCGGCAATTGCCACGTCGTCGAGCACCTTGTTGGACATCGGCTGGTAAAGCGCGCCGCACTGCCGGTTCAGCGCGTGGTTGATGAATACCGAGCCCGCTTCGATGCCGACGAAGTGCGCGCCGAGCAACAGGGTAGGGGGCATGTTCGGGTCGCGCAGGTCGATCTCGCTGTCCACCTGCACGAGCTTTTCCAGCTTCTCTGCAGACCCGAACCACTGGACGCTGCGCTCGACATAGCTGCGGATCGCGTGGCGGAAGTGTTTCTGAGCGATCTCTTCGCGATGCTCAGCGCTCCACTCCGGGAAGCACAGGCTCAGATTGATATGGACGATGCGCTTACGGTTGCTGGGGATCTGGTAGAGCAGCCAGCCCAGCCCGTCGCCCAGTCGCGCAACGAAACCGTATGGCAGCAACGCCAGAAATTTCAGCAGTCCAATGGCCAGGTGGGCGCCAAGACGACTCAGCATGCCGCCCCTCCGTTTAGGGCGTCGAGCGACGCTTTGCTCAAGAAACCTGAAGACGGGTCGAAATACAGCACGGGTGATCACTCTGTGACAATCAAAGGAAGTCGCTATAATAAGGGCTTCGCCGAGTTAATAGACAACTTGCGGGGCGAAGCTGGCGGGTGCTATCCATGGGATAGGCCCCTGCCGGTAAGGTAATCCGCTAAAGCGTCGCCGCTTCAAGGCTCCCGAAGCTGGCTACGTGAAACTCAACCGTAACCACAAAACAGGAGTCTGCAACGTGGCAAACGATTATCTCTTCACCTCCGAATCCGTGTCCGAAGGCCATCCCGACAAAGTCGCGGATCAGATCTCGGACGCCATCCTCGACGCCATCCTGACCCAGGACAAGTACTCGCGTGTCGCAGCCGAAACGCTGTGCAACACGGGTCTCGTCGTGCTGGCCGGTGAAATCACCACCACCGCGAACGTCGATTACATCCAGGTCGCGCGCAACACGATCAAGCGCATCGGCTACGACAACACCGATTACGGTATCGACTACCGCGGCTGCGCGGTGCTGGTGGCGTACGACAAGCAATCGCCGGACATCGCCCAGGGCGTGGACCGTGCGCACGACAATAACCTCGATCAAGGCGCTGGCGACCAGGGCCTGATGTTCGGTTATGCGTGTGAAGAAACGCCGGAACTGATGCCGCTGCCGATTCACCTGTCGCACCGGCTGGTGGAACGTCAGGCGAATCTGCGCCGCGACGGCCGTCTGCCCTGGCTGCGTCCGGATGCGAAGTCGCAAGTCACCGTGCGTTATGTCGACGGCAAGCCGCATGCAATCGACACGGTCGTGCTGTCCACGCAGCATTCGCCGGACATCGATCTGGCCACGCTGCGCGAAGCCGTGATCGAAGAAGTCATCAAGCCGACGCTGCCGGCTGACCTGATCAAGGGCGACATCAAGTTCCTGGTGAACCCGACTGGCCGATTCGTGATCGGCGGTCCGCAAGGCGATTGCGGTCTGACGGGCCGCAAGATCATCGTCGATACGTACGGCGGCGCGGCGCCGCACGGCGGCGGCGCGTTCTCGGGCAAGGATCCGTCGAAGGTCGACCGTTCGGCGGCTTATGCCGGCCGTTATGTCGCGAAGAATATCGTGGCGGCTGGTTTGGCGTCGCGCTGCCTGATTCAGGTGTCGTACGCGATCGGCGTTGCCCAGCCGACGTCGGTCATGGTCAACACGTTCGGCACGGGCCGCGTGTCGGATGCAGTCATCACGAAGCTGGTGCTGGAGCATTTCGATCTGCGTCCGAAGGGCATCATCCAGATGCTCGACCTGCTGCGTCCGATCTACGAGAAGAGCGCGGCCTACGGTCACTTCGGCCGCGAAGAGCCGGAATTCACGTGGGAAGCCACGGACAAGGCTCTGGTGCTCGCCGAAGCTGCAGGCACCGAACCGGTTGTCGCGCTCGCCGAATAAGCGCACACAGTCCGTTTCAGCAAAAAACCCCGCCGGCGTAAGCCGAGCGGGGTTTTTTATTGCCTTTGCAGTGCACCGCGACGCGTTCGGCGGCTCACTTAACCGCCTATTCAGCCACTCGCTTAGCCACGCACTCAGCGGCTCGCAAACGCGAACGCAAACCAGCCGCTGCTACCACTCGTCGACATCCGGCGCGGGCGGCGGCTCGTACTTTGCGGAGCGACGACCGGTGCATTGCGCGTCGCGGTGAGGCGCAGCGGCGTCGGTTTGCGCAGCAGCGTACGCAGCGAAAAACGGCGTGAGCTGCCTTGCAGGCGCAGTGCGGAGAAGAAGGTGTGGAACCACGTGCGAATGCCGTCGACCGCTTTGGCTTCACGCCATTGCTCGCCTAATGCGCGTGTGCGGGTGGCATGGTGACGCAGTGCACGCACGATATGGCGGCGTGCCGGACGCGCCGCCTTCAATGCGGCGCGGGTAAGACGGGTGCTCAGGAGAGTATGCATGGCTTCACAAGTAGGCAACGTGTCGCGCGACGGAGTGTGCGCCAGAAGGAGCACCAAATGTGCCAACGGCGGTGTCGCGATGGACGGCGCGAAAGCCCGGAATTCGACTGGAAAGGACACGGAGGACGGCGGAGTCGGCCATGGCGGCCTGTGCGTGCCGTAAAAGTGCGGGAAGAACAATCAACATGTGTGCAGGCTACACGCGATTCATGACGTCAGAAAGTCGGTTTTTACCCTGCGAATACGGGTTTTTACGGGGTAAACGCGCTGCGCGAGTTTGCGGGGTCGCGCCCTTTGCGGTCGATTTTCGTGCGCGCGTGCCCAGACAGCGTGCCATGCATACCGCCCATTCGCGTGAAAGTAGTGCGTAAGGCCCGGCTCCCCGGCAGGTGAAACAGCGCGCAGTCCGATCGCGCCCGTTTTACAATCGAGCATCAGTCAGTCGAAAGTAACGGAACACCATGTCACTTCACTCGAAGAAAGAGCAGATTCAAACGTTGCGGGAGCAGGGATTTGTCGTCGTGCCGGGACTGGTTTCGCCCGAGCGTTGCGCTGAACTGAAGCAGATTGCGGAGCGCCAGCTGCAGGAAGCGGCCGCACCAATCGAATTCGAAGCGGATCTGCGCTATCCGGGCGCACCGGAATCCAAACACGCGCCGGGTGGGCATACGGTTCGCCGCCTGCTGGATGCGTACGGGCGCCATCCGCATTTCGCGCAATGGGCCACCGCGCCGGAAATTCGCGGCTGGATGGAGTTGTACTTCGGCGAGGAGCCGCGCTTATCGCGGGCGCATCACAATTGCATGATGACCAAGCACCCTGCCTACGGCAGTTTGACCGGCTGGCATCGTGACGTGAGGTATTGGTCGTTCGAGCGCGACGACCTGGTGTCGGTGTGGCTCGCGGTCGGGTCGGAAACGATTGATAACGGTGCGTTGTGGCTGGTGCCGAAGTCTCATAGCGCAGCCTTCACGTCCGACCGCTTCGACGAGGCCAAGTTTTTCCGCTCCGATCTGGAAGAGAATCAGGCGTTGATTCGCACTGCGGTTTCGCCCGAACTCGAGGCCGGCGACGTGGTGTTCTTTCATTGCAACACGCTGCATTCGGCCGGCAAGAATCTCAGCGATCAGGTGAAATTTTCTCTGGTGTTCACTTATCACGGGGCGAGCAATGTGCCCCTGCCGGGATCCCGCTCGGCGGCCAAGCCCGAAATTGCCTTTTAGTTTTTTGCCTTGCGCGGCGCGGAGGCCCTTCGGTTCCGCGCCGCACAGGCAATTCACGCTCTATCGCTTGCGCCCGGAAACAGCCATCCCGGTCAGGCCTGCAATCGTCGCGATAACGCCGCCCACAATCAGCATGATCGCCTTGTTGGTCGGAGATCCGGTGAACACGCGGGACACCTCGCTGCTGACCGAGTTGAACGCCTGCCCGCCGAAATACAACAGCACGATACCGCCGACAATCAGCGCGATTGAAATCGCCTTCGTCATGAACCCATCCCTCCGCTAAGCTTTGATCGGCCAAAGTGTAGGGGAGCCGCAAGCTGTCGTCCATCCCGCATACTGGGCGCCTGCACACATCACGGCGATTGGCTACCATAGCGGTCTGGCCTCACCCATACCTGAATATAAAACCTGCACGCCTCCCGCAGCATGTGATTTCCTCACGCCCGTGATCGCCGGGCGACTTCAACATCAAGGACACTAGCAATGGCTTACGAAGCAGCTTCAGAACGCTATTCGGACATGAAATACCGCGTCTGCGGCAAGTCGGGTCTCAAACTGCCGGCGCTGTCGCTGGGCCTGTGGCACAACTTCGGCGACACCACGCCGATCTCCACGCAGCGCGACATTCTGCGCACGGCCTTCGATCTGGGCATCACGCACTTCGACCTGGCCAACAACTACGGCCCTCCGTACGGCAGCGCCGAAACCAATTTCGGCCGGCTCTTCAAGGACGACTTCAAGCCGTATCGCGACGAACTGCTGATTTCGTCGAAGGCGGGTTGGGACATGTGGCCGGGTCCGTACGGCCAGGGCGGCGGCTCGCGTAAATACGTGCTCGCGAGTCTCGATCAGAGCCTGCAGCGTATGGGCCTCGACTACGTCGATATTTTCTATTCGCATCGTTTCGATGCCGATACGCCGCTCGAAGAAACCGCCGGTGCATTGGCGACCGCTGTGCAGCAGGGCAAGGCGCTGTACATCGGTATTTCGTCGTACTCGGCCACCAAGACGCTCGAAATGGCGAAGCTGCTCGCCGAGTACAAGGTGCCGCTCCTGATCCATCAGCCTGCGTACAACATGCTCAACCGCTGGATCGAACAGGAATTGCTGGACACGCTCGAGAAAGTCGGCGCGGGCGCCATCGCGTTCACGCCGCTCGCGCAGGGTTTGCTCACCGGCAAATATCTGAACGGCGTGCCGGAAGACGCGCGCGTCAACAAGCCGGGCGGCGGTTCGTTGAAGCAGGAGCATCTGAGCCCGCAAAACATCGAGCACGTGCGCAAGCTCAACGACATCGCGCAGCGTCGCGGACAAAGCCTCGCGCAGATGGCGCTCGCCTGGGCGTTGCGCGATCCGCGTGTCACGTCGGTATTGATCGGCGCAAGCCGCGCGGAACAGGTGCGTGAGAACGTCGGTGCGCTGAAGAACCTCGCTTTCTCGAAGGAAGAGCTGGCGGAGATCGATCGCTACGCGACCGAAGGCGGCATTAACCTTTGGGAAAAACCGTCGACGGATCAGGCGATCTGATTCCGCGGCGTGTCAGGTCGTAGATGCATGCAGTAAAAGACACGCCGTAGAAACGAAGAAAGCCGCCCATGAGGCGGCTTTTTTTTCAACGCAATTCAAGCACACACGCTTCCCGCGCAATGGCCGAAGCGACTGCGTTCAGTCGACCGAACCATCGGCGAAGCGCACAGACCGCCTTCGCCGGACCCCGCTACACTAGCGCAGGCAAGCCCTCGACCAGCACGACCGCGAACACTACGCCGATGAGCGCGCCAAGCACGCGCAACGCGTTGTGCCGAAATTCCGTCTTGCAGGGTAGCGCGCCGACAAACAGGGCGCCGGCCAGCGCCATCGGAATGACCAGGATGAAATCGCCGATCGTAAAGTAGGTCGTCATACCCGTCTCCTTATGTAATACCAACGCGGGCAGCGGCTCGATTTCTGGAGTCATGCACTGCCAGCGGTCGATTCGAGTATAGGCGACGCTTAGATCAACATAACAACGTATTGCGGCGCTGCAGCGCGTCTTCGCAGGCTGCTGAACCCAGTACTGCAAGGGGCGCCGCGATTGGCGCGTTGCAGCAAAAACCCCGTAGAAAATGAAGTGTTTGCTTACACGGGCCTTACTTTTCGGGCCTGTTTGATGCGCTGCGGATGGTTCTCGCCTAACCGGGGCACAGCTCATGCAGGCGCTGATTCACGCTGCGTCCAGGTCACACGTTTCCGCACAGCCGATCAGCAGCGTTCCCTTATGCTGTGATCCGTTCGCGCTGACGCAAGCGCATAGCCGCAACGAGGCCTACGACAAGCAGCAGGCCGACCAGCCCGGCGACACCGTTCCAGCCATAACCTGCCCATACGCGCCCACCATAAGAACCGATCACGCTCGAACCGATGTAATACGCGAGCAGATACAGCGCGGCCGCCTGGCCTTTGGCTTCTTTGGCGAGACGTCCAACCCAGCCGCTCGCCACCGAGTGTCCGGCGAAAAAGCCGAACGTCACGCAAGCGATGCCGGTTGCAATGGCCGCCAGCGGATGCAGCATCGTGAGTGCAAGTCCACATGCCATCAGCAGCAAGCTGGCGGTCAGCACGCGTGCCCGACCGAAGGTGTCGGCCATGCGACCCGACCACGGCGAGGCAATCACGCCCGTCAGATAGACGACGAAAATCGCGCCGATCTCCGTCTGACTCAGCAGGTACGGCGGCGCGAGCAGCCGGTAACCGATGTAGTTGTACAGCGTAACGAAGCTGCCCATCAGCACGAAGCCGAGCAGGAACAGCAGCGGCAAGCCGGGTCGCGTGAATTGCTTGAGCAGCGCAGTGCGGTGATGGGAAAAGCCGAGCCCGCGACGCGGTACGAAATGGCGTGACGGCGGCAGCAAGGCGCGAAACGCGAGCATCGACAGAATGCCGAGCACGCCGATCGTTCCGATTGCCACGCGCCACGAAAACAGATCCGCTACCACGCCGGTGATCACACGCCCAGCCATCCCGCCGATCGCCGTGCCACCCACATACAGACCCATCGCCAGACCGAGTCCATCCGGATGCACTTCTTCCGCGAGGTACGCCATCGCGACGGCGGGTACGCCACCGAGCGCGAGCCCTTCGAGCGTGCGCAACACGAGCAATTGATGCCAGTGCGGCGCGATCGACACGCCGATCGTCAGCAGCGCCGACAGCGTGAGCGATGCCGTCATCAGCTTGTGACGGCTCCAGCCTTCCGAGACGAAGCCGGCCACGAATATGGCGAGCGCGAGCGCGGCGGTTGTCACTGAAAGCGACAAGCTGCTTTGTGCCGGCGTCACGTTGAACGCCGTAGAGAACGCAGGCAGCAATGGCTGTACGCAATACAGCAGGGAGAAGGTGGCGTAACCGGCGAACAGCAGTGCGATGCTGGCGCGCCAATAGGCGCGCGTGCCACGTTCGAGATAGGGAATGTCAGAGACGCCAGACACAGAAGCGGAGGTGAGAGAAGCAGACGAAACGGGAACAGCCGAAGCAGCAGTCCGGTGGGAATCCGGCGATGCGGTCACGAAAAAATCTCCTTGGGCAGCGCAGAGTACTCAAAGAAGTTAAGGATACGCTGAAAAGCTTAACCGTGCGCCGCCGCATCGCTCCCAGGTGCTGCGGGATGCACGATCTGTTCGTCGGTCGGCAAGGCGGACGCGTCCCAACCGCCGCCCAATGCCTTGATCAGCGCGACGCTCGCGGCCATGCGGCGGCGCGCGATCGACACCGCGGTCCGCTCATTAGTGAGCGCCGTGGTTTGCGCGACCACGACGTCGAGATACGTAATCGCGCCGTTTTTATAGCGATTCGACACGACCGCCAGCGAACGCTGCGCGGCGGCCACGGCATCGTCCTGCGCGGCGGCTTCCTGCTCCAGCACGCGCAAGGCGGCGAGATTGTCTTCGACCTGGCCGAACGCGGTCAGCACCGTTTGGCGGTACTGCGCGACGCTTTCGTCGTAGTGCGCGCGGGCCTGCTCTTTCACCGATGCACGTCCGCCGAAGTCGAGCAGCGTACCGGCCAGTGTCGGCCCGAGCGACCACAAACGGCTCGGCGCCAGCAGCCATTGGCTGTAGTTGGTCGCTTCGAGCCCACCCGTCACCGACAAAATCAGGTTCGGAAAGAATGCCGCCGTCGCCACGCCGATCTGCGCGTTCATATCGGCGACGTGCCGTTCTGCCGACGCGATGTCGGGCCGTCGTTCGAGCAATGCGGATGGCACGCCGGCCGCCGCGACCACCGGCACGGCGGTGAGCGGTGCAACCGGCAGGGAAAAGGTCGAGGGCGTCTGCCCGATCAGGATCGCGATCGCATGTTCGAGTTGCGCGCGCTGCACGCCGAGGTCGAGCGCTTGCGCCTGAGTGGTTTGCAACTGCGTCTGCGCCTGCGCGACGTCGGCATCGGTGGCGATGCCGCCTGCGTAGCGGTGTTGTGTCAGATCGAGTGCTTCCTTGTAGGCCTTGATTGTGTCGTCGAGAAGTTGGCGCTCCTGATCGAGACCACGGAGTTCGAAGTAGTCCGTCGCCAGTTCGGCCTGCATGGAGAGGAGCACGGCTTGCGCATCGGCGGCGCTCGCCTGCGCTTCGGCTTTTGCGCCTTCGACGCTGCGCGACACGCGGCCCCACAAGTCCGGTTCCCACGACGCGTCGGCTTGCACGAGGTAATCGTTCAGCGTGAGACCGGCGGTCGATTTGTGCAGCACATTCGCCGAACTCCGCGCGCGTGAATAGTCTCCATTCGCGCTGACGACCGGGAAGAAGTTCGAGCGGTATTGCGCAACTGTCGCGCGAGCGGCGCGAAAGCGCGCCTCGGCAGCCTGCACGTTCTGGTTCGCGCTCGCCACCTGCTGCTCGAGCGCATCGAGCGATGGGTCTGCGTAGACACTCCACCATGCACCTCGTGTGACGGTGTCGGTGGGTTGCGCAGGCTTCCAGCCGGTGCCTTCGAGTTCCTTGTAGGTGGCGGCGGTGGTGGCCGATGGTTTGACGTAGTCGGGACCCACGGTGCAGGCGGTGAGCGTGAAGACAAAGACGGACGCTACGGCAAGCAGCGAGCCGTGTGCAAGCGATGGCCCGACATGGCGACGTGATACTGGCGCGCTCACAAGGACATCCTCGCTGATTGCAGGCTGGCGACGTGCGCAATGGGCGCACTTGCGGCTGCTGCGCCAGAGGCACTCGCGCCCTCCGCACCAGCCCCCGCTTTTGCCGGCACGATCCGCACCGGCGCCCCATCGATGATCGAATCTTGCGGATTCAGAATCACCTGTTCATCGCCTTGCAAACCGGATGCGATTGCCACGCGCGTGCCGAAGTCCGTCCCGAGCGAAACCGGCAGCAGCTTCACTTTGTGCTGTGTATCCACAGTGGCCACTTTCACGCCGTCCGGGCGAAACAGCAGCGCGTTGCCAGGCAACGTAAACGGCGCGGCGCCAGCGCCCAAAGCGAAATGCACCTGCGCGTATGCGCCCGGCAGCAGATCGCCATTGCGATTGTCGACATCGACTTCGACGAGCATGGTTCGCTGTTGCGGATCGACGGCGCCCGAGGTGCGCGCCACGGTCCCCGGATAATGTTTGGACGGCGTCTCGGTCAGCGTCAGAAACGCCGTCTGTTGCGCGCGGACCTGTTGTGCATAGGCCTGCGGCACGTTCACATACACACGCAATCTGTCCGCCTGCGCGACATGGAACAGTTCCTTCGCCGGGCCACCGGAACTGCCCGCGTCGATCAATGCGCCGACATCGACATTGCGTGCCGTCACGATGCCGTCGAAGGGCGCGTAGACCTTCTGGAACGACTGCGTTTTTTCAAGGCGCGCCACGTTGAAGCGCGCGGCGTCTAGCGTGCCTTTCTTCGCGAGCATGTCGCCGACCTTCTCGTCGGTTTCCTGCTTCGAAACCGATTTGCTTTTCAACATGTCGGTCCAGCGGTCGGCGGTGCTTTTCGCGAGCGCGTAGTTGGCGTTGGCATTCGCGAGGTCGGCGCGGGCGGCGCGCAGTTGATCGTCCACTTCCGGTGTGTCGATGTCCGCGAGCAACTGGCCGTTCTTGACGTGCGCGCCGATGTCCGCGTACCACTTCTTCAGGTAGCCGTTAGTGCGTGCGTAAATCGGCGTGTCGAGAAACGCCTGCACGTTGCCGGGCAGCACGAGGTCGAGTCCCGCGTTCGACTTCTGCGGACGCACGACTTCGACGCTCGTCTGGCTGGCGTGCTCGGCATCGCGCTCGAGTGCCGCATGCGCGTCATGGCGCGACCAGATACCTTGCGCCGCGAGCAGAACGATCACCACGACCACCGCCACGATTACCCAGCGCGCGCGTTTCCCTTTCGCTGGATCGGGCGCGGCGTTGGATTCGCCTGGACGTTTTCCTTCCATCAAGCTTCCCCTATCAGAATGCATGGGCAGTCGAAGCTGCCTCTTGTGCTTCGCGTTGCGTGTGTCGTGCGAGTCGTCATGGTTTTTGCACCACATGCTCGGCCGCACGCTGACGCCGTGCCGCGAGCCGTCGGTAAATCATCGAAAAGACAACGGGCACGAAGATCAGCGTAGCTAAAGTGCCGACCGTCAAACCGCCGATCACCGCGCGCCCGAGCGGCGCATTCTGCTCGCCGCCTTCGCCAAGACCGGTCGCCATCGGCACCATGCCGATCACCATTGCGAGCGCCGTCATCAGCACCGGACGGAAACGCGTGAAGCCCGCCTCGATCGCTGCACGCGTCGCGTCGCCGTGTTCGAGCAGTTGTTCGCGTGCAAAGCTGATCACAAGAATTGAGTTCGCGGTGGCGATGCCAATACACATGATCGCGCCCGTCAGCGCCGGAATCGACAGCGTGGTGTGCGTGAGAAACAGCATCCACACGATGCCCGCGAGCGCGCCCGGCAGCGCCGTAATGATGATGAAGGGATCGAGCCACGACTGGAAATTCACCACGATCAGCAGATACACCAGCAGGATCGCAAATACCAAACCGGCGAACAGGCCCGAGAACGAATCGTTCATGGTCTGCACCTGGCCGCGTACTTCGATGCTCGAGGTTTTGGGGAGATCGGCTTTGGCGCTGTCGATGATCTTGCTGATGTCGTCGGAGACGCCGCCGAGATCGCGGCCGTCGGCGGTGCCGAAAATGTCGATGGTGGTCTGCGCGTTGTAGTGCGTGAGCACTGCGTTGCCCGCTTCGCGTTTCATCGTGGCGAGCGAGCCGAGAATATTGCTGCGGCCGTTGGCATTCAGCGGAATGTTCGCGAGCGATTGCAACGAATCGATCGTGTATTGCGGCGCTTCCGTGATCACGTTGTAGCTGACGCCGTTGCGCGGATTGAGCCAGAACGTCGGCGTGGTCTGCTGGCTGCCGGACAGTGTAATCAGCAGATCGCTTGCGATGTCGCGTTGCGAGAAACCGGCTTGCTGTGCGCGTGTACGGTCCACGTCGATAAAGATGCGCGGCAAATCGGCGGGCTGCTGGATGCGCGCATCGGCGAGACCCGGCACGGTGCGCAGCCGGTTCAGCAACTGCGCGGCGAACACGCGATTACCGGCGACGTCGCGCCCGACGATCTGAATGTCGATCGGCGAAGGCATGCCGAAGTTGAGTGTCTGACTGACGATATCTGCGGGCAGGAAGGCGAACTGCACGCCGGGAAATTCGTCGGTGAGCGTGCGGCGTAGCGTGCGCACATAGTCGGCGCTCGGATGATGATCGGGATTCAGCGTGATGAGTATGTCCGAATCCGAGGTGCCGATCGTGCCGGTGTTGCTGTATGAGAGGTTGATGCCTGAGACCGGCAAGCCGATATTGTCGATGAGTGAATGCAACTCGCTGGGCGGTATCAACTGACGAATCCGCGTATCGACCCGATCGGTCACCACTGCGGTTTCCTCGACCCGCATGCCGGTTTTCGCGCGCAGATGCAGCGCGATGGTGCCCGCATCGACTTGCGGGAAAAAGTCGCGGCCGAGAAACGGCATCAGCAGCATCGACGCGCCACAGCAGACGAGAAACAGCGTCACGAACAGACCCGGCCGCGCAACCCGCGCTGCGAGAAACACGCGATAGCGATCGCGAAAACGTGCGAAGCCACGCTCGAAGGCGTAGTGCACGCGGATGAACGGATTGCGCGTCTGCTCGGACGCATGGTGTAGATCTGCCGGCTTGTGGTGATGGCGCAGCAGGTACTTCGCCATGGTCGGCACGAGCGTACGCGAGAAGAAGTACGAGGCCAGCATCGCGAACACCACCGCTTCGGCGAGCGGAATGAACAGGTAGTGCGCGACGCCCGTTAGCAGAAACATCGGCACGAACACGATGCAGATCGATAAGGTTGAGACCAGCGTCGGAATCGCGATCTGGTGCGCGCCGTCGAGAATCGCCTGCTCCAGCGTCTTGCCTTGTTCCAGTTGATGGCTGATGTTTTCGATCGCCACAGTCGCGTCGTCGACCAGAATACCGACCGCGAGCGCGAGGCCGCCCAAGGTCATGATGTTGATGGTTTCGCCGAGCATCGACAGCGCAATGATCGAGGTGATCATCGACAGCGGAATCGATACCGCGATGATCAGCGTCGCGCGCCAGTTGCCGAGGAACAGCAGAATCATCAGACCGGTGAGGCACGCGGCGATCAGCGCTTCGCGCAGCACGCCCTGCACCGAGGCGCGCACGAACAGCGACTGATCGGCGACCGGATCGATGTTCAACGAAGCCGGCACGAGGTTGCGTAGCGTCGGCATCATCTTCTTGATACGGTCGACGATTTCGAGCGTGGACGTGTTGCCGCTTTTGTTGATGGTCAGCAAGGCGGCGCGCTGGCCGTTCACGCGCACGATGTTGGTTTGCGGCTGGAAGCCGTCGCGCACATGAGCGACGTCGCGGATATAGACGGTGCCGTTAGCCGTGGATTTGATCGGAATGTTATTGAGGCCGGCGAGCGAATCCGGACTGCCGTTCATCTCCACCGAATATTCCGTCGAGCCGATTTTCGCAGTGCCCGAGGGCAGGATCAGATTCTGCGCGGTGACGGCGTTGACCACGTCCATCGGCGACAGATTGCGCTCCTGCAGCTTGCGCGAATCGATATCGACCATGATCTGTCGCTGCTTGCCGCCATACGGCAATGGAGCCGAGGCGCCCGGCACGGTGGCGAGCTGCGTCTTCAGGAAGTTATTGCCGAAGTCGAACAGCTCCTGCTCGGTGAGTGAAGGGGACGACAGCGCGAGGCGCAGGATCGGCACCGTCGAGGCGTTGTAGCGCAGGATATTCGGCGGCGTGATGCCCGGCGGCAGCGAACGCAGTTGCGTCTGTGACAGCGCCGTGACTTCGGCGAGCGCTTCATCGATATTCGCGTGCGGCTGGAAAAAGATCTTCACCACCGCAATCCCGTTCAGCGACGTCGACTCCGTATGCTCGATGTCGTTGACCGCGGTCGAGAGCCCGCGCTCGTAGTTGAGCACGATGCGTTTTTCCATTTCATCGGCGGGCAGGCCGTTGTACGACCAGATCACCGACAGCACCGGAATGTCGATATTTGGGAAAATGTCGGTCGGCGTGCGCAGGATCGTCAGCGGGCCGACGATCAGCAAAAGCAGGGCCAGCACGACGAAGGTATAGGGGCGCCGCAGCGCCAGGCGAACGATCCACATGGCTAGTTAAGGGGATGAAAGGCGGCGGCGCCGGTGTGGCGCACACAGCGGCCATGAAGCATGCCGCGACGGTGGCCGGCGGTCGCAACGGGCGGATTAAGCGGGTCGTTCTGATGCTGCATGATTTTGATATATCGCCCCGGCTGGGTTTATGATGGTCTCGTTACGACGCTTTACGCCCAGATCATCGGCCCGGCGCGCTGTAATGGGAATAGGGCGAAACGACGGGTGAAGAGCCCTGAGTTCGCGCTTTCCATGGCCCCGCAAAACGGGAACAATGACTCGAACCTCTCACGCGTCTTACGCGCAGCAGATTGGGTGCGTACGCAACGTTATCGGCGAAGCGGCGCTTTTATCATCACCTTGACCGGCGCGGAAACCATAAAGCCGGCTATGGGAGAAACGGGGAAACATCATGCAAATCGGTTCCATTGTCCGATCGGTGCATATCGCGGTGCCGCAGGGCGCACGCGGGATTGTCATGCGCATTCTCGGCGACATGGCTATGGTGGCCTGGTATGCCGGCGAACCCGGCACATCGGAGCATCTGAATACTGAACCCTTTTTCCTTGAAGATCTGATCGATACGGGCGAGCAGGTTCGCCCGTCGAGCGCACAGGTGCATTGAAGCTGGTTTGAGTCCGATTCGTGGTGGTTGCAGGTGGCTGTTAGCCGCACGGTGAGCCGACGCCCTCGTCTTTGACGGCGGCGCGGCGCACAATGCGGACATGAACGACGACAATTTCGACCCACAGGACGGCGCCGATAGCGCCGTACCTTTCGCCCGGCTCAAGCCGGAAATCGTGCTCGACGCGCTCGACAGCGTGCTCAGCAGCGTCGGTGTGTACACCGACGGCCGCATGCTGCCGCTCAACAGCTACGAGAACCGCGTGTACCAGGTGGGCGTGGAAGACGGGCCGCCCGTGGTCGCCAAGTTCTATCGTCCCGAGCGTTGGACCGACGCCGCCATTCTCGAAGAACACGCCTTTGTTGCCGATCTCGCCGCGCGTGAGATTCCGGCGGTACCCGCGCGTGTTTTCGAAGGCCGCACGCTGCATACCTTCGAAGGTTTCCGGTTCTCGATCTTCGAACGCCGCGGGGGCCGTGCGCCCGATCTGGACCGGCGCGATACGCTCGAATGGCTGGGGCGTTTCATCGGCCGCATCCATGCAGTTGGACAGACGCAGAACTACACCGAACGCCCGACGCTCGACATCAACACGTTCGGCTACGAGCCGCGGGATTTCTTGCTGTCGCACAACTTCGTGCCCGACGATGTGCGCACCGCCTGGCAGACCGTGGTGAATCTCGCACTGGAAGCCGTCGAGCGCGCCTTCGAGCGGGCCGGCGATATTCGCATGTTGCGAATGCACGGCGATTGTCATCCGAGCAATGTGTTGTGGACCGACGCGGGTCCGCATTTCGTCGACTTCGACGATAGCCGCATGGGTCCGGCCGTGCAGGATTTATGGCTGCTGCTGCCCGGCGATCGCGTCGAGGCTTCGCGTGCGCTGGCGGATCTGCTCGCCGGCTACGAAGACTTCTGCGACTTCGAGCCGCGCGAACTGTATCTCGTCGAGGCGTTGCGCACGCTGCGGCTGATTCACTACCAGGCGTGGCTCGCGCGCCGTTGGGACGACCCGGCGTTTCCGGCGGCGTTTCCGTGGTTCAACACGCAGCGCTACTGGGAAGACCGCATCCTCGAACTGCGCGAGCAGCTCGGCGCGATGGAGGAAGGACCGCTCTGGCCGGTTTGAGCGGCAGCGGTCCTACGGCGCCTGCGACGCCACGCTCGACGATTCCACCAGCGTCGATTTGACGATCACTTCGGCGCGCACGTCGCGCCCGATCGCTTCGATCGCGGGACGCATTTTCGCGAAGTCGTCGGGCGTGCAGACCTCGCTATCGAAATGGGTGGCGCCGTCGCGCGTCATCGTCACCACGTTGCTGAGCGGATCGAACGTGTACTGCGACTGGAAATCGACGAAGCGGTCTTGAGTTCGCTTCGCTTCCGGCATTTCCAGCACGTGAAAATTCGCGGGCAATTCAATGCGCGCGCGTTCATGCAACGTCAGGTTGTGGCAGACGAATGGCTGCGTGCGCTGCCGTTCGCCGAGCCAGTAGCGGGTGTCCGCCTCGAAGCCGCCGGCCATACTCGTCAGCGCCGGAATCGATGCCGCGGCGCCCGGCACCACCAGACTTTCGAGCGTGCCTTTCATCGTGATGGTCAGCGGGCCGTCTGCAACGGTGAGGTCGCTGGTGGTCAGTGTGGCGGTGCCGCGCAGGTTGGCGCTGCGCAGTTCCGCCTGGATCGACTCCTCACGTTGCGCGGGCGTCTGCGTGCGCAACATCGCGCGCGCCTGTTCGGCCGTGGCGCCCGATGCTTCCAGACGATAAGTGAAGCTCGCCGAGCCATCCGGTTCGACCTTGATCGACAGGTCGGTGCTGCGCGTCATCAACGCGGTGGCCGGCGTTTGCGCGACCACGCCCTGATTGACGAGGACGGTAGGCCGGTTCATATCGGACGACGGCAAAAAACCGAATTCGACATTCGATGCGGTCGAGTCCGCATATTGCTGCAAATCCGGCAGCCAGGTGATCACGTGATTGATGACGCCGTAGCCCGGCACGCTGGGCAACGTGTAAATCGAGCCGCTGCTGATCAGGGCCGGCTCGTTGCGAACGCCGACGGCGTCGAGCATCGCGCCGTACAACGCCACGTGATCCTTGCAGTCGCCATAGCGGTTCGCGAGGATCGCGCTTGCACTGTGCGGCACCACCGAACCGCGCCCAACATAGATCGCCACATAGCGGACGTTGCGGCGTACCCAGTCGTACAGCGTTTTGGCTTTGTCGTGCGGGGTGTGGTCGCGTGCGGTGAGGTTTTGCGCGAGACGTGTGACGGCGGTGTCGCGCGCGCTCGGGTCGGCGGCGGACGTCCTGTAGCTGGCGGCGAAGGCGGCGTAGTCCGGAAAGGTCGAGACCATGAGCCGGTCGCCGTACGACACATACGCGATCGAGCCGCGCTCCAGACGGCTGAAATGCGCCTTGTCGTAATGGTATTCGTAGCGAGTGCGGCCGTCGCGCGTAACCGGTTGAAGCGCGGTGAAGCCGCGTGCATCGGCATAAAGCGCCTTGCCGGCGGGCAGGTCGTAGATGAGGTGAAAGTTGTGGGTCGGCGCGAGATCGGGCGGCGTGAAGTCGCTGAATTCGCCCGGATCGATCGGCTGCTTTTGCGTCTTGCGATAGGTGAGATGCACGCGCGAGCCGGGTTCCACAGCGGGGAACACGATCACCTTTTCCTGGATGTCCTGGAACATCGGCGCGTCGAACGAGCGCGCTTCCTGCACGTCGCGGATCTGATCAGGCTGCACGTCGTGACGCACGCCGTCGGCGGTGGTCGTGTAGGCCTCGATGATCTGCACGTCCGCCATATTGCGGTTGAACCACACGTATTGCTGCGCCACTCGCGCGACGCCTGCTTCGTTGTTCACGTGCAGCGTCATCGAATCGAGCTTGGAGAAGGAGCCGTCGACATTGACGGTGAAAGTCTGCGTTTCGCCTTCGTTGGTATAGGGATCGTCCAGCTTGGCCGCGATGCTCGCGCTCGCGCTATGGACACCGGCAAGCCAGCCGAGAGACGCAAGACAGACCAAAGAGGTGAGGCGCATGGCGGGCAGGTATCCGGAACGGCAACGTTGACGGGATCGCCAGTTAGAGTCGGTTTGCGCCGCCCGGATGTCAAGCGGATACCGAGCATTGCGATTGAGCAAATGCCCTAATTGTGTAATGATATCTATTCTCAATTGAAAGGCGCCGCCAGCTTTCTGTCACATTTCTCCTCCTCTGTGACTGCCAGCCAGCCTCTCAGCCGGACGGCCTGGACCGCAAGCCGGGTCTGTCCGGCCCTTCTTTTTGAACTTTCCTTTACCGCTGATGAGAGCGAGCGCCTTGTCGCCGCCTTTCGGCGGGGGTTTAACTTGCTGCGCCTGGAGCATGGATGTGAACGCGCCTGATTCGATCGATATGAAACCTGCTGCTGGTGCCAGCACGCAATACACGGCCCATAGGCCGGAGCGCGGTCATCATCTGATGGACGACGCCGAGCAGGCGGCGCGGCGCCAGCGTTCGCGGCGGGCGAATTTCATCAAGTGGTTGCGCAAGGTACACGGCTGGGTTGGGCTGTGGGGCGCGGTGTTGGGGCTGATGTTTGGCGCGACGGGGTTTTTGCTGAATCATCGCGGCGGACCGTTGAAGGTGTCGTCGGGTGAGCCGCAGGTCGAGGAGATGCAGATTCCTGTGCCGCAGAAGAAGCTGGGTTCGCCGATGGAGATGGCGAAGTGGCTCAAGGGCGAATTAAAGATCGACGGCAAGCCGGGGCGGGTGAAACGCGAACCGGCGCATGCGGTGGCATGGGGTGATCGCAGCACGATGCAGCCGGAGTTCTGGCAAGTCGGGATTTTTGGGCCTGGTCAGAATGTGCAGGCCGAGTATTGGGTTGGGAATGGGTTTGTGGCGGTGAAACGCACGCAGAATTCGTTTCTTACTACGATGAATAATTTGCATCGTGGTGTGGGGTTGAGTGTTGGGTGGGTTTTGTTGATCGATACGATTGCGGGGGGGATGATTTTGCTGTCCCTGACCGGGGTCTTGTTGTGGACTGAGTTGAATAAGCGGCGGATTGTCGGGGTCGTGTTGATTGGCGGCTCGGTGGTTGCCGCAGTTGTCTGTGGGTTAATTTGACTTGTTTTTTTTGCCTGCTCGGCGCTTCATTGTCAGTGTTCTTAGGGCTTTGGCCTTTCCTTGTTTTGTTAGTGGTTTATTAGCGTTCCCCCTGTGCGGGGGGCACCTACTTTTCTTTGCCGCCGTGTATAGACCGGAGACATAGCTGACAGGTGTGCGGGGACATGGTTGACACTTCCGGGTACTAAAACGCCCGGTCCCGACCATGCCCTGGAACGC
>NZ_FPBH01000036.1 GCF_900116445.1 Paraburkholderia aspalathi
CCTTGAATTCTTCAGGAATGTTCCGTCTGCTCATTTCTCACCTCAGTTGGAGAATTATCCCCTTTAGAGGTGTCCAGGTTCATTGAACCACTACACACTTACTTTCTTTGCCGCCGCAAAGAAAGATAAGCAAAGAAAGCGGCTAGAAGCCCCTGCTAAGCGGGCACCGTAGCCTGCAACGGGTAGTGGTGCATCTGGAATCTGTGTTCTCTCACATTCGGCGTTAGTGACAAGGGAGTCATACTTCCGGCGGCGCTGCGCGCGCCGAAGAGCCGTTCATAAAACCGATCGCTACGTTTTGGCGCTCGTGTCTCGCCATCAGACCGTGGCCTCATCATTGCCCCGCCACTGCCACTGCCACTGCCACTGCCACTGCCACTGCCACTGCCACTGCCACTGCGATTGTGATTGTGATTGGAATGGCACCGGCACCGGCGCCGTGACCGTGATTGCGGGGCAACGCCATATCATTTGAGGGCGGGTTCCCGCGTGAGTGCAGGGATGCGTCGCCGAGGCGAAGCCGACGGCCCCACAAACCAAAACCGAAGCCGGCGGTTTCCCTTGCAGACCCGTCCGCGACGCACGCAGTGCGGAGTGGGAGCTGATGACACCTTTGTCACTAACGCGGAATGTGAGAGAACACGGATTCCAGTCGCACCACTACCCCAGGCAAACCACGGTGCCCACTTAGCAGGGGCTTCTAGCCGCTTTCTTTGCTTATCTTTCTTTGCGGCGGCAAAGAAAGTAAGTGCCGCCCCGCACAGGGGCAACACTAATAGACCACTAACAAAACAAGGAAAGGCACGAAAGCCAGAACAAGACACAAAAACGAGGAACACAGACAAAAAGCGCCGCGAAGGCAAAAACCCCAAAATGCGCTACCCTACCTCTCCCGGCGAAGCCACCATTCAAGAGGCTCAAATAATGCCCTCCCCGAAACCCGGCAAAATCCGAATCGGCATAGGCGGCTGGACCTATGCCCCCTGGCGAGGAACGTTCTACCCGTCAGACCTGACACAAAACCGCGAGCTCCAATATGCGAGCCAGAATCTCACATCGATAGAAATCAACGGCACCTTCTACGGCTTGCAAAAACCGGCAAGCTACGAAAAGTGGTATCAGGAAACCCCCGAAGATTTCGTCTTCTCGCTAAAAGCCCCCCGCTACGCAACAAACCGAAAAGTCCTGGCCGACGCCAACGAAACCATCGAACGTTTCTTCGCCAGCGGCGTGCTACTGCTAAAACAGAAACTAGGCCCGATCAACTGGCAATTCGCCACCACCAAAAAGTTCGACCCCGAAGACTTCGAAGCCTTCCTGAAACTGCTGCCCGCCAGCATCGAAGGGCAAAAACTACGGCACGCCATCGAAGTCCGTAACGACACCTTCAAGACCCCCGAATTCATCGCGCTAGCCAGAAAGTACAAAGTCGCCATCGTGCTGGCAGCCGACAGCGACTACCCGCAAATCGCCGACATCACCGCGCCATTCGTCTACGCCCGCATCATGGGTACAAGCGACAAGGAAGCCAAAGGCTATTCAACCAAGGCCCTCGACGCCTGGGTCGAACGCGCCCGCCAACTCGCCGCGGGCACAACACCGGATGACCTCGAAACATCCGCCGCAGCCCCCGCAAAAACCACGGCGCGCGACGTCTACCTCTACGTCATCAGCGGCTTCAAGGAACGCAATCCGGCCGCCGCCATGGCGCTGATCGAACGCCTCGAATAACGGTCATCCGGCTCACACGCGCGAGTGTCATAATCCCGGCAGCGAATCGACGCATCGACACTCACCCATCGGGCGGTGAGACCACCCCAACATCCAAGGTCCGGGAGACTATTTTGAGCGCCATCGACAATCCTTTGCACGATCAGGAAGTCGGCTCGGCCGACGCCACCCAGGACACCACGCGCATCGACGACGTTCGCATCGGCGCGGTACGTCCGCTGATTTCCCCTGCCCTGCTGCAGGATGAATTGCCTGTGCCGCCGTCGGTGCAGACGCTCGTCGAGAAAACCCGCGCGGAAATCGCCGATGTTCTGCATGGCCGCGACGACCGGCTTGTGCTGATCGTCGGCCCGTGTTCGATTCACGACCACGACCAGGCCATCGAATACGCCCGCAAGCTCAAGGTCGCGGCGCAGACCTACAAGGACGATCTGCTGATCGTCATGCGCGTGTACTTCGAGAAGCCGCGCACAACGGTAGGCTGGAAAGGCTATATCAACGACCCGCGTCTCGATGGCAGCTTCCGCATCAACGAGGGCTTACGTCTCGCACGGCAACTGCTGCTCGACATCAACGGTCTCGGCTTGCCCACGGCCACCGAATTTCTCGACCTGCTCAGCCCGCAATACATCGCGGATCTGGTCGCGTGGGGTGCGATCGGCGCGCGCACGACGGAGAGTCAGAGTCATCGGCAGCTTGCATCGGGGCTGAGCTGCCCGATCGGCTTCAAGAACGGTACGGACGGCGGCGTACAGATCGCCGCGGACGCCATCGTCGCGGCGCACGCAAGCCATGCGTTCATGGGTATGACCAAGATGGGTATGGCCGCGATCTTCGAGACGCGTGGCAATGACGACGCGCACGTGATCTTGCGCGGCGGCAAGAAAGGTCCGAATTACGACAGCGCGTCCGTGGATGCAACCTGCGCAGTGCTCAAATCGGCAGGCCTGCGCGAGCAGGTCATGATCGACTGCTCACATGCGAACTCAGGCAAATCGCATTTGCGTCAACTGGAGGTGGTGCAGGATCTGGCGCAACAACTCTCGCAGCGCGAGCGCCGCATTCTCGGCGTCATGCTCGAAAGTCATCTGGAAGAAGGTCGTCAGGATCTGAAGACCGGTGTGCCGCTGCGTCACGGCGTATCGATTACGGACGCCTGCGTGAGCTGGGCGCAAACCGAACCGGCGCTCGAGACGCTGGCCGAAGCGACCCAGAAACGACGCGCGGGCTGAAACCCGCCGACGCGGCCTGCACGATCTCGCGCTTCCAGTAACCGTCCGATGACCATCACGATGAGCATCAATAAAGGCTGGAACGCGAGCGTGCACGACGCAAATCTGAAGCAAACAACACCACCATAAGCACCACACGCGCCGCACCAATCACCGATAGAACACCCTCACCGGTGTTGGGCAGCGCGTGTTTCCTCACGCCCGATGCATCGGGCACCGCGCACTAAAACAGCGCACGTGGATGCTCCAGCGCGAGGCGCGTTGCATTACGACGCGTTGACGGCTTCCTTGAATGCCTTGCCGGCGGTGAACTTCACCGTCTTGGCTGCGGCGATCTGGATCTCTGCACCGGTCGACGGATTGCGACCCACGCGTGCTGCGCGCGCGCCGGTCGAGAAAGAACCGAAACCGACCAGTTGCACCGTATCACCACCCACCACGGCTTTGGTCACCGCTTCGACGATAGCGTCGATGGTTTGGCCGGTGGCCGCTTTGCTTTCGCCCGTCGCTGCGGCGACTGCATCAATCAGTTCCTGTTTGTTCATAGCACTTCCCGTATGGTAATCATGGAACCGGCGCCACATCTGTTGCGCCGGGACCGACACACTAACGCATAGGCGCGCATTCGCGCAAACCTTGGATGTAAGCCTTGTATCGCCCGCCCAGCGGCAATTTGACGTTTTTTTGTCCCAAAGTGCTATAAGAATCGCGCGCTTACGCATTTCTCCCGCTTTACGGCGCTCCGCGGCGTATCACAATCCGTTGCAATTTCAGTGATTTAGCGGCGGCAAACCGGCTACCACCATGCTTTTTTACGATGTTATGGGGAATCGCAAAAATTGACGATTCAGCACCACGCTACGCCCAGTAATAAAAATCCGGGAAGAATAAAACAATGAAAATTCGCCATATTGCAACATGCGTGGCGCTCGCCGGATGGTCTTGGGGAACCGGAGCAGCCGGCGATACCGCCTGCGTGACGCGGGTCGGCGCGGCACAAATGACTCATCAGCGACTCGCTCGCAGGGTGTATTTACCGCTCATTCAACACGCCTGATTTATTTCCGCTGAGAATTCCCTCAAGGTCTCGCCGACGTTGCCGATATACAAAGCTGCGTGTGCGGCGCAAACGTTACAGGGACGGGCATGGTTCGGTTAGCCAGATTGAGGGAAGCGCTATCGGTCGCGGAAGGCGACCCGGAACTCGTGCGCTCGCAACTTCAGGCATTCGGCCGCCAGATACCGCTGCTTTATTTCATCCTCATCGTCAACACGATGGCCGTGGCCGTCACGCACCTGGGATCGGCGCCGGCGTGGTTGTCCATCTACTTCCCCGGGGCGCTCTGCGCGCTGTGCGTCATCCGTTGCGTGCGCTGGTGGCGTATCCGGCACCGGGTTCTGACGCACGACAAGGCCGTGCCGGAACTGCGCAAACTGATCTGGCTCGCGGGCATCTTCGCCGTCGCCTTCAGCAGCTGGTCACTCTTACTGTTTCCCTACGGCTCAGCCTATGAGCAGGCTCAGGTCGCGTTTTACATGGCAACGACACTGGTCGGCTGCGTGTTCTGCCTGATGCACCTGCGGGCGGCCGCCCTGCTTCTGTTATCAATCGTTATCCTGAGCTTTTCGGCGTACCTGGTCTCCACGCGCTCGCCAGTGTTCATCGCGATGGCCGTCGACATGACCCTGGTCGGGCTCGCGCTCGCCTTCATCATCGAGCTGTATTACCGGACCTTTGCCGGCGTGGTGCACGCGCAGCGCGAATTGCAGGTAAGCCAGGAAAAAACGCAAAGACTCAGCGACGACAACTTCAGACTTGCGAGCATCGACAGCCTGACCGATCTGCCCAACCGGCGCAGCTTCTTTGCCTCGCTGCGCGCGCTATCGGAACAGACGCCCGCAGCCGGTGGCGGTTTCAATGTCGGCTTGATCGATCTCGACGGTTTCAAACAGGTTAACGATATCTACGGACACGCAAGCGGCGACCTCGTGCTGCAGGAAGTCGGCGTGCGCTTGCTGGCGCTTGCAGAACCGGGCATCTTCTTCGCGCGCCTGGGCGGCGACGAATTCGGCGTGCTGGCCCAGCACAAACTGCCGAACGAGACGCTCGTCGAGTTGGGAGAGCGCATCTGCGAAACGCTCGGCCAGCCCTACCGGGTCGCCGGCAATGTCGCCGAACTGACCGGAACAATCGGCTGGGCCGCGTTTCCTGAAGCGGGCACGACAGTGCAGCAGGTTTTCGAACGCGCGGACGCCGCCTTGTACGTCGGCAAGGAAAGCCGCCGCGGCACGCCGGTAATCTTCTCGACCGAACATGAGACACGGATCCGGCGCTCGAGTCTCGTCGCGCAGGAACTCCGCCATGCGGACCTGGAGTCCGAACTGTTCCTCGAATTTCAACCGATCTACGACGTGCTCACGCAACGTACCATCGGCATGGAAGCCCTCGGGCGCTGGCACAACGCGCGGCTAGGCGCGGTCAGGCCAGAGGAATTCATTCGGATTGCCGAGCGTACCGATCTGATTCTGCGCGTCACCGAAGTGCTGCTGCGAAAAGCCCTTGATGAAGCATCGCGCTGGCCGGCCGATCTCTATCTGTCGTTCAATCTCTCCGCGATCGATATTTCGACTTCGCCGCGCGCTCGCCGCCTGGTCGATATCGTGCTGGCGAGCGGCGTGCCCGCGCATCACGTCAACTTCGAGATCACGGAAACCGCGGTCACGCGCGATTTCGAGCAGGCCCACTGCTCGCTGACGATGATCAAGCAAGCCGGCTGCCGTGTCTCGCTCGACGATTTCGGCACCGGCTATTCGAGCCTCAGCTACGTGCATCGCCTGCCCTTCGATACGATCAAGATCGACCGCAGCTTCATGACCGACGTGGATTCCAATAGCGCTTCGAAGAAGATCGTCAAGTCGGTGCTCGATCTGTGCAGAAACCTCGGACTCGAATGCATCGTGGAAGGACTCGAGACGTCGTCGCAAGCCGATGTCGTCAAGGCACTGGGCGCTCGCGCGCTGCAGGGCTATCTGTTCGGCAGGCCGATGCGGGCAAGCGCCGTTAAGGCCTATTTGCAGACCATGCTCGGGCAGAGTGACGTCGTCGAGACGTAGATGCTCTCCTGCCTGCCTCGCGCGAATCAGCACGACAGGCGTACAGCACACCTGCATGAAGCCGCACGACTAACGCGGCACAGTGTCGTACTCCAACTCCGGATACCAGTCGCTGCCGCGGCCGCCGGGGGTCATGTCGAGCACGGTCCAGATCGGCATCACATCGGGAGCGCCGCGTGGATCCTGACCCGGGTCCGCTGTCGACGGTCCCATCTCCTCGGCCCAGAAATGCCGCACCGTACCGCCTGAACGCGTGAACACGTTGAAGGCGGGATTGTCGCCGCCATCCGGCACTTCGGCGGCGTAGTCGCGGTTAAAAGTATTGCCGCCCGACGAATACAGCCGCAGGTGCCGCCAGCCGCGCTCTTTCTTGAAGGCCACCAGCTTGTCGATCGGCGAGCGGCCGATCACCGCAAAAGCCACGCGTTGCAAGATGTCGGGCATTTCGCCGTCGTACGCGCTCAGGAGCGAAGTGCACATCGAACAGGGGCGCTCGCGCTGCGGGCCGAACATCCAGTTGTAGGTGACGAGGGTGTCATGCGCGCCGAACATTTCGGATAGCGTCACCGGGCCCGCCTCCCCCTCGAAGAGATAGGCCTGCGGCACGATACCGCCGGGCGGCAGCGCACGGCGCTGCGCGGCCACGCGTTCGATGTGACGGCGCAACTCGATTTCTTCGGCCAGCAGGTCGTTGCGCGCGCTGCGATATTCGGCGCTCTCGCCCGGAAAGCGGGCGGGCGATTCGGCCAGCAGCCGGGCCGGTTTCAACGCTTGTGCAGACGGGTCTACATCATTCATCAGCCACCTCCTGTTGCGGTAACAAGGATTAAGGGCGCGATAGCGGCACGGCATGGCGCGACGCGGCCGCGAGCGCATCTTTTGCCCTTATATAGCCACGACGAACGGCATGCCGACGAATCGACAACGTCAGCGAAATATTTTGCTGGCCCGTCCGCGGCGGTAATCGAACCCTCATTGCAAGGTATCCTTTCCCAAAACAGCATGCGCGCGCCGGCGTACTTTTGCACCGTCACGATGGCCGCCGCGCCGCCTTTGAGGATGCCCTATGCCGCTTCGTCTGCCTCCTCTGCCCGCGCTTCGTTTTTTTGAAGCGGCCGGCAGGCATCAGAGTTTCAAGCTCGCCGCCGCGGAACTGAGCGTCACGCCGAGCGCGATTAGCCACGGCATCGTCGGCCTCGAACAATCGCTCGGCGTCGAACTGTTCGTGCGCGAGCCGCGCGGAGTTTCGCTGACGACGGCGGGCGCGGACTATCTGTCGTACGTATCCGAAGCGTTTTCGCTGATCGCGATCGGCACGCAGCGCCTGCCGAACCACCGCGCGAATCGCCCGATCGCGCTGAGTTGCGCGCCTACGCTTGCCTCGCGGTGGCTGTTGCCGCGCCTCGCCGCCTTTCGCGCACGCTGGCCGGCTGCGAACGTCACCGTCGATACCTCGCACCGTCAGGTCGGCTTTCCCGTCGACGGTTTCGATTTCGCCATTCGCCTAAGCCGCGCTCCGGTCGCGGGGACCGCGTGGACGCGTCTGTTCGGCGAACGCCTGGTGCCGGTGTGCAGCCCGGCGTACGTGGATAACTTGCGCGACGCGCATGGCAACGTCGATCTGCGTCACGCGACGTTCATTCACGTGAACTCGGCGAGCGAGGACTGGCAGGCATGGTTCGACGGGGTCGCCAACGATGGGACAGCTATCGACGGCATCGACCTGAACGACGGCTTGCGTGTCGACACGATCCAGCTCGCTTTCGAAGCCGCGAGCATGGGCCTCGGCGTCGCGCTCGGCAGACGGCCGCTGGTCGACCGCGATCTCGCAAGCGGCGCACTCGTCGAGGCCAGCCCACAAACGATTGACTCTTCCACGGCGTATTGGCTGGTGAGCGCGCAAAACACGGATAGCGCGGAGAATCGCCCGGAACTGTCCGACTTCAAACGGTGGCTGCTCAGCGAGGCTGAACCGTTCGCCAATCCACCCGCTGCTGCCGATTCGGAATTGCACCGCGCCGACCACTAAACCCTGCCCAACCTCTGTCTGAACAGGTGAGCCACACTCACCCGTCGTCAAAATCTTTTCTTTTGCCGCTTCTGACGCTCGCTGCGACCATGGTGTCCAAGGAGATCAGAACCATGTCCACGACAAACAGCAAACGCCTCGCCATCCCCGTGAGTCAAACGACGCTCGTGATCATCGCCGGCGCGCTGATTCTGAGCGCCGCCATGGGCATCCGGCAGACCTTCGGTCTCTTCATCGGGCCGTTCTCGTTCGACCGCGGGCTGCCCGTTACGCTGATCGCTTTCGCCATCGCGCTGCACAACCTGGTATGGGGTTTCGCGCAACCGTTCGCGGGCGCGGCAGCGGACCGTTATGGCTCGGCGCCGGTGGTCGCGTTCGGCGCGACGACGTTTGCCGCGGGCCTGGGCGTCGCGGCGGTTGCGCCATCGGGCCCGATGCTGATTATCGGGATGGGTCTGCTGGTCGGCATCGGCGTGAGTTGCACGACGTTCGGCGTGGTGTTGCCGGCAGTCGGCCGCATCGCTTCTCCGGAAAAGCGCAGCATGGCGATGGGTCTCGTCAGCGCAGGCGGCTCGGCGGGACAGGTGCTGATGATCCCGCTCGTGCAGAGTATTCGACTCAGCTCAGGCATCGCCACCTCGCTCTTCGTGCTGGCCTTCCTGATGCTGCTGATCGCGCCGCTCGGCATGGTGCTCGACCGGCGCGCGAGTGTCGGCATGCAGGTTCAGGAGCCGCCCGCTGCGCCGCTTCGCAAGGTATTCGCACAGGCGATCCGGCATCGGGGCTATCGACTCCTGACGCTCGGCTTCTTCACTTGTGGATTTCAGCTCGCGTTCATCGCCACCCATCTGCCTGAGTATCTGACGCTGTGCCATATGCCTGTCGGGTTGGGCGCCACCGCGCTCGCGCTGATCGGCCTGTTCAACATGGCGGGCAGTTGGGGATGCGGTTGGTTGGGCGGCCGATTCCGCCAGCATCATGTACTCGGCTGGCTTTACCTCATTCGAAGCGCGACGATCGGCGCGTTTTTTCTGCTGCCGAAGACCTCCGCTTCGGTCGTGATCTTCGCGGCGGTGATGGGGCTGACCTGGCTCGGGACCGTGCCGCTGACGAGCGGACTCGTAGCGAAAGTATTCGGCACTCGGCACCTCGGCAGCCTCTTCGGCGTCTGCTTTCTGAGCCACCAGATCGGCTCGTTTCTCGGCGCGTGGCTAGGCGGCCTGGTGTTCGATCTGACCGGGTCGTATTCGCTGCTGTGGGAAGCGACGGTCGTTGCAGGACTCGTCGCGGCGATGCTGCACTTCCCGATCGACGACAAGGCCGTTAGCACGCCAGCAATCCGGTCCGAGCCGGCGGCTGCGTGAAGGGTCCGGTGCGAGCGAGCCTGCGAAAGCAGGTATCCGCACGCACCGCGAGTCCGCTACTGGCATCTCCAATGTTATTTTCGCGGCGCGTCCGCCGCCGCTTTCGGCACACGGCCCATCAGATAGAACTCGTCGTTCGGGCGCATTGAAATGACGTTGGCCATCCGGTTCGATAAACCGAAAAATGCAGTGATGGCCGCGATATCCCACACGTCTTCATCCGAAAAGCCGTGCTTACGTAGCGTCTGAAAATCGGCATCGTCGACCGTGCCGGATTCGCTGCAGACCTTTAGCGCGAAGTCGAGCATCACCTTCTGACGCGCCGTGATATCCGCCTTGCGATGGTTGACGGCCACCTGATCCGCAAGCAAGGGCGCCTTTTCGTAGATGCGTAGAATCGCGCCGTGCGCGACCACGCAATACAGACACTGATTCACAGCGCTCGTCGCGACGACGATCATCTCGCGCTCGCCTTTGCTGAGGCCGCCCTCTTTCAACATCAACGCGTCGTGGTACGCAAAAAAAGCGCGGAATTCATCCGGCCGGTGCGCCAGCGTGAGGAATACGTTCGGGACAAAACCGGCTTTCTCCTGCACTTCGAGGATGCGGGCGCGGATGTCGTCCGGCCACGCGTCAGGCTCAGGCACGGGATAGCGGCTGATCGGCTGAAGGTTTGCCATGTTGTGTCTCCGTTGTATCTGTATGTGCACGACGATTGTAGCGAACTTCGACCCGCTGCCGTCCCGGTCAATCTGGCGTTTTGCTCTGTGCTGGGCGGCGGCAGGGACAGGCCGCACAGGGGCGCCGCAACACGGACAATCGCTCCATTCCCTTAAATTTTTGCGGGTACTCAGCCCGCCCCGCAGCGCCATTTCACCAACCTGTGCTTAAATCCGAAGTTCGTGCTGCTGTGCTCGTGCCACCGGCCAGCTGAACGAGCCATGCAGCCGGCCGCTACCGGCCTAAACGACGTGTTCGCAACGCACGCCGGCCAGGCGCCGACTGTTCAAGATCCCTTCACTGCATCAACAGGAGCGTGGTTGTGTGGCATTTTCCGGTTGCTATTCCACCCTCGCTGGGCGTGTGGGCCGTATTCATGAGCGTGCTCGTCACGCAACTCGGCCTGCCGATTCCCGCGGCGCCGATGCTGATCCTCGGCGGAACCATGGCCGCCATGGGACAAACCTCCTACGCCAGCGTCATTGGGGCCGCCGTCTGCGCCACGCTGCTGGCGGACTCGCTATGGTTCTTCACCGGACGAACCTACGGCCGCCGCTTGCTGAATCAACTGGTGCGCTTCTCACTCTCGCTCGACACCACCGTCCGCGTCGCACGCAATACCTATGAACGGTACGGCGCGCCGATTCTGACCGTCGCCAAATTCCTGCCGGGCCTCGGCCTGATCTCGGCGCCGCTGCTCGGCACCACGCCAATCAACGTCGGCGTGTTTCTGCTGTGGGATTTTGTCGGCGCGATGCTGTGGGCCAGCGTGTGGGTGATCGGCGGCGCCGCACTTGACGATCAGATCGTGCAGCTCGTTCTGCTCGTGCGCCATCACGGCGGGACGATTTTCGACGCGTTCGCAGCGATCTTCCTTGCCGTGCTCGTCTATCGCTACGTGCGCCGCTGGCAGTTTCGCCGCTGGCTCGCGCATATACGCATTTCGCCGGACCAGCTCGACGAAATGATGAGGTCCAATGAGCCGCCACTGATCCTCGACGCCCGGCCGCACAGCATTCGCGCAAAAGAATCGCACCGGATTGCGGGCGCGCAGTTGCTGGACCTCGATTCGCCCGAGCCCCTGCATCCCGACTTGCTGAAGCGGCCAATTGTCGTCTACTGCGTCTGTCCTAACGAGGCGACGGCCAAACGGATCGTCAATCAGCTGCATCGAAAGAATATCCACCACGTCCGCGCGCTCAAGGGCGGCCTCGACGCGTGGGAAAAACGCGGTTATCCGGTCGAGCCGTTGCCGCCCGACTTCGAGACGGCGATGGCCCACATGGCGGAAGACGAGGGCAACGAGGGCGAATACACCGTGCGGGCGAGATTGGCGAAGTGACGGCAGGTGCCTGAACCCCGCCCGCCCAAGCATAACGAGCCGGAAATAAAAACCGCTTGCGCATCCCCCTCAATGTGTGCACTATGCATATATGCACGTTGCACACATTGAGGTGTCGCTATGACGCAGCGCACAGAAAACCTGCTTGGCGTGCTCGCCCTGCTGGTCACGGACGAGATGAACGCGCAGCCCACCGTGGCCGCGCTCGCGGGCCCCACTGCTCGCGCCATGCTCAACGCGGTCGGGCAATATCCCGATTCATCCATTGAAGTATTACGCGAGGCGGTCGATCTTTCGCATCCGGCCGCGGTCCGCGCCGTAGCGGGCCTCGTGGAGGCCGGCCTCATCGAAAAGAAGTCCGGCACGGATAAACGTTCCGTCGCGCTTGCCCTGACCGCTTCCGGCAAGCGTGAAGCCAAACGCCTGCAAACGGCACGCGACCAGATGCTCCAACGCATCGTCGGGCAGCTCGACGAGCGCGAACGCGACGTGCTCGAAAACCTGCTGATCAAGATCCTGTGGAATGAAACCCGCGATCCGGCGCACGCCATGCAACTGTGCCGCCTTTGCGACGACGGCCCCTGCCTGAAAGCCGGCTGCCCGGTCGAATGCCGCGAACAGGGTCTGCCCATGCCTGCGCGGAGCGGCACATGAATACCGTCGCGCCGGTGCGCTGGCCGGCGATCGCCGCACTGACCACGGTCTCGGCGCTCTCGCAGATCGGCCAGTTCGGCATCGGCTTCATGGTGCTGCCGGTGTGGCTCGCGCAGCGTGGCCTCGACGCACCGCGCGCCGGCCTCTTCTCCGCTTCGCAATGGACCGGCATGCTGGCCGGCTTGTTGATCGCGCCGTGGTTGATGGAACGGATCGGTGCGAAGCGCACGGTATCGCTCGGTCTCGCCGCCACAGTGCTTGCGTTCGCAACGATGAATGCGCTGTGGTGGCCGTTGTGGCTCGTGCCCGGTCTGTTGACAG
This sequence comes from Paraburkholderia aspalathi, assembly GCF_900116445.1. Classification (GTDB taxonomy): domain Bacteria; phylum Pseudomonadota; class Gammaproteobacteria; order Burkholderiales; family Burkholderiaceae; genus Paraburkholderia; species Paraburkholderia aspalathi. The sequence continues at coordinate 12,508 of NZ_FPBH01000036.1, forward strand.
GGCTCGGCATTGGATTGCGCTGGATCGCCAATGAAACGTGGCTCTATCGGCTCGTGCCGGCTGAGTCGAGCGGACGTGTAGTGGGCGTGCACGAAGCGTTGATTGCCAGCGCCGGCGTCATCGGCCCGGCGTTGGCTGTGTGGTGTGCAGTCGACGGGCGCATCACATTCGCGGCCGGCGCGGCCTTCACATTTGCGGCGGCCCTTCCGCTGTGGCTGACTGCGTCGGACGACAGGCCCGCTGCTGTTAAACCAGCACGGCCTGCGCGAACAGGCAGCGCAGCGAAAAGCCTCCCTATCGGTCCGATGGTCAGCCTCGGCATGGTGGTCGTCGCGGCAGGCGGCATCGGCGATGGCGCGCTCTACGGCCTCTTCCCGCTCTTTGCCGACGCCCATGGCCTCAGCACCACACAAACGGCCACGCTACTCACGCTATTCGGTGTCGGCGGCATGGCGCTGCAATTTCCGGTCGGCTGGTTTGCGGATCGCGCGGGCCTGGCGGCCACGGTGATCGTCTGCGCCGCGCTCAGCACGCTGGCGATCTGTGGTTTCGCGCTCGCCGCGCCGGCCTCATGGCTCGCCGGCGCGAGCGCCTTGCTGCTCGGCGGCATGAACAGCGCGTATATAACACTCGGCATGGTCGCGGCGGCATGCAGCGATAAGGCATCGCTCACGCGCAACATGCGGCTGGTATCACTCACCTTCACCGCGAGTTCGATCGTGGGGCCGCTCATTGCCGGCTTCGCCATGAAAGCACGCGGCAGCGACATGCTGTTGTGGCAACTGGCGATCATGAGCGGCGCGCTCGTTGTCTACACGCTCGGCTTGCGCGAAGGCCGGCGTCAGCCCGATCGATCGTCGTCGATGGGCTAACGCCTGCACTGCACCGCTTCAGGACGATCAAACGTGCCTAGCGTTCAGCGACCTTCTTCTGCCGCCAAAGGCACAACAGATCGCAGGCGATATGCGCGGCGGCAATCGCCGTGATCTCGCTCTGGTCATAAGCGGGCGCCACCTCCACCACATCCGCGCCCACCAGGTTCAACGCACCGAGCCCACGCACGATAGCCAGCCCCTGCGCCGACGACAAACCGCCCGCCACCGGCGTACCCGTGCCCGGCGCGAACGCCGGATCGAGACAGTCGATATCAAAGGTCAGATATGCGGGCCGCTCGCCGACAATCGACGTGATCCGCTCCACCGCTGCTCGCGTGCCATGTTCGTGGACCCATGCGGCGTCGAGGATATTGATGCCCATGAAGTCGTCGTTCCACGTGCGAATGCCGACCTGCACTGAAGTCTTCGGATCGATCAGACCGTCTTTCACCGCCTTGTAGAACATCGAACCGTGATTCAGGCTGTCCGGGCTGTCGTCGGCCCAGGTATCGCAGTGGGCGTCGAAATGGATCAGTGAGAGCGGCTTGCCGTACTTCTCCGCATGCGCGATCAGCAGCGGATACGTAATGTAGTGATCGCCGCCGAGCGTCAGCATTTTCGCGTCCGAACGCAGAATCGTGCGCGCATGTTCGACGATCGATTCCTTGATCGTCATGGGATTGTGCGCGTCGAACCAGCAGTCGCCGTAGTCCGTCACGGCGAGATCGTCGAACGGATTGAAGCCCCACGGATAGGGATGCAGCTCCGACAATTGCACGCTCGCCGCGCGCACCGCCGCCGGGCCAAGACGTGCGCCTGAACGGAAGGTGGTGGCCAGATCGAGCGGCACGCCGGAGACCACGACGTCGACGCCGTCGAGTTCGCGGGTGTACTTGCGGCGCATGAACGACAACACACCCGCATAGGTGTTTTCGATCGACGAGCCATAAAGCGATGGACGACGGATCGCGCCGTCGCCATAAACGAGTTCAGTCATGGGATGACCTGATACCTAAACATGCCGGAGCCGCACGCGGGGCTTCCAGGTAATGCGCGCAACGTCCGGCCTCGGATTCATTGGGAACGCGACGGCGTTTCTTTCAAACGCCGCCGCGCTGGCTTGCGAATCCTTTAGCGCAGCCGAACGAGCGTGGACTTCAGCTCGGTGTACTTCTCCAACGCGTGCAACGACTTGTCACGGCCGTTACCCGATTGCTTGTAGCCGCCGAACGGGAAGTTCATGTCCCCGCCTTCGTCGTAGCAATTGACCCATACCGTACCGGCGCGCAGCTTGCGCGACACTTCATGTGCGGTGGTGAGGTTCGAAGTCCAGACAGCGGCGGCAAGACCATATTCGCTGTCATTAGCGATCCTGATCGCCTCTTCAACCGTGTCGAACGTAATCACCGACAACACCGGCCCGAAGATTTCCTCGCGCGCAACCTTCGCACCGGAAGCCGGAATCTCGAAGATGGTCGGCTCGATATAGAAGCCGCCGGTCTCCTGCTTGACGCGCGAACCACCCAGCAGCAGCTTCGCTTCGGCACGGCCCGCTTCGATATAACCGAGCACGCGTTCGAGTTGCACGTTATCGACGATCGCGCCCATCGAGGTTTGCGGGTCGAGCGGATTGCCCGGTGTATAGCTGCGCGCGGCGGCAATCAGCTTGTCGAGGAACACGTCCTTGATGTCTTTGTGCACGAGCAGGCGCGAACCCGCGGTGCACATTTCGCCCATGTTGTAGAAGATCGCGCCGGCCGCCGCATTCGCCGCGCGGTCGAGGTCGGGGCAATCGGGCATCACGATGTTCGGCGACTTGCCGCCGAGTTCGAGCCACACGCGCTTCAGGTTCGATTGACCGGCGTATTGCATGATCAGCTTGCCGACGTTGGTCGAGCCGGTGAAAGCGAGGCAGTCCACGTCCTGATGCAGTGCTAGCAGCTTGCCCGGTTCGCCCGCGCCCGGCACTACGTTGAACACGCCAGCGGGGATGCCCGCGTCCAGCGCGAGTTGAGCGAGGCGAATCGCGGTGAGGGGCGACTTCTCCGAAGGCTTCAAAACCACGCTGTTACCCGCGGCCAAAGCCGGGCCGAACTTCCACGATGCCATCAGGATCGGGAAATTCCACGGCACGACTGCCGCAACCACGCCGATCGGCTCACGCGTGACGAGGCCCACCAGATGATGATCGGCCGGCGCGACTTCGCCGCCGACCTTGTCGATGGCTTCAGCAAACCACTCGACGCAATAGGCCGCGCCCGGCACGTCCACCGAGGTGGTGTCGGCGATCGGCTTGCCCGCGTCCAGCGTCTCGAGCAACGAGAGTTCGTCCATATGCTCACGGATCGACGCGGCCCAGCGCAGGAGGATCGCCTTGCGCTTGCGAGGGTTGAGGCCGGACCACACACCGGAATCGAACGCGCGGCGTGCAGCTGCCACGGCGGCGTCGACATCCGCTGCACCGCTGTCGGCCACCTTGGCAAGCAGCTTGCCGTCGATCGGGCTCAGGCAGTCGAACGTGCGGCCGCCTGCGGCGTCACGGTACTCGCCGTCGATAAACGCACGGCCTTCGATCGAAAGCGTAGCGGCTTTGTCTTGCCAGAAAGCGAGAGATTTCTTGTCCATCAGGATGCCTCAATGTTATGCGCTCGACGCACGCCGGCTCCGACTTCAAGCGGCCTGGAACTGCGTCGCGGCGCGTTGGCGCGGAGTCTTTAGAACGTGGGCGGCGAATTGGCCGACACGATCTCGCAGAGATGCTCCGCGCTGGGATTGCGAAAACGATGCGGAAGACGGCTTTCGAAGTAATAGCTGTCACCAGGGTCGAGCAGCCACGTCACGCCATCTACTGTCAGTTCGATCTGACCGCTGACCACCACCCCGCCCTCGTGCCCTTCGTGCTCCAGCATTTCCGGCCCGGTATCCGAGAGCGGCTGATAGACCTCGCGCAGAATGCCCATGTTGCGGTCTTTCACACTGGAGCCGGCGAGATAGAACTCGATCGACTCATTGCCGAGATTCGGCATGTCGGCGCGGCGCGACACAACCGAGCGCTCCACCTCCACTTCAAAAGTGAAGAACTCGGCAAGACTCATCGGTATGCACTCAAGCAGTTTCTTCAGCGATCCAACCGACGGACTCACCCGGTTCTGTTCGATCAGCGAGATCGTGCCGTTGGTCACCCCCGCCCGTTTCGCCAGCTCGCGCTGGGACAGACCATTCTTCTTACGGATGTACTGCAGGCGGGTCGCAACTTCTATGGACATCGCTAGGTTCTCTGACATGGGAGACGATCGGGCGCGTGGACTCGGGCAACGTGTGCCCGCGAGTGTTGAATATTCTAATCACTTTAATCGTTGCGCCGCTGGGGAAAACCCTGAAAGGATTCCGAAATATGATTTGCGCAACGAATGTTCCCAATGACCCGGATTCCAGGGACACCCTCGGGAAAGCCCTGATAAATCTTTTATAAAAATGATTTGACGGCATTATTGGCTCGTATACGATGGTTCTCAGGCGATCGTCATGCCGACGTCACGAAACACGAACGTGTGTTTCTGACGCAGCGAACCCGGTTCGCAACGGTCAGAGACGGTCATCCCAGCGTCATGTTTCTTTAAACGCCCTGTGCGTTTTTCGAGCAAGCGTTCAATACTTTCAACGTCGCTAGTCGAGTGTAATCGTGAGAGTCCGAGGCCCTTTGGTGAGATGGAATCGAAGTCAGGCGAGTTGTCCTCGCGCTGACGGCGCCATCGCCGACGGCAGCAACGGCAGCCTTGCGTTCCGCCGCTTCCTGTCCGTCTTCACGATCCTGTCCCGCCGTTCAGTTCGACGTCACAACTCCATCTCCGCGCGCGCCTTCATTGCTGTGCGCACGGACGAAGTCGCCTCGCTGCTGCCGTAGCGCCTCCCCCTTTTCCGTCGTTCGATTCGTCCGTTTGCGTGAACGCGCTCTCTTGAGCCATGCGTTTGTGCGTGTGCGGTGCCGTCTGCCGCCTATGCACTTCATGCGGATCAGATTAGTTAGTTGCGCACCGCAACGGGCCGAATCGAACGACACATCTAATTACCACGCGCGGCGCGTCCCGCTGACGACGACCGCCTGCACTACCCGGTGGCCTGACGCCTTGCGTCCGGCTGCGGAATGTTGCCGCGCCGTGTTTAACGTTGTTCATGCCGCGTCCCGCGGGGAACATACACGTCTATCTGATATGCGAAACAAACCTCTCGTCGGCATCAGCGCCGACAGAACGATGATGGGAGTCCACCCGTCGCACGTCACCGGCGAGAAGTACATCGCCGCGATCGTGGACGGCTCGCAGGCACTGGCCATGTTGCTGCCGGCGCTCGGCGAGCGTCAGTCCACCGAGGACGTGCTGGCTACTGTCGACGGCTTACTGTTCACCGGCAGCTATTCGAATGTCGAGCCGCACCGCTACGGCGGCCATCCCAGCGCGCCGGGCACGCTGCACGACGCCGCACGCGATGCGACGACGCTGCCGCTGCTGCGCGCCGCGATCGCCGCAGGCGTGCCGGTGCTGGCGGTATGCCGGGGCTTTCAGGAAATGAACGTGGTGTTCGGTGGGACGTTGCATCAAAGCGTTCACGCGGTGGCCGGGTTGAACGACCATCGCGAGAACAAGGAAGACGACCTCGACGTGCAATACGCACCGTCGCATTCGATCACGCTGGCGCAGGGCGGCTTGTTGCAGCGCCTCGCGGGCGGCACGAATGAAGCGCGTGTGAATTCATTGCACGGTCAGGGCGTCGAGCGGCTGGGCGTGGGTCTGGTGGCAGAAGCCACCGCGCCGGACGGATTGATCGAAGCGGTGAGCGTGAAAGATGCGCGTGCCTTCGCGCTGGGTGTGCAGTGGCACCCGGAATGGAAGCATGCCAACGACGCGCTTTCCACCGCGATCTTCCGTGCCTTCGGCGAAGCCTGCCGCGATCGAATGCGCACCAAGGCCGGCTATGGCGCGGCATCCGCCGCTGCCACGCATGCCTGAGCCGGTCGCGCACCAAAACTGAGAGAATAACCATGCATGAAATCGACGACTTCCTGAAGAAGAACCGCGTCACCGAAATCGAAGCGATCATTCCGGATATGGCCGGGATCGCACGCGGCAAGATCATTCCGCGCAGCAAGTTCGAATCCGGCGAATCCATGCGCTTGCCGCAGGCGGTGATGATCCAGACCGTCACAGGGGACTATCCGGAAGACGGCACGCTCACCGGCGTCACCGACCCGGACATGGTCTGCGTTCCCGACGCCAGCACCATCCGCATGATTCCGTGGGCCGTCGATCCGACCGCCCAGGTGATCCACGATTGCGTTCACTTCGACGGCACGCCCGTCGCCATCTCGCCGCGCCGTGTGCTGCGCCGCGTGCTGGAACTGTATAAGGCCAAGGGCTGGAAGCCGGTCATCGCGCCGGAACTCGAGTTCTACCTGGTCGACATGAACAAGGACCCCGACCTGCCGCTGCAACCGCCGATCGGCCGTACGGGCCGTCCGGAGACCGGCCGTCAGGCGTACTCGATCGAAGCCGTCAACGAATTCGATCCGCTGTTCGAAGACATCTATGAATACTGCGAAGTCCAGGAACTGGAAGTTGACACGCTGATTCACGAAGTCGGCGCCGCGCAGATGGAAATCAACTTCATGCACGGCGATCCGCTGAAACTCGCCGACAGCGTGTTCCTGTTCAAGCGCACGGTGCGTGAGGCCGCGCTGCGTCACAAGATGTACGCGACTTTCATGGCCAAGCCGATGGAAGGCGAACCGGGCTCGGCGATGCACATGCACCAGAGTCTCGTGGACGAAGAAACTGGCCACAACCTGTTCACCGGTCCGGACGGCAAGCCCACCACGCTTTTCACGGGCTATATCGCGGGCCTGCAGAAATACACGCCGGCACTGATGCCGATTTTCGCGCCGTACATCAACTCGTATCGCCGCCTGTCGCGTTTCATGGCTGCGCCGATCAACGTGGCATGGGGTTACGACAACCGCACGGTGGGTTTCCGGATTCCGCATTCGGGCCCGGCTGCGCGGCGCATCGAAAACCGCATTCCGGGCGTGGACTGCAACCCGTATCTGGCGATTGCCGCAACGCTCGCGGCCGGCTATCTCGGCATGACGCAAAACCTCGAAGCCACTGAGCCGCTGCTCAGCGACGGTTACGAATTGCCGTACCAGTTGCCGCGCAACCTTGAAGAAGGTTTGACGCTGATGGGCGCTTGCGAGCCGATCGCCGAAGTACTCGGCGAGAAATTCGTCAAAGCCTACCTCGCACTGAAAGAAACCGAATATGAAGCGTTTTTCCGCGTGATCAGTTCGTGGGAACGCCGGCATTTGCTGCTGCACGTCTAAGATCTATTTCAACGACGTCGCCCGCAAACGCAAAAAAATTGGAGGCAGTATGAGCTACAGAACAGATGAAGTCGCTTACGTGCAGCCGGCCCAACCCGCCGCTAGCGCACAAGCCGCACAACAGAAACGCAGCACCGCCGAATACCGCGCGCTCGACGCCGCGCACCACATCCATCCGTTTTCGGATATGGGTTCGCTCAATCGCAGCGGCAGCCGCGTGATCGTCAAGGCACAGGGCGTGTACCTGTGGGACTCGGACGACAACAAGATCATCGACGGCATGGCCGGTTTGTGGTGCGTGAATGTCGGTTATGGCCGCAAGGAACTGGCCGACGCAGCGTACCGTCAGATGCAGGAACTGCCCTTCTACAACACCTTCTTCAAGACGACGCACCCGCCGGTGATCGAACTGTCGGCCCTGCTCGCCGAGCTGGCGCCGGAACCGTTCAACCACTTCTTCTATTGCAACAGCGGCTCGGAAGGCAACGACACCGTGCTGCGCATCGTTCACCAATACTGGGCGACGCAAGGCAAGCACTCGAAGAAGTTCGTCATCTCGCGCAAGAACGGCTATCACGGTTCGACGATCGCGGGCGGCACACTGGGCGGCATGGGCTACATGCACGAACAGATGCCCTCGAAGGTCGAGAACATCGTGCACATCGACCAACCGTATTTCTTCGGCGAAGCAGAAGGCAATCTGACGCCGGAAGAATTCGCTCTGGCCCGCGCGCAGCAACTCGAAGCCAAGATTCTCGAAATCGGCGCGGACAACGTGGCCGCCTTTATCGGTGAGCCTTTCCAGGGAGCGGGCGGCGTGATTTTCCCGGCTTCAACGTATTGGCCGGAAATCCAGCGCATCTGCCGCAAGTACGACATCCTGCTGGTCGCCGACGAAGTGATCGGCGGCTTCGGCCGGACCGGCGAATGGTTCGCGCATCAGCACTTCGGTTTCGAGCCGGATCTGATCACGCTGGCCAAGGGCCTGACGAGCGGCTATGTGCCGATGGGCGCGGTCGGTCTGCACGATCGCGTGGCCAAGGCGATCATCGAAAATGGCGACTTCAATCACGGCCTCACCTACTCCGGCCACCCGGTGGCCGCAGCAGTAGCGGTAGCCAATCTGAAACTGCTGCGCGACGACAAGATCGTCGAGCGCGTCAAGACCGACACGGGTCCGTACTTCCAGAAGAAGCTGCGCGACACCTTTGCCAATCACCCGATCATCGGTGAAATCTCCGGCGCGGGTCTGGTCGCCGGTCTGCAACTCGCAGAAGACCCGAAAGCACGCAAGCGTTTTGCTAATGGTGGAGAAGTCGGCACGATCTGCCGCGACTTCTGCTTCAACGGCAACCTGATCATGCGCGCCACCGGCGACCGGATGCTGCTGTCGCCGCCGCTCGTGATCAACAAGCTGGAAATCGACGAGATCGTTGCGAAGGCCAAATACGCCATCGACGCGACCGCACAACAACTCGGAATTTCGTAACGGCAGTTCGTTCCGGCATGGGCACACCCACGATACGCGCTCATGCCGGTTCTTCACATCAAGGGAAAAAACCATGAGCGTTTGTCATCTTCGTCATGCGGTCGCGGGGGCCGCGCTTCTCGCCTTCACGGGTTTTGCGGCGTTGTCGGTTACGCCGGCCCTTGCGGCCGACACGGAACTGAATGTGTACAACTGGTCGGACTACATCGCGAAGGACACGATTCCAAACTTCGAGAAGCAGGACGGCATCAAGGTCAAGTACGACAACTACGATAGCGACGATACCTTGCAGGCCAAACTGCTCGCGGGCAGTTCCGGTTACGACATCGTGGTGCCGACGTCGAACTACATGGCCAAGCAGATCCAGGCCGGCGTGTATCAGAAGCTCGACAAGTCGAAGCTGCCGAATCTGTCGAACCTCGACCCCGTGTTGATGAAGATGATTTCCGACGCCGATCCGGGCAACCAGTACGGCGTGCCCTGGGCTTACGGTACCGACGGTATCGGCTACAACGTCCAGGCCGTGCAGAAGGCACTCGGCGCCAATGCGCCGGTGGACAGCTGGGCCCTCGTGTTCGACCCGGCCAATCTGTCGAAGCTGAAAGGCTGCGGCGTGTCGTTCCTCGACCAGGCAGTCGACGTGTTCGCCGCAACGCTGCAATACATGCATAAGGATCCGAACAGCACAAACCCCGCCGACTATCAGGCCGCGTTCGAAGTGCTGAAGAAAGTCCGCCCGTACATCACCCAATTCAATTCGTCCGGCTACATCAACGACCTCGCTAACAACGACATCTGCGTCGCGGTGGCATGGTCCGGCGACGTCGGCATCGCCAGCCGCCGTACCGCGGAAGCCAAGCGTTCGTATCAGGTGAAATTCTCGAACGTCAAGGAAGGCGGTCTGCTGTGGTTCGACGTGATGGTGATCCCGAAAGACGCACCGCATCCCGAAGCCGCGCTGAAGTGGATCAACTACATCGAAGATCCGAAGGTCAACGCAGCGATTACCAATGAAGTGTTCTACCCGACCGCGAACAAGGCCGCGCGCCAGTTCGTCGTTCCGGGTGTCGCACAGGACACGACCGTTTATCCGGGCGATGAAGTGTTGAGCAAAATGACACTGATGAAACCGATGCCCACCGACATTCTGCGCCTTGAAAATCGACTTTGGGCGCAGCTTAAAACCGGCCATTGATTAAGCCAATCTAAAAAGAATCGATCCCGCGCTCAGGGATCGCTTGAACCCTGAGCGCATGAATGGCAGTAACGGTAGTCAGCCTGCGTGCTTAAGTCCCATCTGTGCGCAGTCCCATGTTTTCCGATCGCAGCGCATCTTGCGAGCCGCTTTCAGCGACTCGTATGGAGACACTTGCGCTCGCGATCCGCAAGGAATGGTTACATCATGAACTCGACGACACAAAACAGCGTAGCCGGCGCCACCCAGATGGCCCGCCCCGCACCGACGACAAAATCGAAATCGGACGAATTCGTTCGCATCGAAAATGTCGTGAAGAAATTCGGCGACAGTACTGCTGTCGACAACGTCAATCTGAGCATTGCGAAGAATGAATTGTTCGCGCTGCTCGGCAGCTCCGGCTGCGGCAAGTCCACACTCCTGCGCATGCTCGCGGGGCTCGAGTCGGTCACCTCCGGCCGCATTTTCGTCGACGGCGAAGACCTCGCCGCGATGCCGCCGTACAAGCGGCCCGTCAACATGATGTTCCAGTCATATGCGCTGTTCCCGCACATGAGCGTCGAAGCGAATATCGCGTTCGGCCTCAAGCAGGAAGGCACGCCCAAGAACGAGATCAAGGAACGCGTTGCCGACGCGCTGAATCTCGTGCAGATGAGCAAATACGCGCAACGCAAGCCGCACCAGTTGTCCGGCGGACAGCAGCAGCGTGTGGCGCTGGCCCGCTCGCTCGTCAAGCGCCCCAAGCTGCTGCTGCTCGACGAGCCGATGTCGGCGCTCGACAAGAAGATCCGTCAGAAGACCCAGCTCGAACTGGTGAACATCATCGAGAAGGTCGACGTGACCTGCGTGATGGTGACTCACGATCAGGAAGAAGCCATGACGATGGCCGGGCGCCTCGCCGTGATGAGCGAAGGCCGTATCGTGCAGATCGGCTCGCCCAGCCAGGTGTACGAATTTCCGAATAGCCGCTTCTCGGCCGAGTTCATCGGCTCGACCAACCTGTTCGAAGGCACCGTGGTCGCGGATGAACCTGACCACATCTTCGTGGAAAGCGAAGACCTCGAATCGCGCATCTACGTGAGCCACGGCATTACCGGCCCGCTTGGCATGCCGGTGGGCATCTCGGTGCGTCCGGAACGCGTGAAAGTCTCGCTCGACAAGCCCTCGACGCCGCACAACTGGGCGCGCGGCGTGGTCTCGGACGTCGCGTACATGGGCAGCTATTCGCTCTATCACGTGCGCCTGCCGAGCGGCAAGACGGTCGTGTCGAATCTCTCCAGCTCGCACCTCATGAGCGAAGGTGCGCCGTCCTATAACGACGACGTGTTCGTCTACTGGTCGCCGGCTAGCGGCGTGGTGCTGACGCAATGAGCAATCCCACTACCTCCCCCGCGGCGCTCGGCGCGCCGTCCGGCAGCCGTTTGCTCGGCTCGCTGAAAAAACGCCTCTCGATGCTGGTGCCCTCGGGCCGCACGACCGTGATCGGTGTGCCGTTCATGTGGCTCTTCGTGTTCTTCGCGTTGCCGTTCGTGCTGGTGCTGAAAATCAGCTTCGCCGATCTGCGCCTGGGCATTCCGCCGTACACGGATCTCGTGACGGTCAAGGACGGCATGGTGCACTTCGCCATGCAGCTGAGCCACTACGCGTTCCTGCTGCAGGACGATCTGTACGTCGCCACGTACATCAGCTCGCTGAAGATGGCCGCAATCTCGACCTTCTTCTGCCTGTTGATCGGTTACCCGATTGCGTACTACATCGCGCGTTCCGAGCCGACCAAACGCAACCTGCTGATGATGGGCGTGATGCTGCCGTTCTGGACGTCGTTCCTGATCCGCGTCTATGCGTGGATCGGCATCCTGAAGGACGACGGCCTGCTCAATCACACGCTGATGGCCATCGGCATGATTCATTCGCCGTTGCGCCTCTACCACACGGATATTGGCGTCTATATCGGCATGGTTTATTCGTATCTGCCGTTCATGGTGATGCCGCTGTATGCGCACCTGGTGAAGATGGATCTGACGCTGCTCGAAGCGGCCTACGACCTCGGTTGCAAACCGTGGACCGCGTTCACGCGCATCACCTTGCCGCTGTCGAAGAACGGCATTATCGCCGGCAGCCTGCTGGTGTTTATTCCGGCGGTCGGCGAGTACGTGATTCCTGAACTGCTTGGCGGCGCCGATACGCTGATGATCGGCCGCGTGATGTGGGATGAATTCTTCAACGATATGGACTGGCCGATGGCATCCGCTGTCACCGTCGCCATGGTTCTACTGCTGCTCGTGCCGATGGCCGTGTTCCAGTACTACCAGGTCAAGGAACTGGAGGGCGCGAAATGATCAAGCCAAATAGAACGCTTTCCAATAGCGTACTGACGTTCGGGTTTCTGTTTCTGTATATCCCGATCATCAGCCTGGTGGTGTATTCGTTCAACGAGTCGAAGCTCGTTACGGTCTGGTCCGGCTTTTCGCTCAAATGGTATGGCGCATTGCTGCAAGACGGCGAACTGCTCAGCGCAGCATGGCTGTCGCTGAAAATCGGTCTGCTGACCGCGTGTGCATCGGTGGTGATCGGTACGTGGGCCGGCTTCGTGCTGGCCCGCTTCGGACGCTTTCGCGGCTTCACGCTGTTCGCCGGCATGATCAACGCGCCGCTCGTGATTCCTGAAGTGATTCAGGGCATCTCGCTGCTGCTGCTGTTCGTCGCACTCGAACAGATGCTCGGCTGGCCGAAGGGCCGTGGCCTCTTCACGATCTGGATCGGCCACGTGATGCTGTGCGTGTCGTATGTGGCCATCATCGTGCAATCGCGGGTGAAGGAGCTCAACAAGTCGCTCGAAGAAGCCGCACTCGATCTCGGCGCAACGCCCTTCAAGGTGTTCTTCCTGATCACGCTGCCGCTGATCTCGCAGGCTCTGATGTCCGGCTGGCTGCTGTCGTTCACGCTGTCTTTCGACGATCTCGTGCTCTCCGCGTTCCTCTCCGGTCCCGGTTCGACCACGCTGCCGCTCGTCGTGTTCTCACGTGTTCGTCTTGGCCTGAATCCGGAAATGAACGCGCTCGCCACGATCTTCATCACCACGGTGACGATCGGCGTGATCGCCGTGAACCGCTGGATGCAGGTACGTGAGCGCAAGCGCAACCGCGACATGCAGATGGCGTTCGCACTCGCCGAAGCCGCCGACCCGTTACCGTCAGCACCACAACAAGCCGTCGTACGAAAGTCGCTCGATACGGCACGCGCATAAGAAGTCCTTTTGCAATACGACCAATAAGGAGAATTTGCATGAGAAAGAAGCTCATCTGTCTGTTGGTGGCGGGGAGTTTGCCAGGCTTTGCCATGGCAGACGCCACCAGCGACCAGATCAAGGCGCTACAGGCCCAGCTCAACGCACTGCAAAAGGAGGTGAAGCAGTTGCGTTCCGAGGTAGCGTCCAAACCGAAAGCGGCGGCAGCAGCCACCGCGGCGCCGGCTCCGGCTGTGGTGGCGGCGCCGGTCGACATCTCCTCGCCGGACTACGGCAAGGCCCAGGCGACGCTGACCAACGACCAGGTCGATTCGATGAAGCAGCAGATCGCCAATCAGCAGTTGAAGGTCGACTCGCTGGTGGACGCGGCGAACACGGGGCCGATCGCCGGCTTGTCGGTGACGGGCTATATCGATCCGACCTACATGTATAACCGCGCGCAGAGCAGCTCGTCGTTCCTGTTCGCGAACCATGAAAGTAGCTACAACTACTTCAACAGCACGTTCGGCGATCTGTACTTAGACATCAAGAAGACCTTCGGTGTCGGCCCGATGGCGCCGTCGGCCGAAATCACCTTGATGCCGAACCGCGGCAACGGCATTACCCTGCTCTCGAACGAGCACGGCGATATCGGCAACAACATCCTGAACACGGCCGTGGTCAATGTGCCGTTGACGGCGACCACGACCCTCGTGGCCGGTTTGATTCCGAGCTTCGGCGGCTATGAAGTGCAGCAATCGAACCAGATGCTGACGCTCACGCACAACCTGTTGTACGACTTCTCGGATCCGGGCAGCTACATCGGTATCGGCGCGAACTATGCGACGGGTAACTGGGCGTGGAAGTTCTTCCTCGGCAACGAACAGTACCGCACGTTTGGCGCGACGACGCAGGTCGGCACCAATGCGCTGGGCGATCCGATCACGACCAGCAACAAGATCCCGACCCTCACGGGACGAGTCGACTACACGTGGTCGAGCGCACTGGATGTGGGTGGCTCGTTCAACATCGGCCGTCAGACGCTGCCTAGCGCGATCGATAGCAACGGTGTAGTCAGCTACGGCGTAGGCGGTCAGGCGCCGAGCTCGGGCGGTACGTTCTTCTTCACCGAAGCCGACCTGACCTACACGCTGGCTGATGTGCAGTACAACGCCGAACTCGACTACGGTCAGCAGCAGAACGCCGCGTTCAACGGCGGCCAGGCACAGTGGTACGGCCTCTCGCTGCTCGCGCACCGCAAGTTCTCGCTGCCGGTGGTGGGCCGTATGGGCGTGACCGCCCGTTACGACCTGCTCGTCGACAGCAAGAATGGCGGCGGCGGTGGTGGCATCGCGTTGAATTCGAACGGCATGGACACTGCCGACGGCTTCGGTATCGGCGCGGACTGCCTCGCCAATTCGAAGGCGAACGGCGGTCTCGGCTTCGAGTGCAAGGGCGCAACCCGCCAGGACGTTTCGCTCGATCTGTTGTTCTACCCGACCCAGCAGATCACGGTCAAGGTGGAATACCGCCACGACTGGGCGAACAAACAGGTGTTCCTGAAGAACGACGGCTCGTACGGCAAGTCCAACGACCTGCTCGCAACGCAGTTCATCTACTCGTTCTAAAACGACCCGCCTCATCGCGTGGCCCGGCTTTACCGCGGGCCACGCGCCAAGGCCTCTTCTGCATGCTCTGCCTATGCTCCGATTCTCAAACCAGCCTCACGTCGCCTCGTATTACGCAGCAACCGCCAACGACACCACCCGCCATCCCCCACTCGAAGAAACGCTCAACGTCGACGTCTGCGTGATCGGCGCCGGACTCACTGGCATCTCGACTGCGTTGAACCTCGCCGAACGCGGTCACTCGGTCGCGGTGCTCGAAGCATCGAAAGTCGGATGGGCCGCGAGCGGCCGCAATGGTGGCCAGTTGATCGGCGGCTTTGCCTGCGATATCGATACATTCGCGAAGTTCATGCCCGCGAATGACGTGAAGCGTGTTTGGGACATGGGGCTCGAAACCCTGGATATCGTCAAGGAACGCGTCGCGAAGCATCAGATCGACTGCGACCTGACCATTGGTTACCTGACCGCGGCGAACAAGCCGCGCGATACGGATGCGCTGCAAAAATGGCGTGACGAAGCGCAACGGCGCTTCGGCTATGACCGTTTCAGTTATGTCGACGCCGATGGCGTCGGCAACTATGTTCAATCGCAGCGCTATCTCGGCGGATTGTTCGATGCGGACAGCGGCCATCTGCATCCGCTGAATTACACGCTCGGTCTGGCGCGCGCTGCGCGCGAAGCAGGCGTACGGATTTTCGAAGACAGCTGCGTCACCGCGTTGCGCCAGGAAAACGGCCGGCATGTGGCCGAAACCGCGCGTGGCAAGGTCAATGCGCAATTCGTCGTGCTCGCCTGCAATACCTATCTCGGCCAACTCGCACCGGATCTTGCCAGCAAGATCATGCCGGTCGGCACCTACGTGATCGCCACCGAACCGCTCGACCCCGATCGCGCCGAAGCGCTGATGCCGGCGAAAGCGGCCGTCTGCGACAGCCGCTTCGTGCTGGACTATTTCCGCCCTGCCCCCGACAATCGTTTGTTGTGGGGCGGCAAAGTCAGCTATTCGACCTTCGCGCCGCGCAATCTCGGTGAAGCAATGCGCCGCGATATGTTGAAGACTTTCCCGCAGCTCGACGATGTCAAAATCGACTATGCGTGGGGCGGCTTCGTCGACATCACAATGAATCGCGCACCGCATTTCGGCCGGCTATCGCCTACCGTGTATTTCGCGCAGGGTTTCTCCGGTCACGGCGTGAACACTACCGGGCTCGCGGGCAAGCTGATCGCCGAAGCGATCGACGGTCAGGCGTCGCGCTTTGATCTGTTCGGCAAGATTCGCCACCGCGACTTCCCCGGCGGCGCTACACTGCGCACCCCCGCCCTCGTGCTTGCGATGGCCTGGTATCGAATGAAGGACCTGCTTTGATGAATACACCGACTCCTGGCTTCAACACCCTCGACCACCGCGCGGATGCGCTGATCGCCAACTCCTACTACGAGGCGAGCGCCACGCGTCCGCCGGCCGACGATCCGATGCTCGACGGCACCTTGGAGGCCGACGTCTGCGTGATCGGCGCGGGCTTCTCCGGTTTGTCGGTGGCGTTGGAATGCCGGGCGCGCGGATTGTCGGTGGTGGTGCTCGATGCGCATCGTCCCGGTTGGGGCGCGTCGGGCCGCAACGGCGGGCAGACCTTGGTGGGTTTCGCGAAAGACGAGATCATCGAACGGCAACTCGGACTCGACGGCGCACGCGCCGCGTGGGCGATGTCGGTGGAAGGCGTGGCTCTGGTGCGCGAGCGCATTGAACGCTACGGCATTGATTGCGATTTCACCGCCGGCTA
The DNA here is from genome assembly GCF_900116445.1 of Paraburkholderia aspalathi. Taxonomy (GTDB): domain Bacteria; phylum Pseudomonadota; class Gammaproteobacteria; order Burkholderiales; family Burkholderiaceae; genus Paraburkholderia; species Paraburkholderia aspalathi. Next base: position 29,075 of record NZ_FPBH01000036.1, read on the forward strand.
TCTGACGGTGGCCACCAAACCGAAACGCGTGCCGGATTTGCGTTCGTGGATGGAATCGGCGTCGCAACGCTGGGGCTATACGAAACTCTCGTGGCTCGATACCGATGAAGTGCGTTCACGTGTCGCTTCGAGACGTTATCTGGCGGGCGTCTACGATCCGTTTTCCGGTCATCTGCATCCGCTCAAATACTGCCTCGGTCTCGCCGATGCGGCACGTCGCGAAGGCGCGCAACTGTTTGCGCATTCGCCGGCAATCGAAGTCGTGCGTGGTGCACGGCCTGTCGTGCGGACCGCTAATGGCGAGGTACGCTGCCGCTTCGTCGCGGCATGCGGCAATGCCACGATCGGTGATGTCTTGCCGGCGCCGGTGGCCGCGCGCATCGCGCCGATTGCCTCTTACATTGTCGCCACGGAGCCGCTCGGTCAGGCACGCGCGGACGCACTGATCAAAGGACGTGAGGCGATTTGCGACAACAACTTCTTCCTCGATTACTTCCGTCTGTCGGCTGATCACCGCGTGCTGTTCGGTGGCCGCGCGAGTTCGACCGGCGCGTCGCCCGTGCAACTCGGCGAGGAAATCCGCAAGCGCATGATCGGCGTGTTCCCGCAGCTAGGCGATGTGCGAATCGACTATGCGTGGGGTGGTTTCGTCGACGTGACGCGCAATCGTGCGCCCGATTTCGGTTCGATCGATCCGAACTACTTCTACGTGCAGGGGTTTTCAGGTCACGGCGTGGCGTTGACCGGGATTGCCGGGCGCGTGATTGCGAAAGCTATGGCCGGTGAGACCGCGGCCTTCGATCTGTTCGCGCAACTGCGGCACGCACGCTTTCCGGGCGGCCCGGCATTACGTGGGCCGGCGCTGGAACTCGGGATGATGTATCACCGGATTCTGGAGTTGTTCTAGGCAGGCTTTCGAGCTTTAAGACGTGAGATCGGCCAGTGCTCCAACCACGATAATTGCGTAGCTTCAGTCATCATCTGTCAGCAACTTGTCGAGAGGCACTCCGTGCTTGACGAACGGCGAACGGATCACGATGTAACTGAAATACTTCTCGATGCCGAGATTGCGGTCGAGCAGGCGTTCGATCACTTCCTGGTAGTGACCGATGTCCTTGACGACGAACTTGAGCAGGTAGTCGTACCCGCCGCTCACCAGGTGACATTCGGTAATTTCGTCGAGATCGCGCACGTTCGCCTCGAAACGGACAAAGTCCTCGCGCCGATGGTCATGCAGCATGATTTCCGTGAACACTGACACGATGCTGGTCACTTTCGCGACATTCACGTGCGCACCGTAGCCCGAAATCACACCGGCTGATTCAAGACGCCTGACGCGCTGCAGGCACGGGCTCGCAGAAAGACCGACCGCGGCGGCGAGATTCGCGTTGGTGATGTTGCCGTTCCTCTGCAATTCGGCGAGGATCTTGATGTCGATCCGGTCGAGTTTTGGTCGGTTGCTCATATCGTTCTGTTCTCGAATCGGCGGGCGAACCGGCTTTCCCGCTAAACGCGGGAAAGCTCCTCGTGATGCGCCTTGACGAACTGCGCCATGCTGGTGAACCTGAAATCGACAGAAGGCTCCGCGAATGTGCGCATCGTCGCGCCGAGCCCGCGCTGCTCGAAGCGCCGATGAATCCAGCATGAACGAATGTCTAACCGGTTGGCTGGCTCATGATCGTGGTACATGCTGTCCGCGACGTGCAGGATTTCGTCCTTGCGCACGCCGAGTGTCGACAGCACGTCGAGCATATATTCAAAATTGCGGCTCGACGGTTTGTAGCTTCCCACATCCTCAGCCGTGACAACGACGTCAAAGGGCACATGCAGCCTGGCGCGGCTGTATGTGAAATTCTCGTTATCCACGTTCGATATGATGACCAGCTTGAAGTACTTCTTCAAATACTGCAGCGTACTTGCCGAATCCGGGAAGGCAGGCCAATTGCGGACCGAACGACCATAGGCCTCCGCCTGCTCGCGCGTGTAACTGACGCCCCACTCCTCCGCTAGCCGCTTGTAGACCACCTCGAGCAGCCGGTTGTACGGCATGTCGGGCGTCGCGTTCTGCTGATATGACTCGTGGCGGGCGTGCGCTTCCAGCACCTGGTCGCGCGTCGATGGCGGGTCAAGCGATGAGACCAATGCTGACAGCCCCGCGACGATGCCCGATTCCCAGTCGATCAGGGTGCCATAGCAGTCGAACGTCAGGGCCTTAAAATCCGTCAGCCGCATGAAGGGCTCCTTAACTGGGGTGTTCCGGCTTGCGCGGAACGCGCCGCGCCCGCACCGGCGCGGCAAATCAAACCGGCACAAAGGCCGGTAAACCTATCGACTACTTACTTCTGCAGCAGCGCTTCCTGGTGAGCCTTCGCGAATTCGGCCATGCTGTTGAAGCGGAAGTTCACGGTGGGTTGCTCACCGGGGTTCATCGTTGCGCCGAAACCGGTTTGCGAATGGCGGCGATAGATCCAGCACGATGCAAGCCCGAACGCGTTCGCGGGCTTGTGGTCGTGGAACAGACTCTCGGCGGTGTGGAGGATCTTCTCCCTCCGGATGCCGCGCTCACCCAGCTTTTCCAGCATGTACTCGAAATTTCGCGGCGACGGTTTATAGGAGCCGACGTCTTCTGCGGTGATGATTGCGTCGAATTCGACCTGAAGCTTCGCGTTGCTGTACGTGAAGCTGTCATTGTCGATGTTCGACAGGATGACCAGCTTGTAGTGCTTCTTCAGATACTGCAGCGCGTTCGCCGAGTCCTCAAATGCCGGCCAATTGCGTATGGACTTGCCGTAGGCGAGGCACTCCTCGTACGTGAAAGGCACCTGCCATTCCTCGGCGAGTCGCTTGTACACGATCGGCAGCAGTTCCTGGTAACGCTTGGCCGGCGTGTAGGTCTGCTGCGACGACTCATGACGTGCGTGTGCTTCAAGAACCTGATCCCGCGTCAGCGGCGGGTCGACGCGTTCGAGCAGCGGACGCAAGCCCTCGAAAATACCCGTTTCCCAGTCGATGAGCGTGCCGTAGCAGTCGAAAGTCAGTGTATCGAAGTCGGTCAGTTTCACAGTAACGCCTCCAGTTGGTTGGTGAGCTAGACATAGTCTATTGGGCACGCCCAGCAACCGTTACTTATGTGGTCCACCGCATCGGCAATCTCTGTTGCTCGTCCGCACACCAACAGCAGAATCTGCTGCTGGCTTCTGCCTGGCATGTTAGCAAAAGGCGATCGCTGAATACCTTGCTGCAGGCACCCAAGCAGGCGTTATCTCCGCTGCGGCCCAAACATCCGCGACAACGCGCGCGCAAGCTCCTTAACAGCGGCATCCGCCGTCGGACGATGCAGCAGCGCAATATCCATGGTTTCGATCGAAGGCAACCCGCTCTTCGATGTCAGCACCGCGTGATCCGCCAGCACCGCGCGCGCGGGCAGCAGACTGATCCCGAGACCATCGGCAACAGCTGCCTGGATTCCGCTCAAACTCGAACTGATAAAGCTCATCCGCCAGCGGCGCCCGAGTCCTTCGATCGCGTTGGTCATGTCGTCACGGTATAACCCGCGCGGCGGAAACGCGACGATCGGAATCGGATCAAGGTGGATTGAAGGGTTCTTCGCACTGTCGATCCACCTCAATTGCTCCGGCCAGCACGCAACGGCCTCACGGCTATTGCGCCGCTGCTTCACGAGAATCAGATCCAGATCGCCGCGATCGTAGCTATTGCTCAGGTCGCGGCTCAATCCGCTGGTCACTTCCAGCTTGACCTGCGGATGCTTGCGGTTGAACGCGGCAAGCATATGGGTTGTCGGCCCGCCGACGAAATCTTCCGGCACGCCCAGCCGGACCGTCAGCCCCACCGTCGCGCCCGAGAGCGCTTCAATCATTTCATCGTTGAGAGCAAGCATGCGGCGCGCGTAGGCGAGCAAGGTTTCGCCGGCATCGGTCGGACTCACGTCGCGGCTGCCGCGCTCGAGCAGCTTGTGCCCCGCCATGTCCTCGAGACGCCGCACCTTCTGGCTGATGGTGGACTGCGTGGAATGAAGCCGTGCGGAAGCCGCAGTGAAGGTGCCGCAATCGGCCACCATGACGATGGCCTTCAGCAGATCCAGATCGAACAACGGTGTACGCGCTTTGGCGTTGGGTTTCATTGAGCCTCCAGTCAGACGCCGTCATGCCGGATAAGGGCATACGTCTAATCAATACTATTCGATTTCGCACTGATATGCATTTGAACATTTAATTTTTGAATATTGGGTGACGTGGATAACATCAAGCGATGTCGAAGCGGTGGCCACTCGACGGCAGATTACTCCGCATCGACATCAGACAAAAAACTCGAATGTGGGCGAAACGCGGCACGACGCCGCCGTGCCGGCAGAAAAAAGCGCCACAACGAGACACATACCCGGAGACAGGCATGCAGCAAACGCAGTTGAAGAAAAGCTGGAGAAAACCACTCGCAGGCATCGGCGCAGGCATGATGCTAGTGGGCACGGCAGGTGCGCAGTCCAGCGTCACGCTGTACGGAATCGTCGATTCGGGCGTGACCTACACGAACAACCAGCAAGGCCATTCGGCATGGCAGGCAACGGCCGGCAACGAGTCCGGGCCGCGCTGGGGGATGCTCGGAACGGAAGATTTGGGTGGCGGCCTGAAGGCAAACTTCCGGCTGGAAAACGGTTTCAACCTCGAAAACGGCGCGGCCGGCCAGGGCGGCCGGATGTTCGGCCGTCAGGCATGGGTCGGCGTGAGCGGCGACAAGCTGGGCGCGCTGACCTTGGGCCGCCAGTACAACACCGTCCAGGACATTCTTGGCTCGATCCAGATCAGCAATACGCTGGTCCAGTATTCGACCCACCCGTTCGACAACGACGACATCAACAATACGTTCCGCACCAACAACGCGGTCAAATACGTCTCGCCGATCATCGCCGGCTTGCAAACCAACCTGATGTACGGCTTTTCGAACGCAACCGGCTTCGCTGCGAACAATAGCTGGAGCGCGGGTGTGACGTACACGCACGGTCCACTCAATGCCGGCGCGGCGTACGCACGTATGAATCAGCCCGCCAGCAGCGCGGCGGGCGCGGTCGCATCCGACAATTACTTTGCGTCTTCGGCCGCCGTATTCGGCACACATCTCGGCGCGGCGACGCGTCAACAGATCTGGGGCGCGGGCGCGACCTACGCTATCGGGCCCGCCACGCTGGGGCTGCTCTACACAGGCACGGACTTCAACATGGCGGCCGGTGGCGCCCTGCGCTTCGGCAACTACGAGGGAAGCCTGCGCTACGCGCTGACGCCCGCGCTGATCGCGGCCGCCGGTTACACGTACACCCAGGTGTCGCAAGGCGACGCCGGCGGACACTATCACCAGGCCTCGGCCGGTCTCCAGTACCTGTTGTCCAAGCGCACCGACGTGTATGTGAACGGCCTCTACCAGAACGCCTCGTCGCGCATCGGTCATGCGTGGATCGACGGCATCGCAGCGCCCTCGTCGACGACTTCACAACTGGCGTTCGTCGCCGGCCTGCGTCAGAAGTTCTGACGGGATACGCAAGACACCTCAGGAAGGACCCCATGAAACTTCGCTTTCTGCTGGCCGCGCTGCCATTCATCGGCATCTATTCAGGCGGCTCAATTGCCGCCGGTACGCCGCTCCTGTTCGGCCTGCCGTTTCTGCTCGTCTGGAACCTGTTCTGGATGGCTGCAACGGCGGCCATTCTCGCCATCATCTATTGCCTCGACACGCGCGACGAAGCGGCGCAAGCGGCCGAACAGACGGGAGGTGGGCAATGAACCCGGCACTCGTCATCATCGTTCTGTTTGCCCTCTTCGCGCTGGCGGTCGGCTTGTACGCGCGGCGCGGCAAGACCTTCAGCATGGAGCAATGGGCGGTCGGCGGACGCGGCTTCGGGTCGCTGCTCACCTTCCTGCTGATGGCAGGTGAGGCGTTCTCGACCTTCTCGTTTCTCGGCGCGAGTGGCTGGACCTACAGCAAAGGCGTGCCGGCGTTCTACATCCTGTCGTACGGCTGCCTCGCATACGTATTCGGTTACTGGATGCTGCCCCTCATCTGGCGCTATGCGAAGGAACGCGGCCTCGTGTCGTTCGCCGATTATTTCGCTTCGAAGTACGACAGCCGCGCCATCGGCGTGCTGGTGTCGGTGGTGGCCGTCTTCGCAATGGTGTCGTTGCTGATCATCCAGTTACGCGGTCTCGGCATTATCGTCTCCGAGATGTCGTATGGCCTGATCTCGCAGGAAACGGCCATCTGGATTAGCGCCACGCTGATGGTCCTGTATATGAGCGTCTCCGGCATCCACGGCTCGGCAAGCATTGCGATCTTCAAGGACGTGCTGATCCTCGGTCTTGCAATTTTTCTCGGCACGTATTTGCCGCTGCACTACTTCGGCGGCTTTGGCGAGATGTTCGCGCGCATCGATGCCGTCCATCCGGAACTGCTGCGTATGCCGGAGCACGGTTTCAATCTGAGCTGGTACAACTCGACACTGCTGCTGACATCGCTGGGCTACTACTTGTATCCTCATGGTTTCACCGCCGTCTACGTGGCGCGCGACGCGTCTGCGCTGCGCAAGAACACCATGCTGATGCCGATCTACCAGGTGTTGATCGCGTTCCTGTTTCTTGTCGGCTTCGCCGCGGTGCTGACCGTGCACGGGCTCGAAGGCGCGCAAACCGATCTCGCGCTGCTGCGGCTCGTGAAGCAGACTTTCCCCTCGTGGTTCGTCGGGATTGTAGGCGGCGCCGGTCTGCTGACGGCATTGGTGCCAGGCTCGCTGATCATGCTCAATGCGTCGACGATGATTGCCCGCAACATCTATCGCGAAGGTTTCGCACCGCAGGCGAGCGACCGGCAAGTCGGCCGCGTCGCACGTATCGCGTTGCCGCTGTTCACGCTGGTTGTCGTCTACTTCGTGCTGCGTGGCGGTTCAAACTTTGTTGCGCTCGCAATCTTCTCGTCGAGCCTGCTGACGCAACTCGTACCCATGCTCGCCTCGAGTTTCCTGAAGCGCCCATTCGGCACCCGTGAAGCCGCGTTCGGCGGCATCTTCGCGGGCGCGATCGTGCTGGCGCTGGCGAACTGGCGCGGCATGACGCTGGCCACTGTTTTCCCGGCCGCGCCGATCGCCTTCACCTCCATCAACACGGGCCTCGTCGCGTTGTTCGCCAATGCCGTGGTATTCATCGCGATCAGCGCCGCGCAGCGCGCGCTGCGGGCTCGTATCGCCACTTCCGTCGAATCGGCATGACTACCATGACTCGCTCTATTCTTCTTTCCAACGTCCGGCTGGCTGATGGCCAGGCGGTTTCCGTAGCCATCGCCGATGGCCGCATCACGGCGCTCGGCCCGCATGTCGAAGCGCAACCTGGCGTGCTGGCCGAAGACGGCGGCGGCGCATTGCTGCTGCCGGGTTTCGTCGAAGGGCACACGCACATCGATAAAAGCCACTGGGGCCGCTCGTGGTATCGCAACGAGGTCGGACCCGCACTAACCGACCGGATCAGCAACGAGCGCGAATGGCGCAAGACGTCGGGACACGATGCGGCCAGCCAGTCGCTCACACTGTCGCGGGCATTCGTGCAGGCAGGCACGACGCGACTGCGTACCCATGTCGACGTGGATACCGACGCCGGCCTGCGTTATATCGAAGGCGTACTCAGCACGCGTCAGACGATGCGAGATGTGCTGGACATGCAGCTCGTCGCGTTTCCGCAATCGGGCATGTTGATCCGTCCCGGCACGGTCGAATTGCTGGGCGGCGCACTCGCTGCGGGCGCCGATGTACTCGGCGCACTCGATCCTGCCTTGATCGACGGTGATCCCGTTGCATCGTTGAACGCGACCTTCGAGTTGGCGGAACGCTATAGCAAGCCGATCGATATCCATCTGCACGAACCCGGTGAAGTCGGCGCATTCACGCTGAAACTGCTGCTCGATCGCGTTGCCGCGATGGGCATGCAGGGGCAAGTCGTCGTCAGCCACGCATTTTGCCTGGGTGCACTGCCCGAACGTGAACGCGACGCGCTGCTCGAAAGGATCTCGTATTTGCGTGTAGCGCTTCTGACCAGTGCGCCGCCGTCTCGTCCCGTTCCGCCGCTGAAAGTTTGCAGGGACAAAGGCATCACGATCTTCGGCGGCAACGATGGCATTCGCGACACCTGGTCACCGTATGGCGTGCCGGACATGCTCGAGCGCGCGATGCTGATCGGCATGCGCTACGACTTGCGACGCGACGACGACCTCGCAATTGCCTTCGACTGCGTGAGCGACGCTGCCGCTCGAGGTTGCGGTTTCGCCGACTATGGCCTGCATGTGGGCGCACGCGCGGACCTCGTGCTGGTCGATGCCGAGTGTGTCGCGCATGCCGTGGTTGCCCGGCCCAAGCGCAAGCTGGTTGTCGCAAACGGACGCATCGTCGCGCGCAATGGCGAGCTGGTCGACGCTGTGTAACCGTGCGTGAGCACTTCACAAGAAAAACTTTCATATGAACGATAAGCAACAGGTCGACATACTCATCGAACACGGCTGCGTGATCACAGTCGATGCCGCCCGCCGCGTCATCGAAGATGGCGCAGTGGCTATCAAGGGGGACCGCATCGTCGCCGTCGGCGAGACAAGCGAGCTTGCGCAGCAATACCAGGCAGACCGCGTAATCGACGCCCGCCGCAAAGCGGTGCTGCCAGGCCTGATCGATGCCCACGCGCATGCCGGGCACGCGATGTTGAGGACGATTGGCGGCGCGAACGGCGATGCGTGGTCGGCGGCGTGCGAGGCGATCTATACGCGCGCCTCAGACGAAACGTTCTGGGAAATGGAATCGCATCTTGCGGCGCTGGAGCGCCTCAAGGCGGGCGTGACGACGGGTGTATCGCTGCTCGGCGGCGGAGACTCGATCATGCGCGTCGACGACCCCGTTTATGCGCGGCGTCACTGCGATGCGGTGGTCAGAACGGGCACCCGCTCGATCGTCGCGGTCGGTCCGTCGCGGCCACCCGAACCACGCGCTTACACCCGGCACGGTGCAAACGGCAGCGTGACGCGCGACGTCGATTTCGCGCAGATGTATGAGGTTTGCAAAGAGATCATCGACGCATGCCATGGCGACGCCAACGGCCGCATCCAGATTGCGTTGACGCTGCCCGTCTACGCCCCGCAGCACTATCCCGAGCACGCGGCACACGAACGCAGCGTCCGGCTTCAGGCCGAGCGCTACACGGCGCTGGCCCGCGAGCGCGGTCTAAGTCTGACGCAGGACGGCCATCGCGCCGGTTCGCTCGATTTCGCGCATCGCGAGCTGGGACTGCTGAACCCGAAGTCGTTCATGTCGCATGCCATCGATCTCACCTCCGAGGATATCGCGGCGTGCGTTGAAACCGGCGCCTCGATCGTGCACAACCCAAGCGCGATCATGTCGATCATCGGACGTTGCCCGGTTCCGGAACTCATCGATGCCGGCGTGACGGTGGCGATCGGCTCGGATGGCGCGGCGCCCGATCGAGGTTACGACATGTTCCGCCACATGTGGCAATGCATGCATTACCACCGTCGACATTTTCGTGACCCGGACGTCCTGCCGCACGGCAAGGTGCTCGAAATGGTCACGATCGATGCCGCCAAAGCGTTGTCGCTCGACGACCAACTCGGTTCGCTCGAAGTGGGCAAGCAGGCTGACATCATTCTGGTCGACCTGTTCAAGCCGCACCTCATGCCGATGAATATGCCTGTTCATCGCGTCACCTGCTTCGCGAATGCCGGCGACGTGTGCATGACGATGGTCGGCGGCAAAGTTCTGATGGAGAACTACCGGGTGCTGTCGGTCGATGAAGGGGACATTCTGGAGCGCGTGCAGGTGGCCGCGGATCAAGCGTTCGACCGCGCAGGGCTGCGTCATTTGCTGGAAACGCCGCCAACGCTGTGGCGACGTAGTCATTATTGAGTGTGGCGCGGCTTGCGGCGGCGCAAGCCGCGCCAGCCCCGTCAGGCACCGGCTCGGTGCCCGACAACAACCTCAACCTCAGCCGGCAGAGCCCACGCCTGCCGCCGTGACCTTGAACTGCACGCGGGACGATTCGCCCCAGAATTGCCCGCTTCGAACAATGGCACGATCTGCCGGTACCGCAGCAACCGCAGCGGCAGCGTTCGGCGCTTTCACGACGACAAAGGTCGCCTCATTGCCGACCTTCAATCCGTAACCGCTTTTCCCCAGCACCGCAGCGCCTGCTTCCGTCGCCATGTGAAGCGCGACGCCCAGTTCTTCATCCGTATAAAACCCGGAGCGATAACCAACCAGCATGGCTCGTTGCAACATGTCGCCGTTGCCATACGGCCACCACGCGTCCTGAATGTTGTCATTACCGGTGAACACACGCACTCCGGCTGCGCGCAATTGCAGGATCGGCGGGAACGCGCGGTCGCCCGGCGCATTCGTCATGATCGATACACCGGCTTCTGCAAGCGCGGCGGCGATACGATCCACCACCTCGGGTGCGACGTCGCCGAGCCCGTAGGCGTGGCTCACCGAAACCCGGCCGTTCAACCCCGCTGCACGGGTACGCGAGGCAATGCGATGCAGTTGATCGATCCCCTGCTGCTCAGGCTCATGCAGGTGAATATCGATTTTCACGCCACGCTTTTCAGCAATGCCGAAGACAATATCGAGCTGGCCATCGGCGTCGCCATCCAGCGTTGTCGGATCGATTCCGCCCACCACCTGCGCACCTTCACGGGCTGCCGCATCGAGCACCTCCGCCGTCCCCGGACACGACACGACGCCCGCCTGCGGGAACGCGACGAGTTCGATATCCACCACGCCACGCCATTTCTCGCGCGCTTCCATCACGGCATGCAGATTGGTTAGACCCGTCGTCGCGTCGACGTCGACATGGCTGCGCATCGCAATGGTGCCGAACGACGCAGCCTGGCGGATCAGCGCGTCGGCGCGCTCGACGATCGGCCCGGCGCTTGCCAGTTCCTGCTTTTCGATAGCGAGCCGCTCACGCAGGCTTGTGACATGACGATGAGGACGCCAGCGATCGCCAACGAAGCTTTTATCGAGGTGAATATGTCCGTCGACGAACCCGGGCAACACCAGGTGCCCGGCCAGATCGACGACTTCCGCGCCGCCGATCGCGGGACGTTCCGGACCGATGGCGGCAAAGCGCCCCTCACGCACGGCGAGGTTGAGCGGGTTGCCGTCGGCGTCTACGGCATTGACGAATACGCGGTCGAACATGGTTCTGGCCTCTGCAAATCAGGACTCAAGCACGCATCCAGCGCGCCCTGATCGGGTTGCGTTCGTTGCGCCGCATGGTCTTGTGTGGAATGGATCGTTGAACCATATCGGACCGCCGATATATCCACAAATTAAATGTTGGAATGGCCTGTATTCATTTTCTGGATAGATCGGCGTACTGTGCTGCTTTTGCGGCACTTTGATGGCGCCGACGGCGCCGAACTTCAATATCGCGCCGGCCGCGCTGCTGGAACTGAAAAGCCGGAATGGCCCGAATGGCCCGATCCGGGCGCGGCGACCGGCGGCTTTACTATTTTCGGTCGTCAATATCATACTGTCGTACTTATTGCATTCCGCTTTTGAGGAGGCGCCGATGACTGTCCAACTCACGCCCGAATTCGCGTCCAAATTCGCCAATCTCGCGCTCGCCCACCTCACGCGCGAGTATCCGAACAAGCTGACCCACTCGCTTGCCGGCCCGCAAGACGTGCAAGGTCCGCGCGCCCTGCATCCGATTTTTTACGGCAGCTACGACTGGCATTCATGCGTGCACGGCTACTGGTTGATCCTGCATCTGCTCGACCGTTTTCCCGATCTGCCTGAAGCAGCGCGCATCGTTGCGGTGGTCGACGAGCATTTCACCGAAGCGAATGTGGCTGGCGAACTGGCGTATCTCGACCTGCCGCACAATCGCGGTTTCGAGCGTCCGTATGGATGGGCATGGCTGCTCGCGCTGAGCGCGCAACTTCATTCGTTGAAGCTCTCGGAGGCCGCGCGCTGGTCCAAGGTCTTTGCGCCGCTTACCGCGACTTTTGTTAGCCGCTTCGAAGAATTTCTGCCGAAAGCGACCTACCCGTTGCGCGTCGGCACGCACTTCAATATGGCATTCGCACTTGCGCTCACGCTAGATTTCGCGCGGCAGACTTCGCGTGAATCGCTGGAGGCGTTGCTGGTAAATACGGCGGAGCGCTGGTTCCTGAACGATGTCGCCTGTCAGGCCTGGGAGCCCGCCGGCGATGAGTTTTTGTCGCCTTCGCTGATGGAAGCGGAATTGATGCGGCGCGTGTTGCCGCCCGCGCAATTCGTCGAATGGTTCAGACGCTTTCTGCCCGATCTCGGCGCGAAAAAACCCGCCACGCTGTTCGAACCCGTCACAGTAACCGACCGTACCGACGGCAAGATCGCGCACCTGGACGGTTTGAATCTGAGCCGTGCATGGTGCCAGCGGTCGCTGGCGCGCGCACTGCCCGCCGGCGACGTGCGTCGGACTGCCCTGTTCGATTCGGCCGAGCGGCATCTTCTAAGCGCCCTGCCGCATGTGGCGGGCGACTATATGGGCGAACACTGGCTGGGCACGTTCGCCACGCTCGCGTTGGAAGCGTGAGCAGCGGCCCGACGGGGGCCGAATTGAATGCAAAAACGGCGCCGCAAGCGTGAAACGGTTTGGATTCAGCTACCGTTCTGCGCCGCAAGCGCCGTTTTCTTTTGCCGGGTGATTCAGAAGCCGCCTGGTGCAGCCCCGCCGCTGAATCCGCCGACTTGACGCATTACTGGCCAGTCAGCTTTTTAGGCTTCGGCGGCGCCTGAACCTTGTTGTACTGAAACTCCGGCGTCGCCTTCAAGGCATCTTTGGTCGCGCCGGCCAGATAGAAATTCCCGCCGCGAATATCCAGCGCAGCGATCGGCACCGCTACGTCATGCGACGCCACGCCGAGAAATCCACCTGCGGAGACGATGGCAGCAGACAGCGAGCCGTCGGGAGCGACCACCAGATCGCGGATCGAACCAATCTTCTCGTTCTGGTCGTTGTAGACGGCCTTACCGAGAATGCTCTTCTTCACGCTCCAGCCGCTCAGCAGCGCATTGGACTGTTCGACCGTGACGCTCAAAGGTTGCGTGCCGGCGACTTGCGCCTGTGCACCAAAGCTGGTTGCAGCTACCGCGACCACGACAACAAGTTTGCTCAACGTCATATCGCTCACTCCGTTCTTAGTAGACTTGACCGGCGCATGGTTTGCGCCGAAGGAATCGCTGCCAAACGATGATACAGACTACGCGGCGGGTCTGCATCCAGACGTGTCGCGCGAACGAAACGCCCCCCGTCGCTGCCACGAAAAGGCGGAGGCGCGGCCCAAAGCGCATAACGGTAAAATCGAGCCAGGCGATGACGCCCGTTTAGAGGTGGAAGTTTGACTGAGCTTGAACAGGGTTTCATTTTGACCCGACACTGGCGGGATACCCCCGCCGGCACGGAGGTAGATTTCTGGCTGGCAACAGACGGCGGGCCCCGTCACGTGCGCCTGCGTCCTCAGCCTTCGGTAGCCTTCATTCCGGCCGACCACCGCGAGCGAGCGGAAACCATCCTGCGCCGCGAAGCGCCGCTCGATCTGCGCCCGCTCGAACTGTGCGACTTCCAGCATCGGCCGGTGATGGGGCTTTATTGCCCGCAATACCGGCAATTAACGGGTTTCGAAAAACGCCTGAAACAAGGCGGCGTCGATGTCTACGAGGCCGACATCTTCCCGCCCGAGCGCTACATGATGGAGCGCTTCATTACCGCGCCGGTGTGGTTCGCCGGCGACGCACAGCATGGCGGCCCGCTTCTGAACGGCGAATTGAAGCCGGCCACGAACTACCGGCCGTCATTGAAGCTGGTGTCGCTCGATATCGAAACCAGCGCGCACGCCGAACTCTATTCGATCGCGCTCGAAGGTTGCGGGCAGCGCCAGGTCTATATGCTGGGGCCGCCGAACGGCGATGCGAGCGGCGTCCACTTCGACCTCGAATACTGCGAAACCCGCGCACAGTTGCTCGAAAAACTGAACGCGTGGCTGGAACGGCACGACCCCGACGCGATCATCGGCTGGAACCTCGTGCAGTTCGATTTGCGTGTGCTGCAGCAGCATGCCGAACAATATCGCGTGCCATTACGGCTCGGCCGCGGCGGCGCGGTCATGGAATGGCGCGAGCATGGCCATAAGCAGAACCATTTCTTCGCGGGCGCTGCGGGAAGATTGATCATCGACGGTATCGAAGCGCTGCGCTCCGCCACGTGGACTTTCCCTTCGTTCAGCCTCGAATACGTTTCGCGCACGGTGTTGGGCGAAGGCAAGTCGATCGACAATCCGTATCAGCGCATGGATGAAATCCAGCGTCGCTTCGATGAGGACAAACCTGCACTCGCGCAGTACAACCTGAAAGACTGCGAACTGGTCACGCGCATCTTTGCGAAGACCGAGTTGCTACCGTTTTTGCTGGAGCGCGCGACGGTCACCGGCCTGCCCGCGGATCGAAGCGGCGGATCGGTCGCGGCGTTCACGCATCTGTATATGCCACGGATGCATCGGCAAGGCTACGTTGCACCGAATCTCGGTGACGTAGCCGGCGCCGCGAGCCCTGGTGGCTTCGTGATGGATTCACGGCCCGGCCTCTACGACTCGGTCCTGGTGCTCGACTACAAGAGCCTGTACCCGTCGATCATCCGCACGTTTCTGATCGACCCGCTGGGTCTCGTGGAAGGCATGCTGAATCCTGGCGACGATCAATCGGTGCCGGGTTTTCTCGGCGCACGCTTCTCGCGCACGCGCCATTGTTTGCCGTCGATTGTCGGCCAGGTGTGGCAGGGGCGCGAAACCGCCAAGCGCGAGAACAACAAGCCGCTTTCGCAGGCGTTGAAGATCATCATGAACGCCTTCTACGGCGTGCTCGGCTCCACAGGCTGCCGGTTCTTCGACCCGCGCCTCGCGTCGTCGATCACCATGCGCGGCCATGAAATCATGCACACCACGCGTGAGCTCATTCAGGCGCAAGGCTACGAGGTTATTTACGGCGACACGGATTCGACCTTCGTGTGGTTGAAGCACGCGCATAGCGAGGAAGAAGCGAGTCGCATCGGCCGGGCGCTTGTCGAACATATCAACGCGCGGTGGCAGCAAAATCTGCAGGAGCGTTTCGGCCTCGAGAGCGCACTCGAGTTGCAATTCGAGCGGCACTACAAGCGCTTCTTCATGCCGACGATTCGCGGCGCCGAGGAAGGTAGCAAGAAGCGCTATGCCGGACTGACTGTCTTGCCGGACGGTAGCGAGGACATCGTCTACAAAGGGCTCGAAACGGTGCGGACCGATTGGACAACGCTCGCCCAGCAGTTCCAGCAGGAACTCTATGGGCGAATCTTCAGGCAACAGCCGTATCAGGACTATGTACGCGACTACGTGCGCGATACGCTGGCAGGAAAACTGGACGATCAACTCGTGTATCGCAAGCGGCTGCGCCGCTCGCTCGGCGACTACGAACGCAACGTGCCGCCGCATGTGCGCGCGGCCCGTGTCGCCGACGAGTTCAACCGGCAACAGGGGCGCCCGCTGCAATACCAGGACGGCGGCTGGATCAGCTATGTGATGACAACCGCCGGACCGGAACCGCTCGAAACCTTGCGCTCGGCGATCGACTACGAACACTATCTGACCCGGCAGTTGCAACCGGTCGCCGACGCGATCCTGCCGCTATTGCGCGATGACTTTACGACCTTGGTGTCGGGGCAAAGACAGTTGTTCTGAGAGCAGCATTTGCAATGAATGCTTCGCAGAAGCCGCATGACACGTCTGCTTGAATAACAACCGTCGCATCCTCAGAAGCTCGTGCGCAAGCCAATGCGTGCAAGCGTCTGCGACCGGTTGCTCGCCGCACCGTCCGGTTGCAACAAACCGTTGATCCACGCCCGCGTCACCGCCGCATCGCCACCCGCGCGCTGATACATCGCTTCAATATAGCCAGTAGTGCGCTTCGAGAAACTGTATTGCAGCGCCGTGGTGATCTGCTGCGCCTTGTTGTCCAGCAGCACGTCGTTGCCTTTCATATACGCATAGTCGAGGCCGAGGGTCCATGCCCCGGAGATCGTCCACGCCGCACTGCCCTTGTACACGTCGATCTTCGCACCACTCGCCGTATTCTTCGTGTTGGTGTACAGCAGCATGGCCAGAACGCTGCCGAAGTTATAGTGCGCGCCGACCCCGAAATTGCGGATACCGTCGTGACCGTCGCCCAGTTGCGGATATTTCACTTCGACATACGCCGCTCCGATGCCGAACGGACCGTTCGCATAGTTCGCACCGAAGCTCATCGTCGAGTCTTCTGAAAACGAGCCCGGCACGCCGCCAAAGCCATAGAGCGCGCCGAAAGTGAAGCCCGAGATATCCGGGCTACGATACTTGACCGAGTTCCCCACACGCGTTGCACCCGCCATGCGGTCAAAGTCGAACGAGCCGGTTGGATTGTTCGGCACGCCCAACGCAGTGAACGGCCCCTGACGAAAATCGTAGATCCCACCGAACAGGAACGCGCCGTCATACAGTCCGAGCGTCAGCGTCTCGAACATGAAGTCATACTGATTGCCGAAGGTCAGCGAGCCGAAGCGGTCGTTGGTGAGTCCCACCAGCGCTGTGCGATTGAAAAGCTGTCCTGCGCCGGGGATCGTCGCGCCGCTGCCCAGATCGAACTGCGACGTGAGCTCGAAGATCGCCTTATTGCCGCCCCCCAGGTCTTCACTGCCTTTAAAGGTCAGCAAATCCGGCGACAGCACGCCGCTGTCGAACAGCGTCGCCGCGCCGCCATGCTGGTTGTTCACATCAGTAACGCCCGCATCGATCACGCCTTGCAGTGTCACGCTGCTTTGCGCGCCTGCGAAACCCGGCGCCATCAACGCGACCGTGCAGCCTGCTAGCGAAAAGCGCTTCGCCTTCGTCTTTTTCATGCTTGTCCCCTTCCGTCGTTGTTGAATATGTCTCTCTGCTCGATACGAATGGCAACGCGTGTGAGCGCCGCGCCCTGACACGGACCGTCGATGCACTGACCGTCTTCGAAACGGAACATCGCGCTGTGATGCGCGCACATCAGCAATTCGGCGTCGTAGGCCCAGAACGTGTTCGGCTCGTAGTTCAGCGGAATCGAAAAGTGCGGGCAGACGTTGCGATAGGCCCAGGCGTCGTCACCCCGGCGCACCACGACGATGCCAGGAGCACCGGCTTGCTCAGCGGCAACTTCCAGCGCGCCGCCGTCTGGGATATCGTCGAGCGCGCATAGAAAGTCCGCATGATGTTCGGGACTCGCCGCATTCATGACGTGCCCTCCTCACGCGAGTCGTCGACTCATCACGAAGTCGCGCTGGACTTCGAAGAACGGGCTCGGCAAGTCCCATTCCTTCGCGGCCGACGCGTTGTCGTTCGGCACGTAGTCGATTACGAGCGACGGCTTCGCGCCAAACACCGCGTCGGAGTCGACATACGGGTCACCAGCGGAATACAACGCGGTGGTGAGCGTCTCGTAGCCCGGCGCTTCGATCAGAAAATGGATATGCGCAGGTCGCATCGGATGACGTCCGGTCGCGAGCAGCATCTGTCCGACGGGGCCATCGGTTGGAATCGGATAGCTGGTCGGTTTGATGGTTCTGAATGCGTATTCGCCGTTCGGTCCAGAACGGAATTTGCCGCGCAGATTGCTCTCGGGCTGATCGGGGTCCTGGCCTTCGTACATGCCGTTATTGGCCGTTTCCCAGACTTCCATCAACGCGCCGGATACCGGTATGCCGCGCTCGTCGACGAGACGGCCGCGGATCAGCGTGGGCTCGCCTTCGGTGCGCGCGATATTGGCGCCGAAGGCCTCATCGCTCGCGCCCTCGCGGTAGAACGGGC
Organism: Paraburkholderia aspalathi; assembly: GCF_900116445.1. Taxonomy (GTDB): domain Bacteria; phylum Pseudomonadota; class Gammaproteobacteria; order Burkholderiales; family Burkholderiaceae; genus Paraburkholderia; species Paraburkholderia aspalathi. The sequence goes on from NZ_FPBH01000036.1 coordinate 47,012, forward strand.
CGAGCAGGCTGCTCTCGGTCGTGTCGCCGGCGCGTTCGTGATTGATCGCGTCGACCATGATCGACAGGCCAAGCGTGTCCGACAGCAGGATGAACTCCTGGCGTATGCCGCTGCACTTGTTGCCGGTCGCCGTCAGGAATTCAATGCCGCGGCGCCACTCCTCGCCGGTCAGTTCAACCTCGCTGGCAAACGCATGCAGATGCCTGACCAGCGCGGTCATGATCTGCTTGAGTCGCGGATCGGTGCAGTCGGCGAACGTCCTGAGCACGTTCTGCGTCAAAGGATGGATAGTTTCGTCGTTCATTGTCGACCTCATGCGCGATGGGGAGCCGACGGCGCTTCGACGGAATCGGTCGATGCGTCGTGCGGCGAAGCTTGCTGTGAATCTGGCTGGGAAGCGCCAGCGTCGACGAATACAACGCGGCGTCCCACGGGGAACAATTGCAGTCCGTAGCGGCGCGATACGAAGCCCCACAGCCCTTGCGGAAAGAACATCGTTACGACGATCGCCAGCGCGCCGAGCCCGATCAGATACCAGGTGCCGAAGTCGGAGAGAAACTGGTTCAGCACGAAGAAAATCAGCGCGCCGACAATCGGCCCTTCGAGCGTGCCCAGGCCGCCGATCATCACGATGAAAATGCCGAACGCGGTCCAGTTCACCGAGAACGCCGCGTCCGGCGAGATGCGCAGGTTGCCGACGAAATACAGGCCACCGGCCAACGCCGTACCGCACGCGGATACCAGATAGACGAGCAAGCGTGCACGCTTCACGTCGACACCCTGACTGCTGGCCGCCACCGCGTTGTCACGCATCGCGGTCAACGCGAGCCCAGCTTTGGAACGCAGAAACAGATACAACAGACCGATCGCCGCCGCGACGATAGCGAGCGCGAGCCATAGCGTCAGCGATTCACGCAGCGCACGCGGCACGTCCTGCAGCGCGGTGAGGCTGGTGCCCGAACCACCGCCCAGCACCGAGACGTTCGCCACCGTCAGCCGGAACACCTCAGCGATCACCCACGTGCCGATTGCGAAGTAGCCGCCTTCCAGCCGGAACGCCACCATCGATACGGGAATTGCGATGACCGTTGCAATTGCCGCCGCGATCGGCACAGCGACGAACGGCGAGATCCCGCAGTAGTTGGCGAGAATCAGCATCCCATAGCCCCCGATCCCGAAGAACGCCTGCTGCCCGATCGACACCATCCCGCCATAGCCCGCCAGCAGATTCCACATCAAGGCGAACACCAGATACGACGCGAGCTGCACGAAGTCGCGCATCGCATCGCGCCCCGCCCACCATGGCGCGCTCGCTACCGCCAGCGCGACGATCAGCAACACGATCATCGCCACGCGGCTCGCGCGGGTCGCGCGCCGCACTTCGAAGCCCCCTGCGGGCCGGTTCATATGCATCGTCATATCGAGCCTCTATGCGGTTTTGGGCAGCAAGCCCTGCGGCCGGGCCACCAGCACGCCGAGAAACACCACGTGGCCGAGCCAGATACCCCAGCCAGGATCGAAGTAAAAGCCCACCTGCTGCGCAATACCGAGCGCCATGCCGCCGACGAACGTGCCCCAGAACGAGCCCATCCCGCCGATGATCACGGCTTCGAACGCGTACAGCAGCAAAGCCGGGCCATCGGTCGGCGACACCGCGGTGCGCATCGAGTACAGCGCGGCGGCGACTGCGATGAGCACGAACGCGATGCCCATCGCGAGTGCATAGGTGCGGCGATAGGAAACGCCCATCAGTTGCACGATCTCGCGGTCATCCGACGTGGCGCGAAACGCGCGGCCAAGTGGCGTGCGGCCGAACAACCACTGCATGGCGAAAGCCAAAGCGGTGGTGACGACCAAAGTGACGAGTGGCAAATAGCCCAGCGTGATGCCGCCCGCGAGCGTGAGGCTCTTCGACTCAAAGCTGCCTGTTGCGATCGAACGCGGATCGGCGGAGAACACCTGCTGCAACACGTTCTGGATCACGATCGACAAGCCGAACGTGACGATCAGTGAAGGCAGCGGATCGCGGCTGCTCACCCGGTTGAGGACCGTGTACTGCACCGCGTAACCCGCACCAAACGCAATCACGAGCAGCAGCACCAGCGACACGGCGAGCGGCAGATGCGCGTAGTTCGTGAGCGCGAACAACACGAACACCAGCAGCACGATGAAATCGCCGTGCGCGGTGTTGGTGAGCCGCATCACGCCGAACACCAGCGATTGCCCCATCGCGAAGAGCCCATACAGCGCGCCGAGCAGCACACCCTGTACGACGATATTGATGAACGTGTTCATGCGACCGCTCCAAAATATGCCTGCGTGATGGCCTCATCTGAAACTTCGGCCGACACGCCAGCTAGCGACACGCGTCCTTCCTGGAAGCAATAGAAACGCGACGACACGCGGCGCGCCAGTTGCACGTCCTGCTCGACGACGATTGCGCTCATGCCGTCAGCGACAATCGCGGGCAACGCTGCATAGATCTCGCGCACGATCACCGGCGCGAGGCCGAGCGAAAGTTCGTCGCACATCAGCAGATCGGGATTGCTCATCAGCGCACGGCCGATCGCGACCATCTGCTGCTGACCACCCGACAAGGCGGTGGCCGCATGGTGACGACGCTCCCGCAAGGCCGGAAACAGCGAGTAGACGCTTTGCAGGTTCCAGCGGCCGGGCCGTTTGGAAAATGCGCCGAGCAGCAGGTTTTCCTCGACGCTCAGGCTCGCAAACAGACGCCGCCCTTCCGGCACCAGCGCAATGCCCTTGCCGACAATGCTCGCCGCAGCCACGCCGCCAATTGGCTCTCCGCGATACAGGATCTGCCCGGCGGAACGCGGGCGCAGCAGGCCCGCCACTGATTTCAGAAAGGTCGACTTGCCCGCGCCGTTCGAGCCGATCAGCGCGATGATCTCACCGGGCGCCACCGTCACGTCGATGCCGAACAGCGCCTGGAAGTCGCCGTAAAACGCGCTCAGCGCGCGAGTCTCCAGTAATGCCGACATGGTCAAGCCTCCAGTCCGAGATACACGCGCCGCACATCGGGGTCGTCCATCACGGCGCCGGGCAGGCCTTCAGCAAGCCGTTTGCCGAAGTTGATGACGAGCAGCCTGTCGGCCACCGCGAGCAATGCATGTACGACGTGTTCGATCCACACGATCGTCACGCCCGCCTCTTTCACGCGACGAATCTCGCCGACGAGTTCGTGCGTTTCGGGTTCGGTCAGGCCGCCTGCAATTTCATCCAGCAGTAACAGCTGCGGTTGCGTGGCCAATGCGCGGGCCAGTTCGAGACGTTTGCGGTCCAACAGGCCCAGCGTGCCGGCCAACTGGTTGGCGCGCGCTTTGAGACCCGTGCGTTCGAGCACATCCATGCAGACGTCATAGGCAGCGTGCTCGGCCAGTTCGCCACCGAAGGTCGCGCCGACCAGCAGGTTTTCGAATACCGTCATGCCGCCGAACGGACGCGGCACCTGATACGAGCGGCCAATCCCGGCTGCGCATCGGCGATGCGGCGGTAAGTGGTTCACATCCGCGCCGTCGAATTCGACACTGCCCTGATCGGGCCGCACGTCGCCGCTAACGAGGTTGAACAGCGTGGTCTTGCCCGCACCATTCGGACCGAGAATGCCGTAGGTCTCGCCGCGTTCGACCGTGAAGCTGATGTCGTCAGTCACCTGCAGCGCGCCATAACGCTTCGACACGCCGGTTAATATGAGAACTGGGTTCATCACCGCTCTCCGCTATGCGTTCACGCGATCAGCTTGAGCGGGCCGGATAGCGGCACGCTCGGCGCGAGCTGGTTGTTGACGATGGCGAGATCGAAGCGATGCTGCTGCCCCTTCACCCATTGGCCGCCTACCAAAGGCGTCTTCGCGACGTTCTTCACCGGTCCGCTGCCCCATGCGACATGACCGACCAGCGTGTCGAGCTTCGTCGCCGCCACTGCGTCGCGGATCGCTTCGTTAGAGTCGATATCTTTCGTGCGCTTTAGCGAATCGACGGCGATTTCGAACAGCGCATGTGCGAAACCGATCGGTTGCGTCCATTGCTTCGACGTGATGCGCTCGTAGTCGTCCGCGACTTGCCGCGCGTTTTGTCCCGTCAGCGATGATTTGAACGGATGCGAAGGCGACCACCACACCTCGGTGGAAAGGCCATCGCCGAGATCGCCGAGCGCTTCGATCGAAGTGGGAAACAGCAGTGCCTTGCCGATCGAAATGACCTTGGGTTTCAGACCTTGCTGACGCGCCTGCACGAGAAAGTTCTTCGCGTCGGGCGGAATCACGACGCCGGTCACGATCTGCGCATTTGCCTGCTTGAACGAGGAAATCTGCGCGGAGAAGTCCTGCGTCATGCTCTGAAAACGGCCCGGGTCCTTCAGCGTGAAGCCTTTCTGCGCGAGCACTGGCGGAAAGCCAAGCTTCGCATCGCCCCAGGCGTTGCCGTCGCCATCGTTCGGAAACAGACCGCCGACGCTGTGATTGGTCTGCACCGCTTGCCACATGCCGGTGTAGACGGTGATCACGTCCTCCAGTCCCCAGAAGAAGTGATAGGTGAAGCGGAAGCCTTTCTTCGGATCGCCCTTTCTGCCGAAGAACCAGGGCTGCCACGGCACGACCGTCGACACGCAGGGCATCTCGTTCAACTCGCACGCATCGCTCACAGGATTCGCGGTCTCGGGCGTACCGGATACGAGCATGATGTCGACCTTGTCCTTCAGGATCAGATCGTTGGCGACTTCGCCGGCACGATTCGGGTTCGACTGACTGTCCTTGACGACGATCGACACCGGATAGGTTTTGCCGCCAATCACGATGCCGTTTTTCAGCGTCGTCTGCATCTGCTGGATCGTGAAGCGGTCGGCCTCACCGAACGGCGCGAGCGGGCCGGTTTGCGGCGATACGTAGCCGATTTTCAGCGTGCGCGGGCCGGCGGCGAAGACGAGCGGCGAGAACGCCGAGGTTGACGCGGCGAGCGCGCCACCGGCGGCGAGTGTGACGAAGCGGCGGCGCTTCGCATCGAAGGAATATGCGTCCATGGTTGTCTCCTGAATTTTTTTGTATGAGTGGGGGCGTTCGTGCTAATCCGGCCGCCTGCCTTCGAACGCAGCTTCCAGCAGCGCGCGTAGCGGCGTTCGTTCAACTGGCCGCGGATTCCAGTACGGGTTCTTCAACGCGAGATCGAGCGCGAGGTCGAGATCGCTTGCGCTTACACCAATGTCTTTCAACGCGGTAGGCGCACCGTTGTCGCGTGCGAGGTCGAATACACCTTGCGCGGCGTCGTCGGCATGCAGCGCGTGTGCGATACGCTTCATCGCCCCCGGTGCGGCCTCACGGTTATAGGCGAGCACGTGCGGCAACACGATCGTGTGCGTTTCCGCGTGCGGCAGATTGAACGTGCCGCCGAGCGTATGGCACAGCTTGTGATGCAGCGCCATGCCAACGCTGCCGAGCACGGCGCCGCACAGCCATGCACCATAGAGGCAGTCGCCGCGTGCGCCGAGATCGACCGGTTTCAGCGTCACCCGAGGCAGACCTTGGCCGAGCGCACGGATACCCTCTTCCGCCATCAGCGCAATGATCGGGTTCGTGTCCTGCGCGTAGAGCCCTTCGGCCGCGTGGGCGATTGCATTGATGCCGCTCGTCAGCGATAACGCGGTCGGCAGCGACGTGGTCAACGAAGGGTCGTAGATCACAGTTCTCGGCAATACCCGCAGATCGCGGCCGGTTTTCTTGATGCCGTCCTCGGTGAGGCCGTAGATCGGCGTCATTTCGGAGCCTGCATACGTGGTCGGAATCGCGATGATCGGCAGCGAGGTTTCGAGCGCGATCGCCTTGCCGAGACCTGTCGTCGAACCGCCGCCTATCGCGATCGCGCAATCGGCGCCGACCTGCGTGGCGAAGTCGCGGGCCGCGCGAGCGGTTTCGATCGGCACGTGCATCACGGCTTCGGCGTAGACGCCCGCCGCCCGCGAACCAAGACCTGCCGCCAGCGCTTCGGCCTGAGCACGCTGCTGTGGCGTGGACAGCACGATCGCGCGCATGGCGCCGAGCAAGCCGATCTCTCGATCGAGCTGGTCGAGACTGCCCACACCGAAAATCACGCGTGACGGCAGGCCGTTATAGACGAACGATTCCATGGCGGTTCAGCGCGGGTAATAAGGCGGAATCTGCGCATCCACGTTGACCCAGACCGACTTGGGCTGCGTGTATTCGCGCATCGCTTCAAAACCCATCTCGCGTCCATAGCCGCTCGCGCCGACACCGCCGAACGGTGACGCGGGGCTCACGCGCTTGTAACAGTTGATCCACACCATGCCGGCGCGAATCTCGCGCGCCACAAGGTGTGCGCGTTGCAGGTCGCGTGTCCAGAGACCCGCGCCGAGACCGTACTCGGTGCCGTTCGCGATCGTGAGTGCTTCTTCGTCCGTACGGAATGTCGTGACCGTCATGAACGGACCGAACACTTCTTCCTGCGACACGCGATGCTCCGGCTTCGCCTCGACAATGGTTGGCTCGACATAGCAACCATTCGCCAGCGCGGCATCGTCCGGCGCCTTGCCGCCCGCCAGCACGCGGCCACCCTGTTCACGTGCGACGTCGACGAACGACAGCACGCGGTCGCGATGCTGACGCGAGGTGAGCGGGCCCATTTCGGTCAGGGGATCGAGCGGATTGCCGATCCGGATCGTGCGGCTCAACGCAGCGAACTTTTCCAGCACTTCGTCGGCGATCGATTCATGCACGATCATCCGCGAGCCGGCGATACACGCCTGCCCCTGATTATGGAAGATCGCGAACGCGGAGCCTTGCACGACCGCGTCGATATTCGCGTCGCCGAATACGATGTTCGCGCCTTTGCCGCCGAGTTCGAGTTGGACCTTCTTCAGATTGCCGCTCGACGCCTGCACGATCTTGCGGCCGATCGCAGTCGAACCGGTGAAGGCAACCTTGCTGATCTCCGGATGCTCGGCGATGTACTGACCCGCCACATGACCGAGACCCGGCAAGATATTGACGACACCCTCCGGAAATCCAACCTCCGCCATCAGTTCGGCGATGGCGAGACTCGAGAGCGGCGTGAGTTCAGCGGGCTTCATGATCACGCAATTGCCTGCCGCAAGCGCCGGCGCCATCTTCCAACTCGTGAACATCAGCGGAAAATTCCACGGCACCACTTGCCCCACAATGCCGACCGGCTCGCGCGTCATGTAGTTCAGAAAACCCTGCTCGACCGGAATTACCGAGCCTTCGAACTTGTCGGCCATGCCGCCGAAATAGCGGAACGTCGCTGCCGTGCGCGGTACATCGAGATTGCGTGTGTCGCGAATCGGGTGCCCAGTATCGAGCGATTCGAGGCGCGCCAGTGCATCGGCGTTTGCTTCGATTGCGTCGGCGAGTTTGAGCAGCAAACGCCCCCGCTCCATCGCGGCGAGATTGCTCCACTTCGGAAACGCCGCTTTCGCAGCCGCCACGGCGCGGTCGACATCGGCGGGTCCGGCCATCGCGACTTCGGCAATCACCGAGTTGTCGTGCGGATTAAGGGAGGCGAGCGTTTCGCCGTTTGCAGCCGGCACGAAGCGGCCACCGATGAAGAGTTGCGTTTGCATGTCAATCCCGCGCAAGTAAAACTTTGGACGTGACAGTCCCCGCGGCGCCAGCGGTCTGGCGCCGTTCGATCGACGATCGGAGGAATGTCTGAGAGTTAGATCTGGATCGGATACGGCGGCAATTCACCGCTTTCGTAGCGCTTCGGCAGATCGGGCGTGGCGTTCTCCCACACCAGCAGCATCGAACGTTTCTGCGAATAGCCCTTGTGGCGGATGTCGGCCGGCATCGCGGCGATATCGCCCGCGTTCATCGTGATGCGTGCACGCGGCTCGCCGCTGTCTTTATCGGCGACGTCCCAGATGATCTGGTCGGACAGTTGCAGAAACCACTCGACGCGGTCGTTGCCATGAAACACCGGCAGCACGAATTCCTCGGTGGTCGGGCAGAACAGGCTCTGCTGGCAGACCGACGTGACCGACGGATTCCACGTCACGTCTGAGCGAGACAGGTACTTGAAGAGGCTGAACGCATGCAACGCGCTCTCAAATCCTGGCTCTGCATGAATCTCGGGTTCATCCTGAACCACATCGGCGAACTGGCGATTGACCGGCAAGTCGTCGCGCAACGGCGAATCGCCTTCGAGGCCGGGCATACGCTTCGTGGCGATCCGCGTGCGCTCGATCGCGGCGATGTTGTCGCCATGTTTCGTACCGAACGCAGAACCGGTTTCTTCGGGCGCGGCGAACGGATCGAAGCCTTCGTTGACCCAGTCCCGCAGAATCGCCTTGAAGGTGGCCATGATGAGCGGCGTGTCGAACTGCTGCATATGATCGACGCCCGCTTCCTTGAAACTGGCGTTGTACGCGCCGGCATACATGTCGACCTTGCCGTAGTGATTACGCGTGCCGATCACTTCGTCGAAGTTGACCCAGCCGTAGAAGAAGCCCCACGCAACATCGCGCATCATGGCGCGCAGAAAGTCGTCGGCATGCATCTGGTGCGAGCGGATCTGGCCTTTCGCAGGCCATTTGACGGTGGCGAAATAAGCGTCGCGGCTGAATTCGAAATCGCCGAGGCGGAACGTGCGATAACCGCTCACCGCGTCGGCCTCGCTCGCGGTGACGTTTTGCAGGGTGCTGGCTTTGTCCATGATGGGCTCCAGAAGAGGATCGATCGGGTAGAGGAAATCAGTGGATGCAGATGTCGGCCCACTTCTCGACCGAATAGCGCCCGAGGATCGTCTGCACGAGCAGCACGCCTTTCGTCCTCGCTTCGAAGCGATACGCGGCGCCCGCAGGCAGCAGGGCCTGATGACCACGACGCAGCCGCACATAACCCATCGACTGGCCCGACGGTTGGCCTTCGAGCCGCACGCTGCCTTCGGTCTGCGCGTCGACCAGCGGGCCGTCCGACGGCTTGATGAAATAGATGTCGATCTCGCCGTCGAGCACGACCGCGAATTCATCGTGCGACGCAGCAAACCACGGCGACGAACCTTCCGCGCGCAGTGTCTCGATCACGTACTTGAGATTCTTGCCGACGACAACTTTCTCGTAGGGCGCGGCGCGGCTCGCGACGTCGAACACGTTCGACATCGCGTAGTGCTCCGGTTTGCCCTTGATGATTTCGATGGAGCCTTTGCGGAAATTGTCCAGGCTACCGAACCAGGTCTCTTGCATGTCTGCCTCCAGTTGATCTACGAATCCGCGAATGCGTTGCTTGGATCGAAGATTAAGTGGCGGCAGGCGCAACAGCAATGATCTGAGGGTCGGGAAACGCGAACCATGGGTGCTTCAAAATCGCGCCAGGGAAACTACCTGGTGGAGAACCCGCGGGGTTCTCCCGGGGGTTCGTGGGTAGTTCTCAGTCTTCGGCCAGCTCCTCGCCGACGCTTTTGGTCTCGTCGTCCGGTGGTGAAATGCCGAGCGCCTTGTCCCACTGCGGTTCGCGCAGATAGCGGGCGCGCAGGAAGTCGACGAAAGCCTTGACCTTGGTGGTCGAGCGGTGCGAGGCAGGATAGACCGCCGACAGCCACAGCGGCGGCGCCGCGTACTCCGGCAGCACGCGTTCAAGGCGCCGTTCGAGCAGATCGGCTGCGGCGACCATCGTCGGCAAATAGACGACGCCCGCACCGGCCCGCGCGAACTCGAGCAGCAGGTGCACGCTATTGGTTTTAAGTACCGGATTCAGCGCGATTTCGAAGCACTCGTTGCCGCGCATCAGCGGCCACTTGTCGCCCCATGGGTAGTACGAATAACGGGCGAAATCGTGCCGCAACAGGTCGAGCGGCGTCTCGATCACCGGCTCTTCCTTCAGATAACCGGGCGCCGCGCACAGCACGCCACGCACGGGAAAGAGGCGCCGCTCCACCAGCAGATTGGAGGCCGGCGGATAGATCTGCAAGGCCAGATCGAAGCCTTCCTGCACCGGATCGATCACGCGGTCGTTGACCGTCACGACGAACTCGACGCGTGGGTAAGCGGCGCGGAATTCGATCAGCGTTTGCGAAAAATGCCCAAGCGCGAAGCCCGGTAGAACGTGGATATTGAGCGTGCCGGCGAGCGCCTGAGGATCGCCGCGTGAGCGGCCGGACAGGTCGTGGACCTTGTTGACCAGTTCGGCGCATTCACGGTAGTACGTTTCGCCGAGTTCCGACAGGCGCACTGCCCGCGTTGAACGATGAAAAAGCGGCACGCCGAAATGGTCTTCGAGTTGCTTGACGCGCGAGGTCACCACCGATTTGGCCACGCCCAGCTGGCGCGCGGCACCGGCAAAGCTCTGCGCTTCCGCCGCCCGCACGAACGCTTCCATCGACATGAACAGGTCCATCTTGTCTCCTCCGGTCTCTGTGGCCCGTAGTCTGCCTTGCTTACGGCAAGTGTAGTCTGCTTCGGGAATCTGGACGAGGCGACGACAACTGGAACTACCGGAGCGTGAAGACAGTGCGGACCTGGCTATCGCTGCTGCCCCAATGCAGGTTCAGATCGGAAAGCGGCACGGCCTCCGTTGCAATCTGAAGTCCGGCGGGTACCGTTGCATTGAGCACTTCTTTTACCGCATGCAGGAGACGAGGCAAAGTCACGCTGCCGATTCCGCTGCCCAGCAGCGTGATCGCGGTCGCGCGCAGCACGGCTGCCGGCAACACGATATCGGCACCGCTAATCGCACCGATCTGGACAAAGCGAACCGGATAAGCGTCAGCCGATGCTTTTGCCGCAGCGATCAACAATGACCGTGCGCTGGGTCCCCACAGGTAATCCAATACGACGTCCACCCCTTGGCGAAAATGTGATTCGAAGGCGCGGCTCAGGCTGTTTTCGTCCTGCTCTAGCGAGATCGTGAAATCGGCACCGGCACGTTTGAGCGATTCGAGGCTGGCCGGATTACGACCGGTCGCGATGATTCTTCCGGCGCCGAGATGCTTCGCGATCTGCACAGCAAGTCGTCCGGAGGCGCCCGTTGCACCGTTGACCAGCACCGTCTCGCCTCGCACAAACCTGGCCCGCTCGGTCAGTGCCGCCCAAGACGACATGCCCGGAATCGCGATAGCGGCCGCTGTGACATCGTCGATCGCATCGGGGAGCGGAATGCAGTTTGCCTCGGGCACGAGGCTGCGTTCCGCCAGCGCGCCAAACGGCGCTTGCGGGGCGAAGAAATAGACACGTTGGCCGTCTTCGAGACGCCCCGTACCATCGACGCCCGCGACGAACGGGAACGCGCCCGACGCCGAGTAATGCGAGCCCGCTGCCTTGCTGCGGGTAATCCGGCTCAACGCCGAAGCGGCGACGTCGATCAGATGATGACCAGCCAGCGCAGTGGGACGATCGAAGTCTTCGTAAACGGGAGGCTGCCCCGCACCTTTAACTACTGCAGCTTTCATGAGAATTCCTCGAAGGTAAGAGTGAACCTGCGTCCCGATCAATGTGCGTCGAGCCAATTGCGCAGCGAAACATCACGGATCTCGAGCACATCGAAGAGTCCTATTGCGCGCAGTGCAGGCAGCCCTTCGACAATGTCGGCCTCGGCATGGGCACGCGCCTCTTCACTGGCGCCTTCATCGCTCCAGATACGCGCACTGGCGAGAAAAGCCGCGACGGTGCCCTTGCGGACCGTCGTGCCGTTGAAGTCGACCTGGTCGACGTGATCGGGAAGAATCTGTTCTGCTCGCATCGCACTGCACTCCGGTCGTTAAAAGAACAAAACCAGTGTAGTCGTGCAAAAGCGGCCCGTCTCCGGTATAAAGGCCATTCCATACGGTGTTTCGGCCATGTCCACTTACCTCATTCGCCCCGATCTCGTGACCTCGCAGGAAGGTCCCTATCTCGCCGCGGCCGAGCTGACGCAAAACGAAGCGCGCGCGACGGCGCCACATAGTCATGCGCGCGGACAGCTCATGGGCGCGCTGAGCGGCCTCGTCTCGGTCGGACTCGACAAGCAGCAATGGGTTGTTCCTGCGATACACGCGATCTGGATTCCGCCGCATTGCGCCCACTCCGTGCGGTCGTATGGCCCGTTCTCAGGGTGGAGCGTGTTCATCGCAGAACAGAGGTGCACGCCCTTACCTCGCGAACCTCGCGCGATCAGAACAGCCCCCTTGTTGCGCGAGGCCGTGCGGCGCGCCGCGACCTGGCCGGGTATCGAACTCGACGAAGCGCAGACGCGCATTGCGGACGTCATCATCGATGAACTGGCCGCAGCGAAAGAGGAATCACTAGGTCTGCCGAGCCCGGAAGATCCAAGGCTCGTCCGGATCACCGACGCATTGGCGAGCGATCTTTCAGATAATCGCCGCCTCGAAGAATGGGCCGCGTGGGCTGGCGTCGCACCGCGTACGCTGAGCCGGCGTTTCGTGGCGGAGACGGGCCTGACGTTCGCGCAATGGCGTCAACAAGCCCGTCTGCTTCGCGCGCTCGAGCTCGTCGCGGACGGCCTGCCTGTCACGACGATTGCGCTTGAACTCGGCTACGACAACGTCAGCGCGTTTATCGACATGTTCCGGCGAGTGATGGGGACGACGCCGGGGCGATACGCAACGGCTGCGAATCCGGACGATAGAGCCACGATCTGATTCATGAGGGGCGTCCGCACCGCATCGCCCTCAACGAACTTTCTTCGCAGACGCCGTTCAGCTTTTCGACGCAGCATTAAACACCGGCGCGAGCCCCGTGTTGTCCAGCAAGCTGCTGAATTCACCGAGCCGTTTGTGCAGATACGCCGGCACATCGACATCCGCGTAATCGTAGAAGCCACGCGCATCGCGCAGACCATCGCGGCCTTCCCGCATGTTGTCGCTGACGATCGCGGCGGGCAGGAAGCGTGGATCGATCGCCCGCGCCAGATAGTGCGACGCATAGTAGAGAATGTCGCAGCCGCCCCAGTCGATAAACTCGAGCAGACCCAGCACGGAAAACCTCAGACCGAAACCGGTACGGATCGCCGTATCGATGTCTTCCGCGCTGGCAACGCCCTCCTCGACCATGCGCGCGGCCTCGTTCATCGCCAGCGCCTGGATGCGCGGCACGATGTATCCCGCCGACGGCGCGCACACCACCGGCACTTTGCCGACCCGGCGCAGCAAGGCGACCACGCGCTCAACGGTCGCTGCGGCCGTGGCATCGCTACGACTGACTTCAACAAGCGGCATCAAGTGAGCCGGGTTGAGCCAGTGCGCGTTGAGAAGCCGCCCGGGATGCACGACCACCTGCTGAAGCTCGGTCACAAGAAACGTCGACGTGGTCGATGCAAACAACACGTCCGCCCCGGCGTGTTCGCATAGCCATGCGAACGCGACCTGCTTGGCCTCCATCACTTCCGGGACGGCCTCGAAGACGATCTCGCCTTCGGCAAGCTCTTCCCGCGCGTGCTCACGATCCACGATGACGATGCGCGCCATCGTCTCCGCAGCCTGCGCCTCGCTGATGCGGCCCAACACCACCAGCGTCTGCAACTGCCGCACGATCTCGCCACGCGCGGCAGCCGCGAAGGCGCTGCGAGCCGCCGGGTCGCGCTCCTTGAAGTCGATCAGCGTGACGCGCAAGCCGGCATAAGCGAAGGCAAGCGCGATGCCTTGCCCCATCCGCCCCGCACCGAGGATATGAACGTGCTGGATGTCGACGGCCGCGCTCATTGATCGAAACCCCGTTCGAGCAAGGCCGTCATCGCCTCGCGCGAAAGCGACGCAAGGCCCAGCCGCTCGAGCGTGCGGCCTTCGCCGTACAGGTCGCGCTCCGACACCGCGCTCGCCAGATTCAGCAGACCTTCGGCGACGGGCGTCGGCACGCCGGCCCAGCGTCCCGCCGAAACGAGAAACGACAAACCGAGCCGCGTGTCTTCGAGCATATAGCGGTGCGTCTTCAGATCGATGTCCTCGCGCCAGTCGCCGCTATCGGTCAGCTTGCCGTGCGCGCCGCGGCCGTACATCCACTCGTCGCCCTCGCTCGCGTAGTGGTCGGCGAGCGGAAAATGCGGCGCGCCGTAGCCAAGGGCCTCGCGTACCGCCATACGTTCGGCGTCGAGCACACTCGTCACGCGGCGGATCGACGGTTGCGTGCCTTCGTTATGGATGTCCCAGGCATCGAAGTGCTCGAGCGGGCCGGCGTTCATCATGATCAGTGGCGGGTGGATCACCGGTCCCGCGTTCATCAGGGCGCCGCTCAACGCATCCTCGATCGGTTCGACCGACGGATAGGCCTGCTGCAGCACCGGAACCGCCCACGTCGCAAACCGTGCGGGAAAGACGCCGCTCGGCAGGCGCGTAGCGTATGCGCTCACCACCACATTGTCCTCGCCATGTTTGCGTGCGAGGTACGGCAACGTGCCGGTCTCCGCGAAGGCCACCTCGTGCGCGTTGCCCGCCTCGTGCATCGCCTTCGCGAACACATAGCTGCCGAACGTGCCGGGCGGCAGGAACACCACCTGATGGTCCGCGAGAAATGGTGCCAGTTGAGCCGCCAGCGCTTCGTGCGTCGTTGAAGGCAACGGAATCACGATGAGCGCTGCGCCCTCCACCGCTTCCGCCAGATCGTCGACGAGACGTATCGCGCCTGGCTGCGCGCCGATCGGCACCCGCCGCTCGCCGCGAAAGTCCTTGACCTTGAGCGCGCCGAGTTCGCGCAGCCGCGCCGCGGCGACCGTATCGCGGCGCCACCACGTCACGTTATGGCCTTTTTCCAGCATGTCGATCACGGCCGCATAGCAGCCATGCCCCCCGCCCAGTACGCTGACATTCATCACACTTCTCCTTGTTCGATGATCATCAGACTACGGGGTCGCCGGCACAAAGACGCTTCACCGCGCGCAAGCCGCATTCAAATCCGGCAACTCAATGAGAACGCCGTCGCGCGCCTGCTGAACAATCTCGCTATCCGGGTCGATCCGTTCTTGCGCGAAAAAAATGGCCATCGCATGATGAGCGCGCTGCCCGCTCCCCGCTCCCCGCTTCGAGGCCCATGAATGGAAATCGCGATTTCACGCAGAAACCGTAACCGTCTGATCGCATCGCACGCCCGCGAGGATATCGAGCGGGAAGTCTCACAGGTGCTCTGTCCGCACCGGATGGAAGTCCCTCACCGTGGCCCGCTCAACGCCGAGCTATACGGCGTCGCGCTGCATCAGGCGATGCTCCTCGAACTCCACTACGGCAGCGAAACCCACATCGATGCCGGCGACATCGGCAATCACTACCTGTTTCGCACCACGCTCAGCGGCCAATGCGCACTTGAATCAGGCGGCGAACGCGTTTCGCTGCGGGCCGGGAGCCTGAGCGTGTCATCGCCCGCACGCATGAGCCGCATCGTCACGGATCGCGAATGCCGCAACCTGCTCTTGCGGATCGACCGCCAGGCGCTCGAGGTCAAGCTTGCCGAGATGTTGAACGACAGCGTCAAACAACCGCTCGTGTTCGATCTCGCTTTCGACAATGCACACACGGGCACCACGGTTTTTTTGTCGACCCTGCGCTACCTGTGCAATCTGTGCGATCAGTTCGACGAGCCCGCGCAGGAACGGATCTTCGGCCGCGATCTCACGCAGTGGCTGATGACCGTTCTGCTCAGCCAGCTGCCGCATTCGTACAGCGCGACGCTGGCCCGTGCCTCCTCGTCGCCACTGCCGGTCCACGTGCGCCGCGCGCGCGACTATATCGACGCCCACCTCGACGAGCCGCTGCGGATGGACGCCCTGGCGCGCGCCGCCGGTGTTTCGACGCGCACGCTACAGAACGGTTTCAGCCAGTTCCTCAATACGTCGCCCGGGGGCTATATCCGCGAACGGAGACTCGAAGCCGTGCACCGCGCACTACAGACGCAGTCTGAACGCTCGGTGACCGATATTTTCATCGAGCACGGCGTGCACAGCTTTGGGCATTTCGCCAAGGCGTACGCGCGGCGCTTCGGCTGCCTGCCATCGGCCACCGCGAAGCGCATGGTGCGCAACTGACTCCCATGCAGACCGATCCCGCCAACTCCGCTGATCCGACCGCTTCCGCCGATTCCGTTTCGCACGAACATGACCCGTTGTCCTTCGCAGAGACCGCCGGGGCTCCGCGTGTGCGAGACCTCGATCTAAATCTGCTGAAGGCATTTCACGCGGTGTACATCGAGAAAAACGTCGGCCGCGCGGCGTTGCGGCTGGGGATCACGCAGCCTTCCGTGAGCCATGCGCTTGCCCGCCTGCGGCTCGTGTTTCGCGACGCGCTGTTCGTGCGTACGCCCGGCGGTGTCGAAGCAACGCCGCGTGCGCAGCGCCTCGCGATTTCCATCGATCGCGTGCTGGAGATTCTCCAGGACATGCTCGACGAAGGCGCGCAGTTCCGCGCGGCCACGTCGCGCCGTGTGTTCCGCCTGCATATGAGCGACTTCGCCGAAGCCGCGTTTCTGCCGACGCTAATGCGCGAACTCGATACGCGAGCGCCCGGTGTGGTGATCGAAACCCATCAGATCGACGACAGCCAGTTCAATGTCGCGCTCGAATCGGGCCGCATCGACTTTGCGCTCGGGCATTTTCCGCATGCGTCGAGCCACTTTCACCATAGCGAACTGCTGCAGGAGCGTTATGTGTTGCTGATGGCGCGGCGCGTGGCGGAGCAGTTCGAACTGCGGGAAGGCTATACGCTGAATGCGAACGTGCCCGCAGGGCTGCACTTCATCGCGGTCACTTCTCACCCGCAATCGGTCGAACTGCTCGAGCGCTATGGGCTCACCTCGCGCGTGCGGATTGCCGTGCCGAACTTCATGGTGGTGCCGGCTATCCTGAGCCGCTGCGATTACGCGCTGATTCTGCCCCGCACCGTTGCGCGCGCGTTCTCCACGCTCGGTGAATCGGCCGTGTTCGAACTCGAAGATGCGCTCACGTGGCCCGTGAACGCCTACTGGCATCGCCGTTTCGATACCGATCCCGGCCACCGGTGGTTGCGCGGTGTGCTCATGGAGCTGTTCCGGATCGGCGCCCGTGAGCCTTTCGACAGCTGGCTCAGCGCGCCGCTCGATCTCAATCCGGAAGGCGTACGTAGCGTCTGAACGCGTCGGGAGCGACCCGCCGCTTCACCAGCGGGTCAGCTTGATCGGCCGCCTAGAAGGCCGTCATGATGCCAGCCACCACCGAGCTTGCAGTCGCGCCAGCCTTCGCCACCGATACCCCGCCACCCGCCGCGCCATTGACCGTGAAGTTCGCGTGCGCGCCGTTGCGGATCATCGCTGCGCCCGTATAGAGCACGGTGCGCTTCGAAAGCGGATAGTCGCAGCGCACGCCAAACGAATCTGCATTGCCTGCGCTGTCGGCCACTTTCCGGTAATGACCGTAGCTCAGCAACACCAGCGAACGGCCCACCGGCACGGTGGCGTCGAGTTCGAACAGATCGTTGTGCGGATTCGAACTGGCGGCGTTCACGCTCGTCGTGACGTCCGGCCCGCCGCGATGCCGTAGATAGATGAAAGCCGGTTTGATGAAGCCGAAATCGTACGAGATTGCCCCAAGCGCGTAATTGCCGGCGGCCGTCGGACTTTTCGCGTTCAGTGCCGCCGCACTCGCCGGACTGAAGGTCTGCTGCATGTAGTCGGCGTCGATCGACAGACTGCCGTTCACGTAGTTAACCGAGGCGCCATACGTATCGCCCAGCGTCGAAGGAACGTTCGATGCACCGTTCGCTCCGCGCGCGGCGATAGCCCGCACCAGCACGCCGCCTATACGAGGCGAGGAATAGCGTATCGAGTTGTTCACGCGCAGAAAGGTCGGCCCGACGAAGTTATTCGCCGCATTGCCCCATGCGAGGCCGGCGCCGTCGCCCGGCAAGCTGTAGGTCACGAACGAGGTATGCAGGACTGTGTAATTGACGCCCGCCTGCATCGCGCCAAACGGACCCGACAGCCCGACCCACGCTTCGCGTCCGAACAGCGCGCCGTTGTTGCCGAGCGTACCGTTAGCCGAATTGAAGCCGTTTTCGAGCTTGAAGATCGCGCGATAACCGCCGCCAAGATCTTCACTGCCCTTCAAGCCGAATTGCGTCGCGAAGATATCGCCGCTGCCCATCCGCACCACGTGGTTGGGGCCGAAATTCGCGTATTCGATCGACGTGTCGATCCGTCCGTACAAAGTCACGCTCGATTGCGCAAGCGCGGGTGCCGCTGCGAGGCTCAGCAGCGACACGCACCACATCCGTTTGGTCATTCCCTTAGTCCCGGCGAAAGTCTGGTTCTAACTGCCGCGCGGATTTGCCGTCGCGACGCTCGTGTTTTCCGTCTTCTCCGAAGGCTTTCGTTTGATGGAGCGGAAAACGAAGCGAGTCTAGGAACACCAATTTCGAGCGTCGATGAATGCGCACATATAACACTTATAGACAGCGCGAATGAGGTGCGCCGCGCACGGTACAACGGCCTCTTGCGCCTTATGCGACAAGCCTTTCCGGCCGCCTCCTGGGGAAAACTTTAGTGACCCAGGGGAATCTCGCCGTGTGTGCGCAGACCTTGCGTATATGTTTCGGAAATTTGTTTACATACGCTGCTTCGCAACCTCATCGCAACTTCGTCGAATATCAGGCACAGGAGAACCGGCATGGCCGTATCAACGAGCAATAACCCTGCACGCAGGCGCTATACGTACGAGTGGTACGTGGTCCTGATCTGCATGCTTGCGTATGTGTTTTCCTTCGTCGACCGACAGGTTCTCGCGTTGATGATCGAGCCGATCAAGAAGGATCTGCATCTGACCGACACGCAGTTCAGCCTGCTGCAAGGCTTCGCGTTTTCGCTCTTCTACGCGGTGATGGGCATGCCGCTCGCCTACCTCGCCGACCGCTTCGCCCGCCCGCGCATCATCGCGACAGGCATTGCGTTATGGAGCCTCGCCACCGCGGCGTGCGGCGTCAGTCAGAACTTCATCCACATGTTCCTTTCCCGCATGAGTGTCGGCGTGGGAGAAGCCGCGCTGTCGCCCGGAACGTATTCGATGTTGAGCGACTACTTTCCGAAGGAAAAGCTGGGGCGTGCGGTGGGCGTGTACTCGCTGGGTTCATTCATCGGCGGCGGGATGGCCTTCCTGATCGGCGGGTACGTGATCCATCTGCTCAAGCAGATGACGACGGTCAGCGTGCCACTTCTCGGCGACGTGCGTTCGTGGCAACTCACGTTCTTTATTGTCGGCTTGCCGGGCTTTCTCGTTGCTTTGCTGTTTATCCTCACCGTGCGCGATCCGGCGCGTCGAGGACTCGTGCGGGATGGCGCCGGCCAGGCAAAGCGCGTGTCGATGGGCGACTCGCTACGCTTCATCGGCACGCATGGTAAGACGTTCACCTGCCACTACCTCGGCTTCTCGTTCTATGCGATGACGCTGTTCTGCCTGATGAGCTGGACGCCCGCGTTCTATATCCGCCACTTCGGGCTCACGCCGGCCGAAGCCGGTTACACGCTCGGCACGATCCTGCTGGTCGCGAACACCATCGGCGTGTTCTGCGGCGGGTGGCTCAACGACTGGCTCATGAAGAAAGGCCGCACGGACGGCCCGATGCTGGCGGGGTTCATCGGCGCGGTTGGAATGCTGGTGCCGGCCGTTGCTTTCACACAGGTCGATAGTCTGAACGCGTCGCTTGCGCTGCTGGTCGTTGCGATGTTCTTCGCTTCGTTCCCGATGCCCACGTCGACCGCCGCGATGCAGACGCTCGCACCGAACCAGATGCGTGCGCAGATTTCGGCGGTGTTTTTGCTGGTCTCCAATCTCATCGCACTTGGGATCGGCACGACGCTCGTCGCGCTGCTGACCGACAAGGTGTTCGGGTCGCCGAAAGCGGTTGGTGATTCGATGTCGATTGTTAATCTTGTCGCCACACTGCTGGCTGCAGGGTTGTTGTGGCTGGGGTGCAAGCAGTTCCGGTTGAGCCTTGCGCGTGTACAGGGGCAAACGGGTTCGACGGCAACGGCCGGCGCGCATCACGACGGCGCAGAAGCCGCGCATGCCGGCGGCGCTGCCCCGCTCGTGGGACAGTAAGTCTGTTCCTGCTTCGGTCTTAACTCGTTTCTTTGCACTATCCGCTGACGGCAGAACCGCCCGCTTTCGGGCGGTTCTGCATTGCAGGCTTCAACACTTGACCGTTTGACTTCGATTGAACGGGTGCGAGGCGGTCATCCTCACACCCGTATGGACGTCAGTTCCGCGGGATACCCATCTTCTCCATCGTCAGGGTTTCGTCGGCGCGCCCCCAACCACCGTCGGTGACCTCATCCACGAGAACCATCGAGTAAGGACGGACGCCCTCGCCGAAATACTCGACGAACATGGCCGTCGTGCGATGGATGATTTCTTCTTTTTTCGCGGCATCGAGCGTGCCTTGCGGAAACTTGTAATTGGCAAATGGCATGAAAAACTCCTTGATTGGGGTTTGAAAACGAGGTGTCGGTTTTCGGCACCTGGACAGTCACGCGTGAAGAACCAGTTTCCATTTCTGCTCCTTTACAGGGTGACCGTCAGGTGGCCGACTGCCTTGAGAGCGATTATTCCCACCCAGAGCACCTGGATAAATGGTGGTAAATTGCCATGACTATTCAATGGGAATAACTAATCGAGATCGGCGGATATGGATCGTTTTGACACGCTGCAGTTGTTCGTCCGGATCGTCGAGCAGGGCAGTTTCACCAAAGGCGCGAGCATGGTGGACATCCCGCGCGCGACGGCGACCTATGCCATCAAGGCACTTGAGGCGCGGCTCGGCACACGGCTGCTGGAACGAACGACGCGGCACGTGCGGCCGACACTCGACGGCCAGGCTTTTTACGAGCGCTGCGTGCGCATCCTGGGCGAGATCGACGATGCGGAGTCGTCGTTCTCGCATCAGACTAGCAACCCGCGTGGCGTATTGAGGCTGGACCTGCATGGCACGCACGCCACACGCATCGTGTTGCCGCGCATCGACGAGTTTCGGGCACGCTATCCGGGTATCGAGCTGGTGGTGAGTAGCGGCGATCGCCTCGTCGATCTCGTGCGCGAAGGTGTCGATTGCGTGATCCGTGGGGGGCGTCCGCGCGACTCGTCGCTGATTGCGCGGCCCGTGGCCGTCGTGCCGCAGATCATTTGCGCGAGTCCCGCCTATCTTGAGCGATGGGGTATGCCCGCGACACCGGCTGATCTGGCCTCGCATGAAGCCGTCGGCTTCTTTTCCCAGACGAGCGAGTCCTCCTATGCGATCGAACTGCGCATCGAGCGGAAGATCACTGAATTCAAGCTGCGTAGATGGATCTCGGTGGGCGACGCTGAGAATTATGTCGTCTGCGCGTTGCGCGGGGCGGGTCTGATTCAGCTGCCCCGCTTCCACGTGGAGGACGAGCTTGCCGATGGTCGTCTTGTCGAGGTCCTGCAGGACTGGGAGAGTCCGGGCTTACCTATCAATATTCTCTATCCCCAGCACCGGCAGCTCGCTCCGAGGGTCCGCGCTTTCGTGGATTGGGCGAGTCAGGTGTATGCGGCGAAATTCGGCGGTGAGAACGGTTGAAAGCAAGGTTGGAAGAGCCGCCCGCTTTCGGGCGGCTGAGCATTGGACGGCAGTCGGCCAACTGAAGCCGTCCGCCTTTCTCGGTGGTTAGTGGTGCACAGGAGCCGGCTGTTCGTCCGCGTCGTCTTCTTCGTTTGTCGCGGATTTGGCTGACGCTTGTTTGGCCGGGCTGGGCTTTGTGGCTGCCGGTGTTTCCGTCGTCGCTATTTGTGACGCCTCTGCGAGAAGGCGCGCTGCACGGCTCGCGGTGATGCGGCTTTGAGGGATGCCCTTCGCATCGAGCGCGATCACCTGGTATAGCTCACGGTCGCACTCAAGTTCGTGATGATATTGCTCTGCTGTGTCGACGAGCAATTCAAGCATGGTCTGCTGGCGTCGTCTTTCGTCGCTCGTGATGGCAGGATTCCTACACATCGAGGACGCAAGTGTGATCAATGTGTTGAGTTGGTTCAACTGCCGATTGCAGAGAGCGAAGGTGGAAAGCGCGAGCTTCTCGTACTGGAGCGCGTCGACTGGCGGGCGTGAAGCGGGTTGGGATTGTTTTGTAGGTTTGTTGCTCATGGTGCGACCTCCCTGGTACTTCTTTGATCGCCCGACACTCGCTTGCTTGGGGAAGTGGGTGAGCGGGCACGTGGCGGGTTTGGAAGACCGGTGTTCTAACGAGCCGGCGAGCCTTGCGGCTCCCCCACCACAGCCCGCCCATTGAAGACAACAGACGTGCAGGGGTAGACGCACGACCCGCCTAGGCGGGTGTGCGGTTAGAACAACAGGCTTCCACACCTGACCGCCGGGTGTTTCCCAACGGCTTGATGATTATAAATCAAGGCAGCCGCGTAGCGATCAACCAGGCAGGCTAAGTGTTTGCGTTTGGCCGATTGGATAAGGCATCGTCGGCGGCGGCGGTTGGCGGGTTGGCGTGAACTCGGAGGCCGTAGAGGACGCGGGCGGTTGGTTGGCTCTGCGGTGATAGTGAGCGCGTAGGCGTATCTGGGGTTCGTCAGTGTCCGAACTTGGCGGTTGATGGAGGTTCATCGGCCTAAGGGACGGTGGACCTCCATCTGATCGCAACCGGTTGAATGACTGCTCTCGGAGAACGCGGAGGACTGAAGTCGACCCCGAACGGTCTCTCAGATCCCTCCAAAGCAGCCACTCAAACCGATAAAACTCGATCGTCGGTGCAAGTTCTGAAAGTTGGCGTCAGTCTATACTGACGGCCAGTTCGAAAACTCTACTTAGGTGGCCTGGTGACGATTACGTCTTTGATCGGTGACGTACAGCGACGTTACATTGAATTTTTCACGGCTGCCCGCGACCGCATTTCGGCCTCTGAAGAAAACGTCGCCGCAGAGGTATTAATCGCTCTCAACAACGAACAGATCCCGTATCCGTATCGTTATCTCAGAGTCGATGTGCTCTCCAAAAACTCCGATGACGCGATCAAGCCATTCGAGTTGGCGCTTGACCCAGACCCAAATTTCGAGGCGACCGCATTCAAGTTTGGTGGGCTTCAGGTCGCATTTTATCCGTTCAGCTGGAACAGGGCACAAATCGTTTTCGAAAAGGCGATCGCCGATCAGCAGCAGTTGGACCGATTTATTACTCGGTGGCTCGACGTTGAAGAAACAGAAGCTCATGCCTATGACAATCTTAGCGGGGCGGCTCATTCCTTCACTCCTGTCGAATCGAATGGCGAGTGGTGGTACCTGACAGTTGACTTTGGTACGGCGCCGGCGCAAGCAATGATCGAGTTTATCGAAATTCTGGCGTCTCACGGCATGACGCGGATTACCGTAAAGGCTGGATGACGATCGTCAACGATCTACGCAGCGCGGTCGACAGGCCGCTGTTGGCCGACCTCTGCCTGTTGCCGTCGGCTCTGATCGACCCGAAGGGGGCTCTCGAGCAGCGGTAAAGCGGCCGTTCAATCCACTATCAGCCGCCACGTTTCTTCATCGCAAAGACTCACGGTCTGTCGATTCTCATACCAGCCATTCACCTCCGGCATGGATGCGATGACGCCTGGAATGCCCTCTGGAAATTCCACGAGGCAGATCGTTTTCCAGCCGTGTGGAATCTCGTCAAACGGTTTGGCATATTGCTGCGTTACTGCTCTGATGACGAAGCGTGTCCTTGTCTCGGACTTCGGGGCGCGTGTTGGAAAGGCGATGTCGAATGTTCGGCCTATAGGAATATCAGCGTAGGCAAACGAAACGAGCAGCACTTCGCAGTTTCCTGGCCGTTCCTTTGGAAGTGCTTTTTGGACATGAAACAGGACATCCGGTGACGCTCGACCTTCAACCACGAGCACACGTTCGTCCACGGGAACGTCACTTTCCTGCCGCACGGATGCGCTCCTTACGTGTAGGCTTTATGGGCAACTCTTCACCTGGCATTGTCGACGATTCGCGTGGTTGCGTCGAACGTCTCTTCATGGCCGGACACGGAAGTTCGCCCGGCGCGGCGATCTCCGCAGCCCGCGTCGCGAGGCCTGCTTCCGTAGTCGACGCGAAGCGGGCTGTCGAATTTCTTGAAATCGGACGCTCACGAGGCCGGTTTCACCTGGCGTTCTGGATAAACCAGAATCGGTGAACGACGATTTTAGTGCGCCCAATTTTGAAGCACTACCTTCCCCGGGTTGGCAAGTCGAAAGGTCTTTGACACTCCGTCGCCGCTGAACCGCAATATGAACTGACCGAACTGCGCCTGTGCATTCTGCGACCATTGATTTCCGATAGACCCGTAAAGCGCTGAGTTGAGAGAATCTATCTTTCCGTCGGATGCAGCGATGTGCAAGGCAACGCGTGAGAATGGATGCTCCTCGCCGAACGTATACAGAGGCAAGCGAGCTGCCGCAATTACTGTTTCAGCAAGGCTTGTTTTTTGTTCTCGGGGAGGGCCAATAATTTGCTTTGATGTGACATTGACGAAAGTCGATAACTCGCGAGAACATTGCAGCACGAACACCAAGATCTCCCAAATTAATGTGGTGATCGAAAATATTTCTTGGTTCAGGTGGAAAATATTGTTCGGCCCCACGGTACCTTGCGCAACACCTTCAAAGAAATAACCGTGAAAACAACTGTATTCTGTTCCGTGTAAATATTCTAAAGTGTACGGTCGGATTCTGGACTGCTGGTGTTTGATTGCGTTCGCAGCGGCTGCGACGAAACGTTTGTGAGACTTGATGGATTTATCTAGCTGTTTGTAGGCTGGATTCTTGTCTCTGAGCGTTTTAGATTTGAAAAATCCACTGGCGATCGAGTCGATGTCGTCTACATGCTCAGCGGCAGCGTAGAGCGCAAGTTCGACGTAATCGATGACTTCTTCCAAGAGATCGCCTGCGCCTTCTAGAGAACGCAACGTGTGACCGACGTCGAAATAGGTTTCGAGGCGATGGCACAGTCGAAGCACTTTGCTACACACTCTCGCGATGGAAACGTTATAGATCCCGAGCGGCATGCGCAAACCGTTTCCGTGATGATGGCATCCTTCCTCGGAGGTGAGGGCCAGCGGTGTGTGCGCGTCGAGGTTAGACCCTGCGTTTTCCGCAATATCGACAACAAACGAGGGCTTACTCATTATTGTAGGTTCGCGGTTGCATCGCCATTTGACGGATATCGATCGGTGGGCCGAAATTTACACGATTGAATTGATGGATTCAGTTGCGAGACTAATAATCCGCATTCGTCGAACATCTCTGGAGTTCGTCAGCGGAATCAGTATCGCACGCTTCGACTGGCGATCGCGCTCGACATGCCCGGGTTCCCGTAATCTGTTGGGCTCGGGTGTGCGCAAGGAATTGTCGGCGATCTGGGCGACGATGCCGACCGACCGCTTGTGGCCGAACTCGGCCCGACACCTGATCGGCTCAGGACAACCCGCAACGGACCGTCGGACAGATGCGATCAGATCGGCTTTTGAAGGGTCGCGTCTGCCGCAGCTCCGATTGGCGGAGCGCGCCGCTGCGCCAGCGAAAGCCGGGTGCCGGGTGCCGGGCGGCCTGCGCACCAAAGCGGCAAGCGTCGTCGTACCGATGTCGCTGCCACCTTTCCCCTGAAGCCGTGTCCCGTCCGCCTAACGGAATCCGTAGGCGAGCACCTTTTTGCCCTCGAAACTGATTTGCACCGCTTCGGAGCATGGGTTCCCACACGTGCCATCGACGGTGGGAGGCGCAGCAGCGAAGGGGACCGTCTCACTGGTCATTTCGCCGATCACCAGTGTCGCATCCGACGAGATAACGATATTCACGACGAGCACCACGCCTGCGGGACTCGCTTTCGTGCCGTAGTTGATCGTCATCGTTCCCGTGCAATCGCTGTTCACGTTGTAGGTGCCGAACTGAACGGAGTTGAAGGCGCCGCCCGACTTTGGCAAGCCGCCGATATTGCCCGCATCGTTTCGCGTGAAGTTGCCGTTGGCATCGAAGTTGACGACGGCGACATCGTTGAGCAGCAGCCGAGACTTTGCGTAGTGAACCGCACCATCCGTGCCGATGATGCCGAGTATTTCGCCTTGAGCGCTGAATCCATACAGGCCTCTCAGCGTTTCGTTGGAACAGGTGGGGTCTTTGGCATGCGCCGCACCGCTCAACGACAGAAGGGTGGCCGCAACGGCCGCCGCGCAGGTCAAACTTTTGCTTTTCATGTTCATCTCCTTGTCACCGACCACGGGCGCTTCGCAGGGTGTGCGTGATGTCAAGGCGCTTGCGCAGGCACAAAGCGTCCGGCAGAGGCTGGCCAGCGGCGGCGCACCGCGCCGCTTACGTTGACCTGTTTCATTGTGGTCAGAAGCGCGAGCCTGTGCCATCGACAGAACATGAAGAAATCGTTAACCATGCGTCGACGGTATGTGGCAAAAGTCACGCGAAACACGCAGGGCGGCGCACATCGCCCTAGTCGCCCGCGCCAATCCCCGACCCGCGAGTGAGGCGGGCGTGGAGACGATGGAACGCGCTTCGTCAGGTACCGGACCTGCTCGCTTGACGGCAGCACTCGTAAGTGGCCGTCATGTTTCCGCTCGGCCTCAGCCTCGTAGAAGATGCGCAAGTTTGTTCGAACATTTGGAATAGACGAGGTATCGGACGCTCGCGCTGATAATTCGAAAGGCTTATCGTGGGCCATCCCGCCTGACGCGGTCGGCCGTAGCCGACCCTGAGCGGTCTGTGGGATTTGTCCCGAGCGGACATTCACGTGCTACGGTGCGGCGCACTGACACTGTGTGATGCCTATTTTTTGCCCCACTGAAGCAGAGTGCCCAGCTTCATGCTGAGAGGAACCTTCGGCGGCCCGTTCCTCGCCAGTTTATCCATGGTCTCTTTGATCGGTAGTGCCCGTATCAGGAAGGCTTCCAGTTGCTTGTTCAGACCGCGAATCCAGACCCCACTATCTTGCTTGTCCAGAGAGTCAATCAATTTGTCGCGGAGCGGGTCTGCTTGGAAGTGAAAGGTTGTGTTATCGCGCAGAATACCGACCTCTTTGCATGGGATTGACTACTTGAGAAACCAACGGTATTTTTTCTGATGGGGCGTCACGCCCCCTGCGCCGCCTCACAGTTCTTTTCGATTCCGTGCCGGCTGTGGAGGCTCATCGGCACGGATACTCGGACCGAAGCCATGCGTATCTACTTCCAGAACGCGTCTATCCCGACGCGGGCCGCCAATCGGCTTAAATTCCGCCTTTCGCTAAAGGAATCCCAGGCGCGACAGGTAACCTCCGAAGTCTTCGGCTATAGAGACTGGACCGACCTCCACCGCGACCTGGGCAGCAAAGCGGCTTCCGCGCTCGACGAGGCGTGTGACAGCGTGACACTAACCGAGAGACGCGTATATCAGGCGTCGCAATTGCTCGCATCGTCAGTTGATCTTCACGGTGAATCCGCCGACGAATTTGTTCGATGGTGGCAACCATCGTCCGCACATGCGCACGAAGAGGGCCCGAACCCGACAGAAGCGCCGTTTGCCGGCTCAAAGGAAGATCTGAGTTTTCAGGAGGCGCTGAGCACATTGGCTCACGCCGCGGACCGTCCCGTTGGCCACTTCGAACAAGCGCTCATGACTGGCATACACAGAACGGAAAACGAAAGCTCGCTGAGGTTTGTAGAATCGATTGCTGATGAGTTGCTAAGCGGCAACCGAAAGCAAGAACCCGAAGTGGCTCGTCACCTCCTTGAGGCTCTGGCCTCGCGAGGGCTCCCTAGGTCAATACTTAACCTGGCGGTGAGTTTGACGCTTGGCGATGGTGGGCCTAAAGACGAAAACAGGGCCACGGAGCTGCTCGGGCGGTTGGCTGAATCTGCTTCAACTCCCGATGATCTGAAGCGGATTGCCGAATCGCGCTTAGGCACCGCCTAAGCACTCGAAGGTCCCGTCAGGCTCGTCATAGTTTCGACCTACAATCGCCAGCGGGGAACGACTTCGCCAGCACCGCCGGACGGCTGAACAGATTGCAGGCAGCTATGCCATCGACACTGGTTGCCAGATAGAGCGCATAGTTGTGCGATTGCAATCGAGCCCCAAGGGTTTGTACTCGTTACGTCTCCTCCATGTCTCCATTGATATGAATTGAGCCCGCCACAAAGCGGGTATTTTTTCGCCCAAACGTTCTTTCCTTTCTTCGCGAACGTGCTACCTTCGATGCTCACCCCGGTCGGCTTCAGGAAACCATGCCCTGCGAAGCGTGCCAGAAATTGTTGGTTGGCGATTCAGACGGTTCCCACGATGGGCTGCTGACATATCGCAACCCAGCAATTCTTCGCCCCTTCGGCCGACCGCCGGTTGTTCTACATCGCTATCGCTGCAAGCACTGTGGCTTCAACTGGATACACGAAACAGATCCGCTAGAACGCGGTAGATCCGAGTGGATCTGTCTGTACGAGGCACCCAATATTCTCATTCCCGCGACAGTAGACCGCTCTTCGCGATTGTCGGCCAGTGAGCACTCAAACCCTTCAGGTAACACAGAAAGGCAGCCGGCGCGCTCCGGGAATTGGCTCCGACGTTTCTCCTGAGCCAGCAAGGTACAGCGAGCAATAGGGCCCGGTTTCTAGCGCAAGCGGCACAAGACTGGCCAATCTGAGCGTCCGGCCGATCCAACTAATTAGCGTCATCAATCGGTCACAACCCTCACGCAGTATTACCGCCAGCCTTCAAATGGCCGACGATCTGCGCGCGAGTCCGTCCTTGTCCGATGCAAACATCCGGGCGAGCAAGACAAGCGAGGACAAGACTCAGCGCCATACGCGCTCGACAAGAACCATGCCCACTCAAGGAAAGACATCGTGTCACGTTCAAGACTGTTTGCTCTGACGGCGATTGCGTCGTCGCTCATATTTACAACTACGGCGTATGCGGGCGTGGATCTCATTGCGATGGGCCAACTGAGCGGTCTGACCGGCGATTTATCGAAGGAAACGGCTGCGCCGCTGGAAAACGGTGTAGCGGGCAATCTGCTCGGCGGCCTGGGTTCGGGCATCGCTTACGCGGGGTGCCAAACGTTCGTGGCTGTTCCGGACCGCGGCCCGAATGCCGTGTCGTACAACGCCGCGATCGACGATACCGCGTCGTACATCAACCGCTTCCAAACCTTGAGCCTGCGCCTGAAACCGGCGTCGGCGAGCGCAGCACTGCCGTACACGCTGACACCTAAACTCCTCGATACCACCCTGCTCCACGCCTCCGAACCACTGGTCTACGGAACGGGCGCGGCTGCCGGCGTCCCCGATGGCGCCCCAACGCTTAACCGCCGCAATCACACGCATTACTTCTCGGGCCGCTCGGACAACTTTGACCCTTCACGCTTGTCGACGAATGATCGCAACGCGCGCTTCGACCCGGAAAGTGTGCGCGTGAGCAATGACGGCGAGACCGTATTCATCTCCGATGAATACGGTCCGTACGTTTACCGGTTCGATCGCCGCAGTGGACGCCGCATCGACACTTACAAGCTGCCGGATACGTTCGCGGTCTCGACGCTCAGCCCTCTCGGTAGCGATGAAATCACGCTCAACACCTCCGGCCGCGTGGCGAACAAGGGCATGGAAGGCCTGGCGATCTCGCCCGACGGAAAGACGTTGTTCGGCGCGATGCAAAGCCCGCTGATCCAGGATGGCGGCACGGACGGCGCTTATACGCGCATCGTGAAAATCGATATACGCAGCGGCAAGATGACGCAATTTGCGTATCCGCTAACGAACATCGGCACGGCAGCCAAGCCGAAGTACCCGACCATCAGCGACGTGGTCGCCGTCAACGATCACGAACTGCTGATGGACGAACGCGACGGCAAGGGTCTTGGCGACAATTCGACGGCAGTGTTCAAGAAGGTGTTTCACATTGACCTGACGGGCGCCCAGGATGTGAGCAACGCAAGCAGTCAGGCGGGGCTCGCACCCTACGCGGTCCAGAAGGCCCTGTTCCTCGATGTCGTCACCACGCTAAATGCACACGGTCTCAGCGCCAACGATATACCGGCGAAGCTCGAAGGCCTCGCGTTCGGTCCCGATGTCATGGTCGGCGGCGTGAAAAAGCACACGCTGTTCATTGCGAACGATAACGATTTTATCGGGACGATAACCGATTCCAATCATCCGGCCGGTATCGCGAACCCGAATCAGTTCTTCGTGTTCGCGTGGGATCCGAGCGACTTGCCGGCCTATGTCGCGCAGCGCCTGCCCGGAGTGGATGACGACACGCGCGGCAACGGTCACGGTCGCGGCCAAGACCATAACCGTATGTGCGCGGCTGACGACGATCATTGAGCATCGATCGCGCATCCCGTGTTTTTTAACGCTGGATGCGCGATCCACTTTCGGCCCGTTTTCTTTGTCGCCGCTGGACGGCTGGCACTCAGCGATAGCCGTTAATCGAAGGGACACACATCTTCGTCTACGAACGGTCGTTTTCAAGAAACTCAACTGAGTCTTGTCGACCCTCTACCGCCATTGGAGCCAGCTTTACTTGAAAGTCCGCTTCCGGAGTCCAACGGCCATTTGCGTGTCCTCGGTGGACGCCATATTCTCAGCTTTGCCGGCGGCCTGATCTCTCAGCACGGTGCCAGGCCGGTAACACTACCCATAGTCACCGGGCACAGCCGCTGCGGCGCCGGTTGTGAATTCTGCTGCTGTACCGCCTGCTGGAGTCGTTCGGCCTGAACGTTCGCGTTCGATGCCCGGAGGAACGCGTCTCTGTTCGCTTCTACCTTTTGCACGACTCCGTGAGGATCGCCCACGCGAGTAAGGGCGTTAAGCGCATCGCGGTTGTACTGCCAGGCCGCCTTCTCCAACCATTCAATCTGCTTGGCCTTGTCCTTCGGCACGCCTACCCCCTCCGCATACATGGTAGACAGCGAAAATTGCGCGCGGTCGTTGCCTTGTTCGGCGGATTTCCGCATCCATGACGCGGCGGCGGCATAGTCTTTGGTTACGCCACCACTTCCGTAGTAGTAGTACCCGGCGACTTTTGCTTGTGCCAAAGCATCGCCGGCCTGCGCGGCTTTCAGGAAATAGACGAAGGCCCCGGCGAGGTCGTTCTGACCTACGAGGTGCGAGGCGTAAAGATACTCGGCCATCACATTGCCAGATTCCGCGGCGGCTTTTTCGTGTGCAGCCACCTCGGCTTCACGCTCGGACTGCGTCTTGGATGAGGGCACCGCGCAGCCGCCCAGTGCGGTCAAGGACAGCATGACGGCGACACCGAACGCAAGACGGCGGATGGACAAGAATATCATCGGCGTGGTATTTCCGTTTTGAAAATGGGAAGCCATGCCGGCGCCATTAGCGGGTGATGAAGCGCTTCACGACGACATGACGAAATAGCGTCACATAAAGGTCATGTGATGGCCTGATTGCGTACGCAAAGATACTAATCGGTCTATCTTGTGTCAATCAGATATTTGTCGTCGCACGGGTAGCGCTCGAAAAACCGATTAATCAAGGGCGTCGGCTCACGGATCGAAAACCGTCATTCCTGCGATAATCATTGGGCACCAATGAAAGGCCGTTCCTGGCAGATCGCGGCCCGATGCGCTTTAGCGAGACTCCTTTGGACCTGCACACTCGCTGTTTGCCAAGCTTGTCAGTGCGCGATAAGGCAGTCTCCCAGATGGTAGCTGTCATCGAGGTGCCCTTCTCCGTCGAACCCGATAGTCACAACATATGGAAAGCCATCGGGGCGTTGAGACACGTTGTAACCTACGAGAGCGTGCCTGACAGCGTTATCAAAATCGGAATCTTCAGCACGCGCGTTCTTCATCACTTTCGTAACCTGCCCACTACTGTCAACATGGACGCTATAGCCGATTACTGGTGGAGAGTCGCTCCCAGGTTCCAAAGATTTCGTCGCGACACTTATGCGATTGAAGATGGTACATAAGGCATCCCTACCCTCTTGACTCATCGCGGGTGGAACCATAGGGGCTGTGTGAATTGGCCTGACCGCCGTTGGATCTGACGACGTGACCTCGTTTTGGGCTTGAATCGGACCAACACCGGCAAAAAGCAGCCCCACAGCGAATACGGCAGACTTGCAGTCCATGATTCTCTTCCCGGTTGCCTCTGACGTTGAGCACGCAAATTGTCGACGATTCTGGTGTGGTTGTCGAAGGTCCGCTGATGGCCGCTGTCTGCCTCACGCAAGTGGCGTTCGCAGCCTGAAATTCGCGAGCCGGCGACCGGTTGAATCCAAGGCCGAACTCAGCCGGATGGCGAGCGCCTGGGTTCGACCCACAGCCACCCTGTAGGCTACGATCACGAATGGCCGTTGCCCGGACAAAAGTCCGACATCACAGGGTTTCATCCGACACGCTTCGCTAGTGTTCAGATTTGTATATGGCAGGACGGCTTAAATGGTAAGGGAACGATGTAACTCAGGCGGGCCACCCATCGCGTAGCGATCAGAGCGTGGCCGGCTACCGTCGATGTCGGTCACGCCGAGTGTTGCGCCGATCTCCGCGCCGATCAGCGCCCTGCCTGAAAGTGCCATCATGGACTCAAATTCATAGAGCGCGGCGATAGTGCGGCCTGTAAATTGTGGAGACTCGCGCTTTTGCCTGGGGCGCTTGTCTTCGAGGAGCGTAGCGAGATAGGCGCGAGCACGTTCGGTATCTAAACCGCCCATCCAGACGGAAACCACGGCGACATTGTATGGCCGTAGCTCCTTCGCCATATCGGCCGCCATTTTGTCCGCACCTGCCTTTTGGGCGCCGTAGGCCGGGTTCTGATGGTAGCTGACGGCACCGTAGTGTCCGGTGTTGACAATCAACCCACGGCCATTGGCAATCAGAAGCGGCGCAGCATAGTAGCTAGCCACGTAGTGCGAGCGCAGGCCGACAGTAATCACATCGGCCGTATCCAACGGCTTCTGCCAGAAGCCGCCTTGAGCGGGTGCACCAACCTTTGCAGCGTTGTTCACGAGGATATCGAGACGGCCGTGTTGACGATGGATGTCGGCGAAGAAATCTGCCACTGCCAGATCGTCTGCGTGATCGAGCACAACTCCTATTCCTGTCCCGCCTGCGCGAGACACGAGTTCGGCTGTTTCATCTACTGAACCGCCGAAGGGCGTTTCGCCCCCAGTGGCACTGCGCCCGGTGACATAGACCGTGGCCCCGGCTTCTCCAAGCGCGATCGCGATTCCCTTTCCGGCGCCTCTGCTCGCACCCGTCACCACTGCAATCATGTTTGCTGTCATCGATCCTCCTGCGCACTGTACGACGCCTTATTGCGTCGGACTGTCATCAGTTCCAGCAGTCTAGTGCCTGTCGGCTTTGTTGATTAGTGACATAATTTTGTATGAAATCATGAGTGAGACTCAACAATGAACCGCGAGGATCTGGCCGATCTGCTAACTTTTGCAACCATCGCCGAGGAATCCAGCTTCACGCGTGCAGCCGCGCGGCTCGGTGTTTCCGCTTCTGCTCTCAGTCATTCCATTCGCTTGCTGGAGGCGCGCCTCGGCGTCAAGCTGCTCAATAGAACCACAAGAAACGTCGCACCGACCGCTGCGGGAGAAAAGCTGTTGAGCCGGTTGCGGCCCGCTTTCATCGAGATCGGGGCAGGCTTGACGACGCTTGCGGATAATCGAAGCCGGCCAGCAGGCCGTGTCCGTATCAGTGTTCATCGCACGGCAGCGCTTATGTTCGTCGTGCCGAAGCTCACACAACTTCGGCGCGACTATCCTGAGGTCGTGGTTGAACTGTCGGTAGATGATTCCTTGGCAAACATCGTCGCGGCTGGCTTCGACATGGGCATCCGGAATGGCGAACTATTGGCTAAGGACATGGTGGCAGTTCGCATCGGTGCAGACTACCGAACCGCGGTGGTTGCATCGCCCTCTTACCTGAAGAACAATGCCGCGCCGCTCACTCCGGACGATGTGGCCGGCCATGCATGTCTGGGATATCAACGACCAAGTTCGAAGGCCCTCCATTTCTGGGACTTTGAGCGAGAGGGCCGATCCGTCCAGGTGCCAGTCGATCCGGTCTTTATCTCCAATGACAGCGATATCCTTATCCATGCCGCCCTGGCGGGAAACGGCCTCGCCTATGTTCTCAAAGAACAGGTGCAACCCCACCTGAAGTCAGGCACATTGACGCAAGTGTTAGAGGGATGGTCTGTCACGCTAGCGGGAAGCTTCCTCTATTATCCCGACCGACGCCAACTTCCGGTCGCTGTACGTGTCGTCATCGACTCGCTTCGTTATCGTTCTTGATTTGGTTTGAGACATTAGCTCCCGGTCCGGATGTTGCGGAATAAATGTCCATTGCCGACCCAGCTGCGGTCATTTGAATAACGCCGGTAACTGACCGCTCCTGGCCGAGGCCGTGTAAAAACGCGTGAGCCGGCGGTCTGTCGAGCGACTGGTGAGGCCGCGCCTTCGCAGCTTCCTGTCTTCCTGTTGTCTACGAC
>NZ_FPBH01000023.1 GCF_900116445.1 Paraburkholderia aspalathi
AATGCTTACCGCAGCCGTGTCGGCTTCGTGTTTCAGCAATTCAACCTGTTTCCGCATCTGTCGGTGCTGGACAACATCACGCTTTCGCCGATGCGAGTGCACGGCCTCAAGCGCGCGGATGCGGAACGTAAAGCAGCTGAATTACTCGCGCGTGTCGGTCTGTCGAACAAGGCCAGTGCGTTTCCGCCGCAATTGTCCGGTGGCCAGCAGCAGCGAGTCGCGATTGCGAGAGCATTGGCGATGGATCCGCCGGCAATGTTGTTCGACGAACCTACCAGCGCGCTCGATCCCGAGATGGTCGGCGAAGTGTTGAACGTGATGAAGAGCCTCGCGCAGGAAGGCATGACGATGATGTGCGTCACGCACGAGATGGGGTTTGCGCGCGAGGTTGCCGATCGCGTCTGGTTTATGGACGCAGGGAAGATTCTCGAAACGGCTGAGCCGGAGGAATTTTTCTTGCGCCCGAAACACGAGCGGGCGCAGCGATTCCTGTCCGATCTTCGCTCGCATTGAGGCAAGCATTGAAGCAAGCAAGGCGGTATGGCCTTCGCGGCACAGATACAGGTTCAGATTCAGATTCGGTTTGACCACCGTTGATCAGCAGTCGATTGCTTTACACATAAACTTCAGGAGCATCACGATGCAGGTAAAGAAGATTTTCGCGGGGATGTTGGTCGTTGGCGGCGCGGTTGCATCGATTGCCCCGGCACATGCTGATCAATTGGCCGATATCAAGGGCCGCGGCGAGTTGAGCTGTGGTGTGTATTCGAACGTTGAGCCGTTCTCGTATCCGAATGCGCAGACGCGCCAGCTCGAAGGCATGGACGTCGACCTGTGCAACGCGGTGGCGAAACAGTTGGGCGTGAAGGCGAAGCTCGAACCGTTGGCTGTCGAGGCGCGCATTCCGCAATTGAAGCTGGGGCGCGTTGACATTGTGGTCGCCAACCTGGCCTACACCAAAACTCGCGCTACGCAGATTGCCTTTAGCGACTCGTACTACTCCACCAAGGAAGTTCTTGTCGTGAAGAAGGCCGATGCTAGCAAGAAGCTGACCGATTTCGCAGGCCAGAAGATCAGCGCTGCCGACGGCTCAACGTCTGCTCAGTCGATTCCAATTTCGATCAAGGATGGCCAGGCGGTGACCTTTCACGATACCAGCTCGGCGTTTCTCGCACTCGAGCAGAACAAGGTCAAAGGCTTCGTGACCAATCAGATGACTGCCACGAAGATCGCGAAGCAGGTGGATGGCACGGACGGCGCGGTGGCGATCGCATCGGAACCGATGCTGATCGAGCCGATCGCGGTTGGCTTGCGCCAGAACGAGCCGGCCATGCTGAGCGCGGTCAACAAGGCCCTGGCTTCGATGGAGCAGAGCGGCGAGATGAGCGGTATCTTCGACAAGTGGCTCGGACCGAAGACGCCTTATGGCCTGACCCGAACCGACAAGGTCACGCCGATCGACCAGCTCAAGTTCACGCCGGTGTCCTAAGGCGGAAAGTGTGTGATGCAGCGGCGCGCTTTCATCCGTGCGCCGCTGCCGGTTGAATGGCCGGCGCGATTCCGTTCTTTGGATCGCATGCCGCGACGACGTAGCTGGATTTTGCAACGTGACACATAAAATAGTGGTGATGGGCGTGTCGGGCTCGGGTAAGTCGACACTTGCACGCGAGTTAGCAGTGGCGCTGGAGGGCGTTTTCATCGAAGGAGACGAGCATCACTCGGCGGAAAGCCGCGACAAGATGTGTCGCGGAATCGCGTTGTGCGACAGTGACCGCGAGCCGTGGCTGGACCGCCTCGCCGAGCTGGTGGATGATACGCATGGAACGGCCGTACTGTCCTGTTCCGCGTTGAGACGTTGCTATCGGGAGCGCATGCGCGCGCGTGTCGCCGGGCTGAGATTCGTGTTTCTCGACATCACCTTGGCCGCAGCGGTTGCACGGGTTTCCAGGCGCCTGGATCATGAGTTTCCAGCGACATTGGTGGCGAATCAATTCGCAACGCTCGAGTCGCCTGTCTGTGAAGAGGGTGTGCTCCACCTTTCCGCTTCGCTGCACAGCGCGTGCGGTCTGAGAGAGGTCATGCAATGGCTGGACGCGCCGGACGGTGCTGGATGGAAGTCGGACGAATTAGCGTTGAAGAGGAGTTGAGTTGAACAACAATCTGAAGATGTTCGATCTGTCGGGGCGTCGTGCTCTGGTTACCGGGTCGAGTACGGGTATCGGTTATGCGCTGGCCAAAGGATTGGCAGGTGCCGGCGCTGAAGTGATTCTGAATGGTCGCAATGCGGCCAGGCTCGCAGAGGCTGTCAGCCGTTTGCGCGATGAGGGCGCGACTGTTCATGCCGCGAGTTTCGATGTGACGTCGGCCACTGAGGTCGATGCTGCGATCGCCGATATCGAACGCGACATCGGTGCGATCGACATTCTCGTCAACAACGCCGGCATGCAACGCCGTGCGCCGCTCGAACAGTTTTCCCATGCTCAATGGGAAGAGCTGATGAAGACCAATGTCGACAGCGTGTTCCTGGTCGGTCAGGCGGTCGCGCGGCACATGATCGCTCGCAAGCGCGGCAAGATCGTCAACATCTGTTCGGTACAAAGCGAACTGGGCCGCCCCAACATCGCGGCCTACACCGCGAGCAAAGGCGCGGTGAAGATGCTGACGAAGGGCATGGCAATCGACTGGGGACAACATGGCATCCAGGTCAATGGACTTGGGCCGGGCTACTTCAAGACGGAGCTAACCGAAGCGCTCGTCAAGGACGAAACGTTCAGCAACTGGCTGATTGGACGCACGCCATCGCGACGCTGGGGCGATGTGGAAGATCTCGTCGGCGCTGCCGTGTTTCTGGCGAGCGACGCGTCGAACTTCGTGAACGGCCATATCCTTTACGTGGATGGCGGCGTGACTGCTACGTTGTAGGGCGTGGATCAGTTTTGACGGTCATGTTGCGCGGCACCTTATGCGACTTGCGTGCCACGCAGCGAGCGAGCCGCGAACGGTGCCGCGCCAGCAAACGTTGCTTGCGAACCCAATTCGCGCTCGATACGGATCAACTGGTTGTATTTTGCGGTTCTGTCCGTGCGAGAAAGCGACCCCGTCTTGATCTGGCCGCAGTTGGTCGCGACGGCGATATCCGCAATGCTAACGTCTTCGGTTTCTCCCGAACGATGTGAAATCACCGCGCTGTAAGAGGCGCGGTGGGCCGCTCTGATGGTGGCCAGCGTTTCGCTGAGCGTGCCGATCTGGTTCATCTTGACGAGTATCGAGTTCCCCATGGATGCGTCGATACCATCCTGAAGCAGCCGTTCGTTGGTGCAGAAGATGTCGTCGCCAACGAGCTGGCATTGGCTGCCGAGCCGGGACGTCAGCAATTTCCAGCCGGCGTAATCGTTCTCGGCGACACCGTCTTCGATAGAAACGATCGGATACGCGGCCACTAGCCCGGCCAGATAATCGACTTGCTGTTCGATGCTGCGCTCAATGCCTTCGCCGCGATAGACATAGCGTCCGTCCCTGAAGAACTCGCTGGACGCCGGGTCTATCGCCAGCGCGATATCGACGCCGAGTCTATACCCCGCCTCCTCGACTGCGGCGACAATCAGATCGAGCGCTTCCTCAGCGGTGCGCAACGGAGGGGCGAAGCCGCCTTCATCTCCAACATTCGTATTGAACCCCCCACGCTTGAGCGCGCCACGAAGCGTGTGAAAGACCTCGGCCCCCATGCGCACACCGTCGGCAAACGATGTTGCGCCTGTCGGCAAGATCATGAATTCCTGGAAATCGAGCGGATTGTCGGCATGTGCGCCGCCATTGATGATGTTGATCATCGGAACCGGCAGCACAGACGCCTGCACCCCGCCAAGATAACGAAACAGCGAGGTCCGGCTGAAAGCGGCCGCGGCGTTCGCTGCGGCCATCGAGCAACCGAGAATCGCGTTCGCGCCGAGACGTTGCTTGTTTTCGGTGCCGTCGAGTTCGATCATGGCTTGATCGATGTCACGTTGGGCCGTGGCGTCCATGCCAATCAGCGTGTCCTGCAGATCGGTGTTGACCGCATTGACTGCCACGCTGACGCCTTTACCCAGATACCGGCCTGGGTCGTTGTCGCGCAACTCGACGGCCTCGCGTTCTCCAGTTGAAGCGCCAGACGGCACCGTTGCCCGGCCTTTCGAACCATCGTCCAGCGTGATCTCGACTTCAACCGTGGGATTGCCTCGGCTGTCCAGGACTTCGTAACCAATGACCTGCGCGATCCGGCTCATTTTTTGACCTCCTTTACGATAGAAAAACTGTCCGATTAGCTTCCACTGAACGCGAAGATACGCACTCGTGTAGCATTCGAAAACCGAGTTTTATTGCGAGATCAGTCAGTTTTTTTAACGAAGGAATCTTTCAGGTGCGTACACTTCCCCCGCTATCTTTGTTGCGCGCGTTCGAAGCAACGGCCAGAAACGGTTCCGTGACCAAGGCGGCCGAAGAGCTGTTTCGAACCCACGGTGCGGTCAGCCGTCAGTTGAAGCTGCTTCAGGAGCACGTCGGCTCAGCGCTTTTCGACAAGGAAGGCACGGGGTTGAAGCTGAATCAGCACGGGCAGGACCTCTATGTGCTCGTCAGCTCAGTGTTCGAGCAACTCGAGCACGGCTATGCCAGGCTGCAGGCTCAGGTGCAGGGCTCAGGCTTGCATGTGGCATGCAGCGCGACGTTTGCGATGCGTTGGCTGGTGCCGAACCTTGCCGATTTCTATCGCGCGCGTCCGGACATCCGGATCCGCCTGTCCATGACTTCAGCTCGAGAGATCAGGACGGAAGGCGCTGATCTTGTCATTGCGTGGGATCTCACTTCGTATCCCGAGGCGGACCGTGCCCGTGCAATTCCGCTGGCACCTGTCGCTTTCGGGCCTGTATGTACACCGGGCAACAGGCGCTCGGCAGCAAAGGGGACGCGTATCGCACACGACTTCACATCGAGTGCGTGGACGCATTGGGAGGCACAGACGGGCACCAGAATTGGAACCGGTGGCCGGATCACGTTTCCCCATACACACCTTTGCATCGAGGCGGCACTGTCCGGTCTGGGCGTGGCGCTCATCGAGAAACGGCTTGTAAGACGGGAGCTGGACGAAGGGCTTCTGGTGGCGCCTTGGGGATTTGTTCAGCTTCCGTTTGGATTGATGGCCTTGCCTGCCGCAGGGCGAACCTCGCCGAAGGACCTCAACGAGTTCATAGCCTGGTTGCGCGCGCGGCTTGAATATACGGACGCTAGCTAGGGCTGCTGTGCGGATGGTTGCTTTACTTCCAATGGCAATCTCAATGCGCCGCGCGCAACGCCTCGTCAGCGAGAGCTAGCCGTGACGCCATGACCTTGACGACAAATCGATGAACTTGCTGCGCGGTCTCGGGATCGTCCTGTTCAAGCGCACGTAACGACTCGAGCGTCAAACGCCGGACACGCGCGGGACCCTCAGCAAGCACGTCCGCGCTGCGCACTTGTCGCGTGTACACCGCCATTTCACCGACGATGGTACCAGGCCCAAACGAACGTAATCTGAAGGACCTGCCGTCCGCAAGCGGCAGTAAGACGGTGACACGCCCGCGCTCGACGAAGTACATGGCGTCCCCTGGCTCACCGTGACGGAACACCGCCTGCCCCGCGTCAAGCTCGCGCACTTCCAGAAGGGCCAGCAGCCTTTCAAGCGCGCACGGAGTGAAATGCGGCGCGAGCATCGCCTGGAAATCCTCTTCGCCGCGCGGCAGCGCGCGTGAGTCCGACGCGAGAACTGTGTCTTCAACCCATTCCAGCCCGGCGTCCAGCGTAGCGAACTCGTGAATCCGGAGGTTCAGCGTGCCGGTCTTCAGGAGCAGGTCACGCGAGCGTGCCGGCAGCCCCGTCAACACCAGGTCTGCGTCAAGCGTTGCGCACAGTTGCCTGAGCTTGACGAAGCTGACCGATACCGACGCGTCCAACCCGTTGGTCGAAGCGAAGTCGAGCACGACAAAGCGGACGGGTACCGGCCCGTGCTGGGTTAGCCGTTCGCGCACGCGCTGCAAGATCGAATTGGCGGTGCCGAAGAAGAGGAAGCCCTGCAAACACGTTCCGCACACCTGTGCGCCTAGTTCGTGAAGCCGTCCGGTTGCCTCGATACTGCGCTCGACATTCGATGTGCGCGTACTGCCATCGAACTCCATCCGGACGCAACTGATACGGCCGTACAGCAGGGCGAACATCACACAGGCGGCGATGACGCCGGCCACCACGCCCGGGACCACACCGTAGAACGCAATAGCGCCCAGAATCAGCGGTACGAGCAGATACTCATGCCAGTTGAGCTGGCGATATGCGCCCACTAGCCACTGGATCAACAGGCGTAGTCCCATGAAGAGCTGCAGCCCGACCAGCACCGGCACCGGAAATAGCGCCACCAGGTCCGGCGAGACGGCCAGTACGAACAGACACGCGAGGGAGGCGAATACGCCCGCCATACGGCTTGTCGCACCCGCGCGTGCGTTGAGCATCGATCGGTTGTACGACTGATAGCCGACCATTCCGCCTAACATTCCGCTCGCGATATTGGCGATACCGGCCGCCCGCATTTCGCGGTTCAGATCGATGTCTTCGCCCGTGGCCGCGCCAATTGCCGTCGAATTCATCAGGATCGTGATTGCCGAAATCGACGTGACCATGAGTGTCTCCGGCAAGTGCGCAGCGATGGCCGACCAGTCGACGCTCCCGTGCGCCAGCGATGCCGGCAGATGCAGCTCTGGAATCCGCATCGCGTGCAGCGCCGCGCGCGGAAGCAATAATCCCGTGTTGCGAGCGTCGTCGATCGACAAGCCTTCTGCAAGCAGGAGCACGTAAAACAGTGCGATGCCGAACGCAAGCGTGATCGGCAGCGCCGCAGCGTGTTTCCATGTGCGCGACAGGAGCGTGGCTAACGCGCACACCACCACGGCGGGTGCCCATGCCAGCCAGTTCAGGTGCGTCACCAGCGCCAATGTGTGCCAGTTCAAGGGCTCGCCGGTCACGACCCGAAACGCGCCGGCTAGCAGGAGAAAGCCCGTGCCGGCCAGGAAGCCGCCTACGACCGGATAAGGCAGGAATTGCAGGGAACGGCTGCGCTTCGACGAACCGACCGCATACAGAATGACGCCTGTCACCACGGAACACAGCGCGATGGCGATCAGCACCGTCAGCAGAATTGTCTGCGGCGTACCGCCATTCGCGCGCACGCTGCTCGCGACGCCGGCCGCCACACCGGCAAGAAACGCCGTCGCGTTGCCGTCGGGTCCGGCGATATTCATGCGCATCGAACTCGTCAAGGCGATCACCAGCGCCGTCACGACGCAACTGATGAAGGCGGTGGGTACGCCAAGCTCGGTGTAACGGGCGAGATCCGCGCTGAAGATCAGGGTGCCCAGGCTCATTGCGTAGCAGAGCATCACCAATGTCGACACCATGCCGGCCGACAGGTCTCCGACCAGGCCCGTGATGCGTGGCGCGGAGCGGGCAACAGGCGAGGAACCTGTGGTAGCTGGCTTCACGGTGCCTCCCGGTGAGGGCGGATGGAATCTCGCCCGGTAGCCGTTTCCTTCACGCTGGACGTACACTGTATTTTAGGCGGGAAGGACTTGAACACGGAGTGCGTTGCGCCAGTCGCAGCGCGGCACCAGGCGGTGCGCCGATTCGTATGATTGTTCGTGCCACGCGGCCCGGTTCAGGCATACGGTTCGACGACCCGCACCGCAATGAGTTGCGACGCAGCATGCGTGTTCGTACACGCACCGGATTGGGCGGCGGCGATGGATATCGATCAGTGGCTGCATGCATTGGGGCTTGAGCAATACGCACCCGCATTTGCCGGGAACGACATCGATCTCGCGATGCTGGCACAGCTCGACGACGCGGACCTGAAGGAGCTCGGCGTCCTCTCGCTCGGCCACCGCAAGCGCCTGCTGGCGGCGATTGCCGAGCAGCGCGGCGCTGCAGTGTGCGCAGAGCCACCCGCCGCGAATGCGCCCGCCAGCGAGCGCCGGCAAGTCACCATTCTCTTCGCCGATCTGTGTGGTTTCACCGCGCTGTCGCAGACGCTCGATCCTGAAGAGTTGCGCGAGTTGACAGGTCGTTACACCGCGCTCGTCGATGGGATCGTCCTCGGTTATGGCGGCACGATCGACAAGCACATCGGCGATGCCGTGATGGCGATCTTCGGTGCACCGCGCGCACACGATACCGATCCGCTGCGCGCGGTGCGTGCCGCACTGGAGATTCATGAGGCACTTAACGGACTGGGCGAGCAGGGCGCGCCTCCGTTGAGGGCGCATGTGGGCATCGCCAGCGGCGAGGTGGTCGCGGGGCCGCTCGAACGCGCGGATGTTCAGGACTACACGGTGCTTGGCGACTCCGTGAATCTCGCCGCCCGGCTGGTTGCCGCCGCCGGCCCCGGTGAAACGCTGCTCTCCGATAGCGTGCATCGCGCGCTGGGCGATGGTGTGATGAGCGACGCCGTCGGCGCAATGCGTTTCAAGGGGATCGACTCGCCGGTGCAGGTGTGGCGTCTGCGCGGTCTTCCCTTTGAACCCGTTATGGCGAGCCGCAGCGTGTTTGTCGGCCGCAAGGCTGAACTCGAGCAGTTCAAGGGCGTCGCCCGCACATGTCTCGAGCAGCGAGCCGGCCACGTTGTTTATGTCCGCGGTGAGGCGGGCATCGGCAAGACGCGGCTCGTCGACGAAATGCGCTGTTTCGTCGAAACGCTGGGCTTTGCCAGCCACCGCGGCCTCGTGCTGGATTTCGGCGTGGGCAAAGGCCAAGACCCCATTCGCACCATCGTCTGCAGTCTGCTGGGCTTGCCGCCCGCGGCCGGCTCCGACGAGCGGCGCGCGGCAGCCGAGCGGTTTGCCGCGTCCGGCGCCGTCGGTCCCGATCAGTTGATGTTCCTCCACGACCTCCTCGATCTTGCGCAAACCGGCGAATGGCGCACGCTGTACAACGCGATGGACAACACCGCCCGGACGCGCGGCAAGCGCACGGTTGCCGCGGCGATCGCGCAGGATGCCTGCCGGCACGGGCCGACCATGATTGTCGTGGAAGACCTTCACTGGGCGGATCCGCAGGTGCTCGGTTACCTGGCCACCTTCGCCGTAGCGATCGCGAACGGCCCGGGCCTGCTGGTGATGACTTCGCGCGTGGACGGCGATCCGCTCGACGCGGCATGGCGGGCAGGTTGCCGCGGCACGCCCTTCGCCACGATCGACCTTGGCCCATTGCGCCGCGACGAGGCGCTGAATCTTGCCGGCAGCTTTATCGATGCGACCGAACGTATCGCGCGTGCCTGCATCGAGCGAGCCGGCGGCAATCCGCTGTTCCTCGAACAGCTCCTGCATAACGCCGAAGAAGGGAGTGAGGAGGCGGTCCCCGCGACGATCCAGAGCCTCGTGCTGGCGCGCATGGACCGGTTGACTGCGCGCGACCGCGAGGCCTTCCAGGCTGCCGCGGTCATCGGGCAGCGCTTTGGCCTCGCGTTGCTGCGGCAGCTGATCGACGCACCGGAGTACGTCTGTCACGGGCTTGTCGCCAACGCGCTCGTCTTACCTGAGGGCGAAGATTTTCTGTTTGCTCACGCGCTCATCCAGGAGAGCGCGTACTCGACACTGCTGCGGGCGCGCCGGCGCGAGTTGCATCGCCTCGCCGCCGACTGGTTTGCGGCGACGGACCCCGTACTGCGCGCCCAGCATCTCGACCGGGCCGAGGACGAGCGTGCACCGCGGGCCTACCTCGACGCCGCGATCGCACAACGCGCGGCCTACTTTGCCGACGCGGCATTGCGGCTCGTCGAGCGCGGTCTGCAAATCGCGCAAGCGGATAAGGATCGCCATGCACTGATCTGTTTCAGGGGCGAACTCCAGCGAGATCTCGGCGACATCGCCGCATCGATCGCGACGTACCGTGCGGCGGTGGCTGCCGCTCCAGACGAAGCGAGTCTCTGCCAGTCCCAGCTTGGGCTCGCTGAAGGTCTGCGGGTGAGCGAAGGCCTCGCCGAAGCCCTCGCACTGCTCGATGCGGCCCAGCAAGTGGCGCAACGCCTGGATCAGGTACCTGAACTCGCGCGCCTGCATCACCTGCGCGGCAACATCTTCTTTCCGCTCGGCAGGATCGACGATTGTCGTACCGAA
Source organism: Paraburkholderia aspalathi (assembly GCF_900116445.1). Classification (GTDB taxonomy): domain Bacteria; phylum Pseudomonadota; class Gammaproteobacteria; order Burkholderiales; family Burkholderiaceae; genus Paraburkholderia; species Paraburkholderia aspalathi. Next base: position 10,170 of record NZ_FPBH01000023.1, read on the forward strand.
CATGAGCGCGGGCTCGCCTATGCCCAGCGCCTCGGCGCGCCGGAAGCGGAGGCGCGCGCGCTTGGCGGCCTTGCGGATGCGGCCTACGCGCAAGGGCGCATGCGCACTGCTTTCGAGCACTTCAGCCGGTGCGTTGCGCTAAGCCGCGAACACGGCTTCGGCCGCATCGAGGTCGCGAATCGTTCGATGGCGGGCTTTAGCAGGATCTATCTTAACGAGGCACGTCTGGCGCACGAGGACGTCAGCGGCGCTGCACGCACCGCCGCGCTGGTCGGGCAGCCACGTGCACAGATGCTATGCGAAACGCTGGGCGCCTTTGCCAGCTACGAATTGGGCGACATGCAGGCTACGCTCGCCCATCTCGAGCGCGAGACGCTGATCATCCGTCAACTGGGCGCTCGCCGCTTCGAGGCACAAAATATGGAAATGCGGGCACGCGTGCTACTAGCGACCGACCATCGGCGTGAGGCCACGGCGTTGTTGCGTGAAGCGCTGGCGCTGTGCCGCGAGGTGGGCACGCAGTTCAGTGCGCCCAAGGCGGTGGGTGCACTGAGCCGTGCCGTCGAGGACGACGGCGAACGCGCGCGTCTGCTCGCCGAAGGTGCCGACATGTTGGAGCGCGGCGCGGTGGGTCACAATCATCTGTGGTTCTATCGTGACGCCATCGAAGCGATGCTGTCCGCCGGCGACTCGGCTGGCGCACTGCGCTATGTCGCAGCCCTCGAAGGCTATACGCGCGCCGAGCCGCTGCCGTGGGCGGACCTGTTTGTGGCGCGCGGCCGTGTTCTCGCTCGCGCGCAGCAAGACTACGCTGGTGAAGAAACACAGCGCGAACTCGAGCGTGTGCGTGCAGCCCTCGTGGATGCCGGCTTCAACAGCTATCTGCCTGCGGTGGACGCTGCGCTCGCCGCGTAGCTAATCAGAACGTGCCGGGCCCCGGTCAAAAGGTAGCCGAAAAGGCCTGCTGAACCTTGCCTGGGTTAGTGATGCCGTTTGCTCCATCGGCAATAAGGTGGTCTCCTACAAGGATTTAACAGCGCAAAGAAACAGGGCGTTCCGCAGCCGCTGTCGCGAGAGCCACGCATTGCTGTGCAAGGACATCGGTTGGATCGACAAGACTCACGCGTGCGCCAGTCATGCCCACGAAACTCGTCTGTGGCAATAAAAGCGGCAACTCGGTACATCCCAGGACGATGACCTCGACGCCCTCCGCTATGAGCCCATCAATGGTAGCGGCAATGTCGTCGAGGCATTGCCCGGTAGTGAATCCGGCTTTTACCCCTTCCTTGCCGTAGATCGCATCCATCACGCGGGCCTGCAATTCCGCGTTCGGAACGATTTGCCGCAAACCCTGCGATTCGAGGGCCTTTTCATAGACGCCGCTTGCGATCGTGCCGGAGGTGGCCAGCACGCCAACGGAGCGCAGAAGCGGAAACCTTTCGCGCAGATGACGGACCGTCACCGTCAGCATGTTGACGATCGGTATGCCCAGATACGGTTGAATGCGTTCGACAAACGCGTGAGCGGTGTTACACGGAATCGCGATGAGGTCCGCGTCGCCCGACTCGAGCTTCTTGCAGGTCGCGTAAAGCGAAATCGTCGGGTCGGGTCCGCCACCTATGAGGTTTTCTGTGCGGTCTGGAATCTGCGGATTCTGTTCGATCAGAAGCCTGATATGGTCCTGATCCCGATTCGCCGGCGTATTGCGTACGATCTTCTGCATGAAGTCCACCGTCGCTGCAGGCCCAACTCCACCGACCACGCCCACTTTGAAAATGGATTCGGGCAAACCGTATTCACCCGCGATCACATACTGCGCATACGCAAGATTCGAATCGATCAGCGGTACTCGAAATGAGCCCATTTCCTCCGCCACGAGCGCAATCTCCGTCAGACCCGGCACGATGATTTGTGCGCCTTGCGCGATGAGGTCCTCGCACGCCTCGCGCAGAAGCGCGACGGGCCGGCCAGACAGATTTCCGCTCTTGATGCCGTTCGCGCCGTAGACGGCTTCGGTGATGAGGTCGACACTGTCGCGCGGGCGGGGATGAATGACTTCAAATTCCGGCTCCGCGAAATACTTCTCGAATAACCCCTTTCGATGGGTGTAGTCCGAGGTCAGCACGCCGATTCGTCGTGCGGCGGGAAATTTTCTTCGGACATGGCTGCGGACGGCTTCCACCATATCGACAATCTGCAAGGGCGAGTTAGCCTTCAATTCGTCGATAAACGTGTGGCTGAGAAAGCAGGGGAGTACGACAGTCGTCACACCCCTCTTCTCGAAACCGCTAATCATGTCGAAAATGTACAGTTTCCGTTGAGTCGTCGCCTCGCTTCCTATGGCCGCGCTTCGGAAGGGATGCTGCTCGAAAATGACATCGACGTGTTCGGCATCGCTCGAGGCGGGCGTCGATTTGACGAGCTTGAAAAAGACATCCGCGCTCGCCAGTGGACCCAGGCCGCCCACCACACCGAACTTTTTCCCGCTCAGCACGTTTGCGCTGATCATTTTGCTTCGCCTTGCAGTTGGCCCAGGACAACGTTGTTCTCTGCGTCGTTCTGCCTGGCAACCCGCTTGGCCTCCCACTTCGCAATCACGGCCGTCGCGATACTGTTACCGATCACGTTCGTCGCGGTTCGGCCCATATCGAGAATCTGATCGATGGCGAGGATCAACACCACGCCGGACGGCGGCAGATGAAACATCGGGGCAACGGCCGCAACCACCACCACGGAACCTCTTGCGACACCGGCCATTCCCTTGCTGCTCAACATAAGCACCAGCAACATCATGATTTGAGCGCTGAGCGGCATGTCGATGCCGAAGGCTTGCGCGATAAAGATCGCGGCAAACGCCTGGTACATCATCGATCCGTCGAGGTTGAACGCGTAGCCGAGTGGCAAGGTGAAGCCGACGACCTTCTTGTCGATACCGAACTGTTCAAGCTTCTCGGTCAGACGCGGATAAGCAGCTTCACTGCTTGCAGTAGAGAAGGCGAGCATCGCGGGTTCCCGGACCGCTTTCAACAACTTCCAGATCGATTTGCCCAGAAAAACATGACCAACGAGGATGAGCACAGCCCACAGCAGGACGAGACCGAGATAGAAGCTTCCGACGAGCTTGCCGTAGGTGGTCAACACGTCCAGGCCGTGCACCGTAATCGCGGAGGCAAGCGCGCCGAAGACACCAATCGGAGCGAGCCGCATCACATAGTCGGTCAGCTTCAGCATCGCGGGGACGAGTGCATCGATGCCGGCGATCAACGGCGTGACGCGCGGGTCCGTTTTGATGGCACTCAGCACCACACCAAACAGCACGGAAAAGACGAGGATTTGAAGAATGTCATTCCGAGCCATCGCATCGATGATGCTGGAAGGGAACGCGTGCGTGACGAAGTCCTTGAAGTTCAGCCCCGCGGTGTTGAGGCCGGTGGCGACATCGGAACTGGTCTGCGTCATATGCAAGCCGGCGCCGGGCTGCAGCGCGTTCGCCAGGACGAGGCCAAGCGCGAGCGAGAAGAGCGACGCGCACACGAACCATCCCACCGACCTGAAGCCAATTCTGCGCACGTCGCTCGTCCCTTCCATTCCGGCGAGTCCGGACACCAACGTAGCGAAGACGAGCGGCGCGATAATCATCTTCACAAGCCGCAAGAAGATGTCGGTAATGATCGAGAAGTAACCGGCGATTGTCTTGGCTTCAGCAGCATCGGCTACGGTCCGATGGCACACGTAACCGACAATCACGCCGAGCATCATGCCGACCACAATATAGAACGTTAGGCGGTTTTTCATTTCCATCAGTCCGAGAAGGCGCACAACGGTCTGACGCGACCACCGTACGCTGGCAGGAGGCAAAAACGCCGCTAGAGGAGCGACGTTTCTGTGTATGGACGGATGATAGAGATGATCAAAAAAGACTCAATGCGGGTCCTGCATGGAGATATGCGAGACTCGCATAACGCGGGATTACCCTTAATCGACAGCCGGCGATTCGGCGCGAAGGTGGCGCCAGAGCGTGTCCAGAAACTCACTGCGATTCGAGGCATCCCGGTAGACGCGAAGTTCAACTTCGAGGTGCCACGTATCCCGGCCGGCTGGGACGAGTTCGCCCGCTTCGAGTTCGGCGACGATCGAGCTTTTTGGCAGCCAGGCCACGCCTTCGCCTTCGAGGACCAGTTTCTTGAGGACCTCGGCCATGTCGGATTCGTAGTGAGGCCGCAAAGCTGGGGTTGCGTCGACCCGGCCGAGGAGGAGTGCGAGGCAGCGGCCGAAATAGCTGGTTTCCGTGTACGTAATCAACGGCAAGGGACGCGCGGCCGTGCCCGGCAACCGGAATATCGGCGCGCCACGCGGATTCGGCCGGCAGACTGGCATCAGTACATCGACACCTACGGTGAGATGCTCGTACCTGATCGGGTCGAGGTGGAGAGGCAGTTCCGGGTGATGATAGGCAAACATCAATTCGCAGTTGCCGTTCACGAGCATCAGGATGGAGTCGTGGACATTGGCGGGTATTACCCGGGCACGTACCTCGCCGAAACGGGCAGTGAGCGCTTTTAACCAGGCAGGCAGGAAACTTAGCGCGATCGTGTGGCCTGCTGCAATCTGCAAGCCTTTGCCCGCCATACGTTGGTCGATGCGAATGATGGCTCGCGTATCGAATAGCTTCCCAAGAATATCTACCGCTGCCTCGCGAAACAGTTGTCCGGCAGGCGTCAGCGTGGGAGGGAAGCTGCTTCGGTCGATGAGGTCCGCGCCCACCCACTGCTCAAGCGACTGAATGCGCCTGCTGAAGCCCGACTGGGTGACATTCCGAAATTCCGCCGCCCGCGAGAAGCTCTGATACTGGGAGAGCGCGATGAAGTCCTCAATCCACTTGATTTCCATGTCGGGTCCGATGTGTGTGGCGAGTGTGCGTGCTGTCAGTGTGCTTGATCATCGATCTCGCCTCACAGCATGCGCGAGCGGTTCGTTTCTATCTTGCCTGCGATCAGGCTTACCGTTGCGCGCCGAATGGAAAAACTCTTCGCTTGATCCCGAAACCGGCTGGCCACATCCGCAGTGCGTTCAATGACCGCCTCCGCGGCACGGGCCGGTACACCCGTCAGGTTGGCAAGCTGCAATAGATGCTTACGCGCCGGCTCACGGCTCTCGCCGCACACGTCCATTTGATGCTCGCCACCCGGCCCTTCGTTGAAGGTCAAGTCGTAAGCCGGTGAGAATTGCCACTGCCCCTGCGCAGACAGGCGGAACGAAAAGTTTTTTGTGTGGTCGTCCCGATTGTTGAACACCACATTAAACACACAGCGTTCAAAGGCCCGCAACACTTCACGCTCGTCCCGCGTAATGAAGCGAGTCAATTTCAGAAGCGAACCATAGTCAATCGATGGATATCGGAAGTTGGCGTTCAGCGCGCCGGCAGCGGTGTGCATTGGCACGCGCTGAGCGCCAGACCGGTCGAAACGCTCGATGCCGAATGCTGAAAGACGGGGGCCGAGGTCAAAGTACCTTGTTGCCGGCACCGGAATTTCACACGCTTGCGCAAGCACGGCATACAGCGCCTCGACTGCGCACACTTCCTTGTGGTCGTACTGGGCAGGAAATTTGACCAGCCAGGGCGTGCCGGCACTCTGCTCCGAATTCGACATGCGGCCACTGTGCGGGTCGAAGTTGACCAGCACTTTAGGGCGGGCGCCGTGAGGTGAACCGCCCATCAGGACGAGTTCACGCAGCAACTCGGTACTGCCGTCCGTCATCACTTCGCGGACCTCCCGGGCAAGCTCGATCAGTTGCACATCTGAAGGTTGAAGATCGTCTCCCTGAGTCGGCTCAAAAACAAGAGCACCCATTGCCTTCTCGCCAATGAACGCAAGACGGTCGAGCGGGGACATCCGCGCAGGCTCCCAACCCCGCTGCCGAAAGAGACGGTCCATTAGTAGCATGCCCCAGCCGTCGGGCAGGGCATCAGAAACGAGCCCTGGCAAGCGGAACTGGTAGTCCGGGAAACTATCGTAGGCCTGCTGACGCAATGCCAGATGCAAGGGCGAAAGCTCGAGACCGCGTTGCAGCGCTTCGGAAGAGTACTCGAATATCAGGTTTGTTCCGTCGTCCCCGAGCTTGCCCAGTTCGAAGCGCTCGCTCCAGCCGGCGTAGACGACGCTCAGTTTTTTCATCGTCACCTCCGGGAAGCTCGTTCGCGCGTGGCGCTCGCCTGCTCCATCGCGCGAATGGAGTTCGGTTTGTATTCGAATAGAGGCGACAGCGAGCCGGTCAGCCCAAGCGCCATAGCTACCCGGAGAAGACTCTCAAGCGTTGCCTTCCCGGTACGCTCGAGGTTACGTACCACGCGTTCCGACACCCCTGCACGGGAGGCCAGTTCACTCTGCTGCAGATTCTGGGCGAGGCGCTGCGCGCGTAGCCGGTGACCCAGCTCAAGCGCAATTTCATCTGCGGTAGCGAGATCAAAGAGCAACATTTCGCCGGTTATCCTTTAAATTCACCGATAAACGGTGATATTTTACCGGTTGATGTTCAGTGCGGCAAGGCAAGTCGCAGTTAACAGGCAAATTTTTGCCGTTTACGTTGGATTTTCGCGGTTAACCGACCAAAAAGTGATGATTATTAGAAATCGACGTTGAAGTCACTCACGATCACGCAGTTGCACCACCTCCCTGCATGGCCGACGATCGCAGCCGCTCCGCATCCCGTCCCGGCGGTCTTCCGAACAGCCGGCTGTACTCACGGCTGAATTGGGAGGCGCTGTCATAACCAACGCTCATCCCCACGCTGGCAATGTCCTTCGACGTGGTCAGCAGTTGTGTGCGGGCTTCCTGAAGCCTGATCTGCTTCTGATACTGCAGCGGGCTCATGGCGGTGACGGCGCGAAAGTGCCGATGGAATGAGGACACGCTCATCGCCGCCAGCTCCGCGAGCTCTTCGGTGTGAAGCATCTCCGCATAATGCATGCGGATCCAGCGAATCGCGCGCCCGACGTGCGACAGACGGCTGTCGGCAAGGCCGACCTGCCGCAGCAGCGCACCCTGGCTTCCTGTGAGTATCCGCCACAAGATTTCGCGCTCGATCATCGGCGCGAGAACGGGCACGTCTTCCGGATGCTCAAGCAACCGCAGCAGCCGCACAAATGGATCAAGCAGTTCGGGCGTCGCTTCGCCGACAGCCGCGCCGAACGGATTCATCGCCACAGGTGCGTCCGATGCAGTGTCGAGCAACAATGAAGCGATAGTCGCGGGTTTCAACTTCAGGCCCACTGCCAGAAACGGCTTTTTCGCGCTCGCTTCGATCACGTGTCCGGACATTGGGAGATCGACGGTCACGACCAGACATTGTCCCGCGTGATATTCGAGGAACTGGTCGCCGAGGGTCGCGCGCTTTGCGCCCTGGGCGACCAGAGCGAAGACTGGCTCGTAGATGCGATGAACCGAGTGCGTTTGGGCGGTCGACACCGACACGATGACCCCGGGCAGGCTTGTTGCCGTCACGTCGTCGACAGCATGGCGGCCAATCAGGGTGCGAAGTTCAGCGAGCGTATCCATAACTCAAACGTATCCTGGCGAGCGATGAAATCGCAAGCTGATCTGCCCGAATCGATCCAATCTGAGAGGATTGTGCAAGAGCTTGCGCGTTTCGGTCTACCGTGCCGCACTCGCGAGATGGTCTCATTGGAGCTAGCCAGTCGGCTCATTTTCCAGGAGAAACTTTATGTCGCTCGATTCATACGTCACACTCGGATCCTCTGGTCTGCGCGTGAGTCCCTTTTGTCTTGGGACGATGACCTTCGGTGAAGACTGGGGTTGGGGCACGAGCCCCGCCGAATCCGAAGCCATACTTTCGGAGTACCTGGAGCGCGGTGGGAATTTCATCGATACGGCCAACATCTATACGCTAGGCCATTCGGAAAAAATCATCGGAGACTTCTTTGCGGCGCGCAAGGACCGTCGCCATCGCAGCGTCATTGCAACGAAGTTTGTCGGCAACCTGCACGTTGGCGATCCGAATGGTGGAGGCGCTGGACGCAAGGCGATGGTCGAACAATGCGAAGCGTCGTTGCGCCGCCTGCAGACGGATTACGTCGACCTCTACTGGATTCACAACTGGGACCGGACCACACCCATCGACGAGACGATGCGCGCACTCGACGATCTGGTTGTCTCCGGCAAGATTCGTTACATCGGAATCTCCGACACACCGGCCTGGAAGGTCGCGCAAGCGCAGACCATGGCGCAGTTTCGCGGCTGGAACCGGATCATTGCAATGCAAGTCGAGTATTCGCTGCTGGAGCGTACGGCCGAAGGCGAACTGATACCGATGGCCGAAGAACTCGGCATAGGTGTCATGCCATGGAGTCCGTTGAAGAACGGCTGGTTGTCGGGCAAATACACGCGCGAAAACACTCAAGCTGTGAAGTCGGAACGCTCGGCGCTTGTCGGTGTGCCGGGTGACAAGGAGTTTCCGGTGATCGACGTGCTTGTGGCGGTCGCCGCTGAACTTCAGGTGAGCCCCGCTGCGGTCGCGCTCGCATGGGTTCACCAACGGCGCGGCGTGACCTCGACGATCGTCGGCGCACGACGTATCGATCAACTGCGGACCAACTTGACTGCGCTGGACCTCGAGCTCAGCGCTGCGCAGATCGCGATGCTCGACGAAGTGTCGAAGCCCGCGCTCAACTTCCCCGCGGATATCAACGCTCATCTTTCGCCGAGTTTTATCTTCGCCGGCGCCACGGTCGACGGACAGCCGACGCAAGCGTTGCCCCTGGTCACCGCAAGCAGCGTTCGGTACTGATGCGAACGGAAGACCGAGGATCGTAACCGGAAGACGGAGAGGGCCCGCACTGAGGCGATCGTGACGCTGCGCAACAATCGGATCAAGTCGGGCCAAAGCGGGGAATGATCCGCTAGTTGCGCAGCGTTCTCAAACCGGCACGAACCTCTTCGGCAAATAATTGCGGCTGTTCCCATGCCGCAAAGTGTCCGCCTTTATCGAGCCTGTTGTAATAGATGAGGTTGTGATACGCCCGCTCCGTCCAGCTTCGCGGGGCCTGATAGTTCTCGCGGGGAAAGACGCTCACGGCTGACGGCACGGATACATCGGCGGCGGCGAGGAAGTTGAAGTGGGACTCCCAATAGAAGCGCGCCGCGGAAATCCCCGTGTTCGTCAGCCAGTAGAGCGTGATGTCGTCGAGGAGATCGTTCCGTGTCAGATCGCCTGCGGATTCTCCATTGACGGGTCGCCCGAACACGGCCGAAGTCAGCGCCGCCGCCGGCTGAACATACCCGTCGCCGTGATCGAGCAGCCAGCTTGCCAGTCCAACCGGCGAGTCCGCCAGTCCGTAGAGCGTTTGCGGGCGTGTTCCCATCTCCAACGCATAGGCACGCCGTTTCTTGGCCGCGCTGCTTAGCTGCTCGTAAGCGTGCTTTTCATCGTCCGAGAGACCGGATGGCGGCGGATCGCCGGCGGCGAGCGCCTTTGCAATCTCGGGCGGAACGGTCGCAGGGAAGTTGACGTGGATGCCCAGCAATTCCGGCGGCGCCTGCTTACCCATCACATTCGCGACGACGCCACCCAGATCGCCGCCTTGCGCCGCAAATTTCTCGTATCCAAGGCGCTTCATGAGTACGACCCAGGCACGGGCGGTGCGCTCAGGACCCCAGCCGGTCGTGGTGGGTTTTCCGGAAAATCCGTAGCCCGGCAAAGACGGAATGACCAGATGAAAAGCATCCGACGCGCTTGCGCCGTATGCCGTGGGATTGGTCAGCGGATCGATAACCTTCAACATCTCGATGACTGAGCCGGGCCATCCGTGCGTGACGATGAGCGGCATCGCATTTTCATGTTTCGAGCGAACGTGGATAAAATGAATGTCCAGTTCGTCGATCTCGGTCACGAAATTCGGCAGCGAATTCAGCTTCGCCTCGCACTTGCGCCAATCGTAATCGGTCGCCCAATGGCGCGCGAATTCCTGAATCATCGCGAGCGGCACGCCTTGCGAGTCATCCGTAACGGTTTCGCGGTCAGGCCACCTTGTGGCTTTGATGCGCCTGCGCAAGTCGATCAGTTGCGATTCCGGCACATGCACGCGAAGTGGACGAATAGCGGTCTTGTCGCCGCCGGCCGGCTTGGCAATTTCAGTAATCGCTTGATTCGTTTCTGCAAAAGCGAGCTGACTCAGCGAGCCCGCGGCAACGGCCGCCGCTGCCACACTAACAAAACGACGGCGAGACGGCGATTGGGGAAGGATGGTGTCTGACATGGCATTTCCGATGGGCGACAAAGCGAGGTTCCCGATCAATGGCAGCGTGGTCCTACGAGCGATTGAACGCGATACGCCCACGCCGAGCGTGCTCAGTGTGGGCGTTGTGGATCGTACGAAGGATCTTGAACCAAGAGGATTACTTACCGTATTGGAAGCATAGTTCAATCCGTTGGAGCTCAGATAATCAGCTGCCGCGATACAAGCTACTGAGCTGCGCGAGCTGACCATCCTGCTGGGCTTGCACCAGTTCGTGGCGGACCTCTGCGCGGGTCTTCTGCGTTGCGCCAGTTTGGCTCGGGTTCCATTGCTGCACTTGCGGGGCGGCCGATTGAGCACTGGTTGTTGCAGGAGCTTCGGACGCGTGAGCGAAGCCAGCGGTAGCGAATGCAGCGAATGCCAAAGCGATCATTGAGGTTTTCATATCATTCTCCGTGAACCAATCAATTAAAAGGAAGGCGCCGCGATGTCAGGAGCAAGGGCAGCAATTCGATCAGTCATCTGCGATTTGCTTGTGTCTTGCATCCGGCGTTGATGCATTAGAACGTCCCGACGTATCTGACTTGTGTCGAGAAACCGGGGCAATTGCAATGTTCTGTATCACCCGGAGGCCCAGATACATTGCGATACGAATCACGGGTTTTCCGCTAGCAGGGCCAGATGCGAATGCGTCGACGCGCTAGGCGTTATCCGGCTCCGCGAACATGGTCATGTGGCGCAGGATCCATTCGAGCATCTCCTGCGGGGCGGCCGCGAGCGGCCTGCCGGATTTGACGAGCAGCCGCGCCTTGATACCGCGGAACAGGGGATGGTCGATCGGCACGACGGTCAATTCGCCCGCCGCGATCTCGCGATACGCGGCGAATTCGCCAATGAGCGTCACGAAGTCTTCTGACGCGACGAAGCGCTTGAGCGCGCTTAGTGAATTCGTGGTGAGCGTCGGACGAATCTCGATGTTCTCGGCGAACGCCAACATCTTTGCCGCGTGGCCGATTCCGAAGGTGGCCGGCATCAGAGCAAGCGGATAGGCGAGCACGTCTTCGATGCTTGCCGGGCCGCCTCTCACGGCCAGCGGATGCTCCGGGCGAACCAGCAGAACGACGGGTTGCGCTGAACTTGCGCGATATTCGATGCGCGAATGCGGCGGCGGATTATAGGCAAGACCGATATGCGCGCGGCTTTCGGCCACTTCATTCAGCACATCGTCGACCGCCAGGATCTCCACGCCGATGTCCAACTTGGGATAGCGCGCACAAAACGGGGTGAGCACTTCGTCGACCAGCGCATCGACATAGCCTTCGCTGATCGCCAGTTGAACATGGCCTTGCTGGAGGCCCTGCAAAGCATGAAGCTGATCTTCCAGTTTCTCCTGCTGTGACCGGTACCCTCTCCAGAACTCGAGCAGATGCGCCGCCGACTCAGTGGGCTTGACGCCGCGGGCCTGGCGCTCGAACAGCATCACGCCGAGTTCGTCTTCCAGCAGCTTGATCTGCCGCGTAATAACGGAGGGGGACGTGTTGAGGCTATCCGCGGCGCCACGGATCGTGCCGTGCGCCAGCACTTCATGGAAATACCGGAGGCGTTGCTGGTTGATTTCTCGCATGTCGGCTGTCCTTTCATGGCTGTCGTTGCCCTGTGAGCAACGATACGTGAACTTAGTTGCTGTTGCTAGTTCGGCTGGGCGTCGCCACTATTCATCCGGAAGGCGAGTCGAACAGAACGGTGAACAGGGAGACAGGCATGGCAGCAATTCAAACCACCATCGACGGGGACGATGTTTCCGCACTCTATGACAGGCTGAACTGGCGGCTATTGCCGTTTCTTCTGATCTGTTATCTGTTCGCTTATCTGGATCGAGTCAACGTCGGTTTCGCCAAGCTGCAGATGCAAAGCGATCTTGGTTTTTCCGATGCCGCTTACGGTGTGGGCGCCGGTATCTTCTTTCTGGGCTACGTGCTGTTCGAGCTGCCGAGCAACCTCATGCTGCCGAGAGTCGGCGCACGGAAAACCTTTTGCCGCATCCTGGTGTTGTGGGGCATCACATCGGCTTGCATGCTGTTCGTGCGCAACGTGCATATGTTCTACGGAATGCGCTTTCTGCTCGGCATCTTCGAAGCGGGTTTCGCACCGGGCATGATCTTTTACCTGTCGCGTTGGTACGGTCCCTCGCGTATGGCTCGGGCCATCGCGATCGTTTTTCTCGCCGGGCCAATCGGCGGTATTGTCGGCGGCCCCGTCTCGGCCTGGCTGATGACTACCTTCGCCGGTACAGCGGGTCTCGCCGGCTGGCAGTGGATGTTTCTCGCCGAAGGCTTGCCGTGCATTGTGCTGGGCGTGCTGACGCTGTTTGTTCTGTCGGATCGGCCCGCGCAGGCCAACTGGCTGAGCGATGACGAGAAGCGCCTGCTCGAGGCCGAGCTCGTGGCGACACCGGCTGGAGATCACTCGTTCAAGGCTGTCTTGCGCAACCCTAAGGTCTATCTGCTGGCGTGCGCGTACTTCTGCATCATCGCGTCGATCTATGCCATGAGCTTCTGGCTGCCGACCATCGTGAAGTCGCAAGGCGTCAACGATACGATCCGGCTTGGCTGGTACTCGGCGATTCCGTACGTTGGGGCCGCCTTCGGCATGTATTTCATCGGCCGCAGATCGGACACACGTGGCGAACGGCGCTATCACAGCTCGGTGCCGGCGCTGCTCGCCGCGGTCTTGCTGTCCCTGTCGGTTTTGAGCGACGGAAACCTCGTCGCCACGCTCGTTCTGTTGACGCTTACCACGACGATGTTGTGGATGGCGTACACGGTGTTTTGGGCCATCCCCTCTGAATACATCAAGGGCGATGCGGCAGCGGGCGGTATTGCCTTGATCAATACGATCGGTTTGTCCGGTGGATTCTGGGGACCCGCCATCATCGGCTGGGCGAAGACGGCAACTGGCAACTTGCATCTTGGACTCCTGATAATTGCCGGCCTGGCGCTATGCGGCTGCGCGCTGCTCGTCGCGAACAGATTACCGTCAGAATAGCGATCTGGGCACGCCCGGATCCGGATAGGGACGCTCTTCCATAGACACCCGCAGGCGTCGTCGAGGAGCAGCAGTCAACCCAATGCGCCGCGTTCCTGCGGGACACGGCGAAGCAGAGGACTTCAAATGCTTTTACACCTGTCGACATGGGCCGAAGTGGGGCAATACCTCGAGCGAAGCCGTTCGATCGTCGTTCCTATCGGCTCGAACGAGCAGCATGGCCCCACCGGTCTTCTGGGCACCGACTGGCTGTGCCCGGAAATCATTGCGCATGAAGCCGAGAAGAGCGCGGACATCCTGATTGCGCCGACCTTCAATATCGGCATGGCGCAGCATCACCTGGGCTTTCCGGGAACCATCTCGTTGCGGCCATCAACTTTCATTGCGGCCATTGGCGACTGGACGCGCTCGCTTGCAGTTCATGGCTTCGAGAAAATCCTGTTTCTAAACGGTCACGGCGGCAACATCGCGTCGATCGAAGCCGCTTTCTCCGAGATCTATGTCGAAGCGAGTTTCGCGCGGCGCCGCTTGGGGTTCGCACTGAAGCTATGCAACTGGTGGGACCTCGAAGGCGTCGGCGAGTTGGCGCGCGAGCAGTTTCCCGAAGGACATGGCGTGCATGCAACGCCCTCCGAGATTGCCATCACTCAGTGGGCGCTTCCCGAGACGATCAAAACAGCTCGCTACGCCCCGCAGATCGCACCGTCCGGGCCGATTCGCGAGGCACTCGATTTCCGCGCGCGCTATCCCGACGGACGGATGGGCTCCGATCCGGCCCAGGCATCCCAGGAGAAGGGCGGCGCGCTAGTGAAGCTGGCCGCCCAGAGCCTGATTCGCGCGGTGGATGCGTTCAGCCGCGAGATCGTGCCGGGCGGACGTGACTGATTGATCAGCCCAGGCACATTGCGATGCGAATCACGGGTTTTCCGCGAGCAAGGCCTTGATCTTCGCTTCGGTCTGTTCGTAGTCGCCTTCGCCGAAATGCGTGTAGGCCACGTGCCCTTTCTTGTCGACCAGATAGAACGCGGGCCAATACTGGTTGTCGTAGGCGCGCCATGTCGCGTAGTTATTGTCCTGCGCGACAGGGAACGTAATGCCGAAGCGCTTGATCGCCGATTTGACGTTGTCCGTGCTGCGCTCGAATGGATACTCGGGTGTGTGGACGCCGACCACCGCCAGGCCCTGGTCCTTGTATTTCTGATTCCAGGTCTTGACGTAGGGCAGCACATGAATGCAGTTGATGCAGGTGTAGGTCCAGAAGTCGACCAGCACAACCTTGCCCCGCAACTGTTGCAAGGTCAGGGGATCGCTATTGAGCCATTTATCGATGCCGGTAAATTCCGGCGCGGCAGCGTTGTTGTCGAGCTGGTTTGCAACAGGACCGGCAGCAGCGCTGGCCGTGGGACTTGCAACGAGCGTTGCGATTGCGGCGGCGCCGGCTGCCACGGTGGCGGCGAATAGGGCGACGGTAGCGGTGGTTTTGAGTCGGGAGAGCATGTCAGCGTCCTTTTCAGAGTGGAGAGCAGAGCGGCGATCCGGGCATGGGCCCGTACGCCGCCTCAGGCATTCCAGTGGTTGGCATGGGTGCATTTGAACGCCCGTTCGTATCTGGCTTGTGTCGCCGGAGCGGTGTGGGTGCAATGTTTTGTGTCAGGGGAACGCCCAGATACATTGGGATACAAAGCGTCGCGCGTACCAGGCTATAAAGCAGCCATTCCTACCGTGGAGAAGCCACATGAGTACCGAACTGCTGCAAGGATCCTGTCATTGCGGGACCGTGAAATTTGAAGTCCGTACCGATGTCCAGCCTGCTGGGCGTTGCAATTGCAGCCTGTGCCGGCGCAAGGGCGCGCTGATGACACCGCCGTTTGCCGCGGGTGAACTGAAAATCCTGAAGGGTGAGGAAGCGCTGACGCTTTATCAGTTCAATACGCGCACGGCGAAGCACTATTTCTGCAAGCACTGCGGTATTTATCCATTCCATCAGACGCGTAGAGATCCGCAGCTGTGGCGGGTCAACATCGGTTGCCTGGAGGGTGTCGACCCGTATACGCTGGAGGCGAGCGTAGCCAATGGCGCCAGCCTGTCCGTCGCGGAGGATGCATGAGAAAACTCATGACAATTCTCGCTTTCCTCGCGGGCGGATTGGCGGCGGAACTGGCGCACCCCGTGCACTGTTCGCTGATCAACGTGAACCGGGTGCGCGTCAATCGTCGAAAGGATTGATCCGTTGATGGAAACCACCGACCACGTCCTGATCGTCGACGACGATCGCGGCATCCGCGAATTGCTCGCCACGTATCTCGAGAAGAACGGCATGCGTGTTTCACTGGCCGCCAATGGCCGGCAGATGCGCACGGTCCTCGAGCAGGGCGCGCCTGATCTGATCGTGCTCGATCTGATGATGCCTGGCGAAGACGGTCTCGTGCTGTGCCGGGAATTGCGTGCCGGCAAGTTTCGCGCGGTGCCTGTCTTGATGCTGACCGCCCGCAGCGAGGAGACGGATCGCATCGTCGGGTTGGAAATGGGCGCGGACGATTACCTCTCCAAACCGTTTGCGGTGCGTGAACTGCTGGCGCGTATCCGCTCCGTGCTGCGCCGCGCGCGGATGCTGCCGCCCGGCATGCAGGTGACGGAAACTGCACCGATGATCGCTTTCGGCGACTGGCGTCTCGACACCACCGCGCGTCATTTGCTCGACGCCGAAGGCACCATGGTTGCCCTGAGCGGCGCGGAGTATCGCTTGCTGCGCGTGTTCCTCGATCATCCCCAGCGCGTGCTCACTCGGGATCAGTTGCTCAATCTGACTCAAGGTCGCCAGGCCGACGCGTTCGACCGCTCGATCGATCTGCTGGTTAGCCGTTTGCGGCAGCGCTTGCAGGACACTGCGCGTGAGCCCCGTTACATCAAGACGCTGCGTAGCGAGGGTTATGTGTTTTCGGCGGCTGTGACGATGATCGAAGGCACGTCATGAAGCTGAATACATTGCTGCGTTGGCCGCGCACGCTGTTCGCGCGGCTCGCCCTGATTCTCTTTGTCAGCCTTGCGCTGGTGCAAACACTGTCGGTCTGGCTCACCATGACGGAGCGGGACCAGACCATGACGAACGTGATGATGGGTTACATCGAACGCGAGGTCACCAGCTCTGTCGCGTTACTCGATCATTTGCCCGCTAACGAGCGCGCCGAATGGCTGCCGAGGCTGGCGCGGCGGACCTATACCTTCAATCTCGGGCCCGGCGTCGCCGGCGCACCGCCGGATGCGAAGCTCTCAGCGAGAGTGGCTCAATCTATCGCAGACGGCATCGGCAAGCGCTATGCGCTCACGGCCAACGCCGTCCCGGGCGATCCGGACCGCCTGCAGGTCCATCTGCAGTTGAGCGACGGCACGCCGCTGACGATCGACTATCGCCCCATGCCGGGCGCGCCGCTGTCGCCGTGGTTGTCGTGGTTGCTGGTGCTGCAACTGGTGGTGCTGGCCGCGTGTTGCTGGCTGGCGGTACGGTTGGCAACGCGCCCGTTGAGCCACCTGGCGCGAGTGGCCGATGCGCTGGGCCCCGATCTGAAGGTGGAGCGCCTGCCCGAAGACGGACCGGACGAAGTGGCGCGGGCGGCGAAAGCGTTCAACGCCATGCAGGACCGCATCAGGCTGTACATGACCGAGCGTTTGCAGATCCTCGCGGCGATTTCGCACGACCTGCAAACGCCGATTACCCGCATGCGTTTGCGTGTCGATGTGATGGACGAGAGCCCAGAAGGCGCCAAGCTGCAGCAGGACCTGCAGGAAATGGAAACCATGGTCAAGGAAGGCGTCACGTATGCGCGCACCATGCACGGCGCCAGCGAGGCGCCGCTGCGTATCGATCCCGACGCGCTGTTCGACAGCCTGGTGCTCGACTACATGGATGCCGGCAAGGACGTTTCGCTGCACGGTCGAATCGACGCTGCACTGGTGACGCGTCCTCAGGCGTTGCGCCGGATCGTGGGCAATCTCGTCGATAACGCGCTGAAGTTCGGTGGTGCTGCCGAGATCAGGGTTGCCTCGCAAGACGGGCACGTGAGGGTCTCCGTGCTCGATCGTGGGCCGGGCATTCCGGACGAGTCGCTCGAAGCAGTGTTCGAGCCGTTCTATCGGCTGGAAGGATCGCGCAACCGCGGAACCGGCGGTACCGGCTTGGGCCTCGCGATTGCGCGGCAACTCGCTTTGGCGATGGACGCGACATTGTCGTTGCAGAACCGGCCCGATGGCGGCCTTGAAGCCACGCTTGTGTTGAAAGGCGTCGGCTAGATTCCGATCGCTCGCCGATCGCGTTGTATGCCGTACTTTTTCGTCGATGAGCTTTGACTTCTGCCCCCCGTCTCTGTATCTCAACGTATCTGCACCGTCGGTAAATACATAGCGTTTCACTGGCGCTTTTCGCAGACACACGCCAGATACGTCCACGGGCTTTAATGATTCCAGGCCAGATAGTCTGGCTTCGCAGGCTCGACATGTCCTGCGCTTCTGTAGCTAACCTTTGAGGAGAATCCGCGATGCCGGATCAGATCAATACTCGACGTCGTCGTCTGCTTGGGACGACAGTTGCTGGTATCAGCTTGATGGAGTTAGGTTTGAGCGGACTCGCCAAGGCGCAGTCGACCAGTACGAACCCTGCAACGCGTGTCGTTTCGTTCGAGAACATTCGCCAGATCAACGCCGGAACGCTCAACGTGGGTTATGCGGAAGCGGGTCCGCAGAATGGACCGGTGGTGATCTTGCTGCACGGCTGGCCCTACGATATCTACAGCTTCGCCGAAGTCACACCGTTGCTGGCAGCCGCTGGCTACCGGGTCATCGTGCCGTATCTGCGGGGCTATGGTTCAACACGGTTTCTGTCTGCGGATACGCCTCGCAACGGTCAGCAGGCGGCGGTTGCCGTCGACATCATCGCGTTGATGGATGCGTTGAAGATCGACAAAGCCATCTTTGGTGCCTTCGATTGGGGCGCGCGTACGGCGAATATTATTGCCGCGCTGTGGCCGCAGCGATGCCAGGCGATGGTGTCGGTCAGTGGTTATCTGATCGGCAGTCAGGAGGCCAACCGGGCGCCGCTGCCGCCGAAGGCTGAGCTGGCCTGGTGGTATCAATTCTATTTCGCCACGGAGCGTGGCCGTGCAGGTTACGAAGCGAACCGCCACGACTTCAACAAGCTGATCTGGCGTCTCGCGTCGCCGAAATGGAATTTCGACGATGCGACATACGACCGCTCGGCTGAGTCCTTCAAGAATCCCGATCACGTCGCGGTGGTGATTCACAACTATCGCTGGCGTCTGGGTCTGGTCAAGGGCGAGCCGCAATACGACGAACTCGAAGCTCGGCTCGCGAAAGGGCCGACCATTTCGGTTCCGACCATCACGATGGAGGGCGACGCCAACGGCGCACCGCATCCCGACCCGGCAGCCTACGCGAAGAAATTTACCGGCAAGTATCAGCATCGGAACATCGACGGCGGCATCGGACATAACTTGCCACAGGAAGCGCCGAAGGCATTTGCCGATGCCATCGTCGACGTCACTCGGCTTTAAGCGGAGCGGAGGAGCGGGGTCATGGCGCGCAACGTACTGCACCACGCGGCGCATCGGTCGATTATTAGCGTTTCCTGAAGCGCGCCTTGGCATCGCCATACGATGCCTGCGTCTTGCCGACGACCTGCTCGACGCGCCCCCTCCACGCGACCCTCCGGTTTCCGATGGTCTTGCCGAGGCCGGTACGCAGCTTGCCCGTGATCTCTCTTATCCATCCCTGCATCTGGTCTTTGTTCATCACCTCGCTCCTTGAGCGCTGCTTCCATCGCGACAGCATGACCTCAATGGAGGAAGGAGTCGGTACGGCACCGGACAGACGCCCTTCGGGAGTCGGCGCACAAATGATCTGTTCGATCGAATTCGCCGCACTGACGATAATCCCTTCGCGAGTCCATCGAACTCCTTTGGAGACCGATTATGAGACTCGTTGCCACCCCATTCCAACGGCGACCCGCGCCGGCGTTCGCGATAGCGGTTTTTCTCGCGATAACGGCATTCGCCAATCCGGCGAGCGCTGCCACTCCCACCCAGACTCAACCACGTGCAAGCGTGATGACCGTTGCGGCCCACAGCCAGATCGATACGCGTATCAGTGGACTCCACACGAGGCTTCAGATCACCGCGGCGCAGGAAGAACTTTGGCAAAAAGTCGCACAGGTTATGCGTGACAATGCGGGAACGATGGACTCGCTCAGACAGGCACGAACCAGTCAGGCCAACAACATGACCGCTGTGGACGATCTCAAGTCCTATGGCCAGATTGCCGATGCCCACGCGGACGGCATCAGAAAGCTCACTCCGGCGTTTCAGGCACTCTACGACAGCATGTCGGACGTTCAGAAGAAGAACGCTGATCTGATTTTCCAGACTGACCACCACCACGCCGCAAAGAAAGGGTGATCTCAAGACACCCGCAACGGGAAGCGGACTGGCACCTCAGTAAGGTCCCGGATCGCAGACAGGAGTACATCATGAAGATCCAAAGAGTGAGAGCCGCTTGCAGGGGCTCGGTGAAGACCGGAATCTCGATTGCAGTTGGTCTGGCGTTGGCCATTGGCGGCATGTCCATGGCGCCCGCTTTTGGCGAGGGTTACGGCAACGGCAACGGAAACGGTAATCACGAGGGCCAGGAGCAGCATGGCGCGAATAACAAATATCAGCATAACCAAGGGCATCAGTCGGACCATGGCAACCGGCACGCCTATCAACATCCCGGCAATGACCACCGTCGCGGCGACTATTACGACAACCAGGACTATGTGTATGCGCCGCCACCCGTGGTCTATGCTCCGGAGTCGGCACCTGGCATAAGCTTGTTTATACCGCTGCAGTTCCGATAGAACGCAGGACCCGCGCCTGGTGATTGCCGTTGCCTGAGCGCTCAATCGGGCCGGGTTAGGCCTGCCGCGTGCAGCCGCATCGAGACAAGCTGCTAGCGCGGCACGGTTCCCGGTTCTTCCAGCCATCGTGAGACCGCCGACAGCACCTGTGTCTCGATGCCAAGAAAGCCATGTGGCGATTTCGCCCCGCATTCACTCGCGCCGTTCCCGCCGCGCTCGCTGCTTGACACCGCCAGGAACTGGAACCGGTTGTCCTTCGCGAGCGTGTGGGCCGCGCTAAACGGTGAAACTCGACATCCGTCATTTTCGTTCGACACTACCAGCACTGGAGTCGTGCTGACGTCCCAGTGCATGCCCGAAAGCCCGGCCTCGCCACGCATACCGATCGTGACGGGCGAAGTCAGTACATACGCGTCGGCCAGCCGTGGTTCCCGTTGGAGCACATTGCCAACCGAAATCGTGCCCCGGCTGGTACCCACGAGGGCGATTTTTGCGGCTGGAAAGCGTTGCCTCAGCGCCGCGACGATGACGTGCAAGTCTTGAGCGTGAGTTTCGCTCAAACGGAATGCGTCATTCATGCCGGATGATTGATCCGATGGCGCATCGACGATAGCGATCGCATCGCCCGCAGAAGTCCAGTAGCCGGCGGTCCGGAGGAGGAAATTTGCCCTCATTGTCGTTGGGCCAGTTTCGCCGAGGGCGATTGCACCGTCATCTCCGGCAAACAATACGATGACCCACGGCGGCGCGCTTGCTGGCTGTTCGATGAAGATGGCCTGGGTCTGTTGTCCTCGTATTGGGACTTGCAGGAGTTCATCGGAATACGCTGGAATTGCGGTTAGGAGTGTGCAGGCGAATGCGCAAATTGGGGCCGCGAATCTACGCAACAGTTTCCAAGGCCTGTTAGTGGAGCAGGTTAAGGGCGTTGCTCGCGTTGATTTCTGATCGCGCATTCTGAATGAAGACCGCATTGTTGTTCCATTCACAGCATACGTGAGTTGGATGCGGGATCGGCAAGATCGTCTGGATTGAGCAACGATGTAAGTACGTGATCGGCCCAGGAACCGTTGATCTTCAAGTACGACCGAGCCAGGCCTTCCTTCTCGAAACCAAGGCTAGCCAGTAGGTGAGCGCTGCGGGTGTTCTCCGGGCGATAGTTGGCCATGATGCGATGCAAGCCGATATCTCTGAACACATGCCGGATGGCCACCTTTAGACTCTCTCGCATTAGCCCTTTTCCTTCGACCACTTTCGCAAGAGAGAATCCAAGGTGACATGCTTGGAATGGTCCCCTAACGATATTGGTGAAGTTGCACTCTCCGATTAACTGACCGCCTTCGCGTTCAAACAGCGCGAGATGAAGAGCGTTTCCTGTTGCGGTTTGATGAGCCATTGCGCGTAGCCTTTCAGCGATGCCATCCAGGTTAAAGAAACTTTCCTGTCGCGCAGGCTCCCAAGGCTGAAGATGCTTTCGATTGGCTGCGTAGTACGTCTGCAGCGCGTTCGCGTCGTTCTCGCTGACGGCTCGCAGTATCACGCGTTCGGTGGTTAGTCCTTCGTCTGGATGATTTGCTGCATTTTCCATTAGGCCATCGCCCTTGATATGCAATATTGCGCTTGATTGTACCGAAGCCGAAAACTACGCTCGGCACCTCCGGCGGCGAGTCACCAGCGCACTTGGGATCGGCGAACATGCCGATTGCATGAGGCGATACCGCTCTGGTTTTGATCGTTCGACACAGAGACGTGGATCGTTGAAAATTATTCGTCTGGTATTTTTTGAATCTCTATTATCAGCTGTGCCCTGCGAGACTCGTTCATGGAGAATTCGATGCGAATCAGAACCACTTATTTGAAAGTGAAGGACATGGAGCGGGCCGCGACATTCTGGGAAAGCCTGTTAGAACGCTCGCCGACCCGCAAGTCGGAGAGGTGGACGGAGTTTTTGCTAGGCGAAGTCCGCTTCGGGTTGCTGCTGAATGATTTTGGCGATGAGTTCGTCGGTAGCGGATGCGTACCGGTGTTCGAATTCGATGCCTCCGCCTTGCATACCTTTCTGAGCCGCGCCAAGGCTCTCGGGGCAACAGTCGTGCTCGATGGGTTAAATGACGAGACCATGAAGAGCATTGTCCTGGCTAGCCCGGATGGCCACGAGTTCGAACTTTGCACTTGCCACGACTAGTCAGTTGTTTTGGAGGGGAAGGCGTGAGCCGCATTCTTGTTAATTCTCGGCCGGCATGCAGTACGTTTCTTGAGTAGACGCGTTGCGCCGACGATCGACGCCATGGAGTTGATGGACCGCATTCCAGCCGTTCCCTTTAGCAAGCGAGGCGAAGCAATGAAAGTAGCGATTGCGTACATCGAAGAGCCCCCATTTGGCTGGACAGAATCAAATCAGGCGGTGGGAGCGGACGTTGAGTTGGCGGAAGTTGTCCTTCGGTCGATCGGCGTCACCCATATCGAGCATCATTTGACTACGTTCAGCGAACTGCTGCCTGGTCTCGCGGCGGGCCGCTGGGATATGAACGTTCCACTCTTCGTGACGCCTGAACGGGCTAGCCAGGTTGCCTTCAGTTTGCCCGTGTGGGCGATTGGAGACGGGTTTCTGGTCCGGTCGGGGAATCCGAAAGCGCTCAATAGCTACGCTTTACTTGCCGAACACCACGATGCCAGGCTAGGCATCATTGCTGGACAAGTGCAACGGGAGGCAGCCAGAGCGTCAGGCGTGAGCGAGGATCAGATCGTCGTCTTCGAGCAGCAGTCCGAGGCAATCGAAGCGCTTCGCTCAGGAACGATCGATGCCTACGCTAGCACCGCAGTGGGAAATCGCGTACTGGCTGGCCGCATCGGTGGCGGGGTATTCGAGGCCGTTGAGCACGACACCGAAAAGGATGACACGCAACGTCCCCCGATCGGAGCATTCTCGTTTAACAAGAACAACGGCCGATTGCTCAATGCCGTGAACGAGCAACTTCGCTTGTATCTGGGCTCTCCCGATCACCGAACTCGCATGTCGAAATTCGGTATCACACGCAAAGAGATTGACCCCGCGCTAGGTTGAGCCTTTCAGAAACCCTCCGCCGCCGCCCAGTAATTTACTTGCTACACTCGATCAAGGAGCAAACCTGATTGGTGCTCGGTTTGCCCCTGATGGCGGCTGCCTAGTAGCGACTCGAGTGCGTTGACATTTTCTGTTCATACACCTGGCACCACAATTGCAAGCCTGAGCGCCGACCCGTCGTCGTAGGGCATGAAATAGCGCGGAGGTGTCGCTGTGATTGAGTCTTCCGATTTCCGGAGCAAAAAGTTGGTGCTCAATCATGGAGGCGGTCAATAGATCGACGTGAACGGTATCCGGAGGCAAGCCATGCATGAAGAACAGTTACGTGACGCACTGAATGCCCACTGGCGCGCGTCGGCCGCCGGCGATCTCAACGCAGAACACGATATTTACGATGACGACGCCATCTGTGAGTATCCCCAGTCAGGTGAACGAATCCTCGGGCGAGCTAATTTGCAGGCGCTGCGAGGGCATCATCCAGGCAAACCATCAGGCTTCGAGGTCAGGCGAATTCAGGGAGAAGGTAATCTCTGGGTCACGGAATACTCCATCAACTATCAGGGGCGAGCGGCTTACACGGTAAGCATTATGGAGTTCCGCAACGGCAAGGTTGTTCACGAGACCCAGTATTTTTCGGATCCTTTCAAGGCGCCGGGTTGGAGGAGTCAATGGGTTCAGCAGGGCGAGTGAGGCGACGCGTTGCGGCGGGATAAGTCGAATAATGCCCGTTACCAACATTCGCCGTTTCATACCGTCGACCTAGACTACGACGACAAACTTCCCCACGGCCTCATTACGCTCCATCAATTCATGAGCAACCGGTACTTCGGACAGGCCGAAGATGCGCGCGGGTCGACATTGATAAAAACCGCCTGCGGCCAGCTCTACAATTTTCTGCATTGGTACATCCGACAGCAGGAAATCCGGAGTCCCAAACACGAAACTCCCGAAGAAACTCAGATGAACACCGCTTGCCATCTGGCCGAGCGGATCGAACTCGGCGAGCGGCGTGAGCCCACCCAGAAATCCGGCCAGGCACACACGGCCGCCACGACGTGCCGCGCGCAGCGAGTCGAGGACGGTGCTGTTTCCGATCAGATCAAGCACTGCGTCGGCCTTACCGCCCGGCCATCCCGGCGCTGCACATAACTCACCAGCGCTCGTCACCACATGTGCGGCTCCCCGCGCGCGCAACATGACTTCGCAATCCGGCCGACGTGTGGTCGCAATCACCTCCGCACCGAGTTGGACGCCGATATCGATCGCAGCCAGCCCAAGGCTCGACGTCCCCCCTCGCACGACGAGTCGCTGCCCGGACTTTACTTCGAGGTTTCTGTGAAGACACGTCCAGGCGACTGCGTAAGCTTCCGGCAGCGTGGCGAGTTCTGCCCAGTCGAGGGTCGTTTCAACGGCCACAACATTGGTGGCGGGTACAACGACGTATTCTGCATAGCTGCCGTCGATCGTTCGCCCCATTCCGCCCATCAGCGCAACGACCGTCTGGCCCTCATGCAGTATCCCGGCTGCATCCGATACCACAGACCCAACACATTCGATGCCGCTTACTTCCGCCGCCTCTCCCCATAATCCTCGCCGCATATAGAGTTCGGCGCGGTTCAGACCAAACGCGCGAACGCGAATCAGGACACAGCCGGGTTTGAGGACGGGACGTGGCCTCTCAACGATTTGAAGCACATCAGGACCACCAAACCTGTTTCTCACGATTGCTTTCATGTCGATCTCCTCATTGGGAGACTGAATGGTAGGATCCAACTTCGTCGATAGAAATTACTCTCTTTCGACAAAGACTGAAGGCCATTTCTACAATGAACGAGCCCACGCTTTTACAGTTGCAGTGCTTTGAAGCACTGGTTGCCGAAGGCAGCTTCGCCGCGGCCGCTGCGCGGTTAAACCGAACCCATCCAACGGTTCATGCGGCGGTGAGGGCGCTTGAAGCTCAAGTGGGAATGGTTCTGCTGGACCGGGCCGGATACCGTGTCACGCTGACTGCAGAAGGCACGGCGTATCACGAGCGCGTGATGCAGTTTCTTCGTCAATATGAAAACTTGCAGCGCGAAGCTGCTCAGCTTGCTGCTGGCCAGGAGGCAGAGTTGCGCGTCGTAGTCGGCGACCTGTGTCCATTGCCCGAAACCCTCCGCACGCTCAAACGGTTCTTCGAGACGAGTAACGGCACGCGGCTTACGCTTCTGTTCGAGGCGATTAGCGGCCCTTGGGAACGGCTGCGGAGCGGCGAGTGTGATCTGATATTTCATCACCTCGACAAGCCGTCGCCAGCGATCGAATCGGTTGAGTTGTTCGAGGTCAAGCTGGTTCCGGTCGCGGCCCCTGGCTATATCAAGCCACTGTCAGTCGAATCGCTTACGCCAACCGATTTGAGGCCCTATGTTCAGTGCATCATCCGCGATACGAGCAAGCAGTCGTCGGGCGCCAACTACTATCTGATCGACGGTGCGCCAACCTGCACCGTGCCCGACCAGTTGATGAAGCGCGAGTTGATTGTGCAGGGGCTTGCGTGGGGACACATGCCTTATCACTTGGTCGCTGGCGACCTCGAGAAAAAGCGGCTCGTGTCACTGGAGGGGCGGCACTTGCAAGGCGCGACGCTCAAACACTACGCGGCGCGGCTTCGCGATGCCGCGCACGGTCCCATTGCGCAGCGTCTTTGGGGGCAGTTGTTGGAGCAGGGTGCACGTTGAATAGCGATCGCCGACCCACCCACCGACCTACACCACTACCCCTTATTGAACAGACTCACAACACGAGACATAGATTTCGCTGCCAGAACGAGTAGCGCGCCGGAGACGCTGTAGTCGACGTTGAACATCAGGTCGATCAGATAGAACATGGCTAACGCGACGAGCGGGTGGTACATCGCACGGTTTATCAGGCGTTTCATCGGCGTCTCACGAGGTTTCGTTTGCCCGAACCGGTAAGTCACTGTGCGTGAACCGATCTGCGCAAGTTTCGCGGCGTGCCAGGCTTCCGGAATCAGTGGAAGGTTTGGCTGCGAAGTACGGATGACACTGATCTGTCACGTCCCGTCCTGCGATCAACTTTGCCGCTCGCAACCTGTTGCCGTCCTGCCCGTGCGTCGATGTTTTTTGCTCTATCGTCCAAGTCTTGCCGATGGTGCTGCTGACCATTGCAGAACGTCCAGATGGATTGTCCGTCCCTCCTGCGAAAAGGTGAGTTTGTTGCACGCGTTTAAGTCACGCGGTGATGCATCGAGCGCACCGAAAAATCGGTAAGCCATTTGTCATCTTCCGTGGCGGCGGGTATAACATGAACCCCTCGGTCAATTTGAAGAATGACCGGCCTCCCCGGTTCCTTACCCGGGAAATCGCATATCACGCGAGCTCTTCATGGATGCAGTTTCTGACGTCCTGCGCGCTGTGCGCCTAAGCGGCGCGGTGTATCTGACTGGGACCTTCACGGCACCGTGGTGCGTGATAGGCCGCACGGATGCTGCGCTCTGCGCGGCCTATCTGCCGCAATCCGAGCGTGTCGTCTCATATCATCTGATCATAGAAGGTAGCTGCTGGGCTCAACTGGCAGACGACCCCGCTTCCGCTATTCATCTCAATGCCGGCGAACTGCTGGTGGTGCCACAAGGCGAAACGCATTTGATAGGTAGTGCTGTGGATCTTGCGCCCACGCCAACGGAGGTGCTATTGGCTGGCCAGATGGCGGTAGAACCCGGTGAGGTGATGACGGTGTCTTATGGAGGCGGTGGGCCTACGACTCGCATCGTCTGCGGTTTTCTGGCCTGCGACGATACCCTGAGCAATCCACTGCTGTCATCGTTGCCGCGACTCTTCAAGGTTGATATGCGCCACGATCCGCGGGCAGCATGGCTTGAGTCCTCTCTCAAGTTTGCAGCCAGCGAAGCTGCGAGTTCGCGGGCGGGCGGTACGATTGTCCTCGCCAGACTGTCCGAACTACTGTTTGTCGAGGCGGTGCGTAGCTGTATTGAAGCGCTTCCTGCCCATGAGACCGGATGGCTGGCCGGCGTGCGCGATCGTTACGTGGGACGTGCGCTTTCGTTGCTCCACGCTCAAGCAGTCCACCCCTGGACTGTCGACGAGCTTGCGCGCAAGGTAGGGCTATCGCGCTCCGCGTTGGCGCAACGCTTCACCGATCTCCTTGGACAACCGCCCATGCAGTACCTGGCGCGATGGCGGATGCAGATCGCGGCACAGGAACTTCTCGTCGGCAGAAAGTCCCTCGCCGCTGTAGCGGAGCAGATTGGTTATGAGTCTGAGGCGGCATTCAGTCGGGCCTTCAGGCGGGAATTTGGAATGCCGCCGGCAGGCTGGCGCAAGAGCAAAGGAAAGATGAACGGCGCTGCCGAATCTGCGCAGGCCGCGCCCGCTGCGAGTGGCATCACGCCACCACTAGATCAGTGACGTCGACTGCCATACCCGACGCCACATTCACTCGCACACGTCAAAGCTGACCCGGCGTTTCGGCCATATCTCCCGGTGGCCCGGCCATAGAACCTCGCGTCTCCCAACCGTACATTCGAGCGTACCGGATGCCAGATCAACCATCTGGTTCTGACCGGTAGATGAGCATTCACAGCTCGACCGCATGTCGGTTCATATTGGGAGAAATGCTATGAACGCAGTATCGCGACTCTCCAACCGCGATCGTTACGCCCGTTGCATTCGCGCTTCAAAGATGGTCAGTTGGGACATCGAGCGTGACGTGATTGGAGGCCGCACCTTTGACACGGCCCAGAAATATCTTCCCGACGGGCTCTCACTGACACCGAATTTCTTCACGCTCTCCGAGAACGAAAAGCGTTTCGTCAGCCAGATTCAGGGGCGCACGTATGCCAACGTGTTCGGATTGGTGGAGCGCTTCATCAATGCCAAGGTGCTTGAAGTCAGCCGTGACCATTGGCTCGGTGACCAGGTAGCGCTTGAGGCGCTGGTCCGATTCAGTGAAGAAGAACTCAAGCATCAGGCGTTATTTCGTCGCATCGACGAGATGATCGGTGAAACGCTTCCCCCGGGCTATCACTTCGACGTCGACCCGAATGTCGTTGCCTCTGCAGTCCTCGGGAAAAGCACGTGGGCCGTATTGGCGCTGACGCTGCATATCGAACTGTTCAGCCAACTCCACTACCGCCAGAGTATCGCGCCAGACGATCAGCTATCGGAGCTATTCAAGAGCGTGTTCCTCTACCACTGGAAGGAAGAGAGCCAGCACGCCATCCTGGACGAGCTCGAATGGGTCCGTCACGACGCCACCATGACGGATAGTGATCGCAACAAGGCTGTTGACGAATTCATCGAATTGGTCGCCGCAATCGACGGCATTCTGCAGGCACAGGCAGCAGCCGACGCGCGTTATTTCAAGGCGAACTGCAGCCGCGCAGTCGACGAGACGGAAGCCCAGTCGATCGAAGCGAATTTCCTCGAGGCTTACCGGTGGCAATACATCCACTCGGGTGTGCGTCATCCCCATTTCGGCGAGGTGCTTTATAGCCTCATCTCCGAAGACCAGCGCAAGCGCATCCATGCTGCGCTCGCCACACTGCAATGAGATTTACCGAAGCTGGACAATCCACGTATGTTGAAGGAGATGGAACATGAATGCGAACGCACAGGTCAACGAACCCAACGTTGTTAACGGTCTTAACGTCGACGACCTTTTCGCCCTGATTGAGGGCATCAAGGAAGATAGTTCGAAAGCCACCACCAACTGGCGCGTAGCGACGAGCTGGCAGGGCCAGACTCGAACTCGCGCCGAGGTAGAGGGGTTCTCGATCGGCGGCCAGAATGTGTCGCGTCGGTTCACGATCGATATCGATGAGCCCTGCGAACTCGGTGGCTCGAATCAGTTTGCCAATCCTCAGGAGCATCTGATCGCCGCGCTAAATGCTTGTATAGCGGTGGGTTACGTGGCGCAATGCGCCGTCCGCGGGATTACGCTCGAGTCCCTGCAGATTGAGACCGAGGGTGAAATCGACCTCAGGGGTTTTCTTGGGATCGACCCGAAAGTGGCAAACGGCTATGAGAGCCTGCGTTACACCGTTCGTATCAAGGGCAGCGGGACCAGCCAGCAATTTGCTGAAGTCCATGATGCGGTAATGGCCACATCCCCCAACGTCTACAATCTGGCGAACGCTGTCGTTCTGAAATCAACCCTCGTGGTCGGTTGAACTTCGCAATGCGGGCGCGGCGACTCGAATCGTTTTCGTCGCGTCCAATTAGCGCCTCACCGCGCTCTGAAAAAACCGCAAAGTCGTGTCTTGCGCATGTCGATTTCTCCCGCGATCATTCGTCGTATTCACAGGAGGCGCTTTTGCCTCCGAACACTATCGTCTTCAAAGGAGAAACCCAAATGCGTGTAATGGTCATGGTTAAGGCAACGCCCGAATCCGAAGCCGGGCAGATGCCAAGCATGGAGCTCATCGCGGCGATGGGCAAATATAACGAGGAACTGGTGAAGGCTGGGATCATGCAAGGCGGCGACGGGCTGAAGCCGAGTTCGGCAGGCGTACGCGTGAGGTTTTCAGGGAAGGATCGAACCGTCGTTGACGGCCCATTTGCAGAGACCAAGGAATTGATCGCCGGATATTGGCTCTGGCAAGTTCAATCGATGGACGAAGCGATTGAATGGGTCAAGCGCTGCCCGAATCCGATGGTGAGTGATTCGGAGATCGAGATTCGGCCTTTCTTTGAGCCTGCGGATTTTGGTGAGGCTTTTACGCCCGAGCTTCAGGAGCAGGAAAAGCGTCTACGGCAGCAGATCGATGGGCAGACGCGCTGACAATTTTTATCGCATCAGTCTGCGGGGCGTGCGCAGGCAGCCCCGCCCGCCTGTATGAGGTTTGAGTCAGGCGTCCTGGCGCCGTACAGGTGATGAGGTCCAACGCGGTTTCATGGCATTATCGTGTGCACCTTCACACCACCGCGGGAACGCACACCATGGCGACTTACATTGTTTTCACAAAGGAAAGCACGCAGGATCAAGGGGAGCTCGACATCTACCAAAGCACGGTTGGCGCGACCTTTAAAGGTCATCCCGTCAAAATTCTCGCTGCTTACGGACCTCAGCAGGTCCTCGAGGGCGACGCGCCAGAGGGCGTCGTGATCGTGGAGTTTCCGACAACGGCGGCCGCGCGCGCGTGGTACGACAGCCCGGCATATCAGGAGGTCGCGCAGCACCGGTTCAAGGGTGCGCGCTATCGCGCCGTTCTCGTCGAAGGCGTGTGACGAAAGGCGATGCATAACCATTTTGCATATTGTTAAGCCTTTCAGCCAGGGGTAGTCGTGAACAGCGTTTCAATTGAGGCCGTCGCGCCGGGCGATGCCGACGTTTTTGTGGCACGACAACCAGTCATGGATCGGGCTGGTCGCGTTGTCGCATACGAGCTTCTTTTCAGAGACGGTCCCACCGGGGGAGCGCGGATCGGCGACGAACTGCGTTGCACCACGGCGGTGATTGAACGCGCAGTGGGCTCGATCGGTCTCGAACGGCTTGCGGGGAGCAAAGCGTGCTTCCTGAACTGCCCACGTGATTTTCTGTTTTCGGACTACCCGTATGTGCTGCCGGCGTCACGTTTCGTTCTGGAAATTCTGGAGTCTGTCGAGCTGACAGCGGACCTCTCGCGACGGTGCAGCGAGTTGCGAGGCGCGGGCTTCCAGATAGCACTGGACGACGTCAGGAGCATGACTGACGAGGTCCGATGGTTTCTTCCTTCCGTCGACATCGTCAAGATCGACTGGCCGTTTGTTGAACGCGAGGAGTTACCG
This sequence comes from Paraburkholderia aspalathi, assembly GCF_900116445.1. GTDB lineage: Bacteria > Pseudomonadota > Gammaproteobacteria > Burkholderiales > Burkholderiaceae > Paraburkholderia > Paraburkholderia aspalathi. The sequence goes on from NZ_FPBH01000023.1 coordinate 41,219, forward strand.
GAGCTGGTCAGTCAGTTCAAACGAGCCGGAAAGGTCGTGCTCGCCGAGAAAATCGAAACTGCGGAGGACGCGGAGCATGCCCGGCAATTGGGTTGCGATCTGCTGCAGGGCTACTATTTCGCCAAACCGCAAATTCTGTCAGGCAAGCGCGCGATGCCGCCAGTCAAGGCGATTCTTCACGTGTTCGACCTGGTCGGAAGCGATGCTCCGTTGGGCAGTATTGCGCGAGCGCTAAAAGAAACGCCAATGCTGGTTGCCCAACTCTTACGGCTTGCCAACAGCAGCGAGCAGCCTAACGGCAAAACGGAGCGCATTTCATCGCTCAAACAGGCGCTCTCGATCGCCGGAAGCCGCAGACTTTTGCATTGGTGCGGACTTCTGCTTTACGTCGGCCGCGACGGACTTCCCATCGAGGATGATCCGCTTGTGCTGCTTGCGCAGAGACGCGCACATTTCATGGAAGAGGCAATCGACGCGATGCCGGATGGCTCGCGTTCGCTGGCGTCTGCTGGCTATCTGACGGGCATGCTGTCGCTTCTGCATGTCGCGTACCACATGGAACTGCGCAGCTTCGTCGACGAGTTGCCCGTTTCCGATTCCATCCGGCTGGCTATCCTTAACGGCGGTGGCGTACTCGGCGAATTGCTGTCGGTCGCCACGCTGCTTGAACGGGGCGATGTGGATGCGGCGACGGGGAGACTTCAACAGCTGGAGTTTTCCCCCGCAGGGGTTCGGAAGATCGTTGAGTGCTACTGACGCGATTTGCAGTATCGCGGCTGGTATGACGGCCAGTCTCAGTCGTTCGACGGCGTATCAATGTGGACATTCGATCGCATACAATACGTATACCGTGCATCCGAATTGAGTGAGACGACGTGACAGCATCTTCCCTGACAACCCCGGAAAAACTGGGGGAACTGGCCTATCAGACTTTGCGGCGAATGATCCTCGACAAGGCATTACGCAGCGGCGGCGCCGTCGTTGAAGGGCGGCTGGCCGAGGAACTCAACATTTCCCGCACGCCCATGCGCGAAGCGTTGCTGCGGCTCGAAGGCGAGGGGCTGTTGACGCGCGCCGGGGCCCGCTCTTATTCGGTGCGCTTCGTCAGCGCGCAGGAATATTTGCAGGCGATGAAGGTGCGCGAGCTGCTCGAAGTGGAGGCCGTCGGCCTTGCCATCGGCAAGATCGACAAAAAGCAGATCCAGCAACTGATAAAGAAAATCAAGGCTCTGCGCAGTGGGCAGCAGGAGCAGGAACACTGGCAGATCGACGACCAGGTTCACACGATGATGGCGCATGCAAGCGGCAACGACGTGCTCGCGCGGACGATCGAGGTGGTGCGCACGAACAGCCGGCTGTTTGAACTCACGACACCTTTCAATCGAATCGAGGAGGATCGTGCCGAACACCTTGCGATCCTCGAAGCGTACGCTGCCGACGACGCGGAAGCTGCACGCGCTGCCGTTCGCACGCACTTACAGAATCTGCGCAGTTTCGTGCTTAACCGTCTGAGTGGAGGCAGCGGTCCCTGAGCCGGATTGACCTGCTAGTGGCTCGCGGCCCCAGCGACACCATCAGTGGCGCAGGATCTTGCCGACGAATTCACGCGTGCGCGCTTCCTGCGGGGCATCGAAAATCTGCTGCGGCGAGCCTGTTTCGATCACATGGCCACCGGCCATGAACACGACTTTCGACGACACCTCGCGCACGAAGCTCATCTCGTGCGACACGATGAACATGGTGATGCCCTCCAGCGCCAGAGCGCGAATCGTATCGAGCACCTCGGTGACGAGTTCGGGGTCGAGTGCGGCGGTGACTTCATCAAGAAAGAGCACGTTGGGCTTCAACGCCAGCGCGCGGGCGATCGCCACACGTTGCTGCTGACCGCCCGACAACTCGTCCGGATACGCTTTCAGTCTGTGTTCCAGGCCCACGCGCGTGAGCAGCCGGATGGCATCCTCTTCCACCTGCTTGCGCGGCCAGCCCTTGATCCGGGTAGGCGTGATCATCACGTTGTCCAGCACAGTCATGTTCTGGAACAGGTTGTATTGCTGGAAAACGATCGCGATTTCCGAGCGCAACGACCGCACGGCCGCCTTGTCCGCATAGTTCACGAGATCACCGTTAAGCCGGACGCTGCCGTGCTCCGGCGGCAACAGCCCGAGTAGAACGCGCAGTAACGTGCTCTTGCCCGATCCCGACGGCCCGATCAGGCTGACGATTTCACCTTTCTCGACTGACAGGTTGATACGTTCAAGGACCGTGTGCGGCCCATACGACGCCTTCAGATCAACGATTTCGAGTTGCGGCAAGTTTCTTCTCCAGGCGCTTACCCAAGCGCGACAACGGGTACGACATTACAAAATAAAGCACCAACACCGTTCCATACACGAGCCACGAGGAAAACCCCTTGTTGGTGAGCACCTTGCCGGCGGACGTCAGTTCCATCACGCCGATCTGCGAGGCGAGCGCCGTGTCCTTGATGAACATGACGAAGAACCCGAACGTGGGCGGCACGATCACGCGCCACGCTTGCGGCACGATGACGAAGCGCAGTGATTCGAAGTACGAGAAATTCAGCGTTTGCGCGGCTTCCCATTGATTTTTATGGACCGATTCGAGTCCGCTTCGAATGATCTCGCCAAGGTACGCGGACGCGATCAGGCAGACGCTCAGCGACGCGACGGCAAACGTCGAGAGATTTGCTTTCGACGTTTGGCTCGCGAAGAACACCAGCATCAGCGTGACCAGAAACGGGATGCGGCGAAACAGAAAGCAATAAGCAAAGGCGAGGGCGCGCAAAGGCGCCATCGTGCGGGAATGCGTGACGCGGACAATCGCTATGACAAAGCCCGCGAGAAAACCCGTAAAGCAGCCGGCAGCCGATAGCACGAAGGTCGCGGCAAACCCTTCCACTAGCAACAGCAGGTTGTAGAAAGAAAACAGTTGTGCGATTTCGGCGTGTGAGGAAGCGAACATCAGAACACCTTGATTTTGGCGCGGCAGACATGACGCCCGATCATCGCCAGCGCGAACGTAGCGATCAATGTGACGGCGACATACAGAACGGCGGCCACGCTGAACGCTTCGACCGAAAGGTAGGTTTGTGAACTGAGGTTGTACGTGCGCCCCGTCAGTTCCTCGACACCGAAGATCGATGCCATCGACGTGCCGAGCGTCATGACGATGAACTGGTTCGACAGCGGCGGGAACATTACCTTCAGTACGTGTGGAAAGATCACATGCCGCACGATCTGCGGCGTGGAGAAGCCGAGTACTTCTGCGGCCTCGATTTCCATTAGCCGGACCGAATTGAACCCTGCGCGCTGGATCTCGCACAGATACGCGCCCGCATTGAACGTCGCCCCGATCAGCACCGCTGTAAACGGCGACAGGGTCACGCCGATCTCAGGCAGTGCAAAGAACAGGAAAAAGATCTGCACGAGTTGCGGCGTATTGGTCGCGAATGCCACATAAGCCATCACCACCTTGCGCAGAAACGCCGGCCCGTAGCGCAACACCGAAGCACAGACGAGGCCGATGATCATGCCGAACCCAAACGCGAGCACGGCGATCTGCAGGCTGAGCCATGCGCCGGCAAGCAGATAAGGCCACTGCTGGAGGATGGGTTCGAAATGTAGGGTCATCGAATAGTGGCTCCCGCCGGATGCGCAGTGCTCGTCCGTTACGGCGACGAGCGCTGTCGCCAGTTTCCCTTACTGCGCGGCTGCAACAGGTGTAGGTGAGGCGGTCGGATCGTGCAGCATGGCGCTGCCGAACCACTTCTTCCAGCTTGCGGCGACAAAGCCGTTCTTCTGCAACGCGCCGATTTCCTTGTTCAGACGCTGCGTCAGTGCCACATTACCCTTTTGCACGCCGATGCAGTCGTAGTCCACTTCGATCGGCGCATCCACCACACGCCATTTCGTCGGATAGTTCTTCGTGTAGCTCAGCATGAAGTCGAGCACATCGATCAATGCGTCGGCGCGGCCCTGAGCGATCGCGCGAACCGCATCCGGATAGTTGTCGAGAATCAGAAGCTGCGCCTTGGGCAGTTTGTCATGAATCAGCTGGATAGGTGTCGTGCCGCGTACCTGAACGAGGCGTACCGCCGGATCGTTCAACTGGGTCCAGTCTGAATAGGACGTTGCCTGTGTCGTCAGGACACCTAGCACTTCGGTGTTGACCGGGTCGGTGAAGTCGATCACCTTCAGGCGGTCCGCGTTGCGCGTCATGCCGCCCATCACCGCGTCGATCTTGTCGGTCATCAGAAACGGCACGCGATCGTTCGAGCCCACCGGAACGATCTCAAGCTTCACGCCGAGCGAGTCGGCAATCTTCTTAGCAATACTGACATCGAAGCCGTCGATGTTGTTTTTCGCATCGTAAATGCCGAGCGGCGGCAGGTTCGGGTTGATGCCGAACACGATCTTCTTCGACGCGATGATTTCGTCGAGCGTGCGGGCGCTGGCGTCCAACGAGCCGAGCAACGCGCAGGCGGCAACACCCACGGCGAGCATGCGGGTGAGGAGGGTAAAGGATTTCATGCTGCAACTCCGTAATAGGTTCGGGGGCGAATGCTGACCTTTCTGGCGCGTGGTTCGGGCGTCTTTAGGACCGCCTTTATTTTGGCCATTTTGCGTATACGAAACGTATACGATAAGATAAAAACATCGACGAAATTAGTTGTCAAGGGAGCCATGCCCCATGCTGGATGAGAAGACCATGCGCATCGAGAAGGCAGGCGGCGCGGCTACAGTGAGGTTTCTCTTCGACGGCCGGCCGGTGCGGGCGCGCCAGGGCGAAAGCGTGGCGGCGGCGTTGTTCGCCTCGGGTACGAAGACCTTGCGGGCGAGTCCGCGCAATGGCGCACCACGCGGCATGTTCTGTTTGATGGGGTCTTGTCAGGAGTGTCTGGTCGTAGTCGATGGTCGCCGCGCGCTTGCATGCCGGACAACGGTCATTGAAGGAATGCGCGTCGACAAAGTACCGGAGATCGGCCTTGATATCTGAGTTCGATGTCCTTGTGCTCGGCGGCGGCCCGGCCGGCGTGAACGCGGCGCTGGCTGCGTCGGCAGCAGGTCTCAAGGTCGCGCTGTTCGATGAGAACCCGGCGGCCGGCGGGCAGGTGTACCGCGCACCGGTCAGCGCCGCTGTTCCATCGAGTGCGGACCAGCAAGCGGGCGACGCGCTACGGCGCGAACTCGCCGGGAGTAAGGTCACCACCTGCTTCGATCACGTGGTCTGGGCGGTCACCGCCGACTATCGCGTCGATGCCGTGGGTCCGGCCGGCCCCGTGCATTGCATTGGACGTGTGCTGATCGTCGCAGCGGGAACCACGGAACGTGTCGTGCCTTTCGACGGGTGGACCACGCCCGGCGTCATCGGGCTGGCCGCCGCAACGATCCTCCTCAAATCGCAAGCCATCCTGCCGGGCCGCTCGACATTAGTCGCAGGCTGCGGGCCGCTGCTTGCGGCCGTTGCCGCGAAGACGATAGAAAGCGGCGGCAAGGTCGAAGCAATTGCGGATATCGCGGGCGTCGGCGACTGGGCCCGTGCGCTACCCGCTATGGTGTCGCGGCCCGATCTGATGCGCGAGGGTTTCCGCTGGTGGCGCGAAATTCGCCACGCGGGTGTGCCGATTCATGCGCGGCACACGATAGTTAAAGTCGAGCCGGCCGGCGATCGGCTGCGCGCGACTCTGGCGCCGTGTGATGCAGCAGGCCGGCCCGTCTCCGGAGAACACCGCAGCGTGGTCGCGGACTGCATCGCGGTCGGTCATGGGCTGACCCCGTCAACCGAAATCACGCGTCTCCTGCGCGCGGAGCACCGGTACTCGCGGCAGGCGGGCGGATGGATCGCCATCACCGACGAGAACTGCCGCACCTCGCGCCCGCGGCTCTACGTGGCGGGCGACGGCGCAGGCATCGCCGGCGCAGCCGCCGCGGGCCATCATGGCACGCTCGCAGGACTCGCCTGCGCCATCGAGCTTGGCGGCGCGGACATCGCCGGGCTCCGGTCGCGACTCTCATCCGTGCGTCGGGCGCATCTCAAGGCGGCGCGCTTCGGTCGTTCGATGGCGCAATTGATGGCGCTACGAGCCGGCCATGCCGACGGCATTGGGCCGCAAACCATCGTCTGTCGATGCGAGGACGTGACGCGCGCCGAGATCGACGCCGCCTGCGACGCCGGCGCGCACGACGTGAACCAGCTCAAGGCCTGGACGCGCTGCGGCATGGGACCGTGCCAGGGCCGCACATGCGGGGACGTGACGGCGGAACTGCTTGCGGCACGCGCATGTGGCGGCTCGCGCGAACGCGCGGGCTGTTTTTCGGCCCGCACGCCGTTGCGGCCCGTGACGGTTGAAGCGCTGACGGGCGAGTTCAGCTACGACGACATTCCGATCCCGAAGGCTGCGCCGCTATGAGCCAGCCGACGACAACCGCATTCGATGTCGCCGTGCTTGGCGGCGGCGTGATGGGCTGCACCACCGCACTATTTCTGGCGCGAGCTGGCATGCGAGTGGCGGTGATCGAACGCGATGCGCTGTGCCGTGGCGCGTCGGGCGTCAACGCCGGCACGCTGACGCTGCATATGACGCGTGCCGCGCTCGTTCCCTACGCGATTCGCGCGTGGAAAATGTGGATGAACACCGACACGTGGCTAGGCCACGGCGTGCTTGCGACGTCGGCGCCCGGCCTTTCGCTCGCCTTCACCGAATCCGAGAAAGTGCTGCTGCAGCAACGCGCGGCGGCGAGGCGCGAGTACGGCGCGCAGATCGATCTGCTCGACCGGGATGCCGCGCTCGCCGTCGAGCCAGGCCTGAATCCCGCAATGCTGCAAGCCGCGTACTGCGCAACCGATGGCTTCGCGAGCGCCTATCTTACTGGCCGTGCTTTCCATGCGGCATTGCGCGAAGCGGGTGTACACATTTTCGAGCAGACACCTGTCACGCGCATCGAGCGCGTCGCGGGAATGTATCAGGTGTACGGCCCGAACGACGCTATCCGTATCGACGCGACGCGTCTGGTGATGGCGGGCGGCGTGTGGCTGGAACCGCTGCTCGCGATGCTCGGCATCCGCATCCCCGTCAAGACGCTCGTCAATCAGTTGATCGTCACTGAACGCATGCCGCCCGTGATGAAGTCGGTGCTGAGCATCGCGAACGGGCTGCTGTCGATGAAGCAGTTTGCCAACGGCAGTGTCCTGATAGGCGGTGGCTGGCAAGGCATCGGCGATCGCGAGCGGGGCGGCGTGGAGACTGTGCCGGACAACCTGATCGGTAATCTCCGGCTTGCGCAGCATGTGATTCCCGCGCTCGCCAAAGCGCGCGTGGCCCGCATCTGGCTCGGCCTCGAAGCCGAAACCGCCGACGCCATGCCGATGATCGGTGCGCTCCCCGGTTCCCCCGATGCGTGGGTAATCGGTTGCGTGCATTCCGGTTACACCAGCGGTCCCTACATGGGCAAGCTGCTTGCCCAGGCCATGCTCGGCGAGGAACCCGAGCTGCCCTTGTTCGATCCGGCGCGGCTTGTCGTTCATGACGATGTGCCCGCCCAACTTCATCGGGAAAAGACAGAATGATCCCTACGCATGCCGACCCATTCAACGGCGTCTATGCCGCTACGCTGTGCCCCCTCGACGCGGATGGTCGACACCTGGACGAAGCGGCGCTCGAGCGGCATATCGAAGCGGTGGCGAGCGTCGACGGCATTGTCGGGCTGCTGGTGAACGGCCACGCCGGCGAGAACTTCACGCTCTCGGCGGCGGACAAGCGGCGTGTCGTGGAAATCGCGCATGCCGTCTGCGGCGACCGCTCGATCATCGTAGCCGGCGTGAATGCCGAGGACAGCTATGAAGCGCAGGCCCACGCAAACGACGCAAGACAGGCGGGCGCCGACGCCATGCTACTGTTTCCGCCGTTCTCCTGGGCGCTGTCGACCGATCTCGACACCGTTCTGACGCATCACCGCATCGCCAACGCCGAGGCTCGCCTGCCCTTGATGCTTTACCAGGCCGGCGTCGCCACGGGCGGCATGGCCTACACGCCGCAGATGCTTGCCGCGCTCGTCGGCTTGCCCGAGGTCGTGGCGATCAAGGAAGGCAGTTGGGAGACGGCCGCGTACGAAGCAAACCGCCGGCTCGTTAAATCGATCGCACCGCATGTAGCCGTGATGGCATCCGGCGACGAACACCTGTTCACCTGTTTTGCGATCGGCACCGAAGGCAGCCTCGTCAGCCTTGCGGCCGTGGTGCCCGAACTGGTCGTGGCGCTGTATCGCGCTGTCGAACACGGTGATCTCGGCCGCGCGCAGCAGCTTCACGAGCGCATCTATCCGCTTGCGAAGGCGATCTACGGAACTGCGCCGGGCTCGTACGCCAATGCGCGTCTGAAAGCCTGCCTGCACTTGCTGGGCCACTTTCCGCATCCGTCGATGCGCCCGCCGATCCCACCGCTTTCCCATGCAGAGCTGATGCGTCTCGAAGACGCGCTCTCCATCGCAACCGATACTCAACGGAGTGGTTTATGAGTTCGACCCCAACCCTCATCAAAGGCGGCCGCATCATTACGGCCGTTGACGACTACGTCGCCGACATTCTTGTGGAAGGCGAGCGCATCGTCAGTATCGGACTGAATCTCGACGGAGGACCGGATGCACGGGTGATCGACGCGGCAGGGCTACTGGTGTTTCCTGGCGGCGTCGATTGCCATACGCACATGGAGAACACCTTCGGGGCCTCGGTGACCTGCGACAACTTTGCGTCGGGCACACGCTCGGCCGCCTTCGGCGGAACGACGACGATCATCGACTTCGCGTTGCAAACCGCCGGCACGAGTCCGCTCGATGCGATCTCGCGGGCGCAATCTAAAGCCGCCTCGGCCGCAAGCATCGACTACGGTTTTCATGTGATCGTGACGCAGGTGGACGAGCGCGTGCTCGGCGACATGCAATACGCGATCCGTCACGAAGGTGTCTCGAGCTTCAAGATGTTCATGGCCTATCCCGGCACGGTCATGTCGGACGACGCCGCGATTTTTCAGGCGATGCGAATGGTCGGGCAGCACGGCGGCATGATCGCGTTGCATGCCGAGAACGGCACGGTCATCGACCTGCTGATTCGCGAGGCGCTCGCGCAAGGCCATACCGCGCCGCGTTATCACGCGCTGACGCGGCCCGCGATCATGGAGGGCGAAGCGACGCATCGCGGCATCAAGCTTGCCGAACTCGCTGAAGCGCCGGTTTACTTCGTGCACCTTTCGGCGAAAGAGGCACTGAAGCATGTGATCGAAGCGCGCGACCTGGGCATTCCGGTGTTTGCGGAGACCTGTCCACACTATCTGTTCTTCGATGAATCTGCCTACGCAGACGACAGCTTCGAGCTCGCGCGTTACGTGATGAGTCCGCCACTGCGCTCGAAGGAAGCGCAGAACGCGCTCTGGACCGCGCTCAAGACCGACGATCTGCAACTGATCTCGACCGATCACTGTCCGTATTGCATGAAGGAGGGGCATCGCGGCAACGTCAACCAGAAGCCGCTTGGACGCGACGATTTTTCGAAGATCCCGAATGGCGTGCCTGGCGTCGAAACGCGCATGACGGTGGTCTACGACGGTGGCGTTCGAGGCGGCCGCATTTCGCTGAATCGCTTCGTCGAATTGATGTCGACTGCGCCAGCCAAGCTCTTCGGGCTGTTCCCGAAGAAGGGAACGTTAGCGATCGGCAGCGACGCCGACATCGTCCTGTTCGATCCGAACGAGTCGCATACGATCAGCGCGGACACGCAGCATGGCGATTGCGACTTTACGTTGTTCGAAGGCCACGCAGTCACGGGCCGGGTGAAGAAAGTGCTGCTACGGGGGGAGTTACTGATCGACAACGGCGACTGGGTCGGACGGACCGGTCAGGGACAGTTTGTCACGCGCGGCGAACTGGGCGGTCACTGGTAGAGCGTCATGCCAATCTATGAATATGCCTGCGACGCATGCGGGACGTTCGATTCCATCCGCCCGGTCGCGAGGCGTGATGAGCGAACGCCGTGCCCGGAGTGCGGCCTGCTGTCGCCGCGCATCGCCAGCGGTGCGACGGTGTTGCTGTCGCACCGCGGCGAGACCATGCCGGCGGAAGAAGGGGCTTATGGCTTCAGGCATCAAGGTGGCTGCGGTTGCTGTCGCTAGAAAGCCGACCTGACTGCGCAAACGACCGCTGCACCTTGATAGCTGCTGTTCAAGCCGCGCATTCCGCGTAGTACCGATTCGGTGCCGGAAAAACGCCGGTCATCACCTCGATCAGGAATGGACCGTTAAGCTGTGACGCATCGCTCAGCGCATCTGCCAGATCATCGAGGTGCTCAACTCTGCGCGACGCGACACCGAGCGAAGCGGCAAAAGCAGCCCAGTCATGACTCGGCAGCTCGCTGAACTGCGCCGGAATAGAGCCATTGCTGATTGCGTCGATATGGACCGCGCCATGCGCAGCATTGTTCAACACGACATAAAGCACCTTTACGCCGTATCGGGCTGCGGTCTGGATCTCCATGCCGTGCATAAGCATGCATCCGTCTCCGGTCACGACGACACACGGGCGCTCCGGAGCCGCAAGCTTGACGCCGATCCCGGCGGCGACTGCCCAACCCATCGGCGCGAGCGAGCTGGATGAGAAATAGTTGCCAATGCCCGACGAGAGCCAGTAGTGAGCCATGAATATCCGGTGGGCGCCGGAATCCACGACAACGTTTGCATCCTTGGGCAGGAGTTGACACAGTTGCTTGACGACGTCTCCTGTATAGAGCGCTTGATCGCCATCTGAACCCCGCACGCCGGGTTGCTCGAACTTATAGTCGTACAAAGGAGTTTCGTTGACCTCGGCGACCCATGCTTTTCTTCTTTCCAACACCGTGTGAAAGTCGGCGCTGCGGTCCGTGTCCATCTCGGACAGCAAGCGGAATGTGGCGCCAATTCCGGAGAAAACTCTGCCGCGCGCGACATGCCCCGTCGCGGGTGCGTCAAAGCTGTCGTCGAAGATGATCAGTTCCTTCCAGGCGGAGAGCTTCTCCGTCCAGTTCATGCTGTCGCGCTGATTCAGGTCGCTGCCGAATACGACGAGGACGTCAAGCTCGTCCGAGTTGATGACGCGGACGGCCCGCGAGTGGCCCGAGAATCCGTACACGCCGAGCGAAAGGATATGGTCCTCAGGAAACGCTCCCTTTCCCGAGAGCGTGGTCGCAACCGGAATGCAAAATTTTTCGGCTACGTCGAGCAGGACCTTCGCGGTTTCCGGGTCATTGCCGCGACTGCCGATCAGAAAAGCGACTCTCTTCGATTTGAGCAGATACCGGTTGCACAAGGCCTCCAACGCAGCGCGGTTCGCGGGGACCTCGCAGGCGTTGAACTCGTCATGATCGTATGGTTGCCGTGATGCATTGTGGCCGGGCAGCACTTCCTGCCGCTGAACGTCGACAGGGATGCTCACGAAGGACTGCGCTCGACGCATCCAGTTCAACCCATCTGTCGCGCGGCGCATCTCGGCCTGAAGATTGTCTTTGTTCTTCAGTTCAACAACATTTTCGACCAGGCTCCTTACCACGCCGCTTTCAAAAATGCCGCTCTGCGTAGCATCCTGGAACGCACCTTTGCCTTCCGCACGCGACGAAACCCCTCCGGCGATATAGAGCATGGGAATCCGGTCTGCGTGAGCGGCCGCCATACCGGGCACGAAATTCATGGTGCCCGGTCCGGAAATCCCCACGCACACGCCGAATTTTCGGCTGGCCCGCGCATAACCATCGGCCATGAAAGCACTGCTGGTCTCATGCGCGCAAACAATGCCGCGGATCGATGGCGATTTGTCGATTGCATCCAGCAGTGGGTAGATCATCTTCCCCGGCACGAGGAAGACGTGGTCGATTTTCGCGACTTCCAACGACTTCACGACCGTTGTCGATACATTGAGAGGAGCGTGTGATTCCATATTTTTTGAGTACGATCCGAGTAGAAACCAATAATCGGATCTCGCTATCTCTCATCCGGACGTCGCGCGTGGCCCTCGAAAGAGCAACGTGACGAAGCCGGCGGCACAACGCCGGTATGTGGAGACAGCGAGACGGCCCTGAACGCGTTGCACACCGGCTGCAATCGCGTCCCGTGCTGCTGCATCGAGCCCGCCTGAAACGGACCCGTGTCTCCATCCGTGAGTACTCTTTCTCGACTACGACGTCGCTCGCATGCACTGCCTCAATGGAGGCGAGCGCTGCGAGGTGTTATCGACCATGCGGCGCGCGAGAATCGCGAACCTCGGTCCGTTCGACTACAGGTAGACGTTCAGCTTGAACGCGTTGCCCCGTTCAGAATGTCTGCCAGTCGGCAGCTTCATTTGCACTGGTCGCGGCTGCGGCCGCGGTGCTTGCACTGCTTGTTAAACGTGGCGTCGCCGCGGGCTTTGCCAACTTTGCCGGGGATGCCACCTGCGGCTTGCGATGCGGTTCCTTCCGAGCTGCGTTCACAGGTGACATAGATACGCGCCTGACGTCGATCTTGAAGAACGCCACCGCTGCACGCAGACCCTGGGCCTGCTGCGCCATCGACTGGGCCGCCGCCGAAGCTTCTTCCACCAGCGCGGCGTTCTGCTGGGTGACCTGGTCCATCTGGTTGACTGCCTGATTGACCTGCTCGATGCCGGTGCTCTGTTCTTGCGACGCCGACGAGATTTCGCCCACGATATCGGTGACACGCTTCACCGACGCGACGATCTCATTGATCGTGCCGCCCGCCTGCTCGACAAGATTCGAGCCCACCTCTACCCGATTGACCGAATCGGCGATCAAATCCTTGATTTCCTTTGCGGCGCTGGCACTACGCTGCGCAAGCGCGCGCACTTCGCCGGCAACGACGGCGAAGCCGCGACCCTGTTCGCCGGCACGAGCCGCCTCGACCGCCGCGTTGAGCGCGAGGATGTTGGTCTGGAAGGCAATACCCTCGATCACACTGATGATCTCGGACATTTTGGTCGAACTGGCGGAGATATCGCGCATCGTTTCGACCACTTGCCCGACGACGTCGCCGCCTTGCTGTGCGATGCCGGAGGCCGTACCGGCGAGCGTTGCTGCCTGCTTCGCGTTATCCGTGTTGTGACGGACCGCAGCGGTCAGTTCTTCGATGCTCGAGGCGGTTTCTTCGAGCGATGCTGCCTGCTCCTCTGTGCGGCTCGACAGATCCAGATTCCCTTGTGCGATCTGCGCACTTGCCGTCGCCACGCCTTCGGCGTTCTCGCGGACTTCCGCCACGACCTGCGCGAGCGCATCGCGCATTGCTTTCAGCGATGCCATGAGGCTGGTCGTATCGCCGGGCCGGAGGTCGATGCTTACGCTGAGATCGCCCGCCGCCACGCTTCTGGCGAGGTTGGCGGCTGTCGCCGGTTCAGTGCCCAGTTGCCGTGTCAGATTGCGGGCCATCCAGACGCCGATGCCCCAACCGATCAACATGGACAAGACCACCAGAACAATCATCAGATTGCGGCCGTCCTCGTAGACCTTGTCGTTAGATCCGGCCGTCGCTTGGGCGTCGCTCTGTTTCACATTAACCAGCGTGCCCATCAGGACCAGGGTCTTGAACCCCTTCTCATGGTATTCGCCCAACAGATAGGCAGTCAGGGCAGCTTGATCCTGTAGCCCAGCGGCGTTAATCCGGCCTTTCATTTCATCGAAGGCCTGTATGTAGTCGTGCCAGCCCTGATCGAGATCGGCGAAGGTCGCCTTCCCTTTGTCGGTGTAGACGAGGGGCTCGGCTTGATTGAGGTGCTCGCGCGCCGAGGCCAGGGCTTTTTCGGCTTGGCCTAGCGAGGCAGTCCGCTGCTCGGCAGTGGAAGCCAGAATGGCGTTGCGTAGATAGGTACCGACTCTCAGCACATCGGCGTTCGCTTGCTGGATCTGGTTAAGCCCCACGAGATCCATTCGATAGGTCGTGTCCGCGTTGTCGCTGATCTGTCCCATGCTGCGGACACCGATCACACTGACGATGGCACTGATGACTGATACGAGGATAAAGGCGCTGATTAGTTTGGCGCCGAGCTTCATATTGCCGATATTCATAGCTTGCTTCGTCAACGTGAAAAAATTGGAACAAAGAAATAGATCCAACGACGCTCGCGCGTCGCCGGATAGTCGGCAATGCCGTCCGGGGATGCGGCAAGTGCTCCATGTATTCAGTTAACGGCAGGCACAATCTATTCTTCATACCAATTATCGTTTACGCGCAAATTTATCGTATTTTTATGCTTCCAAGTTATTACTTTGTAAGGTTTGGAGCGAAGACGAATGCCGAAGGTCCAGCGACTGAGCGCGGCAGAGGAGATGACGTTTCGACAACTGGCAGTCCGTTCATCGCCTCTTGATAGACTTGCGCGTACGGAAAGAGATGCGGGGGAAATGCGTGAGTCTTGACGAATACTATAGGCGGCTGAAGTTGCCGGACACTGCGTCGCCGGCAGACGTCAAGCGCGCGTACCGACGGCTAAGAGCGAAGTACCACCCCGATCGCAACAAGGGGCGCGAATCGACAGTCGAGCCGGTGTTCAAGCGCATTCAGGAGGCGTTTGAGATTTTGACAGGCGAGCGTCAACCGCCCGTACTCAGTCAGGCGGCGGCATCGACTGAGCGCCGTGACAAGCCAGCCCACTCACGCGAACACCGCAGCTCGCCTCCGATGCGCGGCGCGAACTGCCTGGTCGAACTTTTCGTTCCGCTCGAAGCCGCGATTCATGGCGGCGAGGTCGAAGCGAGCTATGCGGTGAGGGGACCGTGTCACCCATGTCAAGAACGCGGTGCCCAGTGCGCGAGCTGCAACGGCAGCGGTCTGTCGGTCTCGGGCATGCACTGCGTCGCATGTGGGGGGACTGGTCGCCCGCCGGCGAGTGACCGGTGCCAAGCGTGTCTCGGCACAGGTATCAGAACCTGGCGGAAGTTCGAGACTGTGAAGGTTCCAGCGGGTGTGTGGGATGGCCAGCGTCTTGTCGTCGAAGGTGGTGGTCATCCCGGGACGAATGGCGGTCCGTCTGGTGACGCGATCTTCTCGGTCGCGATTGTGTGCAGCGCGGCCTTTCGTCGTGACGGCCTGAATCTCGCAAGCGAGATTCAGGTTGACTTCGTGACAGCTACGCTCGGAGGTAACTTCGAAGCGCAGATCCTGGGGCGCGCGCACCAGATGACGATTCCGCAGAACGCGCAACAGGGCAGCACGATTCGTCTACGCGGACATGGACTCACGGACCGCAATGGCTTTCGCGGCGACCTGACGCTGCAATTGGTGCTCGCGATGCCGGCTGCGGCTTCACATCTCACTGACGATGAACGACAACGGCTGCGTGAGATGTTTGCGGATGCGGGGCGTCGAGCAATGCAGGTAATCACAGCGACCGCACCAAACGGTGCGCCGTCGTAGCAGGACAATCGGCACCGCTTCGCCACACCCGATACGAACAACTGCATGCTGCCAAAGCTCGCGATCCGTCGCACAACACATTCGGAGAATCCAATGTCCGTTGGTCTTTGCAGTGCGCGATAGCTTACAAAAATAGTCGAGGGAAAGATGGGTCCGTCTCTAAACCGGATATTGCTGTACGCGAAGGACGTGAAAAAAACCTGTGAATTCTACGAACGATACTTTCGTTTCGCCTATAAGTTCGATGACGACGATCGTATTGCCGAACTCGTATCGCCGCACGGAGGCGTCATCATCATGGTCCATCAAGCCGCGAAGGGAGTAAGGTCAGGGCAAGCTACGGTGAAGTTGGTGTTCGACATCGATGACGTCGAAGGCTTCAAGAACGAATGCGCGAGAGGCGGTCTTGAATTTGGCGCAACCCATCAAGCGAATGGCTACAGTTTTGCCAATGCGAAAGACCCGGACGGGAACTCCATATCTATTTCGAGCCGGAGCTTCGCAGCCAAGTAGTGTCTTTGAGTAAACCCATCATGAAACATAGTTCAAAAGGCGGCCTCGTCTATTCCACCGACGGCGGACGGATGTGTCCCGAATGCAGAAAGGCGCTCGCGGAATGTATCTGCAAGACAGTTGCCAGGAAATTGCCGGTAGGCGATGGCGTCGTGCGAGTGTCACGCGAGACCAAGGGCCGAGGCGGGAAAAGCGTGACGATCGTTAAGGGGTTGGCGCTCGATCCTCTTGCGTTGGCCTCATTAGGCAAGCAATTGCGCACGGCCTGCGGTTCTGGTGGAACAGTCAAGGATGGCGTGATTGAAGTGCAGGGTGACCATTGCGAGCGGGTCATCGAAGCGCTCAAGAAGTACGGCCACAGCGCGAAGCGCGCCGGGGGCTAATCGCTTCAATGAGCGTTGACCCGCGGCGCAGATTGAGTCCACTCCGCCGCGGGCCGATCAACGAAAGTGACTAGACGTACCGCGCTTCGTTGAGATCGGCGATGAGCGTCGGCCCGGTTGGATGCCAGTCCAACCGGGTCTGAGTCTGGACACTCGAGGCCGGCATATCCAATCCGACGAACATTGCCATCCATCCAAAATGCGACGCCGCTTCATCCGGGCTGATCGAAACGACAGGCAAGTTCAAACCCCGACCCAGCGCCTCGGCGATTTCGCGGCTACTGATCCCTTCTTCGCCGACCGCATGATATCGAGCTCCCTGTTGACGCTTTTCTATGGCGAGCCGATAGAGACGCGCCACATCGGAGAGATGACCGGCCGGCCAGCGGTTACGGCCGTCGCCTAAGAAGGCGCTAACGCCTTTCTCCCGAGCGATAGCAACGAGCGGCGAGATGAGACCCTGCTTGAACGGGTTGTGAACCTGAGGCAGGCGTACCACCGACACATTGACACCCGCCTCCAGGAGCGCATTCCCAGCCAGCTCAGATGCGATCCGCGGATTGGGATGACTGACATTAAAGACATCTTCAGACGCCAGTTGACCGTGCTCACCACTACCCATGCCGGTCCCCGAGGTGATGATCAGAGGGCGGTCGGAGCCGGCGAGCACGGAGCCGAGTGCCGCAATCGCACGCTTGTCCTTTTCGCAGTTCTCCACGAATCTAGAGAAATCGTGATCGAATGCCGTGTGGATGACGGCATCTGCATTTGCGGCGCCGCTGCGTAGGCTCTCCGGATCCTCCAAGGTTCCGCGATGCACCTCTGCACCTGCATCGATAAGCGCTTGCGCTCCCGCGTCCGAACGCGTCATGCCGATCACATGATGACCCGCGTTGATGAGTTCGGGAACGATGGCCGCGCCGATGAAACCTGTCGCGCCCGTCAGAAAGATACGCATGGTGAAACCTCCGTAGTAGTCGCAGCTACTATCTGGCCATTTCCCGTGCTGTTGAAGTGGTGACGTCATCCTATGAAAAGAACTAACAGGATGATCCCGATGCCGGCCGGTCAATCCAACGCTGATGCAATACGTCGACCCGCCTCACTGCCAAAGTTCACCGACGCAATCTTTACAAGAAGCTGAACATCTCCTCTCAAGCGACACTCTTTCTGCTCATCATGGATGAAGACCTGGAGACCAACTGAGGCGAACCGGTTCTGCTGGGTGATCCTAAGGAGATGCCTGGCTTTGAACCGCGCCCTTTCTTCTGTAGGCTGTCACCGACAGGCCGTCCGCTGATCAGTCCATTGCAGCAAAATCAGCGTGACCAGACGGGCCGCCAGGCGCTTGAGCGCCGGCGCACCGTTCGTTGGCCGGGGGCCCCACCCACTGAGAAGGAGCCATTCATGGAATCGTCTTCAGGCCAACAACCGGGCGCCCCTGCCGGCCACGTCGAGGAAACCCGCCACGGGTCGATGCCCAAGCTGGCGCTGGCCGCCATCGGCATCGTGTTCGGCGACATCGGCACCAGTCCGCTCTACACCATGAGCACGGTATTCGACTCGGGTCACGGGCTGGTGCTCGATCGCTTCAATGTGCTGGGCGTGGTGTCGCTCATCATCTGGTCGCTGATCATTGTGGTGACGCTGAAGTACGTGACGCTGATCATGCGCGCCCACAACCACGGTGAGGGCGGCATCATGGCGCTGCTGGCGCTGGCTTCCAGTTCTGTAATGGACCGGCCCCGCCTGCGCAACGGGCTGCTACTCGCCGGTGTATTCGGCGCGGCGCTGTTCTATGGCGACGGCGTCATCACGCCGGCCATCTCGGTGCTCAGCGCGGTGGAAGGACTGGAAGTGGCGGAACCGCAGCTCAAGCCCTTCGTGGTGTCGATCGCACTCGTCGTGCTGATCGCTTTGTTCCTCGTGCAGCGGCGCGGCACGGCCGGCATCGGCGCTGTGTTCGGGCCGGTGATGGTGCTGTGGTTTGTCGTGATTGCGGTGTCGGGACTGCTCAGCATCGGCCGCGCGCCGGCCATCCTGGTCGCTTTCAACCCGTTCGTGGGCCTCGAATTCCTGATGCGCAACGGCTGGCGGGCCTTCGTCTCGCTCGGCGCGGTGGTGTTGGCGCTGACCGGCGCTGAGGCGCTTTATGCCGACATGGGCCACTTCGGCGCGCCGCCGATTCGTCTGTCGTGGTTCGCACTCGTACTGCCCGCGCTGGCGCTTAACTACCTGGGCCAGGGCGCGCTGCTGTTGTCGGATCCCAAGGCCGTGGACAACCCCTTCTTCCACCTCTTCCCGTCGGTGGCGTTGTTCCCGATGGTGGTGCTGGCCACGGTGGCGACTGTGATCGCGTCGCAGGCAGTGATCAGCGGCGCGTTTTCCATGACCAAGCAGGCCATGCAACTCGGCTTCATGCCGCGCATGGGCATTGTCTACACCTCTGAACGCGAGGTCGGCCAGATCTATGTGCCTGCGATCAACTGGCTGCTGCTGATCGCGGTGGTGGGGGCGGTGCTGGGCTTCGGTTCCTCTACGGCGCTGGGTTCGGCCTACGGTATCGCGGTAACGGGCACCATGATGATCACCACCTTCCTCACGTTCTACGTGGTGCGCTACGCCTGGCACTACAACTGGTTGCTGTGTGTGCTGGCCACCGGCTTCTTCTTCGTCATCGATCTGGCGTTCTTCTCGGCCAACCTGCTCAAGTTCGTGGATGGCGGATGGTTCCCGCTGCTGCTGGGCGCCATCATGTTCACCGTGATGTCCACATGGCACCGCGGCCGTGCGCTGATGATCGAAGAGGCCAGCATCCATGCCGGCGCGCTGCCGCTGGGCAGGTACCTGGACAGCCTGTTTGCGAAGGAAACGATCCGCGTGCCCGGCACCGCCGCGTTCCTGACCATCGATCCCCATACCGTGCCGCACGCGCTGGTCAACAACCTGGCGCATAACCACGTGCTGCACGAGCGTGTGCTGTTCGTGCATGTGACCAACCTGGATGTGCCCTATGTGCCGCGCGAGCAGCGCGTGGCGATCACGCCGCTGGGCCACAACTGTCACAGCATCCTTGTGACATACGGCTTCAAGGACGTGGCCAGCCTGCCGCAAGCGCTGCGCGACTGCGAGCCGAAGGGCCTGGTGGTCGATCCGGCGAAGGTCTCCTACTTCCTCAGTCATGCCACCGTGGTGGCGACCGGAGGCAAGGGCATGCCGGTGTGGCGCGAACGATTGTTCAGCGTGATGGCGCACAATATCGGCAACCCTGCAGCTTATTTCAAACTGAGCTCAAACCGGGTGATCGAGCTGGGCTCGCGCGTCGAAATATGAGGTAGAACCTATAAGGTAGAACCTGCAAACATGAAGAGACTTTTCGTTTGCTGCGACGGCACATGGAACTCGGATAGCGACGAGTTTCAGGGGGTGCCCGTTCCGACCAATGTCGTTCGCTTTTTCAACGCGTTGAGTGAACACGGTGAAGATGGCGTCGAGCAACTCCGCTACTACCACGTCGGCATTGGCGCTAACGAAGGCCGGGTTCGTCGCCTCGTAGACGGTGCGTTGGGATTGGGCCTCTCGCGAGACATTCGAACTGCGTACAAGTGGCTGTCCGACCACTACGAAGAAGGTTCTGAAATCTTCATCATTGGCTTTTCGCGTGGCGCGTTCACGGCGCGAAGCCTGGTGGGTATGCTTCATCGTTGTGGACTTCCTGGCGAGGCAAGCTGGGCGCTAGTCAAACAGGCATGGAACCTGTACCGGCTCGATCCAGCAACACCGGAAAACATCAGCCTGCAGGAACGGTTCTGCATCGAGAATGGCAAACCGCCTCCCATTCGCTTCCTGGGCGTGTGGGAGACGGTGGGCGCTCTCGGTATTCCTGAGATTGCGAACTTATTCGGCTTAGGGAGACAGCGCCTCGAATTTCATGACACGAGGCTTTCGCCAGAAGTTGAACGCGCGGTACAAGCCCTTGCCATTGATGAGCAGCGGAACACTTTCTTTCCAACGTTGTGGACAGATGCCGATGGTTGCGACCCGGCACGCGTGACGCAAGTGTGGTTCCCTGGTGTGCACGCGGACGTTGGGGGCGGCTACAAGGAGACCGGGCTTTCTGACGCCACGCTCAAATGGATGATTGCCGAGGCCGCGCAGTGCGGTGCGGTGTTTGAACCGAAGATGTTGGACCAGATAGCCGATGCGGGCCAGTTGTCGCCATCCGCGGTACATGGCGTCCTTCACAACTCGCTCACAGGCTTTTACAGGAGGATCGGATTTCGTCCCCGGTCCTTTCCCTATCTGGCGAAGGATTCACGCATATGCTCCGAATCGATATCGGATCTGGCATTGGCACGGCAGGCCAGTCCGCCAATCTTTCAGGCTCCCTATCGACCGAACATCGATCCAGGGAAGGGGGTGCAGGTGCGGGTCTTCGCCAGCACGTTGTGGAACTGGACCGGCATTTTCATGAAGGAGGGGGTGAGCTACCGGTTCAAGGTGCTTGAAGGTCAAACATGGCTGGATGGGGACAGCGTATCGGGCGCGGAGGGAACGCCTGGTAACTGGATGCAGCGCCTCTCTGCATGGTCCAAGCGAGTCAGGGGAGCGAACTGGTTCGAGCTCTGCGGTGCGATCTCATACCCAGGGGAACCGAGCGAAGCAGGCGTGTCACCTCAACCCTTCTACTTCAGAATCGGCAGAGAGATGGAGATCAAGGCGCCTTACTCGGGTTACCTGTATTGCTTTGCCAACGACGCCACCTGGGCGTATTGGAACAATCAAGGCAGTCTGCGGGTTGAAATCGCCGAATCAAGCGGGCTGCCGGGCGGCAAGGGGACGGCATACCGGCACTCAGACGAAGACCTCACTGCGCCGGCAACAGCACCGGGAGGGTCTGGAGCAGGCGAACCGTCCTGAACGGTGCCGCGACGGACATCGAGACTTCTTTTCGTGCTCATTGGGGCCGGGTCCGCACTTGTACGGCACCGTACCGACCTCCACCGAGGTTAAGCGCACCGTGGTTACACGCGCCTTGTGTCTTTCATTCAAAGGCGCTCGAAACACCCTCGCGCAGTATGATTTTCTTCAATCGCTCGCCCGGGCCGCCCCCTCCAGCAAGGAGTGGCCATCATGCTCACAATCCGAAAACACTATTTCTTTCCGCCGCGCTCATGGCGGAGGCAGTCGCTGCCATGCTATGGCGCGGCAAGACAGATCATTTTGCGTGATTTTGGTCCAAGGACTGAGCAGGACGTGAAAGAGTCGAAGGCCGCGATGAACAAGCAAGGCGCCTGAGGTCAGGCACGCAAGTGGCGTCCGAATTGCGATCATTCGAAATCTAATATTTAGGATGTCGAACACAAGACGTACTGGTGTTCGACACGTGCTTGACGTTCCGCCCCGGGACTCAAGCCAACCTCCATTTAAAGAGAACACAAATCATGGCTTATCAAAGTGTCAACCCTAACACCGGCAAGGTCCTGAAGAGCTTCGAAAAACTGACCGATGAGCAACTTGAAAAGTCGATCGCTGCCGCCGAGACCTGTTTCCAGACGTGGAAGCACACGACCTACGCCCAGCGTGCCGAAATCGTGGATAAGGCCGCAACACTGATGCGTAAGAACGTCGATGAATTTGCCAAACTGGCGACCCTTGAGATGGGCAAGCGCATCGACGAAGCGCGTGGCGAAGTCAGGTTCAGCGCCGACATCCTTGCTTATTACGCCGAACACGCGAAAACTTTCCTGGCACCGACCAAACTGAATCCGAAAGTCGGTGAGGCGCATATGGAAAATAGTCCATTCGGCGTGCTCTTCTGCGTGGAGCCGTGGAATTTCCCGTACTACCAGCTTGCACGCGTCGCCGGCCCGCAACTGATGGCGGGTAACGTACTGGTGGTCAAGCATGCAGGCTGCGTACCTCAATGCGCGATTGCCTTCGAGAAACTCCTGCTCGACGCCGGCGCACCTAAGGGGGCCTACACCAATTTGTTGATCTCGCACGAGCAGTCCGAGCGAATCATCGACGACCCGCGCATCAAGGGTGTGGCATTGACGGGCAGCGTCGAGGCCGGCAGAAGTATTGCGGCGCGAGCGGGGCAGAACCTCAAGAAGACTTCGATGGAGCTGGGTGGCAGCGATGCGTTCATCGTGCTCGATGATGCCGACCTGGAAAAGACCGTTCCGTGGGCGGTATGGGGGCGGATGTATAACGCCGGCCAGACCTGTTGCGCGGCGAAGCGATTCATCGTGCTCGATTCGATTGCCGACAAATTTCTTGCGAAGTTCAAGACCGCGCTCTCCGAATTAAAGGCAGGCGATCCGATGGACGAGAAGACGACGCACGGCCCCTTGTCCACCGAGGGGGCGTTGGTTCAACTGCTCAAGCAGGTCGACGATGCAGTGGCACATGGCGCCACGCTGGTGATGGGCGGCAAACGCATTGACCGACCCGGCTCGTTCATGGAAACGACGATCCTCACGGATATCAAACCGGACAATCCGGCTTTCCGCGACGAATTCTTCGGTCCGGTGGTGTCGTTCTTCCGCGTCAAGGACGAAGCCGCGGCCATCGCGCTAGCCAACGATTCGGACTTCGGCCTCGGTGGTTCGGTCTTCACGAAAGACGAAGCGCGCGGCAAGCGCGTGGCGAGCGGGGTCGAGACCGGGATGATGTTCATCAACAACATCGACTGGTCCGATGCGGAACTGCCGTTTGGCGGCATCAAGGATTCCGGCTACGGCCGTGAGCTCGGCAACATGGGCATCCAGGAGTTCGTCAATACGAAGCTGGTCCGTACCGCCCGCCTCGATGCACCGGCCTGATCTCCACAAGGAAAGCCCGCCATGTATGTCAACGTTGCCGTTCTGACGGAGACCCGGGCCCATGAACGCCGTGTGGCGCTCGTGCCGTCCGTGGTCCAGAAACTGGTCAAACTGGGTGCCCGGCTGCATATGCAGCCGGGGGCGGGCGCGGCGATTCATCTGGATGACGCCGCGTTCGAGAACGTCGCCTTTATAGCGGATCGCACGGCGCTGGTGGAAGACGCCGATGTCGTGCTTGCCGTTCAGCCTCCCGCGCTCGAGGTGGTCAACGCGATGAAGGAGGGCGCGATCCTCGTTTCGTTCATCTATGCGCACAACGAGCCCGCGCTGGTGAAGCGCCTGCTCGACAAGAAGATCACCTGCTTCGCAATGGAGCGGGTGCCGCGCATTACGCGTGCCCAGTCCATGGACGCGTTATCGAGCCAGTCCGCGCTTGCAGGCTACTACGCGGTGCAACTGGGCTCGACCCATCTCGCTCGCGTGGTGCCCAAGATTACCAGCGCGGCAGGCTCGATCGGACCCGCTCACGTTCTGGTGATGGGGCTCGGTGTGGCAGGGCTGGAGGCGATCGCGACGGCGCACCGCCTTGGGGCCGTCGTCGAGGGCTATGACGTGCGGCCGGAAACTCAGGAGCAGGCGCTCTCGCTGGGCGCCACCTTCGTCGATACCGGTATCGATGCGCGCGGTAAAGGCGGCTATGCCCGTGAGCTGAGCGCCGAGGAAAAGACCCGGGTCGCGGACGTGCTGACGAAGCACATTCAGAGCGCCGATCTGATCATCACAACCGCCGCGATTCCCGGTAAGACCTCGCCCAAGCTTATCAGCCACGCATAGGTGGCCGGCATGAAAGCGGGCTCGGTGATCGTCGATCTGTCGGCGGAGGGCGGCGGCAACTGCGAAGACTCGCGGCCTGGCGAGACCACGCGGATCGGCAACGTGACGATCGTCGCGCCGCTAAACGTGCCCTCGCTGCTCGGCGAGGACGCGAGCGAACTGTACGCGAAGAATCAGTACAACCTGCTCGCGTTGATCATGAAAAACAACGTCATCGAGATCGACTGGAGCGACGAAGTGCTCGCCAAAACGGTGCTCACCCACGCAGGCGAGAACAAGGCTGAGGCGAGCGACGCGGCGGCCAAGCCTGTTGCCGCCGCGAAGAAGCCCCCCGCGAAAGCCGAACCTGTTACGCCGGCATGAGCGCGGGTATCAGCGCCTGTATCAACACCGGCACAAACACGCTCTGACCAAGGACCAAGTGATGGACTTCCAGATCAGCATTTCCGGCTTCGTCGCGATTTACATCTTCATGCTGGCCGCTTTCGCTGGCTGGGTGATCATCGGACACGTGCCGGCCATTCTGCATACCCCGTTGATGTCGGGCTCGAATTTCGTACACGGCATTGTCGTGGTGGGCGGCATCTATGCGCTCCTGAACGCGAGTACGGTTCAGGAGCAAGTCATCGGCTTCGTGGCTGTGTTGCTCGGCGCGGGCAATGCCGCAGGCGGTTATGCCGTCACCGATCGCATGCTCGCCATGTTCAAGACCACCGTTCATCCCGCGGCGCACGGCACGCACGGTACGCACAGCAAGTCCGGCACCGTGAAGTCCATCCACGCAAAGAAGCATTGAGGGCGTCGCCATGTTGAACCTGATCCCCCAACTCGGCATCGGCGTGGTCGATCTCGCCGCTGCTTTTCTCTTTCTCTACGGCCTGCACCGCATGTCGTCGCCTGTTACGGCGCCTTCGGGCATTTTCGTCGCCGGTATCGGCATGGCCGTGGCCGTGCTCGCGAGCTTCCTGTACGCCTTCGACGTCGGCGCGGCGGCCCGGTCCAACCTGCCGGTCAACCTGGGGCTCACGGTCGTTGCTTTGGCGCTGGGCGGCGGGTTGGCCTGGTGGGGCGGTCGCAAGGTGGCGATGACCGCCATGCCGCAGATGGTGGCGATTTACAACGGCATGGGTGGCGGAGCGGCCGGTGCGATTGCCGCGGTGGAACTGTTCGGCAACAAGGCGCAGGGTGCGACCGCGCTCATCATGACCTTGCTGGGCGCGCTGATCGGCGCGGTGTCGCTGTCGGGTTCGCTGATCGCCTGGGCCAAGCTCGATGGGGTCATCAACAAGCCCGTTCGAGTGAAAGGGCAGCAGGTTTTCAATGGACTGGTGCTGCTGGCTACCTTCGTGGTTGGCGGCTA
Source organism: Paraburkholderia aspalathi (assembly GCF_900116445.1). GTDB lineage: Bacteria > Pseudomonadota > Gammaproteobacteria > Burkholderiales > Burkholderiaceae > Paraburkholderia > Paraburkholderia aspalathi. The sequence continues at coordinate 66,569 of NZ_FPBH01000023.1, forward strand.
CATCGTCGTCGCAAGCGCGGATAACGCTGCGCTGATATTGACGATGCCGACCTGGATCTATCTGTTCTTCGGTTGTGCGCTGGCGCTCGGCATCCTGATGACGCTGCCGATCGGTGGCGCCGATATGCCGGTGGTGATTTCGATCTTTAACGCCTTTACCGGCCTCGCGGTCGGCATTGAAGGCTACGTGTTGCAGAACCCCGCACTGATGATCGCCGGCATGGTGGTCGGTGCAGCCGGCATGTTGCTGACGCTGCTGATGGCCAAGGCCATGAACCGTTCCGTGAGCAATGTGATCTTCACCAACTTTGGTGAGGTCGCCACGCGCAAGCAGGGGAAGATCAAGGGCAGCCTGAAGCCGACGCAGCCAGGCGACGCCGGCATCGCGATGCGCTATGCGGCCTCGGTGATTATCGTCCCGGGTTACGGTCTCGCGGTCTCGCAGGGGCAAGGCAAGCTGTACGAATTCGTCAAGCTGCTTCAGGCGGGCGGCGTGTCGGTGAAGTTTGCGGTGCACCCGGTGGCTGGCCGCATGCCGGGCCAGATGGACGTGCTGCTGGCCGAGGCTGGCGTGCCCTACGACGTGATCTTCCAACTCGAGGACATCAACGACCAGTTCGCCACGACGGATGTTGCGCTGGTGATCGGCGCCAACGACGTGGTCAACCCGGCCGCGCGCACCGACAAATCGTCGGCCATTTACGGCATGCCGATTCTCAACGCCGATCACGCCAAGCAGGTGTTTGTGATCAAGCGCGGGGAAGGCAAGGGCTACGCCGGCATCGTCAATGAACTCTTTTACGCAGATAACTGCAACATGGTCTATGGCGACGCCCAGACCGTGCTCATCAAGATGAGTGAAGCGGTCAGAGGGCTTGGATTGCCCGCTGTTGCCTAGCGCGCTGAATTCATCGCAACCGAGGAACAAGCCATGACATCGAAAATGCAAGCTGCCGTCGTCGAACAGTTCGGCAAGCCACTGGTGCTAAAGGAACTGGATATTCCCGAGCCCGGTCCAGGCCAGATCCTGGTGAAGACCGAAGCGTGCGGCGTATGCCACACCGATTTGCATGCCGCGAGCGGGGACTGGCCGTTAAAGCCCACGTTGCCGTTCATACCGGGCCATGAAGGCATCGGCATCGTCACCGCCCTTGGTGCGGGTGTAACGGCCGTGAAGGAAGGCGACCGGGTCGGCGTACCGTGGCTCTACTCCGCTTGCGGACACTGCGAGTTTTGCCTCGCGGCACGCGAGCCCGTATGTGCCGAAGCGCAGTTCGGCGGTTATACGAAGAACGGTGGGTTCGCCGAATACATCGTCGCCGATCCGAACTATGTGGCCCATATCCCAGCCCATCTGGCGGCCCGCGACGCGGCGCCCCTCATCTGTGCCGGGATCACCTCGTACAAAGGCATCAAGGAGACCCAGGCACGCCCGGGTGAATGGGTCGTGGTCTCTGGCGTCGGTGGCCTCGGACACCTTGGCATTCAGTACGCCAAGGCAATGGGCCTGCATGTGTGCGCAGTGGATATCGATGACGGCAAGCTCGCGCATGCCAAACGCCTTGGCGCCGATGCCATGGTCAACGCAAAGGACGGCGATGCGGTTGCTGCCGTCAGAAAGGCTACGGGGGGCGGTGCGCATGGCGTGCTGATTACAGCGCCGTCGTTGGGCGCATTCAAGCAAGGTGTGGGCATGACGCGCAAATGCGGGACCTGTGTGCTGGTTGGGCTGCCGCCGGGCGAGTTTCCGACCCCCCTGTTCGACGTCGTGGCGAACTGCATCACGATTCGCGGCTCGTTTGTCGGCAATCGCCGGGACATGGCCGAAGCGCTTGCCTTCGCCGCTGACGGCAAGGTCAAGGCCGATATCGAGTTGCAGCCGCTCTCGGCGATCAACAGCGTGTTCCATCGCCTCGCGCACGGCGATGTCCCATCGCGCGTGGTGCTCGAGTTCGCCAAGGGTTGAGAGGAGGGCGCTATCGTGGCTGCCGGACCCCGGTCCGGCTCTACGGCCATATAACGCAACCGAACTAAACGGAGCTGACGCCGAACACTCCGGTCGCCAAATCGTGCTCGAAATCGGCGTGCCACGCCGTGCCTTGGCCAGCAGCATCAACACCGGACTTATCATTGCTTCGTCGAGTAACCATGACTTGTCGGCGAACCGGGCCCGCACTAGCGCCCGCCGGGTACTGGTCTTCGTCACGGATGTCGAAATCGATCATATCGAAGCCATGACTGGCGAAGATTAAAGTCGCGTCGACGGCAGGACAGGTCACACCCTACAATCACCCCCGTGCACTCGGTCCGTATTCACTGCGCGTTAAGGGGCGTTCATGAGCGACCAATCTTCCGGCCTTGCGTCCGGGCAAGCGGACCGTGTCTCAGCCTGGAGCCTGATCAGACCGTACTGGGTCTCTGAGGAACGCAAGACCGCGTGGGGTCTGCTGATCACGATCATCGTCATGGACCTGGTTCTGGTCGGCATCAACGCCCGCTTGAATACGTGGAACCGTGATTTCTACAACGCACTGGAAGGCAGGAAGGTCCATGAATTCCCGCAGCTGATGCTGCTTTTCAGCGCGCTTGCGTTCGCGTTCGTCGGGATCTCCGTCTATAACCGCTATCTGCGCCAGATGCTTGGCTTCCGATGGCGCCAGTGGCTGACCACACGCTATCTGCAGGAATGGCTGGGCGACGGCACCTTCTATCGCATCGAGCGCGACCGCCTCGCCGACAACCCTGACCAACGGGTCGCTGTCGATCTTGCATCATTCGCCAACACCACACTTTCGCTCACGCTCGATCTGCTCTCGACACTCGAAACACTCGTGTGGTTCTCGACCGTTCTATGGAGCACGGCGGGCGTGCTGGCAATCGAGCTTGGCGGCACGCCCGTCCAGATTCCGGGCTACATGCTGTGGGCGGCCATTGTCTATGCGATTGTTGGCTCACTCCTGACCAACAAGGTCGGTCATCCGCTGGTGTCGATCAACTACCAGATGCAGCGCGTCGAAGCGGATTTTCGGTTTGGCCTGATCCGTCTGCGGGAAAACGCCGAGCAGATTGCGTTCTATGACGGGATGCGTGTCGAGGAGTCGACGGCCCAAGACCTGTTCGGCCGGATTCGCGAAAACTGGTGGCGCGTGATGAAGTACACGCGGCGCTACAGCTTCGTGCTCAATTTTTACGCCCAGATCGCCGAAATCTTTCCGATCGTCGTAGCGTCGCCGCGTTACTTCGCAGGGTTGATGAGTTTCGGGACACTGATGCAAATCGGCGACGCATTCAGTTCGGTTAGCGATTCGCTTTCGTGGTTCGTCAACAATTACGACACGCTCGTCCAATGGCGCGCAACCGTTAACCGTCTGCGCGAGTTCAAACGCGTCATGCATCTACCTCATCTGAAGGAGTCGGTGTCGCCCGCCACCGAGCATGGCGGCATCAATCTGCACTACGTCGACGAGAACCAGCTCACCACGCACAAGCTCACGCTTGCGCTGCCCAACGGCGAGACGCTCGCGAGTGTGCGCGACATTGCCGTGAAGCCAGGTTCGCGCTGGCTCGTGCGTGGACCTTCCGGCTCGGGAAAAAGCACGCTGTTGCGCGCGCTGGCGGGTCTCTGGCCGTTCGGAAACGGCTCGATCGATGCACCTGTGAATGCGCGCATGATGTTCGTCCCGCAGCAGAGCTACCTGCCGGTTGGCACCTTGAAGACTGGGCTCGCTTATCCCACGGCTGCCACCAATTTCAGCGACGAGGAATGTTGCGAGGCGCTACGTCTGTGCCGGCTTGAGGGCTACGTCGACCGATTGCACGAATCTCAGCACTGGTGGAGCATTCTTTCTCCCGGCGAGCAACAGCGGCTGGCAGTCGCGCGTGTGCTGATGCACGAGCCTGACTATGTGTTTCTCGACGAAGCAACGAGTGCGGTCGGTACCGAGAACGAAGCGTATCTGTATCGCCTGTTGATCGAGCGATTGCCGAAAGCGGCGATTGTCAGTGTCACGCACCGCGAATCGCTTGCGGCGTTCCACCAGGAGACGCTCGATATTGCGCGTGCGGACGAGCACGAGCACACCGTGGCAGACACACGTCCGTCGTGACCGCTACCCTTACGCAGAACGTCCGGTTTCCTCAAGCCACTTAACGATGTTCTGCACCGTATCGCCATAGAAGGTGCGATACAACTCCTTCGACACATAGCCGATATGAGGCGTCGCGAGCACGTTAGGCAATTCGCGCAGCGGGTGAGGATTATCGAGCGGTTCGACCTCGTACACGTCCAGTGCCGCGCCGGCAATCTGACCGGTCGTGAGTGCCCGAAGCAGGGCGGCATTGTCGACGATCGCTCCACGCGACGTATTGATCAGCCGGCTCGTGGGTTTCATCTGCGCGAGTTCTGTCGCGCCGACCAAACCTCGGGTTCGCTCGCTAAACCGCAAGTGAATCGACAGGAAATCGGAAGTGGAGAACAGCACATCCTTGCTGACTCGCTGCACGCCTTTCTCCGCAGCGCGTTCCTCGGTAAGGTTCTCACTCCACGCGATGACGTTCATTCTGAATGCCCGCCCGATGACGCCGACAGCCGAACCGATATGGCCAAGACCAAGCACGCCGAGCGTCTTGCCCGCGAGTTGCTCGCCAAGCGAAAGCTGCCAGCCTCCCTCACGCACTGATTGAGTCTCGAGCGGAATATTGCGGGCCATCGCGAGAATCAGCGCCCACGTCATCTCGATCGTCGGCGTGGACGAATAGCCCGTATGACGAATTTCGATGCCGCGTTCCGCAGCCGCCTCCTGATCGATCGACACATTCCCTGGGCCGGTCGAAGCAATCAGCTTCAGATTCGGCAGGCTTTCGATAACCACGCGGGACAGCGGTGTGCGTTCCCGCATCACGCATACGACGTCGAATGGTTGCAGGCGTTGAATCAGGCTCCCGATATCAGCGACGTGATCGTTGAACACCGTCACGTCTGCCAGGTCCTTAAGCGGCGACCAGTCCGCCACGCTCAGCGCGACGTTCTGATAGTCGTCGAGGACGGCGACCTTGATCGGGAGTTTGGGGTTCATGTTGCGCGCTCCATGAGTTGTAGACGGTTGCTGCTAATCGAATGCTAAGAATCCCGGCTCGTCACGTAAATCAATATGTAACGACGCCACCCATCGCGAGCCGCGATGGCTCACCATCCTCATGACTCGTTGTCCCGGTGCTTGTTGAGGTGGTCGACCAGCATGCGCGCAGGCAGCGGCAGCGTCTCAAAGTTGCGGGCAATGATCACCAGCGGCCGCTGCGACCACGGTTCATCAAGCTCAACGACGCGAAATGGCACCGACTGCATATAAGGCGTCACGCTTCCCTTGGGGAGCACGCCAATGCCGAGACCCGCGCTGACCATGTTGCGCACGCCCTCGAAGCTGGTCACCTCGATACGCACGCGAAGCCGCATACCGGCACGCTCAGCGGCGGCGCGACACAACTTCGAAATGGACGTGCCATACGGCATGCTGACGAAGTCGTCCTCGAGAACTTCCGCGAAGGTCACGCTTGCGCGCTCGGCGAGCCGATGATCCGACGGCACAATCACGACCAGCTTATCGACGCTGTATGGACGCCACTGCAGATCGCCGAGGGTGTCCCGGGTAGCCGCGCAGATGCCGAGATCGGCGACACCGCTTGCGATTGCCTGCACGACTTCATCGCTCGACTTCTCGGCCATATCGATCCGCACCTTCGGGTTGGTGCGCAGGAAGGTGCGCAGCACACCCGGCAGATACTGGACCATGGCCGTAAAGTTCACATAAATCCGGGTATGGCCCCTCAACCCCGCCGAATACTCAGACAATTCGTCCGAAATTTGCTGCAGGTGCTCACTCAGCCGCTTCGCGTGGTGATAGAGCGCTTCGCCGGCCGGCGTGGGTTGCACGCCGCGACTGTGCCGATATAGCAGCGGCGTGCCGGCGTCCTCTTCGAGATCCGATACGCGCTTACTGACGGCCGACGCCACGATATGCGTGCGGGCCGCCGCCGCGGCAATGCTGCCCTCCTCGATGACGGCCACAAAAATGCGCAGGGACTCCATGTCGAGGCGCAACGGCCGATCTGCTGAAACACGCATCCTTACTCCTTCGGGTTGGCTATCCGGGCGCCTCGCACCCATCGCGGTTGGCGATGCCTCTATTGAACATTGAGAAGTTTTCAATCCGCCTCGTGACCGGCATCCTATGTTCCATAGGGCTCAATCCTCGCAGGACGATCGGTCGAGGCGTGAGACCGGGCACTGTGCCTCGCGATTCTATGTCGCGGCGGCGCGGTTGTCCTGGACGCCGGCCCATCAGCCTTTTCAGAAGCACAAGCCGGCGGACGGCCGGCACGCAGGAAAAATCGGTTGAAAACATGAAGGAGACGAAAAGATGGAACACAAACACCTTGCCCTGAGCGCGCGAACGCGCTGGTACGAGGGGCTCACGGCCATGCACTGGCGTGTCCTGAAGGCCAGCTTTCTCGGCTGGATTTTCGACGGTTATGAGGCACTGGCGCTCGTCGTCGTGCTTGGGCCGATGCTGCATTCGGTGCTCTCGCCGGCACAAGCCGCGTCGCCCACGACATACGCGGGTCTGGTCATCGGCATTACGTTGCTTGGCTGGGGGGCGGGCGGTCTGATCGGCGGGATTCTCGCCGACTATGTCGGACGCAAGCGGATGATGCTCTGGTCCGTGTTCCTCTATGCGGTGTTTTCGGGGTTGACCGCGTTCTCGCAAACCTTCTGGGTATTGTGCGGGCTGCGTTTTCTGACGGGCCTCGCCATGGGCAGCGAATGGAGCACGGGCGTCGCGCTGCTGTCGGAAACCTGGCCTGAGCGGGCGCGTGCAAAAGGAGCGGGTTTCCTGCAATCGGGTTTCGGTTGGGGCACGTTGATCGCGGCGGTGGTGTGGTACGCGCTTTCGTCGGCGCATCCCCTCGGCGCCGAAACGTGGCGGTTGATGTTCGTGCTTGGTGCAGTCCCGGCGCTTTTTGTGCTGTACATCCGCCGCGGGGTGAACGAGTCGGAGAAATGGCAACGCGCGGTGCGCGAAAAACGCTGGAGCGCGACGAGTACGCAGCCGGTTGCGGGAGACGCGCCTGCCTCCGACAAGCGTCCTTTCACGCTCACGCAACTGTTCAGCGAACCTGAAGCGCTACGCCGCACGCTGCTTCTGCTCGTGCTGTCGATCGTTACGACCGTTGGCTGGTGGGCCATTTCCAGTTGGCTGCCGACCTTTACCGTAGCGCTCGCTAAAGCCGAAGGCATCCCCGATGCCTTGTCGTGGGGCTCGAAGGTATCGATCGTGTACACCATCGGCGCGATTGTGGCCTACATGGTCGCGGGCTTCGTGGTGGATGCAATTGGCCGGCGAGCGTTCCTGTCACTCACTTTCGTCGGCGCACTGCTCACAACGATCATCACGTACAAGCTGACGACAAGCGTCGAAGCGATGATGGTCGTGGCGCCGATCAATGGCTTCTTCACGCTGGGCTGTGCCTATGTCTGGATGGCGATCTATCCATGCGAACTCTTTGGTTCCAGCGTGCGTTCCACCGCGATTAGCTTCGTGTTCAATGCAGCGCGTCTGATCGCGTGGGTATTCCCGATCATTGCGGGCAGCATGATCAAATCATTCGGTGGTGTGTCTCAAGCTGCGTTGGCACTCGGTTCTGTGTATCTGCTCGGTATCGTGGTTCCGTGGTTTTTGCCGGAGACACGCGGCACGGGTATGCCGGACTGAGTCAGTTGAGAACTTTGGATGCCTAATTCTATTTCGGAGAGAAAAATGCCTCAAAATTTTCGTATTGGACAGATCGTTCCAAGCTCGAACACGACGATGGAAACTGAAATTCCTGCCATGCTGCGTGCCCGTGAAGCGATCCGCCCGGAAAGGTTCACATTCCATTCGAGCCGGATGAGAATGCACAAGGTCACGAAGGAAGAACTGGTCGCAATGAACAAGGAAGGCCTGCGCTGTGCGGCGGAACTCGCCGACGCGCGTGTCGATGTCATGAGCACAGCGTGCCTGGTCGCGATCATGGCGATGGGGCCCGGATATCATCGGCAAACCGAACGCGAACTTCTGGAAGTTGCGCGCGCCAATCATTGCCTTGCGCCCGTCATGACCTCCGCGGGCGCGTTGGTAGAAGGTCTGAAGATCATGGGCGCTCGGCGGATTTCGCTGATGGCGCCGTACATGCGGCCTTTGACTGATCTTGTCGTCGCTTATATCGAGAACGAAGGCATCGAGGTCATCGATTCCCTCTGCTTTGAGATTCCCGACAACCTTGAAGTTGGTCTGCGTGACCCGATGCAACTTGTGAACGACGTGCGCGACCTGAACACGGAAGGCGCGGACGTTGTGGTGGCGTCCGCTTGCGTCCAGATGCCTTCGTTGCCGGCGATTCAGCGCATTGAAGACATGCTGGGAATCCGCACCGTTTCGACTGCGGTATGCACTGTTCGGCGCATGCTGGATCATCTTAAGCTCGAGCCGATCGTGCCTGGTGCGGGGGCGTTGCTGTCCGGCGTGTGATCGCCTACGGCTGACACTCAGCCGATTTTTTCGAATGCGGCGTTGTACATCATCCAGGTCTCGTCGAGCCGAACATTCGGGCAACCGGAAGCTGGAATACGCCGCGCTGCATCTCGGCGAATAAGAAATAGGAAAAACGTCGAACAGATCGCCTTAAACATTGGCCAGTTTGACCCCACGCGTCAGCTCGTCCGAAGCTGCCACGATATCGCCCATAATATCGATCTCGCGCTTTACCGCGCGGATGACGTCGGTCACCGCGTCGCCGCTTTTTCAGTGAACGGCGAATCGCGCGGTATGAGCCAACCGGCATTCCTTTCATCGGGATTATTGCTGGGTTGGAGTAACGTATTGGGGACTCAATTTTTCGTCAGGCCAAAATGAGCTTTGAGGCGCTTATGTCTACGGACGCAGACACAATCACGGACGAACTCGTCGCCGGAATCGCGGATCGCATGGTCGAAGAGGGCCGGAAGGTGTCCCCGGTGACCATTTGGCCGGAGATTCCCGGCGGTTCGATCGTTGCCATTGCGGCAGCTTTGCAGCGCTGGCGCGAAGCGCGACAGCCTTTCACCCCGCATGTGCAGGTCCAGGCCGGGTTGCCGGAGCACATTGCCGAAACCATGACGAGTGCCGCTGAGCGGCTCTGGATGGCCGCCCAAGGCGAAGCTGACCGGGCGGTCAGTCAGCACCTGAGTGCCGTGCACCAGCACCTCGACGCTGCCCGCACGGAACGGGACGAGGCGCTTGCCGAGTATCAGAGGACGGTGGCGGAAGTCGAAGCCGGGCGTGAGCGGCATAGTGCGCTGACGAGCGCGCTGAGCATCGCCGAAGATACGTCCACGCGTCTTGCGGCGGAACTCGCAGCCGCGACGGGGCGCGCTGAGGCCGCCGAGGCTCGGGCTGAAGAGCTGGCGCAACGTGTGTCGGCGGAAGAGGCCGCGCTGGAACACACGAAGGCGGAACTCGACCAGGAACGTCACGCGCGTGGGGAGTTGGCCGCTGCTGCTGCCAGCCACAACGATCAGATCGCACAGATGAAGCAGGAGGTCGACGAGGCGCGGGAGGAGGTGACCGCGATGGGCTACGACTGTCAGGCGAAGTCGGCCGAAGCGGATCGAGCGTTGGAGGAGGCCAGCGATGCTTCGGCGCGCGCAGAAGCGGCCACGGCGCAGATGAACGAGGGTCTCGCCCGGGTCGCTGGACTGGAGGCTGAGCGGGATGAGGCGCGCTTTGCGCTCGAAGCAGAGCGCCAGACAAGCGCGGCGCGGAGCGAGGAAGCGTTGATTCAGTTCGACGAATTGCAGCGCGTTGGACGGGAGCTGGAGGCGGCGCGGGAGCAGGTCAGCGCGATGAGTGCGGCGCAGGCGGCTGTGAGCGCTGAGCTGGCTCAGGTTTCGCACGATGCGTCTGTCACGCGGGATGAACTGGCTCGGGTCTCGCAGGACGCGTCTGCCGCGAAGGAGCGGGCAGAGTTCGCGGAGCAGCATGCAGCGACATTGCAGCAGCACCTCGCGGAAGTCGAGCAGGCGAAGTCGTCCGAAGCTGAGCGTTGGGCGCGGGAATCTAACGTGCATTCGTCGCGTGCAGAAGCTGCTACGGCGCAGGCGAATGAGAGCCTCGCGCGGGTTGCCGCGCTGGAGGCTGAACGGGATGAGGCGCATGCCGCGCTTGCTGCGGAGCGTCAGGCGAGCGCAGCGCGGAGCGAGGAAGCGTCGGGGCAGTTCAACGAACTGCAGCGCGTCACTCAGGAACTCGAGGCGGCGCGACAGCAGGTCAGCGCGATGGCTGAGGCGAACGCGGCCGCAACCGCTGAATTGCTCCAGGTTTCGCACGACGCGTCTGCCGTGAAGGAGCGGGCAGAGTTCGCGGAGCAGCATGCGGTGACGTTGCAGCAGCGTCTTGCAGAAGTCGAACAGGCGAAGTCCGCTGAAGCGGAACGATGGTCGCAGGAATCCAGTGCGGCTTCATCACGCGCAGAAGCTGCTACGGCACAGGTGAGCGAGAGCCTCACGCGGATTGCTGCGATCGAGGCTGAACTCAATGAGGCGCACACTGCGCTTGCTGCTGAGCGCCAGACAAGCGCAGCCCGTGGCGAGGAAGCATCGGGCCAGCTCAACGAACTACAACGCGTCACCCGAGAACTTGAAGACGCTCGGATCGCACTCGAAGCAGAGCGGCAGACAAACGCAGAGCGGAGCGGGGCAGCTTCGATTCAGCACGACGAACTGCAAAGCGTCACCCGAGAACTCGAGGCGGCGCGGGAGCAGGTCAGCGCCATGACTGAGGCGAAAGCGGCCGCGATCGCTGAACTGGCTCAGGTTTCGCAGGATGCGTCGTCCGCGAAGGAGCGGGCAGAGGCCGCCGAACAGCATGCGGCGACATTGGCGCAGCGCCTTGGGGATGCCGAGAAGGCTCGCGCGGAAGAAGCGCGACGTAGCCATCAACTTGCCCTTCAAGCGGGCGACTCTGCGAAGGCGGAAGAAGTTGCCGAGTTGCAGCGGCAGATATCGGCTCAGGCCAGAGCGCATGAGAAGGCCTTTAACGAGCTTCGCACGATTGCTGAACAATGGGTGGAGCATGCCAAGGACCTGAAGGAACGTCTCGCTTCTGCAAACGAGAAGCTTCTGTTCGTCGACTCACGCAGCACAGGAGAAGTGGCGCTCATCCGCAAGCTCTCGTCTGAACTTGAGCGGCTTAAGCCTGATAGTGAGTTGGTCTCCCGGGACACGCAGCAAAAGCTGATTGGGGCGACGATGGCTGAGCGGCTTTCGCAGAAGGGCTATCGGTATGACCCGACGACGGCGGTTATGTCGAAGGTAGAGCGCTGATTTACGCGCGTTTCACGTCAAGAGGCAACGGCGTCACTACGCTGAGCGGAGGCGGTGCATTGGGCGTCTCCGCTCAAGCATCGACTTTCTTTCACGTTCTTTGCGGCCCCGCAATCGGCGATACCCGCGTGCTATGGTCTGTCCGGAATTGAGAAACGGACATTCAAGACTCACGGACGCGGGGAATGGAACGGTTCTTTATGCGGCGCGGCAGCGCCGTGATTATGTTGCTATATCACCGCCGTGGCTGGCAGGGAAAGATTGCGACCGCCGTGGACGACAACGTCGAAAGGGAAATGCTCGAAATCGAATCGATAGACCGGCTGGTACTCGACGTCCGCGCCGGCCGGATTCGTACATTCGAACTGACCGATCCAAAAGCCGTTGAAGTGAACGTCATTGACTAACGGCTGGTTGAAGGCACTTATCACGCTGGGTTCCGCATTGCATCGGCGCAATGCGGAGCTCGGTTAGAAACGATACCCGATAGAAACATAAGAAATGATCGGGTTCAGCTTGAGCTTTGTGCTACTGGTCACCGTTCCTACCTGGGACTTGGTAGTCAGCGTGGCACGCGTCGACAACTGCATATACGACAGCGAGACATCGACCGACCAGTGCTTGTCAATGTTATAGGCAAAGCCGGCATTGATGACCGGTGCAAACGAGCTGCTCAACTTCGCAGTTGTCGTCCCCTCCAGCGCGGTGCCATAGGTTTGCGAATACAAGAAACTGCCGCTCGATAATGCTGAGCTCAATTTAATGCCGCTATACCAGACGTACGATGCGCCCGCGCCAACGTAAGGACGGAAGTTACTCTTTGCATCGTTGAAGTAGTACTTCAGGAGCAGCGTCGGGCTCCATTCGTAAGCGGAGCCGATTTGACCAAGCGCGGAGAGCGACCCGGTGCCGGTTAGATGGAACTTCGGCGGTATGCCGAGCACGGCGGTCGTGGCAAGGTGATCGGTGATGAAATAGGTGGCCGTCAGACCGAAGGTGTCCGAATCATCCACTGTCGCGCCCGTGCCGGTCTCCGTTACGCTCGTGCCAAGCGCGTTTACCGTCAGCGGTTTGCTCGAGTCCTGCGGCGCGAGATGAAACCAGCCGAAGCCTGCAACGATATCGCCGGCGCTCTGCGCGTGGACGGCCGTACTCACTAACAATGCGGCAGCCACGCCGAATGCCTTTATCTGCTTCATCTTATCTCCTCTGTCTTTACTGTTTTTGCTGCCTTTGCTGAATAGGCAGTGCTGATTCTATGCGTACGTCCGTGCTATTTGCGATCTGTTCTGTCGAATGTGACCTCTGAAATTTGGTAAGGATTTAGCACCCAGCCGATTCAGATATCGAATACGTGTGACTACTTTTAGCGGGCGTAAGAATGCCAAAAGCCCGCTGGTTAGAGCGGGCCTCCGGTTGCCTTTTTGGAAGAAATGCACTGTGCCTCAGCGCATTGAAATCAACGCGCTAAGGTGGGTTTATTTAACCGTAGAAGAAACGCTATACGCAAGGAAGATGGCGAAGATATCGATGTCGATTTGCTTCCCTTGCCTTACTGGTTTGATGCGACACGGGAGCCACGATGGCTGACGCCAGCCTCGCTTACCTGTTGAAAAACTGTCGAATGATCACCACACGATTCGCGTTTTTGGAAGCGCCGCTTTGAGATCGTCGACGTTCCTGGCCTGGGTGCCATACAGAACGAGCTCTCGCAGGCCAGTGAGCCCTTTCAGCGCGTCGACGTCTTCGACAGGGGTGTTCGCAAGATAGAGTTCCTGCAAACCGGTCAAACCTCGCAGTGGATCGATGTTTCGAACCCTGGTGCGAAAGAGATTGAGCATTCGCAGGCTTTTCAGGTCTGTCAGCGCCTCGATGTTCTCGACCCGGGTGTCGGCGAGATTGAGCCTTTGCAGGCCGGTGAGCCCCTTCAATGCATCGATGTTCGTCACTTGCGTGCGAGCGAGCACCAGCGTGTTCAGCTGAAGCATGCCTTGCGCCGCGTCGATATCATCGACCTTCGCGCCGTCCAGCACGAGCGTCCTGAGCGAGGACATTCCTTTTAGTGCGTCGATGTCTCGCAGCGGCGTGTTCGCTAGATAGAGCGCTTGGAGACCGGAGAGCTTTTTCAACTCACTGATGCTGTCGACCTGGGTTTCGTTGAGGTCGAGTGTCTGCAAGGAGGCGAGCTGGCTGAGCGCGTCGACGTTCCGGACGTTCCTCGCACCGCCGAGTTTGAGCGTTTCCAGATGAGGCAAATCTTCGAGCGGATTGAGATCGCGAACCTGTGTATCCCGCAGGTCGAGTTCTCGCAGATCGCGCAGGTTCTTGAGCGCGTCGAGATTCGAGACGCGGGTATCCCAGAGGTTCAGCGATTGCAGACCGGTCAGCCCTTTTAGCGCGGCGATGTTTTCGACTTCGGTGCGATGGAGCACGAGCCTTTTCAGCGAATGCACGTCCTTCAGGGCGTCGATGTTCCAGACGGGCGTGTCTGTCAGGTCAAGCGATTCCAGATCGTCCAGTTCCTTCAGCGAATCGAGGTTATCGATCTGGGTGCCTGCCAGATTCAGTTCAATCTTGCGGTCGGAATTCTTTAGATGTGGCAAAGCGGCCGCGAGCTGAGATGCCGTCATTGTCGGTTTCGCCCGCAACGCCAGGCATTCCGAGTCGGGTGTGGCTGTCGACGCGTTGCTGTCGTTGCAGGTGCCTTTGAGGAATCCCAGTTCGCTCAGCGCCCGTTCGTCCGGGCTCTTGTGGAACGGGTTGAAGATCAGCAGCAAAATGCCGAGCAACAGCACAATTGCGCCGCCGATGGCCCATGGCTTGATGATTCGCGGCAAGGACGTGTTCGGACCTTCAGCGCTTGAGTTCGTGGTTGACGGCGGGATTTCGGGCACGGCGGGCTCTCGTAGTACAGGCTTCCTCCTTTATACACGAAGAGCGGGGCGCATTCCGCCCAGGCCACGTCGCGCTTCGCGCTACGCTTGACGGCCGGCGACATGTTCTGCCAGCCTTGTGCGTCATTAGCCTTTCGGCAGCCGAAACGCTACCGGGCCATGGCTGGTGCGGTGTCCTCGGCCACCGACGCAACATCAGGCGCTGCCTCGGGCGCTACATGGGCCAGCTTCATCATGCGTGGCTGGAGCAGCAGCGCGACGAGCCCGCTCCAGCCGGTCTGATGTGAAGCGCCGACCCCGCGTCCATTGTCGCCGTGAAAGTACTCATGGAAGAGTACGAGATCCTGCGAGCGCGGGTCGGCTTGCAGCATCGGATAAGCGGCCATCACGGGCCGTACGCCTTGTGCATCTTTGAGAAAGAGCGTGGTGAGCCGCCGTGCGAGGTCGTCGGCAATCCCGCTCAGCGAAGCACGGTTGCCCGATCCCGTCGGATATTCGATGCGAAACTCATCACCGTAGTAGCGATAGAACTCATACAGCGATTCGATCAGCAGGTAGTTGACGGGTATCCAGATCGGCCCGCGCCAGTTCGAATTGCCGCCAAAAACACGCGAGTCCGATTCGGCTGGCTGGTATTGAACGCGGAGGTTCACGCCGTCATGGTCGAAGACGTACGGTGCATCCCGATGCACACGGGAAAGCGCCCGCACGCCGTGCTCGGAGAGAAATTCGTTTTCATCGAGCGCGCGGCGCAACAGCGCTGTCATCCGCTGTCCGCGCAACAACGACAGCAGCGTGGTGTTACCCGTGCCGGGTTCGGTCCAGCGCGACACCAGCTTTGCCAGATTGGGCCGATGATCGAGAAACCACGCCAGCCGTTCGCGCAATCCCGGCAGATGACCGTACACCCGATCCTCGAGCACGTGAACGGCGAACAGCGGAATCAGTCCGACGATTGAACGAATGCGCATTGGCACACGGGTACCGTCCGGAAGGTGCAGTACGTCGTAGAAGAATTCGTCTTGTCCGTCCCATAGCCCTGTTCTGCAGCCTTCGCTGCAACTGACCGCTTCCGCGATATACAGAAAGTGCTCGAAAAACTTCACTGCGATTTCGACATACGCGTTGTTCGTTATCGCCAGTTCGAGGCCGATCTGCATCAGGTCAAGCGCGTACGAGGCCATCCATGCAGTGCCATCGGCCTGATCGATGCGACCGCCGGTCGGCAGCGGCGAAGACCGGTCGAAGATGCCGACATTGTCGAGCCCAAGAAAGCCGCCCTGAAAGATGTTGCGGTCATCGGCGTCCTTCCTGTTTACCCACCACGAGAAATTGAGCAGCAGCTTGTGGAACATGACTTCGAGAAACTGATGATCGCCTATGCCCGTCACCTCGCGGTCGAGTTCATACACACGCCATGTTGCCCACGCATGAACGGGCGGATTCGCATCGCCGAACGCCCACTCGTAGGCGGGCAATTGCCCGTTCGGATGCATATAGCGCTCCTTCACGAGCAGCAGCAATTGCTTCTTCGCGAAGTCGGGATCGATCATGGCGAACGCGACCGCATGAAACGCGAGGTCCCACGATGCGTACCATGGATACTCCCACTTGTCGGGCATCGACACGACGTCGCCATTGCACATGTGCCGCCAGTCCGCGTTGCGGCCGCGCTTCCTTGCTCTCGGTGGTGTCGGTTGGCCGGGGTCGCCGTCGTGCCAGCGCGTCACGTCGAACTGGTAGTACTGCTTCGACCACAGCATGCCGGCGAGCGCCTGACGCTGCACGAGCCGTGCATCGGTGTCAGGGATGTCGTGCTGAAGCGTCGCATAGAATTCGTCGGTCTCTGCTTGTCGGCGCGTGAAGAGTTCTTCCATGTCGAGCGCCACGGCATCCGAAACTGCAGCCGGGGACGATTCTGGACGCCAGCGCAGATACAGCACCGAGCGCTCATGAGGCGCGAACTCTAGATACACATGCGCGGCGGCGCGGGTGCCCTCGTCGCGCCGAATTGCCTGCTCGTCGCCGTCAACGAGGTAGTCATTGAAGCCGTCTTTGAACGGTCCCGTTCCTTCGAAGCCGAAAATGCGGCGCACATTCGTTTCGTTTTCACAGAAGAGCCATTCGACCGGCTGTTGCGCCGACGCCGTCACGATCATCGTGCCGAGCGCGGGATTGTGCGCGACGACGCGCACGCCTTCCTCAGTATCCGGCTCGAGCGTGAGCGACGGCTTGCCGGGCTTGCCCGACCACGCCCATCGGTTGCGCGCCCAGAATTGCGGCAACAGATGAAGCGCCGCGCGCTGATCAGCGCGGTTTTCGACGCTAACGCGCATCACGATATCGTCCGGCGTGTGCTTCGCATACTCGACGCAGACGTCGAAGTAGCGGTTATCGTCGAACACGCCCGTATCGAGAATTTCATATTCGGGCTGATCGGCGCCGCGCCGCAGATTTTCATCGATCAGTTCCTGGTACGGGTACGCGTCGTGAGGATACTTGTACAGCATCTTCATGTACGAATGGGTCGGCGTGCCGTCGAGATAGAAGTAAAGCTCCTTCACGTCCTCGCCGTGATTGCCTTGCTCGTTCGTCAACCCGAAGAGCCGTTCCTTGATGATCGGATCGTGCCCGTTCCAGAGCGCGAGCGATACGCACCAGTCGAGCGGGTCGTTGCCGAATCCGGCAATGCCGTCCTCACCCCAGCGGTACATGCGGCTGCGCGCATGGTCGTGCGGAAAGTAGTCCCATGCGGTGCCGTATTCGCTGTAGTCTTCGCGAACGGTGCCCCATTGCCGGTCGCTTAGATAAGGCCCCCAGCGGCGCCAGCGGTCGAGTTCCGGACCATGGAGACGAGCACCTTCCTTCGACTGGAGCAGATTGATTGCGCGTAGCGGTGGCATGAAGCCTCCCAACCTGAAATCGACCATCCAACGCGCTCAGTGCGTGAATGTCGTTCCCTTTTCATCACGAGCGCCGTGTGTGCGATGCACATCAGGCGCTTAACATCCTCTCTGCGGTGCATTAATGATAGGCGTCATCGCGCTGCAGCAGGCGACCCGTGGAGTAGTCTTGTGTTGCATACTTAAGTGAACCACATCACCGGATACATCGACATGGTTGCGGACCTTGCACACTCGTGGTTGACCTGCAGCGCACCCGTGGCCGCTGCACAGGCCGCCGGCCGCCCGCTTGTGGCGCTGGAATCGACCATCATCGCTCACGGCATGCCCTATCCAGAGAACGTCCGCACTGCGCGTGAAGTGGAGGCCTTGATCCGTGACCTGGGCGCCGAACCCGCGACTATTGCACTGATCGGCGGGCGAATCCGCATCGGCCTTTCGGACGACGAACTGGAACTGCTCGGCCGCTCGGACCAGGTACACAAGGTCAGCCGCCGCGACTTGCCGGCAGTGCTGGCCGACGGCGGGCTTGGCGCCACGACAGTGGCTGGCACGATGATATGTGCCGCTCTCGCCGGCATCGAGGTCTTCGTTACCGGAGGCATTGGCGGTGTGCACCGGGGCGCGCCCGAAACCTTCGACATTTCGGCCGACCTGCAGGAATTGGCAAAGACCTCGGTGGCGGTGGTCTGTGCCGGTGCGAAATCCATCCTGGACATCGGGCTCACGCTGGAATACCTGGAAACACACGGCGTGCCGGTGCTCAGTTGCGAGCAAGACAATTTCGCTGCGTTTTACACGCGCGACAGCGGTTTTCGCGCGGACTTCAGGCTGGACGACGCGGCACAGCAGGCACGCTTCATCCGCACCAAGTGGGACTTGGGTCTCGTGGGCGGCGTGGTGTTGAGCACGCCGGTGCCGGAAGCGGCAGCGATGAGCGCCGAAGAGATCGACGCGCTGACTCAGCACGCGCTCGCCGAGGCCACTTTGAAGGGAATCACCGGCAAGGCCGTGACCCCCTTCCTGCTAGCTCGCATCAAGGCACTGACGAGTGGACGCAGCCTGGCGACAAACATCGCGCTCGTGAAACACAATGCCGAGGTGGGGGCAAGGCTGGCGTTGGCGTTGGCACCTGCAGCGAACGACGATAGCCGACATCTCTGACCGTCCCGTTAGTTAGCTGATTAACGGATTTTCCAATGTCGTCCGTTTCATTGGGCATCGTCATTTCCATCATGTTGCCGGCCTCCTCTCGACCGGACCGCGATCCCGCCCAGGGTGACCGGACCGGGGGTGGAGTCCTCGATGATCTGAGACGGCGCCACATTGCCCCTTGCCCCCGGCGCGAACGCGAGAATGCGCAGGTTCGGCTCGGCATCAAAGAGCCGCCCGTCCGAGGAGATGGCGATCTTGTTTCCCGGCAAGCCGGAGCCAGTGATTCCCGTGGCTGGACCGCTGATTGTCCGTAGCGGCGGCACGTCGCCGTTCGCCTTGGCGGCGAAAACGCTCACCTGGATCTGCATCACGTCCGCGGTTTGGTTGTAGACGAATAACTCGTCTGTACGCGGATCGACAGCGATCGTCATGTTGTTCCGTGCAAAAAGTCCGGCCCCCGGCAGCAGGCCGGTTTTGCTACCCGTGAGGCTGCGCAGGAGCGGCGGCGAGGTCATGCTCCGACGCGTGCCAAACGTGTCGATGATCGCCGCCCCCCGTACGTCATAACCCGCAATCAGCAGATTGTCGTCGCTGTCAATCGCAATGCTCACGTACTGGACGATATTCGGATCGGTGATGTGAATCGGATTGGTTACAGGCCCAGAGCTGTTTGCGGGAGCGATCAGCACCCCCGCCTCCGCGGGGCGAACGGTCAGGACGAAGTCGTTGAGGTGGGAATCCACCGCGATGCTGAGCAGGTCATTTGTCATCGTCAACATGAACGACCGGCTGGGTGCCTCATTGCCTTCGGCCTTCCGCGGAAAGATGTCGACGGTGCTGTTGGTAAGAAACTGCGCGACGTGAAAGGAGTCCTTCTTGTCGATCACTGTCGCTCCAGCGGTCATGAGAGTGGTGAGCGACCCTTGCAGCACCTGGCAGGGCTCGGTGGCTCCGTTGGCGCGCAAGGAGTAACCGCGAATCTGATCACCGAGAATGAGGAAGACGGCGTCGGTGGGGCAGGCGGCGTGCGCCAGTTGGACCCCGAACAGCATACTGACGACGGCGACACATAGCGCGGGTTTCATGACACGCCTCCTTGGTCATATAGTGCGAATGCGCCATTCAAGCATAGACCCCGGCCGGAGGCCGAACGGAGTTCCGCCAGTTGGAACCTGTGTTTTGGCGGGCGATGCGAGCGCGCACCCATCAATATCGAACGGTAGTCCTGTGTGCTAACGTGTTACGGCCCCATGTCGCATGCTGCTTGCGGGCTGAGCCGGGACGTGTGGGGCATCGCTCGCATGAGGGGTGAAGCGAACCATGGCCATTATTCGGTGCGATTCCAGGTTCAGGCTCTTCCTGCTCACCGGGCTTGTGGCGTTGGCCTACTACGCAGGCGCAAAAGTAGGACTTGCTTATGCGATAGTGGGCGGCGCAGTGTCTCTGGTGTGGCCCTCCAGTGGCATCGCCCTTGTTGCACTGCTCGCTCTAGGCTTCGAAGTTGCCCCCGGAATCGTCATTGGCTCTTTCCTCGCCAACGTGTCGGTGGGCGTGCCCTTGCCAGTGGCCGCTGTGATTAGTGTTGGCGCGATAGTTGCAGCCTTGACGGCGGCAATACTGTTGAACCGCGTAGCCCGATTCCAGATCACCCTCGACCGCATCAAGGACGTGTTAGCCCTCATTGCTCTCGCTGCGGTGCTCAGCACGGCAGTGAGTGCGCTGATTGGTGTGACCGCCGTATTCGGAGGGGGCTTGATGCCGGTCGCCGAGTACGGCGCAGCCTTTCTGAAATGGTGGCTCGGTGACATGATGGGTGTGCTCGTGGTGGCTCCGCCCCTGCTCAGCCTGCTCGTGTATCCGAATCCCATCCGCTCGGTGGAGCAGGCCGTGGAGGCGTGCGGACTGACCATTGCGACCGTCTGGGTGAGCTACCTCATCTTCGGCGCTCCGCAACTTGCCGGACACGGTTACTATCCTGCAGCCTTGGCGATCTTTCCGTTCATCATCTGGGCGGCTCTGCGCTTCGATCACCTGGGCACCAGTCTCGCGACCTTGATGGTCTCAGTCGTGGCCATCTGGGGTACCACCCACGGCACGGGTCCATTCGCCGCCAAATCTCCGGTAGATAGCCTCGTGCGGTGGTGCACCTTCGCGAACGTCGTGGCGGTAACCGGACTGCTGCTGGTGGCGGCACGTGCTCAGGAGCAGCGCGTCCATCGCCTGCTGCAGGCCTCCTACATCGAATTGGAACGGCGCGTAGAGGAGCGAACCGAAGATCTGGAGAAGACAAACAGCGAACTCAAGGAGGAGATCGCGCAACGCCGTCTGTTGGAAGAGGAACTGATCCAGATCGGCGATCAGCAGCAAAGACTCTTCGGCCGGGAACTGCATGATGGACTTGGGCAACACCTGACCAGCCTGGGTCTGTACTGCGCCGCCTTGAATCAGAAACTGCAGACGCAGGGCCACCCAGCCGCCGCCGACGCCGCTACGATCGTCGGATTGGTGAAGCAGTCGTCCTTGATGACCCGCAGGATTGCCCATGGCCTGGACCCGGTCGCCATTGAATATGGTGGCCTTGCAGCCGCACTACATGCGCTGGCGGAAACGGCTCGTACGCTTGATGGCATAGACTGCATGCTCCGGATCCAGCCAGATGTAGACTTACTGGATCAGCCTACTCAGATCAACCTGTATCGTGCGGCACAGGAAGCAGTCAACAACGCGCTGAAATATAGCGAAGGCCGCCACATCTGGATCGACCTGGACCGCGTAGGCGGTTTCCAGACGCTCTCAATCAGTGACGACGGGGTGGGCGTCGGCCCGGAACAAATGGAGCGTGCCTCAGGACTGGGACTCCAAAACCTGCGTCACCGGGCGAGTCTTCTGGGCGGCGCTTGCACCGTGACCCGCAATGCTTTGGGTGGCACTACGGTCGCCATCAGCTATCCGATACCGGAGCGCCCAGACCATGCACGGGAAGCCGTCTAGCCCAGGCCGCGCGACTCAAATCCTGATCGTGGATGACCACCCCATCATCCGGGAGGGGATGACACACTTGCTGAATCTGCAAGAGGATCTGCACGTCTGCTGCGCGGCCGGCAGCGCCGAAGAAGCCCTGGCGGAAATGGCCTGCCTGCCCGACATGGCCATTGTGGACATCAGTCTGCAATCGGACTCTGGCTTGGATCTTGTCAAGACCCTCCGCCACCGCTACCCAAAATTGGCAATCCTTGTCCTCAGCATGCACGACGAAGGCCTGTTTGCCGAACGCGCACTACGGGCCGGGGCAAACGGATATCTGATGAAACTCGAGGCCACAGAGCATGTCGTGAGCGCCATCCGCGAAGTGCTGGCAGGCAATATTTATTTGAGTGCCGCCATGCATGAAAACCTGGCGCGAGCCCTTGCGGGTCCCAGAAAAACGCCGGCAGGGCCAATTGCGAGCCTTTCGGTACGGGAATTCGAGGTCCTGCATCTGATCGGACTCGGCTTCGGTACCCGCGAAATCGCCACGAAACTGAATCGGAGCGTCAAGACCATCGAGGCACACCGGGCCAACATCAAAGAAAAGTTGAATATCCGGAGCGGCAACGAGCTGATGCGCTTTGCAATTCAGTGGATCGAGAGCCAATAGAGCGACGCCCAGTCACGGAATAAGGCAATCCCCTAGCTTCGTTTAGGAAAAGTGCCTTATTCATGCGCATGGGGTCAGCGCATACAGTGCAGTGGTACCTGCCGGCATGCCGCAACCCGTGGACGGGGTGGGCAGTTCAAACCCAGCAACTCCACGAGGATCGCCGCCAAGTGGCAGGTGATGAAAATAGATCCAGGCTGGGTGCCCGGTCCTATCCTGGAGCGGTCGCGATACAAATAAGGAAGATGACGCGGGAATAAAGGAAATTCTTCCCGGGTATTGCAAGAGCGTGCCGAGTCCTTGCGAGAACCTTTGATGCTTTTCGAAGCGGCACGAAATCCCGGCGCAAACCGCGTGATTCGATTGGCGTCGGGCATGTCATGCACCATGCTGGAGAATATGATGAAAGCTCTGACTTTGATCCCTATTGCCGCATTGACGTTGTGCACCACGCTCGCCTATGCGGCTGACAACACCGACACATCCAGGACGGCCACCGACAGCAACGCAGCTATGACGACGGACGCTGTCGGCGGTATGTCCATGGGCAGTAGCGATAGCGGTGCCCTCCATGGCAAGACTCGCGCGGAGGTCAAACAGGAATTGCAGCGCGCCCAGCAGGACGGCACGATGGATCGCTTGAACGCGCTCTACGGCGGGCAGTGAGCAGATGCACGGGATGCGCGACGCTTTTTGCTCACCGCAATGATGACTGTTGCGAACGGGTGAACAAGTTCTGGCATGACGGCTTTAACCCACTTTGTCGTGCTCTGCTGGTGGCTCAACGTGTGCGCGTCCGAATCGAAGGTGACCCGATGATCAAGACGTTCACGGTCCTTCTGGCCTACCAGTGCCTTGGCGAATTAATAGCCTACGCCGGGAACCTGCCGATTCCCGGCGCGGTTATAGGGATGATCCTGTTGTTAGCCTCACTGAGTCTCCGCCCCGGACTTGCATCCGCCATTGAGAGCGACGCTCTTGCCCTGCTTAGGTTTCTGCCTCTTTTGTTCGTTCCAGCAGGAGTCGGCATCATGGCCTTTGCCGGCCGCGTGGCTCATGACCTGCTCCCGATAGCCGTGTCCGTTGTTGTGTGTACGGCGCTGACAATCGTCGTTACCGCGCTTGTTGGCCAAGGCTTGTGCGCTTTATGGCCCGCGCGCGCTGCATCGCTCGCAGCCCCGACAACACCGTTTGCATCGCCGCTCCATGCCGACGGAAACACCGCGCCCGCGGCTGCCAACATTGAGAAGGTTGATACACCGTGAACGTTCATCAGAACATCGCGTCCGCGTGGGCATTTCTCGGAACAACACCGCTTCTTTGGCTGACCCTCACGTTCCTCGCCTACGCAATCGCGCAGGTCGTTCACGGTTCGCTAGGAAAAAGTGCACTCGCGAATCCCGTGTTAATTGCAGTGGCGCTTTTGATATTTGCCTTGCGTGAATCGAACACGTCGTATGTCACTTACATGCAAAGCGCCCAGCCCATTCATTTTTTGCTTGGACCTGCTATCGTCGCGCTCGCTATACCGATGCACCGACAATTGCCTAAATTGCGCCGGCTAGCCCCGCAGTTGGCTGGCGCACTTGTGGCGGGCTGTGCGACGGGCATCTCATCAGCCATTTTGATCCCAAGGCTCCTGGGGGCCACGGGTCAAATACTTGCCACGATTGCTCCGAAGAGCGTGACGGCAGGAATTGCTATCCGTATCTCCGAGAAAATCGGCGGGTTGCCGTCGCTGACGGCCGTCATTGTGATCATGACCGGCATCACTGGCGCGGTGATTGGCAGTGGACTTTTGAAGTTGATTCACGTGTCGAGGCATGACCTGGGTGGCTTCGCACTGGGTGTGGCGTCCCATGGAATCGGCACTGCTCGTGCGTTGCAGATGAGTGAAGAAGCCGGTGCATTTGCAGGCCTCGGGATGGGCCTGAACGGCATTCTGACGTCCTTTGTACTGCCGATTATTTATCCAATCCTGAGCGTTTTTTCCTGACGCGACAGATCCACTTACTTCTATTTCGACGACGCAGGCGTGTTGCGCTCGACGCAAAAGAGCCCGGACCCGCTTCACGATCACGCCGACGATCATCCGTCGAATTGAGTGGCATGGGCGCGAGGCGCGTTGCCATGCGATCGCGAAGCGGTGGCGGGGGAAAAGCGTTCAATCGCTAATGGTTATCCTGCGGATGATTGCGGTCTTCATTGCCGCCGCGCGCCTCGCCGCCGTGTTCACCGGACTGACCACCCGGGTGCACGGCAGGCTGTCCCTGATGACCGCCCGTCATTTGCCCGGGCGGCTGCGCAGGCCCGCGCGGATATCCCGGCTGCGGCTGCATCGGCCCATGAGCGTACCCCTGCTGGGGCTGAGGCTGAGGCTGCGGGCCGCCGTGCATGACCGGCCTCGGGTTCATAGCCGGACCGCCCGCCGCCGGCTGGCCACCATGCGGCGGCGGACCGCCTCGCATCGGCGGCGGACGATTCGCCCACCGGTCCCGGTCGTGATACCAAGGCTGGCCGCGATAGTAGTGATCCCAGTAAGTTCCGAATGAGAACGCCACGACCGGCAGTCCGATCTGCAAGCCGTAAGTCATGATCGGCACCTCGGTACCCTGGTACGGATAGTCGAGATATTCGCCGTAGACCCAGCCGCGCAGTCCGGGCGCTTCGACGTCGCACCAGCTGTAATCGGAAACGCAGCCGTACACCGTAAGCTGCACGCTCGGCGGCACTTGTGCGACCACCGGATAATCCCCGGACGGACCGGCATAAACGTCCACGGGCTGATTCGTATACGCCGGCGATTGAGCGAACGCAGCGCCGGACAGCGCCATCAGGCAGACGCCTCCCGCGATGGCTCGAATGACGATTTTCTTTTGCACGATTCCTCCCTCGGAAAGAGCGGCCCATGCATGAACTGCGGTATTCGTCCCGGCCATGCCGGCGCCTCGATAGCAGGGCCACATTGCTTGGACAAGCCTGGGGGCGTTCGAATTGCACCCGACTGTCTGCGCAATTACGGTTTGTCAGCGTTCTTACCGTTCAGCAACTTTCATGCTTTGCCGGTCATGCGTCGGGCTGAGCAAAAAGTCAGTTTTGTCGGGATGCTGGTATGGCGAACGATTGGAGCGCCATGCGGTGGTTCGGGCCGGAGATTTCTTCTAGATCCCTTGCTCCTGATGGTCCTTGCTGTGCCCATCGCATCGGCACAAAAGAAAGTCGATCCGATCGAGGCCCAGGTCGAGGCATGTCTCGGCACGCCGACGGGGCAGACGACGGCGGGCATGACCGACTGTTCACACAAGGCCTACCTTGCGTATGACAGACGCATGAACGACGTGTATCAACGGACCATGCGCAACGCCGATCCGCAATCGCGCATGCTGATCCGCAACGCTCAACGTCAATGGCTGGCCTATCGCGACGCGCAGCGTCAAGCCGATAACGGTCCATGGCGAGCCGACCGAGGGTCGATGGCGAGCGCCGACATCGAGGCACTCAATGTGGACGCGATCCGTGCGCGGATCGATGAATTGAACTACTACGCTCCTTGATGTGCGCAGATTGGGTTCGGCCCGATTGATGGCCCGAAGCTGACATTTACCGAGAAGCAAACGACTTCTTCGCGAACAGATTGTCTTTGTAGGGTTCAGGCGGGTTCAGGCTTTCGCCGCCGCTGCCGTTATCGACGTAGTAAGCGACGGTGATTCCCGTTACTTGCGGCTTGTGAATGCCGCTGCATGTCACGTGCGGCGGCATCTTTTTCGCCGCCTGTTTGCAGGATTGCGCGAGCAGGTCATTCGCGCCTAAGGCGTGGGCGACCGAACCGACAAGGCGAGGCGAAGCTCCTACTCGATATGGCAGCTCATATGGTGTTGACGGCGTATTACATCAACTGAGCCAGCAGACCGGCGCGTCCTGACTTCGCGTATGGGCGCACCGCAGCTTCCCGCCGTGGGGAGATGGCATTCAGTTTTGCGACAAACCGGACCGATAAGAAAGCCTGTATTGGCTGAATTGGCGCAAGTACTCGTCCGACGATACCTCACAAATCCTTCGACGCGCAGCGGGGACTCCACATAAGCGGCCCCACAGCGCTGTTACGTTCTGCAAGAACGGGACAACAAGAAAAGACTGCGCGGGCGAGACGAACGGGGAAATCGTTTCGTTATCAAGGATCGCCGTTCAAACCTGAATCACTTCGGCACGGGATCTGCACTCCCCAAAACCTATCCAGCCTGTCGGCCAATGGCGACAGCGGCTTGAAGGTGATGGCATGTTTAGTGCATGTGTGTGCTCCGCACGGCAACTCAGCGAAGACGGAATCAAAGGCCAACCAATAGCAGCGTAACAAATCGCTCCTTGACAGCGAAGGGACGGCCTATCCAAGGCAAGCACAACAAAAACGGGGAAATCTATGAAATCGACATGGGTGGTGCAGGGACTGCTGTCCCCTGGCGGTTGCGCTTCGATCGTTGACGGCTCAACGCAGTTGGTCCTCGTCTGGCCGGCTGTAGAACACGGCCCGCGTCGCACTCCGAGGTCATTGCCCGCTCGCCTCCCCAAAACCTTTCGGAAATCCTGAAAATGAACGACTCGACACGCAGCATGATGATGTACGAAGCTCAGAAAAAGAGTGGCGTGGTGGCCTTTCTGCTTTGGCTCTTTCTCGGTAGCCTTGGCGCGCACCGGTTTTATCTCGGCTTCACCGGTACTGCTGTCCTTCAATTGCTGCTGTTCATCTTCGGTTGGACCACGGCATTCGCCTACATCGGCGTGTTCCTGTTGCTGGCGCTATACGGGTGGCTCTTTGTCGACGTATTCTGCATCTCCGGAGGCGTGCGAGAACATAACACGATGCTGGCGCAACGGCTTTCAGAGTGAAGCGGTGTGGAATAACTAATCAGGTAAGCCATGGTGCTTTGGCTTGGATACTAAAGATGGACAGCTAGGGCGCTAGGGGCAGAAGATCCCACACTAGCTCGAGCGAAGAATTCAAAGTTCTCCGGCTCGAAGCAGTAATACGACATGGCATTGCTTACGCGCGACAACTCGCGGCGCGTCGCAGCGCGCCGTTTCTGTAAAGTGCATCGCACGAGTTTCTGATCGAGACGCAAGGATAAGGGCAGGTACCAATTGTCGACGATCTCCGCATCGATGTCGAATGCCTCTTCATGGCCGACCTCTGCCTCACGCGATCCGCATGTGCAGCACGAGCCCGGCGGTCGGCACCGCGCGGCCCCAAAAGCGGACAGTCTGGCGAGAGCCGCTACAAACTTTTCAGAAGATTGTCGATTTTCGATCATCAGCTTCGTCGTCAGGTTATTCACACCCAAAGGATCTCCCATGAAATACCTCGGCTTGGCCTACTTCACCCCCGATAAATTCGCCGCGATGGCGCCAGACGACGTCAAGAAACTGGTGAGCCAATGTCCCGCATTGGATGACAAGATGCGGGCTACCGACAAGGTACTGATTTCCGCATCGCTTGGCGATCTGGACGACTGGAGGACGCTCCGCCCGCGCAGTGGCAAGACGCACGTCACCGATGGGCCCTATACCGAGTCGAAGGAAGTCGTGGGCGGCCTGTTCATCATCGAGGCGGATACCCATGACGAGGCGTTGCGCATCGCCTCCATGCACCCGGCGGCCACGCTGGGCGAAGAAGGTGGATGGGTCGTCGAGCTTATCCCCGTGGATTTCTACTGGTCCCGATGAGTGCTTGCCGGCCGTCGGGCGATCACACGATATCAAACTCGGGGGCACTCCACGTCTGACCTAATGGCTCCGTGACCACCCGGTTCCTCCCCGCGCGCTTCGCCGCATAGAGCAGGTGATCGGCGCGCGCCAGCAACGCCCCGACCGCCTCGCCAGGCCGATACCGGGCAATGCCGGCACTCGTCGTAACGCACAGCGTAGCCTCGATTTCATTGAAGCGTGAAGACTCCAGCACGGTGCGCAAGCGCTCGGCGATCTGATACGCGAATTTGTCGTCAGCGCCCGGCAGCAGAAGCACGAACTCCTCGCCGCCGATGCGCGCCACCACGTCTTTCTCGCGCACCGCGGCGCGCAGGATTGCGGCGAACCGGCGCAGCACCGCGTCGCCGGCCGCATGCCCATAACGGTCGTTGATGGACTTGAAGTTGTCGATGTCGAAAGCGATCAGCGCGAGCGGATAGCTTCGCTTGTCCGCGACGCGGCGGCCCGCTATGCGTTCAAACGCGCGCCGGTTCAACGTTTCGGTGAGCGAGTCGAGATCGCGTTCGAGAGTCAGCCGGTCGATCACGTCCGACATCGCGGCGGCCAGCAGCACGAGCCCCAACACAGCGCCCATCAGGGCGAGCGACAACTGCAGCAAGACCCAGAAAATGGTTCCCGCGAACGGCGCAGTGCTATGCGGCAAGGGTTGGATCGTAGTGAGCGGCGTCCTGATGAAAAAACTGGCGCCGAAGATCAGCAGCACCCAGAGAAGAACGTGGTTGACGGTGCGGCCATTGCAGCGTTTCCTGAAACGGACCGCGGTAAACACCATCAACAGCCCGGCGCTGAGATTCAGAATGTAGACGCGCACGAGCAGGTTTGACGTCACGAAGGAGAAGTAATACATGCCGCCCAGCACGAGCGCGAACATCGACGCATGCGTCGCGAGCCGCAAGTGAAGCCCTGCTCTGCGCAAAACACCTTCCGCCAACAGTTGAATGCTTAACACGTAAAACGTTGCCGATATAAGCGCGTTCAATCGCCATTCATCCGGCAGGTGACAGATCTGCACTGCCGAACCGAGTGCGAAAGCGACAAATGAAGCGGAGAGAAAGCGCAGATAGCGCAGTCGTCTATCGTAGAGCCATGCACAGGCAAAACCGAGCGAAAAGACGGCCGTGATACCTGGGATGATCAATTGAACGAGTTGATTGGGCGTTATCTGAGCGGGCATGTGGCTCGTTCTCCGCTGCCGGCCACGAAATCGCCGGGCCTATGGGTTGGCGGTTCTCAGGGCGTGCATCGTCAGCCGCCATTGACGACTCTCCCAAAAATGGACGTGGCACCCGATATGGTCAGAGGATTGTACGCCTGGTGAGTGGGAGCCCTCGGGCAAG
Organism: Paraburkholderia aspalathi; assembly: GCF_900116445.1. GTDB lineage: Bacteria > Pseudomonadota > Gammaproteobacteria > Burkholderiales > Burkholderiaceae > Paraburkholderia > Paraburkholderia aspalathi. The sequence continues at coordinate 95,650 of NZ_FPBH01000023.1, forward strand.
GCGATAGTGTCGCATCCGGTATCGAGATCGGAATTTGATGCGTGCAGGATTGAAAATCATCTAGCGGATCTCCTGCCGCCGCGGGCACTCCCTGTTCCGCCAGTGCCTGATCAAGGTGTGGACGTCGTTGTGAGTGGATGGGCGAGGCCCGCCGCGGACAGCAGCGAGACGGCAGCCGGATTGGGCATGCCATTGACGTCGATGGCGCCTGCTGTCGCCAGCGCGCCGAGATCGCTGTCCACCCCTGCTTGCCCGACGACAAACGGCGTCGTCAGAAACGCCGGTGCCGTCAGCGTGAGCGCATATCGCTGCTGCAGATTCGCGACAACTGCCGTTTGCGCAGCCAGTACATCGGTCTGATTTTCCAGCACCCGCTGGAACTGTGAATTGTTCTGGAAGTTCGCAATCAGACTGGTTTCGTTTGTGCCAAGTTGCGAAGCGAGATAGACGAGCATCAGTTCGGTCTCAGGCGTCGTATTGAAAGTGCCACCGGCAAATGCCAGCGAATGCAGGGTCGTGCCGCCGGCGGTCACGGTGAGGATGCAGGGAAGCGTGGCGTTGAGGGTCGTGCTGTAGTGTCCACCGCCGTCTGACAAGGTGGAGCCCGAACCCGACGCACAACTGAGGTTAACCGTCGCGCTGGCGAGCGCCTTGCCGGTGGCTGCCGTGCCGGATACGGCGACGTTCGGTGTCCCGTTTCCGCCGCTACAGCCGTCGAAGCCGAAGCAGGCGCTTCCGCCGCACGCGGCGAGTGTGGCGAGCGAAGCCGCGCAAAGTGCAGCCAGCACCGGGCGAACAAAAGGCGCATCGTGAGTGTTCATGGCCGCCTGCCGTGGACAGAAGAGAATAGGGCGAGCCGCCCCACACAAAGGGACTGGCGCCATTTTTAATTTTAGGCCCTATACGCCGAAGTCGTTTATCGCATCAGTCTCATTCACGGCGTTATCATCCATTGCAGTCATCTGAGATCCGTCGTTTCAACATTCAGCGAATGTCAAATTCCGAGCGAGACGTGGGACCGGAGTCGACCCGGAGCGGCCGGTCGTCGTTACGCACAGCGAACGACTGGTTACCGGGATCAAACGGTCGTCTCACCTGATTTGTCGTGCGGGTCGCGCGCCTAGTGCATCCCTTCCAATGCGCGTTTCACTGATCGTTGCACTGCTATGCGGGCAAAAGGCCCGCTTTACGGTAATTTTCGATTAGTGCGTCATAGAGGGAGAGATCGGAACGGCTCCGCGCGATGAGCTGAGCGCCGGCGATGGCGGCGAAGATTGCGCGAGCCCGGTGTTTGCTTTCACGAGAGCCGACCACTGCGGCTGCGGACAGAACCTTGCTCAGCCACGCCACATTCACATCAGCGAAGGTCCGGACTTCTTTCATCACGACTTCCGGTAGGTCGTCGGTTTCGGCGGCCATGAAGCTGCAAAGGCATATGCGATTGCCGGTCTCAAGCGCCTTGCGGAATGTATCCGGATAGTGACGCAGGCAGTACAGCGGATCGTGCGATCGGGCCAGCATGTCATCCAGAGCCGCCGCTGAATCTTCCCAATAACGCCTCGCTACCGCTGCACCGAGATCGGCTTTGCTTTCGAAGTGGTGGTAGATGCTCGCGGCCTTGATACCAACCTCGTCCGCGAGATCACGATAATTCAACCCGCCGTAGCCGTGCGTCTGCGCGAGCCTCGTGGCGGCTACCAAAATTCTCTCTCTCGAATTTGAGCTCGCGTCATTCCTCACCGCTTCAGCCTCCGCAAAAAGGAAATGGGTGTTGACACCTCGGATTGTACCTTATATGGTTAACCTAACAAACGTTAGGTAGATTACGTGAGCGACGTGTCTTCACGTCGCCCGATCCGATGCAACCGACTACGGAGTGTCCCCGCAATGACTTCCAATACCGTCAATTTCGACGCAGCGCAACTGCCTGTGATGAAGGTCTACGACTTCCCGACAGGGCCCTATCCGACACGCGTCCGCATCGCTCTGGCTGAAAAAGGGCTGGAATTGCGCGTCCAGTTCGTGATGGTCGATCTTTACAAAGGCGAGCATAAGAAGCCCGAGTTCATCGCTGGCAAGAATTATTCGGGTACGCTGCCGGTGCTGGAACTCAATGATGGAACCTGTATTGCCGAGTGCACCGCCATTACCGAATACCTCGACGCGCTCGATGGCGTACCCACGCTCACGGGTAGTACACCGCGCGAAAAAGGCATCATCCACATGATGAGCAAGCGCGCCGAGTTGGAACTGCTCGACGCCATCAGCGTCTACTTCCATCACGGCACACCGGGACTGGGCCCCGACGTCGAGACGTATCAAAACCCGGAGTGGGGGTTCCGTCAACGCGACAAAGCGATGAGGGGTATGCGCTACTTTGATGCAGTTCTGCAAAGGCAACCGTATGTCGCGGGCGAAACTTTCTCGATGGCCGACATCACTGTCATCGGTGGTTTGATCTTTGCGATGCTTGTGAAGCTGCCGGTGCCTGAGGACTGTAAGGCGCTTCAAGCCTGGTACGCGAGAATGTTGGAGCGTCAGAGCGTCCGGAACCAGCCGGTGTTCGCCAACCCCTGAGCCCAGCCGTAACTGACCGGCACGAACCAGCGCTGCGACGAAAGCGGTGACTTGTTGGAACGGCCGCTACCGGATTGATGGTGGCGCCCCGGCCTGAGCCGCGGGCAGTTCGTGGCCAGCGAGCTTGCTGGCGAGATACAGCCGGTTCATTAGACGCAACTCGGCGGGGCCGCCCGGGCTGGTCGGAGCCGACTTGTCGAGCGTCATCGCCACCATCGTCTTCATGTTGTTGAGCAATACCACCGCCATGTCTTCGGCGGTCTCTCCCGGCAATGTCGGCGCCCTGAGCCGCAGCGTGCCAACAATCCGCTTGAGCGCCTTCTCGCGATACTCGAGTCGCTTGCCCGACCATTCGGAACGGGCATCCAGCAAAGCGACGAGCGCCTTGCTCTCGTCGTGGATCTCCGCAATGGAGTCGACCAGCAAATCGGCCAACTCGTCTATCGACACCACTCGGGCACGGGCATCGATTTCGTCCCATTGGGCATCACGCAACTCGCTGTAGCGCTGCATCAGTGCATCGGCCAGCACTTCCTTGTTCGGAAAGAAACGATAGAGCGAACCGATTTTTGTGTCCGCGCGCGCCGCGATCTCGGCCATGGTTGCGGCATCAAAACCACGCTCCTGAATAACCTTCGACGCAGCGGCCATCAACGTGGCGACGCGCTCACGGCCGACACCACGCTGCGGCGCAAGCGCTGACCGTTCACGATTGGGCCGCGGAGCAGCAGATTGAGCTTTAGTTTTGGCGGGAGTCGAAGACATGCCGTCAGTTTGCCAGTTACGGCGGCCCTCGGCCACATAACTCTATTTGAGCAAATACTCAAATAGAGTTATGCTTGGGTGTCGGTTACCTCCTCGAATCCACCGTAAGGCTCCCATCATGCTCGCTCTTCCCGCGACTACAACAGCGCTCATTCTTGTCGATCTCCAGCAAGGCATCGTGTCGATCCCCGCTCTGGCACCCCGCCCCGGCGTTCAGGTGGCAGTAACCGGTGGCCGGCTAGCAGCGCGTTTCCGGACTGCCGGGGCACCGGTCGTACTGGTCAATGTCGCCTTCGCGGCGGACTTCGGTGATGTGCTGAAACAGCCAGTGGACCGTCCTTTTCCGCGTCCGGAAGGGGGCTTTCCGGCGAACTTCAGCCAGCTCGTCGAAGAACTCGCTCACGCGTCCGACATTCTCGTGACGAAACATCAATGGGGCGCGTTCTACGGCACCGATCTCGATGTGCAGTTGCGGCGCCGGAACGTCAAAACGGTGGTGCTCGCCGGCATCGCCACCAATATGGGCGTCGAATCCACTGCGCGCCAGGCCTACGAGCATGGCTACGACGTCGTGATCGCCGAAGATGCGACGACGGGGCTGTCTCATGACATGCACGCGTTTGCAGTCGACAACATCTTTCCGCTACTTGCACGCGTGGTGAAGTCCGATGACATCGATCTGAAGAACTGAGCCACGCAAAATGCAAAGCAATCCGCTGACAACCGGCGCCGATCCCGCTCGCCCGAACGAACAACAGGCGGGCTTCGGCTTCCGTTTCATCGCACCGCTAGCGCTCGGCGCCGTACTGAATCCGATCAATTCGACCATGATCTCTACCGCGCTGGTGCCAATTGCGACCGACTTCCATGCAAGCGTCGCGGAGGCTGGATGGCTTATTGCCGGGCTCTACCTGGCAAGCGCCGTGGCCCAGCCGACCATGGGGCGACTGGCGGATCTATTCGGCCCACGCCGGATTTACCTGATCTCTCTCTTCATCGTCGCGATATCCGCGCTGGTCGGCCGCTTTGCTCCCACGCTCGGCGTCTTGATCGCGGTGCGGGTGGCACTAGGAATCGGCACCGCTGGCGCCTATCCGTCGGCCATGCGCATCTTCCGCGTCCAGGCAGATCGGCTCGGTGCGGCGCCGCCACGCGTCGCCATGAGCATTCTCTCGCTGGCGGGGGTCTCCACCCTGGCCATCGGCCCCTTGCTGGGTGGCGTACTGACAGGCGCTTTCGGCTGGCACTCGATCTTTGCCGTGAACACGCCGCTCGCGCTGCTCGCTGCGCTGCTGGTTTTTTTGTGGGTGCCAAAGGATCAGCCGCGCGATGGCAGCTTTGCGCGTCTGATGGCAGAGCTCGACGTGGTGGGCATCCTGCTGTTCACTGGCTTCTTGCTCGGCCTGATGATTTTCCTGATGAATCTCGACCGCCCAGTCTGGAGCATGCTGCCTATCGCCGCCGTTCTCGGTGTTGCGCTCGTGCTTCACTCGGCGCGACGCAAGCAGCCGTTTATCGATGTGCGGATGTTGGCCCGCAACCGACCGTTGACGGTAACCTATCTACGCGCAGGGGCGGTCCTGATGATCGTGTATTGCATCCTCTACGGATTCGCTCAGTGGCTCGAAAGTGGCGCCGGCTTCTCCACTAGTCAAGCGGGCCTCATCACCATGCCGATGTCGCTGCTCGCCGCCGTCTCCTCTGTGACAGGCGGCCGCACAAAAGGCATTCGAGGGCCGTTTATCGTCAGCATTGGCGCAGCGCTGGCCGGATGCATCTGCCTGTTTTTTATCGACAGCAGCAAGTCCGCATGGATCATCGCCGCCGCGGTTATGTGCTTCGGTGTGCCTCAAGGCATGTTTTCCACAGCCACTCAGACTGCCGTCTATCTGCAGGCGCCGGCCGACGAGATCGGCACTGCTGCGGGACTCCAGCGCACCGCTGGATATCTGGGTGCAATCGCGGCGACCAGCCTCCTTGGCGCCTTATATGGCAAAACTGCGAGCGATCACGGCCTGCACAGCCTGGCCATCGTTATGGGTGTGTTGAGCGCCTGCCTGTTTGTCGCCACAATATTCGATCGCACGATTCCGCGAATCGCCGCGGTGTGAACGGCAGCGGGCGGAGCGACTACCCGCCGATGCGGACATTGGGGTGTCGCGTGCGATATCGAGCCCGCAGCTAATTGATGGACTTAGTCATTGCCCCATCGCCAGCGAGGCGGTTCTCCCTTCAACCAACATACGGCCACAAGGGCAAGGCTCAACAACGCGACCAGCAAGGCGAACGCGAAAGAGTGAAGACCAGGTTGAAAACGTAGAGTGACTAAGCCAAGCAGCAGGAAGTATGCGATCAACACTGCCCATCCCTGCCAGCGAATGTACGCGGCAGTATTCATCGCGTCGATGTTCGGCAGCACCCCGGCGCGGCCTTTGCTGTGAGCGCATCATCGTTGTTCAGTTTGGATCTGCGAGCGAATTATGCAAAGTGAATCGCGATGAAAGTGATTCGTTAGAAGATTCACACACTATCGACTTTTTTTCGTCCCCGTATTGTCATTCCCTCCCGATAATTTCTTTCCTTCGTAACGCTTTGTAATAGAGGCAGCATCCCCACGTAGGGGCTGCCCGTCGTTTCCACACGCCACGTTATCGCTTGCTCATCCGAGTAACGTCATGGAGGCGTTCGTGAAAAAAATTGCCAATGTAATTAGTACCCCAATATTTAGAAGCGGCCTGCTTTGCGGCGCCGTTTCCGTCGCGCTTGCCGCGGCTATCTGGCCGACCGTGGCACAAAGCCAGCAGCAGGCCGCGATAGCGGCTGCGACAGTGAACACTGCGTCGCCGATCAAGCACGTCATCGTAGTGGTCGGCGAGAACCGCACGTTCGATCACGTATTCGGCGCGTACACGCCACGCCAGGGGCAGACGGTGGCGAACCTGCTGTCGAAGGGCATCATCACGGCCGACGGCCACCCGGGTCCGAACTTCGCGCTGGCCGCGCAATACACGGCCAGTGCGACGGACCCGAACCGCTTCGAAATGGCGCCTGGCGGCAAGCAGCCATATACAGTGCTGCCGGCGCCAAATACCGGCTCTACGGCAAGCACACCGAGCGATACCAGTCCACCGCCATTCGCTACGCTCGCGGCGGCGCAGGCCACCGAGGGCGCGATGATGGAGCCTTGGGACGTCGTGCATTTGACCACCGGTGCGAGCGGCTTGCCGACGCATAGCGTCGATACGCGCTTCGGCTCGAACACGTATAACCTGCCGAACGGGCCGTATCAGATCTCGCGCGTCGGTCCCGACTATGACCAATACATCAATAGTCCGGTTCACCGCTTCTACCAGAACTGGCAAGAGGCCGATTGCAGTCTCGATCACGCCACGCTCGATAATCCGAGCGGTTGTCAGATGGATCTGTTCGCGTGGGTGGAGACGTCGGTGGGCGCCGGTTCGAATGGCCAGCCGCGGCCCGCGAATTTCAACGACGAGACAACCGGCGAAGGAGCGACCGCGCTCGGCTATTACAACGTGAATACCGGCGACATGCCGTATTTCACACATCTCGCGCGTGAATTCACGATCAGCGACAACTATCACCAGCCGGTGATGGGCGGCACGGGCGCAAACAGCATCATGATAGGCACCGCCGATGCGCTCTACTACACAGACGGCAACGGCAATGCCGCGAAGCCGCCGGCTGATCAGATCGAAAATCCGCTGCCGCTGGCGAACACCAACAACTGGTACACGCAGGACGGCTATTCAGGCGGTTCGTACAGCAACTGCTCGGATGGTCATCAGTCCGGGCCCGGCGCACTGCGGCAGTACCTGAACCGCCTGCCGTACAAGCCGGACGCGAAGTGCGCGCCGAACACGTACTACCTGCTGAACAACTACAACCCGGGCTACAACGGGGACGGCACGGTCAATACGAGTACGTTCACGATCCCGCCGTCGCCGGTGCGGACGATCGCCGATACGCTGATCGAGAAGAACATCTCGTGGAAGTATTACGGCGAAGGCTGGAATACCTTTGTGACTACGCCGGCCACGAGTGTCTACTGCAATATCTGCAACCCGTTCCTGTATGAAACCGCGATCATGACGAACCCCGCGCTCGTCAAAGCGCACCTGCAGGACACGACCGATCTGTACGCGGACATTGCGAACGGCACGCTGCCTGCGGTTTCTTTCGTGAAGCCGGGCGGTCTGCTCGACGGGCATCCGGAGTCATCTAAGTTCGGACTCTTTGAATCGTTCGTGCACAAGCTGGTCGATACGGTACAGCGTGACCCGAGTTTGTGGGCCTCGACAGCGATTCTTGTCACGACTGACGAAGGTGGCGGCTACTACGACTCAGGCTACATCCAGCCGCTCGATTATTTCGGCGACGGCCCGCGCATTCCGATGATCGTCGTGTCGCCGTACTCCCGCGGTGGACGTGTCGTGCATCAGTACGGGGATCATGCTTCGATCGTGAAGTTCATCGATCGCAACTGGCGTCTGAAGCCGATCACGCATAGAAGCCGCGACAATCTGCCGAATCCGATCCAGTTGCAGACGCATCCGTATGTGCCGGTTAATGCGCCCGCAATCGACGATCTGTTCGAAGCGTTCGAGTTTCCGCGCACGCCGTAATAGTCTGAGATGGAGCGCAGGGGCGGCTCTGGCATAACAGTTGGCTTCGATGCAGCAACGCCCGCCTTGTGCGGGCGTTGCTAATTAGCAGGCATTCGTCTTCGACTTACGATCCACGAGAATGTATTACGGATACCGCGCCGCTTGTTTTGAACTTCAGGAGCAGATATGGCTGATTGCCCACTTGTACACCCAAAGGAAAACAGCTAGCCCGCCTAAAAAAAGCCAGGCGCGCTTACTCGACATCGTCGGTCGAGTTGCAGTACCCCTGTCCGCAAAAACATAAAAGTATTGAATTGTAGTTCCGAGCGTCGCAAAGCCAAGCGCGATTGCGTAGACCGCGAGCACGCCTCCGAAGCTTGAGCCAAGGGACACACGAACATTTAGCGATGAGTTATCGCAGATAAGAATTGAACTCCCGGCCCAAAGGCTTATGGTAAGTAGGACGGAAAAAAGAAACGATAGTCGTTTTTTTAACATTGGCTCACTATGCAGTTTTTTAGCAGAGCATGATCTCAAGTACGTGCCAAGACTTCCAACACACCGCGATTGTCGGCGATCTAAGTGCGGGTGTCGAATGGCCGCGCGCTGCCTCATGTCAACCGCTTCGGCGACTCGAACTCCCTCGGTTTCGATCGACAACACGCGACCCGGAGCCGTCCTTCCGTGTATTCGAGAACGGACATTCGGACAGGGACACGACGAGCGATCACTGCACCGCTACCGCGTCCAAGACATCTTTTGCGGAACAACGCGATAGCCGTCGCACGTGGCAACACGCCTGTCTAGCACCACGGTAGCGGCGGCATGGAAAACGTAACCGTGTCAGCGCTTCTGGACTCTTGCTGCGCGTGCATAGTGGCCATCGCACCAAACCGGCGCTCTGTCGACGACATCGGATCGGTCTCGAGCACGAAATGCGAGTGGAAGCGCGGTCCGAGATCCTCCATCATTCCCAATCCAAACCGCCGACAATGCGGCGTGTCGTAATAAGTGGACCACCAATGCTCGCTGTCTGGGGCGGCCATGTATCTCACATGAGCCTTGCTCAGTCCGATATACGTCGCGCTGTTTTGCGCATGCGCCACGGGAACCCCTAACAATCCCGCAAGCGCAGCTAGGATAAGTGTGCTTTTCAAGAGTCTTTCTCCGTGAGTTGCTCGTGACGGGCACGCTGCACGCAGGATCGTGCGTGACTGCGAGATGGCTGGTGCAAGCGATGTCATTGCGTCCAAGGGGCGCCCCGTACAACAACCCATTCAGACGATCCGTTACGCGCTCCCGCTTTTGTTCTGCCAGCATCATAGTAGTCTTCATGCTGCTTCACTTTTAACGCGGAGCAGCTTGATAAACGAAAGCATGCCCCAAAGCAACAATGCGCTGCCGAACAGGATGCAGAGACGCCTGTCCGAAAGAGCTCGTTCATCAGTGGTTGCTTCTGAAACGGAGGGGTGGGACCTTACGATGTGATTTCCTGCCAAAATCACACTGGAGGCGGTACGGCCACAGTACTCAACGTGGATGGGTTCGCCAACATGCCCCGATAGTTGAGGTATCAGGTTGTTGCAGGAAGGCGATTTTCCGGCGCAAGTCCCGATTACTGAGTCGTCCACTCCATCACGATGAACGAAGTAGATGCCGGCCGTCGCTGCCAGCAATCCATCGACGGTTCGATCAGGTATCACGTTCCCCGCTAAGTCAACCGGACATTTGTCGATATGCACCTTCGGATGCCAGATCGGCAGAAGCGCGAAAAACAAGAACCAAAGGCCCGAAATAAACCCTGCGAACGTGAAGCCCCGATAGTTTTCTACTTTCCTTTCCGCGCTCGTCTTCATCCTGTTAGCCCGAATTTTTGTCGCCGATCGGTAAAGTTAGAAGGCCGATCGGCGATGCAGAAGGTACGCGTTTAGATGCTTCGTTTTTGCTGAATACTTTTCTAGTTGGATTGTCGCCGACTCGTGGCATGCGGTGCAATGACCGGTGCTGTCCGGACAGCGCTTTAGGACTTCCGATTGCATCGAAACCGGCCTCCGTCGCGCGCTTTTTTGTCTATGCCGTTGACTGACGTAAAGAAGCTGCAGGCTTTGGTAGCCAACAGAGTCGCGCTCGCTTACTATTCGATTACAAAATAAAGCCCCCCGCCGTCTGGCGCGCGTATCTTCGAGATCCTCAAATGAACCACACACGAAGCATCGAAATTTCCTTGATTACGGCACTTATTGCTACGAGCCTACCAGCAACCACAATACATGCTGCGGAGTCGCCGACAGAGGCCGCGTCTGAGGCAGAACTCGACACAACGGGCAATGCCTCAACTGCCTCTCAAAAGAGGCTTCGGAAGGTCTCAACTTCGGAGTAGTGCGGACGGTCGTGAGGGGCGACTACGGCGGCTTCGTCAGCCGCGCTTGTCGGGAGGCTTCCTAACTCCTCGCGCGCGGATCGGCCCGGCGCAGAGCTTACGCGCCCCGTACTGTTCGCCAGATGGGCGGCTAGGAATGTTTCGTCCTCGAAAATAAGCTAGCATTCGCAGTGTCTGGTCATGCCGGCGCTGTGGGGGCACGATGGCATAACGTTGAGGACGGTCGCCGAGCGAGTGTTCCTGGACTCCGCCACGCTTACCCTACTTCTGAAACGTCTGGAAGCGGCTGGGCGCGTCAATCGTTCACACGAATCCACTGACGAACGTCAGGTGGTGATTACCCGGGGCGAAGATGGGAGAGCGCTCAAAGCAGCGGTCGCAATCATTTCGACGACTGCCTTGAGAGCCACCGGCATCAACCGTCAGTCATTTGAACAATTGCGGGTTGATCTGATTCAATTACGCCGTAGCCTTGGCATCGCCATCTGATGTCGCGCACTGACGAGCAATGTCGTCTGCTGCCAGGGAATGAAGGACGCAGACTTAACATGCCGCTCCAACGTTACCTAATAACGGAGTCTCCATGAATACAAAGAGTCCGCCTACCGATTCCCGCCCACGCAGGACTGATCCGAGCGGATCGTCCTCATCGACGATCACTTATCACCGAGCGGAAGTTGACGGTGTTGGCGTCTTCTATCGAGAGGCGGGCCCCAAAGACGCACCAACCATCGTGCTTCTTCACGGGTTTCCATCGTCGTCACGGATGTTTGATAGCCTCATTCCGTTGCTCGCGACACACTATCACCTTATCGCACCGGACTATCCTGGCTTCGGCCACAGCGACGCACCACCGCCTTCGCAGTTCGCCTACACGTTCGATCATCTCGCCGAAACGATCACTGGCCTGCTCGAGCAGCTTCACATCGACCGCTACAGCTTTTACCTGCAGGACTACGGCGGTCCGATTGGATTCCGAATCATGCTGGCACATCCCGAGCGTCTTGAAGCGCTAGTGATCCAGAACGCCAATAGCCACGAGGAAAGTCTTGGGAAAAAGTGGACGGCCATCAAGGAGTACTGGGCTGATCCTGCCGCGCATCCAGAAGTGTTCACCGCGTTCACATCGTTCGAAAGTACAAAATATCGTCACGACGGTGAGAGTCCGAACCCCGAACGCTACAGCCCGGACACCTGGACGGACGAGTACGCCTTTCTCAATCGTCCGGACCAGTCTGAAATCCAGGCCGCGCTGCTTTATGACTACCGTACGAACGTGGCGGCCTATGGAGCTTGGCAAGAATGGATGAGAACGCAACAGCCTCCCGCGCTCATCCTGTGGGGACGCTACGACAGATCCTTCATTGCGGCCGGAGCTGCTGCCTACCAGCGTGATTTGCCAAATGCGCAAGTCCATCTGCTCGACGCAGGCCACTTTGCACTTGATGAAAAAGTGGATGACATAGCGGCACTGATGAACGAGTTTCTCGACGCGTTCTATCTGCGACAAGCGGATGAATGACCATCGACTCCGGGCATTGATCGGGCACGCCAGCACCGGCGATTGGTTGCTGACTGACTAACCGCGGGGAGTCGGCGCGGATGCCGGCGGCATGCTTGAGGTGCGCGCCGAGCGTCTAATGCAGCACCAGTGAGAACTCAGTTCAGGGGTAGCAGGTAGCTGGACTGGTCCCACCAACGCGAGGGCTTGGCCACAGAAAGGTCTGCACCCGCAAACAAGTCCACAAATTATCTGGCGCAAGCCCGAGAAGACAGCTTGCAGCTTATCAGCAGACGTTCACCGGCCCAACCCGAAGGGCCCTCCTTGGCCGGACCCGGAAGTTCGAAGCGAGGCAGCGAACCAGCGCTACCGAGTCGATCCGGATTTCCGTGATCGACCCGTTGCCGCCCTTCAGTAAGCTCCGAAGGTCCCAACCCTGCCGATAAAGCGGCCACTCAACCTCCCGACTACGAACTCCCGCTGCGGCCTGAACAACCAATCGTCGAACGTTTCGCTCTATCCCGACGAACAGGCAGCAAGCTCTACCTGCTGGCGACCTATACTCGTAGTGGCCGCGATCCTCGGCGACCGTGTTCGCAATCAACGAATTTCCAGCTCGAATTAGTTGCGATTGAGCTTGCGATGAGCGAGATCGGCTTGCAATCCACGGCCGTGGGCAGACGTTATCTGCGAGCGAGCCTAAGCGTTTCGATTGCACGCCCTTACATCTAATGGAGCATTCTGATGCAACAGAGATTACGTGCTGCGGTTGTGCAATCGGGATCCGTCGTCTTCGATGCGGACAGAACCATCGATAAAGTCGCGACGTTCACCGCCGACGCCGCGCGACAAGGCACTCAACTCATCGTATTTCCCGAAGCATTTGTCTCAGCCTATCCTAAGGGGCTCGATTTCGGCTCGACAATTGGCGGGAGAACCGCTGCTGGGCGCGAAGACTATCGGCGTTACTACGACAGCGCGGTCGAGGTACCAGGTCCCGGCGCTCAGCGGTTGGGTGAGCTTGCCGCCGACCACAAACAATACGTTGTGATCGGCGTAATCGAACGGGACCATGGCACGTTGTATTGCACTGCGTTGTTTTTTGGCCCGGACGGTACGCTGCTCGGTAAACATCGCAAGCTGATGCCAACTGCCGGCGAGAGGCTGATCTGGGGCTATGGCGATGGGTCGACGCTTCCGGTTTTCGACACACCGTTCGGCAGGCTCGGCGCAGTCATTTGCTGGGAAAACTACATGCCATTAATGCGTATGGCGATGTACGCCAAAGGTGTTCAGATTTACTGTGCGCCCACCGCTGACAGTCGACCGACATGGGCTTCCTCCATGCAGCACGTTGCCCTGGAGGGGCGCTGTTTTGTGTTGTCGGCCTGCCAGCACCTGCGCCGATCGGATTGTCCAACCGACTATGCCGCAATCCAGGGTAACGATCCGGCCACTGTGCTGATGAGCGGTGGAAGCTGCATCGTCGGCCCGCTTGGCGAGCTCATTGCCGGTCCCATTTTTGAGCAAGACGCATTGCTCGTGGCCGACCTCGACCTCAACGACCTTGCCCGGGCGAAATATGACTTTGACGTCGCGGGGCACTACTCGCGTCCGGATATCTTCCGTCTGCATGTCAACGAAGCGGCGATGCCTCCCGTGGTGTTCGAGAAAAACGGATTCGGCAGCGGCTCCTGAATGACGAGATATTCGGGCGCCATGCCGTAAGGGAAGGATTGACGGTTTCTTTCGGACGCTGTTCGTGCCAACGGCGTCGCCGAGACGTGCTATCGATTGTCGGCGATCTGTGCACCGATGTCGAACGTCTGAACGTGTTTAGGTTTATACGACGCCTGCCCACATTTGCTTGTGGCGTTCGCACATGCTCGTGACTGAGGGCAGGCATCCTACAAATCTGAACGACTGAAGTCGCTCGCCTTCTTGATGGTTAGTGCTGCGTCGGAGCCGGCTGCTGGGCTGCGTCTGCTTCTTCGTCTGTCGCGGATTTGGCTGACGTTTGTTTGCTCGGGCGCGGCTTCGGGGCTGCTGGTGTTTCCGTCGTCGCTATTTGTGACGCCTCTGCGAGAAGGCGCGCTGCACGGCTCGCAGTGATGCGGCTTTGAGGGATGCCCTTCGCATCGAGCGCGATCACCTGATACAGCTCACGGTCACACTCGAGTTCCCGCTGATATTGCTCTGCTATGTCGACAAGCAATTCAAGCATGGTCTGCTGACGTCGCCTTTCGTCGCTCGTGATGGCAGGATTCCTACACATTGAGGACGCAAGTGTGATCAGTGTGTTGAGTTGGCTTAACTGCCGGTTGCATAGATCGAAGGTGGAGAGCGCAAGCTTTTCGTACTGGAGCGCGTCGACAGGCGGGCGTGAAGCGGGTTGAGATTGTTTTGTAGGTTTGCTGTTCATGGTGCGACCTCCCTGGTGCATCTCGGATCGCCCGACACTCACTCGGGGAAGTGGGTGAGCGGGCACGAAGCGGGATTGGAAGACCGGCGCTGAACCAAACCGGCGAGCCTTGCGGCTCCCCCACCACGGCCCGCCCATTGAATATAGACGTGCAGAGGTAGACGCACGACCCGCCTGAGCGGGTGTGCGGGTTCAACTAGCAGGCTTCCAAACCTGACCGCCGGGTGTTTCCCGATGGCTTGATGATTATAAATCAAGGCAGCAGCGTAGCGGTCAATCAGGCAGGCTAAGTGTTAGCGTTTGGCCGATTGGATAAGACCTCGGCGGAGGTTGGCGTGTTGTCGCAAATTCGAAGACCACAGAGGACGCATGGTTAGTCGTCTCTACGTCGACAGTCAGCGCGCAGGCGTAGCGGTTTTCGTCAGTGCCCGGACTTAGCAGGCGATGGAGGTTCATCGGCAGAAGCGGTCGCTCGCGACGCATCGTTTCCCGCGTGCAGCAAATGGCCGCTTCCGTGGTAGGTATAAGACCGTGGTTGACCCGTAAGGGACGGACGGTTCCAGAAGCGCAAAACCGACGTTCGCAAGCGGCTATGCCAAGAAATCGTAACGATTGCGGTACAAGTCCAAGGGCGCAACCGGCAGCCATTGTTGCGGAATAAAAGGCGAGTCTATCTGGAGGTGATATCCATGTCGCCACGCAATTTTTGCGTAAATCACCGCTGGAGTCGAGATCAGATCCTTAGTGAATCCGCCTTCGTCGTTAGCTCGAGCTGAAAGTGCTCTTGGTGTGACGATCTGGCGGATAGCATCCTCCATGGCGGGAATATCGCCCCGTGCAAGCGCTATATAAAATCGGTGATCACCTAGATACTTCTTTTCCCCACTTGCTCCTGGCGGTTCTGCAAGCACGCGCTCACATCGACTTACCAACCGCTGCCAGTCTCCCCGAATTGCTATGGTCGCCTGATACGCCCAGAAGTCGTGGGTCATGTGATTTTCGATTCGGCGTAGATCGTAAGCGGCATCGTGACCAAGAAACCAATTCACGAGCAAATCGTTGTCGGACAACAAAGGCGGCAACAGCGCCAACATTTTCGCACCTGGAGAAAACGTGTCACTGGTCATTCGATAGGCCATCTTGGTCAGATTGCCTGCAATATAGAACCATTGTTTCATTGCAGTCAGGTCCTGATGACGAAACCAGGTGGCTATTGCCTCGGCGGTTGCATGCGACCTTAGGAGCATCACACAAGCGCGTGGGTCGCCGGTGTTGGTCTCGATAGAGCGAATCAGCTCCGGCAAATCTGTGGCGCTTATATGCTGTCCGATATGCGCCAGCCTCTTAGCTCTCGCTTAAACATCACTTGTGGCCACTCAGATCTCCATTTTAGTGTTGTCGAACGACTGTCGATGGCTGAACTCTGCCCGACGCCGATCGGCTCAGATTGGCCCGGAACGGTCCTTCAACGTTCTTGATAGCGGCCCTTCATCCGTTTCGCGATCCTCAACGCAGGCCACGGCTCCTGTTCCTGCGGCTACTCATCGGCCGCTGTTCTGCTCGTTCTTCGAATAGAACAAACTTTCTCCACATCAAGTGACGGCGTCACGCGGTAAACAGCTATGTCCGTGTTGGTTTCTCCTTCGTCCCAGAGAACGGCGTAAGAGCGGCTTCGCCACGTTTCGAAGTAGACAAACGATCTGCCACAGTACCCGGCTTCTTGAGAGAAATCATCGAGAATTGAGTTACTTATCAAACGGTAGCCATCGGCAGCGCGGGTGAGATAGGTATCGCGGACGCAATAGGCCGTTCCCACACGTCGCGAGATTCTAACGATAGGCTGGGATCGGCCAGGTATCGCTATTTCTGTCGCATAACCAGTCGTATCGGCGTATTGAGTCAGCTCAGTTCGGATCGCGTCGGCCGAAACCGGTGCAGCTTGTTCCCAGAACCGAGCAGCCCGGGTCTGGTCTCCAGTGCAGCTATCGAAACATAGTTCTCGCGAGCCTAGGTTCGAGATATCGACATGTGGATGCTGCTGTTGCAACCGGGACAATTTTTTTCCGAAGTGTGCGCATGGTGTTTGTGCTTCAACTGCGGAGGAGTAACTGCTGAGGCACGCTAGGCCAGCAGCAAGAACAAGGGCAATCGGGTGTTTACGCATCTGCGGGAAAATTCCTTTGAACGTCCAGTTTCGTCGCTTCACCCTGCCTGAGTTGTGACTCAATCTCGCTTGCACGAATTAGCTCCGGGCGTTGATCGGCCGCTTCCGTTTAGGCTTGTCCAACGTCTGCCCGCATGCGTCATCGTGCGCTCACGCGGCAGCAGACAAGGGCAGGCGTCGAACAAACCTAAACGAACCCGGAAGTCCAAGGTCCGCCGGGATATCATTAGTCTCGGCTCACGCTGAACTTCCGTACCCGACCAGGAGCGGTCTTCCGCGTTTCTCAAAACCAGACATTCGCACCAAAGAATTAGCCGCTGCGGTCGTGGTACGCGAAGAGAGCTCGACAATCAACACCGAAATCTTCCCCCTGCGAAGGCCCTAGTGAAACACGATTGCGCCATTTTTCGAGCACATCTCAAAGGCCTTCATCCAGTCACTGTAAGACTCGTAAAAGTATTTATCAGGTACTTGGGCCGCCTGATTGCGATACTGGACGAAATCCTGGTAGACCTTTCGGCACACCTCTGGGCCGATCACGCCTTCCGCGTCAGAGAAATCGATTAGTTCCCAAAATGGTCCATGATTGTCCTTCCACGCCGTTTCGTCGTATCTCACTTCGATGACTTTGTTTCGAAACGACACGCTTGGCGGATATCCGGCAAGCTTGGCCAGTTCATTTCGCCAGATGTTGTAGCCGGAATAGGAGCCAGCTCTGAAGTCGAAAGACGCCCCGAACTGGTACACCTTGTCACTCTCGAGTCCGCGAAATCGGTCAGGGAAATCCACTGGAGACAGGATGACTTGATTCTTTGCTTGCGGCCACCCATCGGATGACAGCACCGGCGAATCAACCACAGTCAGCTCACTGTACGCGGTGACATCGAGTCCAGCGTGTGCCATCGGGGCGAACAGGAACAGAATCGGAGAGAATAGTGCTCGCTTCATGACTTAGCCAAAATATCTGTGAACGGGCACTTGCCCGCCAAACTATTATCGGCACGGAAAGGCGATTCCTGAGCTTTTTGGTGGTGCTCAGTGTCGGCGCGCTCGTTGCTGGCGAAGTAATCTCGACTGAAAATCATCTAGCGAGCCTCCACCGCCGCCCTGACGGGCGACGGGGTTAAAGTGAGTTTCCTGCTCTTGCCATAACCGTTCACCTCGACGCAGCAACACCCGCTTTATACGGACGATTGCTAATCGGAAGCCGTCGCTTAGACGAATGAACATTCTGACTTCACTGCACCATCAGAATGAGATCGTGATTCCAAGCGGCTGGTTAATGATGAAGGTATGGCGTTCGAGTTGCTGCTGGATCAGTCCGCACCGCTGGGCGTCAGGAAGATCTGCCCGAACGGGCAACTTTGCCTTTCTCTCTACCGAACCCAGCCACTCCCAGCTACCTGGGTCGGGCCCGTGACCCTCTCCATCCGAAATGTCGAAATAGCGCTCTGCCACGTCGTTGACCCATGCTTCACTGCAAGGTCTGGATTTGGGAGCTCCCGGGATGCCCGTGGTTATCCCCAGCCAGCCGACTACCAATAGAGCAACCAGGCCCGCCAAGACAATCACAATTTTCTTCAGGATGCGCATGGTTATTCTGATCTCTAGCGCGGCTAGGCCTTGAACCTGCATCAGCGGTTCGGCAACGTAACCGCCGACATTAGACTCGACTATTGATAATCGAGCGTGTCATCAACTTTGGTGATCTTCCAGCTGTCGCCCAGCTTGCGCAGAAACACCAGCACACTGATTTTGTCTTTCGAGCCGAAAGTAACCGGAACGACCGCAACGTCGTCGAGCATGATCGCGTGGTGTGTTGCGATGTTGTTCGACCAGTCCTGTTCGTCGTAGTCCTGGACCTTCGTGAAATAGTCGGCGTCTCCAGGCAGCCTGTTATGGCGGTAAGCACTTCGGAGTTTGTCGACCGTCGCTTTGGTCACGTAGGCATAGATGCCCTTGTCCAGCAAAGGATAGGTCTCTTTGGATTCCAGCTTGATATACCAGGCGTAGAACGCTTTCGTGCTTGCGTCAGGAGTCGTGCTATCCGCGAACGCCCCTTGCTGGAAAAGCAACCCGCCAACCAGCAGCAGTACCGACACGGCGAGGGTCAATAGCTTCTTCATCTTTCGTCTCAGTTGTAGCGATAAATTTTGTATGCCGGCTGCGATTGTCTATAGGACGGTCCCGGATAGAAGCCTTGTGAGCCATGTGGCGTCTGCTTGAAATCGGACACCCATACGGAGCCGTCGAAGATCGCCATGTGCCCCGAAGGATTTCCTGGGGCTGGCTGTATCACGATCACATCGCCTTTCTGCGGATCGCCGGTAGCTTGGCGAAAGCCGACGGCCTCAAGAAGTGGGCCGTAGTCTTTGGCGTAGTGTGCGTGGTGCAGTGAGATTCCGCCCGATTCGATGGCCTTGCGCACGTATTTTGCGCAGTTACCTGTGCTGTGCGATTGCGCATGGTCGTCTGCGTAGCTCGCTGCTGAGGATTTATCGAACGGCATTTTTTATCTCCCTTGAAGATTGAGTTGGCGCTCGCGGTGGAAAGCTAACACATGGGATTCGTTGTCGCTGTGAAATTCGGTTTGGAGTGGCGATGTTATGCCAGTTACATTGTGCTGCCGGCCATTATGTTAATGGCCCGCTTCGCGGAGCGTGCTCGTTACCTCTTTCACATATCACGGCGTTTCGGTGATCTCTGATATGAGGCCGAGGACTTTGCGGGCAGATTCCTCAAGAGTTGTTTCGGGTTGCCGTTATACAGAGATACGCGCGATCGCCAACGCAGAGCCTGACTTGCATCAGGCGGAACGCGATTGTGTGCGAACGCCATTCCTGACTTTAAGACGTTGCGCCAATCTGCTATCCCTTGAGATCGCTAAGGACCTACCCGACCTCACGGTCCACGACATTACTCATCTCGATGCGCTGTGGGCGTCGCCTTGCAAATAGTTGGGCCGAACAATCCATGACCGCACATACGATTGCGTGCGTGTCGCACGCCTTATCTGAGTGATGTACGCGTAGCGAAAGAAGCATGCTTCATAGACCATGTTGAAAAGCGATAACAAGGAAAAACAAAGATGACGGAAGTAACGTTGACTATTCGATTCGAGGGTGGGGAAGCTGATAACGGTCGCTTGCCGATCCACGATGCAGCGACGGCAGAAATGGGACTTGCACGCGCGGTAAACATTGTTACGCATTCGTTCGCAAACGATGAACAGATGCGAAGACGCGGTGACTCGGCAACAGGAGCAACCGTATTTGCGAGCGCTCCCAAAAAGGGGTGCTACGAAGTGGAAGTTGACGTAGTGTTCGATCTCGCGACATGCGAAAAAATGGGTGCGAGCGTTATTGCACCCCGTTATTGGGATTATTTGACGTGGTGCTGGTCATTCGCAGTTGGTAAGGACTATGACCCTGTGACTCCATATGTACAGCGACTCGTAGAGTCGCAAGATGCGAAAATAGATGAGATTGCCGACACTTTGGAAAGTGCGATGGCAAGTCTGCACAAACCAATTGCCGAAGACCCGGAAAATATTATTTTAGTTTTGTCACGTAAGCGCGTGGGCGATATTCTCACTTTCGATTCCGAGACGAACGAATATGTTAATGTTCGGGGGGAATCTGATGACGATGAGTACGTTATTGGAAATGTCACAAAATTTAATATACTTACAAATTATGGGAGAGTGTACGATGACAATCTCCGGCGCGTTGTGTCATTTAAGTTAATTGAAGATCCGAGTCATCGACTAAGGACCCTTATTACGAAATCAATGCATGATCGCGTTAAGGGTGAAGGAGGCAAACTACACTTTCTGGTGCGGAGGGTCGAAAATGCTATGGGTACCGTTAAGCGTTACGTCGTTGCAGATGTGGTTGAGGTTCGATAGATGGGAGCCAACCCGGTACAATATTGCACATACGTAGTGGAGATTTGTGCGACTTTGAGCGATTGGAAAGACTGGGTATCAATTGCGGGCACGATTTCAGCGCTCGGAATCGGGATAGTGGGGCTCGTAAAGGTATTCTACGAAATCCCTCGACTGCGCGCTCAGAAACAAAAGGAAATCGATGAGCGCGACCGTGCTTCTCTGCTGAAAAGGACCGAATTTTTTCTGGGCCAACACAGGCGACTGTTTGATACTCCTGATTTGTTCGAAGTGCTCTGCTTAATCGATAGCGTCGAAATGGATAAGTTGGCGCTACCGGGCATGTGGGACAAGAAAAGAAAACTTCTTACATTTTTTGAAGAAATGGCGCTTCTTGTCAATAATCAAATGATCGATGCAGACGTTGCCGATTATATGTTCAGCTACTACGTAACAACCGCATGGAGTAATGACTATTTCAGAGAGGGAATAGATCCCTCAGAGGAACACTGGGGCCTGTTGTTCGATTATATGAAGCAAGCCGAGCGTCGGCGTGGAGCAGCTTCCTGCCCGGCGCCCGAAAAAATGAAATTATAGGTCGGCTTTTCGATTCGGCAGGAAGTTGATGAGTGAAATCCTATGGCGGCACCCAATTGACATTGCTGGGAACTAGGGGCTGTAGCAGGTCCGATTTCGGCCGATCGTATGTTCCATCAAAGTCGAAACCCAGGGCATTTTTCAAGAGCCTGAGCGTACGACTGCGCGGAAGACCAGAAGTCTTACCCCTCGGCTCGCCAGTGCCGGACCAATCTTTGGGGCGGACAACTTCATGAGAATCCAGACAGATCCTTCAGGAAGCAACACCCGAAAGGGAAAGACCCGCGAAGAGTACAGGGCTTTCTTATGGGGTGCGGCAGTATCACTGCTGCGGAGCGCTTGCCGGCAGCCGGCGGCGCTTCCACTCCTTCAGCGATGCGGCGAGGATCACGCGACGGCGCGGACTAATCACTATCTCGTGGGGGTGTTCTCCGCGCAAGCGCGTCCGATAGTATGTGTGTCGGCTAATACCGTACCACTCACAGAATTGCAGGACGGCGATCTTCATGTTGAATCGTCACCGAGCAAGTCCGCCGGCAGCGCACATCGAACGCGCGACTTCAGTTCTGAGCGACCTGAGCCCAGCGCCGGAGTCTTGAGCCGCCATGTCGATGAGCGCTGTGGGTGCGGGCGAAACGGGCCACGTGCAGCACATGATTGCGCAACACTTCAACCTCTCCATCACGGAAGTGACTCATGACTGTCACCATCACGAAACTACCGAAAAAGGGAATGGGCGAGGCGCGCGATCTCGCGACCTTTCTAAATCTAGTCGACCGCTGGACCCAGGGGATTCCGGACCTCGGTTACCGTATCTCGCTGTTTCGTGGTCAAGAAGACGAGTCTTGGTTGCTGAAGCCAGGGATCGCGCGACCGCAGTACGCCAAGCGTGTAAAGCCCGGCACCGAACAGCGCATGCTGAGCGAATTCAAGCAGCGCGGCATTCCGCATCTAGAATCGACTGTCGAACTCGCGGACGCCGACTGGCTCGCGATCGCGCAACACCATGCGATGCCGACGCGGCTGCTCGACTGGACGGGCAGCGCACTGGCCGCCCTGTGGTTTGCGATCAAGCGACCGGCCATCAAAGGGGCGGACGGCAAGTTGAAGGCGGCGGCGGTGTGGCTTTTGGCGGCCACCGACGCGGACATGATCCAATCGGGCGAGCGCGAGAAGC
Organism: Paraburkholderia aspalathi; assembly: GCF_900116445.1. GTDB lineage: Bacteria > Pseudomonadota > Gammaproteobacteria > Burkholderiales > Burkholderiaceae > Paraburkholderia > Paraburkholderia aspalathi. Next base: position 117,747 of record NZ_FPBH01000023.1, read on the forward strand.
CGCTCGAGATCACCCGCACGAAGCTCCTGAAGCCGCGTCACGTGTCACGGCGTATTGCTGCGCAAGACGGCTGGTTCAGCGTGCATCGCGGGTTCGAGGACGGCTTGGGAATGACCTACGTGTCGCTCGACACAAACACGGACTTCAAAAAGCGCCTGAGCTTCATCCGGATCCCGCCCGACGCGTTCGGTCCGATGCGGGGCCAACTGCAGACGGCCGGCATAAACCGCGGCGTGCTGTTCCCCGACCTCGACGGGGTGGCCGGTCGCATCGCCGACGCCATCCTCTATCCAGACGATCAGCTGGCACCGGGCGCCGGCAATATCTGAGGAGCCCGATCCCGTGACCCACGGTCCCCAGCAGTCCAAACTGCCGCCGTCGCGCACTTACACCCGCATCGAGTTCACGGCGCTGCGCACGCGTAAAAGGCCTGCCGATCGCGACGAACGCGCGACTCTAAACCTATAGGCGTCGGCTGAACCGTATGTGCGGGGAATGATTGATTGGCATCGGAGCCCCGACATGCAACACACAATTTCGACCCCCCCTTAGCGACACGCATACGGGGTGCATAGCGTCAGTTGCAGATACGATGCGGCAAAGACGAGATACACGCCAAACTGGAAGGAGACCACCATGTCGAAGGATCTGGCGAGAGGTCCGGAGTCGTACCGGAACGAGGAACTGATTCTTGAATTGCTGCCGGGCCTGCTCGAGCAGAACGGGTTTTCCGGTGTTGCCACGTCGAAGCATGGCGCGATGAAGTTCGTTGACGCAACAACAGCGGATGAAACAGTGGTGCGGTTCTGGATGAAACAAGGCTGGACGGGTCCACAGAAATTCGCAGCCATCCAGTTCGGAATGCTCGACTCAGGAGATCAACCGGACGAGGACTTTGTCGAGTACGTCGCGGCGCGCGTGCGTAGCGCAAAGACGCATGGTGCCACGCACGCGTTGTTTGTTCACATGGGCGAGACACACATCACAAATTATGTGGCGTTGGAGATCGATGATGTGGACAGGGCATATCGCAAGCAGATTAAGTGGTGGCCGGAGCGAGCGCGGGCCACGAAGGCACCATCCCTTTGGTTCGAGGATTCCCGGATGCACCACTCTGCCAACTGCATCAGAGCGGTACTCGATCTCGAGCTTCCCCTGTCTTCAATTTGCGGCGTGAGTGCCGAACCGAAAGGAACGGGCACTGACTCGAAGAAGGTGACGGTCGAGATGGAGAGGCGCATGCGGCAAAGCATTTTCCGCTTGCGCGTCGGTGATCGCTGTCGCTGGCGATGCGTTGTGACGGGAGCCGAAGTGAGAGCGGTGCTTGATGCGGCGCACCTACCCGGTCGGAACTGGCGTTTTCACAACGAGGCGCATGATGGCGTTATGGTACGGACGGATCTCCATCGATTGCTGGACAAAGGGCTAGCGGAATTCCGGGATGGCGTGTTCTGGGTGGCTGATAAAGCTCGCAAGGGCGAATATGCGCAATTCCACGGGCGCGCGGTCAATGTATAGGAGTAGGCGGTATCTGGGCTCCGATGCATGCGGAAAAATAGCCGTTACGCCTGCTGGTGGGCGCTTTCGTCGCCTTATCGCTCTCGATCCATCCCATGAGCTTAAGCTCGTAGGGACTGCCGGTCTGGAAAATTCGCAGCCGCGCGCTTGAACGTCCGTTTCGGTGGACGTGAGAGATGGGTCGGGGTCGAAAGTACGCATTCGCACGGTTGAAATTTACGGCCCTGCGTAATGTCGCCCCGAGCGACAGAAAAGGGATCTGAGGCCGCCGCATAACTGGTGCCGGCTGAGCGGCAGCTAAGGCCGACAACCTGTCAGATCAAGTCCCGACTAATACAGATGAAGCGGTCGCGTTGGACCAGCGCCCCGCGCCTAATCCTCACTTCACCGCCCCCAACGCCAACCCCTTAACCAAAAACCTCTGCAACCAGGCAAACACAATAGAAACCGGCAACGTCGCACAAAGAGTAGCAGCCATCACCAAATGCCACTCCACAACATACTTCCCAGCCACCATATCCGTAACCTGCACGGTGAGAGTCTTATTCTCCGGCGACCGAATCAACGTGTAGACGACAGCAAACTCATTCCAGGCATTGATAAAAGTAAAGATCGCCGTAACAACGATCGCCGGCACAGCCAACGGCAAGAAAACCTTAAAAACAGCCCTCGTCCTCCCACACCCCTCCAACCAGGCCGACTCCTCCAGATCCCTCGGCACCGTCTGAAAGTAAGAGGACAACATCCAAACCGCAAACGCGATATTGAACGCAGCATAAGAAACGATGACGCCAATCTTGGAGTCAACCAGATTCCCATCCCCATAAGGAATCATCGCGGCGAGCCGGAACAACCCAACAACCAGCAAGATCGGCGACAACATCTGCGTCACCAGCAGAAACTGCGAATACATCCCTTTCCCACGAAACGGAAACCTGGCCAACGCATAAGCCGCCGGCAAGCTCACCGCCAACGCCAACGCAGTCGACAAGAAGCTAATCACACAACTATTCCTCAGCGCCACGCCGAAGTTAGCCGCAACCCACATGTCCGAAAAATTGCTCCACTGCCAATGCACCGGCAACCACCGCGCCGGATAAACAAAGATCTCCGTAGCCGGCTTCAACGCAGTAAACAACATCACAGCAAACGGAAACAGCACGGCCACAATCAGCGGCGAAAGTGCCAACCAGCACCACAGCGAGCGCTTCATCTTGACGCTGAGACTCATGACGTCTCTCCTTCTTTCGCGGGCTGCAGGCGCAGATAGGCGATCGAGAAAACGAACAGCATGACGAGCATGATCAGCGACACCGCCGCGGCTTCGCCGGGACGTCCCAGCCGGAACCCAAGCTCATAGAGATACGTAACGAGAATATGCGTGCCGTTGTCCGGGCCGCCTTGCGTCATCACCCAGATGATCGGGAAAGAATTGAACACATAGATCACGTTCAACAGAATCGTCATGTTGATGAACGGCCGCAAGAGCGGCATCGTCAGCTTGCGAAACTGCTGCCACGCACTGGCGCCATCCATCCGCGCCGCTTCATAAATGTCACCCGGCACCGACGACAACCCGCCCAGCAGAATCGTCACCGTAAATGGAATCGACACCAGAATACCGACGGCGATCTCCACCGGAAACGCGAGCTCCGGCGTCGCGAGCCAATGAATCGGACCGTTGATCAAGCCAAGCCGCTGTAACGTGACGTTGACCATGCCGTAGTCATCGTTGAAGGCCCAGCGCCACACCACGGCGGTCATCGTCAGCGAGACGGACCACGGCAGCATCACAATCGTGCGCGCCACGCCGCGTCCATAGAAATCCTGATTCAGGATCAGCGCGACCGGCACCGAAATCAGCACCGTGCCGCCCACCACGCACACGGTCCAAACAATCGTCCGCTTGGCCGCGGCGAGAAACGAGGGGTCCGTGAAAATCGTATAGAAGTTCTGCAGACCGGTGAAATCGCGGATCGCGCCGAAGCGCGAGACCTCGTGCAGCGATTGCCACACGATGTTGAAAATCGGATAGCTGATGATGAAAAGCGCCAACACCAGACTCGGCGCAATCAGCAACCAGGGCGCCTGGAGGCGCGAAGAAGCGGAACGGCTCATGCGTGCTCGATCGTAAGACGCATCCACATTAAAAGCGGACGCGACGGGATGGGCCGGATAATGCACTACGGATATGACAACCGAAACGCGCGCCGCCTTCGCAACGGCGGCGCGCGTTCCGTATTCAGCAAATCACTACGAGACTACGCGATCACTTACCGAGCGACTTGTTCGCTTGCGTCGCAGCGGCATTCAACGCGTCCGCCGGCTTCGCCTTGCCCAGGTAGATCGATTGCATTGCATCGGTCACAGCCTTCGCGGTGTCTTCCCAACCGGTCACGGTCGGCGCGAAGTGAGCCGTCGGCAGCAGCGCGACGAAAGCTTTGGTATCCGGATCGTTGAACGCCGGATCGGTTGCCTCGGCCTTGGTGGTCGGCAGGAAGCCTTCGGTCGTCGTGAACTCGACGCGTGGTTCCTTCGTGAACAGATAGTCCAGGAACTTCCAGGCCGACTTCTTCACCTTGGAGTTTTTGAACATCACGATCGAGTCGGTCACCGCATACGTGGCGTGCGTCGTACCCATCGGGATCGGATCGATGCCGTACTTCAGGTTCGGTGCTTCCTTCTTGATCTGCTTGGCGAGGAACGGTGCGGAGATCATCATCGCAACACGGCCCTGCTTGAACAGGTTCTGCACGTCTTCGCGGCTGTAGCCGGTCACGCCAGGCTGCGTCAGGCCGTCGTCGATCATCGTCTTGTACAGCGTGGCCGCCTTGATGCCGGCCGGCGAATTGAACGCCGCCTTGCCGTCCTTGCCTACGACGTCGCCCCCGTTGGTCCACAGGGCGTAGTAATAGTAGACGTCGGTTTCAATTTCCTTGCCTTGCAGACCGAAGCCGGCAATGCCCTGCGCCTTCAGTTTCTTCGACGCTTCGATCACGTCATTCCACGTTTTCGGGCCGTCGGGATAACCGACCTTCGCGAGCAGATCCTTGTTGTAGTAGAGCGCGCGTGCGGACGCGGCGATCGGCAGGCCGTACACCTTGCCGTTGATTTCGCCCGGTGCGAGGAACGGGCCGATGAAGCGGCCCTTGAAGCTGGCGTCCATGTAGCCGTCGAGCGGCTCGGCGACGTCGTCCTTCACGAAGTCGAGCAGCCAGCGCGTACCGACAATCGCCAGGTCGGCGTTGGCGCCGCCGGAGATGTCCGTTTGCAGTTTCTGTTGCAGCGTGTCCCAGTTCACGTCTTCGATCTTGATCGTGGTGCCGGGATTGGCCTTCTCGAAGTTATGGGCCATCTTTTCGAAGTACGGCGCGGTCGCATCGCTGTAATGCGCGACCGTCACGCGAACCGTGTCGGCGTGAGCCGCCACGGCGATACCTGCAAACGCGAGCGCCACGGCAACTTTGCCTAGCGCGAGGGAAGCACGGGCATGCAACGACATTTCTCTCTCCTGTGTCGATCGGAGTTAGCGTTTTAACGCTTGCTCCGGTCCCATCCGATGATGGTGGGGGTGGTCTGCTGCCGTCGCCGGCCGCTTTGGGTTAAATTGTTTGAAAAAATCCTACATGACGCAAAATAGCTTGTCACGTAGGGTCTGCCATATTTTTTCTCAGCCAGTTTTGTGCATAAGATGCTGTAAAGCAGGGGTATTCTGCATAACGCGAAGTCACGGATACCCAATCTTCGGGATGACTAGACAATTGTTCGATGCCGGTTTTGTAGGAAATTTACACGCTAAACCGGCGCTGCAACGAGGTTGAGGGCGAGGGCAGACATGAATCGTGTGGTGTTGGTGACGGGCGCTTGTGGCGGGATCGGCAGCGTGTTGTGCAAGCGTTTCGTGGAGCAGGGCGACACGGTGTTGGCGCTCGATGTCGACGCGGTCGCGCTGCACGGATTGGTTGCGCAACTCGGCGCCGCGCATGTCACGCCGATCGCGGTCGACCTGGGTGACGCTGCCGCAGTGCAGCAAGCGGTTGCCGATGCGGTGAAAACGCGCGGTCCGGTGGACGTGCTGGTCGCCAACGCGGGTGCCGCCAAAGGTTTGACGCTCGCCACGACGGATGCCGCCAGCTGGCAGCGCGACATCCATCTGAATCTGAACGGCACGTATCACTCGGTGGAAGCGGTGCGCGCGTCGATGATCGAACGGCAGAAGGGCGTGCTGGTGCTGATCGGCTCGGTGAACGGCATGGCCGCGCTCGGGCATCCGGCGTATAGCGCGGCGAAGGCCGGGCTCATCAGCTACACGAAAGCGCTGGCGATCGAACTGGGCCGCTATGGCATCCGCGCGAACATCGTCTGTCCGGGCACGGTGAAGACGCAGGCGTGGCAGGCGCGCGTCGACAAGAATCCGCAGGTCTTCGAGGATCTGAAAAAGTGGTACCCGTTGCGCGACTTTGCGACACCGGACGACATCGCCGATGCGGTGCTGTTCCTCTCATCGCCGATGGCGCGCGTGATTACCGGCGTCGCGTTGCCGGTCGACGGTGGACTGATGGCCGGCAACCGTTTGATGGCGGAAGAACTGACGCTCGAATCGCTTTGAATGGATTGGATTCGCTTTGAACTGCTTTGACCCGATAGCGCGGCGTGTGCTTTGCTCGATGAAGCAAGGCAACACGTTCGCATGACAGCACGACGATGAGGACAGCATGGCAGCAGTGCAACTAAGCGGCATCTTCAAACGCTATGGCGACACGCAAGTGGTGCACGGCATCGATCTCAACATCGACGACGGCGAGTTCGTCGTGCTGGTCGGCCCGTCGGGTTGCGGCAAGAGCACGCTGATGCGCATGGTGGCGGGACTCGAAGAAATCAGCGGCGGCGATCTGATGATTGGCGGCACGCGCGCGAATACGCTCGCCCCGCAGCAGCGCAATATTTCGATGGTGTTCCAGAGCTACGCGCTTTATCCGCATCTGTCGGTCTACGAAAACATCGCGTTTGGGCCGCGGATTCGCAAGGAATCGTCGGCGAGTTTCAAGCCGCGGATCGAAGCTGCCGCGAAGATGCTGAACCTCGGCAGTTATCTGGATCGCTTGCCGCGTGCGCTGTCGGGTGGTCAACGTCAGCGGGTGGCGATGGGCCGCGCGGTGGTGCGCGAGCCTTCGCTGTTTCTGTTCGACGAACCGCTGTCCAATCTCGACGCCAAACTGCGCGTGCAGATGCGCACGGAAATCAAGGCGCTGCATCAGCGTCTGAAGAATACGGTGATCTACGTCACGCACGATCAGATCGAAGCGATGACCATGGCTGACCGCATCGTCGTGATGAACGCGGGGCGGATTGAGCAGGTCGGCCGTCCGCTCGATTTGTACGACCATCCGGCGAATTTGTTCGTCGCGAGCTTCCTCGGCTCGCCGTCGATGAATTTCGCCGAAGGCGTGTTGGTCAATCGCACGGATGGACAGGGTTTCGCGTTAAAACTCACCGACGGTGGCGAGGTCGTGCTGGAAGGCACGCCGGACTCGGCGGTGGTCGGCGCAAAAATCACGCTTGGTGTGCGTCCCGAACACATTGAAACGATGGCTGACAAGCCGGACACCACGATGGAAGTCGAAGTGGTCGAGCCGACTGGCGCCGAGACCCATTTGTACGGGAAAATAGGCGGCAACACGTGGTGCGTGACAACTCGCCAGCGCTCGAAAGTCGAGCCCGGTCAGCGCGTCACGCTGCGTCTGCCGGCTGAGCATATTCATCTGTTCGATACGGAGAGTGGACGCAGGCTGGTCTGAACCGCGTGTTGCCGCTTGAGGCTGATTCAAGCTGACTGAAGCTGCGATGCGACGCGGATTCAATTAACCCTTAAGGAACACCGGGTGTCCGCACCGAACTTGATTCCCCACATCCGCGGCGCGCTGGCCAATCTGCGGCCCGCCGAGCGCAAGGTTGCCGAGATGGTGCTGAGCGACGTCGACTTTGCGATGCGCGCGAGCATCACCGAGCTCGCCCAGCGTGCGGACGTGTCCGAGCCTTCCGTCACGCGCTTTTGCCGCGCGATCGGCGCACATGGTCTGCGCGACTTCAAGATGCAATTGGCGCAGAGCGTGGCGGGCGGGGTGCCGTATGCGTCGACGGCGGTTGCGCGTGACGATGACGTGCAGACGTTGATGGACAAGGTGGGCGAGGCTGCTGTCGATGGGATCACGCATGCGTGTAGCGCGCTGGATCCGGCAGTGGTTGAGAGTGCGATTGCGGCGCTGTCGAGTGCAGGGCGGGTTTTCTTCTTTGGTGTTGGGTCGGGTTCGGGGCTGGTTGCGCAAGATGCTGCTTTGAGATTTTTGCGGCTTGATATTGCGGCTACTGCGTTTACTGATGGTCATTTGCAGCGGCTTTACGCGGGGCTCATGGAACCGGGTGATGTGGCGTTTGCGATTTCGCATTCGGGCCGCAGCGTCGAAGTGAATGAAAGCATTCAGATCGCCAAGGAGCGTGGTGCTACTACGATTGCGCTGACGAATGTTGGCTCGCGGCTGGCGTGGTTGGTCGATATTCCGCTGCTGCTGCGCGTGCCAAGTCCGATCGATCCGAATACGCCAGGCGTGTCCCGGCTCGTGCATCTGTGCATCATGGATGCGCTGGCGATCGGCGTCGCGTTGAAGGCGCGGCCCAAGACACTCGAAAAGATGCGGCACGCGAAGGCGCGGTTGTCGTCGCATGAGCCGGAAGCGGCGGGGGATTGATTGGGACGGATGGCCCGCTTCTTCAGCCCTGCGGCGAACACGTGAACAGTTACGCTGCTTGAGGACGCCAGGCGATCATGCCCGCAGTCCGTGCACGAACCTCCGGCGAGGCTAAACAGGTCGCAACGGCTTCGTATCCCGGTGTGCCTGGATAGGGGGCGACTAGCGTGGGCGTGCTGTGATTGGCTGGGCACAGAATAATTGATTCGTCAGGGCCGATTGCTGCCAGATCCAGGATCGCCGACGAACGCGTCATCAGAAACAGCGGACGTCCACCCACTTTGGCGCGTCGGCGAAGATGAATGATCAATGCTTCCTGCGTCGCCTGATCTAAGCCTTGCTCCACCATGTCCACCACGAAGGCGGCTGGCCCCTCAGATTCCAGTTCGACGAGCAGAGCGATTAACGCTTCCGATTCTGCTGCGCCTTCTCCGATGAGCCACGCCAGAGTCTGATCCACTCGCGATTTGAGCGCGGCATCCGCTTCAAGGTGGGCTACGGTCGCGGCATTTCCATCCTGCAACCGTTCAAGACCTAGGAATGCGGCATTCGGTATGTTCTCGGCCAGGCATTTCGCCAGCCGTGTCTTGCCGCTTCCCAAAGGTCCAATGATGTAGTTCAGCGGCCGGATGTCGCGAAGTTCGAATCGTTCGCCACCCCATGGCCACGGGAGATCAAAAGCCGTGGCGAATTCTGACGAAGGATTGAGCAGGCGTGCCAGCTCTCCATCGGCAGGCGCCTGACCTCGAGCAAGATCGGACCGAAGCCCTCGGACCTTGGCTATCGTTTCCACGAGCTCCCGAATTCCAGCTTCAAGCGTCGCCTCGTGGGCCGCCAACGCGGGTTCCAGACTCTGCGGGTCGCCTTTCAACACCTGTGCCACTTGGGCGAGGCTGAGGCCGAGCGCGCGCAGGGCCACGATCTCCGCAGCGCGACTCATCTCGTCGGGACCATAGGTGCGATATCCGGCGACCGTGCGTGCCGGCGTCACCAGGCCCCGCTGTTCATAGAGTCGCAGGGCCTTGGTCGAGACGCCGAGCTGTCTCGCCGCTTCGGAAGCACTTAAAAATGGAGTGGGACAACGCATGAGTCACCTCTTCGTTTGCTGACCACTCACATCATGGAGTTGGCCCTTGGGGCCGAGTCAATCGAATAGTTACAGCGCGGCATTTTTTCAGTGTTTCGATTACTTCGCTCGCAAAACGATTGCAAACGGCCTGTTTTCTCGCAAAACGATTACGAGATGGCGCCTTGTCTTGCTGAAATGACTTCGGCGTGCTCAAGCTTTGAATTGCCGACGCTTTACGACACTACCGCCATCCACCCAAACCGCCGTGACAATCTCAGCGTCGCCGCGCGCAAAGTCTGCGCGGGGCCGCCCGTGATCTCGCTATCGAAGCTGCCGCTCGGCCCCATCACCGCGAGCACCAGACAGATGCTGCCGGTATGGTCCAGCACCGGCGCGGCCAAGGTATTGATACCTGGCACAGGCCGGCTCAATGCGGTATCGATGCCATCCGCACGGATTTGCGCGAGCCGCTGCGCATAGGCCTTCGTCTCCTCCGCCTCAGCCCCCGCCAACCGCAAATGATCCTGCGCCAACAACCCAGTACGCACATCATCCGCGACATAAGCAGCAAACACCCGCCCAATCGCCGTATTCACCAGCGACATCACCGTGCCGACCCGCAAGCTCACATGCAGCGGCCGCGCGGACTCCTCCAGACGCACGACGGTCGGCCCGAGCGGCCCAAGCACCGCCATCGCTACGCTCATCCCAGTCGATACCGCCAGTTCGACCACTTCCGGCTCAGCTTCCCGCGTCGGCGACAAACGCTGCAAACCGATCAACCCAAGCTCAAGCGCTAAAGGCCCGGCTTCGAAACAACCTGCAGCATCGCGGTTCAGCAAACCGATCTTGAGCAGACTCACCAGATGCGGAAACGCTTTAGCCGGCGGCATGCCTGCAGCGGCTGCGAGATCGCGCAAGCTCAACGGCCGTGCAGCCGCAACCAGCGCGCCGAGCAACTCGCCGGTGCTATCGAGCGATTGGATACCGCGCTGCGGCTTCGCATCGGCAGAAGCGGCGGAAATACCTGAGGCAGCGTAAGAGGTGTCGAAAGAATCGGTCACGATGCTGAAGAAGCTAACAAGGAAGGCGCTGCCGCAAGCTCAGCGCTAATGTCATGAGCCGCGGCAAGCAGCGCGCGAGCCGTCGGACCATCGGCGGCAACGTCGATCACGCCCGTCGAGCCGATCACCGTCAGCGCGAGGCACAAGCGGCCGTCCGCATCGAGCACCGGCGCACTCAAACTGCTGATGCCCGGGCTCGGCGCATCGACGCTGCATTCCAACGTGCGTGCACGGATAGCATCTAAAGCTGCTTCGAACGCGGCACGTTCATCAGGCGGCGTCATCGCGCTACTCGCAGTACCCGACTGATTCGCCCACATCCCCGCCAACGCCTCGCGTGGCAGATAAGCGCAAAACACGCGACCCGTCGACGTCGCCGGCAGCGACATCACCGTGCCCACGTGCAGATTCACATGCAACGGAAAGCCCGCATGCTCATAGCGGACGATGGTCGGCCCTTGCGGCCCCGCGATACAGATCGCGACGCTGAACCCGATCGCCTCGGCCAAAGCGGCGACGCGTGGCACGGCGGCGCGAAACGCCGGCTGATTCTCCAGATGCATTAACCCAAGCCGCAACGACAGCGGACCGGGTTCATAACGGCCCGACAGTTCGTCACGTTTGATCAGACCTAAGCGGCTCAAGCTCACCAGATAGGCATGCGCTTGCCCCGGCGCGATCTGCGCAGCGGTGGCGAGATCGGACAAAGCCAGCGGGCTGCGTGCCTGGGCGAGCGCCAGCAACACGCGGCCGCCCACTTCGACGCTCTGAATCCCGCGCTGCGTCTTGCCGCCATCCGTTATCTCGCTGCCGCCCGCGCCTCTGCCGGTGGCCGATTTCGCTGCTTTGCTCACACCTGCGCTCGTCCGTAAAAAGGGTCCATGTTAGCCGAAGCCCTGCGCGAAAACCGCGCCTTCCTGTCCTTATCTTAGGCGTTCCTTGATTTGCGTATAGCGATACATTTCGCTATTGACAAATAAACTGGCCCGGCCATAAGATGCATTCACCCCGACATACCGGTGCAGTCACAGAGTCAAAACGGGGCGAGACAATCCCCAATACCGTCAGCCCGCGCCTCTGAAATCGGAACGCGCAGCCGGCCGTCTCGCCTCACGTCCAACTTTTGAGGGAGACAAGCATGGCAAAGGCATTCGCATCCCAGGCCGACCTGGAAGTCAAGAAAGTCACGTGGACCAAGCTATCCGAGAACGCCTACGCGTACACCGCTGAAGGCGATCCGAACTCGGGCGTGATCATCGGTGACGACGGCGTGCTGATCGTCGACACCACCGCCACGCCGGCCATGGCGCAAGACCTCATCGCGAAGATTCGCAGCGTCACCGATAAACCGATCAAATACGTCGTGCTGTCGCACTACCACGCGGTGCGCGTGCTCGGCGCGTCGGCGTATTTCGAAGAAGGCGCACAACAGGTGATCGCGAGCCGCGGCACGTACGAGATGATCGTCGAGCGCGGCGAGCAGGACATGAAGTCGGAAATCGAGCGCTTCCCGCGTCTCTTCGCCGGTGTCGAAACGGTGCCGGGCCTGACGTGGCCCACGCTCGTGTTCGAAAAGCAAATGACGTTGTTCCTCGGCAAGCTCGAAGTGCGCATCGCGCATCTGGGTGCGGGTCACACGAAGGGCGATACGGTGGTGTGGCTGCCGTCGCAGAAGGTGCTGTTCTCCGGCGACCTGGTCGAATACGACGCAGCCTGCTACTGCGGCGATGCACAACTGGAACAATGGCCGGCCACGCTCGAAGCGCTGCGCGCATTGAAAGCTGAGAAGCTGGTGCCGGGCCGCGGTCCTGCATTGACCACGCCGGAAGACGTCAACAAAGGCCTCGATTACACGAAAGACTTCGTCACCACGCTATTGCAGCAAGGCCGCGAAGCTGTCGAACAGAAGCTCGATCTGAAGGCCGCAATGGCGCATACGCGCAAAGCAATGGATCCGAAGTTCGGCCATGTGTTCATCTACGAACACTGCCTGCCGTTCGACGTCTCGCGTGCCTTCGACGAAGCGAGCGGCATCACGCATCCGCGCATCTGGACCGCGCAACGCGACAAGGAAATGTGGGACGCGCTGCAAGCCTGATAACAGCATAGAAACGCCGGAAAGCGTCAAGCAGAGCAGAGATGGACGGAGACACAAGATGAGCATCAACTACCAGACGCTGTCGTTCGACTATAAGCCGTGCCGGGAGCAGGCGGAGCAGGGCGACGCGGAACAGGTGGCCTATCCCGTGATCGTGGTCGGCGCGGGGCCAGTGGGCCTCGCTACCGCGATCGATATCGCGCAACAGGGCGTGCCGGTCGTATTGGTCGACGACGACTGTTCGCTGTCCACCGGTTCGCGGGCGATCTGCTTCTCAAAGCGCTCGCTCGATATCTTCGACCGGCTCGGCTGCGGGCAGCGCATGGTAGACAAGGGCATCAGCTGGAATGTCGGCAAGGTGTTCCTGAAAGATGAACTGGTGTACACGTTCAATCTGCAACCGGAAGCGGGCCACAATCGGCCCGCGTTCATCAACCTGCAGCAGTACTACGTCGAAGGCTTTCTGCTCGAACGCGCGCAGGAGATGCCGAATCTCCAGATCCGCTGGAAGAGCAAAGTGGTCGGCGTGCAGCAGAACGGCACGGCTGGTAGTGCTCAAGCCAGTGTGACGCTGACGGTCGATACACCGAACGGTCAGTACCTGTTACGCGGCCGCTATGTGGTGGCCGCCGATGGCTCACGCAGCCCGATGCGCAATCTGATGGGACTCGACAGCCACGGCGTGACGTTCAAAGATCGCTTCCTGATCGCGGACGTGAAGATGGAAGCGGAGTTTCCAACCGAGCGTTGGTTCTGGTTCGATCCGCCGTTCCATCCGAATCAATCGGTGCTGTTGCATCGTCAGCCGGATAACGTGTGGCGGATCGATTTTCAGTTGGGCTGGGACGCTGACCCGGTGCTGGAAAAAACGCCGGAACGCGTGATCCCGCGCGTGCGTGCGTTGCTCGGACCGGATGCGAAGTTTGAACTGGAATGGGTCAGCGTCTATACGTTTTCGTGTTTGCGCATGGACCGTTTCCGGCACGGCAACGTGTTGTTCGCGGGCGATTCCGCGCATGGCGTGTCGCCGTTCGGCGCCCGTGGCGCGAATAGCGGCGTGCAGGACGCGGAAAACCTCGCATGGAAACTGGCGATGGTGCTCGAAGGCAAAGCGTCCGACGCTTTGCTCGATACGTATGCAAGCGAGCGCGAATTCGCCGCTGATGAAAACATCCGCAACTCCACGCGTTCGACCGATTTCATCACGCCGAAGAGCCCGGTTAGCCGCGTATTCCGCGATGCTGTGTTGAAGCTCGCGCAGCATCACCCGTTTGCGCGGCAGTTGACGAATAGCGGCCGCTTGTCGGTGCCGGCGGTGTTGCGTGATTCCCCGTTGAATACGGCGGACAGCGACAGCTTTGAAGGTCTGATGGTGCCGGGGGCATCGTGCGTCGATGCGCCGGTTCATGTCGCCGGGGAATCCGCATGGTTGTTACAGCAACTCGGTCAGCAGTTCACAGGCGTGTTGTTCTGCGGCTCGGAAGGTATCGATCAGATGACGCAAGCTGCGTTGGATACGTTGCAAAGTGGGCCGATTCCGCTGAAGCTCGTCGTCGTGGTGACGAGTAACGATGCGCAGGTTGCTGCGGCTTCGGGTGCAAAGGTGGTGCACGACGTCGACGGTCTTGCCGCCGCTCGTTACGACGGCAAACCGGGCACGTTCTATTTGATCCGGCCGGACCAGCATGTGTGTGCGCGCAGTCGGCAACTCGACGCGAGCTTTGTGGCAGGTGCGTTGAAGCGAGCGTTGTGCGTTGAGGGCACGGCCTGAAGGCAGGGCAAACGCAGCACGTCGGCAAAAGAAAATAGCAGGAGACAGTGATGGCATTGAACACGCAACCCAATCTCGCCCGCCCCGACGATTTCTACGAGGCGCTGATCGACATGCATCGCGATCTGGACGATGCGCAGAGTCAGTCAGCCAACGCGCAACTGATCTTGTTGCTAGCCAACCATATCGGCGATCACGCGACGTTACTCGAAGCGATGCGGCACGCACGTGAAGGCGTGACCGATATTTCGGGGCAAGGTGCGCAGACCCATTCGCTTGTTGCCTGAACATGAATCACGACAAGCGGTAACGATATAACGCTGCACGCGCGTGGCCGTTCGAGCCACGTGCAATTCACCACGGCGCGCGGCGTATTTATACCGCCGCATGTCGTCCCAGTAGAAAACCGAAACGCGGCGCATCAAGACGCCGGACCCAGCGGGTCCGCTGGACCCTCACGTTTGGAGATAACCGATGAGCCAATCCCTCGCCCCCGCGCTGGGCGCGTCCGCCGTTGCGCACGACGACCTGCTGTATCGCAAGGTCTCGATGCGGATTATTCCGTTTCTTTTTCTGTGTTACGTGGTGTCGTTCCTCGACCGCATTAACATCGGCTTCGCGCAATTGCAGATGAAGCACGACCTCGGTTTCAGCGACGCCATGTATGGTTTGGGCGCGGCGGTCTTCTATATCGGCTACGTGTTGTGTGAAGTGCCGAGCAACATGCTGCTCGCGCGCTTCGGCGCGCGCCGCACGTTCACGCGGATCATGCTGTTGTGGGGCATCGCATCGGTCGGCATGATGCTGGTGTCGAAACCCACGCACTTTTACGTGCTGCGTTTCATGCTCGGCGTGTTCGAAGCGGGGTTCTTTCCCGGCATCGTGCTGTATCTGACCTACTGGTATCCGGCGCGGCGGCGCGCAGCCGTGCTGTCGATTTTCTTCGCTGGCGTCGCAGTGGCGGGTGTGCTCGGCGGCCTGGTGTCCGGCTGGATCATGCGCGATATGGGCGGCGTGATGGGGATGTTCGGCTGGCAGTGGATGTTCGTGATCGAAGGTGCGCCTGCCATCGTACTCGGCCTGCTTGCCGCGTTTTATCTGGTTGACGGTCCGCAGCATGCAACGTGGCTCAACGACGCTGAGAAGGCACAACTGATCGCGCAGCGCGATGAAGACCGCCGCGTTTCATCGGACGCGCATTCATCGCGCTCCGTCATGCAAGCGCTGCGTAACCCGCGGGTGTATCTGTTCGCGTTCATCTATTTTTCGCTGACCTGCGCGTCGCTGACGCTGAGCTTCTGGATGCCGCTGATGATTCGCGACTTCGGCGTTCACGATGTGCTTGCGATCAGTCTATATACCGTGATTCCGAATGCGGTCGGCGCAGTGGGCCTGATTCTGATTGCGCGGCACTCGGATCGTCGTGGCGAACGGCGCAGGCACTTTGCGGTTTGCACGATCGGCGGCGGCATCGCACTGTCTCTGCTGACGCTGCATCTGAGCAGCTTCCTGGCGATGCTTGCGATTCTCTCGCTGGCGGCCGTGCTGATCTTCGCGGCGTTGCCGATTTTCTGGACGGTGCCGTCGGGCTATCTATCGGGCACTGCGGTGGCGGCCGGAATTGCGCTCATCAGCAGCATCGGCATTACGAGCGGGATTGTCAGCCCGTGGGTGATCGGTCTGATCAAGACGCACACGGGCAGCATGGACAATGCGTTGTATGTACTGACCGCGCTGTTGTTCGTCAGCGGCGTGGCGTTGCTGCTCGGCGTGCCGAAGGAAGCGAAGCGGATCTAAGACGTGTGCGGGCCGCTGATCAAACACGCGTTGATGATGTCTGGATCGGTACCGCTCTAAAGCGCCGCATAAGCAACCGCTATCGCAGCCGCCAGCCTGGCGTTGTTGAGACCGATCTGAACGCTGCATTCCGCGCTTGCCCCGTCGGTCAATGCATTTACACGGGAAATAAGGAACGGTGTCACGCCCTTACCGGTGATACCTTCCGCATCTGCTTCCGCCAGTGCCTGCTCAATCGCGAGATCGATGTCCTCACGTGGCAACGCGAATGGCTCTGGAATCGGATTGGCAACCACAAGGCCGTTGTTCAGGCCTAGCGCCCAGTTGACCTTCATGACACGCGCTATCTGTTGAGGATCGTCGAGGCGCACATCGACACCGAACTCACTGTCGCGCGTAAAGAACCCGGGAAGACTGTCAGTGCCGTAGCCGATCACCGGTACGCCGTGCGTCTCCAGGTATTCCAGGGTGAGCTGGACGTCGAGGATCGATTTGATGCCGGCACACACCAATGCGACCGGCGTGCGGGCGAGCTCCTGCAGATCAGCTGAGATGTCGAAGCTTTCCTGCGCGCCCCGATGTACGCCGCCGAGACCGCCAGCGGCGAATACACGGATCTTCACCAGGTCGGCGATGAGCATCGTCGCCGAGATCGTCGTCGCGCCATCTGCGCCACACGCAACCAGAATCGGAATATCGCGTCGGCTGACCTTGGCCACATCGCGGCCGCCGCGAGCGAGGCGCTCAATCTCCTCACGTGTGAGTCCGACCTTAATACGGCCGTCCAGAATCGCGCAGGCGGCAGGTATCGCGCCGTGGGCGCGGACTTCGGCTTCGAGCACAAGCGCCGTTTCGGCGTTCTTTGGCCAAGGGGCGCCATGCGAGATGATCGACGACTCGAGTGCCACAACCGGTCGCCCTGCGTCCAACGCCGCAGCGACTTCCGGGTGGACATCCAAAAAATCACTTAGTCGCATCATCTCTCCTTGGCCAGGGTGAGCGCAGTGTCCTCGATCATGTCCTCCTGGCCGCCTACCATGCCACGGCGCCCCAGTTCGACCAGGATATCACGAGCCGGTACGCCGTACTTTTGTCCTGCGCGCTTTGCAAACAGGAGGAAGGAACCGTACACGCCTGCATAACCAAGAGTGAGCGCATCGCGATCGACGCGTATCGGAAAGTCCATGATCGGCACGACCAGGTCCTCGGCCACGTCCTGAATCTTCCAGACGTCGACGCCCGTCTGAATGCCCATGCGATCGCACACCGCGACGAGTACTTCCATCGGCGTGTTACCGGCGCCCGCGCCCAAACCCGCGGCGGCTGCATCGATTCGGGTGGCGCCAACCTCGATGGCGGCGATGGAGTTCGCTACCCCCATGGCGAGGTTATGGTGACCATGAAAGCCGAGTTCGGTCTCTGGTTTCAGCGCCGCCCGGACAGCGGCAAGACGGGCCTTGACGTCCTCGGGCAGCATATAGCCGGCGGAATCGGTCACGTAGACACAGTTCGCACCATAGTCTTCCATTAGCCTCGCCTGCTTCACGAGACCTTCAGGCGTATTCATATGCGCCATCATCAGAAAGCCGACGGTATCCATACCGAGCTTGCGCGCGAGCGTGATGTGCTGTTCAGAGACGTCGGCTTCCGTGCAGTGCGTGGCCACGCGGATCGTGTTCACACCAAGCTCGTGTGCCATTTTCAGATGGTCCACCGTGCCAATGCCCGGAATCAGCAACGCCGAGACGCGAGCCTGCTTCATGAGGGGAATGACGGCGGAGAGGTAGGCCTCGTCCGTGTGAGCGGGAAAGCCGTAGTTCACGGAGCTGCCGCCCAGGCCATCGCCGTGCGTGACTTCGATCAGCGGCACGCCGGCTTCGTCCAGACCTTGCGCGATCTCCTTCATCTGGTCCAGCGTCATCTTGTGACGTTTCGGATGCATGCCGTCGCGTAGCGTCATGTCATGCACCACGACCTTCTTGCCTTTGAAGTTCATGTCCGATTCCTTCTTAATGAGCGACGGGTTCGAGCGTGAGCGAGCCGCTCAGGATCTGTTCGGCGAACATCTCGGCGGTGCGCGCGGCGGCGGCCGTCATGATGTCGAGGTTGCCGGCATATTTCGGCAGATAGTCGCCCAGGCCTTCGACTTCCAGGTAGATCGAGACTCGATCGCCGTCGAACACCGGGCCATTGACGAGCCGGTAGCCGGGCACGTACTTGCGTACCTGTTCGATCATCTCGTGTACGGACTTCTCGATCGCGGCGGCATCGGGCGTGCCTTCTACGAGGCAATGCACGGTGTCGCGCATCATGAGTGGCGGATCGGCGGGGTTGATGATGATGATCGCCTTGCCTTCCTTTGCGCCGCCTACCTTCGAGATTGCACCGGCTGTCGTTCGCGTGAACTCGTCGATGTTCTTACGCGTTCCGGGACCGGCCGATCGGCTTGACACGGTTGCGACGATTTCGGCGTAGCGCACAGGCTGCACGCGCGACACCGCATACACCATGGGGATCGTCGCCTGGCCGCCGCAAGTCACCATGTTGACGTTCATCTCGCCGTGGCCGACGTGCTGTTGCAGATTGACGGGCGGCACGCAATACGGACCAATGGCCGCCGGTGTGAGATCGATCATCATCACACCCAGTTCATTGAGCTTGCGTGAGTTTTCTGCATGCACGTATGCACTCGTCGCGTCGAATGCGATCTGGATGTCGTCGGCTTTCACATGAGGCAGCAAGCCGTCTACACCTTCCGACGTGGTTTTCAGGCCAAACTCTCGCGCCTTTTTCAAGCCATCGGACTCGGGGTCGATGCCCACCATCCACACAGGTTCGAGTACGTCACTGCGTTGCAGCTTTGCCAACAGATCCGTGCCGATGTTGCCCGGTCCGATCAATGCGCATTTCACCTTGTTCTTCGCCATGTCTCCTCCTTCGGGTCAAACGAATCGCACCGAGCAGCTGCCGATGCCGTCAATAGAAACATTGAGGCTGTCGCCGGCTGCGACCGGAACCATCGCCGCCAGCGAGCCGGACAGCACAACTTCACCGGCCTTCAATGACTCGTTCAGTTCGCCCAATGTGTTGGCCAGCCACGCCACTGCTTCAAGCGGGTTCCCAAGCGCTGCAGCACCCGAACCGGTGGTGACCACTTCACCGTTCTTCCCCAGCTTCATCGCGCATCCGACCAGGTCGACCTCGCGCGGATCGACAACGCGCTTGCCCAGAACGAAGACTCCGCACGACGCGTTGTCAGCCACTGTGTCTTCGATGCGGATTTTCCAGTCGCGGATGCGCGAATCGACGATCTCAAAGCAAGCCATCACGCCTGCGGTGGCGGCGAGAACATCCGCGGCAGTCACGCCAGGTCCCCGCAGATCGTGCTTGAGCACAAAGGCAATCTCGCCCTCAGCTTTGGGCTGGATCAGCGAAGCGATCGGAATCGCGTCGCCTTCCTCGTAAAGCATCGCGTCGGTGAGCATGCCGAAATCGGGTTGATAGACCCCGAGCATGTCCATCACGACCTGCGAGGTCACGCCGATCTTCTTGCCGATGATGCGTTCCCCCGCTGCAGTGCGGCGAGCGTTCACACGTTGCTGGATGCGGTACGCGTCGTCGATCGTCAGATCGGTGTGGCGGGTGGTGAGCGGGTCGAGCGCGCGACAGTCTTTTGCTGCGGTGTACAGCTCGTCGCCAAGCGAATAGATCAGCGCGTCGTTCATCGTTGCGGACTCTCGGGCGAATGCACTTCATCGGAATGACTGACGGCGACCTGCTCGCGCTCCAGCCGGTAAAAATCGGACCACTCCAGCAACTGCTGGCTTGTTGTGCCGACGCCACCGCAGGCGATGACCACGATGCGCTGCGCGTCCGGGAAATACTCGGGAACGTGGGCAAGTGCGGCCACCGATGCACCGCAGGCCGGCTCGGTCAGAAGGCGATGTTCTTCGAGCAGGGTCACGCTGCCTTGAATCGCTTCCGCGTCAGTCACGAGGCAGTTCCGGATCGGATGTTCCTTGGCCAGCGCTACGATGCGTGCGGCGACCTTGTTGGCGCCCAGCGAGGTGGCCACGGACTGAATCTTCGGCAATGCGACTGGCGCACCCGCCTTGAGCGCCGCATGGAAGGAACTCGCGCCGTCGGTCTCGACGGCCAACACCGGAATGTCGCCCAAGCCGGTTCGCTGCAGTCCTTCAACGACGCCTGCCAGCAAACCGCCACCGCCGACTGAGCAAACCAGCAGGTCAGGGCGTTCGGTTTGCCGGGCGATCTCCTCGATCATCGTCGCGTGGCCTTCCCACAGCAGCGGGTCGTCGAACGCATGGAGGTACGCGTCGCCATCCCCCAGAATCGAAAGGGCATAGGCGTTGGATTCAGCGAACGACGCCCCATGAACCACGACCTCTGCTTCTTCACCACGAATAAGCGCCTTGGCTCGCTCAGATGTCGTCTGCGGCACGACGACCGTCACTGGAACGCCAAGCTCCCGGCCCGCGTAGGCAACCGCGTACCCCGCGTTACCGCCTGACGCAGCGACGAAGCGGAGCGCACCGCGGCGTTTGTGTTCTTCGCAGGCGAAACCAACGCCTCGCAGCTTGAATGAACCACTCGGTTGCAGCCCTTCAAGCTTCAGGAGAACGGTTCTGCCGATCTTGAGTGAGAGCGCACGTGACTTGATTAGCGGTGTTTCGATATGCAGTGTCATAGCAGGACTTCGTTTGTGAAAGGCGTTATCGTTTGCTGAGTTGGATGACCGCGGAAACCTCAACCGGGCAACGAAACGGCAGGCTCGATACGCCTACGGCGGCGCGGCTGTGCCTTCCCTTTTCACCGAGGACTTCAACGAGGACCTCCGAGGCGCCGTTGATGACTTCCGGGTGCTCGGTAAATTCCGTGGCTGCGTGCACGTAGCCTGTCACCGAGCAGACGCGGATCACGCCCAGGTCGTCCATCAGTTGCGAACGAAGTTGCGACAGAATCGCCATGCCGCTCAACCGTGCGGCTTCTTTCGCCTGCTCGATACTCACTTCTTTGCCGACCTGGCCGAGGGCAAACGGCTTGCCGTCCTTGAAGGCGACCTGTCCGGAAATGTGCAGGAAGCCATCTGCTAGAACGGTGGGTACATAGTTGGCGATCGCCGCCTTCGGCGGTTGCAGTTCGATGCCGAGTTCTGCGAGACGGGCATCCAGTTCAGCGCGGTTCATAAGATCTCCTTGAGTATGAAATAGGTGCCGACGCGTGACGCACTCGGCACGAGGGAAATTGGGGAATCAGGATTCGATGTCGTACTGGATCGAGAGCTGTCCTTTCTTCTCTTTGATCTTCAGGATCCTGATACGGCCGATCTGTCCAGCGGAGCTGACATGAGTGCCGCCACAGCCATGCATCGGCTGGTCACCGAAGCACACCGACCTGATGCCATCCTTTTCGGCCAGATGGCGCGGCACATCATCGGCGATGAGTTGGTTGACGGTCTGCTCCAGGCTCTCGACAGTTAGCGTCTGTGGCGTGTCGCGTGGCTCAAAAACGACTCGTCCTTCACCGGGCCAGTGGTGACCTTTGTTCGCGTACCACCCCATCTGCTCCACGACGCCGGAAATCAGGTGGCCGGCAGAGTGGAGCCGTGCGTGCAGCATGCGGATCTCAGGCGATACTTCAATCAGCGCATCGCCGATGGCGACTTCCTGGTCGGCGATGTGAATCACCTTGTCGCCCTCGTGAATCACGCGCTCGATTCTTACGCCAGCGATAGTCCCTTGGTCTGAGAGCTGACCTCCACCTTGCGGATGGAACAGGGTCTCGGCCAGCGTCACACGGAACTTGCCATCGTCGGCGGGCGAGCAGTCGAGTACCTGCGCGTTCATCGTCAGTTCGTCGCTGTCGTAGTATCTGAGTTTCGTCATTTCGTGTTCCAGGGCGATTCGTACAGTGCGGCCATCAGGAAAGACAACGTACTTTCCGCATGACTCAAAGTTAAAGGACGTGCACCTGCCCCGCTTGTAAAAAGTTGAGGGTTTTCGCTTGTGGGGTTCAGTCGTCCGCGGGACGCGCAGCGTGACGTTAGTGGCGCGTCAATGTTGTGTTGACGCAGCTTCGTCCGAGTGGTGCGGGAGTGATGGAGGGTGCGGCGCTTGGGCTGCGCGGTCTGCCGCGATCGGGTCTGTCAATACTTCGACGGCGATACACCAAAGGCTTGCCGGAACGCGCGACTGAAGTGGCTATGATCGTAAAAGCCGACTTCGTTAGCCACCCGCGACAGACCGTGGTCAGTGTGACTCAGCAAAGAGCACGCGCGCTCCAGCCTCAGTCGTACGACCCAGGCGTGTGGCGTCATGCCGACTGTTTGCTTGAAAAGCTTGAGGAAATGGAAGCGCTCGAGATTGCAGAGGGCCGCAAGCTCTTCGAGCGTGATTTTTTCGGCCAGGTGGACATCGCAATACTCTTTGATGCGCCGCCACTGTACTGAGGTGAGTGTGCCTTTGACAAACTGCGGTTTGACCATGCGTGTCTGGACGAACAGGCGGTCAAGCAATGTCAGCCATTCGGACTGTTCTGCCAAGGGCTCGGAACCCGCCCGAGCCGCTCGCAGTGCATCGTGCAATCGCGAAAGATGACCGGCAAGCGACGAATCCTGAAGGACCGCTCCGCCCAGTGCAGGGAAACGATTCTGCGCCGAGATCTCCTCACCGAGTCCGTTCAGTAACTCGGGTGAGAGGCGAAATGTCTTGAGTGTATACGACTCGTCCCCAGCGCTGTTGCCGTCATGTACTTCGCCGGGTGGCATTAACTGGATGCTGCCCGGCGTCAGTAGCAGCGTTTCGCCATGGAATCCCTGCCGCTGAACACCTTCGGTCACCAGCGCGATGTGGTAATCCAGATGGTAGTGCCGATCGAAGCGGAATTCGGAGAAGCGCGCCTCGCTCAGCACGAGACCTGGAATCTCCTTGCTGCGTTTGTACTCGACGCGATCCTTCATCAGGGCCTCCTGCGGTGTTCGCCTATCTGCGCGTATCGACGAGGATCTTGGCAGTCGCGCCCGACTCGACACGTTCGTGGGCCTTCGCGATTTCCGACAAAGGAAAAACCTCGACCTGAGGATGTTGCAGCGCCCCGCGTTCCAGCAACGGGGTGAGCACATCGATGGCGGCTTTCCTTACCTCAACGGGCAATTTATACACGATAAAGAATCGCAGATTCGCGAAGCCAACAATCATCGATCTGAAGGGGACCTCGATCAATGCAGCCCCCGAACCATAGATGATCACGTCACCGCCAAACTTCAGCAGCTCGCCATATTTGCCGGCATTGGCTGCTGCGTCGACTTCGATGATGGCGTCCACACCTTTGCCCGCGGTGATCTCGCGTACCGAAGCCACCACGTCCTGCTCGTTGCGATTGATGACCCACTCGGCACCCAGACGGGAAGCGAGCTCGCACTTCTCCCGGCTGCCAGCCACGCCAATCACTCTGGCGCCCGAGAGCGCGGCCAATTGCACGGCGTAGCCGCCTACCGCGCCCGTGGCGCCGTAGACAAGAACCGTCTTGCCGAGAAGTTCTCCGCAAACATGCACCGCGTACCAGGCCGTCAGAAGCGGAATCCCGAGTGAAGCGCCGGTCTCGGTCGACACATTGTCGGGGAGCCGCGCAACCTGGCTTTCGGGCAACGCGATCAGTTCGGATGCAGTACCGAATGGCCGCTGCCACTGGCCGTTGATCGTCCAGACTCGTTGTCCGATCCACTGTTTCGACACGCCTTCCCCAACCGCCTCGACGACGCCGGCTCCATCGCTGTGCGGAATAACGCGCTGAAAATCCATGGCGGGGCTGGTAAGGCCCGAGCGCGATTTAACGTCCGAAGGGTTCACGCCGGAGTGTGCGATGCGCACCAGGACTTCGCCCGCTTCAGGGGCCGGATCAGGCTGCTCGTCAACCACCAGAACGTCTCTAGCGGAGCCTTTTGAGGCATAGTGTGCGGCCTTCATGTCTTGCAACCTCCAGACTGGTTTAGTGAAGAGCGCCCGCAAACCGGCGTGTCCCAGCCGAGCTTTTCAGCGCAATGTGACCAATACTCTGATCCATTCCATCCGAACGCGCTTGTAAAAAATTGACTATACACACCGACGGGGCAGGAGATAGAGCCGATTCGATCGTCATATCGGGTAGAGTCGCGAATATTTCCTTACGACCTTACCACTTGCGTTCGAACCTTCGCGATGTCTTCAATCGAACCTGTTCTCCTGCCGCATGACGGCCCGTCCGACGTTTCGTTGTGGCGGGTCGATTTCGCTTTCGACGCATCGTTGGAGGATGCCGCCTTCGCCGTACTCAGCGACGACGAACGCGCGCGAGCCGGCAAATTTCACCGCCATGAAGATGCGCTGCGTTTCGCTTCCGTGCGTGTGGTGCTGCGGGAGCAACTCGCGCGGCATCTCGGCATTGCGGCACACGCTGTCCGATTCACGCTAGACGAAAACCATCGCCCGCATCTAGCCGATTCCAACACACTCGATTTCAACGTATCGCATGCAGGCTCGCATGGGCTCATCGCGATGTCGCCTAAGCGGCGTGTCGGTGTTGATATCGAACATCGCAGCGACAGCTTCGATTGGCATTCGATCGCGACATTGACGCTCGATGCGAGCGAAGCGGCGTGGATCGACAACCTCGACGTGGAAGAGCAGCGCGCTGCGTTTTACGACGCATGGGTCGCCAAAGAAGCGCTCGTCAAAACGACGGGCGTGGGCATCACGCGTGGCTTGCAGCATCTGACAGTGCTGCCGCGTGACAGCGCCGAGGTGACGCTACGCAATGAGATTCCGGATGACATGCGCGAGATCGCCGCGCGCTGGATCGAAGCGCCTGAAGCCTATGCAGCATGTGTGGCGTGGTCGACGAAAACGTTCACCCGCTAAACTTTTCGTTCGCCAAACACCAACGCCTTCGGCCATCCAACCGCATGCACCTGCGTGACCGGCTGGGCGATTGCAACCGCTGCGCGAATCTTGCCCGACATCGGCAGATCGAGCACATGCCAGCGGCCATGTTCGGCAAGATCGAACGCACAGGATGCGGTGTTGCTCGAGAGCAGATCCAGATCGACATCGACAGGCGCATAGCGCAACGCATTGCACAAGCTGCCGTAACGCGCGCGTTGACGTGAGTTTTCCTGAGCCTCGTCAAGCGCAGCGCCCGGCGAGGGGACGACGACGCTAAGGCCTAGTGTTGTCGACGCAATGCCGATCACGATCCAGATGCCGGCGTACGCGATATCGATTGTGATGCCGCGGCCGTCATGCGGATGTCGCGTGCGCAGTTTCTCGTTGCCGTCGTCCTGCAGATCGACCGCATGCGGCTCGCAGTCGAACAGATTCGCGACGATCCAGCGCGTTACCACGCGTGCGCTGATAAAGCGTTTGCGTAGCGCCGAGTTCGGGTGAAGCTTTGCGCGTTCGCGCTCTCCCTTCGAAATCCACGTTTCGCCTTCCTGCACCGGTACCGGCAGCCATTCGCAGCGGAATCGCCACAGATGCAATTCACCCGCGCGTAGCGCGGCGACGCGCTGCGGATAGTGGCGCGTTAGCGGATGCGAGACGAATTGCGGCGCGGCCGCGCTGACGATCGCGTGTGCGGTTCGAGCAGGTTGAACCAGTGAAGCAGGGTGATCGGCTTGCAACGTATTAGCGCTATTCGTCGCCTGCGAGTCGATGCTGTCACGCACACGCGAGGGCGCGAGATAAGCGAGTTCCGACGGCATACGCTCGGGTCCTCAATGCATATAGGTGACGCGGCGCGCTTGCACGTCGAGTTCGACACCGGCGTCGAGCAGATCGATGGCGAACCAGCGGATCAGCTTCAACACGCCACTCACGGCCGGCGCCGGCAGCCATTCGCTCAGCATGCGCAACGCAGCGCCGCTGTGCGTCTTTTGCAGCAGCGCGATGGTTTGCAGGATCACGGCTTCGTCCTTGCCGAGATCGCTGGCGCAGCGGCATCGCATGTCGAGCGGACGATAGGACACGTGCATCAGCGAACGCATCAGCAGATCGAAATGTTCAATGCCGTCTTGCCGCAAGCCCACGCCGATCAGGATGTCGCGCCAATGCACTCCGCCGCGCACGGTTTCACATGCCGGCCGCAGCCAGGTGCGCACGGCGCTGAGGACCGTGCGATCGGGCGCGTCGGTGGAATCCGTGGCGTGATCGTCGACCAGTTCGGGACGGCTGCTGTATTGAGAGCGGAAGTTCATCGAGGCTCCTGAATGGACACGGTCCAATGAGTCGCGCCGGCCTGATCGGAGGAGGCCACGTCGCAGGCCAGCGCTTGTCGCTCGCGACGGATAGGCGGTGACGCAGTGCTTGCGCCAGATGCTTGCTTCAATTTTTAGCCGGCTGCGGCGGCAGCCATTCGCGCACGTGGTCGCTGCGGGCCGGACGTGCCGTTGCTTGGCCGGCGTTCTTTGGCGTGCCGACAAAGAGGAAGCCGAGCAATCGCTCATTCGGCGCGAAACCCAGCGCGTCGTGCAATTGCGGCTCATAGCTGTCGGCGCCCGTAGCCCAGAAGCCGCCGTAGCCGAGCGCGTGGATCGCATTCAGCATGTTCATCGTCGCCGCGCCGACCGCCAGCAATTGCTCGGTCTCGGGCACGGTCGATTGAGACGAGATTGCCGCGCCGAGCGCGATCACGATCGGCGCCGCGTAGGCCTTCTGCCGCCGATGCGCATGCGCGGAGCGCGGCTCGCCCGGCGAACGGGCACAGGCGAGGTCGACCAGCACGTCGCCGAGCGGGCCGCGTGCGTCGCCGCGGATCGTGACGAAGCGCCACGGCCGCAAATTGCCGTGATCGGGCGCGCGCAAGGCGGCATCGAAGATCAGATCGAGCTCGGCGTCGGCCGGGGCCGGCTCGGTGAGCGGCCAGTGGGACTGGCGCGACAGCAGCACTTCAAGCGCGGCCGCTGCCTTCGACCCAGCGGCGGTGTCAGGCGTCGCGGTGGCTGTGCGTTTGCTTTCGGTTTCGGGGCGGCTGAGGTCGGCGGTGATCATGATTTCGGCATTCGTCTGATGGCATGGACTGAATGATGGGCCAATTTCATCGTAAATGCAAATCATTCGCATTTAGAAAATGAATTGGACAGGGCTTTGAACCGAGGCTTGGTACTGGCTGCGCCCGGCCAGAAGGCCTTGCAGCCAAGCGTTGGGCGTCTGATCCGCAACTAACCGTCAGCCGAACGGAGCGCCCCCAGATATGATGGCGAAATGCCGCAGCAAGCCTGCCGCATCCTTGTCTACCCACGCTAGCCAATGTCAACAAAATCTCTCGACGCCGCATCGACCGCCACGCCCACCGAAGCGGCGCAGCGCCTCCCCACCTTGATGCTGGCCGCCGGCCTGTCCTTAGGCAGCGCGATCGCGCTGGGCCTCGCGCGCTTCGCTTACGCGTTGCTGTTGCCGTCGATGAAACTCGACCTCGGCTGGAGCTTTGCTCAAGCCGGCGCGATGAATACCGCCAACGCGCTGGGCTATCTGCTGGGCGCGCTGGCTTATCCGCGGCTCGCACGCCGCTGGTCGGCCGGTGTATTGTTCGGCGCGGGCTGCGTGGCCACTGCGCTGCTCATGGCCATCAGCGGTTTGCTGGACGACACGCATTCGCTACTCGTGCTGCGCGTGATCACCGGCGTGAGCAGTGCGGCGGTTTTCGTCAGCGGCGGCGTGCTGGCGGCGCGACTGGCGTCGGCGAGACCGCACGATGCAGGGCTTGTGCTCGGCCTGTATTACGGCGGGACGGGGTGGGGCATCGTCGCTTCATCGGTGCTGGTGCCATTGACGATTTTCAACGTCGTGCATGGCTGGCAGTTTGCGTGGTTCGCACTGGCCGTTGCGTGCGCGGCGTTCTCCGCGATTGCCATCGGCGCCGCTAGAAAAATCGAAAGCGTGCACACAACCCGGTCCTCGACCGCGGATGCTTCCGATACCGCCGACGCGCCACGCTGGCCGCGTTTCAGCCCCGCACTGGCGGGCTATGGACTGTTCGGCGTCGGCTATATCGGCTACATGACGTTCATCGTCGCACTGCTGCGCAACGCGGGCATGAGCGCGGCGGTGGTGACGGGCTTCTACCTGTTGCTTGGCGTGGCGACGGTCGTGTCGGCACGCTTGTGGTCCAGTCTGCTCGACCGCATGCGCGGCGGTCACGCGCTCGCCATACTCAACGCGTTGCTCGCCGTGGCGACGCTGTTGCCCGCGTTGTTCACGCAACCGTGGGTCGCGTTTGTCTCCGGCGTGCTGTTCGGCGCGACGTTTCTCTCGGCCGTTGCATCGACCACGGCTTTCGTGCGCCACAATCTGCCGGCGAGCCACTGGGGCAAGGGCATTAGCGCATTCACGATCGTGTTCGCGTTCGGACAGATCGTCGGGCCGATGATTATCGGCTGGGTCTCGGATGGCGCGGGTCTCGCCCGTGGGCTGGTCTATTCCGCCTTGCTGCTCGCAGCCGGCGCGCTGCTGGCGGCTTGCCAGAAGCCGTTACGCAGAGCCTGACTGAATGATCCCCAGGTATTCCCGGAGTACCGGACGACTGTCTTAAGCACGTACACTCATCGCTTGTTCCCTGCGCTGAGAGAAACCGTGCCTGTCATCACCTGCATAGAAGATTTACGCGTGCTTGCCGAGCGGCGTGTGCCGCGCATGTTCTACGACTACGCCGACAGCGGCTCGTGGACCGAAAGTACCTACCGTGCCAATGAAAGCGACTTCCAACGCCTGAAGTTGCGCCAGCGTGTGGCGGTGAACATGGCGGGCCGCAGCACGCGCACGGAAATGATCGGTCAGACGGCCGCCATGCCCGTGGCGCTCGCACCGACGGGGTTGACCGGCATGCAGCATGCCGACGGTGAAATCCTGGCGGCGCGCGCGGCGGAGAAGTTTGGCGTGCCGTTCACTTTGTCGACGATGAGCATCTGCTCGATCGAGGACGTGGCCGCCCAGACCACTCAACCGTTCTGGTTCCAGCTTTACATGATGCGCGACCGCGATTTCATCATGCGGCTGATCGAGCGCGCTCGCGCGGCACGGTGCAGCGCCTTGATGCTGACCCTGGACCTGCAGATCCTCGGCCAACGCCACAAGGACATCAAGAATGGGTTGTCGGCGCCGCCCAAATTGACCCCGGCGAACCTTATCAATCTCGCGACCAAACCGCGCTGGTGCCTCGGCATGCTCGGCACCAAGCGGCGCACCTTCGGCAACATCGTCGGTCATGCGAAGGGCGTGGGTGATCTGTCGTCCCTGAGCTCGTGGACCGCGGAGCAGTTCGATCCGGCGCTGAGCTGGGCAGACGTCGAGTGGGTCAAGGAGATGTGGGGCGGCAAGCTCATTCTGAAAGGCATCATGGATGCAGAAGATGCGCGCCTTGCCGCCAACAGCGGCGCTGACGCGTTGATCGTCTCCAACCATGGCGGCCGGCAACTCGACGGCGCGCCTTCTTCGATCTCGGCGCTTCCCGAGATCGCACGCGAGGTCGGTTCGCGCATTGAAGTGTGGATGGACGGCGGCATTCGCAGCGGACAGGACGTGCTGAAGGCCGTTGCGCTCGGTGCGAAAGGCACGCTGATCGGCCGCAGCTTTCTCTATGGGCTGGGCGCAATGGGCGAGGAGGGTGTCACCAAGTGCCTGCAGATCATCCAGAAGGAACTGGACATCACCATGGCCTTTTGCGGCCACACTGACGTCCGTCAGGTGGACGAGCGGATCCTGCTGCCTGACAGGCGGTGGTGATAGACGCCAGGCGCGACGCCTGGCGTCTCGAGGTTGATGCCGTTCAGCCAGATGTTCAGCTGGTGCCGCTCGCCGCCGCTTCATTCGGCTCGCAGTCTTCCAACGCTTGCAGAAACGTCGAACTCCACCAGTGCACATCGAACTTGCGGATGCGGTTAAGCAGCGCTTCGTGCCGGTTGATCCGCTCGTCAAGCGACATGGTTAGCGCCCGTTGAATGGCCTGCGCTGTTCCTTGCGTGTCGTAGGGATTGACCAGCAGCGCTTCCTTCAATTGCTCGGCGGCTCCGGCAAAACGCGAGAGCACCAGCATGCCCGGGTCCGCAGCGTCCTGTGCGGCGATGAATTCCTTTGCGACCAGATTCATGCCGTCCCGCAACGGTGTGACGAGCGCCACTCGACTCGCGCGAAAAAGACCTGGCAGCCGCTTACGGGCCACGTTCCGATGAATGTAGCGCACCGGCATCCAGTCCAGTTCACCAAAGTCGCCATTGATCGCGCCGCACAGGCTATCCATCTGACGCCGCAGATTGTCGTAGGCACCGACGTCCTCGCGGCTAGGGGACGCGATCTGGATCAGCGTCGCGCTATCGCGGTTTTCCGGGTAGTAGGTCAGCAGTTCGCGGAACGCATGCACGCGTTGCGGCAGCCCCTTTGAATAGTCCAGCCGGTCGACGCCTACCAGCAAACGCCGCCGCGAATACTCGTCGCGCATCCGGACGAACATGTCGCGCCCTTCCTTCGAATCGGCAAGACGCTTGAAATCGTCGACGTCGATACCGATCGGATAGGCGCCGACCCGCAGCGTTCGATTGAATGCTCGAAGGCGATCTGGACTCAAGCGTTCCGCGTGCGCTTCCGATTCGACGTAGTGAGAAAAATGCGTCAGGTCGGCTTCGCTCTGGAAGCCCACCAGATCGTATGCGAAGAGTGAACGCATCAGCCATTCGTGTTCCGGAATCGCGGCCATGATCAGCGGCGGCGGCATCGGAATATGCAGGAAGAAGCCAATGCGGTTGGTGCATCCCATGGCGCGCAACTCGGCCGCGAGCGGGATCAACTGGTAATCGTGAACCCAGATGAGGTCGTCCGGTTTGAGGAGCGGCAGCAGCTTCTGCGCGAATAACTGGTTGACCCTGCGATAGCCCGCGGCGAATCGCGTGTCGAAATTGGCCAGGTCCAGCCGGTAGTGGAATACCGGCCACAAGACATCGTTGGAGTAACCGAGGTAATACGTGTCGTGATCCTCGCGGCTCAGATCGAGCGTCGCGAGCGTGACGTTGCCGGCCGTTTGGACATGAACTTCCCCCTGGCCGGATTGCGTGCCATCCGCGGCTTCGCGGATCTTGCCGCTCCAGCCGAACCAGAGGCCGCCGGTTTGCTGCAGGCTTTCTCGTACAGCGACGGCGAGTCCGCCGGCTGCAGGCTTGCGAGGATCGGCAGTGCGATTTGAAACGACGACGAGACGACTCATGAGGTCCTTGTGTTGTTGCGTACACATACGGTATCCGGCGCGGTCGGCTGTGCCGGACAAGGATCACTTCCTGATTGACGCAGTTTACTATGTCCTCAGCACATGCTTACGACTGCGCTTCGCCGGCACGCTTCGCTCCTACCGCCACGCGTGTGCGTGGGCCTGTGCAAGTTAACGATTTCTTCATATTGCCTCGATAGTGATTTCTGCAGTCCGACCGCAACATGAGGCAAGCGCTACGAACGAGAGGCCGCATGCGAAGTCGTTCGAAACGCCATTGCGGCCAACCGTCTGTTCGTGTGTTGACCGTGTCCGCATTACCTTGCTGGAGTCAGTCAACATGAAAACACTTCGACTCGTGGCGATATGCGCCGCCTCCCTCTCTCTTGGACAAGTGTGGGCGCAAGACAACCCGGTGCAGTCTGCAACACCACCTGCCGCTCAGGACGTCGGCGGCACAGTCAGCGCGTCGACGGGCGAATCAGGATCCACAGCGACGCTCTCGCGGCAACAGGTTTACCAGGATCTCATTCGTGCACAGCAAAGCGGAGAACAAAGCCGCTTGCGGAGCGAGTTCTACCGCGGCAAATGACGAACCAGCACCCTGCGTCCCAGGTGGGCCTTCACGTCGACGGAGCGTAATACACGCAACGTATGAAGGTGCGTGTGGAGGCTCAACGGGACCCAGACGACAAACCACATGCATTGATTACTTCCGGCCTTGCGACGACCACCCGATCAGTAACCAACTTGCTTTTCGACTTTCCGGAACCGTCCTGTCGACCGATAGTGTTGGAACCATGGGTTAGTGCGCAGTTCACATAAACGTGGCGAGCGCTCGGCAACCGCGACCTCGAGCCAGTGAAACATCTCGTCTGCTTGTGCGAGGCGTGCGTACAATTCCGCAAACAGGAGCGGCGATGTATAGCGCTTTCGGCTCCTTGTCTGTAGATCCTGCAGATACCACTGCAGAACCTTCTGATAGCCGCCCGAGTCCCAGATCGCTCGAATGGACGCAGCCCGGGCAAACTCGTTGCACCGTGTCAATGCATCGACGGTCGCTTCGATCGCCTCTTCGTATAGCCCCTGGACTTCGAATGCAGTAGCCAGCAACTGGTAGATCAACGGCGATCTATTCCCGTGCCCGCTGTTGAGATACTCGCGGATCACCTCCTCGTATCTGCCCGACTGTATGAGCCCGAATACGCGCGAACCTTCGAATCCCAGTGGGTCCACACTTTCGGCGAGCTCGAACTGCGCTCGTCCCTCCGCTTCTCGCCCGAGCACCAGTAGAAGCCGTCCGTACAGGCGGCTGGTTTCTGCATGGCTCGGGTTGAGCCGCAATGCCTTCAGAAACTCGGCTTCCGCGCGTTGCCAATCCCAGTCGTAGAAGTAGTGCACACCGGCAAGCGCCTGGTGAGCCTCTGGAAGACTCGCATCGAGCGCGAGGGCACGAAGTGCCGATTCGCGCGCTTTGGGGTAGCCGTGCGACGGCGCGTAGAACCCATGCGTGGCGGTCGATCCGAAGATATTCGACAAGCCGACATAGCCGAGCGCGTAAGTCGGGTCGCGATCGACAGCACTTTCGAAGTAGCTCCGCGCGCGAATGAAGTCCTCGTCATTTAACGCATGATGTGCGGCGAATCCCGCATCGAAATGAACGCGCCGAGTCCAGTAGTATCGGCCACGCAGGTAGGCATCGTGCGCCATCGGATCGACCGGCAGACGCCTTGCGAGCATGTGTTGCTGCTGTTGCGCGAGCGCCGGCGAGACTTCTTGAGCAAGGGCGGTTCCGACCTCTTTCTGGATATCCAGTGCACCGCGTGTCATCGGCTCATGTGCACGGCTCCAGATCTGCACCTGATCGACACAGCGGATCAGATGCGCCAGGATGCGAACCCTTCCTCCGTCCCGTGTTAGCGAACCTTCGAGCACATAGTCGACTGACAGTTCGTGCGCGATCTCCGCGATGCTCTTATTCACCCGCCGGTAGCGGGCGGCCGTTGTCCTCGCAATAACGAGAATCCGCTCGGGATTGAGTACCCCGATGTTCGCGGAGGTCTCGTCCGCAAGCGCGTCGCAGAGACTGTCCTCGCTTGAGTCGCCGGTGTTGTTTTCGAAGGGCAAAACCAGCACGCGAACCGCTTCCGCGGGAATTTGCAAAGGCTCCTCGGAGAACGTCCTCGTGCCGTTTAGCCGATACCCCTTCCCCTTGACTGTAGTCAGATGCAATGGGTGGTCGGGATTTTCATCTAGTGCGATCCGGATTTTTCTAATTGCTGTGTTAATGCTGTTGTCCGTTTCGCGGAAAGCGTTACCGCCCCATAGCGCCCTGACGATGTCTGCGCGCGTTACGAGTTGTCCATCGCGGGACGCCATCAGGATCAGCAACTCCATCGGCAGGCGCTCAAGAGGAATCTGCTGTCCAGCCCGACGCAATTCGTAGCGCTGGATATCGAGTTCGGTGTCTCCGATCCTGACGAACTCCTGAGGATTCATTTGCGCTCCTGAAACAGCGACTCATTGCCCATCTTGACGCTTACAGCCTCCTCGCGGTGACGCTTCATTCGGAACGACGCAACGAATGCGAATGTCGCGCAAAGCACCACGACAAGCGCAGGTGAAAATGTCCAGTTTGTTGTGGATGCAAGAATGCTTGCGGCGAGCGGCGCTATTGCCATCGGTGCGGCGAGACCGACATTCATGGCGGTGGCGAGGCCGCTGAATCGCACGTCGACGGGAAACATCTCCGCAATCGCACACGCGTAGGTTCCATTTGCAAACGAAGCGACGACACCGGCCATCAGAAACAGCAGGGGCAAGCTGACCTGATGCCGGGTCACCGCAACGTAAAAGAAAGGAGCGAACAGCGCCGACAGTACCGCACCCGACATGAAGACATAACGTCGCGACAGCAGCTCCCCGAAGTAGGCCGTGACGAGGATGCAGCCCGAGATGGCGGTCACATACAGGAACTGAGCGCTCGCAATCTTCCGCGGGTCATAGTGCAGAGTCTGGAGATAGGTCGGCATGTGCGCCACGAAGAGACCACTGGACGCCCCCACCAGTGACGCCGCAGCAACGCCAGTCAGCACGGACGCGGCATGCTTGCGGAACAGAACAGCGAGCGGCTCCCGGTGCCGGGCGCTCACTCCCCGCGTATATTCGTCGGTTTCCGCCAACGTACGCCGCACAACGAAACTCAGCAGACCTAGAAGACCACCAACCAGAAAGCCGATCCGCCATCCGAATGCGCGGACCTGATCCGACGTGAAAATCATCTGCACGCCGAGATTGATACTGATGGCAAGCATGAGCGCGATATTGACAGCGAGAAACACCATGCCGCATAAGATTCCGGGTTTCGCGTGCTCTGTTTCAACGGCATAGATAACTGCGCCCGGCAATTCACCGCCCAGGCACAAACCTTGTGTGATTCGCAGCAGAACCAGGAGCATTGGCGCGGCAACGCCCAGCGATTCGTATGAAGGAAGTATTGCGATGAACAAGGTCGACACAGCAGCGACCATTGCCGACGAGGTGAACACAATGCGCCGGCCGTACTTGTAGCCTAGCCGGCCGAGGAAGATGCCGCCCACGAGCCTCGACATGGAACCGGCAGCCAGGACCGCGAACGACAGTGTTTCTGCGGGCAGGCCTATTCGTGCCGGGAAGAATTCGCGGCCAATGCTTTGTGCGAAAAATCCATAGACGGCGTAATCGAATACCTCGAGCGCGCCGCCTGTGCTCGCAACGAAAATCATCCAGCGTTGACGGGGGCTCAAGGAGCAGGTCTCAGCTCTTTCTCGACGTCTTGGCGACAAATGGTGTCGGTACGTGCTGACACGTCTCGCTTCCGCATTTCGGGCATCGCGGATGGGCGACCTCATGTTCCGCGAGATGTTCAGCGTGTTCGAACAACTCGCCACATTTTTCGCAACGATATTGGTACGTCGGCATTGCGCTTCTCCAACACGATTCCCAACTGCGTTGACCAGCTACGGCTCGCCAGCGCTTTCTGGTAGTCTGAAAATTAATTCTAGTGCAGCAAATGCGCAGTCATGCGCCTCATCGCAGCCAGTGCACAGAGCGAGGTTCGATATGCAAATCCAGCCCGGCACCCTGTGGCCGGCCATCCTGCGCCAGACTGAGCATGCGCTGCGTTGTGGTGCGCTGCGGCCGATCGAGACCTCTCAGGCGGTGATCGAAGAAGGTGGCGTACGTTTTCTTATCCGCCAGGTCTCGAGCCTCACTCGCAAGGAGGAGGCCCGACAGGCACCCAAGCTTGACGCCGGTACGTTCAATCCGTTCCTTCCTTATGACCCGGACCTTTTTGTGGCCGATATCTCGGACACTCACCTTGCCTTGCTCAACAAGTTCAACGTCATCGACCATCATCTTCTGATCGTCACCCGCAGCTTCAAATCGCAGGAAGCGCTGCTCGACCTGGCGGACTTTGCCGCGTTGGTTGCGTGCATGGCTGAGTACGATGGTCTGGGTTTCTACAACGGCGGCGTGGAGGCCGGCGCGAGTCAACTCCATAAGCATCTGCAGATCGTGCCGCTGCCGCTTGGAGAGTCAGGTCCGTCGGTCCCTATTGAGTCCGTTCTCGAGTCCGCGTGCATGGACGATGCGATTGATGGCACGGTACCCGGTCTGCCTTTCAGGCACGCGTTTGCCCATCTGGAGCTGGCGTCGGCTGACCTAAGGCACGCTGCACAGGCCGCATTCGATTGCTATCACGCGTTGCTCGGAGCGATTGGCCTGCGCGCGATCGAGGTGAATGGCGAGTTGCACACTTCGGCGCCGTACAACCTGCTTGTCGCGCCTCGATGGATACTGCTTGTGCCTAGGTCTTCGGAACGTGTCGAGGGAACATCGGTGAATGCGCTGGGGTTCGCGGGCTCGCTCTTCGTGCGAGACGCGGCACAGATGGACGTCATCAAGAGGCTCGGCCCGATGACCGTGCTGAAGCGAGTCGCGATCCCTGCAGACGAATGAGAACGGGCAGGCGCGATTTCTCTCGTCACCTAAAATATAGGCATGGTTCTGACCTCAAAGGAGGTTGCCATGACCGAGTCGATGACCAGTTTTGTAGTGGGAATCGTGGTGGTGCTATGCATCGTGATATTTACCGCGATACGTTACAGGCGGGAGCACAACGACCAACCGGTCGCCCGCTGGCTGCACGCACATCCGATCAAGGACTGGCTGCACCATAAGCACTGAATGGCGCAACGTGACGTCTACTAGATCGCAATCGACGGAATGCTCTTCATGCAGCGGAGGGCAAACATCGAGCGGCTATGGCGAATGCCCGCGATTTTATAGAGCTTCTCGCGCAGAAACCGCTCGTAGCCCGCCGTCCCGTCGACTGCGACTTTGACCAGGTAGTCGTAATCGCCTGACACCAGATACGCCTCCAGCACTTCGCTCAACGTTGCCAGTTCGGCGCCGAAGCGGGCGAGGGCGTCGTCGTCGTGACGGTCGAGCGTGACTTCGAGCAGCACCACGTCGGCGAAACCGAGCTTCTGCTGATCGAGCAACGCGACGTAGCCGCGGATGTATCCCTCCGTCTCCAACTGACGCGTGCGATTCCAGCATGCCGTGGTCGACATGCCGACCAGCTCGGCGAGTTCGGCGTTGCTCAGGCGCGCGTTCTTCTGCAATTCGCGCATGATCTTCCGATCCTGGTTGTCCAGTGGGCGATTTCTGGTGGTCATGGCATTCTCGGAAGTTTATTCGGATAAATGCCATTCTATCGGAAGATTGTCCTTCGCTCGGCCAGTTCAACGAACTGCGTCGAACATGCCGTGTGTGGGCGATGCACATGAGGCAATGGAAAAACCGGGTCCCACCAAAGGGATTGAAGCCTCAAGTGATAGCGGCGCGCAGTAAAACTAGTCAACCTCGCGCAGGGCATGGAGATTGTCCAACGCTTCGGCGAGGCACGCGGCAAATGCATGGCAAGTTCCGCTGATCGGATCGGATTCGAGAGATGCTATCCCGGTCTCGAAGCTGATCGTCGGCACAAATGGCCTCATCACGAACTGTTCCGTGTCGCAGCATTGCGCGATCAACCGGTTGACGATCGCCGCACCGACCCCACGTGCCGCCATCGCGCACGCCACGCTCA
The DNA here is from genome assembly GCF_900116445.1 of Paraburkholderia aspalathi. Taxonomy (GTDB): domain Bacteria; phylum Pseudomonadota; class Gammaproteobacteria; order Burkholderiales; family Burkholderiaceae; genus Paraburkholderia; species Paraburkholderia aspalathi. Next base: position 155,189 of record NZ_FPBH01000023.1, read on the forward strand.
CCGAATGCACCTCTGCGACCACATTGGGCGTGACCCGCGCGCTGCGGAACGCTGCGTCCACTTCGTGACGAAGCGCGCTCTGACGCCATAGCAGCACGAGCGGTACGCCGTCCAGATCGCGCGCGGTGACGGTCGCGTTCCGGGCGAGCGGATGCGAGCGTGGTATCACGCACACCGATTCACTGTTGAACCGCCATTTGACTGAAAAGCCGGACAGGCGCGTCGGTAGCCGAACGAACGCCAGATCGACCTCCCGGCTCAGCAATGCGCGTTCTGAAGCGTCGTAAGTACCCGAAAACACTTCCAATACCGCGTCGCGATGCGTTTCGTAGAAATGCTGCATCACAGCGGGCAGCAGGAACTGGGCAAAGGTATTCGGAACCATGATGCGCACGAGCTTGCGCTGCGTGCCGGCCAGTCGCAGTTGCTGGGCATGCCGTTCGAGGCACCGCGCCGCTTCGACGATCGTCTCCACTTCCTGCACCAGCGCGTCGCCCTCACGCGTTGGCGTCAGGCGGCCCTGTTCGCGCACAAACAGGCTCAGGCCGAGATCCTCCTCCAACTGGCTCAGCAGGCGACTCACCGCCGACTGCGAGCATCCCAGCCGTTGCGCGGCTGCCGTAGTCGTATGCAGCGTCGAAATCGCCACAAAAGCTTCGAGTTGCTTAAGGTTCATTTCAGGTTTTGCATAGGGTTATGTTGATTCGACATAAGGTTGCGGACAGTTTTTTGCCGTCGAATGATCGGGGCGTTGCATGAGCCCGGTGCCGTTTGCGCCACCGGACCCCCCGCATTTTCATCATTTGAGGTTTCACACGCAATGATCGCCTTCATCATCCGGCGGCTCATCCAGAGCATCGGCGTGTTGCTGCTCACGTCCGTGCTCGTCTTCTGCGGCGTGTTCGCCATCGGCGACCCGATCGCGATTCTCGTCCCGGCGGACGCGACCCCGGCCGAAATCGCCCAGGCCGTGCAATCGCTCGGACTCGACCAGCCGCTCTGGCAACAGTATCTGCATTTCATCGGACGAGCACTGCACGGCGATCTCGGGCGCTCCTTCGTGTTCAACCAGCCATCGATCCAGCTGATTCTTGAACGCCTGCCGGCAACGCTGGAACTCGCGCTCGTGGCGCTGGTGCTTGCGCTGATAGTCGGTCTGCCGCTCGGCCTGATCGCTGGGCTGAAGGCGGGATCGGTGCTCGACCGCACGGTGATGACGGGCTCGATCCTCGGCTTTAGCCTGCCGAACTTCTGGCAAGGCATCATGCTCGTGCTGATCTTTTCGGTCACGCTGGGCTGGCTGCCGTCGGCCGGCCGTGGCCAACCCGGCATGCTGTTCGGCATCCACACCAGCCTCGCGACGTGGGACGGCCTGCGGCATCTGCTGCTGCCCGCGCTCAATCTGTCGCTCTTCAAGATGTCGCTCGTCACGCGCCTCACGCGCGCTGGCGTGCGCGAAACGCTGCCGCTCGACTACGTGAAATTCGCCAGAGCCAAAGGCCTGCGCGAGCGGCGCGTGATCTTCGTGCATGTCCTGAAGAACATCCTGATTCCCATCGTCACGGTTGTCGGTATGGAATTCGGCTCGTTGATCGCATTCGCCACCGTGACGGAGACGATCTTCGCGTGGCCAGGCGTCGGCAAGCTGATCATTGACAGCATCACGAAGCTCGACCGTCCGGTGATCGTTGCCTATCTGCTGATCGTGGTCGCGATGTTCACGCTACTCAACCTCGCCGTCGACATCATCTATTCGCTGCTCGATCCGCGCGTGCGGCTGGAGGCGGCATGAGAAGCAGCGCAAGCTTTTCTGCGTGGCAGGTTGATCGCAATACGACGTTGGGCATTGTGCTGCGCAGCCTGTTTGGCAAGCCGGCCGTTGCCGCCGCGACCTGTGTATGTCTGGCGCTCGTTGTAATCGCGCTGCTTGCGCCGTGGATCGCGCCGCAGAATCCCTATGATCTCGCCGCGCTCAATATCGTCGATGGCCGCCTTCCACCCGGCGCGCGTGGTGTGAACGGTCATCTGTACCTGCTCGGCAGCGATGCGCTCGGGCGCGACATGTTCGCCGCGATGATGTACGGGCTGCGCATCAGTCTTGGTGTGGGCCTGCTGAGCGGCGTCTTCGCGATGACGCTCGGCACGACGCTCGGCCTCGTCGCCGCGTACTTCGGCCGTTACGTCGATACGCTCATCATGCGCGCCGTCGATTTGATGCTCGGCTTTCCGACGATTCTCGTCGCGCTGATGATGCTCGCGATTCTCGGCCAGGGCGTCGACAAGGTGATCCTCGCGCTGGTAGTCGTGCAGTGGGCCTATTTTGCCCGCACCGTGCGAGCAGTCGCCGCCGTTGAACGCCGTAAGGAGTATATGGAGGCCGCGCTGTGCCTCGGCTTGAGCCACCGGCGCGCGTTGTTCAGCCAGTTGCTGCCGAACTGCCTTCCGCCCGTCATCGTGATTGCCCTCGTACAGATTGCCGCCGCCATTTCAGCCGAAGCAACTTTGAGCTTTCTCGGTATCGGCCTGCCGGTCACGCAGCCCTCGCTGGGTCTGCTGATCGCGAACGGCTATCAGCAATTGATCGCGGGCTTTTACTGGATCAGTGTTTTTCCCGGCCTGTTGCTGCTCGTGCTCGTGTTCAGCATGAATATAGTCGGCGACAGTCTGCGCGAAGCATTGAACCCGCGTCTGCAGAAATAGGATTCCGCATGTCCACCCCTACCTTGTCCGTGCAGAATCTGCGCACGCATTTCTTTACCGGTGCGGGCGTCGCGAAGGCAGTCGACGACGCGAGCTTCGACGTGGCGCCTGGCGAGATCGTTGGCCTCGTCGGTGAATCCGGGTCAGGCAAATCGATTACGGGCTTCTCCGTGCTCGGCTTGATCGACACGCCGGGACGCATCGTCGGCGGGCGCGTGCTGTTCAAAGGCGAAGACCTGACGATGCTCACGCCTGAAGCGCTGCGCCGGCTGCGTGGCAACCGCATCGCGATGATCTTTCAGGATCCGATGATGACGCTGAACCCGGTACTGCGTATCGACACACAGATGATCGAGGCGGTCCAGGCTCATGCGCGCGTATCGAAGCACGCGGCGCGGCAACGGGCGCGCGACGCCCTCGCGTCGGTCGGCATTCCGTCGCCGGACGAACGCTTGCGTGCCTATCCGCACCAGTTATCTGGCGGCATGCGGCAGCGTGTGGCGATTGCGATCGCGCTGCTGCATGACCCGGAACTGATCATCGCCGACGAACCGACCACCGCGCTCGACGTCACGATCCAGGCGCAGATTCTCGCGGAAATGCAGAAGCTGTGCGCCCGCTCGAATACGTCGATGGTGTGGGTCAGTCACGATCTCGCGGTGGTGGCGGGGCTGGCGGACCGCATTTGCGTGATGTACGCCGGCCGGGTCGTTGAAACAGGCAGTGTCGACGAGATTCTCGAACGACCGCGCCACCCCTACACGATCGGGCTGATCGACTCCGTGCCCGAAAAGGCCCGACGCGGCGAACCGCTCAAACAGATTCCGGGTATCGCGCCGAGCGCACTCAAGCTGCCGGTGGGCTGCGCGTTCGCACCACGCTGCGCGTACGCCACCTCGTTGTGCCGGAGTGCCGAACCCCCCGTCACTGGTGACGGTACGCATCTGTACCGTTGCTTCCACCCACGTTCCGGAGCGCCAGCATGAACGCACCCCATGTCATGGCGCCGCTGGTCGAAGTCGATCACGTGTCGCGCCGCTTCGTTCGCCGCCTGAACTACGCCGAGCGGATCGCCGGCTGGCTCGGCGCGCGCGCAGAAGAACAGATCGTGCATGCAGTGGACGATGTCAGCCTGACCGTTCATCGCGGCGAAGTGGTCGGCCTTGTCGGCGAGTCCGGCTGTGGGAAGTCGACGCTCGGCCGGATGCTGGCCGGGATCGTGGCGCCGTCGAGCGGCTCGATCCGCACCATCGAGAAGACCGCTGAGCCATCGCCGGGCAGTGAACACGGTGCACAGCGCACGCCGCGCCACCGGCTTGCCACCCAGATGATCTTCCAGGACCCGCTGTCGTCGCTGAATCCTCGCAAACGGGTGCGCGACATCATTGGCGAGGCACCGCTCGTGCACGGAATCGTGGAGCGCAAACAACTGGATGCCTATGTCGTCGACGTGATGGAGCGCGTTGGCCTGAACCCTGATTTCCGCACACGCTTTCCACATCAGTTTTCCGGCGGCCAGCGTCAGCGCGTCGGCATTGGACGCGCGCTGGCGGTCAAGCCGGATTTCCTGATCTGCGACGAATCGATTGCGGCGCTCGACGTATCGATCCAGGCGCAGATCATCAATCTCTTCATGCAACTGCGCCGCGATCTCGGTCTCACCTATCTGTTCATCAGTCACGATCTCGGCGTGGTCGAACACATCAGCGATCGCGTCGCCATCATGTATCTGGGCCGTATTGTCGAAACCGCGCCGACCGTCGAGTTGTTTGCCAATCCGCAGCATCCTTACACGATTGCGCTCCTTGCGCAGGTGCCGCGCCTGTCGAACCGCAAACGGCAGTTCGAATCGATTCAAGGCGAAATTCCGTCGCCGCTCGCGCCCCCTGACGGCTGTCATTTCCATCCGCGCTGTCCCCACGCAACGCAACGTTGCCGCACCGAGCGCCCCCTGTTGCATCCAAGCGGCCTCGCTCATCAAGTCGCGTGTCATCTGGTGGAGGTGCAATGACGGCGGTGATTTCATCCATGCGCCGACGTGGCCTCAAACGCGGCCTCAAACGCGCCCTCAAACGCACGGCGGCACTCGCGCTCGCGTGCGGGTTGAGCTTTGCCGGCGTGACCACCAGCGCGCAGGCGCGCTCGCTGACGATGGCGCTCGCCTCCGAGCCGCAATCACTCGATCCGCTGTTCTCGCGGACGCAGAACAATATGCAGACCGCCGAAAACATGTTCGAGCGGCTGATCGAACAGGACGACAATCTGCAGGTCCGGCCAGGTCTTGCGGTGTCGTGGCGTGCAGTCGATCCGCTGACATGGGAATTCCGTTTGCGCCCGAACGTGCGCTTCTCGGACAACTCGCCGATGACCGCCGCCGACGTCGCGTATTCGTTGCGCCGCGCGCGGTCCGTGCCGAACAGCCCCGCGCCATATTCGGGCGCGGTTGCGAACATCGAGCGCATCGAGGTCGTCGACCCGCTCACGCTCCGCATTGTGACGAAGACGCCGTCACCCGCCTTCGTCGAACAGATCGGGCTCGTTTATATCGTCTCGCAGCAGGCGACGGCGGGGCACGCGAGCAACGACTACCGTCTGCCCGCCGTCGCGGTCGGCACCGGTCCGTATCGTCTTGCGCGCTGGATTCCGGGCGACCGTCTTGAGCTCGTGCGCAACGAGCATTACTGGGGCAAGCGGCCTATTTTCGACACGTGCACCATCCGCTTCGTGTCAAACGATGCCGCACGGCTGTCGGCGTTGCTCTCCGGCTCAGTTGATCTGATCGACAACGTACCGCCTGTCACGATCGGCCGCCTGCGCCGCGAACCTAACGTGACGCTGTTTTCCGGTCCGTCCGCACGGCTCATCTATCTCGCGCTCGATTCGTCGCGCGACGCTTCGCCATTTGTCGCGGCTGCCGACGGCTCGACGATCGCGCGCAATCCGCTGCGCGACGTGCGCGTGCGCGAAGCCATCTCGAAGATGATCGACCGCGATGCGATTACCCAGTATCTGCTCAACGGTGCCGGACTACCGGCTGCGCAAATCGTGCCGCCGGGCATGGGCGGTTATGACCCACAGCTTCAACCGGACCGGTACGACCCCGTCGGCGCGCGACGCCTGCTTACTGCCGCTGGGTATCCAGACGGTTTCCGGCTGACGATCCATTCGTCGAACGACCGCTTCGCCAGCGACGGCGATCTCGGTCAGGCGCTCGGCCAGATGCTGGCGCGCGGCGGCATTGCCGTGAACGACGTCGTCACGCAGCCCTACAACGTGTATGCAGGCGCGGCCGCACGGCGCAGCTACAGCGCATTCATCTTCAGTTTCGGCAATACGACGAGCGATTCCGCAATTGCGCTGACCAACGTGCTCGAAAGCTATTCACGCGAGAGCGGCACGGGCGCCTTCAACCGCACGCGCTACTCGAACCCGACGCTCGACCGGCTGTTGCGCGAAGCCGCGGCAAGCTTCGATCCGGCGCGCCGCAACGAGTTGCTTCAACAGGCGGCGCGTGCGGGATTCGGCGACTACGGCATCGTGCCGCTCTATTTCCCGGTGGACTATTGGGCGACACGCAAGGGCGTGATCTTCCATCCGAACAAATCTGAACGCACCTCGCTGCTCTTCATCGAGACTCAACCATGACTGATGCTTTTTCCCGTAGCGGAGCGCTTGCCGCCGATTCGACGTTCAACCCGCTTTGTGACGCGATGGTGCCAATGCGTGATGGCGTACGCCTCGCTACCGATGTCTACTTCCCCGCTGGTTACCGCGCCGGCATAGACGCGCCGCTGCCTGCGATTCTCGAACGCACACCGTATGGCAAATCCGATATCTCGCGCTCGGAAATCCATCACGGCGAGCCGCCTGCGAATCGCGCCGACGTGGCCCGCTATTTCGCCGCGCGCGGCTACGCGGTCGTGCTGCAGGACTGCCGCGGGCGCTACAACTCCGAGGGCACGTTCACAAAATACGTCGCCGAAGGGCCGGACGGCTTCGACACGATCGAATGGATCACGCAACAGCCGTGGTCAAACGGCAAGGTCGGCACGATGGGACTGTCGTACGCGGCCCACACGCAGCTTGCGGCAGCCTGCCTGAATCCGCCGGGGCTCGCGTGCATGGTGCTCGACTCGGGTGGCTTCGCTAACGGGTATCGCTGCGGCATCCGCCAGGGTGGCGCCTTCGAACTTAAGCAGGCAACGTGGGCGTTCAACCGCGCGAAAAACAGTGCCACGGCCGCTGAGAATCCGCTCGTCGCGGCGGCGCTGGACGCGAGCGATCTGCGCCAATGGTTTGCACGGATGCCGTGGCGGCCCGGTCATTCGCCGCTCGCGACAGTGCCGGAATACGAGAGCTATCTGTTCGAGCAATGGACGCGTGACGTATTCGACGACTACTGGAAACAGCCCGGCATCTATGCCGAGGGCTACTACGACACCATGACGCGTGTGCCCACGGTGCTGATGTCGAGCTGGTACGACGCGTACGTGCGCAGCACGCTGGATAACTTCGCCGCGCTCTCCGGCACGCCGGGTGCTCCTGCGTATCTGATCATGGGTCCGTGGCTGCATGGCGACCGCAACCTGTCATATAGCGGCGACGTTGAATTCGGACCGGACGCGGTGATCGAAGGCCAGATTGCGAAAGACTGGCTGGCGTTCCGCGCCGACTGGTTCGACCGCTGGCTGAAACCGCAAGAGGTGTCGCATGAATCCGCCGATGCCGTCGCGCGCATCTTCGTGATGGGCGGCGGTAGCGGGGCGCGTAACCAACAGGGCCGCATGGAGCACGGCGGACGCTGGGTTAGTTCATCGCAATGGCCGCTGCCCGGTACGCGCTTCACGCCGTTTTACCTGAGCGCGAACGGCTCGCTTTCAGTCTCGGACGACGCATTGCATAGGGAGCCCGCTGCAACCGCGTATGCGTTCGATCCGTCGAATCCGGTGCCGACGATCGGCGGCGCGCTGACCTCGGGCGCGCCGGTTTTCGAGGGCGGCGCGTTCGACCAGCGCGAAGACCCGTGCTTCTTCGGCACGCGGTACGCGGGCATGCCGCTCTCGGCTCGCTCCGACGTTCTCGTGTTCCAGACGGAGGCGCTCGAAGAGGACGTCGCCGTGGTCGGACCTATTGTCGTGAAGCTCTGGATTTCGTCCGACGCGCCCGATACCGATTTCACCGCGAAGCTGATCGACGTCTATCCGCCCAATGCAGATTATCCGCATGGCTACGCGATGAACCTGACTGACGGCATTTTTCGTTGCCGCTTTCACGAATCGTGGACCGAGCCGCACATGCTCGAAAAGGGACGCGTCTACGCGATCGAAATCGAACCGTTCGCCACGGCGAATCTGTTCAGACGCGGCCATCGCATCCGTCTCGATGTTTCAAGCAGCAACTTCCCGCACTTCGATGTCAATCCGAATAGCGGCGAGGCGCCCGCGCTGGCGCGCACGCCACGCGTCGCGGTGAACCATGTGCATTTCGGCGCCGGTCAGGCGTCCCATGTCGTGCTGCCGCTTGTCCCGGCGGCTTCGCTCGAAGCAATGCCGCCGAATCCCGGCGGATAACTGCAACGCTAGCTAGAAGAAGCTAGCGGCACTTCCGCATCACTCCATTGCCGGTCATTGAGGCGTCGCGTTCAGCGCGACGTCCGGGGCCCCTTTTTGCCCGAATTTTTTGCGAACGCCCCGACGCGACCCGAAACAGCACGACAGCTTTCCGTTCGTTGCACGCCGATTTTCAACAGCAAGTCCCACTCCAAGAGGAAAAAGCACCATGCGCAAACAGACACTTCCAGCGACGCTGCTCGCCATCGGCGGCATCGGCCTATCGGCTGGCGCGGCACACGCACAGTCGAGCGTCACGCTGTACGGCATCGTCGACGCTGGTTTCACCTACACCAGCAATCAGGGCGGCAAGTCGAATTATCAGGCGACGTCTGGCAACGAACAGGGCTCGCGCTGGGGTCTGCTCGGCAGCGAAGACCTCGGCGGCGGCAATCACGCAGTATTCCGCCTCGAGAACGGCTTCAATGTGATGAATGGCACGGCCAGCGCGAACGGTCGTATCTTCGGACGCCAGGCATGGGTCGGTTTGTCGAGCGATCGCTACGGCACGTTGACATTCGGCCGTCAGTACAACGCTTCGCAGGATTCGCTGGAGCCGCTGCAAGTCGCCACCGATACCGTTCAGTACGGCACGCATCCATTCGATGTCGACGATATCAACAACACGTTTCGCACTGACAACTCGATCAAATACGTGACGCCGACTTTCTACGGTCTGCAGATCAACACGATGTATGCGCTGTCGGGCAATGCGGGCAATTTCGCTACGAACCGTTCATACAGCGTTGGCGCGACCTACGCGAATGGTCCATGGCATCTGGGTGCGGCCTACGTGATGCTGGATCATCCGGCCACCGACACAACCGGCGCGATTCCATCCGATAACTACTTCACGTTTCTCAAGGGCATCAGCAAGCAGCGCATTTACGGCGCGGGCGGACTGTACGACATCGGCAATGCAAGTGTCGGGTTGATGTACACGAACACGCGTTTCGAGTTGACACCCGCGAGCCAGTACCAGACCTATCAGAACGCTGAAGCGAGCTTGCGCTACCGCATCACACCCACCGTGCATGCGGCGCTCGGCGAGACCTATACCAATGTTTCGACGAACGGGAAGGTGGACTCGTGGCACTACTGGCAGACGACCGCAGGGCTTCAATACTTCCTCTCCAAATCGACTGACGTCTACATCGATTTGCTGTATCAGCGCGCCACGAACGCAGCGGCGCAGATCGAGGGGGCATCCGGGCCGTCGAGTAGCCACACGCAATTTATTGCCGTCACGGGTATCCGTCACAAGTTCTGATCATTCTCGGAATTTTGTTCATGAGAATTCAAGTTTAGCGGAAGGATGTCCTGCGGTCGGCGGGTGGGGGCATCGCTTTAGGAAGCATATCCAGCCGGCGTCCGGGTATATTTTCAGGGTGCATTCATGCCCGGGACAACCGTCCGGGCCGCCGGCCTCGGGTCTGCGGTCTTGCGTGGCCACAAGCTGCCATCTGGTGTCTCGCTGCCTTCACAGGAAGACAGCATCGCAGGCGTATTCCGGTGTTACCCGCGCTGGAAGACGCGCTCGCCGGGCATGGTGCATTTTCTTAACCGAATGCTTGTCGGCACCAACGTCCGTACGGGTTCCTTGAACGATCTTCGCATGCTGCTGCGGCGTCGGGCAACGCTGGCGAATCAACAACTTCTCCTGCGCTTCACCTTGTCTTGGTCGGCGCTTTGGTCGCGCTTTGTACGGCGACATTGCGATACACGTCGCGACAGAATTGCATGCCGCCTTCATGCGCGCCATTGACGGCGGTCGCTATATGTACGGCGCTCACAACGGGTTCAGGCATCGGCGGATTGATGAGGGCGGCGTCGACCGCAAGTGGATCGGTAGGCGAGGCTCGCATGATGCCGATGCCCTTGATCGTGACGGCGAGACAGGGGTCCGGCACGAGCGGACCATGCGTGGCGGCGACGTTGAAATTGATGTTCAGCGTCCAGAAGCCCTCATGAATGTTCTGATGAATGATCACCGCCTTCACCACGTCCTGGTGTGACAGCGTGTATTCGTCGTGTGCCATCGGTCCCTCCTTGCTCGTACGCAGTTTGTGCGTACGTGTGCAGATATGGCATTTTGCGCGGGCTAATAGGCCTAGTTTTACGCACAGTTTTTGTACAGCGCAAGTGAAAAGGCAGATGCGCCGACGCGTGACTTTGCGCTGACGGAAGGAGGGGATACCGAGGGTTCGAGGATCTTGGGGCGCGCGGCCGCCGGGGTAGGCAGGGCCGCGCGGAATGACCTTCAGGTGAACAGCGTCTGCTGCATGGGGTTAGTGGAAAATGAGGTACAGGATAACCAGTACGATCAACGGGACGCCAAGAAGCCAGCCAAGAAGGTAAGGCATGATGTGATCTCCTTTCGTATCAACGTTTGAATACGATGGTGACTCAGCATCCGGCGTGCCCGACCTGCTATTCGGATGCCGTCGTCGTCCGGCCGGATGCCCAGCACTCCAAACTGTTCGATTCAAAAGATGAATGCGCTAACGTCTGAGCGTTATCGGTAAAGCTAGCGTGACAACGCGAACGTGTATCAACAATCGACATAAGAATGCCGCCGGATATCCATGCAGTTTGCTGCATCGATATCCGGCGGCTGGACTGGTTTGAGCTGGTGATCTGATTACCTCAATTCGGCTATATCACGCCGGCGACGAGCAGCACGATCACGACGATCAACACGATGCCAATGCCACCGGTCGGCGCGTAACCCCATGAACGGCTATGCGGCCACGTCGGAAACGCACCGATGAGGATAAGGATCAGCACAATCAGAAGAATAGTTCCCAACATATTAATAACCTCCGCTTAGGTTCACAGGACCCGCCTGTCAGGACAGCCATGGAGCACGCGGTTTAGGCGAGCTTGCGAAAAGGCCGTATCGATGTCTTGGGGTCCAGCAAGCCATGTGCCCAAAGCAGAAGTTCTGCCGCGAATTGTTTGAAACGATCGTTGCTTACTCGCGTCCGTATTGACGCGTGCTGATCTGATGAATCAATCGTCGAAGCGATTCGGTTCATATCTATAGCGCTGCTTGCGCTGCACAAAAACTTCTCTCCACTCTCCTTTCTTCAGATATTTACCGCGCCTCGTGATGTCCCACGGACGTCCCCCGATCGATCGAGACCGTTACGGGCGGTGTTACGTAACGGGCGCGTTACCGCACACGATTTCGCGTCTTTTTTCGAGGGCTTCCTGAGAGACCGCGTCGGATAAAAACTTATATCTAACAAGGGTTTGCCCGACACGTGCCGACCAATTGTGAAAGAAATCTAACGATTGGCATGCTTGCTGCTTTATAGGTTGCGCGGTGCACAAGATAGACAAGACAAGCAGTACATGTTGGTGAAGTTCGAATCAACGACTGGCCTGGTCGGGGGTATCAGGTCAGTCTCCTCAACGCACAAGCGGTGTGATCTTTTGTTCGGATTCGTCGTGGCGGCGTTTCGCCTGAGTGCCCAGGTTGTGCGGGTGCGAGCGGTTTGTAGTCAATCCCCCATCGTTGTTCCAGGAACGTCCAGTCGTTTTGCTTCGCGCTGGATGGATGAAATCCAGGTTGTGTTGTATTGCGCGCTTCTTCGCGTGCCGGGGCGGTGTTGTTGTCGCGAAGAGCGTGGTGGTGGAAGTACGAGAGACATGAGCTGTTGAAGCGAACACAAGTTGAGCAGCTCGACAAGAACGTTTGGCGCGAGAGACCAGCGCGGGGGATAAGAATGGATACGGCGAATTTTGCGCAGCAAAGAAGAACAATACCAGGGTTGCAAAGCCTGATCGCACGTTTGCTCGATGTGATGCTCGTCGTTCTCGGGGCGGTGGTCGCTTCGCAAGTGCGATTTGAAGATCTCACGCAAAGCCGTATCGATACCGCCTTCGTTGCGTTTGCAGCCGCTTTTACGCTGGTTCTATTCCCTGCATTCGGTGTGTACGGCTCATGGCGTGGGCGGGCAATGCTGCGCATGGCCGGTCAGGTGTCGCTGGCGTGGTTCGTGGTTCAAGGCTGCGGTCTCGCGCTGATGTTCTCACTGCATCGCACGGATTTCATCTCGCGTCTCTGGTTTGCCTATTGGATGGCAATAACGGGCGGCGCGCTGATTGCGTCGCGTCTGGCTGTGCACGCCGTGCTCGCACGAGTGCGCCACGCAGGAATGAATCTCCGCCGGGTTGCGGTGGTGGGATGTGGGTCGCATTGCCACCAGGTCGTGCGCAATATCGAAGGTTCAACGACCAGTGGATTTCGTGCAGTGGCGGCCTTTGATGTGCGGCCTGTGACGGGAACGATAGGTTCAGGCGTGCCGGTGTACGACGACATCGTCAAGTTCGCCGCCTACGTGAGATCTCACGATGTGCAGGAGTTGTGGCTCGCGTTGCCGCTCTCTGAAGAACGCACGCTGTCGCGCTTTGTGGCTGAGTTTCGCGACGACCTCGTGAACGTGCGCTTTGTACCTGATATGCGCAGCGTTGCGCTGTTCGATAGCGGCATGATCGATTTGATCGGTATGCCTGCGATCAACCTGGTTGCATCGCCGGTGCCGGCTCGCGCTTTGGTGAAGAAAGAGGTTTTCGATCGTGCGTTCGCCGCTTGCGCGCTGGCTGCGCTTGCCCCTCTTCTGATTGCGATTGCGTTCGCCGTCAAGCTGTCTTCGCGTGGACCGGTGTTCTTCACGCAGAAACGCAAGGGTGCGGATGGACGCATCTTCAAGATCTACAAGTTTCGTTCGATGCGTCCTCACGCTGTGGAAACAGGTGTGGTGAAACAGGCCACGCGAGGGGATCCGCGTATTACGCGAGTGGGTGCGTTTCTCAGGCGTACTAGCCTGGATGAGTTGCCGCAGTTCTTCAATGTACTGCGTGGCGATATGTCGGTAGTGGGGCCGCGGCCTCACGCGATTGAACATGACGAGCTTTATCAGAAAGTGGTGAACGGCTACATCCATCGGTACCGGATAAAGCCGGGGATCACAGGTTGGGCGCAGATCAACGGATTCAGAGGAGAGACAGACCAGATCGAGAAGATGCAAGGACGCGTCGAACACGATCTGTATTACCTGCGCAATTGGTCGTTCGGGCTCGACATGAGGATTGTCGCGGCGACGATAGCGAAGGGTCTGGTTCATAGCAACGCGTACTGACACCTGCACACAATAAAAAATACATGGCCATGAAATTACGCGGACAACAACCCCGATCGGCGCCGAACGCGCTGACGCTTGCTGCAGCCTTAGCGTTTTCCGCTTCGGCGCACGCTGCCGACCCAGCGCTCAATGCGCTCGGTGAGGCGGGTGGTTTGGTGATTCCGTATGCGTTTGCACTGCCCGAGGGGACGGTGGAGGCCCAGTACAACAACTACATCGATCCGCGCTACGGCAAGAAAGCGACGGACGCGCAAATGTATTGGGGCGCGGTGGGATTGCTGCCTTATGTGGAGTTGTCGGGTGGACTCGCCAATTATCCGGCTGATGTCCACGCGCCATTCAGCAACGCCGACCACTTCCTGTTTCGTCACCTGATGGGCGACGTCAAGCTCGAAGTACCGAAGTTCTTCAAGTATCAACCGAGCATCGCATTCGGCATTAGCGACATTGGCGGCCAGACGCACTTCTTCCGTTCGAAATACGGCGTGGTGTCGCAAGCATTTGGACCGGTGACGTTGACCGCCGGTTACGGCCAGGGCGATCGCCTCGATGGTTTGTTCGGTGGCGCGCAGGTCTCGCTGTGGAACACGGGTTTGTCGCTGCTTGCAGAAGACGATTC
>NZ_FPBH01000062.1 GCF_900116445.1 Paraburkholderia aspalathi
CACCGCATACGCAATACACACGGCCGCAAGACCGATCAGCGAGTGCATCGCTGCGACCAGTTCCGGCATCTTGGTCATCTCGACGCGCGCGGCGATAAACGCGCCGATCGCACCGCCGATCACCAGCGCGACCAGCAGCAGGCCGAGCCCTAATCCAAGATTCGAGCCGAGCGCATTCGCCTGTTTGACGATCAGCGCGATGGTGGTGAGGATCGCAATCGCCATCCCGACCATGCCGAAGGTATTGCCGGTGCGCGCCGTCTTCGGATTCGACAGCCCCTTGAGCGCCTGAATGAAACAGACCGACGCGACCAGATAAAGCAGCGTGACGACATTCAGACTCATTACGCGTTCTCCTTGGCCGTCTTGTCTGCGATGAGCTTCTTCGGCTCTTTCTTGCGGAACATCTCCAGCATTCGCCTCGTCACCAGAAATCCGCCGAACACGTTCACCGCCGCGAGCGCGACGGCCAGCGTGCCGAAGAACTTGCCGGTGTCGCCCACGGTGAGGCCTGCTGCGAGCATCGCGCCGACGATCACGATCGCCGAAATCGCGTTGGTCACGGCCATCAGCGGCGTGTGCAGCGCGGGCGTGACGTTCCAGACGACGTGGTAGCCGACGTAGATCGCCAGCACAAAAATGATCAGGTTGATGACGGTGTGGTTGATGACTTCCATCGCCGTTCTCCTCTATGCCTTGCGCGTGACTTCGCCGTCGCGGGCCAACAGCGTGGCCGCGACGATGTCGTCTGCGAGATCGATGTTCAGGGCGCCTTCCTTGGTGATGATCAGCTTCAGGAAGTCGAGCAGGTTGCGTGCGTATAGGGACGACGCGTCGGCCGGCACCATCGAGGCCAGATTCGTATAGCCGACGATCTGTACGCCATGTTTCAGGACGACCTGATCGGCTTCGGTGAGCGGACAGTTGCCACCGCGCCGGCCTTCGTACTCGGCGCCGCGTCCTGCCGCGAGGTCCACCAGCACGGAGCCGGGTTTCATCGCCTGCACGGTTTCCACCGAGATCAGCGTCGGTGCGGCGCGGCCCGGGATCAGGGCGGTGGAAATCACCACATCGGCCTGCTTCGCGCGCTCGTGAACCAGTGCCGATTGCCGCGTAAGCCACGAAGGCGGCATCGGCCGCGCGTAGCCGCCGACGCCCTGCGCGGCTTCACGCTCCTCATCGGTTTCGTAAGGGACATCAAGGAATTTGGCGCCGAGCGATTCGATCTGCTCTTTCACCGCCGGACGCACGTCCGAGGCTTCGATCACAGCGCCCAGACGCTTGGCGGTCGCGATGGCCTGCAGACCCGCCACACCCGCGCCGAGAATCAGCACACGGGCCGCTTTCACGGTACCGGCGGCGGTCATCAGCATCGGCATGAAGCGCGGATAAAGCGTGGCGGCCAGCAACACCGCCTTGTACCCGGCGATGTTCGCCTGCGATGACAGCACGTCGAGGCTCTGTGCACGGGTGGTTCTAGGCGCGGCTTCCAGAGCGAACGCGGTGACACCCGCGGCCGCCAGCTTTGATGAGTTTTCGGTATTAAACGGATCAAGCATGCCGACCAGCGTCGCGCCGCGCTTCAGCAGCGGCAACTCGGCATCGGTCGGCGACTGGACCTTGAGGACCAGATCAGCCCCAAACGCGGTGGCCGCGTCGACGATTTCAGCGCCGGCGGCTGTAAAGGCATCGTCAGGAAAGCTTGCGCCGGTGCCGGCGCCGCTCTGGATCGTGACCCGGTGGCCCTGGGTCACATACTTCCTGACCGTTTCGGGCGTCGCGGCGACGCGGGTTTCGTGCGCGCGCGTCTCGGCTGGCACTCCGATCGATATTAACGTTGGCATAACGACAAAGATGAGTTTGTAATAATTTGTGAAGATAGACAAATCATCCATCTCGACGAAGATGATTCTTCTGTAACTCTTGCGTGCAGACGACCCACGAAAGTCAAAGAATCGCTCGGCGTCCCCCTTACATCACTCTCCCAGAACACGTCGATCAGAACCTATGCGCGAACCCGACACTAGTCTGAGATCGTAGATCTAGCGCGACATGCCTTCGGGGAGTTCAGGTGTCCAAAGCCGAGCCGAACGCATTGAAACGTTCGCCATTGATAAAGCCAAAGAGGTCGCCCTTCAGCCAACCCCCAAGCGCGGCAAAGTCCAGTCACTGTCGGAACGATCCTACGGGCCGGGCATCAAAAAATCTCGAACAGGCCGGCGGCACCCATGCCGCCGCCGACGCACATGGTGACCACACCGTACTTAGCGCTGCGCCGCCTGCCCTCAATCAGGAGATGACCCGTCGTTCGAGCGCCCGTCATGCCATAGGGATGGCCGATCGAGATGGCGCCTCCCGACACATTGAGTAGTTCGTCAGGGATTCCCAGCCTGTCACGGCAATAGAGCAACTGGCTCGCGAACGCCTCATTGAGTTCCCAGATTCCAATGTCGTCAATGGTCAGGCCATGCTGCTTCAACAGCTTGGGTACGGCAAAAACGGGCCCGATTCCCATCTCTTCGGGCGAACAACCTGCGACGGCCATGCCTCGATAGGCGCCGAGAGGCGTAAGGCCCCGGCGTTCGGCCAGCTTTGCGTCCATGAGCACGACCGCCGACGCTCCGTCAGAGAGTTGACTGGCGTTGCCGGCCGTTATGTTCCTGCCTTCCTGGGCGAAGTCGCCGCCCTTCCACACAGGCTGAAGCCGCTGAAGATCGCTAAGCGTTGTCTGTGGACGATTGCCCTCGTCAGCGGACAGGGTCACCTCCCGAAAGCTCTGTGCACCGGTCCCCTTGTCCACTACCAGCATGGTAGTGGTCATTGGCACGATTTCCCGATCAAATCGGCCTTCCGCCCGAGCCTGTGCCGTGCGCTGCTGGGATTGGAGCGCGTACAGGTCCTGAGCTTCGCGGCTAACCTTGTAGCGCTCGGCCACGACCTCGGCGGTCTCGATCATCGTGACGTACATTCCCGGAGTCGCGATTAACAATTCAGGATCCTGCGCACGGAAAGTATTCATGTACTCGTTCTGCACGAGCGAGATCGACTCAACGCCGCCGCCGACTACGATGTTCATACCATCCACTATGATCTGCTTTGCTGCTGTCGCAATCGCCATTAGGCCTGACGAACACTGCCGATCCACGGACTGAGCGGAGACCGTACTTGGTAGCCCAGCACGCAGCGCGGATTGCCGAGCGATGTTATATCCTGTTGCCCCCTGCTGCATGGCGGCGCCCATAACTACGTCATCGACCTCGTCACCCGCGACGTTGGCGCGTCCCACGGCATGGGCGATGGCGTGGCCACCGAGCGCCTGTGCTTGGGTATTGTTGAAGGCGCCGCGATAGGCTTTTCCAATCGCGGTACGGGCCGTTGATACTATTACTGCTTCACGCATATGGATCTCCTTCGGGCACAGTCCACCGGTCACCGACTCGGTTTCATGGGGTCGACGCTACGGTGATGTTTCGGGACGTCGAAGTCACACGAATTTCGTGGTTAGCATTGAACAACGGCACCATTCTTTATGAGCGAGTCAATCTCTCTCAGCGAAAAATTCCAGTCAGCGAGAACCGCTCGACTGTATTGTCCAGGTTTGCAGGGCTCATCGGGCGTCTGCGGAACGGTTCTGCTGAAACGCGGTGCCGGCATGGGGTGACTTACGCCCTTTAATGTGGCGTATGTTTTCCGTGCTTTGATATGAGGATGTTCGGAAGCCTCGGTAATAGACAGGACCGGAGTGAAACAAACATCCTCATCCCGGAAAATTTCACACCACTCGTCTCGCGTGCGCTTAGCAATTGTTGCTGCAATTTTTTCCTCCTGAATTTGCCACTTTGAACGATCATTCTGTGGCTGCATATCAGGGTCCTGAGCGAGACCCAGACGTGCAATGAGGGGGTCGTAGAATTTCCTTTCAATGGCCCCGACCGCAACGTATTTGTGATCTGCAGTTTCGTACGTTCTATAAAAAGGTGCACCACCGTCGAAGGTGTTGGCACCTCTCTCTTCGCGCCAAACGCCCGCTTGTAAGAATCCCACGACCATCGTAAGAAGACTAGCCGCGCCGTCGACCATCGCTCCGTCGACTACCTGTCCGACACCGTCGCGCTTAGCGGCAAGGAGACCGCAAACAATTCCGAATGCCAGGTAGGCGGCCCCTCCAAAATCGCCGACCAAGTTCAACGGCGGGATAGGTCTGCCGTTTTGCGGACCAATTGCATGAAGCACACCAGTGAGCGCGATATAGTTAATATCGTGACCGGCTTTCGCTGCACATGGTCCGTCCTGCCCCCATCCCGTCATGCGGCCATATACCAGCCGCGGGTTCATCCCAATACATACGTCGGGCCCGAGACCCAGACGCTCCATGACACCCGGACGAAAACCCTCGATCAGCGCATCCGCATTTGCGATTAGCCGCAGGACAGTTTCGCGTCCTTCAGGCTTCTTCAGATCAATGGCAACTGACCTCCTTCCCCGACGCACCAGATTGTATTTAGCCTCGACCTCAATGCCGAGGCCCGCGGACTCAGTGCGGTCCACGCAGATAACTTCAGCGCCCATGTCCGACAGCATCATTGCGGCATGAGGTCCAGCACCGAGGCCGGCGATTTCGATAATTTTGCATCCAGAGAGAGGTCCTGTGCGCATCACGATCAAATCCTTCCTTCGCGTCGCCCGACTACACCGAATAAATCGCCGGCATCAATCCCAACATCATCTCGCGTAAGTCCCGCGCCGCGAACGTCTGCAACTACCGTCATACAATCACGAATTCGGAAATCCATGGCTCTCCCTCCCTTGTCCGGCGATTTTCCCATCACGCCCAAATGCGAATTCATATCGCACTGGTCGGCATTGGACAGCCGAGATATCACTGATCTGCGGAGCTCGGTCTTCTACGCTCGATGAACGTCGTGAGTCGCGCTGTAACGTCCTCCGAGGCGAACAGCGTGGCGATATGTCGCCGCTCTACCGCGAAGCCTATGGACAGATGTGAACAAAAACCATCATAGATAGAGCGCTTGATTTTACTTATTGCCTGCGTCGCCGCCGACGCAATTTGCTTTGCATAGGCGAGCGTCTGCTCGGTGAGCTCCGCCTCAGCAAACAACCGAGTTATCAATCCGAGCTGGAGCGCCGCTTCGGCAGTGACCGTGGTCCCGGTAATCATGAACTCCAGCGCTCGGGCGGGACCGATCAGAGAAGCAAGACGCTGGGTACCGCCGGCTGCCGGGAATAGTCCCAGTTTGACTTCTGGCAGGCCAATCCGATACTTTCCGGTGGACGCGAAGCGCAGATCACAAGCCAATGCGATCTCGTAGCCGCCGCCGAGAGCATGACCGTCGATCTCAGCAATGTAGATCTTTTCGCTCTGCGTCAACTTGCTGAGCGTTTCGTGCAGAAATGCAATCATCTCCGTGTTCTGTTGCGGCGCGTTCTCTCTGAATTTATTGACGTCTCCGCCGCCGGAAAAAAATTCCGATAGATTGCTGCGGACAATTACAACGAAACAATCAGTGTCTCTTTCGGCGGCCTCGATGGCCGCGTCGAAGTCTCGCACGAAGCTGATGTCGATACTGTTAGCCGGCCCTCGATCCATTACGATCGTTCCAACCCGGTCATGCCGAACATATGTTACCTGGCCCATGTCCTCTCTCCGATTTTCAGTTGGCGAAGCGATTCATGTTACTTTCAGACTATCCCGTAACCTCGACTTGACGACCTTTCCCGTTGGATTCCGTGGCAGCGTGTCCACGAACACGAATGCATTCGGGATCTTGTATCCACCAAGATGCAATTTACAGTGAGAACGAATTTCGTCCGGTCCGATCGTGCTAGCTTGCCGTCGAACGATAAAGGCGCAACCAACCTCACCCCATCTCTCGTTCGACATCCCCACTACTGCGCATTCAGCTATATCGGGTAGAAGGCCAAGAACCCGCTCCACTTCGGCCGGATAGACGTTCTCGCCACCTGAGATAAACATATCTTTCCGGCGATCGACAATGTAGAAGTAACCCTCGTCGTCGCGATAAGCAACGTCGCCGGACCGAAACCATCCAGACGAAGTAAATGATTCGCGAGTTGCTTCAGCTCTTCTCCAATATCCTGAAGTAACGGTCGGTCCACGCACCAATATTTCACCAAGCGCGCCATTGGGCACGGGCTCGTCATCCGGACCAACAATCACTATTTCGGCCAATAGGCTTTGGAGACCAGCCGAACGATACTTTTGAGCCGGCATCGCGAGCGGCGAAACGAGTGAGAATCGCCCCGTCTCTGTCATGCCCCAACACTGCCGCACCGGCACCTCCACTTCAGCATATCGTTCAATCGTAGAGACAGCGCAGGGGGCTCCAGAGCAAGCGAATCCTTGAAGCGACGCCGAACGAAGTCTTTCGAATCCAGGTTCCTTGAGCAGCATCTCAAGAATCGTTGGAACGCCTAACGTGTGTGTTATTCGTCTCTTTGGGTCTGTCAGAAGCTGCAGGACCACGCTCGCTTCAAAGTCACGAACGACGACGTTGGTGCCGCCAAAAAAGAACACGGGATTGGTAAAAGGTAGCAAGCCTCCAGCATGAAACTGTGGCAATATGACCAGATTGCGACTGTCGGCGCTCAAGCGGAACGCCGAACCCATGGCAATAGCGTCGGCCAACTGCATGCCGTAGGTGAATTGCACGCCCTTCGGAAGGCCAGTTGTTCCCGATGTGTAGAGCAAAGCCCAGAGGTCCTCTTCCTTGCGGATCCCGTAGTTCTCCCGCATCGGCCCCACACTTAAGAGCGATTCGTATTCGCTATCTTCTCCAGCCCTCATTTCAATCGAGTGCTTGATCGAAGCAGTCGAGGCTAACTGTTCAGCCACGCTTCGAAACTCTGCTCCGTAAAAAATTGCCACGGGCTCCGCGTCGGCCACGATCGACTGCAGTTCATTTATCGACAGTCGCCAGTTCAAGGGCACGAAAATCGTCGCTGTCCGCATGCAGGCGAACTGTATTTCAAGGACGTCAGTGTCGTTTCGCGAAAGAACGAGCACGCGATCGCCCGGGAGTGCGTTAAACACCGTCACAAATCCGGACCTCAAGCGAGCAATCCGATCATCGAATTGAGCGTAAGTACGCACGCGTCCCGAACTCACATCCTCACAAGCGACATTGGTCGGCGACACCTTCGCGTGATGGGCGATCCAGTCCACCGAAAAAATCCCGTGTTCCATTGCGTCTCCTCTGTTTTCAGAATTCCTCGCGTCCGTTTTTTGATACATGAATCAATATGGACCAACGATTCTTCTCTGTCTTGAACGAAATTGCGGACCAACTCACATCCACTGGATTTGGCCCGCGTAGCGAAAGATATTCAGATCCGGCTACTTGTCTGCGAGATCGTCGCGATGTTGAAAATTTTGTTCCCGGCGATTAGCTGATCGGCTACATTCCGCTGTCTAATGCGAAAGATGACGGTTAGAGGGAGCACAACAGGGTCGGGTGCCTATAAGCGGCAAGTGGCGCTGTTTGTGCAGCATTAAAAATAATGTCGAGTAATGAACTCAGCAACGCATGCTGGCTTGCCACTGCCTTCAATGTCGAGCGTCACGTCCCAAATCACTTGCACGCCGCCGGCTTCGACATCAGTCACGTTCATCACCTGGAAGCGAGCCCGCACACGCGTACCCACACGCACCGGCGCGGTGAAACGCACGCGATTGAGTCCGTAGTTGACGACCGCCCGTTGCTGCAGTTCGACCGTCCGGCCGAGCAGTGCCCCAATCAGCGACAACGTTAGAAAACCATGCGCGATGGGGCCGCCGAACGGCGATTCGCGCTCAGCGCGTTCGGGATCGACATGGATCCACTGATGGTCGCCCGTCGCGTCGGCAAATTCGTTGACGCGCACTTGATCTATTTCGACCCAAGCACTCTCTAACGGTGCTACATCGATCAAGGCCCGAAGAGAACTGACATCGGAAACTCGTATGACTTTGTCGGGTTGTTCCATCTTTGACTCCTTCGGTGTTTCGTTCGTTGTTTGAGCGACAATGGAACATCTTCAGGCATACAGAATGCGCGATATCACAGGTTTGAAATTTCCTCAATCGTGAAATCCTGTAGCTTTTCATACCTGACTACGTCCCAGCCACTCTTATCGAAACAGGGCTTCGCAACCTGTTCCGGCAAGAATCCCGTCGACCGTAGCGCGATCAGCATCCCATAGTGCTTCGTGTCCGGCCCGGAGCCACTTCAAACACTTTCCTTGGTACGAAAACGGCACCTGCATCCACGGTTTCCCATCAATCTCTGTCTCGACGGCATCGGAGCCGATCGCTAATGCCCGAGCGTTGGCTAGCATCACGGGTGGGTAGACGCGTCCGATCTCGGCTAACAAATCGATTAAGGTCGCAGGGACTGAGTCCAAACTCATCCAGTCGTCGTCTACCGGTTCCAGCCCTGACAGATCTTCCATCAGCCCAACCCACGCGAATACGCGAGGCGCCATCTTCAGTGTCAGCTCCATGGATGTCGGGTCGAAGCCGGCCAACTGCGTCAGTTGCCCATAGACACCAAAGTCGCATGCGCCGGGGCGGCGGCCAAGAATGAAAGGCTGTAGTTTCAGATGCGATTCGAACGCTCCAAGAAACCGGCGGTAGCTGGCTTCGATCACAGGGCCCGTGACCGCGTTTGATCCGACGACGTAGAGTCGACTGATCTGGCGCTCGGAGAAACTCCTTACAGATGCTGCGTATGCCTCGTCTGACATCGAAATGCCATGCCATAGCGGCAGCACACGAGCCGATTTATCTATATCCTCGTCGTTAGACCAACGATAGTGGTACATGGCCTTTGTCAGCCATTCGTCGGCATAGTCTTCGATCAAGGCATCCAGAAATGCCAGTGCTGGATCGTTTGGGACGACGTTGCGACCTTTCCGCTCAGCATCGAGTCGACAGATGATTGGAGTGGAATCCACCACAGCTTCCAGCTCCCCTCCAGGACCAGGCAGATAGAAAGTCGGCATCAGTTCGACTTTTGGCTTTGGCAGACTGGCAGTGATGTCGCTGCCGGTAATCAAAAGCCGATAAGGAATGCGACGATAGCGCAGCACAGCCAGCATCTTGCGTGTGTAGGGTGATCCTGGGGCGCCACTCAGGGCAATACGATCGGTCTGCGTCATGACGAGGCTCCTTCGTTATCTGGCTACGACCTATTTTGACGATCGGTCTTGAATGCGGAGATCGTTCGTGATGTTTTTAGTGGGTCACGTCGGTGACATCCCGCGGTTCAATCAGAATCAAGCCAAAACTCGCCCCCCTAGATCACAATGGCACCGCCATCGACGACAAGAATTTGCCCCGTTATATGTCCACCTGCGTCGGAAGCAAGGAGTAATGCGGCGCCCTTCAGATCGTTCTCGCCGCCAAATCTCCCCAGCGGTGTTTGAGCCAACAGGTAGTCACCGTGCTGACTGATAGTCATCCGCGACATCTTCGACGGGAAGTAGCCTGGCGCCAAAGCGTTGACGCGAATACCTCGTGATCCCCATTCCGCAGCAAGGGCCCTTGTCATGTTCACGATTGCACCTTTCGCCGTGTTGTAGGCAATAGTGCCGATCATCTGTGGATGGTGACCGCCAAGCCCTTCTGACGAAGCGATGTTTAGCACAACTCCACGTCCGTTTGGCAGAAAAGCCTCCTTCGCGGCTGCGCGTACTAACGCGAAAGGTGCGGTTACATTTACACGCATCACACGCTCCCATCCTTCGGTCGGATAGTCTTCCGCAGGCGCCCCCCAAGTAGAGCCAGCGTTGTTCACGATAATGTCAATTCGCCCGTGACGACGCATGATCTCCTCCACAAGCGTCTCGGCAGTTCCTTCAAGACTCAAGTCAGCCGCGATAGCGTCCGCTTCAATCCCATCGGCGACCAGTGCGGCTACCGCCTCGTCCAGCTCAGCCTGTTTCCGAGCGACCAACACGACGCGCGCGCCGAACTCCCCGAGCGCTTCGGCGATTTGAAGTCCGAGCCCGCGTGACCCACCAGTAATGAGGGCGAGACGACCTGATAGGTCAAAGAGGTCGCTAAGATGTTTTTTCATGTCAGACATATCGTTCTCAAAAGTGAACTTGAATGGCTCAGGCTGTCGACACCACGAAAGGCACCCACGTCGGCCGAACCAGCTATCTCAACGAGCTTCTGGAAGCTTAGAAACTCCGATATCGGCGACGGACACGGCACCGATTAAGAACGTACTTATTCGCCACATCAAGACAAGCGAATAAGGTCACGAGGTAATCAAAAGCCGACCCCAGCAAGTTGCTGATCGTTCTCGACCCGCGGAACGAAGAGCGTCTTATGAAGGCACTCGATTTCTTCGATTCGCGAATTTTTCACGTCGTAAATCACGTCCAGTCAAAATTTCAGACAGACTATAATTAATCCATCAAACTATATTCACCGGGAGTTACTCCGTAGACCTTCTTGAAAATACGGGTCAAATGTGATTGGTCGGAGAAACCGCAATCCATTGCAACATTTGATATGGAATTCGCTTCAATAAGGAGCTTTGCGGCCTCCCCAGCGCGTGCTTGCATACGCCAGGCATGAGGGGACAAACCGTAACGTTCCTTGAAGCGACGAATAAGCGAATGCGTCGAAAAGCCAACTTGTTCGGCGACACTTTCAAGCATCGTTCTTTCGAACAGGGTACTGGCCAATATGTGTCTGGCTCGTTCGAGGCGTACATCCGAGTGCCCGATCCACGGCATTCGCGGCCCAAATGAATCGGTATTTGCTGAAAACCACTGGATCAATGACTGCAACAGCAGTTCTTGTTGTGTCAACAGCTCCGTCGTTTCTGAAGCACGGTGGAGATCATAGAATAACGCAACGTCTGGACTTGGATTCCCACACACGGGATTAGCAAAACTAATCACGCCTTTCGCTTTTCGCCACGCATCGTCGTGTTTGACTAGCAAACTTGGAGGAAAATGCAGGCTTCGAATTTCCCAACTGTTTCCATCAATCGGGTACGCCGATTGGACTTGATGCGCACCTACCAGAACCATTTGCCCCGTTTCCACGCGCCGAATCACTCTGTCAATCGTTACGGTCACAGTCCCTGCGGTCACCAGAATTGCCGTCATGACGTCGTGCGTATGAGGAATGAACTCCTGATCATGGGCTCCATGGAACATTACAACATCCGTCTGCGTCTTAAAACGCCAACATTTTCGATTGTCGAGCTTCTTTTCTAGCAATACGTTATTGGAACGTAACATTCCCCCTCCTCCCTAAGATCACGCCCAATAGCGTCCCGCTAAATACGCGAGATTTGACTGTCTGCTAGGCTTCAAGTGCCGAACCGTATATGTCAATTGACTTGACGCGTGAGATTCTCCCAATACGGTTTGCGCAGTAGATATTTCTGTAGCTTGCCGCTCGCAGTTCGAGGAAGCTCATTGCGAAATTCGACGCGTTTGGGACACTTGTAGCCAGCCACGTGTTGACGGCAATGTGCAATAAGGTCTGCATCAGTCACGTTTTGACCGGCTTCAAGAACGACGAGCGCAGTAACCAGTTCTCCCCATTTTTCGTCCGGGATACCGATGACCGCGACATCGCGCACAGCAGGATGCGATGTCATCGCATTCTCGACCTCAACGGAGTCGACATTCTCGCCACCCGAAACGATGATGTCTTTGATTCGATCGGTAATCGTGAGGTAACCGTCTGAAATGAATCCACCGTCACCCGTTCGAAACCAATCGCCATCATGCGCCCTGGCCGTTGCCTCGGGATCATTCCAATATGAATCGAGAATTCGACTTGAGCGTGCAAGCAATTCTCCGTTCGAATCAATCCTCAATTGCACATTTAGAGTGGGTACGCCTGCGCGTCCAAGCAAACGGGCTTGTTCGAACGAGTCCAGATCATCCCACTCTGCACGCATGCGATTGAACGTAAGTAAGGTGCTAGTTTCAGTCAAGCCATACACCTGGATCAACTCCCAGCCGAGTTCGTCACGCACGCGCTGGATTGTTCGGGTCGGTGGGGGCGCGCCTCCGCAAATGATACGCAAACGGCCGTGCCCGGGAATCGGGCCATCCCAGGTCTTGGCGCCATCAAGAATCGCGGTCACCACAGCTGGAGCGGCACCTAGATACGTCACGCCATGCGACTGAATACGCCTGAGGAGTTCGGTTCCATCCATCTTCCTCATGACTACGTGCTTGACCCCCATCGCAGTCGCCGCATAGACTTGCCCCCACCCGTTTCCGTGGAATGCTTGAACAGCATGCAGATAAACGTCCCGATCGGAGACAGACGTCTGCCATCCGAACACTACCGCGTTTAACCATAGGTGTCGATGCGACATCTGCACACCTTTCGGCCGCCCTGTGGTCCCCGAGGTGTAGTTGATGACGGCGGTGGCCATCTCATCTTCGACCCACGGCACCGGGTCCGCGGCGCTGCCCCAGATTTTGTCATCGTCGTCCCCAAGGACAAATGTTCTCTGGCAAGGGACGAGCTCCGCAAGATGCCGGAACTCAGGGTCAAGCAAAAGAACCTCCGCGCCTGAGTGAGCCATGATGTGACGGATCTCGGCAGGAGCAAGGCGAAAATTCACCGGCACAAGGACTCGCCCCCACCCTGACACTCCATAGAAGGTACAGATAAGTCGCGCAGAATTCTGGGAAACGATAGCAACACGAGCCCCTACGGGAACTCCCATCTCGTCCAGAGTTGCGGCCTGCGCACGAGCCTTACGTCCGAGTTCCGCGTAAGTCATCTCGCCCCAAGACTTGGCGGGCTGAACCTCTTCGTCGACGATCGCCACTCGATCGGGGTATGCAACGAGCGCGCGGTTCAGAAAATCGTTGATAGTCAGTGATTTATACATAGATACTCCGAGAAGACTCTTGTCAGCGAAACACTCGATGGCTTTTGAGGAAAGTGTTCACCCCGCGCGAGGATGCGTTGAGTCAGGATCGAAATCTTGTCGAAGACCATTCTCGGGCATCTCTATAGTTGAGAAACTGACAGAATTCGACAACAGTCCCGGCCACGCTCGCGGCCGCACATTTTCTCTTGCTGTTTCGTCCGACTTCCCCGAACGGTACATCTTCAATCATGACTTATCCTTTCAATCTCTAAGCCGCGATGCAGAGAAGTCCGCAACATGCACGATGAGAGTCAAATCAGTCTGCGCCCCATCGCGGGGACTACAATCGCCAAACAATCCGTCTCGTTGTTAGCTAGTTTGGCAAAGCCGCGGGCGGAACTCTGTATCAATGGATACGGCGCGACACGGGGGTTTTCCCGCGCGGTCGAAGTACTGACGAAGCCGCGTGGGAATGATCGCCGTCAGCAAGCAGTCGCCGGCGAACGCTGAACCCCGGTGGCCGAAGCGAAGCGTGTCGCGATCCGGCGTCTTGAATGTTGGGGTTTCTCTGCCTATTCGGATTTTTTCGCGCTAATAACGCTGCAAGCAGACACCACTAAGTGCACATTGACACGGCTCGGGACTGCCTCCTCCAACACGTCCGGACCACCAATGCGGTCGAACCACGTCGGCACGCGGTTGAGGCCAAAGCGCCTTTGCGCGATTTGATCGCAATCGTAGATATCCCCTGCCCGAGACAACCGGCGCCCGGTCGTCGCACCGAACAAGACTTTCCTGGCGACGGTACCTTTGACCCATTGACACAAAATAGCGCAACATGAACGCGCATCACATCTTGCCGCTTGCCGGACGTAAACGTATGTCTATCCGTCCGACGAAACCGCATCCGAACGTAGAAATTGACGTAATCCCGAAGGAGTTCGCAGCAAGATCCTCCATCACAGCCGGACGAACATTCTAGCGACGCTGAGCATGGAGATGCGCAGCATTGTGGTATTCGAGCGAAGCAGAAAATCGCCGAACGAAACCGCGCGCTGTTCGGCATGATTCGCCGCAAGGTGTGATCGCATTGCACGACCACGAATCTCTGTCCAGGACAGCACGTAACCACCGCTACCGAACACAGCAGCGAGGTTGATTCCTTCAAATTCGAGCGCGTCACCTCGTTGCTCCGTGGCGCGCGTCTCGACGTGTCAGATTTGCATCGTTGGGCAATCTGAACATTCATTTCGTGACATGCTTTGGCGAGCTTCCTAAGCGCCACGTCGTCCAGCAGATTGCTGCGACACGTGCGATTTCACTGCACGTTCAGTTAAGTAGGTCGACAGAAACCAACGAAATCGAATCGTCATCTTCATTGGCCATGCCCAGATCATCGAGGCCACCGACAAGCCTTGTGGCGTGAAATCATCGCGGTGAATATTATTCGACAGAATGCGGACTGAAGACCCGACGGAATTGTGATCAGTCGTTTTCGTACTGTTGTACCAGTCCGGAAGTGTCTGCGACAGCGTACAGTGCTGCGACGTCCGAGATAATAATTTCCCGACCAATTTTCAAGAGGATCCCTTCCTCCACGAATCGCGCAAGCTCCCGACTCATCGTCACACGGGTCACGCCCACAAGGTGAGCAAAGTCTTCAACGCGATGACTTTTTAACAGACGCGCGGTATTGTTGGTCTCCAGCGTTCCATATGCATTCAGCAACTGGACGAACAGCGTTGCCAAACGCACGCGCGCCGGAAAACCCCCATACATGATGTGCATGCACCCAATGCGGCCCTTCTGCGCCAGCCGACGGGCTAGTTCAACGAAAATTTCAGGATCGGCCCGGCCGGCCGACATTATCGCGGCATGACTAATCACGAGGACCCTAGAATCTTCAACCGCAACCGCAGATGTGTAACGCGGCTCGTCATCAAAAATTCCGTACTCGCCAATCGTTGTGTAAGGTCCCGCGAATGCGACGTCCCGATCTGATCCGTCTATTCCAGTCATGAACACTCGGACTCGACCGGCCAACGCGTAGTAAAAAGATGTTGCAGACGCGCCCTCACGGTATAGATACGCACCCCGCGCGAAAGTTCGTTCCATACCTAGGCTGGCAATATTGCGTGGGAGCTCCCTTACCTCCGGAAGCAAAAACGGGGAACTTGAGGAATCACGCGGTGACGGCCGTGCTTGCGCACCTCTTCTTTCGTTCGGCTGAAATCCCGTCAAAGCTGCGGAAACCCGAATAGCCGTGAATTCGCCCGACAACTCCCTGTTCTGAGCATTCCTCATTCGGCGCCTCCTTCGCTCTCTGTCATGGGAACTCCTCTCTCAGTATCGAAGGCGTTCCAGTGGTTTTTCGCCCGAGCTCGGAACGCATGATCGACAGGATCTCCATTGAGGCTCGTCATCCGATATCCACAGCATTTCTGGCCACCTGTCGGTACGACTGGAGGGGAGGCGGATTAACCCAGAATAAATTCCGTCGCTCGCTTAAGGATGCCGAATCGTCAGACAGCTGGCATCAGCAATTACACCTATCTCGTTGGCGCATCAAGGATCAGTCACATATTCATCGCCCAATGTCATTGAATCGTTTTTTTTATTTCAACCTTCATTTTCGTATCAGTTGATACATAGGGCCGCAGAATCGGCAAATACAGTGGCATCACACGAGTCGCGCGCAACATTCAATCGTGCAGTGCGTCGTGGTTCCAATTTTACGCTAAGGAGACTTAAATGAGTCACGCAGCCGTCAATCCGTCCGGTTCCGAAACACTGGACATCCGTTCCTCTAGTCCCATTCCTGGCAGCCACGCCGGCTTGAACGATGAGGTAGCAGTGCATTTGCATCCGCAGGGCATGCCGCTGTTCATCTTGCCCGTATCCAAACATCTCAAGTCGGAGTTTGCTGTCTTTCATAAATGGCTGGTCGCCCATGAGGACGCCATCGAGAAACTTCTGCTCGAGTTCGGCGCCGTGAGATTCCGCGGATTTCCCGTCAAGGGGTCAGAGCAATTCCGCGAACTGATGTCGCACTATCCTGCCGCAACCATGGGGTACAAGGGCGGCGGAGGCCCACGCGCAGCGGTCGCTGGCAGGGTGATGGAGGCTACGCGCACAGACAAAGACCGTTTCATCCAGCTACACCAAGAGATGTCGTATCAGCGTCAATGGCCGCTGAAGCTCGCGTTCTACTCGAACATAGTGCCGAGTGATGGCGGAGGAGCCACCACGATCGCTGATATCCGCCGCTACGAAGCAAAGATCCCGCAGCGGATCCTCGACGAAGTGCGCAAGCGAGGCGTCCTCTATCGCCGCAATTTTCGCGACGGACGTGTATCGACGGAGGGCTGGACCAGCCAGTTTCTTAACATGCATCGCCCATGGCAGGAGGCATTCTTCACCGAAGATAAAGCCGAGGTCGAAGCCGCATGCGAAGCCGGAGGGATGGAATGGCAATGGCTGGAGGACGGCAGCCTGCAAACCGAAGCCCACAAATCTGGTTTCGTCACTCATCCGGTGCTTGGCACGCGTCACTGGTTTAATCAGATCAGCAACCAGACGGCATTGCCCCAGGGCGACAGGCTTTGGCATAACACGCTAACGGCCGAAGATCTTCGACAAGGTAAGCGTTACCCCAACGAACCCATGTTCGGCGATGGAGGCAAGATTCCCGTCGAGGATGTGGAGCTCCTGCGCCGGATTGAAGATGAAGTTCTGATTGACGAGCCCTATCTGGCCGGCGAAATCATGATGCTGGACAACGTTCTCTGCACCCATGGCCGCACACCCTATGAGGGTCAGCGCGATACGCTGATTCAACTTCTAGGGACCGGGAGCAGTGAATAAAGCATACGCGACCGGTGATGCATTGCCTGCAGACAGCCACACTGACGCGACGAAGAGTACGTGACCTGTCCCTGCTGCACCACATCGGCGACACCCTCAGCAGCCGCAATCACCCTGATATCGCTGCGGCCATGCTCAAGCCATTCGTCAGCCAAGGAAATGTCTGGATGATGCAACATCACGCTATTTTCCGCGGCTACTACTTTCTCCGCAACATGGGTCTGGACCCGAACACGCGAGATCGATTGCTCGAACAGCCGGAACTGTTCGAGCGTATCACCGAGTTTTGTGGGAAATACGATGCGTAGGCATTCGATGAAGTTCACGACACATTGTCACTGTCATTCTTCGAGCTCATGGTTCGACGCGTGTTCAGCAAACCGCTTCATTCCAGTTATAACAAGATGTTTCGTCACGCTAAATGAAGCACAACTACAGCCCGGTGACTTCGCACGTTGTGCGGAATAAAGCATCAGCCTGCACAACGCGCAACGGAGGCAATCCGCGGACGGCGTTGCCTCGCCTTCAGGCTTGAGCGCACCCGTCGACACGCTGCGTCGATTATTGGGTAAATTAATTATCTCGCACCATCTCGCATGAAACGTCGACACAATCAAGCGCAATAATGGATGCAAAGGAGACGCAGGAGGAATAAATTCGCCGGAAAATTTTCAACTCGGTGCGACGAATCCCTACGAAGATGGTACATCTTGACCAGAGTGACAGATTGTCCGATGGGTGTTTTTCCTCAATCGATCGAACGATTTTGAGAATTACTCGGATTCCCCTGCGCCTTGGTGTCATCAAGATGCCCTTCACATTGCCGTAGTTTTCCATATCGTTCCCGTCGAACAGCGAGCAATCAACTGCATCAAAACCAGATGTCTTGCATGTCGAGAGCGGTCCGGTCAAGTGTCTCTAGCAGATTGAGTTGCGTTGTTACGCGCGGCAACTCCCATCTGAAGAAATACGCGGCGGCAGCCAACTTACCTCGATAGAACGAGTCGTCTTCCTTATTTCCATTCATCGACAGCGCGGAATGTGCGACGATGGACTGTTCCAGCCAGATCCATGCCACTACGATGTGGCCGAATGCTTCAAGATATATCGATGCATTGGCAAGAGTCAGAGTTGAATCTCCAGCCGCCGACAGTCGCCGTGTAACGAGCGTAAGTCCCGCCATAGCAGTGCTCAGTGCGTTCGCATATTCGTGGAGTGCAGCATCCTTCGTAGCAAGCGCCCTAAGGACGCCAGCCCGCACCGTCTCGCCGACGATCTCCAATGCCTCGCCGTCTTTCATCATCACCTTGCGGCCCAGCAGGTCTAATGCCTGGATCCCATGCGTGCCTTCGTGGATCGAATTCAGACGGTTATCGCGATAGAATTGTTCGACGTTGTACTCACGCGTGTAGCCGTAACCGCCGTGCACCTGAATTGCGAGGTTGTTCGCTTCGAGGCACCATTGCGATGGCCAACTCTTGGCGATCGGCGTCAGGATATCGAGCAATAAAGTGACACGCTCGCGCGCGGCAGCGTCGCCAGCAGCCTGTGCGGCGCGCTCCTCGTCAACTAGCTTCGCACAGTACAGGATCAACGCCAGCGCGCCTTCCGCATAGCTTTTTTGCGCAAGCAGCATCCGACGTATATCGGCATGTTCCATCAGCTTAACTTGCGGGCTAGAGGGGTCCGTTCGGCCTTTACCAATGGCACGCCCCTGCGGCCGGTTGCGTGCATAATCGATCGCGTGCAGGTAGCCGGTATAGCCTAGAACTGCGGCGCCTAGTCCTACCCCGATGCGCGCTTCGTTCATCATATGGAACATGCATGCGAGGCCTCGCCCGGGTTCGCCCACTAGATACGCAATTGCTCCAGCTTTGCCTCCTGGCCGATATTTAACGCCTTCGCCAAAATTGAGCAGGCAGTTCGTTGTACCCCGATGTCCCATTTTGTGATTGAGACCTGCGAGCACTACGTCGTTGTGCTCCCCGAGCGAGCCATCATCGCGGACTAGGTACTTTGGTACAACAAAGAGTGAGATACCGCTAACGCCAGGAATCAATTTTCCGCCTGGACCCGGAATTTTGGCAAGCACCAGATGCACGATATTTTCCGAGAGCTCATGCTCTCCACCGGAGATCCACATCTTGTTGCCGCGCAGGCGGTACTGCTGACCAAACGGGGACTCGCCCTCGTATTCGGCTCGGGTGGTAATGTCCGAAAGTGACGAACCCGCCTGCGGCTCCGATAGACACATCGTGCCGAAGAAGCGACCCTCCATCTCAGGTCGCACGAACGCTTCGATCTGCGCAGGCGTACCGTACGCGCACAGCAGATTTGCGTTACCAATGGTCAGAAATGGATACCCAGCAGTGGCGGCGTTCGCACTCAGGAAATATGCGAAACCGGCCTTCTCCACGACCAGCGGTAGTTGCGCACCGCCGAGTTCATAGTCCTGCCCCGCAGCCATCAAACCAGCCGCGTTGAAAGCGTCGAGCGCAATCTTCACTTCGGGGACGATATGAACAGTTTCGCCGTCGAAATGCGGTTCTTGTTGGTCGTTCTTCTTGTTGTGCGAAGCGAATAGGTCGGTGGCGATCTTCTCACAGGTGTCGAGTGCTGCATCGAAGGTTTCACGCGTATGGTCAGCATAGCGGGGAATAGTCGTCAGTTCTTCGACCCGGAGCCACTCGTAGAGCAGAAAGTTTAAATCGCGGCGGGAGAGAATCAATGACATGACAGCGCTCCGTTCAAAGCACTTCGAAAAGGCCAGCCGCGCCTTGACCACCGCCGATGCACATCGTGACGATCACGTACCGCACGCCGCGACGCCTGCCTTCGATCAGTGCGTGGCCAACGAGCCGCGCGCCCGATACCCCGTACGGGTGACCAACCGCAATTGCGCCGCCGTTCACGTTCAGGCGTTCCATCGGAATGCCCAGCTGATCGACGCAGTAGAGCACCTGCACGGCAAATGCCTCGTTCAGTTCCCACAGGCCAATGTCCTCGATCCTCAGGCCAGTCCTCTTCAGCAGCTTGGGAACCGCGAACACTGGACCGATGCCCATCTCATCCGGCTCGCATCCAGCCACTGCGAATCCGCGGAACACGCCCAATGGCTGGAGACCTTTCGCAGCAGCCACGCGCGCGTTCATCACCACGGTCGCCGACGCGCCGTCAGAAAACTGAGATGCATTACCCGCTGAGATTACACCGCCAGGAGTCGCTGAACGAATTTTCGACACTCCTTCGAGATTCGTATCCCCTCGAATGCCTTCATCAGCCACGATCGTCACTTCCTTCGTCACCATCTGACCAGTGGCTTTGTCGGTCACACCAGCGATCACCGTCATCGGTACGATCTCGTCATCGAACAGGCCTGCGACCTGTGCAGCCGCCGCGCATTGCTGACTGCGTACGCCGTATTCGTCCTGACGCTCACGGGAAATCCCGTAACGAGTTGACACGTTCTCGGCGGTCTGCAGCATGCTCCAGTAAATTTCCGGCTTGTGCTGCATAAGCCACGGGTCACTCGCGAATTGCGTGTTCAACTGCCGTTGCGTCCACGAAATGCTCTCGAGCCCGCCCGCAACGAAAATATCGCCCTCATCGGCAATCACACGCTGCGCGGCCATTGCGATCGTCTGCAGGCCCGACGAACAGAAGCGGTTCACAGTGGCGCCTGGGACCGTCACTGGGCAGCCGGCGCGCAAGGCAGCCTGTCGCGCGATATTGGTCCCGGTAGCGCCTTCAGGATTCGCGCAGCCCATTAACACGTCTTCCACTTCGCCGCCCTCTAAACCCGCGCGCGCGATCGCATGCTGTATCGCGTGAGCACCAAGCGTCGCACCGTGAGTCATGTTGAAGGCTCCTTTCCAGCTCTTCGCGAGACCGGTGCGCGCGGTGGATACGATCACTGCTTCATTCATGTCTTGTTCCTCAATATGCTTCGACGTCGGACCGTTCCTGGTCGCGAATGCATTTCATCCGTTGCGCTGGCTGGAAGTGACGACAAATTGACCTAGTCGTTAAAGCCCGCGCCTGCGTCTGCGAGCTTCTGCAGGCGTGGCGCGATCCGCCACGCCTTGCCTTGATAGCCTTTCGCGTAGCGACGAATCGCCTGCGCAACGTTGTACAGACCAACCTCGTCCGCATACTGCATCGGGCCCCCACGCCACCGCGGAAAGCCGTACCCACTCAGATAGACCGTGTCGATGTCCGACGCCTTCGACGCAATCCCTTCCTCGATGATCAGTGCACCTTCATTGACGAGCGCGTACATCAACCGCTCGACGATCTCCTCGTCGGAAATCTTGCGCCGCGTGACACTGAAGTGTTCTGAATGCCGGATGATCATGTCGTTGACCTGTTGGCTCGGGTAAGCCTTGCGGTCACCCGCCCTGTAGTCGTACCAGCCCGCGCCAACCTTCTGGCCGAAACGCCCCGCTTCGCATAACAGGTCGGCCGTCTTCGAATACGTAAACGACGGCTGCTCGATGGCGCGGCGTTTTCTAATCGCCCAACTGATGTCGTTACCAGCCATATCACTCATCCGGAAAGGTCCCATCGCGAAGCCGAACTTCTCGATGGCCTTATCGATCTGTTCGGGAAGCGCCCCCTCGTCAAGGAGGAAGCCCGCTTGACGACTGTACTGCTCAATCATTCGATTGCCGATAAAACCGTCACATACGCCCGAGACCACAGCGGTCTTCTTGATCTTTTTGGCAAGCTTCATGACGGTGGCGAGCACGTCTTTCGCCGTGTCCTTGCCGCGCACCACTTCGAGCAACTTCATCACGTTGGCCGGGCTGAAGAAGTGCATGCCGACCACGTCCTGCGGCCGCTTGGTGAAAGCGGCGATCTTGTCCACATCCAGCGTCGAGGTGTTCGAGGCCAGGATCGCGCCGGGCTTCGCCACTTCATCAAGACGCTTGAACACCTGCTCCTTGACGCCGAGCTCTTCGAACACTGCTTCGACGATCAGGTCGGCGTTTTTCAGGTCGTCATAGGAGAGCGTCGGCGTGATTAAGGCCATGCGCTGTTCCAGCGCTTCGGGCTCGAGCTTGCCTTTTTTGATGGTGGCTTCGTAGTTCTTGCGGATCGTGGCGAGGCCGCGGTCGAGCGCTTCCTGCTTCGTTTCCAGCAGCGTGACCGGAATGCTCGCGTTGATGAAGTTCATTGCGATGCCGCCGCCCATCGTGCCGGCGCCAACCACGGCCACCTGTTTGATGTCGCGCACCGGCGTG
Organism: Paraburkholderia aspalathi; assembly: GCF_900116445.1. Lineage (GTDB taxonomy): Bacteria > Pseudomonadota > Gammaproteobacteria > Burkholderiales > Burkholderiaceae > Paraburkholderia > Paraburkholderia aspalathi. The sequence goes on from NZ_FPBH01000062.1 coordinate 21,992, forward strand.
TCCGACGGCACATCGGGAATCTTGCTCGCTGCGCGCTCGGCGAGGAACGCATGTCGTAGTGCCCGCGATTCGGGGCTGGTCAGCAGGTAAAGGAACGCATCGCGTTCCTCCTTGATGCCCTGATCGAACGGCTTGAGTGACGCCGCGATGGCGTCCACGCATTTGACCGGAGCCGGGGAACCCCCTGCGGTTGCCGCGACCGTATTGCGAACGAAGCCCAGATACGCTTCTGCGTTTTCGTGGTGCACCTTTAAGTCGCGTACGCGGGGATGTGGGCCCACGACTGTCGCCGCGTCCCGCGCAAATTTCAAGGCATCCCATAACAAATCGTCGGCCGCAAAGTGATCGAACAGCTTTGTGCCGGCAAACTCCTCGGCGGCCATCGTCTTGCCCGAAACAATCATGTTTACCGCAGTCTCCAAGCCGACCACGCGCGGCAGGCGTTGTGTACCGCCGGCCCCCGGCAGTAGGCCTAAATCCACCTCTGGCAAGGCAATCCGCGTGCCCTTGACGGTGACGCGATAGTGACAGCCGAGTGCCAGTTCCAAGCCCCCACCCATCGCGACCGAATGAACTGCGGCCACAACGGGTTTGGCAGACGCCTCGATCGTATCAATTATCGTTTGCAGGCTCGGCTCCTGCAGCGCCTTAGAAGTGCCGAACTCACGAATATCGGCACCACCTGAGAACGCCTTGCCCGCGCCCGTGAGAACAATCGCCTTGATGCCCGGGTCGTCCAGTGCGCGCACTATGCCGTCTACGATGCCCACTCTTGTGGAGTGACCGAGACCATTGACGGGAGGATTGTCAAGTGAAATGACGGCCACACCGTCCTGGACTTGATACTGCGCTGTCATGCCGGTTCCTTTTGATGTCCCGAAATTGTCTAGCAATTCGGAGGTTCAGTTCATGCAAGAGCCAGCCTGTTGTTTTGCCGAGGCATGCCAGCCTGCCGCCGATAATGAGCTGCCTGCCGCCCCTACGCGTAACCAGAGACGGCGCTCCGCGTCGGATGTTTGATGCCGTAGATCCTGCGGCACGTGCCGTTCAGTTCGTTAAATGTGGGACGATCGCTGACGTCATCGCTTTTCACAAACTCATAGCCCGTCGTCGAGCGGTAGCAGGTTTCTGTTTCCACATACCCGCGCAGATTCTCATTCAAGACCACCGACGCGAGGCAGTCGAGCGCCGGCTTGCTAGCAGACTTTAGATGATCGATCAGCTCGCATCGTGACGCGAACTCGAACATTTCGTGGTCTCGGCGCTGGTAACGCAACGTCCGCGGCACATTGCCAGTACGATGCGATTCGTTTGCGAAACGAATTGTGTAAGCTGCTACGGGTAGCAAGCCGGCATCCGGCGCGATGCGAGGAGGTTGCCGACGACGTCGGCACTACACTACAGCATTGACTATCGACCGCGAAACACGGGTTCGCGTTTCTCGCGGAAAGCTAGTGCGCCTTCTTTTGCATCTTCCGTTTCGAAGAGTGGTACTTGCCCTGCGCGCTCACGGTCAAGGGCCTCGTCCAGATGGGTCAGCGTCGTGGCCGAAATGGCGCCTTTCATCGCAGTAAACGCTTTGGTGGGTCCATTTTTGACCTTTTGCACCAGAGCCGCCAACTCAGCATCGTAAGCCTCGTCGGCTACCGATCGATAGATCAGTCCCGCTTCCATTGCGTCATCAGCAGACAGCCGATTTCCAAGCATGGCCATACTGTTAGCACGTGCGCGGCCAATTGAAGCGCCAATTAACTCCGTTGCGCCGCCGTCTGGCATCATTCCAATGTTCACAAACGCCAGTAGAAAATAAGCGGATCGCCTGGCGAGCGCAATGTCAGCGGCGACCGCAATGGAGCACGCCATTCCAACTGCAGGACCATTGACCCCGCTTATGACGGGCACACGCGAGCGCACAATCGCACGCACAAGACGATGGCCGCTGTCCACGGTTTCAATAGTGATGCCGCTCTTGAAATCGCCTCCGGCGCTGAAGGCACGACCCTCGCCACTGATCACGATTGCGCGCACATCGTTGGGTACATCATTGATAGCCTGTGCGGCATCCTCAAGCATCGAAGCGTCGAATGCATTGAGGCGATCTGGCCTGTTCCACTTGATGGAGAGAACTCCGTCCGAGTTATTGATAAGTACGTGTTGCGTCATGAGCAGCTCCCTTTTCTCCAAGGCGGGCGACGTTTGCCCGCACAATCTGATCTGCGCGCGCAGCCCCTGTGGGACCAACATGCAGGGCTACGACAGAATTACGGAACGAGTACGATCTTACCGGTTGCGAGTCTCTGGTCGATTGCGAGCAGAGCCCGCGACGCGTCTTCGAGTGCGTAGCTCGTTCCGATGACCGGACTAAGTGCCCCGCTTTGGACATGTGGCTTGATCGCCGCCCATTGGGATGGCATACGCCCAAGGTGCTTGTAAGCGTCCCAGCCAACACCGATCGCGGATGTATTGTTCAGCATCAGACGGTTGACTTGGACAGAGGGTATCGTACCCTCTGTGAAACCGAGAATGAGGATTCGTCCGTTTGCCTTAAGCGACCTCAGGGAGTCGGTAAAACGCTCACCGCCGACCGGGTCAACGACAATGTCCACGCCGCCGAAGGTCTTTACTGCCTTGGCGAATCCCTCGACCGGGATGAACTCGTCAGCGCCCGCAGCAACAGCAATGGCACCCTTCTCAGGCGTGGATGTTACGGCGATGACCCGGCTAGCGCCGAAGGCCTTTGCAATCTGAATCGCCGCCGTTCCCACCCCACCCGCCGCACCGTGGACGAGCACCGATTCACCTTGCACGAAGTGACCACGCTCGATGAGGGCGAAGTAGGCGGTAAGGTAGTTGAGCGGAAGGGAGGCGCCCTTCTCGAACGAGACACCATCCGGAAGCGCAAATGTCATGTCTACCGCTGCGACCGCTTGCTCCGAGAAGCCACCAAGCATCGGCAGTGCCGCGTGATCTGGACCCTGAAACGACGTGATTGCTGCGACGCGATCCCCGACGGCAAACCCGGAATCTGCAGGGGCTGCAACGACGACGCCCGCGACCTCCGATCCCGGCGTATAAGGTAGGGCGGGCTTTACGTGGTAAAGCCCACGCGACTGCAGCACATCCGGGAATCCCACGCCGGCGGCGCGAACACTGATTAGAACCTGATCGGGCGCCGGCTTTGGAGGCTCAACGTTCACAAGTTCAATCGAAGTCGGGCCGTCCAGTTTGGTAATCTGTATCGCTTTCATGGAGTTCAGTGTTCCGCGTGGTTTGTGTAACATCACTGTATTTGCCAGTTCGGCCGTCCGCTGTATCAACGGATACGAAACTGACTACCAGATCAAAAAAGTGTCCCCGCTCAACGGCATTTCAATGATAGGCATGAGACCAGCTCATCGTTGCACCAGAGAAATTGACAGCGCGCGACCATGAAAACATCATCTGAGCAAACCGGACAGCACCTGATTCGGATGCCCGATAGCGCCCATGTCGGCGACGACGCTAATTGCCGGATGGACAGTGTTTGAGAAACGCATCATGGGGCTCGTCGTCAGTTGGCCGCCACGACTGCGTGATGACACGGGCGACGACGGCCTGTTCTCGATGCTGCCGTTGCGTCAGTGGCCGGACAAATTCGCATTCGCGCAAGATGCGCTAAGGGTCGGAAGGACGATCGAGAACGACGAGTTGAGAGTGCCGTCCTTCAATGGACCACGTTGCACGCGGGGCAACTCGCTTCCTCGCAACATCGTCCAAGGTTTGCTGTGCGTGCTTCGATGGATCGAATTACGGACATCATGTCGAGCCGGCCATTACCCAGTTCCACGCTTTCCGCGTAAAGTTTTCGACTCAGATCGAGCAAAGGCGAGGCGATGCCAGCGGCGCGTGCCGCATCAGCTATCAACTGACAACTGGAAAAGGCATCCGCTGTAGCCGCCTGCACGGCGAAGTCTCGCTCGACGAGTTTTGGAATCTTCACACTTGTTACGTCGCAGGCCATCGGCCCTGAATCGATTGCGGCCTTAAAAGTATTGAGATCCAGGCCGTTTCGATCCGCGAAGTGCATCGCTTCGGACAGACCGACGAGCATCGTGTTTGCATATAGATTGACCGCCAGTTTCATGAGCAGCGCGTTGCCGATCGGGCCACAAATCACTGACGCTCGGCACATCGGCGCGAGCATCGGGCGAATTTTCGCGACGATTTCAGGATCGCCGCCTAGCAACGACACCAAATGGCCCGCCTCAGCCGGTTTTCGCGAACCGGACACCGGGGCTTCAACATAACGCCCCCCGGCCGCATGGATGCTCGCAGCAAGTCCCCTTGAATAATCCGGAGCAACTGAACTCATGCTTATGATGGTGTGCCCTGCGACACGCGATGCGAAGGCTGGCGTGCCAGATCCCAACACTGCATCGATCACCGAGCTATCCGACAGCATAAGAATCACAGTTTTCGTCTGCCTGAATACTTCGTCAGCAGACTCCGTCACTCGAGCGCCGATGGCACGCAGCGGCTCGGTACGCTCGGTTGACCGATTCCAGACGACGAGCTTTGTGCCAGCCTTAGCCAAATTCAAAGCCATGGGCTGACCCATCCCGCCGAGCCCGATAAAACCAACTTCCTCTTGCGCCCGAGACTCGGCGCCTTCCGTTGTAGATGTCATTGTCGATATTCCTGGGTTGAGAAACACGGAAATCCGATCTCACTCAAAAAAGCCAAGCCAGTCAATCACATTGGGCTCGATCAAACTTCTGTTGAATCTCCAGTCGTCGCGCTCCGGCGCCCTATCAGAGGCTCATCTTCGTCATTTCCGATCTCGTGAAATTGCGATTACAGCCTTTCACGTTTTTCTAGATATCAGGTCATTATCGGATACGGCTGAAATGTAGGCTCTGAGGCAGAGCCTAACGATCGCTAATCGCAACAGGATTCACATTCTCTCGAGTGACATAATCTATACGCCGTAGCTCAGCAGAACGCCTCGAGCCGCCTGCAGCGGGGGCCAGATCGTCCGTACGGAACAATCCAGCGCCCCGCTTCGCAGATTTCATGAATCTTACTCGTTGCTCCCGGATCCTAGAAATTGAATCAACGTATCGCGCTTACCTTCAAACGGCGTGCGACCGTGGGTGCACAGAATGTTGTCCAGCATCATGATCTCGCCTGCCTCCCAAGGCTCGTCAACCCGAATTTCGTCTTCGATCTTGCGCAGGAGCTTGACATCCTCGGCAGGAATCGTGCCGCCATCGCCAAACAGAACTTCGTTGGGGTAACGTCCCCCGTTGCGCTGGTCCTCGGGTGTCAACGTGTACCATTGCCGAGCACTCGTGGGCAACGCGGTCAGGTTGCTGATCTGGTTGAACCAGTGGCTTGTGCCATGCACCGGATGAGTGACGAAACCGGATTTGCGAATTTCGGTTTGCAGGCTGCCATCGTCCAGCCATTGCCATTGCAGTCCTCCTGCTTCGCATGCGGCTTCGACCTCGGCCTTGTCTTCGGTGAAGAAAGCTTCCTGCCAGGGGCGGTGTATATTAAGCAGCTGACCACTCCAGCCTTCCGTCGATACACCTCCGTCGCGGAAATTGCGACGATAAAGTACACCGCGTTTGCGCACCTCGTCGAGGATCCGCTGCGGAATCTGCGCCTCGAAGCGGCGAATATCTCCAATCGTAGTAGCTCCGCCAGAACTTGCTACCACGTTGGAATAGAACGCAAGCTTCAGCGGCCATTGACGTTGATAGCACATCTCGTGATGTAGTGGAATAAAGCGGTCTTTTTCTGTCCGCGTCGATTCCATCACTCTGCCTGCAATCGCTGCGCGTGGTCCCCCACCGCCCTTGTATCCCATAGTGGCGACGGGATAGTGCGACATCACATCGCCGAACTGCTCCGGACCGTTGACGGGAAATCCACGAAGGCGCACGGCGCCGAAACGAAACAGCAGTTTATCGATGGCCTCCTCGTGGTCGACCAGCCATGTCCGAAAGGCCGCAAGATCCGTCTTGAGGCGCTTGGATACTGGCGTGATGAACAACGGAATGCCCTGCGGATGCAGGTGCACTGTTACCTCGTCGCCTAAGGCGGCGTGGGTGCCAGAAATGGGACTGGAGGATCGGATGTCCAGAGTGTCGAGGCTGGACGGACTGACGGCTGTGTCGTTCATTAAAGTCTCCTTATCTTGAGGTTAGAACCGTGATGCACTGCACGATTAAATGCATCGTCTGATTCGTGTAATGCCACTGTATTTCCCGGTTCCGCAGTCGGCTGTATCAGCGGATACGAAATCGACAGCTGAATCAAAAAAAAATATTTCAGACCGGAAGAGTTAACGATGAACATGGAATTGGCTCCGGCGTTGCGGCGAAGAAATGAGCAAATACGGGCACGACGGTCTCGTCTGATCAAACCAGATCGACCCCTGATACCGACCGGCAAGATAGGTGTAATTGCTGATGCCGGGCGCGTGACGATTAGGCATCCTTAAGCGAGCGACAGATTAAATTCGAGGTTA
>NZ_FPBH01000028.1 GCF_900116445.1 Paraburkholderia aspalathi
CCTTGAATTCTTCGGGTATGTTCCGTCTGCTCATTTCTCACCTCGTTTGGAGAATTATCCCCTTTAGAGGTGTCCATAGTCATTGGACCACTACAAGTGCCGCCCCGCACAGGGGCAACGCTAATAGACCACTAACAATTCAAGGAAAGGCACCAGCCCCAGGAACACTGACAAACAAGCGCCGCGCAGGCAAAAAGCCCAATCAGCGCCTACGACGACCAAAAAACCTTAAGCCGAAGGCTTCTTATAAGCGACGCAGTCAACCTCAACCCGACAATCAATCACCATCGAAGAAACCACACACGCCCGCGCAGGCGGATTCTCCCCAAAATACTCCCGAAACACCTTATTGAACGAAGCAAAATCCCGCGGATCATCCAGCCACACACCACAGCGGACAACATGCTCCGCCCCATACCCGGCTTCCTTCAAAATAGCGAAAACATTCTGAATCGCCTTGTGCGATTGCTCAACAATCCCACCATTGATCACCTCGCCATTTTCCATCGGCGTCTGCCCGGAAACGAACAACCAGCCATCCGCTTCGACCGCCCGAGCAAAGGGCATATGTTGACCACCCGTACCCTTGCCACCTTCAACGCCATATCGCTTCATCATCCAACTCCTTAAAAAGTCCGGCACGCAGCGCGAGCAACGCCACAACCCCGTGCCACATCAGCCACATCAATCAGAAAAAAATCAAAACGCGCCGTGCGCATCGCCCTTCGACGCCGCACCACGCGCCACAAAGTGCCCTGCCCGTTCGCCAGTCACCGCGCCATCGCGGTAAGCCAACACGCCATTCACCCACACCGCGTCGATTCCATCGGCCGCCTGTTGCGGCTTCTCGAACGTCGCCGCGTCGCGCACTTTGGCCGGGTCGAACAACACCAGATCCGCGTGATAACCGATGTGCACCTCGCCACGCTGCGCCAAGCCAAACCGGCGCGCCGACAAGCTGGTCATCTTGCGCACCGCCTCTTCAAGCGGCAGCAAACCGGCGTCACGTACGTAGTGCCCAAGCACGCGGGGAAACGCGCCCCACAGCCGCGGATGCGGCAACGGATCGTTCGGCAATCCATCCGAGCCAACCATCGTCGCGGGATGCGACAGAATGCGCCGCACGTCGTCCTCGGACATGTTGTGATACACGGCGCCCGCCGGCTGCAAGCGCTTGCCGGCCTCCTGCTGCGTGACGCCCCACTCAGCAGCAATCTCCCTGATCACTTTGCCCGCCATCTCGGGATGCGGCTCGGACCAAGTGATCGTGATGTCGATGTCGCCGGTCACCTGCTTCACGTCAAGCGTCGACGAACTGCGGTTGTACGGATAGCAATCGCAACCGATCGGCTGCAACCGACGCGCGCCCTCCAGCGACTTCAGCACCTCAACGCTACGCCCCCAGTTCGACGGCCCCGCGCACTTCAGATGGGAAATCACCACCGGCACATGCGCGTGACGGCCCACCCGGTACGCTTCGTCCATCGCGTCGAGAATCGCGTCGAACTCGGTGCGCATGTGCGTGGTGTAAAGCGCGCCTGCGGCGGCGAGCGGCTCGGCGAGCGCCATCACTTCTTCGGTCGGCGCGGAGAAGGCGGAGCCGTAGGCGAGCCCTGAACTCAAACCCAACGCCCCGTTCGACAACGCCTCTTCGAGTTGCGCGCGCATGCCGTCAATTTCCGCCGCGGTCGCCGCGCGATCGAGCCGGTCCATCTGATTGCTGCGCAACGCCGTGTGCCCAATCAGCGCGCCGACATTCACTGCCGGGCGCGCGGCGTTCACCGCTTCGACGTACGCAGCGAAAGTCGGGTACTGGAACGCATCGCGCTCGCCAAGCAGATTCATCGGATCAGGCGGATCGCCCTTCAGCGACACCGGCGACGCGCTGATCCCGCAATTGCCGACGATCACCGTCGTCACGCCCTGCGTGATCTTCGGCAGCATTTGCGGCGAACGGATCACGTGCGTGTCGTCATGCGTATGAACGTCGATGAAGCCTGGCGCCAGCGCGCGGCCGTTCGCCTCGATCACCTCTTCAGCGAGCCAGTTCGACAGATTGCCGATCGCGGCGATGCGGCCGTCGCGGATCGCTACGTCGCGTTCCACCGGCGGCGCGCCCGTGCCGTCGTACAGTTGCGCGCCGACGATCAGCGTATCGGCGGCTTCGGGATGCGAATGCATGGATCAGTCTCCTAACGGTTGTCGGTCGCCGCCGCCACGGTGCGCGTCGAGCGCGTGCTTCATGCGGCGCAGCAATTCGCGGCTCTCGTCACCCTGACTCACGGCAAGTTCAGTGACGAGCACATCGAGCGCCATCATCATCGCGTAACGCGACGACGACGGCTTGTAAATGAAGTCGGTTTCGAAGGCGACGATCGGGATCACCCAATCGGCCAGTTTGGCTAACGGCGAAGCGGGCGCGGTCAGAGCGATCACGGTCGCCCCGTAGCTGCGCGCGATCTTGCAGCTCTCGACCATCTCGGGCACGCGCCCGGTGGTGGACAACGCAATCACCACGCATTCGCGCGACACGGTGCTCGCCACCATGCGCTGCAACAGGCCGTCCTGATAGGTTGCAACCGGCCGGCCGAGGCGCACGAGCCTGAAGCGCATTTCGTCGGCAAGCGCGGTCGAGCCGCCGCCCATGCCGAACACGTAGATCATCCGCGCGGCGCGCAGCGTGGCTGCGGCTTCGGCTAAAGGCGCCTGACGAAGAAGTTGGTGGTTATGTGCCAGCGCGGTCTGCAGTTCGTCGAACACGCGGGTGGCAATCGGCTCGGGCGCGTCGGTGGGTCCGCCCGCCTGCAGGAAGCGCTGACCGACAGCGGCCGCCTGCGCGAGCCGCAGCTTTAACTCCCGCACGTCGCGGCAACCCACCGCCTTGGCAAAGCGCGTCACGGTCGCGACGCTCACCTCCGCCTGCTGGGCGAGCGCGCCAATACTGGCGCGCGATGCGCCGGTCAGGTCGTCGAGAATCAGCGCGGCAACCTTCCGTTCGGCCGAACGCAGTTCCGGCGCGCATTCGGCGATGCGCGCGACGATATCGAAGGCCAGCGGTTCGGCGGTTAAGTTCATTGCAGGCTGTGGGGTGTCTCGCGAACGCTTACAAAGCGCTTCCGGAAAACCGTGGTACTAAATAACATTCCTCCAACCATCGTACTTTCGGTAACATGGTAAAGTCAACTTTGATTCGATTTAACTGGACGATGGAGCAGGGAGACATGAAAGTTACAAACTATCAGGGCGCAACGATTGATCCTTATAGCAAGGGCTTGGGCATGGTTCCGGGCACCAGCATCCAACTCACGGATGCCGCGCGCCTCGAGTGGAACCTGCTGAACGAAGACGTGAGCCTGCCCGCCGCAGTGCTGTACGCGGATCGTGTGGAACACAACCTGAAGTGGATGCAGGCGTTCGTCGCGGAATACGGCGTCAAGCTCGCGCCGCACGGCAAGACCACCATGGCGCCGCAACTGTTTCGCCGTCAGCTCGAAACCGGCGCATGGGGCATCACGCTCGCCACCGCACATCAGGTGCGCGCCGCGTATCACGGCGGTGTGTCGCGGATCCTGATGGCCAACCAGCTAGTCGGCCGCCGCAACATGATGATGATCGCCGAGTTGTTGAGCGACCCGGATTTCGAGTTCTTCTGCCTCGTCGATTCGGTCGAAGGCGTCGAGCAACTGGGTCAGTTTTTCACATCGGTACGCAAGCCGCTGCAGGTGTTGCTCGAGCTCGGCGTGCCGTGCGGCCGCACCGGCGTCCGTGACGAAGCGCAGCGCAACGCGGTGCTCGAGGCGATCGCGCGCTATCCGGATGTGTTGAAGCTGGCAGGCGTCGAATTGTATGAAGGCGTGCTGAAAGAAGAACACGAAGTACGCGAGTTCCTGCAGAGCGCCGTCGCTGTGACGCGCGCGCTCGTCGACGAAGGGCGTTTTGCCCGTACGCCGGCCGTTCTGTCAGGCGCCGGCTCGGCCTGGTACGACGTGGTCGCGGAAGAATTCGTGAAGGCCTCGGAGACCGGCAAGGTCGAAGTCGTGTTGCGGCCCGGCTGCTATCTGACGCATGACGTCGGCGTGTACCGCAAGGCGCAGACGGACATCTTCGCGCGCAATCCGGTCGCGAAGAAAATGGGCGAAGGCTTGCTGCCGGCGCTGCAATTGTGGGCGTATGTGCAGTCGATTCCGGAACCGGATCGCGCGATCATCGGCCTCGGCAAACGCGATTCCGCTTTCGACGCAGGCATGCCGGAGCCGTCGCGCCACTATCGTCCGGGCACCGAAGCGCCACGCGATATCGCGGCGAGCGAAGGTTGGGAGATTTTCGGCTTGATGGATCAGCACGCGTATCTGCGGATTCCCGCGGGCGCCGATCTGAAGGTCGGCGACATGATCGCGTTCGACATCTCGCATCCCTGCCTGACGTTCGACAAGTGGCGTCAGGTGCTGGTGGTCGATCCGTCGTATCGCGTCACGGAAGTGATCGAAACGTTCTTCTGATCGTGATAGAAGCGGCGCGTTTCACCGCAAGGTGGCGCGCCGTTTGTTGCAGCCTTGCCGCTCAATCGGCAGGTTCAGGTCTCGCTGGCTCAGCGAGCCGGGTCGGCCTCCGCCGTGTCAGACACCTGGGCAGCCGACGCAGCCGCAGCGCCAGTCGCAGCCGCCACTTCGCCAATCCGCACTTCCAGCATCTTCAACGCCCCCGACAACGCGCTCAGCGCTTCGTCCGGTAATGCCGCCATCGTGTCGTGCAAAAAAGCATTGCGGCGCGGCAGGCTGGCTTCGGTCGCGGACCGTCCCGCTTCGGTCAAACGCACATTGGTCACGCGGTTATCGCGCGTATCCATGCTGCGAGCAATCCAGCCTAAACCCTCCAGCGTTTTCAACTGCCGCGTCAATGCGCCCGGATCGACACGCAAGCGCTCGACCAGCCGCTTCTGCGACGATTCGCCGGCCTGTTCGTGCAGCGCGAGCAGAATGCGCCAGCGCGGCAACGGATGGCCCACGTGGGCCTCGAATGCCGACATGAACGCCCGATAAGTGCGGCCGAATTGCTGCATGACGGCGACGCGGTCCTGTTCTTCCATGATCTGTCAGTAAAACGGTAAGGCTAGAAAATCAATCCGCGTGGATCACCGGCTCGAGCTTACGCTGGAGCTTGACCGGCGGCACACGCCGGCTTTGCCACACAGACACCACGGCAATGATCGCCGCCAGCGCAAGACCCAGATGAATGGCTGAAACGAGCGACTCGCGCGCGCTCTCGAGCAGCATCGCGCCGTTGTGGCCCGCATGCGTCAGCTGGCCGAGCAAGGTGGTTTGCGCATCATGATTGATGAGGATTTGCGGGTCGCCGAGATCGGCGAACCACTGCGACGCGTGATCGTTTTCGAGCGCACTGCGCACGCCGCTCGCGTACATATGGCTGATCAGCGTGCCGGTCAACGCCGTGCCGATCATGCCGCCGATCATCCGTAGCGACTGCAGCAGCGCAGTGGCGATGCCGAGGTGTTCGCGGCCCGCGGTCTGCTGCGCGAAGATCGTCAGATTCGGCATCACAAAGCCGAGACCGAGGCCGCCGAGCACCATGAACGACATCAGCAGCCATTGCGGCATGGCACGCGTTGCAACGACCACGCCGAGGCACGACAGCGCCACCAGCGCAAAGCCGACGTACAGCATCAGATTCGGATTGCGTACACGTGAGACGATGCGGCCGTTGGCGATACTGCCGATCGTGATGAATACGACGAGCGGCGTAATGACGAGCCCCGCCTCTTTCGGCGACATCCCGAAGCCGCCCTGAAACAGCAACGGTGCGTAGAACAGCAACGAGAACATAGTGAAGCCGCCCAGCACCGCGAGCGTGAAGAGCGCGGCCAGACTGCGATTGCGAAACATATCCACCGGGAGAATCGCCGTCGGGCAGCGCTTTTCCCACTGCCACAAGCCATATGCCGAGGCGACGCTCAATGCGAGCAGCGCGAAGGCGGCCAAGGTGACGCCATGCTTCGGCAACAACTCGACGAACAATTGCAGCGAACCGAGCGCAACCGCGATCAACAACGCACCCGGCCAATCGAGCCGCATCTTGCCTTCGTGCTCGATGTGCCGCAGATGCGGCAAAAAGCGCCAGACGAAAAATAGCGACAGCAAACCGACCGGCAGATTCACATAGAAAACCGAGCGCCAGCCGTAATACTGCGTGAGAAAACCGCCGAGCGACGGCCCCACCGCGTTCGCAATCCCGAATGCCGAACTCATCAGCACCTGCCAGCGCAGTCGCACGACCGAGTCGGGAAACAGATCAGGAATGCACGCGAAGGCGGTGCCGACCAGCATGCCGCCGCCGATGCCCTGCAAGCCGCGCGCGAGCACGAGGAACAGCATGTTGTTGGCAGCGCCGCAGAGCACCGAAGCGGCAGTGAACACGACGATCGATGCGATCACAAATGGCTTGCGCCCGTAGTAATCGCCGAGGCGGCCGAAGATCGGCACGGTGATCACCGAGGTCAGCAAATACAAGGTGCCGACCCACGCGTAGAGCTCGAAACCCTTCAATTCCGCGACGATTGTGGGCAGCGCGGTGCCGACCACGGTCTGGTCTAGTGCGACCAGCATCGAAACGAAGGAAACGCCGAGCATCGCCAGTAGCGACTCACGGAAAGGTAAAACTTGCCCACTCGAGTGGTGGGCCGCGGTATGGACAGCCATTTTTGATGGAGCAACAGTTGACTCGTCAAACGATCGGGAATCATACCATGAGGTGATGCTCTAAGCTGGAACGCGCCGGTGCGGCTCGCCGCATCGGCAATCGACTGAAGAATGGACAATACATGACGCCAGGGAGGCACATGGAGCCGAGTTCGCTCGCAGCACAATCCTTATCGGACGACGATCTGAGCGCGTTGCGACGCGCGAAACACGAACTGGAGAGCCCCGCGCTGGCGATGAAACTGGCGAGCATCGTCGGTTCGCCGCTGGAGAAGCTGCTCGCGCGCATGCCGGCTTTTGCCAACGAAAAGGTCACGGATGCGACGGAACTCGCGTTGCGCAAATGCCTCTCGATCGCGCTGCGCACGTTGGGACGGCAGGCCGGCGCCTCGCCCCTTGTGGTGCCCGACAAACCGAGCAATCTGCTGCACAAGTTCGCTGTGGCGACCACCGGCGCGGCTGGCGGCGCATTCGGTCTGTTCGCGCTGCCCGTCGAGTTACCGGTCACGACCACGTTGATGTTTCGCTCGATCTGCGACATCGCGCGTAGCGAAGGCGAGGATCTGTCGTCGATCGACACGCAGCTGCAATGCCTGACGGTGCTCGGCATGGGCGGCACCTCGAAGGCCGACGACGACGCCGACTTCGGCTACTTCATCATGCGCGGCGCGCTGGCGCAGGCGGTATCGAAGGCTTCATCCGAAATCGCGACGAAAGGCTTCACCGCGCATGGCTCGGCGGCCTTGCTACGTCTGCTCAACACGATTGCCGCGCGCTTTTCGGTGCAGGTGAGCGAGCAAATCGCCGCCAAGTCGATTCCGGCGATTGGCGCGGTGCTTGGCGCGATGGTCAACACCGTATTCATCGACCACTTCCAGCAGGTCGCGCACGGTCACTTCACCGTGCGGCGGCTGGAGCGGCAATACGGCCTGGAAACGGTCGAAGCCGCCTATCAGGCGATCGACGTCACTTTGGACGGCTGAGCGGTCGTGCCGCGCCCGCTCGTTGTTGCACTCGTCACGCGCCGCACGAAGGCCGCGGCGCGGTCGAGTGCGCGGCCGCCTTCCGGGATGAATGGCGTGAACAAGGGCCAGACGTGCGGCATCTTCTTCCACACTTCGAGTTCGCAGTCGACGCCCGCCGCGCGCGCCTTGTCCGCAACGCGTTGCGAATCATCGAGCAATACCTCGGTGCTGCCCGCCATGATGAAGAGCGGCGGCAAGCCTTTCATGTCGGCATAGACCGGCGAAGCGTAGGGATGCGTGGCGGGCGTGTCGCCGAGATAAACCTGCGCGGCCCGCGCGATCGCGGGACCGCTGAACATCGGATCGAGACCGTCGTTGGTGCGAATGGTGGCGCCGGCAGCGGCCAGATCGGTCCACGGCGAGAACAGCAGGCAGCCTGCCGGCAACGGATCGCCGGCGTCGCGCAAGGCGACTACCGTAGCGAGCGCAAGGCCACCGCCCGCTGAATCCCCCGCGATTACGATCGACTCGGGCGGCGTGCCGTCCGCGATCAGCTGACGGTAGGCTGCGGCCGCATCGTCGAGCGCGGCTGGAAAGCGGTGCTCCGGCGCGAGATGGTAGTCGAGGGAAAAGATCGGTGCGTTCGCACGCGTGGCGAGTCCGAATACGAGCGAGCGATGCGTACGCGGCGAACAGAAGTAGTAGCCACCACCGTGGCAATACAGCACGGTCGGGCCATTCCCGGAAGTGGACACGCCGTCGGCGCGCTCGATCCACTCACCCTGCAGCGGCCAATCGTTCGGCCCGTACGACTCGCGCAGACGCCAGCCCCCCGGCACGCGCGGCGACCAGGCGCGCTTGGCTGTCAGCGCACGCGCCTTCTCCACATTGATAGTCGGCTTGAGAGTTTGCGGTCGAAACTGCTTACGCAGATACCAGCAGGCGAGTGCACTTTGCCAACTCATTGGGACACGCTCCTTCGATAGTGTCCCAACATGGTACGTGCGTTCGCCGCCGCGCCAATGGACGGCGGCTTCTAATCCTGAAAAAGCGCCCGCGCCACCGGGCAAGGCCTTTCTCGTTTTCTCTTGCCTAGTTCGCCGGCAAAACCTGCCCGCGAATCTCGCCCGTCGGATTCTGCTCGGTATGGACGTTGAAGTACCACTGCCCTGCCATCAAGTCCGTCACCTGCTGTTCAGTGAGCGCCGCCGATCCTTTGATCGGGCTCGCCAGCGCGTCCTTGCCGATTGGCACTTGGACCTTCGCGTTCTGCCCGACCGGCGCCGGGCCGTGGAAGTGCGCGGCGGTTGCCGGACCACTCAGGCCTTCATAGGTGACCGTCCATTGCAGGGACTTGGTCGACGTATCGAACGTGGCGTTCAACATGCCGTGCCCGTGACTCACGCGCGGCGGCACTTCGCTCGACGGTTCGAGGTCAGCCTTCAACGCCACCGTATCCGCAAAAGCGACGCCCGATGCCAACGCCCACAACACCACAGCAAGATTTAGTTTTCGAAGCGCAATCATGGTCTTCTCCGGACTTTGATGCACCGCCGCACCGACATTTCGGTCACGCGCAGAGCCACCACATACTAGTGCAAATCCGTTACAGCTGTTTGCGTCGGGGTCAAATGACATTGCGGCGATCTGCGCGACGCCTTCTTCGATATTTACAAACAGTTAATTGCGCAATTCGTACTGAATCTTTTGCGCCATCCGGATTATGCTTCCGACTGCGAGAAGTGACTCCTTCATCGAGGGATGTCTCCAAATCTTTAACGCGGCTTCGGCCGCGTTTTTTTTCGTCCTCTCGATTCGCTGCGTGGATTTATTCACGAGCGCGCGTCAATGCGGTCGCGCAAGCGAGGCGTTACAGCCGCGCCTCGGTGCGATGCGGCGTGAAGTAGCGTCATGCAAGTAACGCAGCCTGTTCCTCGATTCCATCCAGCATCGCATTGCACTTGCGCACCAAAGCCAACCCGTCGCTGCGCAAGCGCTCCGGCGTCTTGACGGTGATACACCGACGATAGTCTTCCAACGCATTGAGCAGCGGCGGGTACTGCAACACACTCGCGGCCCCTGCCACGCGATGATGCCACTCGCGCAGACGCTCGATCTCGATGTGTTCGAGTAGCGGCGACAATGCCTGCACGTCTTCGCGCACCGATGAAACGAATGAATCGAGCAGGGCTTTAACGGTCGATTCACTCCCCCACAATTGCGTCATATGGCTCAGATCGACCGGGATAAATGGTTCGGCACCACCATGCGCATCCAGCCCCGAAACCGGAGATGCACTGACCGTTTCAGCCGGAGCCGCTTGCCATGCGCTGTCCGTGCCGAACCAACGGCTCAGGTACTCGCGTAGCGTAGCAAGCCGCGTCGGCTTGACGAGACAGTCGTCCATGCCGGCGTCGCGACATAGCTTCAGGTCTTCCGGCGCGGTGTTCGCGGTAATCCCGAGGATCGGCAAATGGTGCATGCCATCCTGCTCCCGTTCCCGGATACGCCGGGCCAATTCGTAGCCGGACAGGTTCGGCATGTGGCAGTCCGTGATCAGGCATCCATAGCTGGTTTGCTCGAGCGCGGCCAGTGCCTCGACGCCGTCGTTCGCCACGTCGCAGGCAAAACCGAGCAAGGCCAGTTGATGACGAATCAACTCCTGATTGACCGGATGGTCTTCCGCAACCAGGATCAGCCGTCCGCTGGCAATTGCCCGTTCGCGGTCCGGCGGGACGGCAGCGCCTTCGGCCTTGCGCGGCATGCCGGTAGAACGCGGCGCCACGGAAGGCAGCCCCGTCATCGCCGCCGCGCATGCGGCACCGAGACCGCGCCACGAGATTGGGTTGATACTGACGCGCACGTTGTTGTCGAGGATGCGATAGCCCGTCGGCTTGGGTTTCTCGGTCAGGCAGATGATCCGCGACCCGGGCCTGGCGTTCGTCGGCAGCGCCGCATCTTCACTCACGAAAATCATATCCACGCCTTCCAGGCCGGCGGAATCGCATAGTTCGGCCACATGCGGCGATACGCGACTCAGTTCTAGTCCAAGGGCCTGGCCGAAATGCATCAGCGCCTGTGCGACCCGCGCGTCTTCCGTCGCCACAACGCCGCGCTTGCCGCGCAAGCCGTTCACTGAGTAGTGCTGCGATGCCACTGGCATGGTGAGGCGCACCGTCATGCGTGTACCGACATCAGGTTCGCTATGCAATTCAAGGGTTCCGTTCATCAGATCGATCAACTTGCGGCATATCGTCAGACCAAGGCCGGTACCGCCGAAGCGGCGGGTAGTAGAGGTCTCCGCCTGCACGAACGGCTCGAACAACTGCGCCTGCAGCTCCGGCGCAATGCCGATGCCAGTGTCCTCGACAGTCATCTCGATCGTCTGAACGTCGCCGGCCTGATCGACGACCGCGACCTGGACGTCGACCTCGCCCTTCGGCGTGAACTTGATGGCGTTGCCGAGAAGGTTGAACAGAATCTGCCGCAATCGCACGCTGTCTCCACGGAGCGTAGCCGCGACTTCGGGCGCGATATCCACGCGTACTTTCAAGCCCTTTTCGTGGGCGCGGCCCGCGAGTAAACCGACCGCGTTGTCGACCAACTCGCGCATGTCGATCGGTTCGGCTTCGATAGTCAGCCGCCCCGCTTCGATCTTCGAATAGTCGAGCAAGTCGTCCAGAATCTGCAGCAATGCCCCCGCCGACTCGTGGATCATGCTCAACATTTCCCCCTGATCCGCATTGAGCGGCGTGCGCTCCAGCACTTCGACGAGGCCGAGCACGCCGTTCATCGGCGTACGGATTTCGTGACTCATCATCGCGACAAAGTCATCTTTTGCACGCGAGGCGGCTTCTGCCACGTCGCGCGCTCGCGCGAGTTCCTCGGACCGCGCGTGCTCGACGCTCGCGTCCACCCAATAGCCGCTCCAGACAACACTGCCATCGCTCTCGCGACGCGGCACCAGCTCCGCGCGCGCCCACTTGATCTCACACTCGACTTCGAAGCGGAACTCCATATTCACCGGCGTTTCGCAACGCGCCGATCGCTCAAGTTCGGCCAGCACGAAAGGCCGGTCCTCTTCGCAGACACGTCTGAAATCGATTTCTTCGCGGTTCATCGACGAGGCAGGGGCGGCGCCCAGCAGATGTCGTGTGTCGCCGCCGATATACGGAAACGAATACGCGCCGCCCACGGTGCGTCGCAATTGAAATACGACAGCCGGCAATGAGCGCGTGACGTCGAAAAGGCGCCGCTCGGTTTCGCGCGCGAGCATTTCAGCACGCCGGATATCGGTGATATCGACCATGGTTCCGAGCACACAACTGGCCCTGCCGTCGCTGCTATGACATATCCGTGACCAGAACAGGCCGTGCCGCA
Source organism: Paraburkholderia aspalathi (assembly GCF_900116445.1). Lineage (GTDB taxonomy): Bacteria > Pseudomonadota > Gammaproteobacteria > Burkholderiales > Burkholderiaceae > Paraburkholderia > Paraburkholderia aspalathi. The sequence continues at coordinate 12,059 of NZ_FPBH01000028.1, forward strand.
GGTCACCTGTGCTGCGTTCAAACTCGAGTTCCGCCTGCGCAGGCTCGCCGCCGTTCAGCATCTTGCGTGTGAGGTCATCCAGAACGTGGCTATTGGCTTCACCCCATGCCTGGACCTCGACGGCCGTACGTCCGATCACCGCTTCGCGGCGCAAACCACACACTTCTTCATACGCACGGTTAATCGCGATGTAGCGTCCATCCAGATCTTTGGCGACGAGCGGATAAGGAACCATCTCCATCATGGTTTCCTGAAAGTTAAGCTGTAGCGCCAGTTCGCGTTCGGTCTGCTTGCGCAGCCTGACCTCGCGTTGCAGCAGCAGATACGCGCGTAGCGTAACCAGCAGCACGAGACCGATACCAATCAGCAAGGGCAAAAGGCGCACGGCGGTAACGCTCCACGTTCCCGACTCCGCCGTGTTGCCGGCCAGCCCCTTCTGCGGGACGCGCTGCTTCTCGACCGTCAATGCGAGGCGCCGCGCAGTGGACGCAGCTTGCGCGTCGAAGCTGCTGGATAGCCAGCGCGCACGGATCGCCGTGTCGTCGGCCGGACTCATGGAAGCGAGCGCACGATCGATCTGGTCGCGTAGCGCCACCCGGCTGCGCGGGACGGCAAAGCGCAAGTCAGCGATTCTGCCGCCTTCCTCGAAAGCGACTTGCAGGCCGCGGAATTCCCCGGTGGCCAGCGCATACTGAACGACGGGAGTAAAGCCGAGATAGGCATCGGCATCGCCTTGCGCGACCGCCTGGAGCGCCGCGTGCGTACTGGCGAAGGTTGCCAGTTGGGCGCGTGGAAAGCGCTCGCGCAACGAACGCTCCAGCGCGAACCCTTTTTCAACCGCGAGGCGCGCGCCGGCAAGCTGGGCGGCACTCGCGTACACATTGCCGTCGCGACGCACCACCACCGATGCCGACGCCCGAAAGTACGGCGCGCTGAAGCTGAAGCAGCGTTCCCGCTCGGGTGTGCGCGCGAGACTCATGACCAGGTCGACATTGCCGGCGCAGGCTGCGGCCAGTAGCTGCGGCATGTCAGGGAACACTTTGGACTCGATCACGACGTTCGGCCCAACGAGCGCGCGGAGATAGTCGGCGCTCAAGCCGGTTGGCTGACCGTCCTGAAGTCCGTCGAAAGGCAACCATCCATTCGCGAGAACGCCGATGGTCAACGTGGCAGGAAAGGCGCCGCCGACTTGCGGATGCGATGAATCAGCGACAGGCTGAGCCGCCGCCGACTGCATCAGCGCGACGACAAAGGCGAACATCACGAGCAGACATTGCGATACACGCCGGACCACATGCCGCACCGCGACACCGCGTTGGCGTCTCATGGCGAGCACCATGAAATTAGACGAGGCGGCGCTCACGCGACTTCGCCCTGCCCGTGAACGAGCGACGCCGCACGCCGGCTGGACTTGCACCGGAGGAAGGAAAACAGCGCACCTGCAGCGACGCCGCCCAGCAACGGCGCGGCCCAGAACAGCCAGAGCTGGTCGAGTGCCCAGTCGCCGACGAACAACGCCTGACCGGTAGAGCGAGCGGGATTGATCGAACCGTTGGTAACGGGAATCGACACCATGTACACGATCATCAGAGACGCACCGGCGACCAGCGGTGCGATCGGTCGCAACTTTCGCCGGCAGGTCACCATCAGACTCACCAAGACGAAAGCGAACGACAGTGCAAGCTCGACGACCAGTGCGGAATGAAGTTGATAATCGGCCGGAGAATGTTCGCCGAAACCGTTCGCTGCGAATTCGCTCGCACCCAGTTCGAAGCCGGGGCGGCCGCTCGCCACGTATACGAGCAGCGCTGCGGCTGCGATGGCCCCGAGAATCTGGGCAGCAATGTAGGGCAGCAGATCTCGAACCGGGAAACGGTGCGCGACCGTGAAGCCGATCGTGACAGCCGGATTGAAGTGCGCGCCTGAGTAGGCGCCGAACGCATAGCTCGCTGTGACGAGCGCGAGACCGAATGCGAGTGAGACTTCAAGGACGCCGTAACCTTGCTGGACCGCGCCGGTGTTCAATACAATGCTGCCGCAGCCGATGAACACCACCCACGCCGTCCCGACTCCTTCGACCCATAACCGCTTGCCTAGCCCTACCATTCCGCCTCCCAGTATTTGCGCAAATGGCAGACGGTGCTCTACTCCAGCCGCTAGACATTTGCCTGAATTTTCCAGGCTCGGCATTGCTCAGCATGGCGAAATAACTGCCTTCGTCAGGCGGCGTTGGACGTCGAGCCTCAGCTAATTCATAACTATGAAGCGGCAACTTCACCCAACCAATCAGAAGACTCCTAAAATCCTAAGAATCATCACAGGAGTCGCAGTCTAGTTCTCTGACGCAGCTATCAGGTCAACCCAATCTGTCTCGCATAGTCGATAAGGTCGTTTTCAGTCTCGAGCCCGAGCTTGCGCATCGCGCTTCGCTTCTGCGTGCTGATGGTCTTGCCGCTGCGCTGCAGTCGCGCTGCAATTTCGTGGACCGCCAAACCTTGCACATAAAGCTGGAAGACCTCCCACTCACGCGCGCTCAGCACACCCGCGCGCGGCTGTGGCGGCGCATCGCATGCGTCCATCGCAATGCGCGCCTGGTCCGATAGATAAACACGGCCGCCAACCGCTGCCTCGATCGCTTCGATCAACGCCGCGGCGGTATCGCGCTTATCGACGATTCCGGCCACGCCGAGGTGCAACAATCCTGAAAGCATGTGCACATGGCAGATCATCGTCAGCACGACGACGCAAGGGCGCGGCCGCCCCCGCAACAGACGGCGGAGAAACGAGACGGCATTGTTGGCACCGTGGATGCCCGGCATGCCGATATCCGATACGACGACATCGCACGCATGGACGTCGAGCAATTCGGCCAGCGTTTCGGTATCGGGCGCCTCACCGATTATCTCGATGTGGGGCGCCGCTTGAAGCAGACGCATCACACCAACACGAACGCAATCGTGATCGTCGGCCACGATGACGCGGATTCTTTGTGTCATTTTTTCTTGTCTTATCGACTGGCACTCCCTGCACGCAACGTGCCTCCCCGGGATGTGCCAAGTACATCTTCTGTTCGCCATGCCACCAAACCGGCATGACATCTCGTCGGCTTAGCGCCGGTTCTGCAGACAATCTTCAGAGATCACGCCGTGCTCGACAGCGAAGCGGAACAACTCCGCGTCGCTATGAAGATCGAGCTTGCGCATCGCAGTACATTTCTGAGCGCTGATCGTCTTGACACTGCGACCGAAGCGCGCGGCGATCTCCGTTACGCCAAGGCCGGAGGCGTACTGCCTGAACACCTCCAGTTCGCGGCGCGACAACATTTGACGGACAAAGTCGAGCCGCTGCGCGACTGTTGCATCGGCAATCAGCGATCGCACCGCCGGCCCGAGGTAGCACTCCCGAGCCAGCGCCGTGATGGCTGCCACGTGAATCAGATCGATCCGGTCGCGCTTGCTGATCAGCCCATCGACACCGAGCGCGATAACCTTTCTCAACGCGGCCGCTTCGGTTTCCATCGTGAGTACTACGAGTGCGACTTGGGGATAACGCATCTTGAACTGCCTGACGGCCTCCAATCCGTCGCCGTAGAGGCCCCCTGACATGTAAAGGTCCATGAAAACGAGGTCGCATGGAACACGATCAACTTCTTTGAACAGTTCCGTGGCGTCGGCAGCACGACCGACGACTTGCATATCCGGATAGCCCATCATCAGATTCTCGATCGCTAACAGAACCAGTGGATGATCGTCCGCGATGATGGTACGCACAGGTGTACTTGGTTCAACGTTATCGCTCATCGTCTTTTTCTCCCCCGTACCTGAATTCCCTGCCGCTCTCTCCGGAGCAACTGGCCGTGCCGCGATCATTAATCAAATCCTGGCCGATAGACATAAGATCGCTCTTAAATGAGCAATGACCGCACTCTGAAAATTGATTAGATATACGATTTAACTCCATCAAACGCCATGCGCACGAATATAAGCAAAGAGACCGGGATCGTTGGCAACGCCGAGTTTAGCCATTGCTTCGCGTTTCTGACGACTGATAGTGCGACGATGGCATCCGAGCGTCGCGGCGATCTCGGAGATCGATTGGCCACGCACGAACATTCTTATAACTTCTGCCTGTCTGGAGGACAATCGCGATACAGAAGGCAGTTCGCTCGCGTCGTCCCGAGGCAAAGCAAGCGCCTGAATGATGGAGCGGCCGACGTACATGTCACCCTTCCTGCTCGTCTCCATCGCTTGCCAAAGCTCGTCCAACGTTTCCATTTTGCTGAGCACGCTGACTACACCATCTGACACGATGGCGCGCAGAATCGCAGTGTTCGTCAGAGCCGTCATCACGACGATGCGCAACGACGGCCATGCGGATCGGATTCGCCTGACAAGGTCCAACCCATCTTCGACCGTGCCGGATACCTCAGGCATCGTCAGATCGGTAACGAGCACATCGCATAGCGTGCTCTCCAACAGCGTGATCAATGAAGTGGGAGTAGTCGCTTCGCCGACAATGGTGACACCGGCGTGCATTTCCAGCGCGGCCCGAACGCCAAGCAGAACGAATGGATGATCGTCCGCAAGAATGACTCGAAGTTTCGTCATGATTTGTCTCTGCTGTTGTAGGCATACTCAGCAAACGTATAGGGAAATACCGTCCGCTTCATGCGCGCTCTAATGGCCCAGTGGCGTAGGACACCGCACCAAGGGCGGCCATAAAACCACTGCGACAAACCGGAGAAAATCGGAGCACTCTGAAACCCGCTGACAATTTGATAGCCCATTGCGAAACTATCAAAGCAGGAATGCGCAATTATGCAAATCGAATATGCGAGAGTTTTTTCGTCGCTATTTTTTCTTCTGAAAAGCAACATAGCGACGAGAGCGCACCGCCGCTCTCGTCGCATGAAAAATAACGAATTTGACCGGCAACATAACGCCACCGGTCGCTATTACTCCATCACGTGGCATCACAAGCGCGTGCCGCCGTCAGCTTGCTAACGCGAGCCACGCGTGGAAATACCGGCAGCGCGATCAATGCGCACAGACTGGCTACCGCCCACACCATCGGCCACGAACCCACCGACAACAACACCGGAATCGCGAGCGGCGTCAAGAACAGCATGAGAAAGATACAGGTATTGCCGATCGCGAGTGCGGTGCCAGCGCGACTCGTCCCCGCGAGGGTCGCCAGTTCCGTGAAGGCAACGCCGTGCCATGCGGACGCGCTTATGCCGCCCAGCACGATCATCAGTGCGACTACAGCCGTCATCGCCGTATGGTGCATGCCGGCCAGACCCGTCACCAGGGCGAGCGATGCGAACAGTACCGCGGTCAGCACACTGCAGGCGCGCATGTAAGCGCGTCGATTGCCGCGCCGGTCGGTCCACGCACCGCTCCAGACCCGCGCAATCGCAGCGCCCGTTTGCACGGCCGCCATCGTCAAACTGATCGCCAGCACACCGGCACGGCCGAAGTCGTGAAGGAAGACGGTCCCGAATGTCACGATAGCAATCTGCGGCACACACAACGCGCTGGCGCCGAGCGCCACACGCCAGATGCCGATGTCGCGTAACGGCGAAACCTTCGCCGGCGCCGCACCTGCACCCGCCCCCGCAACCGCAGCGTTGCGAGCCGCACCCACACCGTTCCCTTCAACGTGCGAAGGCTCGTGCAGCCACCACCATGCAAACGCCGCAGTAATCGCACACGCAAGGGCCAGCACGGAGTACGCACTGGCGAAGCCGAACTTCGAGGCGAGCGCCGGCAAGATCAGCGCACCCAGGCCTCCGCCGGCCGGCACCGCGGTCTGTCGAATGCTCATCGCAAGGCCACGCTCACCTTCGCGGAACCAGGCCATCACCGCACGGCCACTCGAGCCGTTGACGCTACCGCCGAGCAGGCCGACGAGCAGCAGGCCGAGCGCGAGCGTCGCCACGCCCGGCACATGCGCGCCGGACGGCACCACGAACAATGCCATCCCAGCTAGCGCCGCGGCAGTCGAAAGAAGTCCAAGCAACAGCACGCGGCGATCGCCCCAACGGTCGGTCAACAAACCCCACGGCAACTCGCTGACCGCAATGCCCAAACCTAGCATGCCGAGCACCAGTCCGAGCCCGTCATTGCCGAGGTGATAACCCGAACGCAAAAACACGGCCGTTGTCGGGATCCCTGAAAAAGCAGCCGAGAAACTCGCGTTCGCCGCAAAGCCGACTCCCAGCACTTTCCACCGATGGCTCGCCGTACGCGCGCCTGGTACCCGCACGGCGGCAATCGAATCGTTTCCCATGACAGCCTCTGCAATGAATGAATTGGAGGTATCCTACGGCTGGGCAAACCATCGGAAAAGCCGGAAAATCAGATGACTTCCATCGGATATACCGAATCATGAGTCAACGCGGATTTGACCTGACACAACTGCGCACCTTCGTCGCCGTCGCCGAATCGGGCAGCGTCTCGGCGGGCGCGGAACGCGTGTTCCTGTCGCAGTCGTCGGTGAGCGAGCAGTTGAAGAAACTCGAGGAGCGCGCCGGCCAGCCGCTCTTCGTGCGCAGCAAGCAGGGTGTGACCGCCACGCCGGCCGGCAGCCGCCTGCTCGATCACGCGCGCCGCATCATCGCCATGAGCGAAGCAGCTTTCGAAGACCTGCAAGGCCGCTCGCTCGACGGCGAATTGCGCATCGCCATCACGGACTATTACCGTCCGCTCGACATCGCGCGCATTCTCAAGACGTTTTCGGAACAGCATCCGCGCTTGAAACTGCACGTCACCGTGCAACCGAGCGCCGTGATCGATAGCAGTGCCGGCGACGATGCGTCGTACGACATCGGCCTCTCGTTGCGGCTCGTCACCGGGAGCACACGCTCCACCAACCGGCGCGGTGGTGCACAAAGCACCGTTGTTCGGCGCGAGAAACTGCTATGGGTCTGCGCGGCCGATGCCAGTCCGCGGCCGGCCACGCCTTATTCGTTGGTATTGCTTCCGTCGAGCTGTCAGTTGCAGCGCTTTGTCGTGAAACTCCTCGATGAGCACAAGGTGCCGTATCTGGTATCGCATTCGGCCTCCGGGGTGGCTGGCTTGCAACTGGCGTTGAAGGCCGGGCTGGGCATTTCCTGCCTGAACGAATCGTCGATCGGCGGAGGCCTGGTGGCTTGTCCACCGAGCGTCGGGTTGCCCGCATTGCCCGCTGTCGAGTTTCATCTGTTGCCGGGGCGAATCGGCGAAAGCGAACGCGTCAGTAATGCACGCACGGCGTTGATGCATCTCTTCAGTTGACGCGCTCCGCGTCGATGCACGCACTGCGACTCAAGGAACACGACAGAAACGCAGTGCATCAATTGCATTCGGCGATGCAGTCCGCACTCGAACCAAGCAAAGAATAAATATTGAAGGCGCTCTAATCGACGCCTATGCTGATCAAATACATCACCGATTGGTCCAGCAAATTTTATTGACGCACCGGATAAATTCCTGCAACCTGCTACACGTCTGCGAGACGCATCAAGCGTTATTACTGCAGCCCGAAAGCCGCCACCCATTGGCGCACTCAGGCAGATCGTTGCTTCATAAAGAAGTTGCATTGCCGCATCGCTTCAATACTGTGCCTCCTTAATAAGTCCGTTTCGATTTGCTGTTCATGCAGTCGTGATGAAAAAGAATTGGCAGGCTTGTCATGCATCGTTCATCGATTTCGATGAGTGAATTCACGAGCGAATGCATGAGAAATAAATAGCGAAAATAACCGTTCCCCGACGAGGCCTGGCGTGCATCGTAGATCTATCGGATTTTCGATTTTGGTGGTGCTTTACGTCATGTGGCGTGGCGCGGCGTTCGCAGCCACAGACGCGTCAGCCGCGATGCCCTCCGCCATGGACGAGCGCGTGCGCGCCTGCACCTCGTGTCATGGCGTGCAAGGCCAGGGCCTGAACAACGATTACTTCCCGCGTATCGCCGGCAAACCAGCCGACTATCTGTTCAATCAGCTGAGCGCGTTTCGTGACGGCGGTCGCACTTATCCGCCAATGGGTTATCTGCTCGCCTTCCTTCCCGACGACTATTTGCGCAGGATCAGCCAGTACTTCGCGGACCTGCAACCGCCCTATCCGAATGCCGATCACACCGACGTGGCACCGGCCGTGCTCGCAGCCGGACAACGACTCGTCACCCAAGGCGACCCGGCGCGCAAGATCCCGGCGTGCATCGCGTGTCATGGAGCACGCATGACGGGCACGCAGCCTGGCATCCCGGGCCTGCTCGGCCTGCATGCGAGCTACATCGCCGGGCAGATGGGCACGTGGCGCTCGGGCACACGTCACGCGCTTGCGCCGGACTGCATGCATTCGATCGCCGTCAAGCTGACCGACAAGGACATCACCGCGGTATCGAGTTGGCTCGCGCGCCAGCCGCGCCCTGCCGATCCACGGCCCGCGCCGGCGTCAGCTGAGCGGCTGCCTCTCGCATGCGGGAGCCAACCGCAATGAAGACGACCTTCCGCTCGATCCACGCTGTTGCGCATGCCATGATGAAGCGCCGTCGTACTGCTGTATTCAGCTTGCTGATTGCCGGCTTGATCGTCGCCGGCGGCGCCGCGCTTTTCAGCGCACCGCGAGCGCTGTTGATCGCTGAAGCGAGCGCGGCTGAAGCCGTGCCTGCCGCCACAACCGCAACTACCACTGGCGACAAAGCCGACACCCGTCCCGATATCGTCAAACGCGGCGAGTATCTGGCGCGCGCCGGCGACTGCGTCGCCTGCCATACCGCTCCGCGCGGCAAGCTTTTCGCCGGCGGGCTCGCCATGGATACGCCGTTCGGTACGCTGTATTCGCCGAACATCACACCGGACGCGCAGTACGGCATCGGCACATGGAGCGAGGACGCGTTCTTCAAGATGATGCGCACCGGCCGCACGCCGGACGGCACCCTGCTCTACCCTGCGATGCCGATCGCCCAGTACACCAAGGTCACACGTGAAGACTCGAACGCGATCTTCGCGTACCTGAAATCCGTGGCGCCAGTACGCGAGCCGAATCACAAGCACACGCTGCGCTTCCCGTTCAACCAGCGCAAGCTGCTATATGGCTGGCGCACGTTGTATTTCCGTGAAGGCGAATTCCAGCCGGACCCGACCAAATCGGTCGAATGGAATCGCGGCGCGTATCTCGTCGATGGGCTCGGGCACTGCACGATGTGCCACACCAAGATCAACATGCTCGGCGGCTCGTCGCAAAGCGAGCAGTTCGCGGGCGGTCTGATTCCGGTGCAGAACTGGTACGCGCCCTCGCTCACATCCGACAAAGACGGCGGTCTCGGCGACTGGAGCATCAAGGACATCGTCGATCTGCTGCAAGCGGGCATTTCCGATCGCGGCGCTGTGTACGGACCGATGGCCGAAGTCACCTATCACAGCCTTCAGTACATGACGGAAGATGACGTCAAGGCGATGGCCGTCTATCTCAAGACGTTACCGGACAATCGCGGCCGCAAGTCGGGGCCGTCCGCACCGACCAATACCAACGTGTTCGCGCTCGGCGAAAAGATCTACGCCGACAAATGCGCCCTGTGTCACGGCGCGAACGGCGAGGGTCAGTTGCAGCACTATCCACCGCTCGCACGTAACCAGTCGATCGAAATGGACTCCGCGGTGAACCCGATCCGCATCGTGCTCAACGGCGGTTTTCCGCCCGGCACGGCGCGCAATCCCGAGCCGTACGGCATGCCTCCGTTCGGTCAGGAGTTGAACGACACCGATGCTGCCGCCGTCGTCACGTATATCCGCACTGCGTGGGGCAACCACGGCCAGCCGGTGACGTCGCGCGAGGTCAACGAATTGCGCAAAGCACCGCTGCACTGAACCTGAACTGCTGCACCGGAGAATCTCCAGATGGAAGCGAACGATACCCGCAGCGCGGCCCCACCTACGGATGAAGAAGTGGAACGTGTCGTCGCGGCCGGCCCGCATGGCGCGATCGCCGTGGCCGGCGTCGCCACGCTGATCGTCATGGCGATCTGGTTCGGCTTCTACTTTCTTGTCTTCCTGCCGCGCGGCGTCATCCACTGACTATGTCGACTGATTCCAATCACCAACCGGGCAGCGGCCACGAAGTCGCCTTACGCGCCGAGCGCCGCTGGGCGATTTTCGCCACGGCGCTGATCGTGCTGATGCTCGTCGTCATTATCTACTCGGGGCTGCGTTGGGCGATGATGCCGCCGTCGCGGGTCGAGACGATCGATCCCTCGCGCCTGCAACTGTCGGGCGAATTCGTCGAAGACAACCTTGGCAGCGCAGTCGAGCCGGATGGTTCGGTGGTCGTGCGCTTCGTCGCGCAGCAGTATTCGTTCACACCGCAATGTCTGCTGGTGCCTGCCGATACGCCGATCACAATCCGCACCACCAGCGCCGATGTCGTGCACGGCTTGCTCGTGACCGACACCAACATCAACACGATGGTCGTGCCCGGCTATGTCGCCACGCTGAACACGCGCTTCGACAAACCCGCCGATCACACCATGCCGTGTCATGAGTTCTGCGGCTTCGGCCATCAGACCATGTGGGCGCACGTCAAGGTCATCGACAAAGCCACGTTCTTCGAGCAGGCCCGACAATCACGGAGGCTCAGCTGTGTTTCACGCTAAGCGACTCGTTCTCGCGCATTTCTGGCTGGCCTTCATCGCGTTTCTGATCGCGCTGCTGCTCGGCGCGTGGCAGATGCTGGTACGCAGCCCGCTGCTGCCGTGGGTCGGCGACCCCGAGCTCTACTATCGATCGGTGACCGCGCATGGCTCGGTGATGGCTTACGTGCTGCCCACGTTGGTGTCGATGGGCTTCGGCTACGCAATCGTCGAACTCGCGCTCGCGCAGCGGCTCGTCGGTCTGAAATGGGCGTGGGCCGCATTCATCATGCTGGCAGTTGGCGCGGTGATGGCGATGGTGCCTGTCGCGCTAGGCAAGGCATCAGTGCTCTACACCTTCTATCCGCCGATGATCGGCAGTCCGTTCTACTACCTCGGTGTGGTGCTGGTGGTGGTCGGTTCGTGGATCTGGGTCGCGCTGATGCACGTGAATCTGCGCATCTGGAAGCGTGCTAATCCCGGCAAGCCGATACCGCTCGCGATGTTCGCCAACGTCGCAGGCGCGTATCTGTGGGCCTGGACCGCAATCGGCGCGGCGCTCGAAATCCTGTTCCAGATCTTGCCCGTCGCTTTCGGTCTCACCAACACGATCGATGCCGGCCTCTCGCGCATCCTGTTCTCGTGGACGCTGCACGCGATCGTCTACTTCTGGCTGATCCCAGCTTACATCGCGTACTACACGCTGGTGCCGCGTGCGATCGGCGGACGGCTCTATAGCGATTCGATGGCGCGCGTGTCGTTCATTCTGTTCCTCGTGTTCGCGATGCCGATTGGCATTCACCACCTGTTCGCCGATCCACAGGTAGGCTCGGGCTTCAAGTTCCTGCATGCGGTGTTCACCGGCATGGTGTCGGTGCCGACGTTGCTGACGGTGTTCACCATCTGCGCATCGGTGGAAATCGCCGGACGATTGCGCGGCGGCAAGGGCGCGTTCGGCTGGCTGACCGCGTTGCCGTGGCAGAACCCGATGATGCTGGTGATCGCGTTTTCGTTCGTGATGCTGGGTCTTGGCGGTGCGGGTGGTTTGATCAACATGAGCTACCAGTTGAACTCGACGGTGCATAACACGCAGTGGGTGACCGGGCACTTTCATCTGATTTTCGGCGGGGCGATCGTCATCATGTACTTCGCGATCGCGTACGAACTGTGGCCGCAACTGACCGGCCGCGCGATTGCGTCGGTGAAGCTCGTGCGTATGCAACTGTGGCTGTGGTTCATCGGCATGATGGTGGTGACGCTGCCGTGGCATTACGTCGGCTTGCTCGGTGCGCCGCGTCGCATGGCGTATTACGACTACAACATGCCAGGGATGGAATCGCAGGCGTTCTGGGTAGGGATGTCGGCGGTGGGCGGACTGATCCTGGTGGTGTCCGGCGTGCTGTTCATCTACATCCTCGCGAAGTCGCAATTCGGACCGGAGGTACAGCAACAGAGTTTCCGCTTCGCGAGCGCGGTTCAGCCGGTCGAGCACGTGCCCGCCGCGCTCAATAGTTTCGGCTTGTGGGTGGCGTTGATGATCGGGCTGACGGTCGTCAACTACAGTGTGCCGATCGTTCAGTTGCTCAAATTGCCGCAGACGTCGGTGCCGGCAGTTGTCGTTGGAGCGCAGCGATGAGTCAGGAACGCGTCTTCAGCTTGCGCAATCCGTGGTTCACGGTGAGCCTGGGCGGCACGATTGCGATTGCCGTGGTCGCGATACTGATCGGCTTCGTCTGGTTGCCATCGGCGAATAGCGGATTCAGCGAGCGCGGCTTATGGGCGACGATTTGCAGCGCCGCGGGTGCGCCGTCGAGCTGGTACGGTGGCGCCAATATTGCCGGCCCGGCGCCGAGCGAGGTGGTGGTCTTGCCGCCATTGCGATGGGTGCGCGCAGATGCGAATTCGATTGGCCGCGGCGCGACGATTGCGACGCAGAATTGCTCGATGTGTCATGGCGTGCTGGGCACCGTGCAGGTGACGGCGCCTGCATTGGCCGGACAGTATGCTGACGTGGTCTACAAAGAGTTGCGCGACTATCAGAACGGTGTGCGGCAAAACGCGGTGATGCAGCCGATTATCGCGGCTCGCAGCGATCAGGATCTGCATGACCTGGCGGCTTACTATGCTTCGCTGTCTCGCGCGCCGGCGGCCGAGGTTTTGCCTACAGGCGTTGGGCCGGATGCGAATGCTGTGAAGCTTGCGATGCAGGGTGATCCGCAGCGGAATATTGCGCCTTGTGCGGCCTGCCATGGACAACTGGATCGTAAGGGGGCGGCGCCCTGGCTTGGGGGACAGTCGTCCATTTATCTCGCTGCGCAAATGCGGGCGTTTGCTGCCGGTGCCCGGCATAACGATATCAATGAGCAGATGCGGAATGTGGCCCGGCAGATGACTTCGGCGGAGATTGATAGCGTCGCTAAGTATTACGCGGCTATGCAGTAATCGTTCGAGTTTGGTTTAGCCTTCGCGGCGCTCAACCGCGAATGACGTGTCAGAAGGCCCGCACTCAGCGGGCCATTTTCTTGCCCAATGTCTTACGCGCAGCTCGGGGCCTTTTCCGTTGCTTCTGCGTGGTGGCCGCTAGTGCCGGTTAATGTGCAGCGCCAGAGACCTGTGCGCCCGCTTCTGCTCGCGACGCGACCTTTGTGCGCACCGGCTTGGGCCGCGCGGCATCTGCGGGTTTCGCGCTCAGCCTGTCATCTGATTTCTTCCGCACCGCCTCGGACAGAAGACTCGCGGCACGTTTGGCGGTGATGCGGCTATGAGGCACGTCCTTCGCATCAAGCGCGATCACCTGGTACAGTTCACGGTCGCATTCAATCTCGCGCTCGTACCCCTCGCCAGTTTCGACAAGCAGTTCCAGCAACGCCTGTTGGCTTTGCCGTTCCTCTCTTGTCATGCAGGGAGTCCTGCGTATTGAGGCCGCAAGCGTAACCAGTCGCTTAAGCTGATCCAACTGCCGGTTGCATAAATCGAAAGCTGAGAGCGCGAGTTTCTCGTACTGGAGCGCATCAACGGGCGCACGTGAGGGTGCTTGAGGGGTCTTGGTAGATTTGCTCATGGTGCGATTTCCGGTTCGTTCCTGAATCGCCCGACACTCGCTGAAAGATGGGGTGAGCGGGCACGTGGCAAGGTTGACAGACCGGGCGAAATACGAAACCGGCGAGCCTCTCGGCTCCCTCACCACGACCCGCCCATTGAACGCGGCGCGCGTAGGTGAGCACTACCCACTTTCGCGGGCAGTGCCGTACTTCGCTGCGGGCTGTCAAACCCGCGCCGTTTTGTCTAACGGCAGGAACAATCTAACGCACCTATTTTTTAAGACGATCAACCAAACAGGCTAAACGCGCGAATTATAACTAATCTTTACATTTGACCTGGCGCGTACCCTGTACTGATTTTCATCCGGCGCACGCAAGCGCTCGATCACCCTTCGGCACGCTGCGCGGTCTGCCGTATCAAGCCGCTACAAACTCACCCGCGTTAACCTTCCGCTGCGTAGCCGCAGCCCCACCTCGCCGACCAGCAAGAGAAGAATCCCCGCTCCCCGTCTGAAACACAGCCACCGCCGAAGTCAACCTGCGAGCCTGATCCTCCAGCGAGCTAGCCGCCGCAGCAGCCTGCTCAACCAGCGCGGCATTCTGCTGCGTCACCTCATCCATCTGCGCAACAGCCAGGTTCACCTGATCGATCCCGGTGCTCTGCTCAAGCGCAGCCGCCGCGATCTCACCCATGATCGAACTCACCCGCGAAATCGAATTGACGATCTCGGTCATCGTCGACCCTGAGCGCTCGACCAACTGCGACCCTGCCTGCACTCGCGCCGTCGAAGCATCGATCAACCCCTTGATCTCCTTCGCCGCCGCCGCGCTTCGCTGTGCCAACGACCGCACTTCGCTCGCCACCACCGCAAACCCACGTCCTTGTTCGCCCGCGCGCGCCGCCTCGACCGCCGCGTTCAACGCGAGAATATTGGTCTGGAAAGCAATGCCTTCGATCACGCCGACAATGTCGGCAATCCGCCGCGAGTCGTCGACGATGCCATGCATCGTGCCCACCACCTGCTCCGTCAGATCGCCACCTTGCGCAGCCAGGCTCGACGCACCCTGCGCCAGCGAGCTCGCCTGCTTCGCGTTGTCCGCGGTCTGTTTGACCGTCGAGGTCAGCTCTTCGATGCTCGCCGCCGTTTCTTCGAGCGATGCGGCCTGCTCTTCGGTACGCTGCGACAGGTCGGTATTGCCCGCGGCAATCTCGCTCACGCCCGTATCGATCGATTCCGTGCCGTGACGCACGGCATTCACCGTCTCGATCAGCGACTCCTGCATCTTGCGCAACGCCGCGGCGAGACGGCCCATTTCGTTATTGCTCGTCACGTCGATCTGGCTGGTCAGATCGCCATTGGCAATCCGCTGGAACTGCGCGATGGTCGCATCGACCGGGCTAACAATCGCCCGCACCATCACCGCCCGCCCAATCAAGGCACCCAGCAGCGACAGCCCCATGCCGACCGCCACCGCAATGCAAATTGCGTAGAACAGGTCCTGTGCGTCCTGATAACGCTGCGCACCGTGATCGATTTGCAATTGCTCGAGCGTGAGCATCGCCTTCTCGAACGCGCTATAGAGCGACGGCAGCTTGTGCGCCTGCAATTGTTCGAATGCGTTTTTGTCACCTGCCTTGAGCGCGGCCAGCGCCGGCTCGACACCGTCGTGCAGGAAGGTATCGCGCTTATCCTGCATGTCCTTGATCAGGCGCTGTTCGTCGGCATCCGTGCTCGCGCGGCTCACATAATGGGCAAGGCGATCATTCGATGCTTTCTGATACTGATCAAAGCGCTTGAGCACAGCGTTCGCGCCGTCCTGATCGTTCAGGTCGACCAACGACGCGTAAGTCGCCAGCGCCAGACGCAGGCGTAGCAACTGTCCAGCGCTACCTTCGAGGTCGGCGACTGCGGGCGTGTCTACGGTGTACATCTGCTGCAGCGACGCGTTGCTCGAACGCAACGACAGCAGTCCGGCGGCGGCGCCGAACAGCAGCACCAGGCCGAAGAACACGATCATCAGGGTAAGGCAGGTTCGAATCGACAAATTTTTCAACATCGGGCTCGTCTCCATTGGGCTGCCTGACCGAATGTTCAGAAAACTCCCCTCGGCCACGCGTGCTGCGCCCAAGCCCATACGGCAAGGTCCGCAACCTTTGATCAAAATTTAAGCGAATGCCACATAGATGGTCTACGGCGGGATTACAAAAAACTTTATGGTTGATGGCGCATACAGTTGCGATACATCAACATACGAGCGGAAGTCGGCCGCTGTTTGGGCAGGGGCATTTGCGGGACTACCCGGGTGGCCGGCAGGCGGTGGTTGGTAGAAAGTGACGAGGCACGCGTCTCCGGAGCATTTCTATGTCAGAAATAGGCTCGGCCCTGCTGGTTTTCGCTTTATTGCTTGTTGGAACCGGCCTAGGCGTCTGGGTGCGACCGTTGCTACCAGAAGAGCACAAGGCTCACGAAACCGTGCAACTCATCCAGCTGGTTATCGGCATGCTGGTGACGTTTGCCGCTTTGGTGCTCGGGTTGATGACGGCGTCCGCGAAATCCAGTTTCGATACCGAATCGAATGATTTGCGCACCTATGCGGCCGACCTGATCGAGTTCGACACCACCTTGCGGGAATACGGCAGCGATACCGATGAGGCCCGCAACCTGCTGCGGGTGTACACCGCAGCGGCGATTGCATCGACATGGCCGGGCGAGACGGCTCCATCCGGTGACTATCCGAGGAACATCGGCACACAGGACAACTCGCAGAAGCTGGAGAACGTGAGGCTCGGCGACATGCTGACCGCGGTGGGAAGGCAGTTGCGGCAACTGCGAGCGCACGACCCGTTGCAACAGCGCGCGCTCAATGATGCCTTGACGCAATATCGGCGAACGGTGGATGCCCGCTGGAAAATCATCGAGGAAGCGCACAGCTCGATTTCTATGCCTTTTTTGATGACGCTGACGTTCTGGTTGTGCGTGATTTTTCTTAGCTTCGGATTGATCGCGCCGCGCAATGCGTTGGCTTTGGTCACGATCTCGCTTGGGGCAGTTTCTATTGCTTCCGCCATCTATGTGATCGTCGATCTGGATACGCCGTTTTCCGGGCCGATTGTCGTTTCCAGTTCGCCGATGAGAGATGCGTTGGAGCATCTCAGGCGTTGAGGGGTATTTGGCTTTGACGCCAGCCTTTCCTTCTCCCGCATGCCGGCGCTGTCCTGAATGACCCTAAATCACAATCCCTCCACGGCATCCGGTATCGCGCGACACCTTCCACGGTAAGGTGTCCGCCGTGCGGACACCCACCATCTAAGTCGTCGAACCGCATGCGCCCCGCGCACTGCAGGGCGATGCCTTTGAGGCATCGCGGCGGCCATCAATCGGCATTGGCGTAAATCGTACCGATTTCCGATAGTACGGACATCGCAGCGTCGTGCGCATCCGCCGCCGCGCAATATGCCAACAGCAAGGAGACGATTGATGGCAACCGACCGTTCGCGCATTTCGACGGATATCGATTTCGAGCAGGAAGGTTTTCAGACCGGTACGTTGCGCGTACCGCATTCGGTGGACCGCTCTGCCTATGGGCACATCCCGATCCCGATCGCCGTGCTGAAGCGTGGTGACGGCCCAACGGCGCTCCTCACCGGCGGCAATCATGGCGATGAATACGAAGGCCCGATCGCGCTGATGAAACTGCTGCAACGCATGCCGTCGATGAACATCAACGGCCGCCTAATTGTTGTGCCGGGTCTGAACTTCCCCGCGTTCCTCGCCGGGCGCCGGACTTCGCCAATAGACGCCGCGAACATGAACCGGATTTTCCCGGGTCGTCGCGATGGGTCCATCACGGAGATGATTGCGCACTACGTGGACACCGAGCTGTTTCCACGCGCTGATTTCGTCTTCGACATTCACGCTGGCGGTGCGTCCTTCGACCATTTGCCGACGCTGCTGGTGGCACCACCGGCCGACCCGGAACGACGCAGCGAATATCGGCGGATCGTCGACGCCTTTGCCGCGCCCAACGCGATGGTGATGGATCTGCTCGGTGAGGACCGCACGTATGGCACAGCCATCGAGCGGCATGGAAAGCTGTTTCTGTGCGGCGAATTCGGCGGTTACGCGACCTGCAATCCGCAAGGCCTGGCGATCGTGGAGGAAGGTTTGCAGCGCGTGCTCGCGGCACTCGGCATCTGCGTCAACGCGCCGCTACCGACACCGCGCTACGACACGCACTGGCTGCAGGTCGACGGTGAACGGCATTACGTCTTTGCATCCACACGAGGAATCTTCGAACCGGCATTCAAGCTCGGCGACCGTGTGAGCGCCGGTGACCTTGCCGGGCGTGTCTTCGATCCGCACGCGCCGTGGGCGGCGCCCGTCCAACTGAGGTTTCGCAGCGCGGGCGTGGTGGTCGTCGTGCGTTCGTTCGCGAGTGTCGAGCCGGGCGACTGCGTCGCACTCGTGGCAACCGACGCCAAAGCGCTATGAACCAGGAGAAGGTCATGTCCGCAATCCCCCTGACGGAAAGCGTCGACGCGCGCGATGCGCTATACCGCAAGATCACGTGGCGCTTACTGCCGTTCCTGACGTTGTGCTACATGCTCGCGTACCTCGACCGCATCAACATCGGCTTTGCGAAGCTGCAGATGCAGAACCAGCTCGCGTTCTCTGACGCGGCTTATGGCGTCGCCGCGGGCATCTTCTTTATTGGCTATGTGCTGTTCGAGATTCCCAGCAATCTGCTGCTGCCGAAAATCGGCGCACGCAAGACCTTTTCGCGCATCATGATTCTCTGGGGCCTCACCTCCGCGTCGATGCTGTTCGTCCGGGACGTTCACACGTTCTATGCACTGCGCTTTCTACTCGGCGTTTTCGAGGCGGGCTTCGCACCGGGAATGGTGCTGTACCTGACTTACTGGTACGCGCCATCCCGCACCGCCCGCGCGATGGCGGTCGTAATGTGGGCTGGACCGATCGGCGGCGTTCTCGGCGGACCGTTGTCGAGCTGGGCAATGACGACACTCGCAGGCGCGCACGGCCTCGAAGGCTGGCAGTGGATGTTCATCGTCGAGGGACTGCCGTGCTGTGTGCTCGGCGTGATCGCGTTTTTCTACCTTGATGATCGTCCGCAGCAGGCAAAGTGGCTTTCCGATGAGGAGAACGCGTTGCTTCGCGCTGATCTCGACGCGCAAGGCGTCGACCGTGCGGCGAGCGACGCGCGGCATCACTCATTGCGAGCGACTGTCTCCGACCCACACGTGCTCACGCTTGCGTTCAGCAATTTTTGCGTGATCGCGGGGATCTATACGGTGAGTTTCTGGCTGCCCACGATTCTGAAGACCGCGGGGGTCGCGGGTACGATGGCGATTGGACTGTGGTCGTCGATTCCCTACGTCGCAGCGATTGCCGCGATGGGTTGGCTCTGCCTCAGCTCCGACCGTCACGCCGAACGCCGCCGCCATAGCGCATTCGCCAGTATCGTGGGAGCCATCGCGCTTGCAATCGCAGGACTGTATTCGAACAGGCTCGGTATCGCGCTGCCGGCAATCACGCTTGCCACTGCCATGCTTTGGGGTTCCTACACGGTTCTATGGGCACTGCCTGCGGGGTACCTGGGCACGAAAGCCGCAGCCGGTGGGATTGCGTTCATCAACATTTGCGGCGCACTCGGCGGCTTTGCCAGTCCGATCATCATCGGTTACGTCAAGACATTGACCGGCGGCATGCAGGCGGGCATGTTGACGATCGTCACGATCGCACTCGCCGGTGCGCTCGCGATGCTCCTGAATCCAATCGAATCATCAGCGGAGACACATCATGCTTGAACAATCGACGACCTACAGCGTTGGCGACGCATCGATCACTCGTGTGACCGAGCAACATTTTCAGTTGAAGGCCGCCACGCTGTTCGCCGATTTCGACGCCGCCGTGATTCAGGAACATCGTGCGTGGCTCGCTGACGGGCAAATCGATGCAGCCGCGGAAAACTTGCTCCTGAACGTCAACACCTGGGTGGTGCGAGTCGGCGGCAAAGTCATTCTGATCGACACGGCAAGCGGCAACCATAAGGACCGGCCATTTAGCGCGCTCTTCCACCAGCTGAATACCCCGTACATCGAGCGGCTGGCGCGTGCAGGGGTTACACCCGAAGAGGTCGATTTCGTGCTGCTCACGCACCTGCACGTGGACCACGTGGGCTGGAATACCCGGCTCGACAACGGCCGCTGGGTGCCGACGTTTCCCAACGCGCGCTATGTGTTCTCAGGCGCCGAGCGGCAGTTCTTCGACACGCCGGCCGGCGAAAGCCGGCGCATGGTTTTCGATGACAGCTTGCTGCCGGTGATCGAAGCCGGACTCGCCGACGAAATCGGTCCGCAAGGCGGCGAATATCTGCCGGGCATCCGCTTTCATCCGACAGCGGGGCACAGCGCCGGGCACATGTCGATCGAAATCGAGTCCGCCGGCGCACACGCACTCTTTAGCGGCGATGTGTGGCATCACCCGATCCAGGTCTATCGTCCGGCGTGGAGTTCCGTGTTCTGCGCGGATAAGACTTACGCAAATGTCTCGCGACGGTGGGTACTCGACCGGGCGGTCGAAACGGATGCGACGGTGTTCACGCCGCATTTTGCCGGGACATCGGCGGGTGTTGTCGCGCAAGACAACGGCGGCTTCACGTGGCGTTTCTTGTGAACCGGTGATTCATTCCGGTAGGACCGTACCGGTGGCATGCAGATCTTTTCGCATGACGTGGGCTGCGCCTATCGTCGTTTAACGGCCATCACGCTCAGCGTCGCTCGCACCGGGGTGCAGCATCGCATCGAGAACACGAAGCAATCGCTGCAGCGCTGCGTTGGGATTGCTCTCAAGGTAGGCGAACGCCAGCGGCATCTGGACCGACAGGTCGGTGAAGCCCAGGAATTGCGCGCGCGCCGGCGGCCGCCCGAGATTCGCCGCATTGACGATTGCAGCGCCGATGCCGGCCGAAACGAGCGACAGGATCGCGGCCTCGGTACGCACTTCCTGCACAACATTGAGGGTCAACCCGGCTTCGCTGCACGCGCTGACCAGCATGTCGTAGTAAGCCGGGTAGGTTTGCCGCGGGAAGCAGACTACGGGTCGGCCATTCAGGTCGCGCGCGGAAATCGGCTGGTCTTCCGGAAGGCCCCAGCTTCGCGGCACCGCTGCCACCACGTCGCTAATGGCGAGAGGCAGCACACGCAACGCTCGCGGAAGCTCACCGTAGGTGTAGATAAAACCGCCGTCGAGTGTTCCGTTCAGGATCTCGGCAATCTGTTCGGGCGTATTCATCGGCGCCAGATGAATGCTCACCCCAGGTGCTTCACGCTGGAAGTTGTTGAATGCATCAGGCACAAGGCCGTCCCAACTTGCATTCTCGACCGCTCCCAGGCGTAAGGTGCCCTCGAGCCCCGACGCAACGAGTTTGACCGCGCGCGTGGCGGACTCAAGAATGCTGAGCGACTTGCGAACTTCACGCAGGAACAGTTCGCCCGCGACGGTGAGCTTGACGCCCTGCGGGGTTCGGTCGAAAAGCCGCGCCCCCAGCATCTGTTCAAGGTCATGGATCTGGCGCGTAATCGCCGGCTGCGTGACGTTGATGCGCTCGGCGGCCAAGCGGAAGCTCTGATTTTCGGCGACCGCCGCGAAATACCTGAGGTGTCGTAGTTCCATGCTTGTCTCCTCCGTTGCCGTGCCGATCCGCTATTTTCATCGCACAAGTCGGCGGCCGATGGCTTTATGTTTGTGCGGCAAGTCGCGGGTATTTTACTGTCGCTCTCCCAACTTCCAGATGGTCCCAGGCTGGTCGTCACATCTGGCCTAAGTGCCTTTGGTCAGGCTGCATTTGCACACAAACAACGCGCGGGACAAAAAATAGCTTCGATTTCTCCCTCCAGATCTTGCATCGGGGAAGGAAATCGGGGCCGACTTTACATCAGTGACTGATGTTCCTCGTCGTACGGTTCTTTTCCGTACGGTCGAAGCATTACGGTGGCATCAGGGTCTGCGCGGCGCAGTAACTCCAATAACTCGGACACTTTCATGATTCACTTCGTCCTTGTTTTCATCGCGATCAGTAGTCCCACAGTTTGACGGTGGATGTGCTCGGCAACGCCGTATGCCTCTCCAGCGGAGCAAAGCTCACGGAGCGGCGGCTGTAGGTACGCCGAAATGGGCTTGGCAATAATGCAATGCGCTCCGAGCTAAGTTTCGGACGCTAAAAACTCTCACGCCCGGGTTAATTTGCCTAAAATTCAGTCAATGTCTCATAATTAACTACGAGAGAACCTGCCCGCCACTCCTCCGCCCGATATGGAGCCGGCGCTGACAATCCGGGGATAACGTGGCTCAAAAATCAAAAGATGGCGCGACTAGCGCCCTTGGCCAGTTTTACGGCTATGGCATACAGGAGGCGCGGTTTCTTCACCACCTGCTTCGCTCAGGACCTGGTGATACTGTCGCTCTAGAGTGTATCGACGACGTCTCCGGGGTTCAGAACGGCGAGAAGTACGCGGAGCAGGTCAAAAGTGGACTGGCTCATAACCCGATAAGCGACCGCTCAATCGATTTGTGGAAGACATTCGCAAACTGGCTTAACGGCCGCCGCTCTGGAAAGATCCCCGCTGGAACCAAATTCATTCTGTATGTAGCGCAGCCTTATAAAGGCAAGATTGCTCGAAAGCTAAGCGACTGCACCGCGAAACAAGATGCTAAGGCAGTAATCGCGATGATTCGAAAAGAGTTTTGGGGTGATGCACCTCATTTTGACAAGCGCGCGTCGATTCCCGAAAAGCTTGCCAAGCACGTGAACGTGGTCCTCTCTGCAAGCGAGAACGCTTTCATCGACATCATCCGCGCCTTTACGCTGGAATGTGGCGTCGGAGCCCCCTACGACGAGATTGCGCAAGAAATCGCGAGTGCTCCGGTTGGTGCGGAGAACGTTGAACAAATCCTGCAGCGACTAGCAGGATGGGTTCGTACAACGGTTTTCGCCCGGATTGAGAAAGGACATCCGGCAGTAGTCAGTCGCGACGAGTTTCATACGGAGTATGTCGCGGCAGTCCGAAAGTTCGACCGCAGTGACACCATACTTCCTTCCTATGCAACGCCACCGACGGAGGCAGACGTTCAGGCCGAACTTCTGCTCGACCAGACGTACCTTCGACAGCTTCACCTCATCGGCGCCGAGCAAGAGACAGTCTACGACGCTATAAACACATTCCTGATGGCCGCCACAGACAGAACGGAATGGGCGAAGCGCGGGTACATCCATCGGAGCAGCCTCGCGGAGTACGAAGCGGCACTCAAGCGCGTATGGGCATCTAAGAAAATGGCCGTCAAAGTCCAGATGCGCGGTAAGCCGCCGGAGGATTTTGGAACGCTCCTTCTATCTTCATGCCTTGAGGCATCTATCCCACTTCAGGGCAAGACCGTTTCGACTCATTTCACGCCGGGAAGCTTTCACAAGCTCGCAAACACGTTGGATGTTGGATGGCACCCGGATTTTGCGAGCCTTCTTGTACCAGCCGGGGGCGTTGCCGATGTTGCTTGACGAAATTGATGCAATTCAGAACCCCGGATTGGGTGCTGCGCTTATCTGGCGGTCCGTTTGCGGTTATTACGGCGCGAGCAACAAAGCGGATGGTTGTCCGGCTGTCCTCGCCTTTCTAGTACTACCACTGATTCTTAACGAGGACCTCCGCAAAATCGTCACGACCACGTTCAAATCGTCCGGCATACGCAAGTTCGAGAGCAAGTTCGTCAATCAGGTTGACCTCCTCTTCTCTATCCAGGAACGCGCGGCGGAAATGCGTGACCTTTCACGCCGTTCGCTTGCTTTGAGTCTGTCTACGGGTTTGCTTGCTCTGTCAACCGAATCCGCCCTTCTCTGGCCACGCAGCACGACACTTACACGTGCCCTGCCCTCCGATGTGCTGAAGCTTGCATCTGCAGCGGAAAAACTAGGAATTTGGGCCCAGCAGACATCCCTTCGCGAACTTTGCCATTCGCTTCGACTGGAGCTGTAACCGTGCAACTGCAAATACTTGAAGTTATTCTTTGGCCGAAGAGTGCCGGATTCGAACCCCGGCGTGTATCCTTTGCGCCCGGTGTAGTTAACGTCATTAGTGGCGCATCAAAGCGCGGGAAATCGTCAGTGATTCCCATCATCGACTACTGCTTGGGCTCACGACTTTGCAGCATCCCTGCTGGCAAAATCCGCGAGTCGTGCGCTTGGTTCGGAGTCCGCGTACGAACTGCCGAAGGGGAAAAACTACTGGCGCGTCGAGAGCCCGGGAACCAGCAAAGCACTGACGAGATGATGCTGCTTGAGGATACGGTCATCGACGTACCTTTTGAGCAGCCAAAGAAAAACATCACCCGTCCGGCCGTGAAGCGTCTACTCGACAGGTTGGCAGGGCTATCAAACCTAGGCTTTGACGCCGAGGAGACAGGTAACGGATTCCAAGGTCGGCCCAGCTTCCGGGACACTTTGGCATTCTGCTTCCAACCTCAAAATATCGTCGCCAACCCCGACGTCCTTTTCTTCAGGGCCGACACTGTTGAGCATAGAGAGAAAGTCAGAACTATCTTCCCGTACGTACTAGGTGCCACAACTGGCGAACGCCTGGCGCTCAAGTGGGAGCTGGAAAACCTGCAGCGAGAACTTCGGCGCAAGCAACGCGAGCATGCGGCGTACGCGAAAGTATCCCTAACCTGGCTTGCTAATTTGCAGGTCTGGGTCACAGAGGCTCGCGAGCTTGGCCTGCTTACTGGCGAAATTCCTGACGGTACCGAGCAGACCCTCATCGCGGCCCTTGAGGGCATCGTCTCAACAGGCGAAGTCGGCGATGGTTTTTCGTTCACCGGCAGCCAGGCGTCTGCGTCGGAATTCGCTGCACTACAGAATGAAGAGTCAGCCATCACGCGCGAACTGGCCGTCGCTCGTCATCGAATGAATCAGATAACCGCTGTCCGGAATACCGTCACAGATTACAAAGGCAGTCTGACCGACCAGGCCAACCGCCTTGGCATTTCACGGTGGCTAAGGACCCTTCGGAACGACGACACTCGCTGTCCGGTTTGCAATGGTTCTATGGAGTCTTCCCACAATGAACTTGACCAGCTATGTGATGCGCTGTCAGTTATCGAAGATGAAACTTACACTGCCTCAAAAGCTCCTCCTGTACTGGATCGGGACTTAGTTGATGTCACAGAAAAACTTCGCTTATTGGATGACCAGTTAAAAGCGGTCCGCGTCCGCAAACGTGCTATCGAAGAACGCTCAAAAAACATTCGAGAACGCGAACTGGCTACGGCGCGAGTAGCGCGCTTTTTGGGCAGAGTCGAAGAGGCACTCAAGCTCTTCTCTGCACGAACTGAACCGAATGGATTAGACGACGAAATCGACAAACTAAACACTCGCATCAGCCAGATATACGATGCTCTGTCGGAAACAGAATATGCAAGGCAACTGCACACCGCCGTGGGCCGAGTATCAACAAATCTGACAAAAATCGCCGCACAGTTGGACGTTGAACGCAAGGATGCGCCCGCGCGGCTTGACATCAAGGAGCTCACTGTCGGCGTGACTGATTATGCTGGACGGGAAGATTTCCTATGGCAACTCGGCAGTGGCGCCAATTGGCTTTCATATCACGTCGCGGCGATATTGGCTCTGCACGCGTTTTTCCTGCGGCAGATGAACTCCCCTGTTCCCGCGCTGGTTATTTTCGACCAACCGAGCCAAGTGTATTTTCCCCGCCGACTCGCGCGTCGAGAAATTGACGAACACGAGCTTCTCGATGAGGACGTCCAGTCAATCCGCGGCTTTTTCGACGCGATGGGGAAACTTACGGCGCACTGTAAAGGAAAACTCCAGATCATTGTCCTCGACCATGCTGGTCCGGACGTTTGGGACAATCTTGATAGTGTCGAGCTCGCCGAAGAGTGGCGCGGCGAAGATTATCTAGTGCCGCCAGCATGGTTTGAGTTGCCCGGCTAGTTAGGCACCTCGGGGAATATCAAGAGGACCCGCTGCCTCGTGCAGATATGCGAGCCCGTTTCAGACACATGACTGATGCTCAAGGCATCAGTCATCGACACGTCGCTGCCGTCAAAAGGCAAGACGGCGACCTAGAACGCGGCCGCCTTCGCCGCGTAGTCTTCCATAGCACCCACAATGTTCGCGAGCAAAGGATGGAAACCCGTCCAGTCGATATCCTTGGCCTGCTTGGCGACAAATTCATAGGCAAAGTCGGCCTTTCCTACCGAGGTGGTCGAACTGGAGTCTGCAGAGAAGTCGAAAGGCTTCCCGTTGAGCCCCTTCGCTATATCTGTCTCCGAAAAGAGGCTCTCAATGCTTCGCTCTTTGGCGCCGCCGAGCGGAACTGGCACGATGTACAGGTTGGCGAACAAGCATACGAAGGGCTCTTCTCCCGTAATGCTCACTTTCATAACATCTTTGATCACCTTGAATACTGTTTTCCCCCCACTATCGTTATCGACGATAAAAATAACAGGTTGCTTGCCTCGAGGAGCCTTAAACTTTGCCAGCTCACCGTGATATGCCCGAATCAGATTCCCCAGATTAGCTCCGCCACCACTGCCGCCACCCAGAATTGTGATGGTGGAATAGTTTGGTAGATGGACTGTCTTTCTCTTTTTGTGCTTGCGTGCATATTTAAGAAGCTGAAAGGACAGCACATCCTTCCCCTCGCCATCCTTCTTGACCAAACCGGGGAAGAGTACCTTGCTCTGATGCACTGCGTTACTGATGTACACGCCATCGGTCTTGCCTTCACACACTATCAGCGGAGATGTGTTGGCGTAGAAGCGTGTGTAAATCAAAAACCTTCGATATATGGCCAAGTTTCCCGTGGGCTTCTTTTCGTTCGCCTGCTGGCCAGGATAGTTGTAAGGGTGCTTTTTAACATCCGTCCGGAACACACTGTCGACAGAATGAATAAACCCCAACATTCCATGGAGCTGAGCGGGCGTTCCATCTTCAGTGAGTGTTTCCAGCTTACCCGTCGCATCAGCAACCTGACGCCTCACAACATACTTTCCGTTCTTGACCAGAGCGGCGACATAAGCACGTACAAGATAGCGATATTCGGTGCTGACGTTAACCTTCTTGTTCACGACGAGCCCCGTAACCTGTTGCCTCGAATCTCGATACTGCATACGGGTTTTATTTTCATTGGCTGAGAATCCACTTCTCAGAATCAACCGATGAAGCTCAGCACCAACTTTCCAACAGTGCTCGTTAGCGTCATCGCGGTAAGCAACATCCACGGGAAAGTCTTGTTTGTTCGTGGAAAATGTGATGTCGTCCGCGTATCTGGTATAGATACAACCATGCACCTTTGCCAGCCGGGAAAGATGGACATCTAGAACCCCTGCAATCATGTTTGAGATAACTGGGGAACACGGACTACCTTGGGGAAGCTTTCCGTCTCGACACGCAATATGGGCAATGGTCGTGGCGACACTCGCATCGAATGCAAAATTCCTGTCTTTGATGAGAAATCCCCTGACCCTTTGGCCGGTGATGGTAGGAAAGAAATCCTTGAGGTCTACGTTGAAAACGTACCGCTTGTTACGGTGCGCCGATGCATTAGTGAGAATGCTCTTGCCCGGTCGAAAGCCGTGAGACGCTTTATTTTTTCTATTAGTAAGCGTTTCGATATCAGAAATGCATTCTTCCAATGCCGTTGCTAGTTTCCGCTGCAGCGACTTCAATTCCGCGATGGGGGCGAAAATATCTCGAGTTCCGCCGCTCCTCTTCGGAATCGAAAACTGACTGTATTTTTCCAGGTCTTTCTTGACGTAAAGCAAGTACGTCAAGTCTTTATGCTCGATGTCAAGGAGCATTGCGAGCGCGGCTCGCGATTTAGCGGCCTGAAACCGCTCGAGTGCATTTTTTGGCAACATTTCGATGAAAACCCCGTAGACACTCCAACGCGTATTATTCGCTATCTCCGCATGGCGTCATTTCGGATGATATCGATGCAGCATAGGTCCTAACTTTGTTACCAAGTGCCATGATTCATGGCAGAAATTCTGTCTACGGGGCGCCATTATTATACCAAAGCGCCCTCAGGTCTTAACGGCGAGCTTTAAGTCAGAGTCAAGCTGCAGAGATTACTACCTACAAGACCCTCCAAATTCCGATTGCTAATGGTGCCTACGACGTTGCAAAGCGAGCTGGCCGGTGTCTGCTATCAAGCTGAAATTAATAGGTCGAACGTTGTCTCGACGTCGTGCCACATGCTGCCCCGAGCGTTCGTTCGAGCATTTTTCCGAGGATGTAGGACATTGTGCAGCAGGCCACCGATAGTCAAATGGCCGAAGGTGAACCGGGCCGTGGAAAGGTTGGCTTCGTCAACTTCGCGGGAACAGTGGTCGAGGTACGAAGAAACCCCGCGCCAACGCCGACACTAACTCTGCGCGGACAGAGAACGCGCTTGACGCGTGCACGCCTCGACAATCTAATGTTTACATCTCAGAAAAGTGGTCCGTAACGTCTGCGGAGAGAATTTCAGCAAATCCGTATACAAACAAAAAGCCTGCAACCACAAGGGTTACAGGCTTCTTAATTACATTCCGCGAAAGGTAAACCTCAGAATGGTTATGCTTACTAAAAACTGTTGGTAGCGGCTTCGATGTGAGTGAGTGCGGGCCTTTCATCCGAACCAGTCTATCCTTATTGTTGGTAAGGCGCCAGCGGGCCCACACCAGAGCCCTCGAAACCGCCTTGCGGCGCAAAGTTGTGGGTTGATGTTTCCCCATCGTCGCAGGCCAATCTTCAACCAAGCTCGCTGCAGTATTGCATGGTTGGAAGCCCGAGAATGCCGAGCTTCCAACCACGCGAGAGCGTGCCAAACCATCCGCGCGTCAAGGGTTCGCTCCGCCGGGCTAACGCCCGCCCTTGACTCTTTAACCGTCGTCGCAACGGTCAAGCAGATTCAAGGGCGTTCGCGTCCTCGCGTGCGAGGTACTGCGTCAGCGCCCGGTCCAAAGCCACCTTGCGGCTGCGTGCTTTCGGCGGCGCATGCACGGCTCGTCGTGCAGCCTCCAAATCCCCGACCAGGATAACCTGCGTTTGCGCGCGCGTGATGGCGGTGTACAGCAGCGTTCGGTCTAGAAGTTTTGAGTTGGTGACTGGGACGATGATTCGGGACCACTGTGACCCTTGCGATTTGTGCACGGTGACCGCATAGCCAAGCTCGATGTCGTCGAGCATATCCCTAGTCAGGGGGCGGCGAACATCATCGTCCCATTCGACCCAGGCGAGGACCCGCTCGGGGTCTTCGGGCGATACATCAGGAAGCGCTTCGACGCGAACTATTCTACCGAGCGAGCCGTTCTGCAAACCCTTGTCCCATAAATTGCGTGTGCAGAGCACGACGTCACCGAGGTTCAAGCCACAGTATTCCGGTTGTTCGAATTCGTCGTTCCAGCAAGTGATGACCGGCCTGTCTTTCGTAAACCTCGCTTGGCATAGCTGATTTAGAGCCTTGGTTCCCGCTGGGCCGTTCCGTACGGGAGCCAGCACCTGGCTATGCGCCGCGTCGAGCGCGTAGAGCTCGACGACCAGCCCGGCTATGAATTTCTCCTCGCATGGAATGAATGCTACCGGTGCCATCTCGTCAGCCGCGACGGTGGGCCAATTTCCAGCCCGCACGGCTGAAGCGACCGCAGCAATCTCGCCACCGTAGCGTTTCACAGTCTTCAGTTCGACAACCGGGACTTCCGGGACCTGCATGATGCAATGAAGAACCAGACCTGGACCTACCGGCATCAACTGATGAGGGTCGCCCGCGAGCAACAGACGGACATGCGGAGGCAACGTCTCACAGACCCGACTCATGGAGATGATGTCGACCATGCTGGCCTCGTCAATGACGAGAACGGTTGGACCGTCGAACGATATATCATTGATAGCGTTCAGGAAGCTGGCGATGGTGGCGGCCGGGCGCCCAGTTGCTTCCTGCATTCGCTTGGCCGCTCGCCCCGCAAGGGCAACTTGCAGAATGCGCACTCCGGCTTCGTCGTATACGCGGTACAGCGACTGGAGGACTGTTGTCTTTCCGACGCCCGCACCTCCCGTGACACAAACAAACGCACGCGCCGCAGCTAGCCGAATGGCGTTTTGCTGCTCCAGATTCAACTGGATGCCAATCTCCGTCTGAACTCCAGCGATAATCTCATCGACAGTTGCCGATTCGAGCAATTGTTGACCGATGCCCGTCAAACGCTCTGCGATGGCTTTGGCCACCTGGCGTTCCATCACCAACGCACCGAGCGGTTGCAGCCCGTGTGGCGTCTGCACGATGCTGCCGTTGCTAAGACCTTCGGATACGGCAGCGCTGAACAGGTCTCGCCAGCGCACGCCCACCGGCGGGGGCCCTAAGAGCGGGACTACCTGGCTGGCGAGGTCGCTTGTGGCCATGGCGGTATGTCCAATCGCGAACAGGCGGTAACACGCCTCCTCAACGGCGCCGCGTAACCTTCGCGGGTCGTCTGCTGCGACTCCGAACTGCGTTTTTGCCAGTCGGTCGACATCTGTCCACTTACCGGTGAAGGAGAGAAGGCGATACGGGTCCTCTTCTATGCGCGCTTGAGCTTCTTCGCCGAAGAACCGCAAAACCTTGCGCCCAATGCGCAAGTCAAACCCGTGCACTTGCAGCCACTGTAGTGTGCGAGTCTGACCATGCTCGGCCCAAGCTTCGACCAGCCGTTGCGCCGCCTGCTCGGTCAACACTTCACCAAAGGCCGACGCATCTTGCGCATCCAGGAGAGCGTAGAGGCGCTCCCCGAATCGCTCCCAGAGACGGCGCGCTTTCACCGAGCCGAGCCCCTCGAACGCCGGATTCTCGGCGATGAAGTTCACGATGTGCTCGCCCGAGGGCATGGCGAGATGGGCAACATCTGCCTCGACTTGCTGCTCAACCAACGCAAAGCCGTCTACAACCGAACGCCGCTCCACCAGTCGTCCGCTCACACGCCACCACTGCCCGCGTTCAACACGCGTGGCGCCAAGCACCGCGCGGTTCGCCTTTACAACGATGTACGCACAAGCATCCAGTACCGAGCCGCTTGCATCAATAGGAATGCCCGTGAATATGGCGCCTCCGAAGCCGCGAGGATTTTGCGAGCGCACCGCCGTCACTCGGAGCGTGATAGGCCATGCCGCTTCGGTCATCGAGGCAGTCTCCCAGTCTCAGCCAAGGCTTCTTGCAATACTGTGAAGCGCGCCAAGAGGCGCTTGAGCTCGGAATTTTCTGCCTTCACGCTGGCGAGTTCCCGTTCCACACGGGAAAGGCGCTCCGCATCCCTTGCCGATTGTGAGGACTCGACTTGTCGGACCTGATTTGTGGTGGCCGTCGCCGTCTCGCCGTCCGCCTCCGTCTCGTCGTCCACCTCCGTCTCGCAATCCGTCGCAAGAGATGGAAGGACACCGCGCTTTCGCAATGACTTCTCAAGCCCCGTGAGCGCCTCGCGTACTCGAGGATTTTGCGCAAGAACCGATTTGGCAAAGCCGCACTCTGCCGCGATTTCTACGCGCGACAGTTTCCCCCGCGACGCGATGTTCCGGAAGTCCTCGTCGGTCTTGGATGCAATCCAGGTCGCGAATCGGAGGACGTATTCCTCTGCCTTTTGCTGTCCGCTAGCCATTACTTGCCCCTCTTGGAACGGTCTCGCTCCGGCTTCGGCAACGGCGCATTCAACATATCCATCGTGACACCCTTGCGCTCTGCGTTTATTGCCCAGGTAACGAACTGCTCGGTCAGGAGCTGGTTCTCTGCTTCGAGCCGTTCGGCTTTCGCTTTATAGCGGGAGACCTGCTCGAGAGCCGCACGAACTCGCTCATCTCGAGGCTCGCCGCGCTCGCGCGGCAACGTGCCGCGCAAAGCGTCTTTCCTAAGGGAGAAAGCGTTGGCGATTTCCGGATATTCGGCGAACGTGAACCGTGAATAGCGGTAGCCTGTGGATGCCTCCACAGCATCTAGCAAGAGGTCCCACGTCAGCTTACCTTTCCATTCATCCAGTTTCTCAACTATCGTGGTAATGCGCTCGGCAGTGAGGTCCGGCGCCCGGTTCTTTTTCATGCAAGCACCTTTCGTCGCGTAAACTTAATCACTTTGACTGGGTGAACGTCATCGGTCGTGATGAGCGGTGCATTGGACACATCCAACCGAATCCGCGCGCCAACGAGTACCGCCGGGTCTTCCAGAATCGACAGAAGAGCTTTGACCCGTTCGAGGGTGAGCAGTTGGTGCTTGACCCAGGTATCAGCGCCATACTCCTCTTCGCTCAAGGCCTCTTGCGCCTGCTTCAACAGATACTCGGTCTCACTCTTCAGCATCCGGAGGTTCGCTTCCTTTTGCTGGTCTCCCTTGATGCATTCCTGCTCCTCGCAGTTGACGCAGTCGCGGTACATCTGGCACGGCTCGCTCGCGAAGTCGTGAGCGCACCAGCCATACTCCGTCGTGTGTGCCGCAGTCAGCCCCAATCCTTTGAACTCACCGCGCGTGAACAACTCACGGCCGCCGCCCAGGACCGACTCCAATTCGGACGTGAACCCGTTCTTCAAAGCCTCATTGATAGGTGCCTGTACCTCGTCCGAGGTTCTATGGTCGTAGGGGCGGTTCTGCCTCTTGTCAGCTCGACCGGAGAAGATGGCGATTTCGGCGCTGCTCAAGCCGCCGGTCTGCGCCAACATGTTCAGGTAATGGCGCAAGCTATGACTCCGAAGCTCGATGGCTGAGCCGTCATCCTCGGTATACTTAAAGCGCTCGAAGATAGACCTCCGACCTTCACGGGCTCCGAAGTGATTCGTGACTACCCCGTAGTCGATGCAGCTGAACATGCAAACGTATGTCGCCTTCATCGAATGCATTTCGTTTGTGCGCATAACTACCATGGACTCATGGCATAGAAGGTCAGGTGCTCCCGGCACGTAGGGGAACGTTTCGGGCAACATCGCAATGACAGCACGTTCGACATCCTCGAAGAGATAACCAGCACGGCGACCGCCGAGAGGCTGCTTTGGCAGGTCATTGGTCTCTCGTGCCCACCAATTTGCGACGTTAGTCGCACTCTTGTCATTCCACAGGATGTGGCCGATATCCTCCAACGAGAGGACCGCCTTGTGCCGAAGCTGTTCCACGTCCTCGTGCAAGTACAGCTTCTGAGGGTTCGCCGTGTACCAAGCGGCCAGCTTTTGCGCCGGCGAAGTAACTTCGATGATGTTTGCGACGGCCTTACGTGCGATGGGAATCATTTCAGTAGGCAGCCACTTCGTGGTGTTCTCGAAGCCCTTTGAACCGGCCCACCGCAGCCCGAGTTTCCCCCGAAATTCGCCTTCACCCTCAACGAAGCAATTTCGCCCAAGGCGAAGTACTTCGTTGATGCGCT
Source organism: Paraburkholderia aspalathi (assembly GCF_900116445.1). Taxonomy (GTDB): domain Bacteria; phylum Pseudomonadota; class Gammaproteobacteria; order Burkholderiales; family Burkholderiaceae; genus Paraburkholderia; species Paraburkholderia aspalathi. Next base: position 45,158 of record NZ_FPBH01000028.1, read on the forward strand.
CGGGCGCACAAAGCATCAAGCCCGTGTAGCTCGAAACCAGGACGTCGGGAGGGTCGATGGCATCATGGAAGATGGCACCGAGCGCACGAAGCGTGGCGGCGGACGGCAGCTTCTCCTGCCGCGCGGTTAGCGCCTCCTCCGAAATGCGAGAACTCCGCTCTTGGGGCTTTTTGAGACCATGAGACCAGCGCTGGCGAAGGGGAATGAACCCCTTGGAGCGCATAAGCTCAGCGATTTCTTCAAGCTGACCGGCAGTCCGATAGGCGACACTTGGCGTGACGCCTTGCCTGGCAAGTTCAACCGCGCTATCCAGTACCGTTTCGTCGACAGCAGTCGGTCGTGAGCCCTTGCTGGACTCGCGAAGTGCTGCTTCCAAGCATCGAAGCGCCGCGATGCGCGGATTCGGGGAAGCCACCGGCCGCATATCCTGAAGGTAAACGAGAATCGCTTTCGCGAAATCCAGGAATGGATGCGGTAGGCTCGGCTCATACTTCCTTTCTTGGGCGGCCTCCCGCGTGCTGAACACCGCCCGGATTACCTTATTCTGCCCTTTGTGGTAGCCGCAATCCCAGACGTTTTTGTCGAACTGCTTCCTGGCAGCCAGCACGTCCGAGTTCCTACAAAGCGCCACGAAGGCTTCGAGATTGGCCAAAGGCTCTAGCTCGGCCCGAGGTGTAAAGCTGAGCACGGGGGTGTTCACGACGCGGCCTCCGCTTCCTGTTGAGCCCTCTGCTGCCAAACCTGGGCGCAGAGCGCGATGACCTCCTTGACTGCTCGGATGGGCTCATCGTTCACCGCTGCCATCCGGTCGTCAGTCGACCAGTTTTCTCGCTCAGACTCCAAACGCACAAGTACCTTCTCGTGCGGAGCGTCGAGCCAAGGCTCGAACCGGAAGCAGGCGTAGCAAGCAACCGGCTTGTTAAACGCACAGTTGCTTCCCTTGCCGGCACAACTACCCAAGGGGTCTTTTGAGACCCGGAAATCAATGATGCGGCTGCCTGGAGTTCCTTTATGAGTAGAGTGCTTCTCGTCCTCTATGACATGCCCCTTAAACGCGCGGGCAAGCGGGGCAAGCAAAGGTCCCATGGTCCTATCGATGTTCTCGACAATCTTCGGGGAAGCCGATACATATACCTCAACCTGCTGCAGGTCCACGTGGCCCATGCGATTCGCGATGACCACCTTGCTCGCACCCTCCTCGGCCAGCCGAGTGCCAAAGGTGTACCTGAACCTCTTGGGTGTCAGAGGCATTGGGGCGAAGTCGAGGCGAGAAGTTGGTGGTGCTACTTCAGCCATGAGATTCCGGAAGCATCTCGACAGCGCGCTCGGAGTACAGTGACCGTAAAACAAGTCTTTACTGGTCCGCCGCTGCTTGCGCGGACCTTCGGGCATGACCATGTCTTGTGGGAAGAAGGCGGAGCTGCCGTCGTAACCTTTCGCACTCAAGCCATCTTTGTAGTCAGTGATAAGCCTCCCGGTCTGTGGGCTGATGTCAAACGCGAGAAAGCTGGTTCGCGCGTTTTGCTCCCGCGTTTTGGCCTGCGGAAGACTAAGCACTGACGTGCCTGAGTCGAAGTCGCCAAGCTTGAGCGAGGCGTATTGGGAGATACGCCCGCCACACGCGAGGAGCAGCCGGGTGAGCAACAGTGTCCACAAAGGAAGCCCCCCGCGCCCATAGGCAGCGTTGACCTCTGAGTACAGCGCCGTGTACTCCTCTTCGCTCAGAGGGCCGGCAACCGGATTTCGCGTCCTGACAGCCTCACCCTTTTTATTTCCGGGCTTGCGTCGCTCAAGCAGGTACGTGGCACATTCGCGCTCCACACCTGGGAGGGCGAGCTCAACCCACTTTTGTAGCAGACCGTTGAGCGTCCCGAGTCGCCCGACTCCATTAGGGGGTAGCGTGGCGGCGTAGTTGGAAATATGTTGTGCGCCAATCGCCCCTGCTGGGCAGGTCTCCATCGAGTCGACGAAATGGGAGAAGGCGACCTCCAAGTTTATGATGTGCGCGGACGAGTGCCCCTTGACGAAGGGAAGCAGGGCATGTTTCAGCGACAAAACGAACGCTTCGAAGCCACCGCTGTACGGGCGAAAGTCAATTCGCGCGTCAAACGGGCCATCAGTCCATTCCCAAATGTCTTCCCTTGGGTCGAAGCTGCTCCCGCTGCGCGTAAAGACGCGCGCCGGCAACGTGAGGGCAACAGCAGTGGACGAGAGAAATTCAGAGTTCTGGGACATCTAGTTGCTCTTGTATTTTCAGGGAGATTTCACGCCCGATGCGGTTAGTGTGCCGGCGAGTGTAGGTTGAGGCCGACTTCGAATCATCAGCCCACCCTTGCTGTTCGTTCCGAGCCTTCTCTTCGACCGCATCTGTCAGGCCCATGAGTCCAGCCTCTTCGGAGAACCGCTCGTTCCAGGTGTGCCGCATCACGTGACTCGTCAGCCGGACGGGTAAGCCTGGACATGCCGCGCGAAGCTGCGCAAATATCTTGTCGATGCTTGCTAAGGACAATGGCTGGCCATCATCTGCAACAATAAGCTGCGGATGCTTGCGAGCGGCTTTGATTTTTTTTCTGTGGTGCCTGATGTAAGTCCAAACCGCTCGCATGATGTTCGGCCGCAGTTCTACCTCTCGGTCTCTGGTCTTGGTATTTGGCTGAATGCGACGAGGGTCTTCGCCTGCATCGGCCCGTCGGATGATACGCAGCTTGGGCTGGCGTGGGTCAAGGTCCTCAAGCTGAATACCGAGCAGTTCGCCACGACGCATGCCGGTCGCGAGCAAGAGCACTACAATCAGTAAGTTCCGATACCGAACGTAGCCCCGCTCCCACGGGTTGTCGGGCGAATCCAGGCGAATCACTTTGAGGAGCCGGTCCTGGTCCTCCCTTGAGAGTCCCTCCCTGGCACCGAGCTTGGCCCGCTTGGAGACTTGTGGCACTTGGGCACGAAACGCTTGGAGTGCGTGGGCGCTTTCGAGCGCGAGATTCTGCCGCAGGGCTGCCGACAGCGTCGCGCCGATATATGTCGACAAGAAGTTCAGAAAATCTGCTATGTATCGGATTCGATTGGCTTGGGTCGCCGCGATAACCGCCGTGGCATCCTCGACGGCCGCGTTGCGTCGCATCCGAATTCGCTTGATATCGATGATGTTCGCGCTTCCCCGGCTGTCCGCGTCTTCATAGGACAGGTCAGATACCCAATACTGAGCAGCATCGGCTATTCGGTTAAGCTCGGGCACCGTCAAAAACTCACCCTTCCGGAATCGTTCGAGCAAGTCGATGCCCGCCTTGCCCAATTCTCGATACAGTAATGCGAGCGCCGTCGAAACACCGTGAATGGTGTTGGCCGCTCGACCGCGCTTCCGGTATTTCGCCAGGTACAACGTGACTTCGTGAACCGGCAGGCCACCGGGTCTACTTAGAACGGAGTGGTGCTCCCCGTTCCGGAACCTGACGCGTTTTGCGACGAATCTTGTCATCTACCCACCGTTTTTTCTAAGTAGTAGTTCAGTCGTGACTCAACTTAAACACAAAACAAAGTGTGGGTAAAGAAAAAGGCCCGCGTGCTCTGGGCAGGCGGGCCTTTACCAACAAAAAAACAACAAAGTCGGGTCTAAAACGGAATATCGTCATCCATCTCATCAAACCCACCGCCAGCCGGCGCGCTCGGACGGCTCGCACCACCGCCACCGCTGCCGCCACGCGAAGCGCCACCACCCGAAACCGCGCGACCACCGCCACCGCCGCTACGCTCCGACGGCTCACCGCGGCTATAACCGCCTTCATCGCCACCACCACCGCCCGACGAACCACCACGGCCACCCAACATTTGCATCTGTTCGGCGACGATTTCGGTCGAGTAACGGTCGGTGCCGTCCTGAGCCTGCCACTTGCGGGTGCGGATGCGCCCTTCCAGGTACACCGACGAACCCTTCTTCAGATATTCGTTCACGATTTCAGCAAGCCGGCCGAAGAACACCACACGGTGCCATTCGGTTGCTTCCTTCATTTCGCCGGACGTCTTGTCCTTGTACCGATCCGTTGTCGCAAGGCGGATGTTCGCCAGTGCGTCGCCGCTCGGAAGATAACGGACTTCCGGATCGGCTCCGAGATTGCCGACGAGAATGACCTTGTTCACGGATGCCATGAGTTTCTCCTGTTGATTCTGTTACGGGCGGCGCGGCAACGCGCGGTTCGCGTCTCATGGCCGGCAGGCCGGAGACCAGAACTGCGCCTCTGCCCCGCCACCGGGTGAGTTCTGTTACGCCTTGCGCGGCGGCTGTTTCATATTTGCCGCGATTATAAGCCAGCAAAAGACCAAGCCCGAGCAGGTAAAGAACACAGCGCTCTGACCATCCACTTTCAGCAGCCAGCCGCCGACCACCCCACCCAACGCAAGACCAATCGACTGCGTGGTGTTGTACACGCCCGCCGCCGCCCCCTTGCGGGTTCCCGGGGCCAGTTTCGACACCAGCGAAGGCTGCGACGCTTCAAGAATATTGAAGCCCAAAAAGTAAACAAAGAGGATCGCCGCCACAGTCAGAATCGTATGCGGTGCGACGCCCAACAACAACTGTCCGATCAGGATAAGACCGATTGCGGAAAGCAGCACGATTTTCATTTTTCCGCGCTTTTCCGCGGCGATGATCGCCGGGACCATCATCACGAAAGAGAGGCCCATCACCGGCAAATACACCTTCCAGTGCGACGCGACCGGCAGGCCGCCGGCTTCGAGAATACGCGGCACGACGAGAAACAACGCGGTTTGCGTGGCGTGCAGCACGAGCACGCCAAAATTCAGGCGCAGCAGCTCGACGTTATGCAGCACCTCGGCGAACGGCGCACGCACGTGCACGGGTTTGGGCGCATCCGGGACGACCCACAGCACGAGACCAATCGCCAGAATCGAGAAAATGCCGACCAGCGTGAACAGGCCGCTCATGCCGACCCACTGGAACACGATCGGCGCACCGACAATCGCCACCGCGAACGAAACGCCAATACTGCCGCCAACCATCGCCATCGCCTTGGTGCGATGCTCTTCGGAGGTCAGGTCGGCGATAAACGCGATCACCGCGGACGACACCGCGCCCATACCCTGAATCACCCGCCCGACAATGATCCACGTCATGTCGTGCGCGCCCGCCGCGACGAAGCTGCCAAGCGCGAAAATCAGGAGACCGGTCGCAATGACCGGTTTGCGGCCGACCTTGTCGGAGATCCAGCCATAAAAGATGTACAGCATCGACTGCGTCACGCCGTACGCACCCAGCGCGATCCCCACCAGCAGCACGTTGTCGCCGCCGGGGATGGTCTTCGCGTAGATCGAGAACACCGGCATGATCATGAAGAGACCGAGCATGCGCAGCGCGAAGATGGCGGCGAGCGACACGGTCGCGCGCATTTCAGGCGCGCTCATGCGTGAGGATGTAGCGGACGGATTGGACATCGGGAACGTTCTTTGAATGAGCGGGGCGGCAAACATACGGCGCGGCATTCGGGCCGGCGGCCTTGCCAGACGCTCGTCCGGCGCCTCGCGGCGCCTTGTACTCGCGAAAAATGGCCCCAGTTAGGCCTCTTTCCCGCGGCGCTGGACCGCAGCCTTACAGCTTGCCTTGCACCTTCTTCGGGCTGTCAGGAAGCCGTAACGGCGGTCTTGAAAAGTCGTTATAGTAGCAGGTTTAGCCTCCTCCTCTTTCCGCCAGGTCACGGGCCAAGTCTTGGAATAACGCGTGGAACAAATCCGTATCCGTGGGGCTCGCACCCACAACCTGAAGAACGTTAATCTCGACCTCCCACGTCACAAGCTCGTCGTGATTACGGGCCTATCCGGCTCGGGTAAATCGTCGCTCGCGTTCGATACGCTCTATGCGGAAGGACAGCGGCGCTACGTCGAAAGTCTCTCCGCTTACGCCCGCCAGTTCCTGCAATTGATGGAAAAGCCGGACGTCGACCTGATCGAAGGCCTCTCGCCGGCGATTTCGATCGAACAGAAGGCAACCTCGCACAATCCGCGTTCCACGGTCGGCACCGTCACCGAAATTCACGACTATCTGCGGCTATTGTTCGCCCGGGTCGGCACGCCGTACTGTCCGGACCACGAAATTCCGCTGGAAGCGCAAAGCGTCTCGCAGATGGTCGACGCGGCGCTCGCGCTGCCGGAAGAAACCAAGCTGATGATCCTCGCGCCGGTGGTGGCGAACCGCAAAGGCGAACACGTCGAGCTTTTCGAAGAGATGCAGGCGCAGGGCTTCATCCGTTTTCGCGTGCGTTCGGGCGGCGGCACGGCCAACGAAGGCGTCGCGAAGATCTATGAAGTCGACTCGCTGCCCAAGCTCAAGAAAAACGACAAGCACACGATCGACGTCGTCGTAGACCGGTTGAAAGTGCGCGGCGATATGAAGCAGCGCCTCGCCGAATCGTTCGAAACGGCACTGCGTCTCGCCGACGGCCGCGCGATCGCGCTCGAAATGGATACGGACAAGGAGCATCTGTTCAGCTCGAAGTTCGCCTGCCCGATCTGCTCGTATTCGCTGCAGGAACTGGAGCCGCGCCTCTTCTCGTTCAACAACCCGATGGGCGCGTGCCCGGAGTGCGACGGCCTCGGCCAGATCACCTTCTTCGATCCGAAGCGGGTTGTCGCGCATCCGTCGCTGTCGCTGGCAGCGGGCGCGGTGAAGGGCTGGGACCGGCGTAATCAGTTTTACTTCCAGATGCTGCAGAGTCTCGCGGCGTTCTACGAGTTCGACATCGACACGGCCGTCGAAGACCTGCCCGAGAAAGTCCGCAAGATTCTGCTGTTCGGTTCGGGCAAGCAGGAGATTCCGTTCTCATACATCAACGAGCGCGGCCGCACTTCCGTGCGCGAGCATGTGTTCGAAGGGATCATCCCGAACCTGGAGCGGCGTTATCGCGAGACCGATTCGGTTGCGGTACGTGAAGAGCTCGCCAAGTATCAGAACAACCAGCCCTGCCCCGCTTGCGCCGGCACGCGGCTGCGTCGGGAAGCGCGTTTCGTGCGGATCGGCTCGAACAGCGACGCGCGCGGCATCTTCGAAATCAGCGGCTGGCCGTTGCGCGACGCGCTCGGCTATTTCCAGACCTTGCGGCTCGAGGGTTCGAAACGCGAAATCGCCGACAAGGTCGTCAAGGAAATCGTCGCGCGACTCATGTTCCTGAATAACGTCGGGCTCGACTACCTGTCGCTCGAGCGCAGCGCGGAAACGCTGTCGGGCGGTGAAGCGCAGCGGATTCGCCTCGCCTCGCAGATCGGTTCGGGTTTGACGGGTGTGATGTACGTGCTGGACGAGCCGTCGATCGGTCTGCATCAGCGCGACAACGATCGCCTGATCGCCACGCTCAAGCATTTGCGCGACCTGGGCAACTCGGTGATCGTCGTCGAGCACGATGAAGACATGATTCGCATGGCCGACTATGTGGTCGACATGGGGCCGGGCGCGGGCGAACACGGCGGCATGGTGATCGCCGAAGGCACGCCCAAGCAGGTCGAGGCGAACGCGGCATCGATGACCGGGCAATACATGTCCGGCGCCCGCAACATCGAATTCCCGGACGAGCGCAAGGAACCGGACGAGCGCCGTCTGCGCATCGTCGAGGCATACGGCAACAATCTGCAGCACGTCTCGCTCGATCTGCCGGTCGGTTTGCTGACTTGTGTGACCGGCGTGTCCGGTTCGGGCAAGTCCACGCTGATCAACGACACGCTGTACCACGCGGTCGCGCATCACCTGTATGGCTCGTCAACCGAGCCGGCGCCGTACGAATCGATCGAAGGTCTGGAGCATTTCGACAAGGTCATCAACGTCGACCAGTCGCCGATCGGCCGCACGCCGCGCTCGAATCCGGCCACTTACACGGGCTTGTTCACGCCGATCCGCGAACTGTTCGCGGGCGTGCCCGCGGCGAAAGAACGCGGCTACGAAGCAGGCCGCTTCTCGTTCAACGTGAAGGGCGGCCGCTGCGAATCCTGCCAGGGCGACGGCGTGCTGAAGGTGGAAATGCACTTTTTGCCGGACGTCTACGTTCCCTGCGACGTCTGCCACGGCAAGCGCTACAACCGCGAAACGCTGGACGTCCAGTACAAAGGCAAGAACATCAGCGAAGTGCTCGACATGACGGTGGAGAATGCCTACGAGTTCTTCAAGCCGGTGCCGGTCGTCGCGCGCAAGCTGAAAACCTTGCTGGACGTGGGTCTCGGCTATATCCGGCTGGGCCAGTCGGCCACCACTCTGTCGGGCGGCGAGGCACAGCGCGTCAAACTTTCGTTGGAACTGAGCAAGCGCGACACGGGTCGCACGCTATACATCCTGGACGAGCCGACCACCGGTCTGCACTTTCACGACATCGCATTGCTGCTGGAAGTCATTCATCGTTTGCGAGACCAGGGTAATACCGTCGTGATCATCGAGCATAATCTCGATGTAATAAAGACCGCCGACTGGGTCATCGATCTCGGCCCCGAAGGCGGTGCAGGCGGCGGTCAGATCATTGCGCAAGGCACGCCGGAGCAGGTTGCCAAGTCGAAGGCAAGTTTTACCGGTAAGTATCTGGCGCCTCTGCTGAAACGCATTGCCAGTAGAAAGTAACGCTGCACAACACGGTTGGAGACTGAATAAGCCATGGCCAAGCGGAATCAGGCGAGCGACGACGGGCAAGTGCGGGACCTACGCCCACGCCCGGTCAGGCTGACTAGCGACATGAGCCTGCCGAAGCTGTCGGCGGTCGAAATCGGCAGTTACGTGCTGATGCTGATCGGAATGTGGGCGGTCATCGAACTGAAGCTGCTCGGCGCCTTGCTCGCCGGGCTGCTCGTGTTTCAACTCGTGCACACCATCGCGCCGCGCATCGAACGGCATATGTCGAGTCAGCGCGCGCGCTGGCTCGCGGTGGTGATCCTCTCGGCGGTAATAGTCGGCGCATTGACGGGGCTGACGCTCGGCATCATCGAACATTTCGAGAACGACGTGCCGAGCGTGCAGAAACTGCTCGACCAGGCGATGCAGCTAATCGACCAGGCGCGCGGCCGGATTCCGCAATTCGTCGCCAACTATCTGCCGGTCGATACCGACCAGATGAAGGCCAAGGCGGCCGAGCTGATGCAGACGCACGCGAACATGCTGCAGCAAAGCGGCAAGACCGCGGCGCGCGGCTTCACGCACATTCTGATCGGCATGATCATCGGCGCGATCATCGCGGTCGGAGCGCAGAAGCATATGCAGCGGCTGCCGCTCTCCACGGCGTTTGTCACGCGCGTGACACGTTTCGCCGACGCCTTCCGCCGCATCGTGTTCGCTCAGGTGAAGATTTCCGCGATCAATGCGGTCTTCACCGGCATCTTCCTGCTGGTGGTTCTGCCGATCTTTCACGACACGCTGCCGCTCTCCAAAACGCTGGTGCTGGTGACGTTTATCGTCGGCTTGCTGCCCGTGATCGGCAATCTGATCTCGAACACGATCATCGTCGCGGTGGCGCTCTCGGTGAGCTTTCCGGCGGCGATCATGTCGTTGGTATTCCTGATCCTGATCCACAAGCTTGAATACTTCCTGAACGCGCGCATTGTCGGTGGTCAGATCGAGGCGCGCGCCTGGGAACTGCTGATCGCGATGCTCGTGATGGAAGCCGCGTTCGGCATTCCTGGCGTGGTGGCGGCGCCGATCTTCTATGCGTATATCAAGCGGGAATTGATTTATCTGCGGCTGGTGTGAGCGGGTAGCAGCAAGCGAAAAAAAACGGCACCTGGGTGCCGTTTTTTTTCATGCATCAGAAGTCGATGCGTGCGTTCAATGACAGCGTGCGCGGATCGCCCGGCGTCACGTAGTCCGCGTACTGATATTCCCAGTAACGGCGATTGAGCAGGTTGTCGATCGCCGCGCGGAACGTCACGTCGTAGCCGCCGATGCGCGTGGCGTAGCTCGCGCCGAGATTGACCAGCATGTAGCCCGGCGCGTTCAGATTGGCGCTGGGACGCACGTTGGTATTGCCGGTGAACTTCGCGTCGGCGCCGATACGCAGCCCCGGCACATACGGCACGGAGTACGTCGCATGGCCTGCCACGACGAACTGCGGCGCGCCGGCCACGCGATTGCCGTTGTTGGCCGCGCCCTTCTCGTACTTTGTGTTGATCCACATGAGGTCGCCGCCGACATTCCAGCTCGAGCCCAGACGTACATCGCCGCCGAACTCCACGCCCTGAAAGATCGACTCACCGTCTTGCGTAAAGACGTTCGAACTGTTTGCATATGCCGAGCCGCGTTCGATCCGGAACAGCGCGGCCGTCGCGCTCCAGCGCGCATGCTCGCTCTTGATCCCGACTTCGTACTGCTTGCTGCGCAACGGCTTGAGCAACTCGCCCCGGTTCGCGTACGTGTCGCCCACGACGGTACCCGCCTCCAGCGATTCGACGTAACTGGTGTACAGCGTGGTGGTCGGCGCCAGCTTGAACATCAGCGCGACGGAAGGCGTCACGACACCGTTCTGACTATACGTCGAGAGCGTCGCGCCAGTGGTCGAATAGCCGTGCTGTTCGTAGTTCGTGTAACGCACGCCGCCGAGTACCGACCAGCGCTGCGTCAACTGGATCGTATCGCTCGCAAACAGTGCCTTTTGCGTGATGTCGCTGTCGCGGTACGTGTAGTAATTCGACGCGCTGTTGAAAGTATTGGTGTTCGGCTGATAGATGTTGCCGGTGCCGATCTGACCGAAGAAACTGTTCGCGCCGTAGTCGTTGGTTTGCCGCTGATAGGCTGCGCCGAACACGAGCTGATGCTGGAACGGCCCGGTCTTGACATTGCCTTCCGCCGACACCTGCCACAAGCTCAGCTGATGCCCTTCCTTGCCGGCGAAGCGGGTATCCGTGTAATCGCCTGCGCTGTTTTGCAGGTAGTACGTGCTTTCGTTGCGATCGCGCGAGCTTTTGCTGTAGCTGTAGTTTGCGTTGAGCGTCCAGTCCTGGCCGAGGTTGTATTGCACGCCTGCGGTGTAGAGCTGGACGTTCGTATTCAGATGCTGATCGGGGCCGGAGAGGTCGCCTGTGCCACCGCTCAGCGTATGCGGCAAGCTCGTGCCGGAATATTGCGCCGTCGAGATCGCCCCGGTGATACCGCTCGAACGACGCTGCTGATACAGCGCGCCGAAGGTCGCCTTGAGGTCGCGGGTGATGCGGGCGTCGAGCGCCAGCGAAACAGCATCGCGCCGCACGTTACCTTCGTTGTAGGTCTTGCCTTCTTCGTGCGTCGCGTTCAGGCGGTAGCCGAACATGTCGTTCGGGCCGACACGTCCGCCGAGGTCGGCATGCTCGCTCCATACGCCGTCGGTCTGATAGCCGACGTCGACGCTGCGTACTGGCGTGCTCGACACCGGCGGCTTTTTCGTCACGTAGTTGACCACGCCGCCCGGCGCGCCAAAGCCGTACATGAAACCAGTCAGCCCTTTCAGCAATTCCACTTTTTCGAGCTGCTCGTACGGCATCGTGATGCCATAGCTGTTGAAGGGCATGCCATCGATCTTGAACCCGGACTGCCAGTCGAGTTGCATGCCGCGCACCGTCACGTAGGTGGCCCATGCGTTGTAAGCGTTGCCGTTGTCGGATACGGAGGCGTCGGTGGCGAACACGTCGCCGAGCTTGGACGGCTGGCGATCCTGCAATTCTTCGCTGGTAACCACGGTGGTGGAGAACGGTGTGTCGAGTTGCGAGCGCGCGCCGAGCGCCCCGCTGCTGACGTCTTCTTTCAGATGTTGTGCCGTGTCTTGCGTCGCCGTGACCTTGACTGTCGGCAGCGCCTTTTCGCTTGCGTCCGGCGTCGCCTGCGCGATGGACGCCTCTTGCGCCCACGCCCCATGACTTGCCGCGAATGCCAGACACGCCGCCACGCGCAGTGGCCGCACCGTCAGCCGCTTCTTCGGCTGCTTTACCCCGTTTTTTACGCTCATCGCTGATTCCGTTTTCTTCGACACCCATATCAAATGAGAATAATTCCCATTCACACAGGTCGCGATGATGCCGAAGAAATTATGCTAATTGCAAGGTTTGATATGCGACATTTTGTCGCACACGGCGAATCCGCACCGCCTGAAAGCCGTGCCAGATAAGGGTCTACGCGATGCGCGCAAGCGACTTGCCTGAGCGGCCCCGCGCCATGCTTACGAGAAACTTGCAGCCGATGGCACGATTCCATAAGATGAGAACAATTCCCATTTGCACCTAGCCTTTGCCGTGACACCCCGTCAGAATTCCCGCCGCATTTCGCCGGCTCGCCCATGAGGCGGCAACTCGTCCGCCTGCACCGCTGGTTCGGTGTCGCCATTGCGTTGTTTCTGTTCGTCGCCGGCCTGACCGGCGCGATCATCGCGTGGGATCACGAACTCGATGCGGCGCTGAACCCGTCGTTCTTCAAAGCGCGCACCGCCGGTCCGGCGCTGTCCGGACTCGAACTGGCGCGCCGCGTAGAAGCCGCCGATCCGCGCCTGCAGGTGACGTATCTGCCGCTCGACGCCGAACCCGGCCACACGCTGCAGATGATGGTGCTGCCGCGTACCAACCCCGCGACGAAGCAGCCCTACCCGCTCGACTTCAACCAGATTGCCGTCGACCCCACCACCGGCGACATCCAGGGCCGGCGCGAATGGGGCGCCGTTTCACTCGCGCGGCTCAATCTGATTCCGTTTATCTACAAGCTGCACTACACGTTGCATTTGCCGTTCACCGGCGGTGTCGATATCGGCACGTGGCTGATGGGCATCGTCGGGATCGTGTGGCTGTTCGATAGCGTGGTCGCTCTGTGGCTGTCGTTTCCGAGCCTCAAGGCATGGCGCAAGTCGTTCGCATTCCGCCTCGGACGCGGCGGCTATGCGCTCACTTTCGATCTGCATCGTTCGGGCGGCGTGTGGATCTGGGGCCTGCTAGCGATCGTCGCGCTAACGTCGGTATCGATGAATCTGTCAGGGCCCGTGGTTCGGCCAGTCGTGTCGCTAGTCTCGAAGCTCACGCCTGATCCGATCAACAACCCCGAAATTCTGCGTGCGCCGCAGCCCGGCGACCAGGTGCTGAGCCGCGAGCGCATCGTGCAGCTAGCCGAGCAAGCCGGTAAGGCGCAGAACCTGAAGGTGCCGCCCGGCGGCGTCTACTACGCGGAATTCCTGCATGCCTACGGCGTCGGCTTCTACGCGACCGGCAACGATCACGGTGATCTCGGCCTCGGCAATCCGTGGATGTATTGGGACGCGGCCACCGGCAAGCAACTCGGCGCGCAGATTCCTGGCAAGGGCACAGCGGGCGACATCTTCATGCAGGTGCAATTCCCCCTGCATTCGGGACGCATCCTCGGTATCGGTGGACGGATTCTGATTAGCGCGATGGGGATTGCAGTCGCCGTACTGAGCGCAACGGGACTACTGATCTGGCTGAAGAAACTGAATGCGCGCCGCCGTTCCGCACAAAACGCACGGCTCGCGCCGGACGCGCGGAATGCGAGTGGCTCCGCAATGCGCTCTTGATCTGAAGAGGGAGCGCCGACTCATTCGGCGCAAGCTTGCAGCGGGGTGATGCGGCCACGGCTTGACCGCCCCACTGCAAGCACATCAACTACGTTTAACGAAACACCACCGTCTTGCTGCCGTTCAACACGACGCGATGCTCGACGTGCCACTTCACCGCACGCGCAAGCGTCACGCACTCGACGTCGCGGCCGATTGCCGTCAGTTGCTCCGGCGTCATGCTGTGGTCGACGCGCTCCACACCTTGCTCGATGATCGGACCTTCGTCGAGATCTGTCGTTACGTAGTGGGCCGTTGCGCCGATCAGCTTCACACCTCGGTCGAATGCCTGGTAATACGGCTTCGCGCCCTTGAAGCTCGGCAGGAACGAGTGGTGAATATTGATCGCGCGGCCGGCGAGCGATTCGCACAGTTGCGGCGACAGAATCTGCATGTAGCGCGCGAGCACTACCAGATCCGCTTGATGCTCGTCGATCACTTCAAGCACGCGCGCTTCCTGCGCGGCCTTCGCGTCGGGCGTGCCGCCCATCAGCGGGAAGTGATGGAACGGAATGTCATAGCTGGCCGCGAGCTGATAGAACTCCTTGTGGTTCGAGATGATCGCCGGAATCTCGATACCCAATTGACCGGTGCGATAGCGGAACAGCAGGTCGTTCAGGCAATGGCCGATCTTCGACACCATGATGACGACGCGCGGCTTCACCGACGCATCGTGCAATTCCCAGCGCATACCGAACTGCTCAGCGAGCGTGGCGAACGACGTACGCAACACGTCCTGGCCCGGATCGCCGCCGACCTGCTGAAAATGCACGCGCATGAAGAACTCGCCGGTGCGGCTATCGCCGAACTGCGCGGAGTCGAGAATATTGCTGCCACGCTCGAACAGAAAGCCCGAAACCGCGTGGACGATGCCGGGCCGGTCGGCGCACGACAGTTTGAGGATAAAGCTGTGATCGGTCGACATGACCTGGGTGACTCCCTTCTTCAGTGCGTAGTTTGTTCGGTGTGTCTTATTCGATGCAGCGTGCTACAGCGTGATCTGGCTTGTCCGCCGAACCTGCACCCGCGCCTGACTAGCGCTTATGCAAGCACCGGTGGCGCGAACAGCGTCTCGATGCCCGGACACGCGTCTTCGTCGATCCAGCGGCGGCGCAGCAGGCAATCCAGCGTAGCCAGACTCGCATCCACGGTTATCGCGCCTTCTTCGATCCAGCCCGCCACTTCGTCGATGCGCGCGAGCCGGTGTTCACCCACTTCGCCGTCCTGATTGCGCGGCGCGAAATCGGCCGGCAGCGCGAGGTCGTAGATAAAAATCTGTTCGGCCTGCGTGCCTTCCGGCAACGATTGCAGCACATGCGCAGTGCGTCCAGCCGTGGCACGCGCGGCGATCTCCTCGGGAATACCGGCTTCTTCCCAGCACTCCTTGATGATCGTCGCCTCGATGCCGAAGCCCCAGCCGATCCCGCCTGCGACGACATTGTCGAGCATGCCCGGGTCGGTGGCCTTGGTGTCGCTGCGGCGCGCGATCCACAATTGCGGCGCGCCATCCGCGTATTCTACGACGCCGTTCAGATGCACCGCGTAGGTCATCGTGCCGAAGAAGCGCGACGCCGCGCGTTCGATGTAGGCGAGCGGCGGTGCATCGAACGCATTGCGGATCGCGTAAGTCTCGTTGCGCCAGCCGGGAATGCGGCCCTCGGCGGCAAGTGCGCCGATCACGGAACCGAGCGCCGCGCTGCGCAGATCGACGGTGTTGAACGCGGGCGCGAGCGTGACGCGCGTATTGTCGATTTCAAACACATCGGGCCAGCGCGCGAGCAAGGGCACATCAGTCGAGCGAATCCAGCCGACCTGCTCGGCGTCGATCCAGAACGGCAGATGCGCGTCTATGTCGAAGCGACGCGCGGCGGTGATGCAAGGCAAAGTCATTCAAAACTCCAAACTGGTCTTCAGCTGCGTTCGGTTGGTGTCAGCCAGCGTAGCGGTGTCCTGTCGATTCAATAGCCTCAATCGCGCAAGGCGACGCGAATCCCGATTGCAATGAACGTCGCGCCAGCAAGCCGATCGAGCCACACGCCCACGCGCGGCCGGCGCTTCAGCCAACCGCCGATCATCCCCGCGCACACGCCGAACAGCGAAAACACCACCACGGTCTGCAACATGAACAACACGCCGAGTTCGAGCATCTGCACCGTGACGCTTTGCGTGCCGTGCGGCTGTACGAATTGCGGCAGGAACACGACGAAGAACAGCGTCACCTTCGGGTTCAGCAGATTGCCGAGCACGCTCTGGCGAAACACCGCGTTCAACGGTTGCGGCGCACGCTCGTGCGCGGTGGCGAGGCCCTGGCTGCGCAGCGCCTTGATGCCGATCCAGATCAGATAGGCAGCGCCCGCCAGCTTGATCACTTCAAACGCAACCGGCGACGAACGCAGCAACGCGGCCACGCCAAGCGCGGCCAACGTGGTGTGGAATGTGATGCCGGCGGCAAAGCCGAGCGCGGCGACGAGACCCGCCGCGCGGCCTTGCGAGATGCCACGCGCTAGCACTTGCAGATTGTCGGGGCCAGGCGCCATCGTGATAGCGATCGAGGTCGCGAGGAACAACAGGAAGTTGGGCATCGTTTCTTACCTTCTTTGTGTGCAGGAAGAAGTTGGCATCCAGCGCTCAATGGCCGCCGAATTCAGTCACCGTATAGAGCGGCAGGCCCGCTTTGCGCAGCAAGGCCGAGCCGCCGAGGTCAGGCAGATCGATAATCGCCGCCCCTTCGATCACCACTGCGCCGAGCCGCTCGAGCAGAATCTTGCCGGCCATCATTGTGCCGCCGGTGGCGATCAGATCGTCCATGATCACGACGCGGTCGCCCGGCTTGCAGGCGTCCTCGTGAATCTCGACGGTCGCGGTGCCGTATTCCAGCTCATAGGATTGCGCGACCCGCTTGTACGGCAGCTTGCCCTGCTTGCGGATCGGAATGAAGCCGAGGTTCAGCTCGTAAGCCAGAATCGGCCCGATGATGAAGCCGCGCGCATCCAGCCCGGCGACGTAGTCGAGCTTCGCGTCGATATAGCGCTGGACGAACAGATCGATCAGAACGCGCAGCGACTTCGGCTCCTGCAGGAGCGGCGTGATATCGCGAAACTGCACACCCGGCTGCGGCCAGTCGGGCACCGTGCGGATATGGCTTTTGATGTAGTCGGCCGCATCGAGCGGCGCGCTCGCGAGCGCGTTGGACATGATGTCTCCGGATGGACCTCGGCGGGTCCGATGAAAGGCTAAATCAGGTTCGGCCGGCGAGGCGCAAGCGGCTCAGCCGTGGCCGGCAACGCCGGCCTCGCCGAAACCACACCCAGGCAACGCCACGCCGGTCGCACCGTTGTTGCTAGGCCGCAGCGGCGCCCGCGCGGCGATGCTTCGAAAGCAGTTCTTCGGCTTCGGCCAACTGTTCGGGCAGACCGCGCAACACCACGATGTCGCTCGCGCGCAGCTTGGTGGACGGGTCCGGCTCGACGCCGCGAATGCCGTGCCGCCGAATGGCCGTCACCTCGACGCCCAGATCGAACAGGCCCAATTCCGCCAGCGTTCGGCCCACCGCGTCCGAGTTTTCGTCGACCGGCACCGATTGTAGCCGCACCTGTTCATGGCCGTCGTCGTCTTCCATGTCGTCCGCACCGTGGAAATAGCCGCGCAGCAGTGCGTAACGCTCGTCGCGCATTTCCTCGACCCGCCGCACCACGCGCCGCATCGGCACGCCCATCAGCACCAGCGTGTGCGAGGCCAGCATCAGACTGCCCTCGACGATTTCCGGAATCACTTCGGTCGCGCCGGCGGCCAGCAGCTTTTCCAGATCGGCATCGTCGACGGTACGAACGATCACTGGCAGCGTCGGCTCAAGCTCGTGAATATTGTGTAGCACGCGCAATGCCGACGGCGTGTTCGCGTAGGTAATCGCGATCGCCGCGGCGCGATGGATACCGGCGGCAAGCAGCGATTCGCGCCGCCCCGCATCGCCGAACACCACGGACTCACCCGCCGCCGCAGCGGCCTGCACGCGATCGGGGTCCAGGTCCAACGCAACATACGACAAGCCTTCATGCTCCAGCATGCGCGCCAGATTCTGCCCGGCCCGGCCGTAACCGCAAATGATCACGTGCCCGCTTTGCTTCAGGCTCTGCGTTGCAATGCGCGTCATCTGCAAGGACTGCATCATCCATTCAGTCGACGACAACCGTAGCACGATTCGATCGGCGTTCTGGATCATGAAGGGCGCAGCCAGCATCGACAGTAGCATCGCCGCGAGAATCGCCTGCAACAGGGTGGCGTCGACGAGATGCTTGTCGAGAATCAGGTTCAGCAGCACGAAGCCAAACTCACCCGCTTGCGCGAGGCCGATACCTGTGCGCATCGCAACACCCGGCGACGCACCGAACAGGCGCGAGAGCCCGGTCACCATCACCGCCTTCAGCAGGATCGGGCCGACCAGGAAGCCGAGCACGATGAACGGATGCTCCCAGATCACGCGCGGATTCAGCAGCATGCCGGTCGTGACGAAGAAGAGGCCCAGCAGCACGTCGCGAAACGGCTTGATGTCCTCTTCCACCTGATGGCGGTACGGCGTTTCGGCGATCAACATGCCGGCGATAAACGCACCGAGCGCGAGCGACAGGCCGAACTTATCCGTGATGAATGCCGCGCCGAGAGTCACCAGCAGCAGGTTGAGAATGAACAGTTCCTGCGAGCGGCGGCGCGCGACCACGTTGAACCAGCGCGTCATGAAGCGCTGACCCACTATTAACAATAGCGCCAACGCCACGACGATCTTGATCGCGGCCACCCCGAGCGCGCTGACGAGATCTTTCGAATCGCCGCCCAGCGCTGCGATCACGATCAACAGCGGCACCACCGCCAGATCCTGGAACAGCAGCACGCCGAAGATGTTGCGGCCGTGCTCGGTTTCGATCTCGAGCCGCTCAGCGAGCATCTTGCTGACAATCGCCGTCGACGACATCGCCAACGCGCCGCCCAGCGCCACGCTCGCCTGCCACGTAATGTGCACCCAGCGCTCAAGCACGAAGCCGAGCGTGACCGCCACGGCAATCGTGCCGATCACCTGCAACAGGCCTAAGCCGAACACGAGCCGGCGCATCGAACGCAGTTTGGAAAGCGAAAACTCCAGCCCGATCGAAAACATCAGGAACACAACGCCGAACTCGGCCAGGTTCTGTGCGCCCACCGAATCGGGAATCAAACCGAACGCGTGCGGCCCGACGACGATGCCGACCGTCAGATAGCCCAGCATCGGTGGAAGATTCAGAAAGCGAAAAGTCACCACTCCGGCCACTGATGCCAGCAGCAGGAATAGCGTCATTTCGAGGGGGGAAATCATCGGCTAAAACGCATCGGTAAAGCGTCCTCGTTCGTCAGCGGACCGCGCACGAGAAAGGCCGTGCGACAAGGTTGAGGGGCCGGTAAAGGCAGCAATAAAGACAGCGGCTTGGCACAGCAGGCCCGGCGCGGCGAACAAGCGCCTTTGCTATACTCCGCGAATGATAGCGAAAATCAATGGCGACCGGGCACTCGCGCTCGCTCGCGACGTGCTCGACATCGAAGCGGACGCCGTGCGCGCGCTTCGCGATCAACTCGACGATGGTTTCGTCGGGGCGGTCGACTTCATCCTGGGTTGCCGTGGACGCGTTGTCGTTTCCGGCATCGGCAAATCCGGCCATGTGGCCCGCAAGCTCGCGGCCACGCTCGCCAGCACCGGCACACCGGCGTTCTTCGTTCATCCGGCGGAAGCGAGTCATGGCGACCTCGGCATGGTGACGGCAGACGACGTGTTCCTCGCGCTGTCCAATTCCGGTGAAACTGAAGAACTCGTGGCGATCCTGCCGCTCATCAAGCGGCTCGGCGCGAAGCTGATTGCGATGACGGGCCGCCCGTCGTCGAGTCTCGCACAACTGGCCGACGTTCATCTGAATTCTGGCGTGTCAAAAGAAGCCTGTCCGATGAATCTTGCGCCCACCGCCAGCACTACCGCCGCGCTCGCGCTCGGCGATGCGCTCGCCGTCGCGGTGCTGGACGCGCGCGGCTTTGGCCGGGACGACTTCGCTCGCTCGCATCCGGGCGGCGCGCTCGGCCGCCGCCTGCTGACTTATGTGCGCGACGTGATGCGCACCGACGACCAGGTGCCGAAGGTGACGCCTGACGCAACTGTGCGCGACGCGTTGTTCCAGTTGACCGCCAAGCGCATGGGCATGACGGCGATCGTCGATCACAACGATCACGTGACCGGCATCTTCACCGACGGCGACTTGCGCCGCGTGCTCGAACGCGACGGCGATTTCCGCGAACTGTCGATTGCCTCGGTCATGACCGCCGGCCCGCGCACCATCGGTCCGGATCAACTTGCTGTCGAAGCCGTGGAACTGATGGAGCGCCACCGCATCAATCAGATGCTGGTCGTCGACGAAGCAGGCAAGCTGATCGGCGCACTCAACATGCACGACCTGTTCTCGAAGAAGGTGATCTGATGCCCGTCGCCCCCCTTACCGCCACTGAACGCGCAAGCCGCGTCAAGCTGATGATTTTCGACGTCGACGGCGTGCTGACCGACGGCGGCCTGCTGTTTACGGCGGAAGGCGACACGATGAAGGGCTTCAACTCGATGGACGGCCACGGCATGAAGCTGCTGCGCCAGGCCGGCATCGAAACGGCGATCATCACCGGGCGCAAATCGGGCATCGTCGCGGTGAGGGCGAAGGAAATGAACATCGCCCACGTCTATCAGGGCGTGCAAGACAAACCCCAGGCGTTCGCCGACCTGCTCGAGCAAACCGGCATGACGGCGGAACAATGCGGCTATATGGGCGACGACTGGGTCGATCTCGGCGTGATGCTGAAGGTCGGTTTCGCGGCGGCGCCGGCCAATTCGCATCCTGAAGTGATCGCGCGCGCCCATTGGGTCAGCGAGGCGCGCGGCGGCCACGGCGCAGCGCGCGAAGTCTGCGACACCCTGCTGCGCGCGCAGCACAAATACGAGGCGCTGCTCGCGGCAGCCTGCAGCGGCGAACAGCGAGGCCTCGTCGGATGAATCGGTTTCGCTGGACCTCACTGATTCCGCTCGTCGCGATGGCCGCGCTCGCCGGAATTACATGGTGGCTGCTGCAAGCCACGCTGCCGCGGCAGAACGAAGGCGTGCTGCGCCCCAAGGAGCACACGCCCGACTACTTCGCGGACAATTTCTCGGTTTCCGAGCTCGATCAGTCGGGCTCGACGCAATACCGTCTGACCGCCCAGTCCCTGATTCACTACGAGGATGACGAGCTGAGCGACCTGGTCAAGCCGGCCATGCGCGCCTTTCAGCCCGGCAAGCCGATCGTCACCGCGACCGGAGACACCGGCACGGTGAACGGCGACGCCTCGATCGTCAATCTGTACGACAACGCGCGCATCGTACGGGCGGCCGGGAACGGCGATCCGCAGATGCAGGCAGATTCGCAGCATTTTAGGGTGCTGGTCAACGACGATGTGATCGAGACCGAAAAGCCGGTTAAACTTCAGCGCGGCATGTCTGTGATGACTGCCAGCGGCATGAACTACAACAACGTCACCCGGGTGATGCAGCTGTTCGGCAATGTGAAGGGCGCGATTGCCGCGTCCGAAGGCTCCGTCAGCTCGCCCAAGCAACCCGGGTAATCCATTCCAGGCGTGACTGCATGAACGAATCGTTCCCCCGTTTTGATACCGGCCGCTCGCGCACCCTGTCCGCGTGCCGCGCCGGACTCGCTGCGCTGCTCGTCGCGCTGCCGCTTGCCGGCTTCGCGCCGCTTGCGCACGCCGACCGCGCCGACAAGGACAAGCCGCTGAACGTCGAAGCGGACAACATGACTTACGACGACCTCAAACAGGTCAACATCTTCACCGGCCACGTGGTCGCCACCAAAGGCACGATCGTGATCAGGGCCGATCGGGTCGAAGTGACGCAAGACCCACAGGGCTATCAGTACGCCACCGGCACGTCGAGCGGCGGCAATCTGTCGTATTTCCGCCAGAAGCGCGAAGGCCTCGATGAATACATCGAAGGCACGGCCATCCGGATCGACTACGACGGCAAGCAGGATCTGACCACGCTCACCACCAACGCCACCGTCAAGCGCCTGCAAGGCCTCTCAACGGTCATGGACCAGGTGCACGGCAGCGTCATTACCTATGACGGCCAGAGCGACTTCTACACCGCTAAGGCGGGTAAGGACGTCGCCGGCCCGGGCAACCCGACCGGCCGCGTGCGCGCCATGCTGGCGCCGCGCAATGGCGGCGCAGCGCCGTTGAACGGCGCGTCGGCCACGCTCGCGCCGTCCACCACGATCCAGGGAGCACCGAACCAGTGAGTTCCTCAGCGTCCCTCCCCAATCGCAAACCGGCCGGCACTAGCAGTTCGCTCGTGGTCCGCAACCTGAAGAAGCGCTACGGCTCACGCACGGTCGTCAAAGACGTCTCGCTCGACGTGAAAAGCGGCGAAGTGGTCGGCCTGCTCGGTCCCAATGGCGCCGGCAAGACCACCTCGTTCTATATGATCGTCGGCCTCGTGCCGCTCGATGCGGGTGAAATCGACCTGGACGGCAAGTCGATCAGCTTGCTGCCGATTCACAAGCGCGCATCATTGGGCTTGTCGTATCTGCCGCAGGAAGCATCGGTGTTCCGTAAGCTCAGCGTCGAGGAAAACATTCGCGCGGTGCTGGAATTGCAGGTCGAAGACAACGGCAAGCGGCTCAGCAAGGAAACCATTACGAACCGCACCGAGGCCTTGCTCGACGAACTGCAGATCGCTCACCTGCGTGAGAATCCGGCGCTGTCGCTGTCGGGCGGCGAGCGTCGGCGGGTTGAAATTGCTCGTGCATTGGCCACCAATCCGAGCTTTATTCTGCTCGACGAACCGTTCGCAGGTGTCGATCCGATCGCAGTGCTGGAAATCCAGAAGATCGTTAAATTTCTGAAGCAGCGCAATATCGGCGTGCTGATCACCGACCACAACGTGCGCGAAACCCTCGGCATCTGTGACCACGCCTACATCATCAGCGACGGCAGCGTGCTGGCCGCCGGTGCACCGAGCGACATCATCGAGAACGAAAGCGTGCGGCGCGTCTATCTGGGCGAGCACTTCCGCATGTAAGTGCACAAAGGATTTCCGGCGGTGCGAGCGCGCATCCGCCGGCCCCTTTGCGGCATCCGCACATCAGCATTTTTGACCTGGGCCGTCCCGCGCCCAGCGCCGCCGAAACGGGCGCACGCGTAATTGCGAATGTCGCAATGTATCGCGGTCGTGGCAAACTCTCTACAATGAATCTCAACTTGCCATGAAAGCCAGCCTCCAACTCCGCCTATCGCAGCATCTTGCGCTGACCCCGCAACTGCAGCAGTCCATCCGGCTGCTTCAGCTGTCCACGCTCGAACTGCAGCAGGAAGTCGCAATGGCGATCTCGCAGAATCCACTCCTCGAGAATGAGGACGACTGGATTGCGAGTCCCCTGCGTGTGGCGGCCGACGGCTCACTGATCGCCCAGTCGCCCAATTCCTCCCCACCGTCCGACCAGATGGGCGGCAATACGTCGTCTTCGTCCACCAGCAGCAGCGAGCGCGCCGAGAACGGCGAGCCGCAAGGTGTCGACGAATACAACGGCCTCGCGAGCGACAACAACGGCGACGCGTCGCAATGGGATCTCGGCGACTACGGCCGCTCCGGCAATGCCTCGGACGACGACGATCTGCCGCCGCTGCAAATCCATGAATCGAGCACCTCGCTGCGCGATCACCTGATGGCGCAACTTCGCGTCACCCAGGCGAGCCAGCGCGACCGTGCGCTGATCACCTTCCTGATCGAATCGCTCGACGACGACGGCTATCTTGCCGCCACGCTCGAGGAAGTGCTGACCGATCTGCCCGAAGAGCTCGAGGTCGATCTCGACGAAATGAACGCTGCGCTTGCGCTGCTGCATAGCTTCGACCCGGCAGGGGTCGGCGCGCGCTCCGCGTCCGAGTGCCTCAAGCTGCAATTGCTGCGGCTCGAACACTCGTCTACGCGCACGCTTGCGCTCGACATCGTCGCCCATCATCTGGAACTGCTCGCGGCACGTGATTTCACGCGCCTGCGCAAACACCTGAAGGCAAACGACGACGATCTACGCGATGCGCATGTGTTGATCCGCTCGCTCGAGCCGTTTCCCGGCGCCGCTTACGGCAAGGCGGAAGCGGACTATGTCGTGCCGGACATCATGGTGCGCAAAACGGCACAGGGCTGGCAGGCGGAACTCAATCCGGAAGTGGTACCGAAGCTGCGCATCAACCATCTGTACGCGAATATTCTGCGCAATAACCGGGGTGATCCCGGCAGCGGATCGTTGCGCCAGCAACTGCAGGAAGCACGCTGGCTGATCAAAAATATCCAGCAGCGTTTCGAAACGATCCTCAGGGTCGCGCAAGCCATTGTCGAGCGTCAAAAGAGCTTTTTTGTCCACGGCGAAATTGCCATGCGCCCCTTGGTTTTGCGAGAAATTGCTGATACGCTGGGCCTACACGAGTCAACTGTCTCCCGTGTGACAACCGGTAAATACATGCTGACCCCATTCGGGACGCTTGAATTTAAGTACTTCTTCGGATCACACGTTTCGACTGACACGGGCGGCGCGGCGTCTTCCACGGCGATTCGCGCGCTCATCAAGCAACTGATAGGAGCGGAAAACCCGAAATCTCCTCTTTCAGACAGCCGCATAGCCGAACTGCTGGCGGAACAGGGCTTCGTGGTCGCACGGCGTACCGTTGCGAAGTATCGCGAGGCCCTCAAGATTCCGGCAGTCAACCTGCGCAAGTCTCTGTAGCCCGCCGCCTCCCGCGACGGGCATTTACCGGCCGCTCCGCAGTTGGCGGACAGGCCGGCCGATGCGACCTGCCAGAAGTCAGTCACCGGGGGGCGACTCAGGCAAGCCGACAGATCGACCGGACCTTCGTCATCGTGCGGAACAAGCGGCCTCTAGCTTGGAGAAGCACTATGAATCTGCAGATCAGTGGACACCACCTCGAAGTAACGCCTGCGTTGCGCGAATACGTGATCACCAAACTGGATAGGGTGCTAAGACATTTTGATCAGGTCATCGACGGCAGTGTGGTCCTCTCGGTCGACAACCACAAGGAAAAGGAAAAGCGTCAAAAGGTTGAAATTAACCTGCATCTGAAGGGCAAAGATATCTTCGTCGAGAGCTGTGACAGCGATCTTTACGCTGCGATCGATCTGATGATCGACAAGCTCGACCGGCAAGTGATACGCCATAAAGATCGGCTGCAAGGCCATCAGCACGATGCGATCAAGTACCAGCCGGCACCGATCCTGGACGTGCCGCCGCAATAAGGAAGATTAGAAGGCCTGCTTTACTTTCCTTCGTTTTCCTCATTCGCCCGCATTTGCTCGCATTTGCGTGTCCCCAGCCAAACCGCCCGAGACCGGGCGGTTTTTCGTTTCAGGGCACCTTTTTCAGGCCGCCGGGCAGACCGGATCAATCCTGCGAAGAAACCCATGATGCATGGATGGCGCGCCGCACCATCCGTGGCTACCCTGTTCTATAATGTTCCGGTTACCATCGGGGTCAAGTTAGCTCAAACGGAAATCGGTCGGCCGGAGTCCTGCGCTTTCGGACTTCAACGCACGTCGCCGTGAGCATCAAACGAATGGAACATCACTCAAACGCCCCAGCGAGGAGAACCCAGGCCACGTTTTCGCCTGTCAACATGAATCGTTTAGCCAAATTTCTTCCCCTCGAGAACGTCGTCGTCGGACTATCGGTCACCAGCAAGAAGCGCGTGTTCGAGCAAGCGGGCCTGATCTTCGAGAACCAGAACGGCATCGCCCGTAGCACGGTCACTGACAATCTGTTTGCGCGCGAGCGCCTCGGATCGACGGGGCTTGGTGAAGGCGTCGCGATTCCGCATGGCCGGATCAAAGGCTTGAAGCAGCCGCTCGCCGCATTCGTCCGCCTTGCCGAACCCATCCCCTTCGAATCGCCCGACGGTCAGCCGGTCTCGCTGCTGATCTTCCTGCTCGTGCCTGAGCAGGCCACCCAGCAGCACCTCGAAATTCTCTCGGAAATCGCCCAGTTGCTGTCCGATCGCGAAGCCCGCGAGCGCCTGCACACGGAAGAAGACCGCGAATCGTTGCATCGCCTGCTCACTCAGTGGCAACCTTGATGCATCGGCGGTTATCCGCACGTCGCCTATTCACCCGGCTTCCCGCCTGCAGGCGGGTACAGCCAGGCGAGGTGCGCGGTCCGCGTTAACGAGGCCGCATCCTTTCCCAAGCAAGCGGTCCACACGGGAGTCACCGACTCATGGATACGTCCAGCATCAACGCCCAGAGCATTTTCGACGACAACGCCGCCATGCTGAAGTTGAGCTGGCTGACGGGGCATGAAGGCTGGGAGCGCGGCTTTTCTTCGGAATCAGTCGCCAATGCCACGTCGAGCGCCGACCTTGTCGGCCACTTGAACCTGATCCACCCGAACCGGATCCAGGTGCTCGGCGACGCCGAAATCGACTACTACAAGCGCCAAACCGACGAAGACCGCTCGCGCCACATGGCCGAGCTGATCGCGTTGGAACCGCCGTTTCTGGTGGTGGCGGGCGGCGTCGCCGCGCCGCCGGAACTGGTGCTGCGCTGCACGCGCTCGTCCACGCCGCTTTTCACCACCCCAATGTCCGCCGCCGCGGTGATCGACAGCCTGCGCCTCTACATGTCGCGCATTCTGGCGCCGCGCGCCACGTTGCACGGCGTGTTTCTCGACATTCTCGGCATGGGCGTGCTGCTCACCGGCGATTCCGGCCTCGGCAAGAGCGAACTCGGGCTGGAGCTGATCAGCCGCGGCCACGGCCTCGTTGCCGACGACGCAGTGGATTTCGTGCGCCTCGGGCCGGATTTCGTCGAAGGGCGCTGCCCGCCGCTGCTGCAAAACCTGCTTGAAGTGCGCGGTCTGGGCCTGCTCGACATCAAGACGATCTTCGGTGAAACCGCGGTGCGCCGCAAAATGAAGCTGAAACTGATCGTGCAACTGGTGCGCCGTCCGGACGGTGAATTCCAGCGGCTGCCGCTGGAAAGCCAAACCGTCGACGTGCTCGGCCTGCCGATCAGCAAAGTCACGATTCAGGTGGCGGCCGGCCGCAACCTCGCGGTTCTGGTCGAGGCAGCCGTGCGCAACACGATCCTGCAACTGCGCGGCATCGATACGCTGCGCGACTTCATGGATCGCCAGCGCCTGGCCATGCAGGACCCGGACAGCCAGTTTCCCGGCAAATTGATCTGAATCCGCGCGCCCCGGCACCGTGTGACGTCCGCAGCCAACGGCAGGCTGCGACGGCGCGCGCACTGGGACCAGATGCTATGATGAACTGTACGGATTTCACGACTCCATGCGCATAATCCTGATCACCGGTATTTCCGGCTCCGGCAAATCAGTTGCCCTGAACGCGCTTGAAGACGCAGGCTATTACTGCGTCGACAATCTGCCGCCGCGTTTTTTGCCGCAACTGGCCAACTATCTCGCCGACGACGGCCAGGAACGCCTCGCGGTCGCCATCGACGCGCGCTCGAGCGCTTCGCTCGACGAAATGCCCGCGATGATCCGCGACCTTTCGCGCGCCCACGATGTGCGTGTACTCTTCCTGAACGCAAGCACGCAGTCGCTGATTCAACGCTTTTCCGAAACACGCCGCCGCCACCCGCTGTCCGGTTCCACGGCGCATGATGCAGACGTCGGCTTGCTGACGTCGCTCGCCGAAGCGATCGAACGCGAACGCGAACTCGTGGCGGGCCTCGCCGAATTCGGCCATCAGATCGACACCAGCAATCTGCGCGCAAACGTGTTGCGTGCGTGGGTCAAACGCTTCATCGAGCAGGAAGATGCCGGGCTCGTGCTGATGTTCGAGTCCTTCGGTTTCAAACGCGGCGTGCCGCTCGACGCCGATTATGTTTTCGACGTACGCACGCTGCCGAACCCGTACTACGATCATGAATTGCGGCCGCTCACGGGCCTCGACCAACCGGTGCGGGATTTTCTCGATGCACTGCCGGTCGTGCATGAAATGATCGACGACATCGAAAAATTTCTCGCTAAATGGTTGCCGCATTTCCGTGACGACAACCGCAGTTATCTGACGGTCGCGATCGGTTGCACGGGCGGCCAGCACCGCTCGGTATTCATTGCTGAGACGCTCGCCGCGCGTCTCGCAACGTCAGCGAATGTCATTGTGCGGCACCGCGATGCGCCGGTTCATGCCGGCGAATCATCGAAGTTAGTGGCTTAACCGGCCGCATCGCGCGGCCTTAACTCGAAGCGTTGCGCCATGTCTTCTTCTACTGTGCTTGCCGATGTGCCGCTGTTTCCGCTGCATACGGTGCTGTTTCCCGATGGACTGCTGCCGCTGAAAATCTTCGAAGCGCGCTACCTCGATATGGCGCGCGAGTGTCTGCGTGAAAAAACGCCGTTCGGTGTGTGTCTGCTGAAAAGCGGCGCGGAAGTGGCGCGCGAAGAAGAGCCTTCGGTGCCCGAAGCAATTGGCTGTCTCGCCGAGATCGAAGAGTGCGATGTCGAAGCCTTCGGCATGCTGCTGATTCGGGCACGTGGCACCCGGCGGTTTCGCCTGCTGTCGCATCGTGTGGAGAGCAGCGGCTTGCTGGTCGGCATGGCGGAGCCGCTTGGCGAAGACATACCGCTCGAGGGCAATGAGCAACTGGCCAAGTTCGGTGCGTGCGCGGAAGTGCTCGAACGGATCATCGCCACGATCCGCGAACGCGACCCGGACAGCTTGCCGTTCGCGGAACCGTTCAGGCTGGAAGATCCGT
This sequence comes from Paraburkholderia aspalathi, assembly GCF_900116445.1. Classification (GTDB taxonomy): domain Bacteria; phylum Pseudomonadota; class Gammaproteobacteria; order Burkholderiales; family Burkholderiaceae; genus Paraburkholderia; species Paraburkholderia aspalathi. Next base: position 73,541 of record NZ_FPBH01000028.1, read on the forward strand.
CATGGGTGTCGAACCGGCTTGCGGAAGTGTTGCCCATCGCCCTTCGTGCAAGGCAAAAGTTGATGGAACTGCAGGACGCCGGCGCGCGAATCGACGTGGTTCATCACTATATGCAGCAGCATCAGCTGCTTTGATTTGATGTGCTTTCGGCTTTTTCGGCTCGCGGCTGGCTAGATCAGCGAGCCGTGCAAACTATCCAGTAGTTTGCGCACCGGCGCGGGTACACCGAACGAATCGAGATCGCTTAACGCGACCCATGCGGTGTCCGCGTCGTTAAGCGCAGCCAATGCGCCCACACCACGATCCAGTTCAGCGAGCCGCGGCTCGATATCCAGCTTGAAATGCGTGAAGACGTGCGTGAGCGGCGCGAGCGGTGAGACCGCTCCGTCGCCACCAAAGGCACGTGCACGCTCGGCAAGCGTGGCTTCGTCGGCGGCTTCGGGCAGGCTCCACAAGCCACCCCAGATGCCCGAGGGCGGGCGCTTTTCCAGCATCACGGCGTTACCGTCGCGCAGCACCAGCATCCATGTGCGGCGCGTCGGCACGGCTTTCTTTGGCCGTGACGTGGGCAGTTCACGCTGACGTCCGGTCACGTTGGCCACGCAGTCGGCGGCGAACGGGCAGCGCAGGCAGTCCGGCTTGCCGCGCACGCACAACGTTGCGCCGAGGTCCATCAGGCCTTGCGTATAGGCGCTGACATCGTCGTTCGATGCGTTGGACGGCAGCAGCGATTCCGCCAGCGTCCACATCGCGTTCTCGACTTTCTTTTCGCCCGGAAAACCTTCCACGCCAAATACCCGCGCCAGCACGCGCTTCACGTTGCCGTCGAGAATCGTGGCACGCGCGCCAAACGCGAAAGAGGCGATCGCCGCTGCCGTCGAGCGGCCAATGCCCGGCAATTCCGCGAGCTCGTCGACCGACTCGGGAAACGCACCGCCATGCTGCTCGACGACCACCTGAGCGCAGCGATGCAGATTGCGTGCACGCGAGTAATAACCAAGGCCGGCCCACAGCGCCATCACATCATCTGCCGGCGCGGCGGCGAGCGAGGCGACATCCGGACAACGCGCAAGAAACTTGGCGTAGTACGGAATTACCGTCGATACCTGCGTCTGCTGCAGCATGATTTCCGACAGCCAGATGCGATACGGATCGCGCGTGTTCTGCCAGGGCAGATCATGACGGCCATGCTGGCGCTGCCACGCAATCAGCCGCGCGGAAAAATCAGACATGACAGGAAAAGCGGGCGTAGCGGACGCGGCGGACGGGCTTATACGAGAAGGCATCGAAAATTTAGCGCTGGCAGGTGGGACAGAAATACGTAGAACGCTGCCCCTGCACGATCTGTTTGATCGGCGTTCCACACACGCGGCATGGCAGCCCCGCGCGATCATAGACGAAATAGTCGAGCTGAAAGTAACCGCTTTCGCCATCGCTGCCGACGAAATCACGCAGCGTGCTGCCACCCTTCTCGATCGCTGCGGCGAGCGTGACGCGCACCGCGTCGGCCAGCAGATCGTAGCGCACGAGCGAGACGCGGCCCGCCGCGGTGGTAGGCCGGATACCGGCGCGAAAGAGACTTTCGGACGCGTAGATATTACCCACGCCGACCACGATCTCCCCTGCCAGCAAGGCCTGCTTCACCGACACCTTGCGCCCGCGCGTGAGCCGGTGCATCAACGCGCCGGAGAACGCCGGCGAAAACGGCTCGACACCGAGGCTCGCGAGCAGCGGATGCTCGAGCACGCCACCGGCTTCGCGCGGGTGCCACAACACCGCGCCGAAGCGCCGCGGATCGCGATAGCGCAAAATGAATTCGTCGAAAATCCAGTCGATGTGATCGTGTTTCGCCGCAGCGGGTGGACGCGGCACATGGCGCAGCACGCGCAGCGTGCCTGTCATGCCGAGATGCACAATGAACCAGCCGGCGTCGATCTCGAATAGCAGATACTTGCCGCGCCGTTCGACCTTGCGCACCACGCTGCCACGCAAGGTTTTCGCAAGGTCCGCCGGAATCGGCCAACGCAGCGCGGGCGTACGCACATCGACGCGTTCAACCTTGCGCCCGGACACATACGGTTCGATTCCCCTTCGGGTAACCTCAACTTCTGGCAACTCTGGCATGTCTAACTGGTCTGCAACTTGCGTGAGTGGTTGTGCGCTTATTGTAGCGAGCGCGTTACAATCGTCCGAAACATTGAACGGATTTCCATGAACTTGTCCTTCGTGAAGCTGTTTTCGAAGCGCCCGGCTAGCGCATCCCGCGTGCCGCACGCCGTGTCCGCTCGCCGCATGCTCGGTGCCGCCGCGCTCGCCGTCTGGGCGCTGGCTGCCGTGCCCGCGCACGCGCAGGACCCGTCGCCAGACTCGGATGACACGTCCGTCACGCTGCCAGACCCGCTCGGCCCGGCAACGGCAGAAGACCAGAAGTCTCTGCCGGGTGTGCCGCTGTCCAGCCAGATCGTATTCCAGGTGCTCGCTGCTGAAGTCGCATTGCAACGCGACCAGCCGGCGCCCGCCTACCAGACCTACCTCGCGCTCGCGCGCGACACGCACGATCCACGCATGGCGCAACGCGCCACGGAAATCGCGCTGGCCGCGCAAAGCCCGTCAGACGCATTGGCCGCCGCGCAATTGTGGCAGCAGTATGCGCCGGATTCGGAACGCGCCGCGCAACTCGATGCATCGCTACTCGTGCTGTCCGGCAAGCCTGACGACGCCGCGCCGATCCTCGCCCGTGAACTCGCGAGAGTGCCGGCCGACAATCGCGGCAGCGCGATTCTGGCGCTGCAGTTGCTGCTCTCGCGCGGCCCGAACCGGATCGGCGGCTTGCATGTGCTGCAGGATCTGCTGAAGAACGACCTGAACCGGCCCGAGGCGCAGTTGGCCATCGCGCGCCAGCAGCTCGTTTCCGACGACGCACCGGGCGCGCGCAAGTCGCTCGAGCAGGCGCTCACGCTCAAGCCGGACTATTTGCCGGCCGCGCTGATGCTGTCGCAGATGGGCCCGGAGGAGCGCAAGGAAGGCATCGCGTCGCTCGAAAAGTACGTGCAGCAGAACCCGAAATCGCATGACGCGCGTCTCGCGCTCGCGCAGATGTATCTCGCGAGCGACCGTCTGGACGACGCGCAGAAGCAGTTCGAGATCATGCACAAGAACAACGCGACCGACCTCACGCCGCTGATGGCGCTCGCGCTGATCAAGATCCAGCAGAAGAATTTCACCGAGGCGCAGACCTATCTGACCCAGTACGCGCAGCAAGCCGAGAAAACGCCAGGCGCCGATCCGGGCCAGGCGTATATCTATCTTGCGCAACTGTCACTCGAACAGAAGAACGAAGCAGCGGCGAGCGACTGGCTGAACAAGGTTTCGCCAGCGAGCCAGCAGTTCGTGCCGGCGCAGATCACGCGGGCGCAATTGCTCGCCAAGCAGGGCAAGACTGAAGACGCGCGCAAGCTGCTGGCCAACCTGCAGGCACCCGATCCGCGCGACCAGGCGTTGATTGCCCGCACCGACGCGGCCATTCTGTTCGACGCGAAGCGCTACCCGGAAGCGGAAACACGCCTGCAGCAGGCCACCGCGAATTTCCCGGACGACCCCGATCTGACCTACGACTACGCGATGGCCGCCGAAAAAACCGGCCATTACGACGTCATGGAAGCGCAGTTGCGCAAGCTGATCCAGACGCAGCCGGACAATCCGCAGGCTTATAACGCGCTCGGCTATTCGCTGGCCGATCGCAATCAGCGGCTGCCGGAAGCGGACAAGCTGGTCGAGAGGGCCTCGGCGCTGGCGCCGAACGACGCGTTCATCATGGACAGCGTCGGCTGGGTCAAGTACCGGATGGGCGATACGTCGGATGCCATCAAGCTGCTGCGCAAAGCGTACGACCTCCAGCCGAACGCCGAAATCGGCGCGCATCTCGGCGAAGTGCTGTGGAAAACCGGCGCGCAGGATCAGGCTCGTGCCGCTTTCCGCGACGCACGCAAGCTCGAACCGGACAACGACACCCTGGTCAAAACGCTTCAACGTCTTCAGGTGAACGATCTTTGATGCGTCTTTCCCGCTTGATCTCCTATCCCCGGGCGCCGCGTGGCGCGGCGCTCGGATTCGTAGCGGCAGCGGTTGTCGCGTTGGCTGGTTGTGCATCGGTTAAGCCGCAGGGGCCGTCCACGTCGAATGCGGCAACGTCCGTCACTGCCCAGACCTCGCGTGCCTATCAAGGCCGTTTCGCGGTCCAGTACAACGATCAGAACGGCCAGCAGCGCAATGCCTATGGCAATTTCACCTGGCAGGAAACGGGTGACACGGTCACCCTGCAATTGCGCAATCCGCTTGGGCAGACGCTTGCCATCGTGACTTCGTCGCCTGCTTCGGCCACGCTCGAACTGCCGAATCGCCAACCGCTCACCGCCGACAACGTCTCCACGCTGATGCAGAACGCGCTCGGCTTCGCGCTGCCGGTCGAAGGGCTGCGTTATTGGCTGCAACCGTCGCCTGCGCCGACTTCGCGCGCGAAAACCGAGAAGGATCCGGAGCAACCTTCGCGTCTGAAGCAGATCACGCAGGACGGCTGGACGATCGATTACCTGGCGTATGCGGACGCACCGGCCACCGGCGTGAAGCGCGTGAATCTGAGCCGCTCGGAACCGCCGCTCGACATCAAGCTCGTGCTGGATCAGTAGTTCAGTAGCCGCGCCCGTTCGCGCAACCTTTGCCGCTTCTTCGGCGCCGCTATGGCGCATGTAGCCCTGACTCATGATTGAAACGACCGACTCGCTGCGCGATTGCCTCGCGCCAGCGAAACTGAACCTCTTCCTGCACATCACCGGCCGCCGGCCGGACGGCTATCACACGCTGCAAACCGTCTTCCAGTTGCTCGACTGGGGCGACATCCTGCACTTCACGCGGCGCGACGACGGCCTCATCACGCGCAGCACTGAGATCGCCGACGTGCCGCCGGAACACGATCTCACCGTGCGCGCAGCAACGCTCCTGAAAGCGCATACCGGCTCGCCCGCAGGTGTCGATATCGAAATCGACAAGCGCCTGCCAATGGGCGCGGGTCTGGGCGGCGGCAGCTCCGATGCGGCCACCACGTTACTCGCGCTGAACCGCCTCTGGAAACTCGATTTGCCGCGACTGGAGTTGCAAGCGCTGGCGTTGAAGCTTGGTGCGGACGTGCCATTTTTTGTTTTTGGGAAAAATGCGTTCGCACAGGGTGTCGGAGAGGCTTTAGACGTTGTACAATTGCCGCCGCGCCATTTCCTGGTGGTGACACCGAGGGTTCACGTTCCAACTGCAGCGATTTTTTCCGAAAAAGCGTTGACAAGAGATTCGAAACCCCTCATAATTACGGACTTTCCTGCAGAACTTAGCTGCAACACTGACTGGCCAGAAAGTTTTGGCCGCAATGACATGCAGCAGGTTGTCGTGGGAAAATACGCGGAAGTAGCGCAAGTGTTGCGATGGTTTGAAGACATCGCACCAGCGCGGATGTCTGGATCAGGTGCAAGTGTATTTGCAGCGTTTCGTAGCAAAGCTGAAGCAGAAGCGGCGCAAGCCAAACTGCCTCACGAATGGAACAGCGCAGTAACTGCAAGTCTCGATCAGCATCCACTCTTTACTTTCGCGTCATAAGTTTTGCATCGTCGAACGTTCCCTCGTTCGGTGAAGCTCAAAGTTAGTGTAGGGGAGTCGCCAAGTTGGTTAAGGCACCGGATTTTGATTCCGGCATTCGAAGGTTCGACTCCTTCCTCCCCTGCCAAAAATTCTCGCATTTCCCTCGCCCCCAGCCTGAAGTAGGTGCACGATGAGCAGCCATGACGGCCTGATGGTTTTTACTGGCAACGCAAATCCCGCGCTTGCACAGGAAGTCGTCAAAATCCTCGGTATTCCCCTCGGCAAAGCAATGGTCAGCCGTTTCTCGGACGGCGAAATCCAGGTCGAGATTCAGGAAAACGTGCGTGGCAAGGATGTCTTCGTCCTGCAATCCACGTGCGCGCCGGCGAATGACAATCTGATGGAACTGATGATCATGGTCGATGCGCTCAAGCGCGCATCCGCAGGCCGGATCACCGCAGCTATCCCCTACTTCGGTTATGCCCGTCAAGATCGACGCCCGCGTTCGGCGCGCGTCGCCATCTCGGCGAAGATCGTGGCGAATATGCTGGAAATCGCCGGCGTCGAGCGGATCATTACGATGGATCTGCACGCCGACCAGATTCAAGGCTTCTTCGACATCCCGGTCGACAATATCTACGCTACGCCCGTGCTGCTCGGCGATCTGCGCAAGCAGAACTACGAGAACCTGCTGGTCGTTTCGCCAGACGTCGGCGGAGTGGTGCGTGCCCGTGCATTGGCCAAGCAACTGAATTGCGATCTCGCGATCATCGACAAACGCCGCCCGAAGGCGAACGTTGCCGAAGTGATGAACATCATCGGTGAAGTCGAAGGCCGCACCTGCGTGATCATGGACGACATGGTCGACACCGCAGGCACGCTCTGCAAGGCAGCTCAGGTTTTGAAGGAACGCGGTGCGAAGCAGGTGTTCGCTTACGCTACCCACCCGGTTCTGTCGGGCGGTGCAGGCGAGCGAATTGCAGCTTCGGCACTCGACGAACTCGTTGTTACCGATACGATCCCGCTCGGCGAAGAAGCCCGCTCGTGCGCCAAGATCCGTTCGCTGACCAGCGCCGGCCTGCTCGCCGAAACGTTCTCGCGGATTCGCCGCGGCGATTCGGTGATGTCGCTGTTCGCTGAAAGTTAAGTATTTGCGAAGGCGCGGCGCGCATAGCAGTACCGCACGCTGCACTTTTGCACAATTGGCATGAACGAACGAAGGTTCGTGCCATCGCTCTGGGGCCTCAGCCGTAATGGCTTGGAGGCCCCGTTTTTACTGCCTGGTCGCGGGCAGTGCATTGGAGATTCAACATGAAAGTAGTCGCTTTCGAGCGTTCCTTGCAAGGTACGGGTGCGAGCCGCCGCCTGCGTATCTCGGGTAAGACCCCGGGCATCGTATATGGCGCTGGTGCTGAAACGCAATTGGTCGAACTGGACCACAACGCACTCTGGCACGCGCTGAAGAAAGAAGTTTTCCACTCGTCGATCCTCGAACTGGAAGTGGCAGGCAAGTCGCAACAGGTTCTGCTGCGCGACGTGCAATACCACCCGTTCCGTCAGCTCGTGCTGCACGTGGACTTCCAACGTGTCGACGCGAAGAAGAAGCTGCACACCAAGGTGCCGCTGCACTTCATGAACCAGGAAACCAACCCGGCAGTGAAGCTGTCGAGCGCGGTGATCTCGCACGTCCTCAACGAAATCGAAATCGAGTGCCTGCCGTCGGCACTGCCGGAATTCCTCGAAGTTGACCTGGCGACGATCGAAGCTGGTCACTCGCTGCACGCCAAGGACATCGTCCTGCCGGCAGGTGTGGCACTGGTTGCTCACGTTGACGCAGAAAACCCGGTCGTCGCATCGGCAACGATCCCGGCTGGCGCAATCGCCGAAGGCGACGCCGCTGCTGCTGAAGGCGAAGGCGAAACGCCGGCTGCCTAAGTGCCTTTTTGGCGCTGAGCAAGCAATCCTCTCGATCCGTTTCAATGAAACGGTCGATGTGACCCGCCGAGGTTCGCCCCGGCGGGTTTTTTTTCGGTTTTTTTCGGCTCGGTCGCGTTCGGCGCCGAGGCCAGATGGACCTATGCAATCATGATCAAGCTGATCGTCGGGCTCGGCAATCCGGGCGCTGAATACACCGCGACGCGCCACAATGCCGGCTTCTGGCTGGTCGATCAACTGGCGCGCGAAGCAGGCACAACACTACGCGACGAGCGGCGCTTTCACGGTTTCTATGCGAAGGCCCGGCTTCACGGCGAAGAAGTGCATCTGCTGCAACCGCAAACATATATGAACCGCTCGGGGCAGTCGGTCGTGGCGCTCGCGCAGTTCTTCAAGATTCTTCCGGACGAAATTCTGGTCGCGCATGACGAGCTCGACATGCCGCCGGGCAGCGTCAAGCTGAAGCTCGGTGGTGGCAGCGGCGGTCATAACGGGCTGAAGGACATCACCGCGCATCTGTCATCGCAACAGTACTGGCGGCTGCGGATCGGCATCGGCCATCCGCGTGACCTGATTCCCGAAAGCGCGCGAGCCGGCGCCAAACCGGACGTCGCCAATTACGTACTGAAGCCGCCGCGGCGGGAAGAGCAGGACGTGATCGATGCGTCGATCGAACGTGCGTTGGCCGTGATGCCGCAGATCATCAAAGGCGAACTCGAGCGCGCGATGATGCAGCTCCACCGCAATCCCTGAGCGGACCCTGCCCGCATCCGCTTCGCCCGTATCGCCATCGACAGGAGAAATCGCTTGAGCCGCTACTGGAGTGACATCGTCCACCGTCTGACGCCGTATGTGCCGGGCGAGCAGCCCGTGGTTGCGCATCCGGTGAAGCTGAACACCAACGAGAATCCCTATCCGCCGTCGCCGCGCGTACTTGAGGCGATCCAGCAGGAACTGGGCGAAGCGGGCGAGTCGCTGCGGCGCTATCCCGATCCGACCGCGCGCAAGTTACGCGAAACGGTAGCCGCATATCACGGCATTCACCCGGAACAGGTGTTCGCGGGCAACGGCTCGGACGAAGTGCTCGCGCTCACCTTTCAGGCCTTGCTGAAGCACGACAAACCGCTGCTGTTTCCGGATATCACATACAGCTTCTACCCGACCTACGCGCGGCTCTTCGAAGTCGACTATCGGACCATCGCACTCGACGACAGCTTCGCCATTAATGTCGACGACTACATGGCGCCTAACGGCGGCGTGCTGTTCCCGAACCCGAACGCGCCGACCGGACGACCGCTGCCGCTCGCCGATATCGAGCGTCTGGTGGCGAGAAATACCGAATCGGTCGTGGTGATCGACGAGGCGTATGTTGATTTCGGCGCTGAATCGGCCATCGCGCTGATCGACCGCTATCCCAACCTGCTGGTGATACAGACGGTATCGAAGTCGCGTTCGCTGGCTGGCATGCGAGTCGGCTTCGCGTTCGGCAATCCGGAACTGATCGACGCACTGAACCGCGTGAAGGATAGCTTCAACTCGTATCCGCTCGACCGCCTGGCGCAAGTCGCGGCCATCGCTGCATACGAGGACGATGCATGGTTTCGCGACACCTGCGCAAAAGTGATTGCGAGCCGTGAGCGGTTGGCGGCAGGCTTGACGGCACTGGGCTTCGAGGTGGTGCCGTCGGCGGCGAATCTGCTGTTCGCGCGTCACGAAGGCTACGACGCAGCGACGCTCGTGGCACGGCTAAGGGAAAAGGAGATTTTCGTGCGCCATTTCAAGGCGGCGCGAATCGACCAACATCTGCGAATCTCGGTCGGCACTGACGCCGAATGCGACATTCTGCTGGACGCACTGCGCGACATTTTCAGCGCTTACGTCGGGTGACGGTAGGATAGCGAGCGATCGGGACAAGCTCACGCGCGACAGACACAAAGCGTTGCCGCAAAAGAAAACGGCGAGGCAGCCGCCTCGCCGTTCTCCATCATCCAATGCTCACGCGCCCTTCGCAGCCTGCAGCGCATGGTACTTCGCCATCAGACCCTCCGCCGATTCCAGATGCTCGGGGTCGCGCGGAATGCACTCGACCGGACACACCTGAATACACTGGGGTTCGTCGAAATGGCCGACACACTCGGTGCATTTCTTCGGGTCGATCACGTAGATTTCCGGGCCCATCGAAATCGCGTCGTTCGGGCACTCAGGCTCGCACACGTCGCAATTGATGCACTCGTCGGTAATCATCAAGGCCATACTTCTCTCACTTCGTGCCGGCCGAAGCCAGCTTTGATCCGTCAATCCGACAGTTTACGCCGGTTACGGTTGTCCCGCCGAGACACCGTCATTCGGATCCAGCACGGCAACCTTTTCCTTCAGCCATTTTTCGACCGACGGGAACACGAACTTGCTGACGTCGCCGCCCAGTTGCGCGATTTCACGCACGATGGTGCCGGAGATGAACTGGTATTGATCGGACGGCGTCATGAACATGGTTTCGACGTCCGGCAACAGATAGCGGTTCATGCCGGCCATCTGGAACTCATATTCGAAGTCCGAGACGGCACGCAGGCCACGCACGATCACCCGGGCGTTATTGCTGCGGACAAAGTCCTTCAATAGCCCTTTGAAGCTCATCACCTGAACGTTCGGGTAGTGCCCGAGCACTTCGTGAGCGATGTCGAGACGCTCTTTCAGCGTGAAGAACGGCTTCTTGTTGCGGCTGTCGGCAACGCCCACCACCAGCGTGTCGAAAATGCTCGACGCGCGCCGAACGAGGTCTTCGTGACCGCGCGTCAGCGGGTCAAATGTGCCCGGGTACACGGCGACTACCATGAGACTTCTCCTCTCTTCAGACAAATGGGCACGTCAAAGCGTCCGCGTGACGCATTTGGCACCGACCGCACGCGTGACGGTAACCGTCCGCGGCTTGTTTTGGAACGCGCATTATTCCTTATTTTCGCGCTGCAGCAAATGAAAGTGGACAGCGCCTGCTTTGCCTTGCCGCACGATTTCCCAACCGGCGAGCGTCTCGTTCCCATCCAGTTCGAGCGAGTCGCCTGCTTCCACGTACAGAAAACCTTCCGGGCTCAGCAGCGGCACGACCAGAGCGAGCGCCTTGCCGAGCAGATCGCCGTCGAACGGCGGATCGAGGAAAACGACGTCGAACGATCTGGGGGCGAGACTCGCCGCGAGGCGCAAGCCGTCGGCTTCCGCGATTTCGATCGAACGCGCCGCGAGGCGCTCCTGGTTCGCGCGCAGCTGGCTGGCGGCCCGCGCATTGCGCTCGACCATCAACACCCGCGCCGCGCCGCGCGAGGCAGCTTCGAAGCCAAGCGCACCGCTGCCGGCAAACAGATCGAGGCAGCGCTGGCCGTCCAGCCGTTGGCCGAGCCAGTTGAAGAGCGTCTCGCGCACGCGGTCAGGCGTGGGGCGCAGGCCGTCGAGGTCGAGCACGGGCAGCGGTGTGCGCTTCCAGTCGCCGCCGATGATACGGATGGCGTGCGGCTTGCCGCCTTTGGACGAAGCGCCGTGGGCGCGTGAAGGAGCAGAACGGGGCATGCAGTTTCGATTACGTTATTAGGGCGCCCGCGACGCCGATGCGTGCGGACCGGAGCGCCAACGTTACCACAGGGGCGCCCGGCGTCCAGCCTGGCCGTTCGGCCAATACGACGGGTGGCGGCGCGCCTGATAAAATGTGCGGCTTCCAGCGCCTTGCATCCCGCATCGCAACGCTGCCTGCCGCTCCCACGGGCCCGTCCCGGCTGCGCGCATCGGCGCGCGCTCTCACCACGCCAGATCATGTTCAGCTTTTTCAAACGATTCAAGGGTTCGAAAGAGTCCGATAACGCGCCAGAAGAATCGCAGACAGCGCCGGAAGCCCTGGCGCCCGAACCCGCCGTAGAGGCGCCGCAAGCGCCCGTCGCGCCGTCAGCGCCGCAGCCGGTAGCTCCGGTTCGCGTCGATACGCAGCCGGCTGCGGCGGCGTCCGCCAATGAGCCCGAAGCCGAAGCACCCGCGCTCGAAACCGTCGAAATCGTCCCGCCGCCTATGCAGGACGCGAACGCAAAGCGCTCGTGGCTCACGCGTCTGAAGACCGGTCTGTCGAAAACGAGTTCGAGCCTGACCGGTATTTTCGTCGGCACGAAGATCGACGAGGATCTGTACGAAGAGCTCGAAACCGCGCTGCTGATGTCGGATGCGGGCGTCGAAGCCACCGAATTTCTGCTCGAATCGTTGCGCGAAAAAGTGCGCACCGAACGCCTCACCGATCCTCAGCAGGTGAAAACAGCGCTACGCACGCTGCTGATCGACCTGCTCAAGCCGCTGGAAAAATCGCTGATGCTCGGCCGCGCGCAACCGCTGGTCATGATGATCGCGGGCGTCAACGGTGCGGGCAAAACCACCAGCATCGGCAAGCTCGCCAAGCATCTGCAAAGCTTCGAGCAGTCGGTGCTGCTGGCTGCCGGCGACACCTTCCGCGCCGCTGCGCGCGAGCAGCTCGCGATCTGGGGCCAGCGCAACAACGTGACGGTGGTGTCGCAGGAAAGCGGCGACCCGGCCGCGGTGATTTTCGACGCGGTTGGCGCCGCGCGTGCGCGCAAGATCGACGTCATGATGGCGGACACGGCCGGCCGTCTGCCGACCCAACTGCATCTGATGGAAGAACTGCGCAAGGTGAAGCGCGTGATCGGCAAGGCGCAAGATGGCGCGCCGCATGAGGTGTTGCTGGTGATCGACGCAAACACCGGCCAGAACGCCCTCGCACAAGTGAAAGCCTTCGACGACGCGCTCGGCCTCACCGGCCTGATCGTCACCAAGCTCGACGGCACCGCGAAGGGCGGCATTCTCGCGGCGATTGCGCGTCAGCGTCCGATTCCGGTGTACTTTATCGGCGTCGGTGAAAAGGTAGAGGACTTGCAGCCGTTCAGCGCGGAAGAGTTTTCGGACGCGTTGCTGGGCGGTTGAACACAGCGACGTTCGTCGCAAAACGAGCAAAAAGGGCGCTCTTCCGAGCGCCCTTTTTTTCATTCAAGCCACAGCATCATTCCGCGTCGGGCTGAACACCAGGCGCTGCGCGAGCGAACGCGTCGATCTGCATCGCGTGTTCGTAGATGCGCTGAATCGTCGGAAACTTCGCCGTATCCACCTTGAAGCGCTGAGCGTTGAACACCTGGGGAATCAGACAGGCGTCAGCCAGTGTCGGCGTGTCGCCGAAGCACAGCTTGCCGGTGCGCGAATCGCCCGCCAGATGTGCATCGAGCGTCGCAAAGCCTGCTTCGACCCAATGCTTGTACCACGCGTCTTTCGCGTCGTCGTCGACACACAGCGTGTGTTTCAGGTATTTCAAAACGCGCAGATTGTTCAGCGGATGGATCTCGCACGCCACCTGCAGCGCCACCGAACGCACATAGGCGCGCTCGGCCGGCGTGCCGGGCAACAGCGGCGGCTCCGGATGCGTCTCCTCCAGATACTCGATGATCGCGAGCGACTGCGGCATCACTTCGTTGCCGTCGACGAACGTGGGTACGATGCCATCCGCATTCACCTTGCGATACTCGGGCTTCAGCTGCTCGCCACCGTCGCGCACGAGGTGCACCGGCATATAGTCGTACGGCAGGCCCTTCAGGTTCAGCGCGATGCGCACGCGATAGGACGCCGAGCTTCGGAAATAGCTGTAGAGCTTCATATTATGTGTCTCCTCCCACCGCGCTTCAGACGACGCGTACGCTGAGCTCGCCGAGCCCGTCCACGCCACCCTTCATGAGGTCGCCCTGCACCACCGCGCCGACGCCTTCCGGCGTGCCGGTGAAAATCAGATCGCCCGGTTGCAGTTCGAACAGCGTCGACAGATAGGCAATCGTCTCGGCTACCGACCAGATCAGTTGCGACACATCCGAATTCTGTTTTTCCTCGCCGTTCACCGACAACCAGATCGCGCCCTTGCCGACATGGCCGACTGTCGTGACTGGATGGACTGGACCGAGCGGCGCCGAGTGATCGAAGCCCTTCGCGGTATCCCAGGGACGGCCCAGCTTCTTCGCTTCGGCCTGCAGGTCGCGGCGTGTCATGTCGAGGCCGAGCGCGTAACCGTACACGCGGTCGAGTGCGCTTTCGGCCGGAATGTTCTTGCCGCCTTTACCGATCGCCGCCACCAGTTCCATCTCGAAGTGGACGTTCTTCGATTGCGAGGGATAGGGGAATTCGCCGGTCGCACCCGGTGCGACATACAGCACGGCATCGGCCGGCTTGGCGAAGAAGAACGGCGGTTCGCGGTCAGGATCGTGCCCCATCTCGCGCGCGTGCGCCTCGTAGTTGCGGCCCACACAGTAGATGCGACGCACCGCGAACTGCTCGCTGGACCCCACGACCGGCACCGCAACGACCGGTGCGGGTGCAAATACGTAACTCATCCCGTTCTCCGTTTCTGGATTGTGCCGCGCCCACGCGGCGATAAAACATCGAGTGTAACGCGCGGCAAAGCGCCGCGCAGCGGATCGGCACCGGCACGCGCGGACCGGCGCTCCGGCCGCATCGTCTCGTGGGATCGCCGGTCCACCGGACCGCCTCGTCGCTATAGATGCGATACTCACACTGGATAGCGTCCTTTGAATTCCCTGGCCGACCGCCCAAGGCGGCACGCCCTCGTCCCACTGCGCCCGATGACCGACTCCGCCGACACCGCCAATTTTTTCCCCTGCGCCCGCTATATCAAGGAAATCGGCCGCGGCCCGAACGGCGCCCGCGCGCTGACCGCCGAAGATACGCGCACGCTTTACACCGCGATGCTCGACGGCCGCGTGGCCGATCTCGAACTCGGCGCCGTGCTGCTCGCATATCGCGTGAAAGGCGAAACCGCCGACGAACTCGCCGCCATGCTGGCCGGCGCGCAGGCGTCGTTCGAACCGCTTCATCTGCCGCACGCGGCATTCCGGCCCGTGTCGATACCCACCTACAACGGCGCGCGCAAGCAGCCCAACCTGGTGCCGCTGCTCGCGTTGCTGCTGGCGCGCGAAGGTGTGCCGGTGCTGGTGCATGGCGTCACGGAAGATCCGGGCCGCGTGACGAGCGCTGAAATCTTCACACATCTGCAGATTCCGCACGCGCGATCGCACGCCGACATCGAAGACGGTCTCGCCGAGCGCCGTCTCGCATTCGCACCGATCGAGGTACTCGCGCCGAAGCTCGCGCACCTTCTCTCGCTGCGCCGGCGGATGGGCGTGCGCAATTCAACGCACACGCTCGTGAAAATTCTGCAGCCGTTCGCGCCCGCCGGGCTGCGGCTCGTGAACTATACGCATCCGCCATATCGCGACAGTCTCACGCAACTGTTCAACACGCACCCGGCCGCCGCGGAGGGCGGCGCCCTGCTCGCGCGCGGCACCGAAGGCGAAGCGGTGGCCGACACGCGCCGCCAGGTGCAAGTGGATTGGCTTCACGACGGCATCTGCGAAACGCGTGTGCCGCACGAGCGCTCGTCGCCCGACGCGCCTGAAGTCGACTTGCCCGAAGCTCGCGACGCCGCGACCACAGCCGCCTGGATCGACGCCGTGTTGCGCGGCGAAGCGCCTGTCCCGAGCGCGATCGAACGGCAAGTGGAGCTGATCGTCGACGTCGCGAAAATACCCGTGTGACGTGCGCGGCGTGAGTGCAACGCGACGCTTGCGGCATTGCCAGCACGCGCCAGGATGACGTCCGCGGGTTGACACGCCGCAGCGAGCCGTCATACATTAGACCCATGCGTTCCCTTCCGAACACCCTCCGAATTACCTCCGGCCGCCTAGCGTGGCCTCTATCGCTACGTCTAGCGTAAGTCAGACGTAGCGCCGCGCGTTGGCAACCTGAATCATCCAGATTAGTTGCCCAAAGCGCGGTCTTCAAAGCAGCTCCCCGCAGTTACTGTCTCACCCCCGACCGTAGTTCTTCACAACCTGTAGTCGTTTGCGTTCGTCCGTTTACCCTTCGGACGAAGCGCGAGGGTCAATTTCATGTTGCGCAATCCCGCTGAAAAATACCGCCCCTTTCCCGCAGTGCGCCTCACCGGGCGCAAATGGCCGAGCCGCACGATCAACCAGGCGCCGATCTGGATGAGCACCGATCTGCGTGACGGCAATCAGGCGCTCATCGAACCGATGAATGCCGCGCAAAAGCTCGAATTCTTCGAGATGCTGGTAGCGATCGGCTTCAAGGAGATCGAAGTCGGTTTCCCGTCGGCCTCGCAAACCGACTTCGATTTCGTGCGCAAGCTGATCGAAGAAAAACGCATTCCCGACGACGTGACGATTGAAGTGTTCGTGCCCTCGCGCGCCGAACTGATTGCGCGCACGTTCGAATCGCTGGAGGGCGCGCCGCGCGCCATCGTGCACCTGTACAACGCAATCTGCCCGTCGTTTCGCAAGATCGTCTTCAACCAGTCGAAGGAGCAGATCAAAGCACTGGCGGTGGAAGGCACGCGCCTCATCAAGGAACATGCGCTGGCGCGGCCCGACACGCATTGGACGTTCCAGTATTCGCCCGAAACCTTCAACACGACCGAACTCCCCTACGCGCGCGAAGTATGCGACGCAGTCGCGCAGACCTGGCGGCCCACGCGCGACCACAAGATGATCGTCAACCTGCCCGCGAGCGTCGAGGCCGCGACACCGAACGTGTTCGCCGATCAGATCGAATGGATGGACCGCAATCTCAGCTATCGCGACAGCATCGTGCTGTCGGTGCATCCGCATAACGATCGCGGCACCGCCGTGGCCGCTACGGAACTGGCGCTGCTGGCGGGCGCGGATCGCGTCGAAGGATGTCTGTTCGGCAATGGCGAGCGCACCGGCAACATGGACCTCGTTACGCTCGCGATGAACCTTCACGCGCAGGGCGTCGACCCGGGCCTCGATTTTTCAGACATCGATGCGGTGCGGCGCGTGGTCGAGCGCTGCAATCAGATTCCGGTGCATCCGCGGCATCCGTATGCGGGTGATGCCGCAAAGCGGCCGGTGTGGAGCGATGAGGATCTGCAGCGCGTAGCTGCCTGAGTGACTTGAGACGGGGCGGAGCCGCCCTCCCCGTTTGGACCGCATTAGCGGCGGCGCAACTGCATCAAAACCCGCCTGACCGACCCACCAGGCGGCCAATTCAGCATGAGCGGTGCAACCCGCCTGCTCTTGCCGTTCGAGCGCTCACAAGGCGCTCACCCACTGCGACTGGCGAAACGGAGTGAGCTCAAAAAGCTCA
Source organism: Paraburkholderia aspalathi (assembly GCF_900116445.1). Classification (GTDB taxonomy): domain Bacteria; phylum Pseudomonadota; class Gammaproteobacteria; order Burkholderiales; family Burkholderiaceae; genus Paraburkholderia; species Paraburkholderia aspalathi. The sequence goes on from NZ_FPBH01000028.1 coordinate 90,320, forward strand.
CTCGATCGCGCAACGCGTCGCCTGCCAGGCAATCAGACGCCATTGCCCGTCTTCCTGTGTGTGAATCGCCGTGTACGCAATCGGAAACAGCAGCGCGCCATTGTTCGCTTCCATTTCGATCAGCGCGCGCCCAGTGACGACGCAGGTCTCGCGCCCCACCGGCAGCACATCTTGCGACTGCACCTCGATCTGCCGATAGCGGCGGCGCCCGGCGGTAATACCGTCGATGAACTGTCGCTTCGTTTCGCGCTTGCCGTTCGTATGGACATAGCTCACGTTGTCCGCGAGCAGCGCATCGAGCGACTGCCCGTCGCCGTCGACCATCGCACGGAAGCGCTCGCGCTCGAGCCCGCGAATCGCTTCGATTATCTTTGCCGCCATTGCTCAGCCCCTTGCACCGGTGAGCCGAACGTGGCCACGGTCGTCAGAAGTTATATTGCAAATATAGCTGGTGGAAATTTATACCAGGATTCGGCTCTTTGATACCGCCATTGGAAATATGCTGGAAGCGGTAGCCCGCCTCGTACTGCTGGTGACTGCCGAATTGGAGGCCGACTCCCGCCATGGGGGCGAACTGGAACGCGGTCGCGAGCGTGAGGTCAGTAGAAATTCTCGGGCTCGACAGGAGGCGGATACCGGCACCTGCTTCGATGTAAGGGCGAATCGCACCCGCTCCGTCGATGAAGCGAATGATAGGCGTCACACCGATCTCGCCGATGTTCTCGTGCACATTGCCTTCGTCGGTGTGCCACCAGGCCACGTGCGCTTCGCCGATCAGCGAAAAGTGCCAATCGCCGATCTGCCACCACGTCAGATTCGGATCCCAGACCAGGCCGAGATCGAGTTTTTTAATGTGGTGATCTCCGAGACCGCCGGCGATCTGCACGCCGAACTGGTCGGCTGCCGCCACTCCGGAGCAGGCAAGTAGCAAAGCGGCCGACACACCTTTTAGAGCCAGACCACGCCAAACATTTTTTTTGTTGTTCATCGAACACCCGACCTAGTCGAACGCTGATTACCTTCGAATTGTTCCGCCTATTCTAAAGACAATCCTGATTTCGTGGATTGTCTGAAGAATGTTGAATTTCCGCAATTAGTCACTTCGGTTTTAGAAAAAGTCGGTCACTTATAAGACCGAAAGGAATGTGTTAGGTAAATTCTACGGCGCACACGCACCTGCCGACAGAGACCTTCCATGGCTATCAAAACCTAAATTTCAATAGGAATTTACGGAACTTGGATGCCCCTACGGCCTCTAAGTATTAGCACTCGGCAAATCAGAGTGCTAACATCCAACGCTGGAGTCGTTTTAACTGAACACGCTTTTGTCTGATTCCAAAGGAGTTTCCTACGTGAGCCATGCAATGACCCTTCCGAGTACTTTGAGCCCGTCGTCGGCTAAGGCCGCTTCGGCAGGTGCGCTGGCGCTCTCGCATTCCTCGCTGCTGCCCGGTCAACTGGGCAATATCGACGCCTACATCCAGGCCGTAAATCGGATTCCGATGCTGACGCCGGCGGAAGAACGCCAGTTCGCCACCGAATTTCGCGAGCAGGACAACCTTGGGTCCGCACGCCGTCTCGTCCTGTCGCACCTGCGGCTGGTCGTATCGATCGCGCGCAATTACCTTGGTTATGGACTGCCGCATGCCGACCTGATCCAGGAAGGCAATATTGGCCTGATGAAGGCCGTGAAGCGCTTTGACCCCGAGCAAAACGTGCGCCTCGTGTCGTACGCCATGCACTGGATCAAGGCTGAGATCCACGAATACATTCTGCGTAACTGGCGGATGGTGAAGGTCGCCACCACCAAGGCGCAGCGCAAGCTGTTCTTCAACCTGCGCAGCCACAAGCAGGGTCTCGGCGCATTCACGCCGGACGAGATCGAAGGTCTCGCCAAAGAGCTGAACGTGAAGCGTGAAGAAGTGGCCGAGATGGAAACGCGCTTGTCCGGCGGCGATATCGCGCTGGAAGGTCAGGTCGAAGACGGCGAAGAGTCGTACGCGCCGATCGCCTACCTCGCCGACTCGCATAGCGAGCCGACAGCCGTGCTGGCTTCGCGTCAGCGCGACAAGCTGCAAAGCGACGGTATCGCGAGCGCGCTGGACGCACTAGACGCCCGCAGCCGCCGCATCATCGAGGCTCGCTGGTTGAAGGTGGAAGACGACGGTTCGGGCGGCTCGACGCTGCACGAACTGGCCGACGAATTCGGCGTGTCGGCGGAACGCATCCGCCAGATCGAGGCAAGCGCAATGAAGAAAATGCGCGGCGCGTTGACTGAATATGCGTAACACTTAAAGCTTGAGTCGTGCCGGCTCGTCTGGCGCGCACTGTTTAGCTGCAGAGCCCTGCCCTCGCAAGAAGGCAGGGCTTTTTTGTGCCCACTCGACAATGCCTGCGCTCGATCGAAGACGCACGCGCACTCACTCAAGAACATGCCCACCAAACACGTGTTTCTTGACGTATCACAAACCCCATAGCAATACTGTCCAGACGGCGTGACGTTCGCGACCCAATGCCGCAGTGCCGAACTTACGCGCACTAGGTCATTGCTCCTAGAATCGGGATGAACTCGCCAGGCCTCCGAACCGGCCTGGATCCAGCCGGTTAAACCGGTGTGAAGTTGCCTTCTACCGATCATGACCATAGCCCTGAATCGCCATAGCAACCCTCGCTCGAGCCTGCGCAAACGGCTCGCCGCCTGGGCGCGCGGTCCGACGCTGGCGCGGGATATCGCCATCGTCCTCGCCATCAAATTCGCATTACTGATGGTGCTCAAGTACGCGTTCTTCAATCATCCGCAGGCGGAGCATATGTCGCTGCCGCCTGAACAAGTCGCGCAGGCGCTGCTGTCCGTGCCTGCCTCGCATCCGTCCCAAGGTGGTCAACATGCCCGTTAGCGAAGTCGTAGAACTGTCGCGCCTCCAGTTCGCCATCACGGCGCTTTATCACTTTCTGTTCGTGCCGCTCACGCTCGGTCTGTCCTGGCTACTCGTCATCATGGAGTCCGTCTATGTGATGACCGGCAAGCAGATCTACAAGGACATGACCCAGTTCTGGGGCAAGCTGTTCGGCATCAACTTTGCGATGGGCGTCACCACCGGTCTCACGCTGGAATTCCAGTTCGGCACCAACTGGTCGTACTACTCGCACTATGTCGGCGACATCTTCGGCGTGCCGCTGGCCGTTGAAGGGTTGATGGCGTTCTTCCTCGAATCGACCTTCGTCGGGCTGTTCTTCTTCGGATGGAAGCGGCTCTCGAAAGTGCAGCACGTAAGCGTCACGTTCCTCGTCGCGCTCGGCTCGAATCTGTCGGCGCTGTGGATTCTGGTGGCCAACGGCTGGATGAATAATCCGGTCGGCGCCACCTTCAACTACCAGACCATGCGCATGGAACTCGACAGCATCTTTTCGGTGCTATTCAATCCGGTCGCGCAGGTGAAGTTCGTGCACACCGTATCGGCCGGTTATGTGACCGCTTCGATGTTCGTGCTCGGTGTGTCGTCGTGGTATCTGCTGAAGCGCCGCGACACCGAATTCGCTTTGCGCTCGTTCGCTATTGCCGCCGGCTTCGGCCTGGCCTCGACACTGTGCGTGATCGTGCTCGGCGACGAATCCGGCTACCGCACCGGTGAAGTTCAGCAGGTCAAGCTGGCCGCCATCGAATCCGAATGGGAAACGGCGCCCGCACCGGCGCCCTTCACGATCATCGGCATTCCGAACCAGAAGGAAGAACGCACTGACTATGCGATCCGCATTCCGTATGCGCTCGGCCTCATCGCCACGCGCTCGATCGACGAACCGGTGGTCGGCCTGAAAGAACTGATGGCGCAAAACGAAGTGCGCATCAAGAACGGCATGCTCGCCTACGCCGCACTGCAAAAGCTAAAGCAAGGCGATGTCACGGACGAAGCCAAAGCCGCCTTCGACGCGCACAAAGAAGACCTCGGCTACGGCCTAATGCTCAAGCAGTTCACCGCGAACGTCACCGACGCCACGCCGGATCAGATCGTGCAGGCCGCCAAGAAAACGATTCCCCCGGTAGCGCCCGTATTCTTCTCGTTCCGACTGATGGTCGGCCTCGGCATCCTGTTCCTTGCGACGTTCGTGCTCGCATTCTGGTTTTGCGCGCAGCGCTCCCTGCTGCTGGAGAAACGCCGCTGGTTCCTGCGCTGGGCTGTGTGGGCAATTCCGTTGCCGTGGCTCGCCGCTGAATTCGGCTGGATCGTTGCTGAAGTGGGCCGTCAACCGTGGACCATTGCCGGCATTCTGCCGACCGCATTGTCCGCATCGAGTCTGACGCCGGGGGATCTGTACCTGAGCATTGCCGGCTTCGTCGTGTTCTACACGGTGCTGTTCATCATCGAAATCATGCTGATGTTCAAGTACGCGCGGCTCGGGCCTTCGTCACTGCACACGGGGCGCTATCACCACGAACAACAACAGCCGCTGAATCAGTCGCTGCCGACCAACACGGCCGCATGATTCGCCGCCACTCTGTTCCAAGGGAAAGATCATCATGGATTACGCAACCCTCAAACTGATCTGGTGGGTGTTGATCGGCGTACTGCTGATCGGCTTCGCGCTCACCGACGGCTTCGACATGGGCGCGGCGATTCTGCTGCCGTTCATCGCGAAGACCGACGCCGAACGGCGCATCGTCGTCAATACGGTCGGCGCAACGTGGGAAGGCAATCAGGTGTGGCTCATCACAGCTGGCGGCGCGATGTTCGCCGCGTGGCCGCTGGTGTACGCCGCGTCGTTCTCCGGCTTCTACTTTGCGATGCTGCTGGTGCTGTTCTCACTGTTTTTCCGACCGGTCGGCTTCGACTACCGCAGCAAGCGTGAAGACCCGCGCTGGCGCAGTGCATGGGATTGGGCGCTGTTTGTCGGCGGCTTCGTGCCGGCGCTGGTGTTCGGCGTGGCATTCGGCAACCTGCTGCAAGGTGTGCCGTTCTCGTTCGACACCGATCTGCGCGTTACGTATCACGGCAGTTTCTTCGCGCTGCTCAACCCGTTCGCCGTGCTGTGCGGACTCGTTAGCGTGTCGATGCTGGCCGCGCACGGTGCGGCCTTCGTGAAGATGAAGGCGGACGACGTCGTCGCCGAGCGTGCATCGCTCGCGCTGCGGATCGCTTCGCTCGCCGCCGTGGTGCTATTCCTGCTTGCCGGCGCACTGATCGCCACGATGATCGGCGGCTATCAGATCGTCGACGCCGCGCCGCTCGATACGGTGGCCAACCCGCTGCTGAAGAACGTGATCGGCGCGCCCGGCTTGTGGCTCACCAACTACGCAAACTATCCGTGGATGGTGATCGCGCCGGTGGCGGGCCTCGTGGGTGGCGTGCTTGCCTTGTTGCTGGCGCGCTCGCGTTTTGAAAAGAGCGCCTTCCTGTCGACCTCGCTGATGATCATCGGCGTGATTCTGACGGCAGGCTTCTCGATGTTCCCGTTCATCATGCCCTCCTCGCTCGACGGCCGCAGCAGCCTGACCGTCTGGGATTCGACCTCGAGCCGCATGACGCTGCAGATCATGCTGATCGCCGTAATCATTTTCCTGCCGATCGTCCTGATCTACACGAGCTGGGTGTATCGCGTGATGCGAGGCAAGGTGACCGCCGCGGCGCTCGAAGAAAATCACCATTCTATGTATTGATCAGGAATACGGATAACAGGAGTTTGTGATGTGGTATTTCAGTTGGCTTCTCGGCATTGGCGTGGCGTTGGCCTTCGGCATTATCAATGTGATGTGGCTGGAAACGCGCCGGCCTTTGGAAGCGGGTAAGCAGAAGGCACGTTGATGGATCTGTTACTGGTCGCGCGCCGTTAGGCTCAAGCCGGTAAACGTAAAAGCGGCACCTTGAATCAAGGTGCCGCTTTTTTATTGCTGCTTTTTTAATGCTGCTTCATCGGAACCGAAGCGCAGTAACGGAGCGGCGCAGGCCGCTCCTCAACGTTGCATTACGCCGGCTGCGGCGCCGTACCGGCACCCGTATCGGGCGACAGACGCGTCGCCAGTTGTGCGGCGTAGCGCTGTGCTGCGTCGCCAACGACGATGTGGAACGTGTCGGCCGAAACCCACGCCGTATCGAGCGTAGCAAGACGTTGACGATCAACCGCCGACGGATCACGAACCACGATCCGCAGACGCGTTGCCGCCACGGCATCCAGCGACACGACGTTGCCCGCGCCGCCGAACACGGCGAGCCAACGCAACGGATCCGGATCGAGCGGACCGCCCTGAGCACCGCTTGCGGTCGCCACGGGAGCCACAGGAGCCACAGGAGCCGCAGCGACAGCAGGCGCAGCAGCAGCCACCGGCTTCACGGCATCGCCACCGCCTTGTGCGATCACAGTGCGAATTTCATCAGCGATGATGTCCGCTTCCGGTCCAATAATCACCTGCACGTTGGTCGAACCGCGTTTGAGGACACCACGCGCGCCGATCGTCTTCAGTTCGCTTTCCGAAACCTTGTTGGCATCCACCACCGACAGACGCAATCGCGTCGTACAAGCATCCACCACCGACAGGTTCGACGCGCCACCCAGCGCGGCGATATAACGCCGTGCGCGCGGCACGGCGGCACCCGCCACCGGCGACACGAAACCGCCAGCCGCAAACGACTCGATCTGTTCTTCTTCGGCAGCAGGTTCACGACCCGGCGTTGCCATGTTGAACTTGCGGATAAAGAAGCGGAACAGTCCGTAATACACGACCATGTACACGAGGCCGATCGGAATCGCCCACCAGCCCTTGGTCGACAGGCCGTAGTTCAGCACGTAGTCGATAAAGCCAGCCGAGAAGGTAAAGCCGAGATGAATCCCGAGCGCCGAGCAGATCGCCAGCGACAAGCCCGTCAGCACCGCATGGATGGCATACAGCACCGGCGCGAGGAACATGAAGCTGAATTCGATCGGCTCAGTCACGCCCGTCAGGAACGAGGTAAGCGCCATCGAAGCCAGCAAGCCGAACACCATCGCGCGACGTTCTTTCGGTGCCTCGTGATACATCGCGAGACACGCGGCCGGCAGGCCAAACATCATGACCGGGAAGAAACCCGTCATGAACGTGCCCGCAGTCGGATCGCCCGCGAAGAAGCGATGCAGGTCGCCAGTCACCGGCGCGCCGCCGGGCGGCGTGAAGGTACCGAACACGAACCACGTCAGCGAATTGAGAATGTGATGCAGCCCCGTGACGAGCAGCAAGCGGTTCAGCACGCCGAACACGAACGCGCCGAGCGCACCCGCGGTGGTCAGCCAATGGCCGGCCGTATCGATGACGCCTTGCACCGGCTGCCATACGTAGCCGAACACAATGCCTATCACCAGACAGACCACGCCGGTGACAATCGGCACGAAGCGTTTCCCTCCGAAGAATGCGAGGTAGTCTGGCAGCTTGATATCTTTGTACTTGTTGTACAGCAAGCCCGCGACGATACCCGCCACGATCCCGGACAACACGCCCATGTTGAGCTTGTCGTTGATGTCCTTCATCACCGCGATTTCGACCAGATAGCCGATCGCACCCGCGAGACCCGCCACGCCGTTATTGTCTTTCGCGAAGCCAACCGCCACGCCGATTGCGAACAGCAACGGCAGGTTGTCGAAGATCGCGCCGCCGGCGTCGGCGATCATCTTGATGTTGAACACATCGGGTTGGCCCAATCGCAGCAGCAGGCCGGCAACCGGCAGCACTGCTATCGGCAGCATCAGCGCGCGTCCCAGGCGCTGAATCTTCAGAAACGGATTCCCATCCATTGACACCTCCAATCCTTGTCTCGTTGTCGACAGTCGTCGTTGAGTTCTAGCTTTACGTGGTTACTGAGCGAAGCTGGTTGCGGACTGTGTGGGGTTCAGTCCAAAGGCCAGGTTTCGCGGCTTACTGCTCTTACCGCCTGCGCCGATTCGAGCGCCAGGACATCCTGGGCACGTTGACGGCACAGCTGATAATCGAGGTTGCGCACCCGCGCCTTGATGCCCGGCACCGACACCGGATCCACCGAAAGTTCGGTCACGCCGAGGCCGACGAGGAGCGGCATGGCCAGCGGATCGCCCGCCAGTGCGCCGCATACGCCTACCCATTTGCCATGCTTGTTCGCGCCCTGCACGGTTGCTGCGATCAGGCGCAGCACCGCAGGATGCAAGCCGTCCGCTTGCGCTGCGAGATCGGCCTGGCAACGGTCCATGGCGAGCGTGTATTGCGTCAGATCGTTGGTGCCGATCGAGAGGAAATCCGCGTGTTGCGACAGTTGATCGGCGAGCAACGCGGCCGACGGTACTTCGATCATCACGCCGACTTCGATCGGTTCGGTACGGCCCGATTCACGAGCGAATTCGTCGATGCGTTTGCGGATGCGGATCAACTCGCCGACATCCGTCACCATCGGCAACAGGATGCGTACGGCGCCGAGCGGTTGCACCGCGAGCAGGCCGCGCAACTGATCGTCGAGCAGATCCGGACGGACTTGTGCGAGGCGGATGCCGCGCAGGCCGAGCGCCGGATTCGGTTCGGGCGGCAGCGTCAGGTAATCGACTTCCTTGTCCGCGCCGACGTCCAGCGTGCGAATGATCGCGGTGCGGCCGCTCAGCGCCTCGACGATGGCCTGATAGCTCTGGCGATGTTCGTCGACGGTCGGCGCCGAGGCGCGGTGAATGAACAGCAGTTCGGTGCGCAGCAGGCCGACGGAATCGGCACCGTTGTCGACGGCGGTTTTCGCGTCGTCGAGCGTGGCGATGTTCGCGGCGACTTCGATCGCACGGCCATCGGACGTCACGGCTGCCTGTTGCGACGTACGGCGATTCGCTTCGCGCACACCGGCGAGGCGGCTGCGCTCAAGACGCGCGCGTTCGACGTCGAGCTCAGTCGGCGCGAATTCGAGGCGGCCGGTGGTGGCGTTCACCACAACCTGCGTACCTTCAGGGATCGCGTGCAATGCATCGCCGACTGCCACCAACGCCGGAATGCCGGCCTGACGCGCAAGAATCGCCGCGTGCGAAGTGGCGCCGCCACGCGACATTACCAGCGCGGTGACGCGCGTGCGATCCAGCGAGGACAGATCCGACGGCGTGAACTCCTCTGCCGCCAGCACGGCTTCTTCCGGCAGCGTGCGTGCCGCGGCGTTCGTATAGCCGAGCGCACGCAACACACGCTTTTCAATGTCGCGCAGATCGGCGGCACGTTCCGCGAGCAACGCGTCTTCGATATTGGTCAGGATGGCGATCTGTGCGCGGATCGCTTCGCGCCATGCAAAGCCCGCGCTCTTGCCAAGGCTGATCAGATCGCGCGCGGCATCGACCAGCGTGGGATCTTCGAGCAACACACGGTGGACCGCGAAAATACCCGCCTCGCCCACCGCACCGCGTTGCGACGCATCGCGCACTGTAGTACCGAGATCTGCATCGACGGTGGCAATCGCCTTGTCGAGCAGCCGGCTCTCTGCCGCCGACGTGCCGTTCGCCTTTTCCGGCGGATCAATATCCGCATCGTCCCAACGCACCAGCTTGCCGACCGCGACGCCCGGCGACGCGCACACACCCGCGAGCGTATTCGGCGCGAGCGTTTCGCCCGCAGCTCGCGCAACCGTTTGCGGCGCTGGCGAACTTTGTCGCGCCGGCTTCTCTTCGACTTCACCGTGCGCTTCACGCGTCAATTCGTGTGCAATCGCTTCGATCGCAGCTTGAGCTTGCGGACCAACGCCGAGCAACTCGACAGTCGCACCTTCGCCAGCGCCAAGGCCGAGCAAACCGACCACGCTCTCGATCGCCGCCTTGCGCCCTTCGTAACGTACTTCGACACGCGCATCGAAACCACGTGCCGCTTCACGAGCGCGCGCTGCCGGCCGCGCATGCAGACCGCCCGCGTGGATCAGCGTAACTTGCTGACGCGCTTCTTCGGTCACGTTGGTGGCGCTCGCCTGGCGCGATGCGTCTGCCGCTTCGCCGCTGCGAGCGCGCAGCACCAGCAACGGCGTTTCGCCTGCCTTCAGCATACCGTTCTGCACACGCTCGACAATCTCAAACGCATCCGAATTGGCAATCGCGATCACCGAGACGAGACTCGGCGCATTCAGCGCGACCTGGTCCTGATCGAATTCGATCAGAATGTCGCCGGTACGCACATGGGCGCCTTGCGCGACCATCGGCGCAAAGCCCTTGCCATTCAGTTCGACCGTATCGATGCCGATGTGCAACAGAATCTCGACGCCTTCGGCCGTCGCAAGCGTGACTGCGTGACCGGTGCGGGCGAGATGGGTGATGGTGCCGTCGCACGGCGCGACGAGTCGCCCCTCGAGCGGATCGATGCCGATGCCGTCGCCGAACATGCCGCCCGAAAACACAGGGTCGGGCACGTTCGCCAGCGGCACGACCGGACCGGTCATCGGCGCGAGCAAAACAATATGGCCTTCAGAATGGCTCATCAAGCGGGACTCCTCGACACGTCGCATCTGATTTCTCGTCAGTGAGTTTCGGTGACTTTGTTGAGATGGCGTGGCGCGTCAGGATTGCGCCCGCGAGCGGCGGCAAGGCCGGCAGCCATCACATAAAAGGACAGGATTGCGGCGATCGGATCGAGCGCCGCATGAGCGGTGGTGGCGAGCGGCAGGGTCGCTTCCGGCACGTCGGCCGGCGCGGCGAGCAGCACGCGGGCGCCGCGCGCCTGCATGTCGCGCGCGAGTTGCAGCAAGCCGGCTTGTTCGGGACCACGCGGTGCGAAGACCAGCAGCGGGTAGTCGCGGTCGATCAACTCCATTGGACCGTGCCGCACTTCCGCGCTCGAAAACGCTTCGGCCTGAATGCCGGAGGTCTCTTTCAATTTGAGTGCAGCTTCCTGCGCGATCGCAAGGCCCAGACCGCGGCCAATCACGATCATGCGTTCGACGCCACGCAGTTCATCCACAGCCTTCGACCAATCAAGCTTGCCGGCGGCTTGCAACGCGTCAGGTAGCGTATTTAACGCGCCGAGCAACGCTTCGTCTTTCTGCCAGTGAGCGACCAGTTGCGCGGAGATCGACAGCATGGCGATGTAGCTCTTGGTCGCCGCGACGCTCAATTCCGGACCGGCCACGAGCGGCAGATGAAATTCGCAAGCGTCCGCCAGCGGCGAGCTCGGCGCATTCACTGCGGCCACCGTCAACGCGCCGGCCTTGCGCAACGCTTCCATCGTGCCGACGAGGTCAGGGCTCTTGCCCGACTGCGAGAACGCCAGCGCGAGTTGATCGCGCACTTGCAGCGGCGCTTGCTGGAGCGTCGCGACCGACATCGGCAGCGAGGCAACCGGTACACCGAGGCGGCTCATCGTCAGGCTCGCGAAGTAGCTCGCCGCATGGTCCGAGCTGCCGCGCGCGACTGTCAGCGCAACGTGGCGCGGTTGCTGGGCGAGCTTCGCCGCCAAAGCTTCCACGCGCGACGTATCCCTGAGCTGCGCGGCAACCGTTTCAGCGGACGCCTGCGCCTCTTTAAGCATATTCGACAATTGATTCTCCTTCGACGTAAGTCGCGGTCAACGCCAGTTCACGATCGAACACGACCACATCGGCCCACGCACCGCGCGCGATGCGGCCGCGGTCTTCGATACCGAGGTAGTCGGCGGCATAGCGCGACAAACGGTTTGAAACATCGGCGATCGGCAAGCCGATCGATACGAGATTGCGCAGCGCCTGATCCATCGTCAGCGTGCTGCCGGCGAGCGTGCCGTCGGCGAGACGCACGCCGCCGAGGCACTTCGTCACATGCTGGCTGCCGAGGCGGTATTCGCCGTCGGGCATGCCGGTCGCCGAAGTGCTGTCCGTCACAACGTAAAGACGCGGAATCGCGCGCAAGGCGGCGCGGATCGCGCCCGGGTGGACGTGCAGCAAGTCGGGAATGATTTCGGCGAATTCGGCGTGCGCGAGTGCGGCGCCGACGAGGCCGGGATTGCGGTGATGCAGAGGCGACATCGCGTTGAACAGATGCGTGAAGCCGCAGGCGCCGTGCTTGAGTGCGGCGACGGCGTCGTCGTAGGTGCCGAGCGAATGGCCGAGCTGCACGCGTACGCCGCGCGCCGCCATCTCGGAGATGATCTCCATGTGGCCGGCGATTTCCGGCGCCAGTGTGACCACGCGAATCGGCGCGATCGACAGATACTTCAGCACTTCGTCCATCACGGCCGATACGGCCGCGTCTGGTTGCGCGCCGAGCTTGCCGGGGTTGATGTACGGACCTTCCAGATGCACGCCAAGCACACGCGACCCGCCTGGCGTGCGAATGCGCGCGTTGTTGCCCAGACCCGCGACGACATTCATCAGCTCGTCGCGCGGCGCGGTCATCGTGGTGGCGAGCAGGCTGGTCGTACCGTGACGCGCATGGGTGCGGCTGATCGTCTCGATCGCGTCGCCGCCTTCCATCACGTCGGAGCCGCCGCCGCCATGCACGTGCAGATCGATGAAGCCGGGCAGGATGTACGGCGCGTCATTCTTCGCCGGATCGACGCGTTCGCCGGTCAGTGCCGTGATGCGGCCGTTTTCGTATTCGAGCGTGCCGTGAATCCACCCATCGGTGGTGAGTATGTTTCCGGTCAGCATGAGTCTCTCTGGTGAGGCGTAATGCGGGGTGTGACTGAATTGCGTTCGGCTGTGCCGCACTTGACGGCGGCCCGCTCAGGCGCGCCAATCAGGTGCGCAATTCAGCGACAAAGTCGTAGTAATCGTCGCGGCAATACGTGTCGGTCAGTTCGATCGCACGCTGGTCCGCGCTATACCCGATACGGGTAATGACCAGCAGCGCTGAGCGCGGTTCGATATCCATCAACGAGGCGATTTCGCTCGAAGCATTGACCGCGCGAAAGTGCTGCAAGGCGCGCACGACGGCAGCGCCACGTTGTTCGAGATAGCTATAAAGCGACACGCCGATGGCCAGCGGATCAGGCACGATCGCCGCGGGCAGCGCCGAATGCTCGACCGCCATCACGATGCCATCCGCGCGCCGCAGACGCCGCAGGCTCGTCACCGCCGCACCGGGCGACAGGCCGAGGTGCACCAGCTCATCACGGTTGGCGGCGCGGATATCGCGCTCGAGCCACACCGAATCCGGCCGGAACCCGCGTTGCTGCATCTTCTTCGTGAAACCGGTGAGCCGCGACAGCGGATCTTCGACGCGCGGCGTGATGAAGCTCCCTGCGCCACGCGCCCGCCGGATCAAGCCTTGTTCGACCAGAAGCTCGATCGCCTTGCGCGCGGTGATGCGCGACACGCCGATCGCATCCGAAAGCGTGCGCTCCGAAGGCAGCGCTTCACCCGCCGACCACACGCCGCAGTGGATCGCCGTCGCCAGATTGCGCGCGAGCTGCAGATAGAGCGGCGTGACGTTGCGAGCGTCAGGCATCAGTGCGGACCAGCGAGTTTCCATGGGGCTCCGGCGGTCGTCTAAAAGAATGCGGCCTACGAAAATGAGAGCCCATTATATAACCAACATAATACCAGTCAATCAACTGGTCCCATGCTGGCATGAACTGGCGGAAAGCCTTGCTGGATAAGCGTCAGCGGGTGATTTGAGCGCCCCGGAGAGCGGTTTACATGGATCGGGATTTACCCGTATTCGGGATGCCGGACGGCATCCAGGTGGTTCATAGTGGTTCTCTTCCCGGCCGGATAGACGCCCAAAAATCCATACCTTTCTGATACCACTTAGGGCCGCTCCGTGGCCGCGCGGCTTTTTTAATGGGTTCCGTTCCAATATAGTGATGCGTAGCTAGCCAAAAAAATTCCCCCGGGGAGCAGCATTTGACAGATTCCGAGGCGCTGCGGCGCGCTCAGGCCGTCCGCCATTTCAACCGCTTCTATACCCAGCTCATCGGCGCTCTGCACGAGCATCTGGCAAAGAGCGCCTTCTCGCTGACGGAAGTACGCGTTCTACACGAACTGTCCCGCGGACGCGCGCAGACAGCCTCGGTGCTCGGGCGCAATCTCGGCCTCGATAGCGGCTACCTCAGCCGCCTTCTGACCAGTTTCGAACGACGCAACCTGATTACGCGGCGCCCGTCCGACACGGACGCGCGCCAATCGTTGATCGCCCTCACCGACAACGGCCACGCGGCCTACGCGCCGCTCGATACGGCGGCGATCGACGAAGTAACGGCGCTGCTGAACGGTCTCACCGCGCTTTCCCAGGAACATCTGATCGCCGCGATGAAGGTGATCGAGCGCCTGCTCGATAGCAAGCCGCAGCATGAACTCGTGACCCTTCGGCAGCCACGCGCCGGCGAGTGCGGCTGGCTCGTGCATCGGCAGGCGCAGTGGTTCGCTGCGCAATACGGCTGGGATCAGTCGTTCGAAGGGCTGCTCGCGCGCGTCGTCGCCGATTACTCGCAGCGCAACGATCCCGTGCGCGAGATGTGCTGGGTTGCCGATCAGGACGGCATGGTGGTCGGCTCGGTGTGCATCGTCGGAATCTCGACGACCGTGGCGGGCGCGCGGCTCTTGTGGGTCGAGCCGGACGTGCAGCGTCTTGGCATCGGCACGCAATTGATGAACGAATGCGTGCGCTTCGCGCGACGCGCAGGGTACACAAAACTCACACTGACCACGGCCAGCACGCTCAATGAGCCGCGCCGGCTATGCGAGCGCGCCGGCTTCCAGCTCGTCTGCACGACGGAGGAACGGCGCTTCGGCAAGGATCTGATGATCGAACGGTGGGAGTTGGAGTTGTAGTCCTGCCAACGAATGCGCGACGCACGGACAAAAAAAACGCCACGGTTTGTCACCGTGGCGTTTTTGCTTTGCGAAGCAGGTTGACGGGTGTCGCTTAGAACGACGGCACCACCGAACCCTTGAACTGCGTCTTGATGAACTGGCGCACGTCTTCCGACTGGTAAGCCGCGACCAGCTTCTTGACCCAAGGCTTGTCCTTGTCCTGCGTGCGCACGGCGATCAGGTTCGCGTACGGGCTGTGGATATCTTCGAGCGCGATCGCGTCTTTGGTCGGCTGCAGACCGGCGGCCAGCGCGAAGTTCGTGTTGATCGCGGCAGCGTCGACGTCCGACAGCGAGCGCGGCAGTTGTGCTGCGTCGAGTTCGAGCAGCTTGATCTTCTTCGGATTCTCGGCGACGTCGAGCGCCGTGGCGTTATTGCCGTTCGTGCCCGCGCCGGCCTTCAGCTTGATCACGCCTTGCGTCTGCAACAGCAGCAGCGCGCGGTTCTCGTTCGACGGATCGTTCGGCACCGCGATCTTCGCGCCCTGCGCCAGATCCTTCAGCGACTTCAGCTTCTTCGAATAGATACCGAGCGGCGAAATGTACGTCAGGCCCGCATTGACGATCTTGTAGCCACGTTGCTTGACCTGGCTGTCGAGGTACGGCTGGTGCTGGAAGCTGTTGGCATCCAGATCGCCGGCATCGAGCGCGGCGTTCGGCTGCACGTAGTCGTTGAATTCGACGACCTTCACATTCAGGCCTTCACGCTTCGCCACCTTCGTGACGACTTCCCAGATTTGCGCATCCGGGCCGCCGATGGTGCCGACCTTGATGACCTTGTCGTCAGCGTGTGCGCCGAAGCTGGTGACGATCGCCGCGCTGGCGACTACTGCCGAGAGGGCTTTGAGGATGTTTCTGCGCTGCATGTAATTCTCGCTTGTTCTGATCGATGTCAGATTCGGGTGGAAGCCGGCGGCAGGCATCTTGTGGACACGCCGCCAACTGGACCGTAAATGGTCTCATACGCCCGGCGAGATGGGAAATATCACGATCGCATATGGTTATGCACCTGCAATGGCGCTGTTCATGTGGGACACATTCACCCCGTGGCCGGAGCGAGGCACTAAGCTCCGTAGCTCGCGCGCACCAAATCAACCACTGACCGATAATCGAAGATCATTGCCCGCAAACCCACGCGGCCCACTTGTTCGCTTACGAGAACGCTCATGTACGTCATCAATCTCATCTACACCGCACCCCTCGAGCGCGTCGACGACGCACTCGAAGCACATCGCGCATTTCTGACACAACAGTTCGAAGCAGGCGTATTCGTGGCCGCCGGACCGAAGGTGCCGCGCGACGGCGGCATCATTCTGGCAGTGCGCATCGAGCGCGATAAGCTGGATGAGATTCTCGCCAGCGACCCGTTCGCCGAACAGAAGCTCGCGCGTTACGAGGTGACGGAGTTCAAGGCGACGCGCCTCGCGCCGGGAATGAATTTGCCGATGCCGGCTTGAGGATAACTGCGAAGGAAATTGAATACGGGCGCGCGGCAGATGCACGCGCCCGTCTGCATCAACGCATTAATCGAGCAGCAGCTTGATATCGTGCACCCACGGCGTGGCGCCCTGGCCGTCACGCGCGAATAAACGCAGCTTGCCGTCCGGGTCGAACACATAGCTCGCTGCCGTGTGGTCCATCGTGTAGCTATCAGCTGTCTTGCCCGGCACTTTCGCGTAGTACACGCGGAAGTCTTTCGTGATCTTGGTGAGCTGCGCCTGGTCCGCCGGACGCAAGCCGACGAACGTCGGATTGAACGCCGGCACGTATTGCCCGAGCAGAGCCGGCGTGTCGCGGTCCGGATCGACGGTGACGAACAGCACCTGCACGCGCTTCGCGTCTTCCGGGCCGAGTTGCTGCAACGCTTGCGAAAGCTCAGCCATCGTGGTCGGGCAGACGTCCGGGCAATGCGTATAGCCGAAGAACAGCACCACGACCTTGCTCTTGTAATCCGCCAATGTGCGGACTTGGCCGGTCGTGTCGGGCAGCGAGAAATCGCTCCCGAATTGCGTGTTGCCGGTGATGTCGAGGTTCTGGAACGCCGGCGGCTGCTTGCCGCAACCGGCCACCAGCAACGCGCCGCCGAGTGCGCAAGCGATCACGGTGACACGCGCGGCAGCACGCGCCGTGCGCACAAAGCGTTGTGTGAGCATGGGTGTTACGCGCCGATCACGACGCGCGCATAGTGGTCGATCAACAGCGCGGCGAAGAGCAGCGACAGATAAACGATCGAGTAACGGAACGTCTTGCGCGCCAGATCGTCGGAGTAGTCCCGATAGATCTTCCACGCATACGCGAGGAACACGGCGCCGAGCAAAACGGCCGCCGCGAGGTACACCACGCCGCTCATGCCGGAGATGAACGGCATCATCGTGACCGCGAACAGAATCACCGTGTACAGCAGAATATGCAGGCGCGTGTATTTTTCGCCGTGTGTGTTCGGCAGCATCGGCAGACCGGCGTTTTCGTAGTCTTTGCGGCGATACAGTGCGAGCGCCCAGAAATGCGGCGGCGTCCACACGAAAATGATCAGCACGAGAATCCATGCGTCGCCCGGCACGTGACCGGTGACGGCGGCCCAACCGAGCGCCGGTGGCATCGCGCCGGACGCGCCGCCGATCACAATGTTCTGCGGCGTGGCCGGTTTGAGCAGCAGCGTATAGATAACCGCATAGCCGACGAAGGTGGCGAGCGTGAGCCACATGGTCAGCGGATTGGCGAACGTGTAGAGCGTCCACATGCCGAGCCCACCGAGCACGGCCGAAAACAGCAGAATTTGCGGGGTAGTGATTTCGCCGCGCGCGGACGGCCGCCACGATGTGCGACGCATCTTCGCGTCGATCTTCTGTTCCATCAGGCAATTGATGGCGAACGCCGCGCCGGCCAGCAGCCAGATACCGACCGTGCCGCCGATCAGGACGGTCCACGGCACCATGCCGGGCGTCGACAGAAACATGCCGATGACTGCGCAGAACACAGCGAGCTGCGTGACGCGCGGCTTCGTCAGGGCGATGTACTGGGAGACCCGGCTACCGGGCGTTTGGGAGAGAGTTGTGCTGTCCATGTGGGGTCACGCTGGCGCGGCATCGCGCGCAGGCAACACGGCGCGGCCGGGACGGCTATAAGCGATCCGAAAGTTTAACATAACGAGTAGAAGCAGCAGGATCGCGGCGCCCCCGTTATGCGCGACCGCAATGGGCAACGGCCATTGCAGGACGATGTTCGACAGACCGGTGATGAACTGGATCAGCACCACCAGCAACACGCCGTTTGCCGGTCGCCGCAGCGACTCGAAACGGCGCAGTTTCAGCGCAAACCACACCAGGTAGGCGACCACGGCGATCGCGAACGTGCGGTGGGTCCAGTGAATCGCGACCAGCGCATCTTGAGTGATCATGTCGCCGTCACCGGTCATACCGAGCGCGCGCCACAGGTGAAAGCCGTGCGCGAAATCCATCGGCGGGACCCATTGGCCGTTGCAGGTCGGGAAGTCCGTGCACGCGAGCACCGCGTAGTTCGTGCTGACCCAGCCGCCCAACGCAATCTGCACCACCAGCAGCACGAGACCGGCGATCGCCGCCGCGCGCCAGCGCGCGGCTTCGGGCTCATAGGCCGGCAGCGGCGTTTGGCGCGCGGCCAGCCAGCCGAGCGTGCCGAGCAACGCGAGGCCAAGCAGCAAATGGGTCGTCACGATGATCGGTTGCAACTTCATGGTCACGGTCCATGCGCCGAACGCACCCTGCACGAGAATCAGCAGCAGCAGGGAAGTCGGCCACCACGGCGACACATGCAGCGGACGGCGCTTGATGCGAGCCGTCCACGCAATCAACGTCTGCGCGATGATCAGCACGCCGATCGCCATCGCGAAGTAACGGTGAATCATCTCGATCCAGGCCTTCGTCATGCTGACCGGTCCGGTCGGCATCAATTGATGCGCGGCGGTAATCGCGGCGTGCGCGATGAACGGCGACGACGTGCCATAGCAACCAGGCCAGTCCGGGCAGCCGAGACCAGAATCGGTGAGACGCGTAAAGCCGCCGAACATCACCAGGTCCAGCGTCAGGAAAGTGGTGAGCCACACCAGCTTGCGGAATTTGTTGTCGTCGGCCTTGACCCACACATAGGACAGCGGCAACAACGCGATACACAAGCCGATCAGGGCCAGTTGCAGTACGAACATCTTTCTTACCCTGGTTGCGGCGTCAGCCGATCCTCGACCACTTGAGCAGCTTGGTCAGGTCACCCTTGATCTTGCTGGGGTTCGGATCTTTCGGAAAACGCATCATCAGATTGCCATTCGGATCGACCAGATAGATGTGGTCGGTGAGCTGGGTGCCGGTATCGGCCGGCAGCCATGCGGACACCTGCGCCGGGTTGGCGATCAGCATGTCGGTGTCGGGATAGGCCTTTTGTATCACGTCGGAGACGTTGCCTGCATCGGTGCGCAGCCACACTTCGACGACGCGCTCGCGTTCCGGGCCCTGAGCTGCGCGGATTTGTCGCATGAAGTACAGCTTGGTGGCGCACGCTTTGTCGCACGCGCTGTTGTCGACGGAGATCATCAGCCAGTGGCCGCGCAGCGACGCGAGCTTGAGCGGCTTGCCGTCTTCCCCCGTCACGACGATCGATTCGGGAATCGGCCGCTGCGGTTCGATCAGCGCGCCGTAGTTCGTGCTGCCGCCGGCCGGCTTGACCACGTAATAGACGAAATACGACACGGCTATCGGTGCTGCACAGATGATCGCCAGCAATAGCAGCATCCAGCGGCCGCGCTTCCACGATCCCGCGCCATTGGGTTGATCTGCCATCACTTTCGGAGCTGCGGGTTTGCCGGCTTGCGGCGAACGGGGAGATTGCGTCGACACTACGGGACCTCTTTCAATGATTGCGCGGCTTCGAGCCCTTCTCTCAGGGCACGAAACCGCAGGCGATGCGTTACACGCTCGGGGCGTGCTCTTTCTTCGCGGCGCGGCGCGCGGCGTACAAGCCGAACACCAGAGCCGCAGCCGCCATGCCCCACCACTGGAACATGTAGCCGTAGTTGGTTTCGACGCCGGTGGTTGGCGCCGGCCAGTCGCGCACCAGCTTGTCGCCGTCGTCGCTCAATTGCTGGATCACGAACGATTGCAACGGCAACCCGGTTTCCGCAGCGTAGGCCGCCGTATCCAGATTCTGGCGGATTTTCTGATGCGCGGCCGATCCGCCCTGCCCCAACTCGAATGCCCGCGAGGCATCGGCGCGCGCAATGCCTTCAATTTCGATCTCGCCTTGCGGCGTGATGTACGGCGCGATGGTCTCGCGATTGTTCATGTTGCGCGGCAGCCAGCCGCGATTGACCAGCACGAAACCGCCGTCGGCCAGTTTAAAAGGCATCACGACGTAAAAGCCCGGCTGATCGTTATACGGGCGATTATCCAGATAGACGACTTTGTCCGCGACGAAACTGCCGCGCGCCTTCACGCGATGGAATTCGATGTCCTTGAGTGCAACCGGCGTAGCACTCACGGGCCGCGCAGGTGCGTCTTCGAACTGCGTGATCTGGGCTTCGAGCGCTTCCTTCTGATGCGCACGGTCGCGCTGCCAGAAGCCAAGCCGCACCGTCACTGCAATCACCAGCAGAATCAGCAGCGCGGGGATGAGGCGAAACTTCATCGAACACGCTCCGGCGCCAGCGCATGCGACGGCGTCCTGAACGTACGGCAGACGCTGACGCGCGGTGCGATAATAAACGTCTTGCCTCTGCGCTTCCTGGTTTCAGTTGGTTCCATGCACATTCTCGTTCCCATCGCCTTCGTCCTGATCATCGCCAGCATGGTGTCCGCGCTTTACTTCATGATGCATGACAAGGGCAAAACCAAGCGGATGGTCTGGTCGCTCGCCACGCGGGTGGGTCTGTCGATCTCGCTGTTCCTGTTCATCCTGTTCGCTCACTGGATGGGCTGGATTCAGTCGACCGGTATTCCTTACGGGCGTTGAGCTTGGCGGAAAAAGCTTCACGTCACCCAACCCACCAAACAAAACGCCGCCCTGACAGGGTCGAGGGCGGCGCTCCATGACTTGCGTACTGCTCGTGCGCTGCGCCCTTGATGGGCGATGCGCGAACGACCTGCACACGTTCCGGAAACCACTCGGTTTTCAGTACGTATGCAGACCAGACTGCGTTACAGCCAGTACACGACGACGTACAGCCCAAGCCACACGACGTCCACAAAGTGCCAGTACCAGGCGGCGCCTTCGAATGCGAAGTGATGCTCCGCAGTGAAGTGGCCGCGAATCATCCGCGCTAGCACCACGGCCAGCATCGTACCGCCGAGGAACACGTGGAAACCGTGGAAGCCCGTCAGCAGGAAGAACGTCGAACCATACACGCCCGAAGCCAGCGTCAGGTTCAGTTCGTTGTACGCGTGGAAATACTCGAAGCCTTGCAGGAACAGGAAGCAGACGCCGAGCACCAGCGTAGCAGCCAGCCAGATGATCGCCTTCTTGCGATGATCTTCACGCAGCGCGTGGTGCGAAACCGTCAACGTAGCGCCCGACGACAGCAGCAGCGCCGTGTTGATGGTCGGCACCGGCCACGGCTGCATCGACTTGAAGGTCGAGACCAGCGCTGCCGGACCGTTGTTCGGCCACACCGCCGAGAAATCCGGCCAGATCAGCTTGTAGTCGAGGCTGCCGAGCTGATGCAGCGCGATTTCACGTGCATAGAACAACGCGCCAAAGAAAGCGCCGAAGAACATCACTTCGGAGAAGATGAACCAGCTCATGCTCCAGCGGTACGACTTGTCGACATTCTTGCCGTACATGCCGCCTTCCGACTCGGCGATCGCGTCGCCGAACCAGTGCCACAAGGTATAGAGCAGCCACAGCAAGCCGACGACGACGCCGATCGGCGCCAGTTCATGTTCGTTGATCCAGGCCGCAAGCGATCCGAGCATGACCAGCAATCCGACCGCGGCGCTGATCGGATGCCGCGACGGATGCGGTACGAAATAGTACGGGCTCTCGTTTTGACCGCTCATTCTTGATTCTCCACTTCAGTCCAGTTGTTCCGGAATCTCCGGCTGTATCTTCGGCGGCGCGTCGATACCGCACCGCTTCTCTCTAATTCGTGGGCTCTGCTTCGCCCGGTACGACTTGTGTGTCTGCCGGCTCAACCTACTACGGCGTGCACGATCAGGATCAGCACTCCGATCAGGATAGCGACGCTGATCAGCGCTGCTGCAAGCACATGCAGCGGGTTCAACTGAGTTGCGTCCGCTTCCAGATCACGACGCTTGCGCACCCCGAAAAACGACCAGAACACGGCTTTCATCGACTGGCCGAAACTGCTCTTGCGTGGGCTGCCGTGGTTATCGCTCATTAACGTCTTCTTCCTTCGCCTGCGGCCAGCGCCGTCAGGCGGGGTTGGCGGTGGTCGCCGCCGTGTTGGCCGTGGGTGCTGCGCTCCCGGCCGTCGCCGCTGCCGGCGTATTCAACTCAAAGAACGTGTACGACAACGTGATCGTTTTCACATCCTTCGGCAACTTCGGGTCGACGACAAACACCACCGGCAACCGCTTCGTCTGGTTCGCAGTCAACGTCTGCTGCGTAAAGCAAAAACACTCGATCTTCTTGAAGTACTCGGTTGCCTGCTTCGGCGCGTAGCTCGGAATGGCCTGCGCCTGAATCGTGCGCGCCTGTTCGTTGCTGACCTCGTACATCACTGTCGTCACTTCGCCCGGATGCACGTCGAGACTACGTTGCTCTGGCTTGAAACCGAGCGGACCGCGCGCGTTCGCATCGAGTTCGATCGAAATCGTGCGACTCATGTCGACCTGCGTATTCTTCGCCTCACGCACCGTAGCATCACGCTGCACGAGGTTGTTGATGCCGGTGATCTGACAGATCGCGCGGTACATCGGCACCAGCGCAAAACCAAAACCGAACATCATCAACGCGACGATGAACAGCTTGATCAGCATCGAACGGTTAAAAGAGCGATCGGCCTGGGCCGGCGGTTGCGTCGACATCTCAATCCTCAACAATCCTGCACACAGACTCGAACACCCGCGTACCGCGTCAGGGGAACCACTTCTGATGAATGATGACGCTCGCAAAAAAAGCCGCGGCGATGACAAACATCACGATACCGATCCGCCGGTTGCCCGCGCGAACCTGCTCGGGCGTACGTCTTTCTTGAGGATTGCGCGTCATGCTCGATTTTCTGAATACTTTCGTCACTACAGGGTGCCACCACTGCTCGCATGGCTGCCCGGTTCTGGCGGCGACTGACACCACGCCGCCAGAACCGGCAAGCTCGCTGAACGCCGATTACTCGACGGTCGGCGGGTTTTCGAACGTGTGGAACGGAGCCGGGCTCGGCACGGTCCATTCGAGGCCCGTTGCGCCGTCCCACGGCTTGTCGCCCGCTTTCTCGTGCTCGCCACCGCCACGGTAGGCCGGCAGTGCAACTGCGAACAGGAAGTACACCTGCGCCAGACCGAAGCCGAACGCGCCGATCGAGATGACCTGGTTCCAGTCGGTGAACTGTGCCGGGTAGTCAGCGTAGCGACGCGGCATACCCGCGAGACCGACAAAGTGCATCGGCAGGAACGCGAGGTTGAAGAAGAACATCGACGCCCAGAAGTGGATCTTGCCGCGCGTTTCGTTGTACATCCAGCCGGTCCACTTCGGCGACCAGTAGTACCACCCGGAGAACAACGCGAAGAGAGAACCCGCCACTAGCACGTAGTGGAAGTGCGCCACCACGAAATAGGTCCCGTGATACTGGATGTCGAGCGGCGCCATTGCCAGCATCAGGCCCGACAGACCGCCGAACGTGAACACGATCAGGAAGCCGACCGCGAACAGCATAGGCGTTTCGAAGGACAGCGAACCGCGCCACATCGTCGCGACCCAGTTGAACACCTTCACACCCGTCGGCACGGCGATCAGCATCGTCGCGTACATGAAGAACAGCTGGCCCGTCACCGGCATGCCGGTTGCGAACATGTGGTGCGCCCAGACCATGAACGACAGAATCGCGATCGACGAGGTTGCGTAAACCATCGAGCTATAGCCGAACAGCGG
Source organism: Paraburkholderia aspalathi (assembly GCF_900116445.1). Lineage (GTDB taxonomy): Bacteria > Pseudomonadota > Gammaproteobacteria > Burkholderiales > Burkholderiaceae > Paraburkholderia > Paraburkholderia aspalathi. The sequence goes on from NZ_FPBH01000028.1 coordinate 114,111, forward strand.
CTTGCGCGAGAACGCCGGGATCACCTGCGACACGATCCCGAACGCCGGCAAGATCATGATGTACACCTCGGGGTGCCCGAAGAACCAGAAGATGTGCTGGTACATGACCGGGTCGCCGCCACCTGCCGCGTTGAAGAACGACGTGCCGAAGTGGCGATCGAACAGCACCATGGTGATCGCGCCTGCCAGAACCGGCATCACGGCAATCAGCAGGTACGCGGTGATCAGCCACGTCCAGACGAACATCGGCATCTTCATCAGCGTGAGGCCGGGTGCGCGCATGTTCAGGATCGTCACAACGATGTTGATCCCGCCCATGATCGACGAAGCACCCATCAAGTGGACTGCGAAAATCGCGAAGTCCATGCCCGGGCCCATTTGCGTCGACAACGGCGCGTACAGCGTCCAGCCCGCGGCGGTCGCGCCGCCCGGTGCGAAGAACGAGCCGACCAGCAACACCGCAGCCACCGGCAGCAGCCAGAAGCTGAAGTTGTTCATCCGCGCAAAAGCCATGTCCGATGCGCCGATCTGCAGCGGCACCATCCAGTTCGCGAAGCCGACGAAGGCCGGCATGATCGCGCCGAACACCATGATCAGGCCGTGCATGGTGGTCAACTGGTTAAAAAACTCGGGGCGCATGATCTGCAGACCCGGCTCGAACAGTTCGGCACGGATCATCAGCGCCATCACGCCCCCGGAGAGGAACATGGTGAACGAGAAGATCAGGTACAGCGTACCGATGTCCTTGTGATTGGTTGCGAACAGCCAACGACGCCAGCCATGCGGCGTTTCGTGGGCATGGTCGCCGTGCACGTGCTCGTGGCCCGCGGTTACATCGTGTCCGATGCTAGACATGACAATCTCCTAATGCGAATACTGCGGTGCTGACCATGAACACGTCAGGCAGCCGGGCTGATCTGGACACGCCGGGCTTCTTTTGCGTCGCTGCCGCCCGTGATCGTTTCCGGCTTCTTCAAAATAATGTGGTCTTCGGCAATGCCGGCTGCTTTCAGCGCGTCGCGCACGGCTTCGGCACGGGTCTTCGCGAGCTTCGCGTTGACTTCGGCAGAGCCGGTGGCGTCGGTGAAGCCCGACAGCGTGAACTTGGCGTCCGGGTGTGCTTTCGCGTAGGCCGCGGCCGCGTCGACCGCCGCTCTCGCGTCGGCCGGCAGCGTGCTCTTGCCGGTGTCGAAGTAGATGCTTGCCGGGAGTGCAGCCGTGGTGTCCGAGGCGGCCGAAGCGGCTTCTGCACCAGAGGCAGACGCTGCGCCCGAAGCTGCCTCTGCGCCGCTAGCTGCTGCGCCTGCGCTGGCCAGATGATCGCCGCCTTCCGGCAGCTTGCCGTTACGGGCGTCCAGAATCTGCTTCGGCTGGAGAATGTCGCCGGTGTGGTTGCCCCACGAATTACGTTCGTACGTGATGACCGAAGCGATTTCGACGTCGTTCAGCGTCGGCGCCCACGAAGGCATCGCGTTCTTGCCCTTCAGCACCAGGCTCACGTGCTCGGCGATCGGACCGTTGGCGATCTTGCTGCCGTCCAGCGCCGGGAATGCACCTGCACCCTTACCGGTCGGCTGGTGGCAGACCGCGCAGTTCGCTGCGTACACCTTGCCGCCGCGCTCCATCAGCTCAGCCATGGTGTAGGTCTTGTTCGGATCGTCCTGGCCGGCGGCCATTTTCTTTTTCTGCGTATCGACCCACTTCGCGTAGTCGTCTGCGGACAGCACTTCGACGACCACCGGCATGAACGCGTGTTCCTTGCCGCACAGTTCCGTACAGAAGCCGCGGAAGGTGCCGGTCTTGTCAGCCTTGAACCACGTGTCGCGCACAAAACCCGGAATCGCATCCTGCTTCACGCCGAATGCCGGCACGTACCAGGAGTGGACCACGTCGTTCGCGGTGGTGATGATGCGGATTTTCTTGTCGACCGGGACGACGAGCGGATTGTCGACTTCCTGCAGGTACGTGGTGGAAATCGGTTCGCGGCCATCGGTTTGCGCACGCGGCGTGGCCAGCGTGGACAGGAAGCTGATGCCCTCACCCGGACCCTTCACGTAGTCGTAGCCCCACTTCCACTGGTAGCCCGTGACCTTGATGGTAACGTCGGCGTTCGTCGTGTCCTTCATCGCGACGACGGTCTTGGTGGCGGGGAGCGCCATCAGCACGACGATGACGAACGGGACGATCGTCCAGATGATTTCGACGGTAGTGCTTTCGTGGAAATGGGAAGCTTTATGGCCTTTCGATTTGCGGTGCGCAAACATCGAATAGAACATCACTGCGAACACGCCGACGAAGATCACCGTGCACAGGATCAGCATGAACGTGTGGAGGCTGTAGAGCTCCTCAGCGATTTTCGTCGCCGGCGGCTGGAGATTGATCTCGTTGACGGCAGGGCCGCCCGGAACATCGCCCACTGCCAGGGCCGCCCCGGCGAAAAGCAGTCCGCTCATCGCCAGCACGCCCATGAGGGCTCGCTTGATTGTTTTCATAGCTTCCTTACCCAAAATTTCCATTCAAACCCTCGACCCCGCTGGCAGGCTGTCTCGCGCTCCCCGTGAACGCCGCGCGTCTCAACACGTCTAACAACGCGTGAGCCACATGCGCAATTCGCCTGCGAACTGCGCGCGCCGATACTGCGCGAGATGTTGCCCGATCATGATCGTCTGTCCGCGCGAGACCAGTTTGATCTGGTCACGCGGCGTTGCGCCCGGTTCGATCCGCACCCAGCGCGGATTGAATTCGAACTGCGTGAGCCGCTCGGCGCTGACCTGCTCGATCACGAGCCGGTTCTGAAACAGCCGGACGCGCTCGTAATCGACAGCATGACGCGCATATATGGCAAACGCGATGCCCACCGCCAGCAATTCAATACCGGTGAACGGCAACACCAGCCAGGCGCCGACCAGAACCAGCATGAAAGCAATTGCCAACGAGAACAACGCAAGCGACACGTAGAAACATACAAACTGCCGCGGTGATATCGAACAGTTGCGCTTCATCGTCCAGTCTTTGAGAACTGGTTCTGAATCCGCCAGCAGATCTGATGCTTCCATCGCTGCCTCCCGCCGACCGTCACCGATCACCGCCTGCGGCCATTGCTTGCGACCGCAGAATCCAGCTACTTGATTACTGCCGCGTCACTTCATGTTGCAGCCCTATGCCTCGGGCCTGCCGCCCCAAATGTGGGAACTCCGGGCGACAAACTGACGCATTATAGGCGCGATCCATGGCATCCACAAGCAAGCCTCAATCGGCCCACAAGCCCGGTGCGACAAGCCTCCGCGCCGTTTTGACGCAGCTTTCACGCGTCTTTTGAAGCGGTAATTTCAGACATAACAGATGTCCTCTTTACCGCTTCGTTGATTCCTCACCGATTCCTCGACGAGCCTCGTCCGATATCCTCGAGCCGCACGATCCCATGCCCTTCGGCCGTGGTGCGCGGCACGGCTTTCCAGGCGTGGCCGTAGATCACTTCGAAGGTCAGCGCGATCGTGCCGTCGGCGCGCCGGCGGGCTTCGAGCGCCGCCAGCAAAGCCTTGTGCAGCCTACGCGCGACAGCATTCGAGGTGCTCTCGCGCTCGAACGGATAGGCGCCCCAACGGCGCACATCCGCGAGCAGCGACTCGGGCGACTTATACGTAATGGTGAGTGTTTCCTGATCCATCACCGGAATCTCGAAACCGCTCTCGACCAGCATGTCTCCGAGGTCATGCATGTCGACAAAGTCGATCACGTGCTTGCGCGAGGCAACGCCATGTGCGGCCTCGACCTCGGCGTAGGCGCCGCGCAATTCCTTCAGCGAATCGGGGCCGAGCGTGCTGAACATCAGCAGGCCGTTCACTTTCAGCACGCGTTGCCACTCGGGAAACACGAGATCGGGCCGCGAGTGCCAGTGGAGAGCGAGATTGGACCAGATGAATTCGAAGGCGCCGGCCGCGAACGGCAGCGCCGAGAAGTCGGCCTGCGCGAAACGCGGACCACGGGCGCCGAGTGCCTTGCCGAGCGTGGCCGGCAAAAAGCGCCGCCAGCTCATGTCGCCGGAATCGTGGCGCAACGCGCGGCTGAGCATTCCGTGCGACAGGTCGGTGCCGAACACCGGCGCCTCGGGGAAGCGTTCGCGCAATCCGGGGATGTCTTCGCCCGCACCGCAACCGGCGTCGAGCACGCTCGACGGCGCAACCTTGATGTAGTCGAGGCGTTCGCGCATGCGCTGCGCGATTTCGCGCGGCAGGAACGCGACCTGGTCGAAGGTCGCCGCACGGCGGTCGAAAATCTGCCTGAGGCGCCGGGAATCATAGGCCGGACGGCCAGATTGAGACGTAGTTGGGGGCATGGGTGTCGTACTGGCGTAGAGCACGAAGTATACTCGTTCGCTTCCGTCCATTCAGCGTGAAAGGCCTTTACGGGCGGTCCAATCATGCCATTCCGAAAAAATTCCTCGTCTCCCGGCGGCTCGAACGCACTTTTTGCACGCTTCACGCGCGGCTTATATTCGGCATGGCCGCATGTGATGCACGCTGCGTTGCCGAACCTGTGCGCACTGTGCGGCAATTTGTCGCATAAAACGCTGTGTGCTGGTTGTGACGAGGCGTACTGGAACGAAGCCAGATTGCGCTGCACGGTGTGCGCGGTCCCTTTGTCCGGAACGCGCTGGGCGGGCCACGCGCAATATCGCTGTGCGGATTGCATCGGCGAGCCGCCGCCGTTCGAGGCGACCTTTGCTCTTGCCGATTACCGCCAGCCGCTCGATGCCTTGGCGCTCGGGCTGAAATTCCGTGCCCGGCTGATGCTGGCGCGCGAGTTTGCGCAACGCCTTGCGCGGCTCGCAGGGGATTCATGGGTGGACGCGACGGACAAGCCCGATGTGCTCGCGCCTGTGCCGCTGGCCAACAAACGTCTTACTGAGCGCGGCTACAACCAGGCCTGGCAGATTGCGAGGCCCCTGGCCCGCGCGCTGAATGTGCGCAGCGACGCCACCTTGCTGCATCGTGTGATTCACACCGCGCCGCAATCGCGGCTCGACCTGGACGCGCGCCGCTTGAACGTGGGCCGCGCATTCAAGGTCGCCAGACCGGTGCAAGGTCTGCATGTCGGCATCGTCGACGATGTGATGACGACCGGCGCGACCCTCGAAGCGCTGGCGCGTACGCTCAAAGCTGCCGGTGCGCGGCGCGTCACCAACTTCGTCGCGCTGCGTACGCCGAAAAACTAGTCTCTATCAGAAGCCATCATGTTCAATGTCGTTCTCGTCGAACCCGAAATCCCGCCGAACACCGGCAACGTTATCCGCCTGTGCGCCAACACCGGCGCACGGCTGCATCTGATCGAGCCGCTCGGCTTTCCGCTCGACGACGCCAAGTTACGCCGCGCCGGTCTCGACTATCACGAGTATGCGCAGATGAACGTGCATGCCGATTGGGCAGCGTTCGTCGCTAAGGAAACGCCCGACCCGGCGCGGATGTTCGCCTTCACCACCCGTGGCTCGGGCCGGTTTCACGAGCATGCGTTTCAATCCGGCGACTGGTTCGTATTCGGCGCAGAAACGCGCGGCCTGCCTGACACCGTGCTCGATCAATTCGCCAATGAACAACGCGTGCGTCTGCCGATGCGGCCGGGCAACCGCAGCCTGAATCTTTCGAATACGGTCGCCGTGGTCGTGTTCGAAGCGTGGCGTCAGACCGGCTTTGACGGCGGCGCCTGACGGCGCTTCAATTCGGTTTCGTAGCGCGCGAGCATGGCTTCGTCGAAACAGGCGAACACCACGTGCTCGATTTTCGGGGTGCGTGGCAAAGTTTCAAGCACAGCGCCCACGGCGATCTGCACGGCTTCGTTGGCAGGAAAATGGTAGATGCCGCAACTAATCGCGGGGAATGCAATGCTCGTGCAATGCGCCTGATGCGCGACTTCGAGTGAGCGTTGATAACAGGAGGCAAGCAGGTCCGCCTCGCCGCGCACACCACCCTGCCAGACCGGGCCAACCGCATGGATCACGTGTTTTGCCCGTAACTGGTAGCCACGGGTGATTTTCGCATCGCCGGTTGCGCAGCCGCCGAGCGTTTCGCACTCACGCAGCAATTCCTTGCCGGCCGCGCGGTGAATCGCGCCATCCACGCCGCCCCCGCCTAGCAACGAAGTATTCGCGGCATTGACGATCGCATCCACGGCGAGTGTCGTGATGTCGACCACGCGCGCTTCTAGCGTGCAATTGTTAAAACTGGGCATGAGAACCTCGCTGGTCCGAAGCGTCGATAAAACGTGGACAGCGATGGCGGGCAGCCGTTCAGCGCTTTTCGCGCTAAACGGCTGAAAGACAAGACTTATTCTGCTTTCGAATCGCGCCGCAGCAAGGCGCTAACGGCGTCGCGGGGCGCTACGCCGTCGAACAGCACAGCACAGACCGCCTGCGTAATCGGCATCTCGATTGCATGAGCGCGAGCGATTGCCAACACAGCTTGCGCACAACGCACACCTTCGGCCACGTGACCGAGGCCGCCGAGGATGTCGTCGAGCGTACGGCCCGCGGCGAGCTGCACGCCGACCGAGCGATTGCGCGAGAGATCACCCGTGGCGGTCAGGATCAGATCGCCCAGCCCGGTCAAACCGGTGAACGTCTCCGCCCGTCCGCCGAGCGTCACGCCGAGGCGCGACATTTCAGCGAGACCACGTGTAATCAACGCCGCGCGTGCATTCAGACCGAGGCCGAGGCCATCGGCAATACCCGTGGCAATCGCCAGCACGTTCTTCACCGCACCGCCTACTTCCACGCCGACAATGTCATCGCCGGTATAGATGCGCATGGCGCCATGATGGAACGCGGCAACCGTGCGCTCCCGGCATGTCGCTGACGTACTCGCGATCGTCAACGCGACCGGCAAGCCCTGCCCGACTTCACGGGCGAAACTCGGACCCGACAGCACGCCGTTACTGCCATGCCCCGGCAATTCAGCCGCGACCACCTGATGCGGCAACAACTGCGAGTCGGCTTCGAAACCTTTGCACAACCACACCACATGCGCCGGCACTTTGCCCGCGTCGTGCATCGCCCGGAACAAACCCCGCAAACCGGCGACGGGCGTCGCCACGACGCATAACGCGTCGTCGGCGAGCGCGTGGTCGAGCGCTGCATTCAGATCGGCTTCATAGCGAAGGGACGCCGGCAACGCAACGCCCGCCAGATAGCGGGCGTTTTCGTGCGAAGCGGAGAGATCGGCGATGAGCGCGGGTTCACGCGCCCACAGCACCGTGTCGTGCCGTGCGGCCAGATGTCCGGCGAGGGCTGTGCCCCATGCGCCGGCGCCGAGGACAGCAACCTTCATAGCCGGCACCGAACGGACGCGTTTAATGCGTGACGCCGTTTTGCGCCGCGCCTTCCTGGCCGCCCATTTGCGCGAGACGTTGCTCGTACAGCGCCTGGAAGTTGATCTCGGCGAGGTGGATCGGCGGGAAGCCTGCGCGGGTGATCGCGTCGGCGATGTTCGAGCGCAGGTACGGGAACAGGATCGTCGGGCAGGCAATGCCGACCAGCGGATCGATCTGTTCAGCCGGAATGTTGCGGATGTCGAAAATGCCGGCTTGCTTGGCTTCGATCAGGAACGCAACCTTGTCCGACACCTTGGCCGTGACCGTGCCCGTCACGAGGATTTCGAACACGGTGTCGGCGAGGCGCTCGGCCTTCACGTCGACTTCGACTTCGACCGACGGCATTTCCTGCTCGAGGAAGATGCCCGGCGAATTCGGCTGCTCGAGCGACATGTCCTTCAGGTAGATGCGCTGGATGTTGAAGAACGGCTGGTTATTCTCGTCGGACATGATTGAGTGATTCCCTGATAGGTATGCATGGCGGCGGCCCATGACTCCACGGGCCGCCAGATCGTTGCGGCGCATCGCCGGCCCTCGAGGTTGTCCTTGAAGGGCCAGCACGCGCCGACTTGTATTTCACCCGACTGACTCACGCGCCGGCCGGCGCACCAGTCGGGCAGCTTCGTTCAGGCAGGTTCGAGCAGAGGCATCAAACCGCCCGCGCGATCGAGCGCGGACAGATCGTCGTACCCGCCGACATGCGTCTCGCCGATGAACACCTGCGGCACTGTGCGGCGACCGGTCCGGGTCATCATTTCTTCACGACGGGCCGGGTCCTTGTCGATCAGTACCTTTTCAACGTGCTCGACGCCGCGCGACTTTAAAAGACGTTCGGCCATCTGGCAATACGGGCACACCTGGGTGCTGTACATGATGACTTTGTTCACTTGGCTGCTCCTTGTTTCACAACCGGCATACCGGCTTTCTGCCAGGCGTCGACACCGCCTTCGAGAACATGGACTTCGGCGTATCCCGCATCCTGCACGATACGCGCTGCCTTGTTCGACTGCTGGCCGGTCTGGCATACCAGCAGCACCGGGTTGCTCTTGTTCTTCACGAGTTGCGCGACTTTCGCCTGCAGCTCTGCAAATTCAAGGTGCCGTGCCGCGGGCAGATGGCCCTTGGCAAAGTCGGCGGACGGACGCAGATCGATGACCGCCGCATTGCGCCGGTTGATCAGTTGGGTGGCTTCAGCGGCCGACAGGCCACCGCGGCCACGCCGGCTGATCGTCGGCCACAGCAGCAACCCACCGGAGATGAGGACGATTGCGATCAGTACAAGGTTTGTGTAATCAGTGAAAAACTTCACGGAAAATCCGCCGAAAAAGAGAGAAATCGAAAAGGGCAATCCACCCATTATAAAATAACCGTCTGACGCGATGGCGGCGCTCCTCTAGAGGACCCTCGCAGCGCTTTACCGCTTCCTTACTACCGACCGGCAATCTCATGTACAAACTCGTTCTCATCCGCCACGGCGAATCGACGTGGAACAAGGAAAACCGCTTCACGGGCTGGGTCGACGTCGACCTCACCGAGCAGGGCAATCGTGAAGCGCAGCAGGCGGGCGTGCTGCTGAAGGAATCGGGCTATTCGTTCGATATCGCCTACACGTCGGTGCTCAAGCGCGCGATCCGCACCCTGTGGCACGTGCAGGACCAGATGGATCTGATGTACCTGCCGGTGGTGCATTCGTGGCGCCTGAACGAGCGCCACTACGGCGCACTGTCAGGTCTGAACAAGGCGGAAACCGCCGCCAAGTTCGGCGACGAACAGGTGCTGGTCTGGCGCCGCAGCTACGACACGCCGCCGCCGGCGCTCGATCCGTCGGACGAACGCGCACCCTACAACGATCCGCGCTACGCCAAGGTGCCGCGTGAGCAATTGCCGCTCACCGAGTGCCTGAAAGATACTGTCGCACGCGTTTTGCCGTTGTGGAACGAGTCGATTGCGCCGGCCATCAAGTCGGGCCGCAAGGTCGTGATCGCCGCGCACGGCAACTCGATCCGCGCCATGGTGAAGTATCTCGACAACATTTCGGACGACGACATCGTCGGCCTGAATATCCCGAACGGCGTGCCGCTCGTCTATGAACTCGACGAAAACCTGAAGCCGATCAAGCACTACTATCTGGGCGACCAGGACGCGATTGCAAAGGCGCAGGCCGCTGTGGCCAAGCAGGGCAAGGCGGGCTAAACCGGGGCCACCGGCCGCCGCGGCCCCCGTCTGCAGCGGAAACTTGCAGCGGGGGCCCGGCAAACGGGCCGTTCCATCGGCAAGACCTACCGGCATACGCTGCCCGCCGGCTGTCAATTGCGCCATCGCACCGCCATCTTGCCGTTACTGCACATTACTTCAGCGGCGCGAGCGCCGGCTCACGAACCAGGGCCGGCCGGCGCTGTCGAATCACGATTGCCTGCGCTGCGCACTGACTGGGCGGGTGTGCAGTTATACTTGTCCGTCCCCATCTCTATCGACGCTGCCACGCGCTCCCGACCGCAACAGACTCTATGCGAAAGAACCTGAAAAATATCGGCCTGATTGCCGCGGGCCTTGCTACCGGCGCATTTGCCACCCTGCAACTCTCCGCCTCGGCCCAGCAACCCGCCAGCGCCGCCTCGAGCGCCGTCGCACCGTTGCCGCTGGACCAACTCCGGCTCTTTGCCGAAGTCTTCGGGCAAATCAAGCATGAGTACGTCGAACCGGTAGACGATAAAAAGCTCCTCACCGCCGCGATCAAGGGCATGGTGTCGAGCTTGGACCCGCACTCGTCGTATCTCGACAAGACCGATTACGAAGAACTGCAGGAGCAGACCAAGGGTCGCTTCGCGGGTCTCGGCATCGAAATTTCGTCAGAAGACGGCCTGATCAAGGTGATCTCGCCGATTGAAGACACCCCCGCGTTCCGCGCCGGCATCCGTCCGGGCGACCTGATCACCCGTATCAATGACAAGCCGGTGCGCGGCATGACGCTCGACCAGGCTGTCAAGCAGATGCGCGGCGATCCGGGCACCAAGGTCACGCTGACCATCTTCCGCAAGACCGACGACCGTACGTTCCCACTCACCGTGACGCGAGCGATCATCAAGGTCCAGTCGGTCAAGATGAAGATCCTGGCCCCGGGCTACGCGTATGTCCGCATCACCAGCTTCCAGGAACGCACCACGCCTGATCTGGCTGCGAAGCTGCAAGACATCGCCCGTCAACAGCCGAACCTGAAGGGTCTCGTGCTCGACCTGCGCAATAACGGCGGCGGTCTGCTGCAAAGCGCGGTTGGTGTTGCCGGCGCGTTCCTGCCGCCGAATTCGGTTGTGGTGTCCACCAACGGCCAGATTCCGGATTCGAAGCAGGTCTATCGCGACACGTACGATAACTACCGCCTGCAATCGTTCGACAGCGATCCGCTGAAAGACGAAGCACCGATCTTCAAGACTGTGCCGATGATCGTGCTGACCAATGCCTACTCGGCGTCGGCGTCGGAAATCGTTGCGGGCGCGCTGCAGGATCAACATCGTGCGCTGATCGTCGGCAAGACCACCTTCGGTAAGGGCTCGGTGCAAACCGTCCGTCCAATGACGGCTGAAACGGCACTGCGTCTGACCACCGCGTACTACTACACGCCGAGCGGCCGTTCGATCCAGAACAAGGGCATCCGCCCTGACATCGCGGTCGATCAATACGCGGAAGGCGATCCGGACGACGCACTGGTGACCCGCGAAGTCGACTACTCGAACCACCTTGCTAACACGCAGGATCCGAACGAGAAGAAGGAAGCGGAACAGCGCGAACAGGAACGCATGGACCAACTGCGCCAGCTTGAAGAGCAGAACGACAAGAAGACGCCGGAACAGCGTCAGAAGGATCGTGAGCGCAAGCCGGTCGAGTTCGGTTCGACCGACGACTTCATGCTGACGCAGGCATTGAACAAGCTGGAAGGCAAGCCGGTGCAGGAATCGAAGTCGCTGACCGAGCGGCGTCTCGCGCAGAACAAGCCGGCAGCATCGGCCTCCGCGCCGGTCGCGGTGAAGCCGACGCAGCCGGTACCGGGCGCATCGGCACCGGCCTCGGCGCCTGCTACGCAAAGCAACTAAGCAGCAAACCCAACGTGTCTTCGCAGCGGAACGTGCTGCGAAGACACGTAGCAGTACCGTTGTAATACCCGGCACCAGCAAGAACACCCGCTCCTCCGCGCGATTAAAATAACGAAACCGCGCATGGCAGGCCATCGGTCCTGCATCTCATTGCGCGACACTCCACGCGCCCCGCCATGAATGACGATCAACTCCTCCGCTATTCCCGCCATATCCTCGTCGACGAAATCGGCATCGAGGCGCAGCAGCGCTTTATCGACGCGCACGCGATCATTGTCGGCGCGGGCGGCCTGGGTTCGCCGGCTGCGATGTATCTGGCGGCGGCAGGCGTTGGCCGTCTGACGCTGGTCGATGAAGATACGGTCGACCTGACCAATCTGCAGCGGCAGATTTTGCATGTGACGGCGTCGGTCGGGCGCAAGAAGGTGGAGTCCGGGCGCGATGCAATCGCCCAGATCAATCCTGAGGTCGTGGTGAACGCAGTGGCCGAACGTGTCGACGATGCATGGCTCGATCGCGAGGTGCCGCACGCTACGGTTGTGCTCGATTGCACGGATAACTTCGCCACGCGCCACGCGATCAACCGCGCCTGCGTGAAGCACGGTGTGCCGCTGGTCTCAGGCGCGGCCTTGCGCTTCGACGGCCAGATCAGCACTTTCGATTTCCGCGATGCAGCGTCGCCCTGCTATGCGTGCGTGTTCCCGGAAGATCAACCGTTCGAGGAAGTCGCGTGCTCGACGATGGGCGTGTTCGCGCCCACGGTCGGGATCATCGGTTCGATGCAAGCGGCTGAAGCACTGAAAGTGATCGGCGAAATCGGCACGCCGCTGATGGGCCGTCTTACGATGCTCGATTCGCTGCGTATGGAATGGAACACGATGCGCATTGCGCGTCAGCCGGATTGCCCGGTATGTGGGCAACGGCATCAGGCCTGAGCCTACGCAGGCAAGACGCTAAAAGGAAAACGCCGCACATATGTGCGGCGTTTTTCATTTGAACCCACCAATCCGGATTTTCAGTTTCAAGCCAGTATCACGCGCTTGAGCGCCGCCTGCACCTCTTCCGGTTCGAACGAAGCCAGCACGTCGGCCACCGGCTTCTCGAGCGTCTTCAGATGCGAGCGCAGGACTTCCTGCTTGACCACCAGCAACTGGCTCGGGTGCATCGAAAACTCGGTGAGGCCCATGCCGAGCAACAGACGCGTCAACGCCGGGTCACCCGCCATCTCGCCGCACACCGACACCGGCACCCCAGCCCGCTTCGCCTCCCGCAGCGTGAAGGCGATCAGATGCAGCACCGCTGGGTGCAGCGGGTCGTACAGGTGCGCGACCGAGTTATCCGCGCGATCGATCGCCAGCGTGTACTGGATCAGATCGTTGGTGCCGATCGACAGAAAATCCAGCCGCTTGAGAAACAGCGGCAATGCAATCGCGGCGGCCGGAATCTCAATCATCGCGCCGACCTGCACGTTCGGATCGTAGGCAATGCCGGCATCGTCCAGTTGACGCTTGGCCTCGCGAATCAGATCGAGCGTCTGATCGATCTCCTGCGCGTGCGCGAGCATCGGAATCAGAATCTTCACCTTGCCGAACGCCGACGCACGAAGAATCGCGCGCAGTTGCGTCAGGAACATCTGCGGTTCCGAGAGGCTCCAGCGAATCGCTCTGAGCCCCAAGGCGGGGTTCGGTGCGGTTTCGTAGCCGTCGCCCCCAGCCATCGAATCGAGCGGTTTGTCGGCGCCGACGTCGATCGTACGGATCGTCACCGGCAAGCCGTTCATCAACTCGACCGCGCGACGATAGGCCGCAAACTGCTCTTCCTCTTCCGGCAACTGGTGCTTGTGATTCATGAACAGGAACTCGGTGCGGAACAGGCCCACCCCGGTTGCGCCCGAATCGACCGCCGCGCGCGCGTCCTCCGGCAACTCGATGTTCGCGCACAGTTCGATGCGCGTGCCGCAAAGTGTTTGCGTGGGCGAAAACTTCAGGCGTTGCAGCTTGCGCTGCTCCAACGCTTTTTCGCTCTGACGGTACGAATATTCTTCCAGCACGATGGGTGCGGGATCGACGATCACGATGCCGTGATCTCCGTCGACAATGATCAGGTCGTCCTGCCGGATCAGCTGGCTCGCATGCTGCACACCGACCGCGGCCGGAATGCCGAGGCTGCGCGCGACAATCGCCGTATGCGAAGTCCGTCCGCCGAGATCGGTGACGAAGCCCTGAAACGTTTGCGTTTTGAACTGCATCATATCGGCCGGCGCGATGTCGTGCGCCACCACGATCATTTCGTCGCAGGTACCGTGCACGCCGTCCACCAGCGCCACCGAAGCACCGGCGAGCGCCTTCAGCACGCGCTCCACCACCTGTTCGATGTCGGCTTTCCGCTCGCGCAGGTATTCGTCTTCGATATCGTCGAAATGGCGCGACAGGCGCTCGAGCTGTTCGGTCAGCGCCCACTCCACGTTGTAACGGCGCGTACGGATCAGGTCGATAGTTTCCTGCACGAGCATTGCATCGTTCAGGATCATTGAATGAACGTTGATGAACGCGCCCATTTCGCTCGGCGCGTCTGCCGCGAGATCGGCGCGCAACGTGTCGAGCTCGTAATGCACATGTTGCTGGGCCGTGCGGAAGCGCTCGATCTCGCCCTCGATCTGGGCGGGTTCGATCAAATAGTGGTCTACGTCAAGTGCAGCCGGGGCGATCAGATAGGCCCGCCCGATGGCGATACCGCGTGACACGGGAATTCCATGCAGCGTGAAGGACACGCGCACCTCCTCTAGTTGTGTGATGCCGCGGCAAACCGCTGCAATGCTCTCAGACTCTGCTGGCCATTATAAATTCCGCGCCCGTTGTAGATACGTTAGGGCTGTGTGCAGCGCAGCACGAAATACCGTAACCATCCACAACAATGCGCCTTCGGCGAACATGCGCTCCGGCAACGCGAACCCCCGCGCGCCGCGAGCAGGCGCTTCTCAAGCTGCGATTGTCTCGCGCTAAAAAAAATGCCGCGGACAGCCGCGGCATTTTGCTTCAGGCAACGGTAACGCGTGAATTCACTGACCTTCGCCGAATTTATCAGCAATCAGTTTCAACAATGCGTCCATGGCTTCTTTTTCGTCGGTGCCTTCTGTTTCGATCAGCACCGTGCTGCCTATACCCGCGGCCAGCATCATCACACCCATGATGCTCTTGGCATTGATACGGCGGCCATTGCGGCTCATCCAGATTTCCGCCTGGTAGTTGCCCGCGAGTTGCGTCAACTTGGCCGACGCGCGCGCGTGCAGCCCCAGCTTGTTCACAATAGTCGTTTCCTGTTGCAGCATGTGATGGTCCGAAGCGCGGGTAAGTGTTGTAGTGAAAGGTGAAACTGCAAACCAGCTGCGATTGGGCGCGACCCAATCGCAATCGTTTAAAGCCGTGAGATCCGCTTACAACCCGGTCGAGCCGGCTTTCTGAGTCAGGTCGGCCTCGGCCGGCAGCGCTTGCAAACAGTCAGCGGCGGCGGCCTCTGGCGGCAAAGCGGGCAAACAGTCACTGGACCCCGCGGGCGGCGCAACCGGCGCCGGCGTGGCAGGCCCGATTGCGTGTACGCCCTTGGTGGCTCCAGCGAGCGCTTTGTCGACCAGCGTGTCGAGCGGCGTTGCGCGATAACAGACTGCGCGCACCAGCATCGGCAGATTGACGCCACACAGCACACGAACGTTCGGCACCGAAGCGAGCCGCCCGGCGATATTCGCCGGCGTGGCGCCGAACATGTCGGTGAGCACGAGTGCGCCGTTTTCTTCCTTGAGCCGCTCGATTTCCGAATGCGCAAACGCGACCTGCTGTGCGGGATCGCAATCCGGCGATACATCGATCACGCCGATGCGAGCCGGCAAGCCACCGTAGATGTGCGAAATACAATCGCGCAACGCGGTGGCGAACGGAGCGTGCGCAATGATCAGAATGCCTGCCATGTCAGCCTTACTGCAAAAGAACGGCCCCGAACCGTGGACCGGGACGAAGCCCGGTTCGTAAGCGCCCTCGACTGGCCGTGGGTCGTGAGGGCCGGAACGCATCACCTGACGAGCGGCCCGCGGCGCCTGATATCGCCAGGGCACAGGCGGGAAACAGCTCGTTCACAGTCCGCAATCCATGCCAGTGGCGTCTGACAGACACCTTCCAGTCGGCTTGGCGCGGAAGAGCGGGCATTGTATCAGGCTCATTTTCTCGCCAAAGCTGGTGTTTCGCTTGATGCGGATTTACTACACAGTTTGGGGGGCTTGGCAGCCATTCAAGGGCTGCGCCTCAAGCGGCCGCGCGCTCCAATGCGTCGATGAACATCGCGGCGACGTCGAAGCCGGTCTGATCCATGATCTCGCGGAAACACGTCGGGCTCGTCACGTTCACCTCGGTGAGCCAGTCGCCGATCGCATCCAGCCCGACCAGCAGCAGACCACGCGCGGCAAGCACCGGTGCGAGCATGTCTGCGATCTTGCGGTCGTGATCGGTGAGCGGGCGCGCCACGCCGAGCCCACCCGCCGCGAGGTTGCCGCGCACTTCATTGCCCTGAGGAATTCGCGCGAGCGAAAACGGCACCGCTTCGCCGCCGATCAGGAGAATGCGCTTGTCGCCTTCCTTGATCTCGGGGATGAACTTTTGCGCCATCACCGAGCGCGCGCCGTCGTGGCTCAGCATCTCGATGATCGAGCCGAGATTCATGCCGTCGGCCTTCACGCGGAACACGCCCATGCCGCCCATGCCGTCGAGCGGCTTCAGGATCACGTCGCCGTGTTCTTCATGGAAGGCGCGCAAACGGGCGGCGTCGCGCGTCACCAACGTCGGCGCGACGAACTCCGCGAACTCGCCGATCGCCAGCTTTTCCGAATGATCGCGAATGGCCTGCGGCTTGTTGAAAATGCGCGCGCCGCCGCGTTCGGCGATTTCCAGCAACCACGTCGACGTTACGTATTCCATGTCGAAGGGCGGGTCTTTGCGCATCACGACCGCGCTGAAACTCTTCAGCGATTTCGGCGTGGCCGCTTCAGCGGCGTACCACGTGTCGCGATGGAGGTCGGTCACGTCGCCGGTAATCGCAAAGCGCTGCACGTTCGCCTCGACGTCGCCGCCGGTCCACGCCAGATGTTTCGGCTCGCACGTGTAGAGCGTGTGACCGCGGCGTGCGGCTTCGGCCATCATCGCGTAGGTGGAATCTTTGTAGATCTTGAACTGAGTGAGCGGATCGGCAATGAAAAGAATGTCCATGAGGATTCCGGTGCGCCCTTAGGGCTTGGCATTGATCGTCAAATATAGTCGCTGAAAATGACGATGGCGGCACGCATGCCGCCATCGACCATCTCGCGAGGCTTAAACCTGAATTGCTTCCGGATCGGTCTTTTCCAGTTCGACCGATGCGGCCAGCAACCCGAGCCGCGCCACCACGCCGTACATATAGAAGCGGTTCGGCACCGCCGCGCCGGGCTTGGCGTGCGCATCCGGCAGGGCCGTATGCTCGAAGCCGAGCGGCACGAAGTGCATGCCGGGCGCGTTCAGATTCTGATCGCGCTCGCGGCTGCCGTGCACGCGGTAGAAGCCACCCACCACGTAACGGTCGATCATGTACACGACCGGCTCGGCGACTTCTTCGCCGATCCGCTCGAAGGTGTACACGCCTTCCTGCACGATCACGTCATGCACTTCGAGGCCGTCTTTGGTGGCGGCCATCTTGGCGCGTTCGCGCTTGGTGAGCGCGGCCACTTCCGAGGCGTCGTGCACGGTCATCACGCCCATGCCATAGGTGCCCGCATCCGACTTGATGACAACATACGGTTTCTCGGAAATACCGTACTCGCGATACTTCCTGGCGATCTTCTTCAGGACACCGTCGATCGCATCCGTTAGCGCTTCCTCACCGGTGCGCTCCTGGAAATCGACGCCTTCGACGTGCGCGAAGTACGGATTGATCATCCACGGATCGATCTCGACCATCTTCGCGAACTTCTTCGCGACGTCGTCATAACAGGAAAAGTGCGTCGATTTGCGGCGAACGGCCCAGCCGGCATGCAGCGGCGGCAGCAGATACTGCTCGTGCAGATTTTCCAGGACGGGCGGAATGCCACCCGACAGGTCATTGTTCAGCAGAATCGAGCACGGGTCGAAATTCTTCAGGCCGAGGCGCCGCTGCGAGCGCTCGAGCGGTTCGAGCACGAGCTTCTGGCCGTCGGACAATGCGATCGTGACCGGTCCGACGATGCTTTCGTCGAGCGTGCCGAAACGTACGTTCAAGCCGGCCTGGCGCATGATCGCGGCCAGACGGGCGACATTCTCCAGATAAAACGCGTTGCGCGTATGGCGCTCGGGGATCACCAGCAGATTCTTCGCGTCCGGGCAGATCTTTTCGATCGACGCCATCGCGGCCTGCACGGCGAGCGGCAGCACTTCCTGCGGCAGATTGTTGAATGCGCCGGGAAACAGATTGGTGTCGACCGGCGCGAGCTTGAAGCCCGCGTTACGCAGGTCGACTGAACAGTAGAACGGCGGCGTGTGCTCCTGCCATTCGAGCCGGAACCAGCGTTCGATGGCGGGGGTAGCGTCGAGGATCTTCCGCTCGAGGTCGAGCAGCGGGCCGTTTAACGCCGTAACTAGGTGCGGAACCATTGATCACTCGCAGACTGGAGAAAAAAGATTGTAGAGCAAATGCTTTGTCCATTTGGGGACGCTTTCTCCATTCGCAAGCGGATGCGAATGCATTCTCGCTATCGCCATGATAGGCGGGGAAAACTGCTGTTCACAAGAGACGCGTCAAGAAAAAAGCCCGCCATGAAGGCGGGCCAAAGTCGCTGCGCTTGATTCTGATCCGCAAGTCCTGAGACTTGCGGGGGAATCCTTATTCGACGTGTTCGCCGTGCAGGCTCACGTCCAGACCTTCGCGTTCTTCTTCTTCCGTCACGCGCAGGCCCATCACCATATCGATCACCTTCAGCAGGATGTAGCTCACCACGCCGCTGTAGACCAGCGTCGTCAGCACGCCCTTGGCTTGCAGGATGACGCTGCCGTCCGCGCCGCCGATGTCCTTGACCGCGAACACGCCGGTCAGGATTGCACCCACGATACCGCCGATGCAGTGCACGCCGAACGCGTC
>NZ_FPBH01000027.1 GCF_900116445.1 Paraburkholderia aspalathi
GTGAAGCTGATCAACCCGATCGCGATGGAAGAAGGTCTGCGTTTCGCAATTCGCGAAGGCGGCCGTACGGTCGGCGCAGGTGTGGTTGCCAAGATTCTCGAGTAAAATCGAGGGTTGAAGTTGCAGTAAGTGGTGCCCGGAGCCGGGCGCCAGCGCCATAGCAGGTGCCCGGCTCTACGTTCTTTTACTATCTGGCGGCGCAATACCGCCTCGCTCTTTCCAAGGAATTGTCATGCAGAACCAGAAAATCCGCATTCGCCTGAAGGCTTTCGACTATCGCCTGATCGATCAATCGGCAGCTGAAATCGTCGACACGGCAAAGCGGACTGGCGCAATCGTTCGTGGTCCGGTGCCCCTGCCGACCCGCATTCAACGTTTCGACATCCTGCGTTCGCCGCACGTCAACAAGACGTCGCGCGATCAGCTCGAAATCCGTACGCACCAACGTCTGATGGACATCGTCGATCCGACGGACAAGACCGTCGACGCACTGATGAAGCTGGACCTGCCGGCTGGCGTGGACGTGGAAATCAAGCTCCAATAAGGCTTGTAGCGGTTGCCTGGCGTGCCGGGCAGCGCTAAGTCATTGATTGCTTGCGGAAAACGAAAAGCCTCGCTATAATAGTGGGCTTTTCGCGCATTTGCGCAAAAAAGTCGGTGTGCTGCAGCGTGATTTCACGCCCGAAACGGCACCGGCATTTTGTAAATTAGCCCCGACCAATCGCAGTCGGGAATGGAGAAAACGATGAGCCTTGGACTCGTAGGTCGCAAGGTTGGCATGACCCGTATCTTCACGGCAGAAGGGGATTCGATTCCCGTTACCGTGCTGGACGTGTCCGACAACCGCGTGACGCAGATCAAGACTGTTGAAACCGACGGCTACACCGCCGTGCAGGTTGCATTCGGTACGCGCCGTGCATCGCGTGTGACGAAGCCGTTGGCCGGTCATCTCGCCAAAGCCGGTGTTCAAGCCGGTGAAATCCTCAAAGAATTCCAGATCGATGCTGCCAAGGCTGCCGAGTTGTCGAACGGCACCGTGGTCGGTCCCGACCTGTTCGAAGTAGGCCAGAAGGTCGACGTGCAAGGCGTGTCGATCGGTAAGGGCTACGCCGGTACCATCAAGCGTTACAACTTCGCATCCGGCCGTGCATCGCACGGTAACTCGCGCTCGCACAACGTGCCGGGTTCGATCGGTATGGCGCAGGATCCGGGTCGTGTTTTCCCGGGTAAGCGCATGACCGGTCACATGGGTGACGATACGGTAACCGTGCAAAACCTCGAAATCGCTCGTATCGACGCTGACCGCAAGCTGTTGCTGGTCAAGGGCGCCGTTCCGGGTGCGAAGGGTGGCAAGGTATTCGTTACGCCGGCCGTGAAGACGCGTGCCGTGAAAGGAGCGAAATAATGGAACTTAAGCTCCTGAATGCCAATGGTCAGGAAGGTGCAGGCGTTAGCGCGTCGGACGTAGTGTTCGGCCGCGATTACAACGAAGCCCTGATTCACCAGGTTGTGGTGGCGTATCAAGCGAATGCCCGTAGCGGTAACCGCGCGCAGAAGGACCGTGAGCAAGTCAAGCACACGACCAAGAAGCCGTGGCGTCAAAAGGGTACGGGTCGCGCCCGTGCCGGTATGTCGTCGAGCCCGTTGTGGCGCGGCGGTGGCCGGATCTTCCCGAATTCGCCGGAAGAAAACTTTTCGCACAAGGTTAACAAGAAGATGCATCGCGCAGGCCTCTGCTCGATCTTCTCGCAGCTGGCTCGCGAAGGCCGCATCTCGGTGGTTGACGAGCTGACGCTCGAAGCGCCGAAGACGAAGCTGCTGGCCGAAAAATTCAAGGCGATGGGTCTCGACTCCGTGCTGGTGATTACCGACACGGTTGACGAAAACCTGTACCTCGCGTCGCGCAACCTCGCCCATGTGGCAGTTGTCGAGCCGCGTTACGCCGACCCGCTGTCGCTGATCTACTTCAAGAAGATCCTGATCACGAAGGCTGCGGTCGCCCAGATCGAGGAGTTGCTGTCATGAGCGAGATTCGCAAGAACGATCATCGTTTGATGCAGGTCCTGCTCGCGCCGGTGATCTCCGAAAAGGCGACGCTGGTGGCCGACAAGAACGAGCAAGTTGTGTTCGAAGTCGCGCCCGATGCCACGAAGCAGGAAGTGAAAGCTGCAGTCGAGCTGCTGTTCAAGGTGGAAGTCAATTCCGTCAACGTGCTGGTCTCGAAGGGCAAAGCCAAGCGCTTTGGCCGCTTCATGGGCAAGCGCAAGGACGTGAAGAAGGCGTACGTCTGCCTGAAGCCCGGCCAGGAAATCAACTTTGAAGCGGAGGCCAAGTAATCATGGCAATCGTTAAAGTTAAGCCGACTTCGCCGGGTCGCCGTGCGATGGTCAAGGTGGTCAATAAGGATCTGCATAAGGGCAAGCCGTTCGCACCGCTGCTCGACTCGCAATCCACGACCGCCGGCCGTAATAACAACGGTCACATCACCACGCGTCATAAGGGTGGTGGTCACAAGCATCACTACCGTGTCGTCGATTTCCGTCGCAACAAGGACGGCATTCCGGCAAAGGTCGAACGTCTTGAGTACGATCCGAACCGTAGCGCGAACATCGCGCTGGTTCTGTACGCAGACGGCGAGCGCAAGTACATCATCGCTCCGAAGGGTGTGACGGTTGGTCAGCAACTGATGTCGGGTTCGGAAGCTCCGATCCGCGCAGGTAACACGCTGCCGATCCGCAACATTCCGGTCGGTACGACGATCCACTGCATCGAAATGCTGCCGGGCAAGGGCGCGCAAATGGCGCGTTCGGCTGGTACGTCGGCGATGTTGCTGGCTCGTGAAGGCATCTACGCACAGGTCCGCTTGCGCTCTGGTGAAATCCGCCGCGTTCACGTTGAATGCCGCGCGACGATTGGTGAAGTTGGCAACGAAGAGCACAGCCTCCGTCAAATCGGTAAGGCTGGCGCAAACCGCTGGCGCGGTATCCGCCCGACGGTGCGTGGCGTTGCAATGAACCCGGTCGATCACCCGCACGGTGGTGGTGAAGGCAAGACGGCTGCAGGTCGCGATCCGGTGAGCCCGTGGGGCACGCCTGCTAAGGGTTATCGCACCCGCAGCAACAAGCGCACGACGAGCATGATCGTCCAGCGCCGTCACAAGCGTTAAGGAGTAGGCAATGGCACGTTCTGTAAAAAAAGGTCCGTTCTGCGACGCCCATTTGCTGAAGAAAGTTGAGTCGGCAGCCGCTGCACGTGACAAGAAGCCGATCAAAACCTGGTCGCGTCGTTCGACGATTCTGCCGGATTTCATCGGTTTGACGATTGCTGTGCACAACGGACGTCAACACGTTCCGGTGTACATCTCGGAAAACATGGTCGGCCACAAGCTTGGCGAGTTTGCATTGACCCGGACGTTCAAGGGTCATGCAGCCGACAAGAAGGCTAAGAAATAAGGGGCTCATGATGGAAGTGAAAGCAATTCATCGCGGTGCCCGCATCTCGGCGCAGAAAACGCGCCTTGTGGCTGACCAGATCCGCGGTTTGCCGGTCGACAAGGCGCTGAACGTTCTGACGTTTTCGCCGAAGAAGGCTGCGGGAATCGTGAAAAAGGTCGTGCTGTCGGCGATCGCGAATGCGGAGCATAACGAAGGCGCCGATATCGACGAGCTCAAAGTAACGAGCATCATGGTCGACAAGGCTGCATCGCTCAAGCGTTTTACTGCGCGCGCTAAAGGCCGCGGTAACCGCATCGAGAAGCAATCCTGTCACATCACTGTGACGGTCGGGAATTAAGGGGTCATACGATGGGACAGAAAATTCATCCGACTGGCTTCCGTTTGGCCGTCAGCCGCAATTGGGCGTCGCGTTGGTACGCGAACAACAACAATTTCGCGGCGATGTTGCAGGAAGACATCGGTGTTCGTGAATACCTGAAGAAGAAGCTGAAAAACGCTTCGGTTGGTCGCGTCGTTATCGAGCGTCCGGCGAAAAACGCGCGCATCACGATTTATAGCTCGCGTCCGGGTGTCGTCATCGGTAAGAAGGGCGAGGATATCGAGCTGCTGAAGTCGGAACTGCAACGCCGCATGGGCGTTCCGGTCCACGTCAACATCGAAGAAATCCGCAAGCCGGAAACCGATGCGCAACTGATCGCTGACTCGATCACGCAACAACTCGAGCGCCGGATTATGTTCCGCCGCGCGATGAAGCGTGCGATGCAAAACGCAATGCGTCTGGGTGCTCAAGGCATCAAGATCATGAGCGCTGGCCGCCTGAACGGTATCGAAATCGCTCGTACGGAATGGTATCGCGAAGGTCGCGTGCCTCTTCATACGCTGCGTGCTGATATCGACTACGCAACGTCGGAAGCGAAGACGACGTACGGCATCATCGGCGTGAAGGTGTGGGTCTACAAGGGCGACACGCTCGGCCGCAACGACGCACCGGTGGTTGAAGAAGTCGCCGAAGAAAAGCGTCCGCGCCGTAACGCACGTCCGGGTGGCGATCGCCGTCCGCGTCGCGATGGTGAAGGTGGTGGCCCGGCAGGTGCACGCCGTGGCGCTCCCCGTCGTGCTGGCGGTGCCGGCGACGGCGGGAAGACTGGAGAATAACGATGCTGCAACCGAAACGCAGAAAGTATCGCAAAGAGCAGAAGGGTCGTAACACCGGTATCGCTACCCGCGGCAACGCGGTGTCGTTCGGTGAGTTCGGCCTGAAGGCTATCGGTCGTGGTCGTCTGACCGCGCGCCAGATTGAAGCGGCACGTCGTGCAATGACGCGTCACATCAAGCGTGGTGGCCGCATCTGGATCCGCATCTTCCCGGACAAGCCGATCTCGCACAAGCCGGCTGAAGTACGTATGGGTAACGGTAAAGGTAACCCTGAGTACTACGTCGCAGAGATTCAACCGGGCAAGATGCTGTACGAAATGGACGGCGTAACCGAAGAGCTGGCACGCGAAGCGTTCCGTCTGGCTGCAGCTAAGCTGCCGCTCAAGACGACGTTTATCGTGCGTCAGCTCGGCGCCTAAGGAGCAAATGATGAAGGCTTCCGAACTTCACCAGAAAGATCAGGCCGCGCTCAACAAGGAGCTGTCGGACCTGTTGAAGGCGCAATTCGGCCTGCGCATGCAACTCGCGACCCAGCAGCTCACGAACACGAGCCAGCTGAAGAAGGTTCGTCGCGACATCGCACGTGTGCGGACCGTCCTGACTGAGAAGGCGAACCAGAAATGAACGATAGCGTAAAAACCTCGCTCAAGCGGACGCTGGTCGGCAAGGTCGTCAGCAACAAGATGGACAAGACGGTCACCGTGCTGGTTGAGCACCGCGTGAAGCACCCGATCTACGGCAAGTACGTTGTGCGTTCGAAGAAATACCACGCGCACGACGATGCGAACACGTACAACGAGGGTGACCTCGTTGAAATCCAGGAAACGCGTCCGATTTCGAAGACGAAAGCTTGGGTTGTGGCTCGCCTGGTCGAGGCTGCTCGCGTCATCTGACGCCGCAAAGTTGTAGAAGTAGTTGAAATCGCAGTAAGTTTCGCTTGCAAGACCGAGATTATTTGTTATAATCTCGGTCTTCCCTCTTTTATGGGAGCCCCGTCGCGGGCGAAGTTGGTGGGGGAAGCGGTTCAGGCGCCAGTCTGTTCCGAAGGATTCACCGGATTGCGATGGCGGGTTTCGTTTGCCGTCGCTGCTGTTCATACCCAAGCAGCCGATTGGCTGACGGGACCAAGACTGACCGGGTACGCCATGGTGGTGTGACCGGATTAAGTTGGGATAGATAAACCATGATCCAGACCGAAACTCGGCTTGAAGTGGCCGACAACACCGGTGCGCGTGAAGTCATGTGCATCAAGGTTCTCGGCGGCTCGAAGCGTCGTTATGCCAGCATTGGCGACATCATCAAGGTGACCGTCAAAGAAGCAACGCCGCGCGGGCGCGTGAAGAAAGGCGAAATTTACAACGCCGTGGTGGTTCGCACCGCCAAGGGCGTGCGCCGTCAGGACGGCTCGCTGATCAAGTTCGATGGCAATGCTGCAGTGCTGTTGAATGCCAAGCTCGAACCTATTGGCACCCGTATTTTCGGGCCTGTTACGCGCGAGTTGCGCAGCGAACGATTCATGAAGATCGTTTCGTTGGCACCTGAAGTGCTGTAAGGAGTCGCGATGAACAAGATTCGCAAAGGTGACGAAGTTATCGTCATCACCGGCAAAGATAAAGGCAAGCGCGGCGTCGTGCTGTCCGTTGGCGAAGACAAGGTAATTGTCGAGGGCATCAACCTCGTCAAGAAGCACGTCAAGCCGAACCCGATGAAGGGTACGACGGGTGGCGTGGAAGCCAAGACGATGCCGCTGCAAATTTCGAACGTCGCATTGGTCGACGCGAATGGCAAGGCGTCGCGTGTAGGCATCAAGGTCGAGGGAGACAAGAAAGTCCGTTTCCTTAAGACGACCGGTGCCGTGCTGAGCGCCTGACGCTGCGGAGTAAAAAAATGGCTCGTTTGCAAGAGTTTTACAAAGAGAAGGTTGTACCCGGCCTCATCGAGAAGTTCGGTTACAAGTCCGTGATGGAAGTGCCGCGCATCACCAAGATCACCCTGAACATGGGCCTTGGCGAAGCGGTTGCTGACAAGAAGATCATCGAAAACGCCGTTGGCGACCTGACGAAGATCGCAGGCCAGAAGCCGGTGATCACGAAGGCACGCAAGGCAATCGCTGGCTTCAAGATCCGTCAGGGCTATCCGATCGGTGCAATGGTCACGTTGCGTGGTCAGGCAATGTACGAATTTCTGGACCGTTTCGTGACGGTTGCGCTCCCCCGTGTGCGCGACTTCCGTGGCGTGTCGGGTCGTGCGTTCGATGGTCGCGGCAACTACAACATCGGTGTGAAAGAGCAGATCATTTTCCCCGAAATCGACTACGACAAGATCGACGCACTGCGTGGGCTGAACATCAGCATCACGACAACTGCGAAGACCGACGACGAAGCAAAGGCTCTGCTCGCCAGCTTCAAGTTCCCGTTCAGAAACTGAGGTTACCGTGGCTAAACTGGCACTGATCGAACGTGAAAAGAAGCGTGCTCGCCTGGCCGCTAAGTACGCTCCCAAGCGTGCTGAGCTGAAAGCGATTATCGGCGATATGAGCAAGTCGGACGAAGAGCATTACGCAGCACGTCTGGAACTGCAACAACTGCCGCGCAACTCTAACCCGACCCGTAAGCGCAATCGTTGCGCAATTACCGGTCGCCCGCGTGGCACGTTCCGTAAATTCGGGCTGGCGCGTAACAAGATTCGCGAAATCGCGTTCCGCGGCGAGATCCCTGGCCTGACCAAGGCGAGCTGGTAATAGGAGAAACGTAAATGAGCATGAGTGATCCTATCGCCGATATGCTGACTCGCATCCGCAATGCGCAGATGGTTGAGAAAGTTTCGGTGACAATGCCCTCGTCGAAAGTCAAGGTTGCGATTGCGCAGGTCCTTAAGGACGAAGGCTATATCGATGATTTCGCAGTGAAGTCCGAAGGTGCGAAGTCTGAATTGAACATCGTGTTGAAGTACTACGCTGGCCGTCCGGTGATCGAGCGCATTGAACGCGTTTCGAAGCCTGGTCTGCGTGTGTACCGCGGCCGTAACGACATCCCCGTGGTCATGAATGGCCTCGGCGTGGCAATCGTGTCGACGCCGAAGGGCGTGATGACGGACCGCAAGGCGCGTGCAACGGGCGTTGGCGGCGAAGTCATCTGCTACGTCGCTTAAGGCCGAAAGGAGAGAAACATGTCTCGAGTAGGTAAAAGCCCGATCGCGCTGCAAGGCGCAGAAGTGGCCCTGAGCGACGAACGCATTACCGTCAAGGGCCCGCTGGGTACGATTTCGCAGGCTGCAAACAGCCTCGTGAAGGTGGTGAACGACAACGGCACGCTGAAGTTCGAGCCGGTGGACGAAAGCCGCGAAGCGAATGCGATGTCGGGCACGATGCGCGCACTGGTTGCGAACATGGTGAACGGCGTGACGAAGGGTTTCGAGCGCAAGCTGACGCTGGTTGGCGTCGGTTACCGCGCACAGGCGCAAGGCGACAAGCTGAACCTGTCGCTGGGTTTCTCGCACCCCGTGGTGCACCAGATGCCGGAAGGCGTCAAGGCTGAAACCCCGACGCAAACCGAAATCGTGATCAAGGGGATCAACAAGCAACAAGTTGGCCAGGTCGCTGCAGAAGTGCGCGGCTATCGCCCACCGGAGCCCTACAAGGGCAAGGGTGTGCGTTACGCCAACGAGGTTGTGATCCTCAAAGAAACGAAGAAGAAGTAAGGGTGCGCAATCATGGATAAGACTCAATCTCGCCTGCGCCGCGCTCGTCAGACGCGTATCAAGATCGCTGAGCTGCAGGTCGCGCGTCTCGCCGTGCATCGCACGAACACGCACATCTATGCGCAAGTGTTCTCGCCGTGCGGCACCAAGGTGCTCGCCAGCGCGTCGACGCTCGAAGCCGAAGTGCGTGCGCAACTGGCTGATCAGACTGGCAAGGGCGGCAACGTCGCCGCTGCGACCCTGATCGGTAAGCGCATTGCAGAAAAGGCTAAGGCTGCCGGCATCGAATCCGTCGCCTTCGACCGTTCGGGTTTCCGTTACCACGGCCGCGTGAAAGCGCTGGCTGATGCGGCGCGCGAAGCCGGACTCAAGTTCTAAGGGAAGAATTCGTCATGGCAAAGATGCAAGCGAAAGTTCAGGCTGACGAACGCGACGACGGCCTGCGCGAAAAGATGATTTCGGTCAACCGCGTGACCAAGGTTGTGAAGGGCGGCCGGATTCTCGGTTTTGCCGCACTGACCGTGGTCGGCGACGGTGATGGCCGCGTCGGTATGGGCAAGGGCAAGGCGAAGGAAGTGCCGGTCGCTGTTCAGAAGGCGATGGAACAGGCTCGCCGCAACATGTTCAAGGTGCCGCTTAAGAACGGTACCCTGCAACACGAAGTGCACGGTAAGCACGGCGCATCGATGGTCCTCCTCGCTCCGGCGAAGGACGGTACCGGTGTGATCGCTGGCGGCCCGATGCGCGCAGTGTTCGACGTGATGGGCGTGCAGAACGTTGTGGCCAAGAGCCACGGTTCGACGAACCCGTACAACCTCGTTCGTGCAACGCTCGACGGTCTGCGTAAGCAGTCGACGCCGGGTGATATCGCGGCGAAGCGCGGCAAGTCCGTCGAAGATATTCTGGGCTAAGGTGGACACCATGTCTGATAAAACTGTCAAGGTCCAGCTCGTCAAGAGCCTGATCGGCACCCGTGAAACGCACCGTGCAACGGTGCGTGGCTTGGGCCTGCGCCGACTCAACTCGGTTAGCGAGTTGCAGGACACGCCGGCTGTGCGCGGCATGATCAACAAGGTTTCGTACCTCGTTAAGGTCATCAGCTAAGCGGCTGACCAGGACTCAAGGAGTTGATAATGGAATTGAATAACCTGAAGCCGGCTGAAGGTTCGAAGCACGCTAAGCGTCGCGTCGGCCGTGGCATCGGCTCCGGTCTGGGCAAGACGGCTGGCCGCGGTCACAAGGGTCAGAAGTCGCGTTCGGGCGGCTTTCACAAGGTTGGCTTCGAAGGCGGTCAAATGCCGCTGCAACGTCGCCTGCCGAAGCGTGGCTTCACCTCGCTGACGAAGGAATTCGTCGGTGAAGTGCGTCTCTCTGATCTGGAAAAGCTGCCGGTCGACGAAATCGATCTGTTGGCTCTGAAGCAAGCCGGCCTGCTCGGCGAGCTGATCAAGAGCGCCAAGATCATCGCGACGGGCGAGCTTAAGCGCAAGATCGTTGTGAAGGGTCTGGGTGCGACGAAGGGTGCGCGCGCTGCTATTGAAGCAGCCGGCGGCTCTTTTGCCGAGTAACGCGCAAGTTATTTGCCGTCACTAGCATTTGCATCGGAGAAGGTACTTGGCTAACAGTCCGAGTCTCGCAAAACCCGGTCGCAGCGCGGCGAAGTTCGGCGATCTGCGTCGGCGTGCAGTATTCCTGCTGCTGGCGTTGATCGTCTACCGAATCGGCGCGCACATTCCGGTGCCGGGTATTGACCCGGACCAGCTGGCAAAGTTGTTCCAAAGCCAGTCGGGCGGCATCCTTGGCATGTTCAACATGTTTTCGGGTGGTGCACTTTCGCGGTTCACGATTTTTGCGCTGGGGATCATGCCGTACATTTCGGCGTCGATCATCATGCAGTTGCTGGCGATTGTCTCGCCGCAGCTGGAAGCGCTGAAAAAGGAAGGGCAGGCGGGTCAACGGAAGATTACGCAGTACACGCGTATCTTTACGGTCCTGCTGGCGACATTCCAGGCGTTCGGCATTGCCGTCGCACTGGAAAATCAGCCGGGCCTGGTGATCGATCCGGGGATGGTATTTCGGCTGACGACGGTCGTGACGCTGGTGACCGGCACGATGTTCCTGATGTGGCTAGGTGAGCAGATCACGGAACGCGGGCTTGGTAACGGTATCTCGATCATCATTTTCGGCGGTATTGCGGCGGGTTTCCCGAACGCAATCGGTGGTCTTTTCGAACTGGTGCGAACCGGCTCGATGAGCATCATCTCGGCGATTATCGTGGTCGCGCTGATTGCCGGTGTGACGTATCTGGTGGTGTTCATCGAACGCGGCCAGCGCAAGATTCTTGTGAATTACGCCAAGCGGCAAGTCGGTAACAAGATTTACGGCGGACAGTCTTCACATCTGCCGCTGAAGTTGAATATGTCGGGCGTGATTCCGCCGATCTTTGCATCGTCGATCATTCTCTTCCCGGCAACCATCCTGAACTGGTTTAGTTCGGGGTCGCGTACCAGCTGGTTCGCAGACACGTTGCACAACGTGGCCGAAGCCCTTAAGCCCGGTCAACCCGTGTACGTGTTGCTGTACGCGTTGGCGATCGTCTTCTTCTGCTTTTTCTACACCGCACTGGTGTTCAACAGCAGAGAAACGGCCGACAACCTGAAAAAGAGTGGCGCTTTCGTCCCAGGCATCCGCCCGGGCGATCAAACAGCGCGATACATCGACCGCATTCTCACGCGTCTGACGCTGGCTGGTGCGATCTACATCGTGTTTGTTTGTCTGCTGCCTGAATTTTTGGTACTGCGCTGGAACGTGCCGTTTTATTTTGGTGGAACGTCGCTGCTGATCATTGTCGTCGTCACAATGGATTTCATGGCGCAGGTGCAGTCGTACGTTATGTCGCAACAGTATGAATCGCTGCTGAAGAAAGCTAATTTCAAAGGCGGCGGCGTCCCGATGCGTTGAAAGGACTTATGGCCAAAGACGATGTTATCCAGATGCAGGGTGAAGTCATCGAAAACCTGCCTAACGCTACCTTTAGGGTGAAGCTGGAAAACGGCCATGTCGTATTGGGACACATATCCGGCAAGATGCGGATGCACTACATCCGAATCTTGCCGGGCGACAAGGTAACGGTTGAATTGACGCCTTACGATCTGTCGCGTGCGCGGATCGTGTTCCGGGCGAAGTGATTTGAAAAAAGGGTAATATCATGAAAGTGATGGCATCGGTTAAGCGCATTTGCCGCAATTGCAAGATCATCAAGCGCAAAGGCGTTGTGCGCGTGATTTGCAGCTCTGATCCGCGCCACAAACAGCGTCAAGGCTGAACGCCGCGCTTTTTGCTGCGCTTTTTGTTTGAGGAAAAACAATGGCTC
The DNA here is from genome assembly GCF_900116445.1 of Paraburkholderia aspalathi. Lineage (GTDB taxonomy): Bacteria > Pseudomonadota > Gammaproteobacteria > Burkholderiales > Burkholderiaceae > Paraburkholderia > Paraburkholderia aspalathi. Next base: position 11,683 of record NZ_FPBH01000027.1, read on the forward strand.
GTATCGCAGGGGTTAACATCCCGAATCACCAGCATACCGAAATCGGCCTGACGGCAATTTACGGTATCGGCCGCACGCGCTCGCGCGACATCTGCGTCGCTGCTGGTGTGGCATTTTCGAAGAAGGTCAAGGACCTGAACGACGCAGACCTCGAAAAGCTGCGTGAAGAAGTCGGCAAGTTCATCGTTGAAGGCGATCTGCGCCGTGAAACGACGATGAACATCAAGCGCCTGATGGATCTCGGCTGCTACCGTGGCGTGCGTCATCGCAAGGGCCTGCCCCTGCGTGGCCAACGCACGCGTACGAATGCCCGTACGCGCAAGGGTCCGCGTCGTGCAGCGCAATCGCTGAAGAAGTAAGCGGAACTGACAGTTACAGGAAAACGTAATGGCTAAGGCTTCGAACAACTCCGCGGCGCAACGCGTTCGCAAGAAGGTCAAGAAGAACGTCGCCGAGGGCGTGGTTCACGTTCACGCGTCGTTCAACAACACCATCATCACGATCACCGATCGTCAAGGCAATGCACTTGCCTGGGCAACGTCGGGTGGTCAGGGCTTCAAGGGTTCGCGTAAATCGACCCCGTTTGCAGCCCAGGTGGCAGCTGAATCGGCTGGCCGCGTGGCGATGGAATACGGCGTGAAGAACCTCGAAGTGCGTATCAAGGGCCCCGGTCCTGGCCGCGAATCGGCGGTGCGCGCGTTGCATGGTCTTGGCATCAAGATCACCGCGATCTCCGACGTGACGCCGGTCCCGCACAACGGCTGCCGTCCGCCGAAGCGTCGTCGTATCTAAGACGCTGTTTTCGCTAGCGCCTGTTGCCGCCGGTGTTCAAGCCGGCGACCACAGGCTGCTTGCGCTATTGAATTGACTAAGCCCACCGTTCGACCCAAAGGGTTCGGACTAGCGCGAGTGCATGCATTCGTGTGATCAATCATAGAAGGAATCAACGTGGCACGTTATATCGGCCCTAAGGCCAAGCTGTCCCGCCGTGAAGGCACTGACCTCTTCCTGAAGAGCGCCCGTCGTTCGCTCGCTGACAAGTGCAAGCTTGACAGCAAGCCTGGCCAACACGGCCGCACGTCGGGTGCACGTACGTCCGACTACGGCACGCAGCTGCGCGAAAAGCAAAAAGTGAAGCGCATCTACGGTGTCCTCGAGCGTCAATTCCGCCGTTACTTCGCTGAAGCCGACCGCCTGAAGGGCAACACGGGTGAAAACCTGCTGCAATTGCTCGAATCGCGTCTCGACAACGTCGTGTATCGCATGGGCTTCGGCTCGACGCGCGCTGAAGCGCGTCAGCTCGTGAGCCACAAGGCGATCACGGTGAACGGCGTGGTGTCGAACATCCCGTCGATGCAAGTGAAGGCAGGCGACGTCGTCGCAGTGCGCGAACAAAAGAAGAAGCAGGCGCGTATTCTCGAAGCGCTGTCGCTGGCCGAGCAAGGCGGTCTGCCGAGCTGGGTCGCTGTCGATTCGAAGAAATTCGAAGGTACGTTCAAGAGCAAGCCGGAACGCAGCGACATCGCTGGCGATATCAACGAAAGCCTGATCGTCGAATTGTATTCGCGGTAATCGGATTAACGGCCGGGGCACCTCGATTGCGTTGCGCAAGGGGGCGTCTCGGCTGTTTATTTTCAGGTTGTTACCGGTCAGCCTTATCGGTGTAACGAGCCGAGGGTATTGAAAAGGAAAACCTATGCAAACCAGTTTGTTGAAGCCCAAGATCATCGCTGTTGAATCGCTTGGTGAGAGCCACGCGAAAGTGGTCATGGAACCGTTTGAACGCGGTTACGGCCACACCTTGGGTAACGCGCTTCGGCGCGTGCTGCTGTCGTCGATGATCGGCTACGCGCCGACCGAAGTGACGATCGCAGGCGTCGTACATGAGTATTCGACGCTCGACGGTGTGCAAGAGGACGTGGTCAACCTGTTGTTGAACCTGAAGGGCGTGGTCTTCAAGCTGCATAACCGTGACGAAGTGACGGTTACGCTGCGCAAGGAAGGCGAAGGCGTTGTCACCGCTGGCGACATCGAACTCGCGCACGATTGCGAAGTGATCAACCCGGATCACGTGATTGCGCATCTGTCGAAGGGCGGTAAGCTCGACGTGCAGATCAAGGTCGAAAAGGGCCGTGGTTATGTGCCGGGCAATGTGCGTCGTTATGGCGAAGAGTCGGCCAAGATCATCGGCCGTATCGTGCTGGACGCGTCGTTCTCGCCGGTTCGCCGCGTGAGCTACGCCGTTGAAAGCGCGCGCGTCGAACAGCGTACCGACCTCGACAAGCTCGTGATGAACATCGAGACCAACGGTGTGATCTCGCCGGAAGAAGCGATCCGTCAATCGGCGCGTATTCTGGTTGATCAGCTGTCGGTGTTCGCTGCACTGGAAGGCACCGAAGCAACGGCGGAAGCGCCGTCGCGTGCGCCGCAGATCGATCCGATCCTGCTGCGTCCGGTTGATGATCTCGAACTGACGGTTCGTTCCGCGAACTGCCTGAAGGCTGAGAACATTTACTACATCGGCGACCTGATCCAGCGCACGGAAAACGAGTTGCTCAAGACCCCGAATCTGGGTCGCAAGTCGTTGAACGAAATCAAGGAAGTACTGGCGTCGCGTGGTTTGACGCTCGGCATGAAACTCGAAAACTGGCCGCCGGCAGGTTTGGACAAGTAAGTCGAGTAGTAGTCTCGGGATAAGACCCCGCCGCTGCACTGGCAAAGACGCGGATTTTCCTTTAAAATCCGCGTCTTGTCTTTTTTCACTACCGGCCCGTGCACTCGTCACCGTTGGGAAACCGAGGGTAGACCGAGCGCGATAGAAGAGCTGGACCAAAACTTTGAATCGAAGGAATTAACATGCGTCACCGTCATGGTTTGCGGAAACTGAACCGCACGAGCAGCCACCGTCTGGCAATGCTCCGTAACATGTCCAACTCGTTGATCGAGCACGAAGTCATCAAGACGACGCTGCCGAAGGCGAAAGAACTCCGTAAAGTCGTCGAGCCGCTGATCACGCTCGGCAAGAAGCCGTCGCTGGCAAATCGTCGTCTGGCGTTCAACCGCCTGCGCGATCGTGACTCGGTCACGAAGCTGTTCGAAGTCCTCGGCCCGCGTTACGCTACCCGTCCGGGCGGCTACCTGCGCGTCCTGAAGTTCGGTTTCCGCGTCGGCGACAACGCACCGATGGCACTGGTCGAATTGCTGGACCGTCCGGAAGTCGAAGAAGTTGAAGTGCAAGAAGCTGAGTAAGCTTCTTAGCATCGAAGAAAAAGCCAGGCACCAAGCCTGGCTTTTTTTGTTTATGGCGGCGAATTTCACTGCGGCATGTCGATCGCGGCGGCCAAATGCCGCATGCTTGCTGCGTGGGCGTCTGCGGCTTCGCAAGGCTAGGTGATACGATATTGGCACTTGAATTGAGCGTGTCTGGAGCCTTCGTGAGCGTGAGCTTGAATGTGACCTTGATTCTGACCACGGTCCCGGATGCCGCCGTGGCTCAGAAGCTCGCCACAGATGCGTTGGCCGCGCGGCTATGCGCCTGCGTCACGCAGTTGGGCACGGTGCAGTCCAGCTATCACTGGCAGGGCGCGGTCGAAACAGCGCAGGAGATCCAGTTGCTGTTCAAGACCAGCGCGGCACGTGCACTCGAACTTGAACAATACATTCAGGCGCACCATCCCTACGACACGCCGGAAATCCTCTCGTGGCAAGCTACGGCATCGGCCGCGTACGGCCAATGGATCTCTGCGGAAACCCAACGTCCTCTCCATGTTTAACGGTCTCAATCGACGTGCGCGCCACGCGTTGCGCGCAGTCTTCTTCCTGTTCGGCTGCCTGATCTTCGCGCAGTTCGGCACGCTTGCCCGCGCTGCGGACGACTTCCTCGATCCCGCCGTCGCCTTCAAATTCAGCGCGACCGAGAAGCCGGGCGAAGTCGACGTGACGTACAAGATCGCGGACGGTTACTACATGTACCGTGAGCGCTTCGCGTTCGCGACCCGCAACGGCACGACGACGATTGGCGAGCCCCAATTGCCAGCCGGTCATGTCAAGTTCGATCAGACTTTCAACAAGAACGTTGAGACGTATCGCAATGAGCTGACGATCCGCATCCCGGTGAAACAGGCCCAGGGGCCGTTCGACCTGGCCGTCACGTCTCAGGGCTGTGCCGATGCAGGCATCTGCTATCCGCCAATGGAGCGCGTGTACCACGTGAGCGGCGAGGCTTTGCAGCCGGCCGGTAGCGCCGCGGCGACTACCGCCGCCACACAGCAATCCGCAGCCGCCGGCGCGTCGTGGTATGAGCGCGCCACCAGCGCCGACTATGCGCAATCGCTGCTGCAAGGCGGTGGCTTCTTCGCGATCATCGGGCTCTATTTCGTGGCCGGCGCCGTGCTCAGCCTGTTGCCGTGCTCCTATCCGATGATCCCGATCCTGTCGGCAATCATCATCGGCGAAGGCGCGCGGGTGACGCGTGCCCGAGGCTTTGCCTTGTCGCTGGCCTACGTGATCGGCATGGCGCTCGTGTACACGGCGCTTGGTATTGCGGCCGCGCTCGTTGGGCAGAGCCTTGGCGCGTGGCTGCAGAACCCGTGGGTGCTCGGTACGTTCGGCGTATTGCTGACCGTTTTCGCCTTGACGCTGATCGCTGGCTTCGACATCGCGTTGCCGCAGCGCTGGCAGGATGGCGTGTCGCGCGCGTCGACTGGACGTTCCGGCGGCAAGTTTGCCGCTGTCGCTGTTATGGGGGCGTTGTCCGCGCTGGTGGTCGGGGCCTGCATGACCGCGCCGCTTTTTGCTGTGCTGGCATTCATTGCGCATACGGGCGATGCGTTGCTCGGTGGCGCGGCGCTATTCTCGATGGGACTCGGGCTCGGCGTGCCGCTCCTGATCATCGGCCTTGGCGCCGGGACCTTGCTGCCGCGCGCCGGCGCATGGATGGACGGCGTCAAGGTGTTTTTTGGCGTGGTGCTGCTTGCCGCAGCCCTGTGGATCGTTTGGCCGGTGCTCGGTGCGACCGCGACCATGCTGTTGAGCGCGCTGTGGCTGCTGATTGCCGCAGCCGGGCTTGGTCTTTTCTCGGCCCCAGCGGTGGCCGCTTCGGTGTGGCGCCGGCTTGGCCGTGGTATCGGAGCGGCGCTGGCAATCTGGGCCGCGGTGCTGCTGGTTGGCCTGGCAGCGGGCTCGTCCGATCCTCTGCGTCCGCTAGCGGTCCTGGCCGCGCGTGGCGGTGGGGACGCCAACCTTAGCGTGGCAAACGCCTCCAACAAGCCCAATACAGCGTCACAGAGCGATCTGACGTTCGCTTCGGTTCGTTCCTCGACCGAGCTCGACGAGGCCGTCAAAACGGCTGCGCAGCCCGCTATGCTCGATTTTTACGCAGACTGGTGCGTGAGCTGCAAAGAGATGGAGAAGTTCACGTTCAGCGATCCGCGCGTTCAGGCGAAGTTGAAGCAGATGAACCTGCTACGCGCCGACGTGACCGCGAATAACGCCGACGACCAGATGCTGCTCAAGCGCTTCAGCCTGTTCGGGCCGCCGGGCATCATCTTTTTCGACCAGGGCGGCAAGGAAGTGCTTCGCGTTGTCGGCTACGAGTCCGCGGACAAGTTTTTGCGCACCCTCGATCGCGCCAACGCGCCCGGGGCGTAACGGAAAGCAGCTAGGCCGCCTGAGCGCACAAAAAACCCCGCACCCCCGACGCGCCCGCAAAAAAACGCGCGCCAGAACACGCATAAAAAACGGAGGCACGACTTAAAGTCGGCCTCCGTTTTTTTGGGGCGTTGTCAGAAGACTAGCGTCGCCGATAAAGCAACACGTTAAATCACTTCTGCGAGCGCAAAATCCGCGCGGCATCCAGCGCGAAGTAGGTCAGCACGCCATCCGCGCCTGCCCGCTTGAACGCCAGCAGCGACTCCATCATCGCCTTGTCGTGATCGAGCCAGCCATTTTGCGCGGCCGCCTTCAGCATCGCGTATTCGCCGCTGACCTGATACACGTAGGTCGGGAACTTGAACTCGTCCTTCACGCGACGCACGATGTCCAGATACGGCATGCCCGGCTTGACCATCACCATATCCGCGCCTTCTTCGATGTCCGCCTGCACTTCGCGCAGCGCCTCATCCGAGTTGGCCGGGTCCATCTGGTAGGTCATCTTGTTGCCCTTGCCGAGGTTCGTCGCGGAACCGACGGCATCGCGGAACGGGCCGTAAAACGCCGACGCGAACTTGGCTGCATAAGCCATGATGCGCGTGTGGATATGTCCCTCGCTCTCGAGCATTTCGCGGATCGCGCCAATGCGGCCGTCCATCATGTCCGAGGGCGCAACGATATCGACGCCCGCTTCAGCTTGCACGCGAGCCTGTTCCACAAGGATCTCGACGGTCTCGTCGTTGATCACGTAGCCCGCTTCGTCCAGAACGCCGTCCTGGCCGTGGCTCGTGTACGGATCGAGCGCGACGTCGGTCAGCACGCCGAGGTCGGGGAAATTCTTTTTCAGTTCGCGAACCGCGCGCGGAATCAGGCCAGCCGGGTTGGTCGCCTCGCGACCGTCAGGCGTCTTCAAGGAAGGATCTATGGCCGGAAAGAGCGCCAGTACCGGCACGCCCAGCTCGACACATTGCTCGGCCACGCCCATCAGCAGATCCACCGACACACGCTCGACGCCTGGCATCGACGGTACGGCTTGCCGCACGTTGGTGCCTTCGACGATAAACACGGGATAGATCAGATCGTTGGTGGTGAGGATGTTTTCTCGCATCAGGCGGCGCGAGAAGTCGTCACGGCGCATGCGGCGCGGACGGTAGTGCGGAAAGAAGCTCATAACCGAATCGAGGAAACGTGGATGTGTGGAGTGGGCGAGTAACGCGTGCCTCCGCTCCCGGAAACTTTTCGAGACAATGGTATATCATACCGATCGAGCAAGGCGCCCTGCGCTGACCTCCCCGCTTCTCCTCCCTGAGCGGGTGCCTGTCGTTTTTTCGATTAGGCTGTTTGACCCGCCGTTAAAGCGGCGGGTTTTTTTATGGGCGGCCGGAATGGCGTTTTTTTGCCCGGGTTCGCACCCGCGGCGCGATTACTGCGGCGCGTCTGCTTCGCCCTTCGCTTCGGGGATCAGCCAGCCTTCGATCAGTTCGTGCGCTTCGTCGATGCCGACGCGTTTGAGCGCCGAGAACAGCTGCGCGGTCAGTTCGCCCTGGTAGCCAGCGGCGCGATATTCGGCCAAACCTTTCTGCGTTGCGCGCAAGGCGTTGACGCTTTCCTGACGCGTCAATTTGTCGCACTTCGTCAGCAGCGTGTGGATCGGCTTGCCGGTCGGCGCGAACCACTCGATCATCCGCCGGTCCAGGTCCGTCAACGGGCGGCGCGAGTCCATCATCAGGATCATGCCGCGCAGTTGCGAGCGCGATTGCAGGTAGGTGGAGAGCAGCGCTTCCCAGTGGGCCTTGGCTGCGCCCGGCACTTCCGCGTAGCCGTATCCCGGCAGGTCGACCAGATGCGCAGTCGGCTCATCCTCCTTGCCCACCGAGAAATAGTTGATGTGCTGGGTGCGGCCAGGCGTCTTACTGGCGAAGGCCAGACGCTTCTGATTGCACAGAATATTGATGGCCGTGGACTTGCCCGCATTCGAGCGTCCCGCAAAGCAGATCTCGGGTTGCGCGGTGGCCGGCAGATCACGCAAGTGATTGACGGTCGTGAAAAAGCGGGATTGGTGGAGCAGGAAGGACATGATCAGGCCGGTATTCGAGACGCCGGGGAACCCGGAGTGGGGACGGGTCAAGCCCGACTGGCGTCTTAGCGATTAGCGAGTTATTGTACAATACGATGGTTTACTGAAAACCTGAGGGGGCCAGCCCGCGTGCCTTGGCGGCTCTTTGCGGTCACTCAGTCGCTGTCGTATCTTGCAAAACCTCTAAAATCCCACAAGACGAGACAGGGTGTGCGAATGAATCGACTGTGCAAGACTCTGATGGTGCTTCATGTAGCGGCAGGTCTTTCAGGTTTGGCAATTCAGGCACGAGCAGCAGATCCGGCAAAGCCGGACGTCAATCGGGGGCAGGCAATCGCAGTCCAGGTTTGCGCGACATGTCACGGTGCAGACGGCAACAGTGCTGGCGGTGCGTATCCAAAGCTGGCAGGTCAGCATCCCGAGTATCTCGTCAAGCAGCTGATGGATTTCAAAACGCAGCCGGGCGCCAAGCAGCCCGCGCGCAACAATGCGATCATGGCGGGCATGGCCGCGGCGCTGTCCGATCAGGACGTGGTCAACGTGGCTGCTTATTTTTCGACGCAGACCCCGAAGCCAGGCTACGCGCATAACAAGGACACTGTCCCGCTCGGCCAGAAGATTTACCGCGGCGGCATTGCGGACAAGGGAGTACCGGCGTGCGCAAGCTGCCACGGGCCGACCGGTCAGGGGATTCCGTCGCAGTATCCGCGTCTGTCGGGCCAGTGGGCCGAATACACGGTGGCGCAGTTGACCGCGTTCACGCAGGGTCCGGGCGCACGTAACAACAATGAGGCGATGCACGCTATTGCATCGCGTCTGTCGGACAGCGAGATCAAGGCTGTAGCCGATTACATCGCGGGCTTGCACTAAGAAGTCCGCACGCAAGCAACCACCGGCCCGGCGAGGCCGGTACAAAACAAGAAAAGGGTGAGGGCGTCGTGTTTACGACAGCCCTTCACCCTTTTTTGCTGTTCAGTCGGAGTATGAATGAGCGTCACCACGTCGGGTTTGCAGTCGAAGTCGGGCAATCGCATCACGCGCAGCATCATCGAGGTATTGAGTTCGATGCGTTTCGCGATCGCGCTGCTCGTGATTCTGTCGATCGCCAGCATCATCGGCACCGTCCTCACGCAGGACGATCCGTATCCCAACTACGTCAATCAGTTCGGCCCGTTCTGGGCGGACATTTTCCGCTCGCTGAGCCTGTACACGGTGTACAGCTCGTGGTGGTTCATGCTGATTCTCGGCTTCCTGATGGTGTCGGTGTCGCTGTGTGTGATCCGCAATGCACCGAAAATGGTTGCGGACGCCAAGAGCTGGAAAGACAAGGTCCGCGAAGGCAGCTTGCGCGCGTTCCATCACAAGGGCGAGTTCGCGGTGCACGGCAAGCGCGCGCAGACCGCGGCTGTACTCGCCAAACTCTCGGCCAAGCTCGGCTACAAGTTCGTCACGCGTGAGTCGGACGGCGCAACGCTGATCGCCGCCAAGCGCGGCGCGCTGACCAAGTTTGGCTACATCTCCGCGCACATTGCGATTGTGGTGATCTGTCTGGGCGGCCTGCTCGACAGCAATCTGCCGATCAAGCTGCAAATGTGGCTGTTCGACAAGTCGCCGATCCGCGCCAACACGGTGATCAACGACATTCCGCCAGAACATCGTCTGTCGCAATCGAACCCGACTTTCCGCGGCTATGCGTGGGTGCCGGAAGGGCAGCATGTGTCGACGGCGATCCTTAACCAGCCGGACGGCTCGCTGATCCAGGACCTGCCGTTCTCGATCGAGCTGAACAAATTCATCGTCGATTACTACTCGACGGGCATGCCGAAGTTGTTCGCGAGCGATATCGTCGTGGTCGACCATAAGACGGGCGCACGCGTGCCGGCACGCGTCGAAGTGAACAAGCCGTTCACCTACGACGGCGTGTCGATCTACCAGTCGAGCTTCCAGGATGGCGGCTCGCAGATGCGGATGACCGCGTACCCGATGTCCGGCGCGAGCGCGAAGACCGCGCCGTTCGGCGGCACGATCGGCGGCAATGCGCCGTTGGGCACGGCCACGCCGCTGGCTGACGGCCAGACCGTCGAATTCACCGATTTCCGCGCGATCAACGTCGAAAACGTCTCCAATGGCAGCGGCCAGAACGATGCGCGTGGCGTCGCCGCGCATCGGTCACTGAAAGAAGCGTTCGACGAGCGTCTCGGCTCCGGCGCCAAGAGTTCGAAGCCCCTCGATCTGCATAACGTCGGTCCGTCGGTGCAGTACAAGGTGCGCGACAAGGACGGCCAGGCGCGCGAGTACAACAACTACATGCTGCCGGTGGACGTCGCGGGCGAAAAGATGTTCCTCGCCGGCATGCGTCTGAATCCGGACGATCCCTTCCGCTACCTGCGGATTCCCGCCGACACCGGTGGGACCGTGAAGGAATGGATGAACCTGCGCGCCACGCTTGAAGATCCGGCCATGCGCGCGGCGGCCGCTCACCGTTTCGCGCTGCGCTCGGTGCCGGGTTCAAATACCGAACTGCAACAGCACCTCGAAGAAAGCGCATTGCGTGTCCTGACCCTGTTTGCCGGTGCGGACAACAGTATCAAGATGCCGAACGGCCAGACAGTTGGCGGTTTCCAGGCGGTTGCGGGGTTCATCGACCATTCCGTGCCGAAGGGTGAGCAGGAAAAAGCCGCAGGCTTGCTGCTGCGCATGCTGGAAGGCGCGACGTGGGACCTGTGGCAACTGTCGCGTGAGCAGCTGAGCGAGCCGGATGCGCAGCCCAACGCGGACGCCAGCCGCTTTGTCCAGAGCTCGATCAATGCAATATCCGACAGCTTTTTGTATGGTTCGCCGGTCTATTTACAGCTCGACTCATTCAAGCAGGTGCAAGCTTCGGTATTTCAGTTGACGCGCGCGCCGGGCAAAAAAGTCGTGTATCTTGGCAGCCTGCTCCTCGTGTTGGGCATCTTTTCGATGTTCTACGTCCGCGAACGGCGCCTCTGGTTCTGGCTCAAAGATACCGATCACGGCACGAATGTCGTGATGGCGATGTCGAGCGCGCGCAAAACGCTCGATTTCGAAAAGGAGTTCGTTCAAACGCGCGACGCTGTCGGCGCCGCGTTGGGCGCCAAACTCACTGAAGCATCCGACGCCGCCGGCGCTTCCGACAAACCCGGCCCAGCCGGCGCGCCGTCCGCACGCTCACAAGATTCGACCCGGTAAGATCATGGACTTGACTCAGGTTTCCTCATCCTCCTCTTCAGCCTCGCGGCCGCAGAAGTCGTTCGCGAACGAGGCACTCAACGTTGCTCAGTTCGACGAGCGGCCGTTTCTGAAACGCCTCGGTGTCGTCGACTGGCTGTTCGCCGTCGTGATGGTCGCGGGCGCGGGGTTTGCGCTGTCGCGCTATCACCCGTTCATGAATTACTACGACAAACTGGTGCTGTGCCTCGCGGTGCCGGTGTTCGTGGTACTCGGCTGGCGCTGGAAGCCGGTGCGTCCGCTGATGGTGGGCATTGCCGCGCTGTCGCTGCTGGCGATCCAGATCTATCACGGCGATCTGACGCGCGCGGATAACGCGTTCTTGCTCAAATATTTCCTGTCGAGCCAGTCCGCAATCCTGTGGATGAGCGCGCTCTTCGTCTTCGCCACCGTCTTCTACTGGATCGGCCTGCTGTCGCGTTCACCGACCGGCGCCGCGATCGGTTCAAAAATGACGTGGGCTGCGGTGGTGATGGGCTTCGTCGGTCTGATGGTGCGCTGGTACGAGTCGTACCTGATCGGCGCGGACGTCGGCCATATCCCAATCTCGAACCTGTACGAAGTGTTCGTGCTGTTCAGCCTGATCACGGCGCTGTTCTATCTGTACTACGAGCAGCACTACAACACGCGTGCGCTCGGCGCATTCGTGCTGCTGGTGATCAGCGCGGCGGTCGGCTTCCTGATGTGGTACTCGGTCGCGCGCGACGCCCAGCAGATCCAGCCGCTCGTGCCGGCGCTGCAGAGCTGGTGGATGAAGATCCACGTGCCGGCTAACTTCATCGGTTATGGCAGCTTTGCGCTGTCGGCCATGGTCGGCGTTGCGTATCTGGCGAAAGAACGCGGCGTGCTGGCCGACCGCCTGCCGCCGCTCGATGTGCTCGACGACCTGATGTACAAGTCGATCGCCGTCGGCTTCGCGTTCTTCACGATCGCGACGATTCTCGGTGCGCTGTGGGCCGCGGAAGCATGGGGCGGTTACTGGAGCTGGGACCCGAAGGAAACGTGGGCGCTGATCGTGTGGCTGAACTACGCGGCCTGGCTGCATATGCGCCTGATGAAGGGCCTGCGCGGCGCGGTGGCGGCCTGGTGGGCGCTGACCGGCCTGCTGGTGACGACCTTCGCGTTCCTCGGCGTCAACATGTTCCTGTCGGGGCTGCATAGCTACGGCAAGCTGTAAGATCTGCCGTTCTGAGCCGACTAAAAACCGCCGCGTGTTTCGCACCGGCGGTTTTTTTACGTCCGGCGGAATATTCGCTGCATCCAGTGTGTTTGTTAGATCAGCACCCAAGGATGGCTGGGCGAGTGGCTAAACGAGCCGATCATCAATATGGCCCCGTAAGATAGACAACCCGATGGGCCGGCAAGGAGCAGCACGATGTGGATCAAGCGAAGCGACAGAACTCAACTCGTTGGCGATGACATCGCACGCAGCGAAATCACGCCTCAGCATGTCTTCGAGAACCGGCGGCGCGTGTTGCAGGCTGCGGGCGCGTTGGCGCTCGGTAGTCTGATCGGCGTAAATGGCGAAGCGCTAGCCGCGTATTCGTCGCCGGATCCGAAGGCGCAGAAGCTCATGGCGAAGACCAACCCGAAGTTCGTCGCGCCCGACAAGATCACGCCGTACAAGGACATCACCACGTACAACAACTACTACGAGTTCGGCACCGACAAGGCGGATCCCGCGCACAACGCCGGTACGTTGCGTCCGCACCCGTGGAAGGTGAGCGTCGAGGGCGAAATCAAGAATCCGAAGGTGTACGACATCGACGAATTGCTGAAGCTCGCGCCGCTCGAGGAACGCGTGTATCGGTTGCGTTGTGTCGAAGGCTGGTCGATGGTGATTCCGTGGATTGGCGTGCCGCTCGCGGAGTTGATCAAGCGCGTGCAGCCGACCGGCAACGCGAAGTACGTGCAATTCATCACGCTCGCCGATCCGTCGCAAATGCCTGGCCTGTCGACGCCGGTACTCGACTGGCCGTACACCGAAGGTCTGCGAATGGACGAAGCAATGAACCCGCTGACGTTCCTGACGATGGGTCTCTACGGCCAGGTGCTGCCGAATCAGAACGGTGCGCCGATCCGTGTCGTGGTGCCGTGGAAGTACGGCTTCAAGAGCGCGAAGTCGCTGGTGAAAATCCGCTTCCTCGACAAGCAGCCGCCGACCAGCTGGAACACGTATGCTTCGAACGAATACGGTTTCTATTCGAACGTGAATCCGAACGTCGATCACCCGCGCTGGAGCCAGGCCACCGAGCGGCGCATCGGCGAAGATGGTTTCTTTACGCCTAAGCGCAAGACGTTGATGTTCAACGGCTACGGCGATCAGGTCGCGTCGCTGTATCAGGGCATGGACCTGAAGAAAAACTTTTGAGCGGCGTCATCATGGCTTCCTCCGACACGCAACCTGTTGCCGAGACCTCGCGAACAACGCCGCGTACCAAAGCGCCGGCGTCAGCGACGACAAAGCGGCCCGCCACCGGTGCGCGCTGGATCGTACCCGCGAAAATCGTGGTGTTCATTGCGGCGTGGTATCCACTTGCGCGCATCGTGCTGTTCGGCGTGACCGATCGGCTGGGCGCGAATCCGATCGAGTTCATCACGCGCTCGACGGGCCTGTGGACGCTCGTCTTTCTTTGCATCACGCTGGCGGTGACGCCGTTGCGTCGACTGACCGGCATCACTGCAATGGCCAGGTTTCGCCGGATGCTAGGTCTCTATGCATTCTTCTACGCGACGCTGCACTTCACCACATACCTGTGGTTCGACAAGTGGTTCGACGTTGCCGCGATTCTCAAGGACATCGGCAAACGGCCTTTCATCACTGTGGGTTTCGCGGCGTTCGTGCTGCTGATCGCATTGGCCGTTACATCGCCGCGCGCGATGGTGCGAAAACTTGGACGCCGCTGGCAGACATTGCATCGCGCGATCTATGCGATCGGCGGGCTCGCGATCCTGCACTTCTGGTGGATGAAGGCGGGCAAGCACGACCTGATCTTGCCGAAGATTTACGGGGCGATCATGGTCGCGTTGCTGGGGTGGCGTTTGCTCGTGTGGTTGCGCGAGCGCAGGGTAAAGACACGCTGACCACCAGGTACAGCGCGCAAATGAAAAGGCGATGCCGCAGTGGCATCGCCTTTTTTGTCGAGGTGCTCTCGGCTCAGACGTTTACGCCGGCAAGATCGTCTCACCCGAAAATAGCTGCTTCACCTCTTCACGAGCGCGGACCACATACGCTTGTGTACCATCAACCATCACCTCGGCCGCACGCGGACGGGTGTTGTAGTTCGAGCTCATCACGAAGCCATAGGCGCCAGCCGAGCGAATCGCCAGCAGATCGCCCGGTTCGACCGCCAGCAGACGCTCGCGACCCAGCCAATCGCCGCTTTCGCAAACCGGGCCGACCACGTCGTACACGTGGGCGGGCACGTCGCGCTTAACGACCGCCTCGATCGCGTGATACGCCTCGTACATCGCAGGGCGTGCGAGGTCGGTCATCGCCGCGTCGACGATGGCGAAGTTCTTTTCCGCGCCAGGCTTCAGAAATTCGACGCGCGTAAGCAGTACACCGGCATTGCCGACCAGCGAACGGCCCGGCTCGAAATACACTTCACGATGCCCATGACCGCGCGCTTCAATGCGATCCAGCACCGTGCGCACGAAGTCGCCGATTTCCGGCGGGGTTTCGTCGTCATACGTGATGCCGAGACCGCCGCCTACGTCGATGTGGCGAATCTTCACGCCGTCCTGTTCGATCTGTTCGACCAGTTCGAGAACCTTGTCGACTGCGTCCAGATACGGCGCGACTTCAGTGATCTGCGAGCCGATATGGCAGTCGATGCCGACCACGTCGAGATGCGTCATCGCCGCGGCGGCGCGATACGTAGTGCGTGCATCTTCGAACGCGACGCCGAACTTGTTCGACTTCAGGCCGGTGGAAATATACGGATGTGTTTTCGCGTCGACGTCTGGATTCACTCGCAGCGAGACGGGGGCCTTTCTGCCCATTTCTGCCGCCACCGCATTCAGACGGTCGAGCTCGGGAATCGACTCGACGTTGAAGCATTTGACGCCGGCCGCGAGCGCCTGACGCATCTCGTCCGCATGCTTGCCGACGCCGGAGAACACGGTGTTTTCCGCTTTGCCGCCGGCGGCCAGCACACGCGCCAGTTCACCGCCCGACACGATGTCGAAGCCCGCGCCGAGACGCGCGAACACGTTCAGCACCGCGAGATTGCTATTGGCCTTGACGGCGACGTGCACGGTCGCACGGCGGCCGGCGCAAGCGCCTGCGTAGGCATTCCACGCTTCGGTGAGCGCGGCGCGCGAATAGACGTACAGCGGTGTGCCGAACTGTTCGGCGAGTGAGGCGGCGGACACGCCCTCGGCGTGCAACACGCCGTCGACGTAGTCAAATGCGGATCGAGTCATGCGAAAGTCTTATTGAGCGGGAGTGACGGCGGAGGCAGGTTGCGCAGGCGCAGCAGCGGATGCAGCAGATGCGGGCGGCGCGGCGAGTTCGCTTTCCGGCGCCAACGAGAGCGGCGCGCCGGAAGTATCCGGCACCTCACCCATCGTGGAGGGGGTTGCCGTGCCCGATTTCACTGTATCCGGCGACGGCGGTTGTGTGCGATCGATCGGCTTGGCCGGTAGCGGCGGCACGGTGGGCAAATAGAGCGAACCGCGTTGCCCGCAGCCGGCAAGTGCACAACCTGCGAGAATGGCTAAACCCGCTACAATCGCGCGGCCGGGCGCCGCCGCGCGCATCCGAGATACGACTCGCATGACTGTCCCTGAATAAATAATCGATGGAGTTTAGCATGTCCGATAGTGATTACCTGACCCGCGCGGAAGCCGCGCTAGCCGCCATCGAACGCGCGCTTGACGACACGGAAGCCGACATCGAACTCGAGCGCAGCGGCAATGTCCTGACCCTCGAATTCGAGAACCGCACGAAGATCATCGTCAACCTGCAGCCGCCGATGAGCGAGATCTGGATCGCCGCGAAAGCGGGTGGTTTCCACTTCCGTTTCATCGACGGTGAATGGCGCGATACGCGCAGCGGCACCGAGTTTTTCGCCGCGCTGTCGGAGTACGCGACGCAGCAGGCCGGCGAGCCGGTTCAGTTCAAAGCGTAAAGCGTTTGGTAAAAACCGCCGCGCATCGAGCGCGGCGGTTTTTTTCTGGCGAACGTTGCCGCCTCTTCTGAGCGCGTCTTTAGTGCCCGCGGAACAGATTCATGATGTCCTGCTTTTCCTGTTCGCCGACCTGCTCGGGCGCGGCCGCGGACGCACCGCTCGCCTCGGCATCCAGCGCTGCCTGACTGATACCGACCGTCGAGACGAATCCGTGGCCCGGCGTGAACTCGTCGAAATACAGTTCTGAGCCGAGCTCGGTCACACCGTCGGGCATCGGCATCTTGTAGTCCGGCACACCCTTGAGCGCGCGCGCCATGTATTCGATCCAAACCGGCAACGCGAGGCCGCCGCCCGTTTCCTTATCGCCGAGACTGCGCGGGTTGTCGTAACCGATCCACGCGATCGCTGTGAGCGTGTGCTGATAGCCGCCGAACCACGCATCGCGCGAATCGTTCGTCGTGCCGGTCTTGCCGCCGAGGTCGGTACGTTTCAGCACGTTGCTCTTCGCGCCCGTGCCTCGTTGCGCGACGCTTTGCAGCAGGCTGTTCATCACATACGCATTGCGCGGTTCGATCGCGTGCGGCGCGCTCTGCTCGGCGACCAGCGGTTGCGCGTGCGCCACGACGATGCCGCGCTGATCGGTGACTTCCGCGATCAGATACGGGTTGATGCGATAGCCGCCGTTAGCAAACACCGAGAACGCGCCGGCCATCTGCAAGGGCGTAACGAGTCCCGCGCCGAGCGCCATCGGGAGGTAAGCTGGGTGACGGTCCGCGTCGAAGCCGAAACGCGTGATGTATTGCTGCGCATACTTGGTGCCGATGTGGTTCAGGATGCGAATCGACACGAGGTTCTTCGACTTCTGCAGGGCGGTGCGCATGGTCATAGGACCATCGAAACCGCCGCCGTAGTTCTTCGGTTCCCACGCCTGGCCGCCCGTCTCCGCAGCGCTGAAAAAGAGCGGCGCATCGTTGATCACCGTGGCCGGTCCGAGCCCCTTTTCGAGCGAGGCCGAATAGATGAACGGCTTGAAGCTCGAACCCGGTTGACGCCACGCCTGGGTCACGTGGTTGAACTTGTTCTTGTTGAAGTCGAAACCGCCGACCAGCGCGCGAATCGCGCCATCCTGCGGCACCACCGAAACGAATGCGCCTTCCACTTGCGGCAACTGCGTGATCGACCAGTTGCCGTCGTCATCCTTCACGACGCGAATGATCGCGCCGGGACGCACGCGTTGATTCGGCTGCGCGCGCGTGCCGAGCGCGAACTGCGCGAAGCGCAGGCCGTCGCCCTGAATGGTCGCGACGTTGCCGTCGATGAAGGTGGCCTGGACCTGCTTCGGACTCGCCGCCGTGACCACCGCGGCGATGATTTCACCGTTGTCGGGATGTTCGAGCAACGCGTCGTCGATAGCCTGTTCGCGGTCGTCCGCATCGGACGGCAAATCGATGAACGCCTCCGGCCCACGATAGCCGTGGCGCCGTTCGTAGTCCATCAGACCTTTGCGCAGCGCCCGGTAAGCAACGTCCTGATCTGCCGAGTCGATGGTGGTCACCACGTTCAGCCCACGCGTGTACGCCTCTTCGCGATACTGCGCGTACATCATCTGCCGCACCATTTCCGCGACGTACTCCGCGTGCACGCTGAATTCCTTGCCCGCACCCTTGACGATCAGCGGTTGCCTGCTTGCCTCGTCGTATTGTTCCTGAGTGATGTAGTGCAGTTCGTACATTCGCTGCAGGATGTACTCCTGGCGGATCTTCGCGCGCTTCGGATTGACCACCGGGTTATACGCGGACGGCGCCTTCGGCAAACCCGCCAACATGGCGGATTCCGCCAGGGTCAGGTCCTTCAGATCTTTGCCGAAGTACACCCGCGCCGCGCTCGCGAAGCCATACGCACGCTGGCCGAGGTAGATCTGATTCATGTACACCTCGAGAATCTGATCTTTCGACAGTTTCGACTCGATCTTGTACGCGAGCAGCATCTCGTAGATCTTGCGCGTGTAGGTCTTTTCGCTCGACAGGAAGAAGTTGCGCGCCACCTGCATGGTGATCGTGCTGGCGCCTTGCGTGGCGTGGCCGTTGGTCAGTGCGACGAAGCCGGCGCGCGCGATGCCTGTGAGGTCGACGCCGCCGTGATCGTAGAAGCGCGCGTCTTCGATGGCCAGCACGGCTTTCTTCAGGCTATCGGGCACGTCCTGGATATGGACGATATCGCGCCGTTCTTCACCGAATTCGCCGATCAGCACGTGGTCGGCCGTATAGATGCGCAATGGCACCTTCGGCCGGTAGTCGGTCAGCGCATCGAGCGACGGCAGGTTCGGCGTTGCTACCACCAGCGCATAACCGAGCACCAGCAGCACGCACAGGATGCCTGCGACGATCAGACCCACCAGGCCGATGATGAGCTTGAGCCACAGGGGGCGTTTGCGCTTCTGCGGCGCGGGCGGCGGAGACGTGGGAGACGTGGATTGCATATGGGCACCAAAAAACAGTCCCGCGATTATAGCCGCCTCGCTTTTCAGCTTTCGGCGTGCTTACTGACAGTTCTTGACAAGTCTGCACGCCGCGCGCGGGAATGACTTCACTGTAGACGCTTTGATGGCCGAGAGGGCGCGCGTCGCGCAACGTTAGCCATTCGGCTGAGTGTCGCGCGGCGGCGCGGCTAAGCACAATCCTCACTCGTTACTCGCGTTCGAATGGTTCGTCGCGTGAGTCTGAGGGAGGGCGTGATGACATTCAAAAGTTCGTGGCTTCAAGGTGTGCAACTCGGCGCGCAGCGTTTCGCGGCGGGCATCGATGTGGGTTCGCAGGCGGTGCGACTGGTCGTGGTGAGTCAGCATTCGCGCGCACGTGCCGCGCTGCACATCGAACATGCGAGCACCGTGCCGCTCGGCGCGGGCGCAATGGCCGGTACGGAGATCGCCGACCGGCATGCGGTGGCGCGTGCGTTGCGTGACGCATTCGCGGGGCTGCCGCGCGCGTGTGCGACGCATGCATTGCGCTGCGCGATGGCGCTGCCCGCCTCGGCCACGTTGACCACTACCGTGCCGCTCACACGGCTTGCCGCGCTCGTCGGTTGCGTGGGAGACGGCGGGCATGAACTCGCCGAACTCGAACCGGCGGTGATGAGCGAAGTCGAGCGCATCGCAGGCCTCGAGCGGCACGCGTTGGCGGTCGACTGGTTCGTCGACGAAACGCGTTCGCCAATCCGTTCGGTGACGATCGCCGCAACCGCACGCCAGCATCTCGAAGCGCGTATCGAATGCGCCGCGACCGCCGGCATCTCGCTCACCGCGATCGATGGCGAGCCGCACGCGGCATTGCGCGCCATGCGCTACGCGGCGAGTCACGAACTCGATCCGCACGAGCCCTACGTCGCACTCTGGATCGGCACGGACGGCGTATATGGCTGGCGCGTCGTCGACGACTGCCTGGTCGGTGAAATGCGCTACCCGGCGCCCGAACACGCCGATCTCGCGGATGCGTTGCGTGATCTTGTCCACGGTCCTGTACTCGATTGTGCGTTGTTGAGCGGCGAGGTCGATCTGCTCGACAGCGTGGGTTTCTCGATCGCGGATATCGCCGATGTGTTGGGTTGCACCGTGATGCCGTTCGAGTGTGCGGCGCTGGGTGGGCGCGCACGTCAACTGCACGATCCGCTGTTGCACGAGCCGGCTGCCGCGGTCGCATTCGGACTTGCGTTGCGCGGAGTACTTGAATGATGCGCGGTCTGCCGCCCCGTTTGGCTCCGGCGGCCCCGGACACGCGTGCTTCTACGCGTGGCGTGCGCTTCACACAGCCGTGGCTCGGCGGTTTCAACCTGCTGCCGTACAGGCAACGCAACGCCCGGCTCGCGCGCCGGCGGCGTCTGCTCGAATGGTTTGTCGCCGCGCTTACCGGTTTTGCGGCCGTGTTTGCGTTAGTCGGATGGCAGGCATTCGAAAGGGCGCGACTGGATGCGCGGCGCGCGTCGGTCGAACAATCGCTCGCGCAACTGGCCGAGCCGCTCGCCGAGCACGCCAGATTGTTGCGGGTGCAGGACGAACAACGCAAAAGCGTGGCGCGTGCGATGAACCTGTCCGAGCCACTTACGCATTTGCGCGACCTGCTGGATGCACTGAGTTTTGAACCCGGTGACGGTGTGGTGTTGCAGCAGATGCGGCAGCGCGAGCATGAGACGGAGTTGCTCGCGACCTCGCGCGGACATACCGCATCTGCCGAGTGGCTCAAACGCTTGAGCGCGATCCGCGGTGTGAAGGGCGCCGAGGTGAGCGATCTGCGTCGCTCGGCGTCACGCAGCAGTCCGGTGGCGGCGGCCAGCGTGAGCGGCCCGATCGAATTCGGAGCGCATCTGCGTTGGGGCGACCCGCCGAAGAAAACAGCCCATACGTCGGGCCTCGCCGCGCAACGTCACATGAAATCTGAACAGTCAGGAGATACGAAATGAGTACGACTTTTCTCGGGTTCGGCGGCGCGGCCAGCGCGCGGCCAGCGCTTTCTCAGTGGATGACGCGCGTGCGCGTGCCGCTCGCTGCCTGGAGTCGTCGGCGCCGTTGGGCGGTTGCGTTGCTGATCGCTGCCGTGGTGTTCGGACTTGGCACGCATGGTTGGGTTGTGGCGGATCTCGGCGGCGTCGAGGCGAGCCGTGCGGCATTGGAGGCGGCCACGCGGCACCTCACTGACGCGCACCGTGCGCTGACGCAATTGCCCGCGCTGCGTCGGGACGTTGCCGCCATGCCGGGTGCACAGTTGCCTGCGCCATGGACCTCCGCGGACGACGTGCGGATCGTATCCGAACTCGCGGCGCAGAATAGCGTCTCGTTGCTCTCGGTAGAACCGGGTGCTGCCAGTGGCTCAGGTGCCGAAAGCATGCGTCCTGTGCAACTCACCGCGCACACCGATTTCGTTCACCTGATGGCATTTCTGCGCGGCCTGTCGGATCTGCCGGTGCTGATCGTGCCCGTCGATGTGACGGTCAAGCGCGATGCGGATTCGTTAGCGGTGAAAGCAACGCTGCACGTATTCAGCGCGCTGAGGCCGCTGCCTTCAACTGCGAATGCGGACGCGTTTGCCGACGAAAGCCTCGATTCGGATGACGAAGAAAATATCGTGTTCTTCGACCCGTTCTCGCTTCCGCAGACGCTTGCGTCCGATGAGCCGCCGCCTGATGCTTCGCAGCTGCGCCTCGTCGGCTTGCTGCACGATCGCACGCGCGGACTTGCCTTGCTAGATACGCCGGATGGTGCGACCACCGTCGTGTCCGGGCAGCAACTCGGCACCGAGCGCGTCACGCGGCTCGACGCGCTCAGCATCACGCTGGCAAATGGCTGCGTGACACGCACGCTGGCACTGACGGGGACGTCCTGATGAGGTTGATGAAGACGTTCGGTTTTGCGGAGTCGCGCGTCGGCGTTCGTGTGTGGTTTGGTTCGGGCGTGTGTCGCGGCTTGTCTGGAAGGATGCGTGCGAGCCCAGTTTGCAACTTGGTTCGCAGCTCGATTCACAATCCGCTTTGCAGCCTGCTTCGCAATCCGATTCGCAGCCTGATCGCATGCATGGCGATAAGCGTCGGCATCGCGCATGCTTCGACGCCACCGTTGCCGCCGCTGCCCGCATACATGCCGCTCGACGACGCCATTACGGCGCCCGAAGCCCGATACGATGTACCGCCCTTACCGCGCGGCATCGCTGCCGAAGTACCCAACCCGTTCCGCGACAATTCCGTCGCCGACTCTGGCGTATCGCGAGGGACGGCACCCGCTGACATCGGACGCGCTGACGACCTTGCCGACGACGCAGACGGTTCGGTGCCACTACGGAGGCAATCCGCGATGTCGGCGCACAACGACGCCAAGGGAACCTCGGCGCTCGAAGGGCCGCCGGTGCCGTTGCCTCCGCTTGCGCGCCTGAGCAACGCACCGAAGACCCCCGACGACGCCAAACTCGCCGCCGACGACAAACCGATCTCGCTCAACTTCCAGCGCGCGGAACTCGGCGCGGTGCTTAACGCGTTCGCCCAGTTCACCGGCCTGAACATCGTCGCGAGCGAGAGAGTGCGTGGCGCCGTCACACTACGACTCGACAAGGTCCCGTGGCGCACTGCATTCGATACCTTGCTCGACGTCAACGGGCTCGCCATGGAGCGCCACGGCAACGTGATCTGGGTCGCGCCGATCGCGGAGCTGGCCGCGCGCGAACGGCAGCGTTTCGAAGCGCACGCGAGAGCCGCCGATCTCGAACCGCTCGCAAGCCGCACGTTCGAGCTGCACTACGCGCGGGCCGAAGACGTGCGGCGCCTGCTGACCGGCGCCGGTAACCAGCGCGTGCTGTCCAAACGCGGCGCCGCGACGGCCGATCCGCGCACCAATCTGCTGTTCGTCACCGATCTCGAAGGACGCCTCGCGCAAATCACGGCGCTGCTTGCTTCCGTCGACCGGCCGACCCGGCAGGTGTTGATCGAAGCGCGCATCGTCGAGGGAGAGCACGGTTTTTCGCGCAATCTCGGCGTGCGGCTCTCCATGGCGGCCACTAGCGCCGACGGCACCGCCCGAGGCCTGACCGGCGGCGCGGACGGCACCGTGTACGATCTGTCAGCGCGTCCGATTTCCGGTTTCGATGCCGCCACTGCCGGGCTGACCTTGTTCGCAGCCGGCGCGACGCGGCTCCTGAACATCGAGCTGAGCGCGCTGGAGGCCGAAGGCCGCGGCGAAATCGTCTCGAGCCCCCGGGTGGTGACGGCGGACCGGATGAAAGCGGTCGTCGAGCAGGGCACCGAGCTGCCCTATCAGGCGAAAGTGGGGCAGGGCGTGTCGGGCGTGCAGTTTCGCCGCGCTACGCTCAAACTGGAGGTCGAGCCGCAAATCATGCCGGACGGTAGAGTGGTGCTGGACCTCGACGTCGCCAAAGACAGCGTCGGCGAGCAGACCGACGCCGGGCCCGCGATTAATACCAAACACGTGCAAACGCGCGTCGAAGTCGAAGATGGTGGTACGGTGTCGATCGGCGGAATTTACGCGACCGACAACCGGGACGATGTGACGCGGGTGCCGCTCCTGGGCAAAATACCGGTTTTAGGCGCGCTTTTCCGCCATCGGGCCCATCGGGACCAGCGCAGTGAACTGGCAGTTTTCATCACGCCGCGCGTCGTTCAGACAAATTAGGGGCACGCTGCCGCCGCTCTCCAGCGGCGGCCTGCAGGCTCGACAAGGCAGCCGCTTTGCCAGTAAGCTGCGGCACGAACCATACCGGATTAGCCAGAGGGACACCGTTGCAAGCGCGGGACGCACACGCCAATGTATTTTTTGTAGGGCTCATGGGGGCAGGCAAAACCACCGTGGGCCGGGCCATTGCGCGCCGTCTCGATCGCCCGTTCTTCGATTCCGACCATGAAATCGAGGCGCGTACGGGCGCGCGCATCCCGGTGATCTTCGAGCTGGAAGGCGAAGCGGGCTTTCGCGATCGCGAAGCGCACGTGATTTCCGACCTGACCGGGCGCGACAATATCGTGCTGGCCACGGGCGGCGGCGCGGTGCTGCGGCCGGAAAACCGCGAAGCGCTGCAAAATCGGGGTGTGGTGATCTATTTGCGCGCCAATCCGCACGATCTGTGGCTGCGCACCCGACGCGACAAGAATCGCCCGCTTTTGCAGACTGAAGACCCCAAAGCGCGCCTCGAGGCGCTCTACGAAGTACGCGATCCGCTATACCGGGAATGCGCGCACTTCGTGATCGAAACTGGCCGGCCTTCGGTCAACGGACTCGTCAACATGGTTCTGATGCAGCTCGAGATGGCCGGCGTCGCCAAACATCCTGCGTCATAATGGACCGTATGATTACCGTCAATGTCGAACTGGGCGAGCGCGCCTACCCCATCCATATCGGTGCTGAACTGATCGGCCAGACCGCATTGTTCGCGCCGCATATCACCGGCAGTTCGGTCACCATCGTCACGAACACCTCGGTCGACCCGCTTTACGGCGACAAGCTGCGCGCCGCGCTGGCGCCGCTCGGCAAGCAGGTCTCCACGGTCGTTTTGCCGGACGGCGAAGCGTACAAGAACCTCGAAACCCTGAACCTGATTTTCGACGCGCTGCTGGGCTCGCGCGCCGATCGCAAGACCACGCTGATTGCCTTGGGCGGCGGCGTGATCGGCGACATGACGGGGTTTGCCGCAGCGTGCTACATGCGCGGTGTGCCGTTCATTCAGGTACCGACTACGTTGCTATCGCAGGTGGATTCGTCGGTGGGCGGCAAGACTGGCATCAACCATCCGCTTGGCAAGAACATGATCGGCGCGTTCTACCAGCCGCAGGCCGTGATCGCCGACATCGGCGCGCTGCGCACGCTGCCGGCGCGTGAACTGGCGGCGGGCGTCGCGGAAGTGATCAAGACCGGCGCGATTGCCGACGCCGGTTTCTTCAGCTGGATCGAGGCGAACGTCGAAGCGCTCAATCGCTGCGAGCCCGAAGTGCTGGCCTTGGCGGTCAAGCGCTCGTGTGAGATCAAGGCGTCAGTCGTGGCGCAGGACGAGCGCGAAGGCGGGCTGCGCGCGATCCTCAATTTCGGCCACACCTTCGGCCATGCGATCGAAGCCGGACTCGGCTACGGCGAATGGCTGCACGGCGAGGCGGTGGGCTGCGGGATGGTGATGGCGGCGGACCTGTCCGTGCGCATGGGTTATCTCGACGAAGCGGCGCGCAAGCGTCTCGTCGACGTGATCGTTGCCGCGCATCTGCCCACCCGGGCGCCTGCGCTCGGCGAGTCGCGTTATGTCGACCTCATGCGGGTCGACAAGAAGGCTGAAGCCGGCGCGATCAAATTCATTTTGCTGAAGCGTTTCGGTGAGACGCTGATCACCCAGGCGCCCGACGCCGAGGTGCACGCCACGCTGGCCGCCGCCGTCTAGACCGATCTGGCAGAGGCTTCGCAGCAAGGCAGCACGCACGAGCGTCACGAGGCGCCGCCCATGTTTCGGAGAATCCGGTGACTGACAGGCGCAGCGACGATGTAAAGCATGACCCGGCAGGCACGCCCGTGAGCGGCGTGCCGTCGCAGGAAGCACTCGAAGCGCACCTCGCGCCGTATGCGGCACGTTCTGCTCAATCGCGCGGACGCCGCTATCCCGAAGCCGCGCCCAGCGCGCGCACCGAATTCCAGCGCGATCGCGACCGCATTGTCCATTCGACGGCGTTCCGCCGGCTCGAATACAAAACCCAGGTATTCGTGAATCACGAGGGCGATCTGTTTCGCACGCGACTCACCCATAGCCTGGAAGTCGCGCAGATTGCCCGTTCCGTGGCTCGCAATCTGCGCGTCAACGAAGACCTCGTTGAAGCCATTTCGCTTGCGCACGATCTCGGTCATACACCGTTCGGCCATGCGGGCCAGGACGCGCTGAACGAATGTATGCGCGAGCATGGCGGCTTCGAACACAATCTGCAAAGCCTCGCGGTGGTCGACGATCTGGAGGAGCACTACGGCGCGTTCAACGGCCTGAATCTGTGCTTCGAAACGCGGGAAGGCATTCTCAAGCACTGCTCGCGCGAGAATGCGCGGCGCCTCGGCGCGCTCGGCGAGCGCTTTCTGGAGGGGCGGCAGCCTTCCATCGAAGCGCAGATCGCCAATGTCGCCGATGAGATCGCGTACAACAACCACGACGTCGACGACGGCTTGCGCTCGGGCTTGCTCACGGTGGAGCAGCTTGCCGAAGTGGAGTTATGGCAGACGCACTACGTGGCGGCGCGCGGCGACTTTCCGCAGATCGAAGGGCGCCGGCTGATTCACGAGACGGTGCGCCGCATCATCAATACGTTGATCGTCGACCTGATCGATACGACCTCGCTCAATCTTGCAAAGCATGCGCCGGCTTCGCTGGACGCAGTGCGCGCCGCACCGCCGCTGGTCGCGCATAGCGAAGCAATCTCCGCGCAGGCGGCGGTGCTCAAGCGTTTCCTGTTCAAAAATCTGTACCGCCACTATCGCGTGATGCGCATGGCCAATAAGGCCCGCCGCGTGGTGGCCGGTTTGTTCGATGCGTTCACCGAAGATTCGCGGCTATTGCCACCCGGTTATCAATCAACGGACGCGTCGCAGCAACCGCGCCTGATCGCCCATTACATCGCAGGCATGACGGATCGATACGCGGTGAAGGAGTATCAACGGCTGTTCGTAATCGACGACAACTAAACGGGCCTGCACCGACGGGCGTCGGCGCAAAAAGGCCGCCGCGATGGCGGCCCGTCTCGCTGCTCGTTGCAAAAACCCGCCTAGCGCACCCGCGATGCGAACAGCGCACCCGCGATCAGCGCAACGCCGCCGACGATCGCAATCGTCTGCCAGGGGTTTTCGTGCACGTAGTCGTCGGCGTCGGCGATCGCCACTTCAGCGCGTTCGCGCATGGCTTCGCGGGTGTCGTTCAGGCGCTCGCGAGCGGTGTCGAGCTGCTTGCGCAGTTTGCTGCGCAGCGCCACTGCATCCGCCTGGGTGCCGTCCGCCAGGGTGGATTCGAGTTCCGACATCAGCGTGCGCAGTTCACCTGCGATATCTTCGGCCGCGTGGCGGCTATGGCGAGCTATACGCCGCGCACGGCGGCTGGTGGTGGTCCAGGATTCGCCGAGGGCGTCTCGCGTGTTCGGAAGTGTTGTCATGGTCGCTCCGTCGATGAGATGAGGATGAAAAAGGTCCCACGCTGGCATAGAGATACACGTCGCCACGCGGGAAACACTTCGAGAGCGCAACTTCGATGCCAAACCCCAAGCCCCTACGCACCGTGGCGCGGGCCGCGATTCCTACGCAGATATTGCACGAGCCGGCCCGCTTGCTGGTCAAATTTACAAACGCACGCTCGCACTTGCCCCGCTGGATGATCGCCACACACACCGCGAACAGCCCTTCCACGCGCACCAAATGAAAAACGCCGTCATTGGATGATGACAGCGTTGTCCAAGCCGCGAAAATTCGACTACCCTAACTAAACGGCCCCAATTTCGTGACGCGTTAGAAACGGTAACCGATGTTGACGTAGGTAACGATCGGGTTCAGCTTGATCTTGGTTTGCGATTGCACATTCAGCGTGCCGACCGGCGTGTTTGCGGCGGTGCTGAGCTTGGCGGTCGTGCTGAGCGGCAGGTACGAGACCGAGACGCCCGCGAACCAGTGCTGGTTGAACGCATAGGTGAAACCCGCATTAAACACCGGCTCCCACGAACTATCCGTAGAGACGCTGGTCGGACCATGCAGAACGTTTGCCTCGAATGCGCCGTTGGTGATCTTTTCGTCGGTGAACCAGATGCGGCTTACACCGATGCCGAGATACGGGCGGAAGGTGGCGGTCGGGGCGTTGAAGTAGTACTTGAACAGCAGAGTCGGGCTCCACTGTTTCGCCTGACCCAGCTTGCCGAATTGGGCGAGGCTGCCCGAGCCTTCAAGGTCGAACGAAGGTGGGACGCCGATCACGAACTCGGTCGCGATGTGATCTGTGATGAAGTAGCCGGCGGCGAAGCCAAGAGTGTCGGCTGAACTGAGTGATGCGCCGGTGTTGGCTTCGGTGATGTTGGTCGGGCTGCCGCCAATGCTTGTCACTTTCAACGGGTCGCTGCTCGATTGAGGCGCAAGATGGAACCAGCCTGATGTGACGTAAAAGCTTCCGGCCGATTGCGCGTGCGCTGCCGTTGTCATGCAGGCTAGCGCCGCGATCCCCGTTACGGCCTGTTTTAATTTCATATGTGCTCCTCCAAAAAAGGCCCGCTCATTATGACTACAACGTTTGAAACAAACCATACGCGGCGGTTAGAGCTTTCTCCCTAGGCTCCGCGTGGTTTCTGGCTTAGCCGTGCTGCGCCGAACCCCGGGCGCGCGCGGTTCTTCGGACCTTCGGGTATGTACCAACGCGACTATTGGATACTCCAGCATGGCACGGCTTGCACGTCTCTATGTCCCTGACCAGCCGCAGCACGTCATCCTCCGTGGACTCGATCAGCAGCCCGCATTCGTCGACGACCAGGACTACGAGCTTTTCATCGACTGTTTAAAAGCGGCTTCACGCGACCATCACTTGTCCATCCACGCGTATGCGTTGATGCCTGGCTCTGTCCAACTGCTCGTCACGCCCACTGAGGAGTCGAGCCTGCCGAAGGCGATGCAGGCGGTGGGGCGCCGCTACGTTGCGCACTTCAACCGGCGTTACGCGCGCCGCGGCACCCTGTGGGAGGGCCGCTACCGTGCCACGGTCATTGAAGGTGAGCGGTATTTCCTGCTGGCGAGCCGCGTGGTCGAGATGTCGCCGGTGCGAGCCGGGCTGGTGAGCGCGCCCGAGGACTACCGCTGGTCGAGCTACCGGCATCACATCGGCCTCACGCTCGACAGCCTGATTACCGACCACCCGTTGTACTGGTCGCTCGGCAACACGCCTTTCGAACGACAGCGCGCTTACCGCGAGTTGTGCGAGCAGCCGCTCGACGAACGCGAAGCCAGTCAGCTTCAGCAGGCCACCCTGAAAGGTTGGGTTCTGGGCAGCGACACCTATCGCGAATGGGCGGCGCGGGCCGCCAACCGGCGTGTTTCGCCGCTGCCGCGCGGCCGGCCGCGCAAGGTCCGCGAGACACCACAGACGCAATAAAACGTTCCATATCAAAGGGCTGCACCCGAAACGGCATCTTCGCATGCCGTTTTCTTTTGCACCTTTTTGATGTGGCACCAATAAAAAATAGCCGCAATGCACCAACTTGATAATTGGGGTTCAAACATCACGTTTTATTTGCTATTCCGTTGATTCGTCGCGTATATTCCGAATTCCGGCACTTTTTGGCACGCGTAGCATTCAAGCGTACTGAGTCGCCGACGTGGTTGCGCTACGCACTGCGGCAATAGAAAAACGGTTTTAACGGCCTGTCCGGCCCCTCACAGACGGTGTCCCCATGAACGACCACCAGCAACCGACTCACCCGGTTCCCGCCGCGCAAGGTCTGTACGACCCGCAAAACGAACATGACGCCTGCGGCGTCGGCTTCGTCGCTCACATTAAGGGCAAGAAAAGCCACGAGATCATCGAGCAAGGCCTGAAGATTCTCGAGAACCTCGACCACCGGGGCGCCGTCGGCGCCGATCCGCTGATGGGCGACGGCGCGGGCATCCTGATCCAGATTCCGGACGGTTTCTACCGTGAGGAAATGGCCAAGCAGGGCGTCGTGCTCCCGCCGAACGGCGAGTACGGCGTGGGCATGGTGTTCCTGCCGAAGGAACATGCATCGCGTCTCGCCTGCGAACAGGAGCTGGAACGCACGGTGAAGGCTGAAGGCCAGGTCGTGCTGGGCTGGCGCGACGTGCCGGTCGACCACACCATGCCGATTTCGCCCACCGTCAAGGCGAGCGAGCCGCTGATCCGCCAGATCTTCATCGGCCGCGGCAAGGACATCATGGTGACCGACGCGCTCGAGCGGAAGCTGTACGTGATCCGCAAGACAGCGAGCCACCGCATCCAGGCGCTCAAGCTCAAGCACGGCAAGGAATACTTCGTGCCGTCGTGCTCGGCGCGCACGGTCGTCTATAAGGGGCTGCTGCTGGCCGGCCAGGTCGGCGTGTATTACCGCGACCTGCAGGACGAGCGCACGGTGTCGGCGCTGGCGCTGGTGCACCAACGCTTCTCGACCAACACGTTCCCGGCGTGGGAACTGGCTCACCCGTACCGCATGATCGCCCACAACGGCGAAATCAACACGGTGAAGGGCAACGTCAACTGGCTGAACGCCCGTACCGGCGCGATCGCGTCGCACGTGCTCGGCGACGATCTGCCCAAGCTGTGGCCGCTGATCTACCCGGGCCAATCGGATACCGCCTCGTTCGACAACTGTCTCGAACTGCTGGTCATGGCCGGCTACCCGCTCGTCCACGCGGTCATGATGATGATCCCGGAAGCGTGGGAACAGCACACGCTGATGGACGACAACCGCCGTGCGTTCTACGAATACCACGCCGCGATGATGGAGCCGTGGGACGGCCCCGCCGCGATCGCCTTCACCGACGGCCGTCAGATCGGCGCCACGCTTGACCGTAACGGTCTGCGTCCGGCGCGCTACATCGTTACTGACGACGACCTGGTCATCATGGCGTCGGAAGCGGGCACGTTGCCTATCCCCGAGTCGAAGATCGTCAAGAAGTGGCGTCTGCAGCCTGGCAAGATGTTCCTGATCGACATGGAACACGGCCGCATCATCGACGACAAGGAATTGAAGGACAACCTCGCGAACGCCAAGCCGTACAAGAGCTGGATCGACGCCGTGCGCATCAAGCTCGACGAAATCGAGGCGAAGGCCGAAGACGTCGCGACGGAACGCCGCGAAGCCGCTGCTTTGCTGGATCGCCAGCAGGCGTTCGGCTACACGCAGGAAGACCTCAAGTTCCTGATGGCGCCGATGGCGCAAGCCGGCGAAGAAGCTGTCGGTTCGATGGGCAACGACTCGCCGCTGGCCGTCATGTCCAACAAGAACAAGACGCTCTATCACTACTTCAAGCAGTTGTTCGCGCAAGTCACGAACCCGCCGATCGACCCGATCCGTGAAAACATGGTGATGTCGCTGGTGTCGTTCGTCGGTCCGAAGCCGAACCTGCTGGACACCAACAACATCAACCCGCCGATGCGTCTCGAAGTGTCGCAGCCGGTGCTCGACTTCAAGGACATCGCCAAGATCCGCGCGATCGATCAGTACACGGGCGGCAAGTTCAGCTCCTACGAACTGAACATCTGCTATCCGGTGGCCTGGGGCAAGGAAGGTATCGAAGCGCGTTTGGCATCGCTGTGCGCGGAAGCCGTGGACGCGGTCAAGTCCGGCTACAACATGCTGATCGTGTCGGACCGCAAGACCGACCGCGACAACGTCGCGATCCCGGCATTGCTGGCCACCGCCGCGATCCATACGCACCTCGTCCAGCACGGTCTGCGCACGAGCGCGGGCCTCGTCGTTGAAACCGGCTCGGCGCGTGAAACGCACCACTTCGCGCTGCTTGCGGGCTACGGCGCGGAAGCCGTGCACCCGTACCTCGCGATGGAAACGCTCAGCCAGATGGCTGTGGGCCTGAAGGGCGACCTGTCGGCGGAGAAGGCGGTCTATAACTTCACCAAGGCAGTCGGCAAGGGTCTGATGAAGGTCATGTCCAAGATGGGCATTTCGACCTACATGTCCTACACCGGCGCGCAGATTTTCGAAGCGGTCGGTCTGTCTGAAGGCCTGGTGTCGAAGTATTTCAACGGCACCTCGTCGAAGGTCGGCGGCATCGGCCTGTTCGACGTCGCGGAAGAAGCGATCCGTCTGCATCGCGATGCGTTCGGCGACAACCCGGTGCTCGCGAACATGCTCGACGCGGGTGGCGAGTACGCCTATCGCGTGCGCGGCGAAGAACACATGTGGACGCCGGATGCGATCGCCAAGCTGCAACACTCGGCGCGCAGCAACTCGTACCAGACGTACAAGGAATACGCGCATCTGATCAACGATCAGACCAAGCGCCACATGACGTTCCGCGGCCTGTTCGAATTCAAGTTCGATCCGACCAAGGCGATCCCGCTCGACGAAGTGGAATCGGCGAAGGACATCGTCAAGCGTTTCGCCACCGGCGCCATGTCGCTGGGCTCGATCAGCACGGAAGCCCACGCCACGCTGGCCGTCGCGATGAACCGCATCGGCGGCAAGTCGAACACCGGCGAAGGCGGCGAGGACGTGAACCGTTATCGCAACGAACTGCGCGGCATTCCGATCAAGAACGGCGACACCATGAAGTCGGTGATCGGCGACGAAGTGATCGTCGACATTCCGCTGAAGGACGGCGATTCGCTGCGCTCGAAGATCAAGCAGGTGGCGTCGGGCCGTTTCGGCGTGACGGCGGAATACCTCGCGTCGGCCGATCAGATCCAGATCAAGATGGCGCAAGGCGCAAAGCCTGGCGAAGGCGGTCAGCTGCCGGGTCACAAGGTGTCGGAATACATCGGCAAGCTGCGTTATTCGGTGCCGGGCGTTGGCCTGATTTCGCCGCCGCCGCACCACGACATTTACTCGATCGAAGATCTGGCGCAGCTGATTCACGACCTGAAGAACGCCAACTCGGCGGCCAGCGTGTCGGTGAAGCTGGTGTCGGAGTCGGGCGTCGGTACGGTTGCTGCCGGTGTCGCCAAGGCGAAGGCCGATCACGTCGTGATCGCCGGCCACGATGGCGGTACGGGCGCGTCGCCGCTGTCGTCGGTGAAGCATGCCGGTACGCCGTGGGAACTGGGTTTGGCCGAAACGCAGCAAACGCTGGTGCTGAACCAGCTGCGCGGCCGTATCCGCGTGCAGGCCGACGGTCAGATGAAGACCGGCCGCGACGTCGTGATCGGCGCGCTGCTCGGCGCGGACGAATTCGGCTTCGCGACGGCGCCGCTCGTCGTCGAAGGCTGCATCATGATGCGCAAGTGCCACCTGAACACCTGCCCGGTCGGCGTCGCGACGCAAGATCCAGTGCTGCGTGCGAAGTTCCAGGGCCAGCCGGAACACGTCGTCAACTTCTTCTTCTTCGTTGCGGAAGAAGCGCGCGAAATCATGGCGCAACTGGGCATCCGCAAGTTCGAGGACCTGATCGGTCACGCCGAGCTGCTCGATATGAAGAAGGGCGTCGAACACTGGAAGGCGAAGGGTCTCGACTTCTCGCGCGTGTTCTATCAGCCGCAGGTTTCGGCTGATGTCGCACGCAAGCACGTCGACGTGCAGGACCACGGTCTCGACCGCGCACTGGATCACGTGCTGATCGAGAAGGCGAAGGCCGCGATAGAGAAGGGCGAGCACGTCTCGTTCATCCAGCCGGTGCGCAACGTGAACCGTACGGTCGGCGCGATGTTGTCCGGCACGATCGCGAAGAAGTACGGCCACGACGGCCTGCCTGACGACACGATTCACATCCAGTTGAAGGGCACCGCAGGCCAGAGTTTCGGCGCGTTCCTCGCGAGAGGCGTGACGCTGGATCTGGTCGGCGACGGCAACGACTACGTCGGCAAGGGCCTCTCGGGCGGCCGCATCATCATCCGCCCGACCAACGATTTCCGCGGCAAGTCCGAAGAAAACATCATCTGCGGCAACACGGTGATGTACGGCGCGATCGAAGGCGAATCGTTCTTCCGCGGCGTCGCGGGCGAGCGTTTCTGCGTGCGTAACTCGGGCGCAACGGCGGTTGTCGAAGGCACGGGCGACCATGGTTGCGAATATATGACGGGCGGCACGGTGATCGTGCTCGGCGAAACAGGCCGTAACTTCGCGGCCGGTATGTCGGGTGGCATCGCTTACGTGTACGACCCGGACAACACGTTCGCGGGCAAGTGCAACAAGTCGATGGTCGCGCTCGATCCGGTTCTGCAACAGGCGGAACAGGAACGCACGGTCGACAAGGGCTTGTGGCACAGCGGCGCAACCGACGAAGCCCTGCTCAAGGGTCTCATCGAACGTCACTTCCAGTTCACGGGTTCGCCGCGTGCGAAAGCGTTGCTGGAAAACTGGGATGCGTCGCGCCGTCAGTTCGTGAAGGTGTTCCCGACCGAATACAAGCGCGCACTGGGCGAAATGGCAGCGAAGAAGGCGAACAAGGAAGTCCTCGCTGCTTAACTGACCCGCCCGCGGCTCGACCCGCAGACGTCAAACTTAGCCGTACCCGCCGCTCGACGATTCGATTGTTCGACGCGCGGCGGGTGTAGATCACCTCACCTGATACAGATAGAGAAGAGAACCACATGGGCAAGGCAACCGGTTTTCTCGAGTTCGAGCGCCGCCACGAGGCGTACGAAGCTCCGCTCACGCGTGTGAAGCACTACAAGGAATTCGTCGCGGCACTGACTGACGACGAAGCCAAGATTCAAGGCGCACGTTGCATGGACTGCGGCATTCCGTTCTGCAACAACGGCTGCCCGGTGAACAACATCATCCCGGACTTCAACGACCTGGTGTTCCATCAGGACTGGAAGACCGCGATCGAAGTGCTGCACTCCACGAACAACTTCCCCGAGTTCACGGGCCGAATCTGCCCGGCGCCGTGCGAAGCGGCGTGCACGCTCGGCATCAACGACGACGCGGTCGGCATCAAGTCGATCGAACACGCGATCATCGACAAAGCGTGGGCCGAAGGTTGGGTCGCACCGCTGCCGCCGAAGCACAAGACGGGCAAGAAGGTCGCTGTGGTCGGATCAGGCCCCGCCGGTTTGGCCGTCGCGCAACAACTCGCGCGCGCGGGGCACGATGTCACCGTGTTCGAAAAGAACGACCGCATCGGTGGCTTGCTGCGTTACGGCATTCCTGACTTCAAGCTGGAGAAGTGGCTGATCGACCGCCGCATGCGCCAGATGGAAGCCGAAGGCGTGACGTTCCGCGCTAACGTATTCGTCGGCAAGGCGGATTCGCTGCCGACGCATATCGGTAACACCGCGAAGGAAACCATCACGCCGGCCGAACTGAAAGAACAGTTCGACGCGGTCGTGATCGCCGGCGGTTCGGAAACGCCGCGGGATCTGCCGGTGCCGGGCCGCGAGCTGGAAGGCATCCATTACGCGATGGAATTCCTGCCGCAGCAGAACAAGGTCAACGCCGGCGACAAGGTCGCGAACCAGTTGCTCGCCAAGGGCAAGCATGTGGTCGTGATCGGTGGCGGCGATACGGGTTCGGACTGCGTCGGTACGTCGAACCGTCATGGCGCGAAGAGCGTCACGCAATTCGAACTGCTGCCGCAACCGCCGGAAGAAGAGAACAAGCCGCTCGTGTGGCCGTACTGGCCGATCAAGCTGCGCACGTCGTCGTCGCATGACGAAGGTTGCTCGCGCGATTGGGCGGTGGCTACCAAGCGCCTCGAAGGCAAGAACGGCAAGGTCGAGAAGCTGATCGCGGCGCGCGTCGAATGGAAGGACGGCAAGATGCAGGAAGTGCCGAACTCGGAATTCGAAATGAAGGCCGACCTGGTGCTGCTGGCCATGGGCTTCACGCAACCGGTGTCGCCGGTGCTCGAAGCGTTCGGCGTCGACAAGGACAACCGTGGCAACGTGCGCGCTTCGACTGAGGGCGACAAGGCGTATTACACGTCGGTGGACAAGGTCTTCACCGCGGGCGATATGCGTCGTGGCCAGTCGCTGGTGGTGTGGGCGATCCGCGAAGGCCGTCAGTGCGCACGTTCGGTCGATGCGTTCCTGATGGGTCATTCGGAACTGCCGCGCTAACGTAACGTCTCCGGCCGGTTTTCGCTCTTCAACGCGGAAACCAGCCACTACTTGCAGGATGTGGTGGAGACGATAAAGCGGTAAAAACAAAGCCGGGCACCTGAGAGGGTGACCCGGCTTTTTATTGCTACTTCCGATAGCGCGCCAACGTCAGCCCGTCCAGATCGATTTCCGGCGTGCGCTGCGTAATCAGATCCGCGACCACCCGGCCCGAGCCCATCGACATCGCCCAGCCCGTTGAGCCGTGCCCGAGATTCAGCCACAGATTGTCTACGCCGGACGGGCCGAGCAGCGGCGCGCCATCGGGCGTCATCGGCCGGCGGCCCACCCAGAAGTGTGCAGAGGTCGGGTTAGCCGCGTGCGGAAACCAGTCCTTGAGCACTTTCATCAGCGTCTGCAAGGCCTGCTCGCGCAGAGTCGTCTGGCGATTGCCGAGCTCCGCGGTGCCGGCCACGCGCAGGTTGTTGCCGAAGCGCGTGATCGCCGTCTTCAGCGACTCGTCCATCAGCGCCGCATGCGGGGCCTTTTCATCGTCGGTGACCGGCAGCGTCGCCGAGTAGCCTTTGACCGGGTAGAGCGGCACCTTCACACCGAGCGGCGCGAGCAGCGCCGCACTGTCGACGCCCAGCGCCACCACGACCGCATCCGCCTGCAATGTCTCGCTGCCGCGTTCGCTCTCGAGATGCACCGCGCGCACCGTACCGCCTCGCACGTCGAGCGAACTTACCCGTGTGTCGAAGCGAAACTGCACGCCGTTGCGCTCGCAGATCGCCCGCAATTCGCGGGTGAAGCGGGCGCAATCACCGGCTTCGTCGTCGGGGAGATAGAGGCCTGAGAGCGGAGTCTGACGCGCCCAGCGCAAGCCCGGTTCGATCTCGACGCACTGCGCTGCACTGACTTCACGATGCGCGATGCCCGCGTCGCGCAGGACCGCCAACGCCGGTTGCGCGAGTTCGACGTCGTATTCGCTGCGGAACAATTGCAGATAGCCCTGGCTGCGGCCATAGTCGAACGGATGACGGCCACGGAATTCGTGCAGGCACTCGCGGCTGTAATAAGCGATGCGCTGCATGCGCTGCTTGTTGACGCGAAACCGTTCGAGGTCGCATTCACGCAGCCAGCGCGCGATCCAACGCCATTGAGCCGGATCCACGGTAGGGCGGAAAATCAGCGGTGAGGCCGGCTCGAACAGATACTTGAGAATCTTCGTCGGCATGCCGGGCGCAGCCCACGGCGTGACATAGCCCGGCGCGATCACGCCGGCGTTGCCGAAGCTGGTGGAGAGCGCGACGTCCGGCTCGCGCTCGATCACGGTGACGTCGCAGCCTTGCTGGCGCAGATAAAACGCGGTGGCGACGCCAATGACGCCGCCGCCCAGAACAATCGTTTTCATGGTTGTGTACAGCGATTTCAGGCGGTAGGGTTGGTCGCGCCGAGCACCTTGCCCTTGGTTTCCGGCAGACACACGGCGGCGACGATCACCAGCAGATAGCCCGAACCGGCGACGATTCCCATCGCCTTAACAAGCGTCATGGTTTGCGACAGTGTACCCACCAGGATCGGAAAGAACGAGCCGAGACCGCGGCCCAGGTTGTAGCAGAAGCCTTGTCCCGAGCCGCGGATCGCATTCGGATAGAGTTCCGACAAATATGCGCCGACGCCCGCGAAAATCCCCTGCACGACGATGCCGAGCGGGAAGCCCAACGCAAGCATCATGCCGTCGGTGATCGGCAGCATCGTGTAGACCATGCCGAGCACGAACGAGCCGATTGCGAACAGCACGAACGACGCGCGCCGGCCGATCTTGTCGCACAGAATCGCACCGACGATATAGCCGGTGAACGAGCCGACGATCAGCACGATCAGATAGCCGCTGGTGTTGAAGACCGACAGATGGCGCACGGTCTTCAGATAGGTCGGCAGCCAGGTGGTGATCGCGTAGTAGCCGCCGAGCATGCCGGTGCACAGCGCGCTGCCCAGCAGGGTGGTTTTGAGGTGAGGGAAGGAGAAGATCTGCAGGAAGTGCGAGGTATCGAAACCGCTGTCGCGCGCGCGGCGTGTTTCGAGAAAGATGTCAGGATCGCTGACATTGCGGCGAATGTAGAAGATCCACAGCGCGGGCAGCAGGCCGATCCAGAAGCAGGCGCGCCATGCGACCTGTTCCGGCAGCAGCGCGAAGAACGCCCAATAGATGATGGCCGCCGCGGCCCAGCCGACGGACCAGCTGCTCTGCACGGTGCCGACGGCTTTCGCGCGATGTTGAGGTGAACGGATGGTTTCAGCCATCATGATCGTCACGACCGACCATTCGCCGCCGAAGCCGATGCCTTGCAGCGTGCGGGTGGTGAGCAGTTGCCAGAACGAGTGGGTGAAGCCTGACAGGCAGGTGAAGATCGCGAAGGTGGCGATGGTCCACTGGAGCACACGGACGCGTCCGTAGCGGTCAGCCAGAATGCCGGCGAGCCAGCCGCCGATCGCCGACGAAATCAGCGAACTGGTCGCGATCATGCCGGCTTCGCTTTTGGTCATGCCCCACGTTGCGATCAGCGTCGGGATAAGGAATGAGTAGATCATGAAGTCGAACGCGTCGACCGCGTAGCCGCCGAAGCCAGCGTAGAGGGTGCGGCGTTCGCGCTGGGTCAGTTCGGTGAACCATTGGAGAGAGGGCATGTTTTTTTGTGGTCTCCAGGCAGTTTTTGCCTTCCGGCGGCTTGATCGGGGGTTTTTTGTATTCTAAGGGGACGAGGTGTTGTGCGGCCAGTTGTGGTCAAAAATGGCGATGGAGTAAGAAATTTCATTGCTGTTCATTACCAACTACTACGAAGTAACCCGAAAAAAATTATTCGCCGTTAAACTGCGCCGGCAGCACTCAAGCTGGGAAAGTCCTATTCACGTCCGCACCCGTCACCCTTAATGCACGCAACCGCAAAAACCTGCTCGCCATCCCGTCGCTCCGCGAGTACGCCTTTGCGGGCTTATCAATCGCGCCGCGCATTCCTGAAATCCTCGGCAAGCGTGTTGCTGCTCTCCGGCATGGGCAGCTCGCTGCTGTCGGCTTGCGGGGGCGGAAATCTGGACGCCGATCAGCCGGAAACGCCACGCCTCGCCTCGGTAAGTAACTTCCGCGATGTGGCGGGCGCGGCTGCCGGCTATCCCACAGTTGACGGCAAACAGATGCGCCGCGGGGCCTTTTATCGCGCGAACGCGCTGACCTTGAGCGCCGCCGACACGATCACGCTCAACAAACTCGGCATCGCCTCGGTCTACGATCTGCGCACGCCCGGTGAAATCGCGCGTACCGCGGATATCCTGCCGGCCGGCGCGACCTCGCAAGCGCTCGACGTGCTCGGTGTCAGCGACTTCGTCGCGCCAACCTTCGATACGGCAGCTGCAGCCGTCGCGTTCATGGAGGCTCAGGCGCGCGCCTATGTCACCGGCGCCGCCCAGCGCGTCGGCTACGGCGAGCTTCTCACGCGACTCGCCAATGGCGCCGGCGCGCAACTGTTTCATTCCAATGCGGGTAAGGATCGCGCCGGTTGGGTCTCGGCTCTCCTGCTCAGCATTGCCAACGTGCCACTCGACGTCATCATGCAGGACTATCTGCTGAGCAACGTCTATCTGGCTCAGTCGATCGCGGCGCAGACCGAGGTGATACGCGCGCAAAGCGGCGACGTGGTCGCCGCGAGCGAGTCGCCCCTGTTCACCGTCCAGGACAATTATCTGCAGGCGGGGTTCGATCAGGTGCAGGCGAGCTACGGCACGATGGCGAGCTATCTGACACAAGGCCTGGGTCTGTCTCAAGCCACCATCGACGCGTTGCACGACCGCCTCGTCGTCTGACCCGCGCTCGCCCCGCCTGGCGCGCCCGATGCGCCTGGTATTGCGTGGACCACACCGGCAGGTACAAACGAAAAAAAGTCCGCCCCAAATAAGCGGGCGGACAGAGAAGGGCGGCATCGAGGTTGCCGGGGGCGACTATAAGGCCGCAACCATCACAAAAGGCCATCTGGTAAGGGCGCGTAAGTGCCCATGCTCAATGGCGCTTCACCCTTCTCGATCATTCTTACGCGTGTGCCGGCTCAACCGGCAATTCGATCCGCACTTCCAGCCCGCCTTGCACGTGATTGCGCACATGGCAGC
Source organism: Paraburkholderia aspalathi (assembly GCF_900116445.1). Classification (GTDB taxonomy): domain Bacteria; phylum Pseudomonadota; class Gammaproteobacteria; order Burkholderiales; family Burkholderiaceae; genus Paraburkholderia; species Paraburkholderia aspalathi. Next base: position 51,150 of record NZ_FPBH01000027.1, read on the forward strand.
GTCCGCCGCGATCGTGCGCGAGGCGCGCGACAATCGCGAGACCCAGGCCGCAATGACCTTCGCCTCCGCGGGCGGCGTCGAGCCGCACGAACGGTTTCATCGCCGCCGCGATACGGTCGTCGGGAATGCCTGGGCCGTGGTCGCGCACGCTGATGACCCAACGGCTGTCATCGCGCGCCGTGGCGATATCCACCGGCGGTGAGCCGTGTTCGAGCGCGTTGTCGACCAGGTTCGTGACCAGCCGGTCGAGCAAGGTGCGCGGCAGCGTGAACGACGAACCGGCGCGTAGATCGAGCGTGAAGAGCGGCGTCTCGGCGCTGTCGCCGGCGGAAAACTGTTCCTGCAGGAATTCGTCGACCTCGACCGGCGGTCCGGTGTCGGCGGACTGACCCGCAAACTCCAGAAACTGCTGGACGATGTTGGTCAGCGAGTCGACGTCGCGTATCAGGCCGGCCCGCTCGCTTTCCGCAACCAGTACGCTCGCACGCAATTTGAGCCGCGTGAGCGGCGCTTTCAGGTCATGCGCTACGCCGGCCAGCATCACTGCCTGGTCGTCGCCGGCTTCATTCAGGCGCCGCATCATGTCGTTGAAGGAGCCGATCAGATCGCGCAGTTCGCGCGGACCTTGCACGGTCACGGGTTCCGGCCGGCCGCCCGAGCCGAACGCGCGGGCGGCATCGGCCACGCGCGACAGCGGCCGCTGCATCTGCCAGACCGCGAACAGCGACAGAATCAGCGCCGCCGCCAGCATCGAGACGGATTCGATCACGAAGCGCGGGCGCGGCGGCACGTCCACCGGCACGACAACCCAGTTCGATTTGCCGGGGAACAGCACCCATAGCTGCGGCGGGCGCAGGTCGTCGACGGCGATCTGCGTGCCGGGCGGCAGGTTCTCGCGCAAGTGCCGGCTCAATTCGACCAGCGGACGCTGATCCGGCGTGCGCAGATGGACGCTCGACGGCATGTTCCACGTAGGCACGAGGTGCACCCGCATGGCGGGCGCGAGCGCGGCGCCCTTCATCGGCTCACCGTTGATGGCCTGCAGCACGAGCAGAATGCCGCGTGCGAAACCGTCGATTTCGTGGCGCGGCGGCTGCATCACCACCAGTACGAACCACCCGGCCTGAATTGCGAACAACACCGCTGCCGACAATAACGCCATTCTGCCGAACAGCGTGTTCAGCGGGTTTCTCATGCGCTTGAGGCAGCCTCGTCGGCGAACGGTGTGCCGTCGGCGTCCGGCACGAATACATAGCCTTTGCCGCGCACTGTCTGCACGTAGCAGGGATTGGACGGGTCGTCTTCGATCACGCGGCGCAGGCGCCAGATCGGCACGTCGAGGCTGCGATCGCGGAAGGCGAGGTTGTCACGATGTACGAGATCGTGGATCAGCACGCGCGACAGCACTTTGTACGGATTGTTGACGAAAATCTTTAGCAGGGCGAACTCGCTGTCGCGCAGCGGCAGCTTCGAGTCGTCGCGCGACAGCGCGCGCGTGGCGAAGTCGAGTTCGAATGGCCCAAAGCGATACGGCTTGCGGGCTTCCGGCGCGCTCGTGGTGGACGGCCCACGCCGGCGCAACACCGTATGGATGCGCGCGAGCAGCTCGCGTGGGTCGAACGGCTTGGTCAGGTAGTCGTCCGCGCCGAGCGAAAGCCCGACGATGCGGTCGGCTACCGTACCGCGCGCCGTTACGAAAATCACCGGAATGTCGTCGCCGGCGGCACGCAGCGCGGTGAGCGCGCGTAAGCCGTCGGTGTTCGGCATCATGATGTCGAGCACGACGACCGACGGTCGTTCACGTTCGAGCCGGCGTTGCAAATGGGTGCCGTCGTGCAGCACTGACGCGTCGAACCCGTTCGTCTGCAGAAACTTGCAGAGCAGATCGCGCACTACCGGGTCGTCGTCGACGATAAGGACCTGTGGATTCATAACGAAATTTTAGACTGGCACGCGCGGCGCGCGATCGACTGTTTTCTTACCAATGCTTACCCCGGCTCGCGCCGTGCCCTCCGGCGCGGGCGTAAGGCCCGCCACCAAAGGCTCACGGCACATTTCACGGCCGCCATATCCGGCAACGCGCCGGCAACGCACCGGTAAGGCGTTGGCCCATTTGCCCATGCATAGCGCGGCGTGGAAGCCATTTTGCACCGCTTGAATTTCTTCCGGGAAAGAATCTGTGCGCAATTGCTACTGACGGCAAGGGGTCGCAACGGGTCGTAAGAACCGTGGAAAAGCGCGCGTTCCTTCGCGCATCGCCACTACGTGCGCAGCGAGATGATTCGTCATGCAGTACGTTGCGCCGCATGCCGAAAACAGCCTAACGCCTTGGGCCCACGGCAGGCGGCGTGAAATCGAAACCTAGCGCCACGCGAGGCTCATCATGACCGTTCATAGCAATCTCAGCTCAACCCGCTTTTCTTCGCTCGCGCCCACGCCGCCAGCGGAAAAACCTGCAGCCCCAACCAACTCGCTGGCCACGCCGCAGACCAGGGAGCCCGCTGGCGAGGCTCCCCCGTCGCTGCCGACGGGGCTGGTCGGGCATCACGTCAACACGACTGCCTGACGCACCGAGGCCCGTGTGTCGACCCCGAGCATTCCTGAACGTTTCATCCGTGTCGCTGCGTGGTTGACGCTCGGCTCGGCGCTGCTGCCACTCGGCGGCTGCGCCGTCGCCGCGCTGCCGTGTCGGCTGACTGCGGCTACGCTGAAAATCGTCCCGGTCGTCGGCCATGCCGCGGCCACCCCGTTCGACATGTGTTCATCCGCGATCGACTGAATCATGACACTCAAACGGTTTGCCTGCGTGCTGGCGCTGCTGGGCGGCGCGTTCTCGATGTTCGCTGCGGCGCAGCCCGTCGTGCGCGAAGCGAACGCGGCCAGCGCTGCGTCGAAGGCGGGTTCCGCTGACGCACGGCGGCGCTCGCAGGACATGCCGTTTGCATTTCGCGGCATTGCGCTCGGCATCACGCTCGACGAGTTCCGCGCAGGTTCGACCGTGCGCGCTACGCCGATTGGCAGCGTGCCCGTCTGCGAGACGGATGTGCAGGCAGGCGCACTCGGCATGCGGCTGAAATCGCGCGAGAGTCTGACGGTGGCCTGTCGCTGGGCGCATCGTGCGGACGATGGTTGGGCGGTGTCGCAAGCCGTCGTCGACGGCGCGCCGGCGCTGGAGCATGTGCTGCGCTTTGCGCGTGTCGACGGCCAGAGCGCGCTGCGTCTGTACGAGATTTCCTTCGTGATCGACGAGATCACCGCCGAAGACCTGCGCGAGGCGCTCGCGGACCGTTATGGCACGCCGCATCTGGTGACGCAAAGCGTGTCGTCATCGGGCGCGCTGCCGGTCTACGTGTGGGAAAACGCGGTGAGTTCGATCACGTTGTGCTTTTTGCCGGGCACCCGCAACGGCACGCTCACCTATTTGCTGAAAGGCTCGGACGCATGGGTGAAATCGGTCGTACGGCAATGGCAGGCGAGCGGTGCCGAGGCGGGATGATGTGACGCCTCATCTGTCACGCTGGTTGCGGGCGCATGCGTGGTTCAGATTGCATCGTTGAACAAAGCATCGGCACCACGACTGCAAAGTCCGTTTTTTACCCGGCCGATCCGGCCAAGGAGCATGTATGACTGCGCTACGTCTCACTGTCGCGCTAGGCGCGGCGGCCTGCCTCACGGCTTGCGGGAGCGGCCAACAGCCGTCAATCGTCGAAACGCCGATGTCGCCGCCGCTCGCGTCGGCGCCGCTGAACGTCAACACGCAGGGCGCGATCTATCAGGCTGGCGCGCCCTTGCTGCTCTACGAAACGCCGCGTGCGCAGCATATTGGCGACGTGCTGACGATCCGTCTGTCGGAGTCATACAGCGGCAACAATAGCGCGACCGCCGCCGCGAGCCGTTCGAGCAGCATCACCGCGACCGCCGCCGATCAGTCGACCAACGCCGCCGCGCGGCTAGCGAGGCTGTTCAACATCGGCTCGGCCAGTACGGAATACAAGGGACAGGGCAGTCTCACCGACGTCAGCGGCATGACCGGCACATTGGCCGTGACCGTGATCGGGACGATGTCAACCGGCAATCTGGTGGTGTCTGGCGAGAAGGTGATCTCGATGAGCGGCAACCGCGACCGTCTGCGCTTGTCGGGCATCGTCAATCCGAAGGATATCGAATCAGGCAATTATGTCGCGTCGAGCAAGGTCGCGAATGCGCGCATCGAGCAGGCCGGCGCGGGGATGGTGTCCGACTCCACCACGATGGGCTGGCTGCAGAGAATGTTTCTGAGTGTGCTGACGTTCTAGCGTCGATGCGGCGTGTGCGCGAGATGCGCGACACGCCGCATTCATTCTCTTAAGTCCGAGGCCTGGCGCCGGGCGCCCGCCGGGCAAGCATCACGCAAGCGGCGCCGGCGCGTCGCGTTCCGCAGCGCCGATTTCACCGTCCGGTACGAACACGTAGCCACGTCCCCAGACGGTCTGCACATAGCGGGGCTCGGACGGATCCACTTCGATCAGCCGCCGCAAACGCCAGATCGAGACGTCAAGACTTCGATTGCGATGCACCTCGCTATTGCCGTGCAGTTTCTCCAGCAACTGCGCGCGCGTGAGTACGGTCATTGAGTGCGTGACGAACACCTTGAGCATGGCGAATTCGCTCGAACGTAGCGGAATCCGCTCACCGTCGCGGCGCAATTCGCGCGCCGGAAAGTTCACCTCGAAACGACCGAAACGATAGGGCGCGCGTTGCTCCGGCGCGCTCGGCGCAATCGTGCCGCGGCGGCGCAGGACCGTGCGAATCCGCGCGACCAGCTCGCTTGGTTCGAATGGCTTGCCGAGATAGTCGTCGGCGCCGAGTTCGAGGCCGATCACGCGGTCGATCGGATCGGCACGCGCGGTCAGCAGGATCACGGGAATATCGTCGCCGGCGACGCGTAATGCGCGCAGCGCGCTAATGCCGTCGAGCTCCGGCATCATGATGTCGAGCACGACCAGCGCGGGACGTTCGTCCTGCAAGCTACGCTGCAGCGCCATGCCGTGTTCGAGCGTGGACACCTTGAAGCCACGCCCCACCAGATATTCGCTGACGAGCTCACGTACGACGGGGTCGTCGTCGACGACCAGAATGGATTGGTTCATCCAGGTCATCTTAGTGATCCACGCGAGCGGAGCAAAGCGCGAAACGCTTTCGAATTCTTTCTCGCGTAAGAGAAAGCAAGCAGACGGTGCGGCTAGTTTGCCAGCGACGTCTGAATGGTCTGCATCGGCTGCCGGACCAGTTGGGTCTGATCGACCACCATCTTGTCGATCAGACCATTGAGTTTGGTCGAGGCGGTAGAGAAGCGGTCGGTGTTGAGGCCGCCGGTCTGGTAACGCGCGGTGACGAGAATGCGGCCATGCTGAATCAGCGTCAGATCGATGATCGACAGATACTGGATCGTTTCGTCGCTGAATGAACGGCGTCCGTAATCGACCGCGGCGTTGTAGACGAGACGCGCCTCGCATCCGGCGGGCGAGGTGCCCGGATTGTAGACGTCCGAACGAATGCCGTGCCGGTCGAGCGCAAGCTGCAGCGCCGGCACGAAATCGCCGACTGTCACAGTCTGATTCACTTCGATGCAGACGTTATGCACGTCTGCCGGCCGACCATTGACGAAGGTCGGCGATGAGTAGTTTGCCGCGATCGCGTAGCCAGCCTGAATCACGGAGCCGGTGGCGTCGGCCGCCGAGATCAGCGTCCACGCGCAGCCGTTCAGGCCGAAGGCGAGGGTGGCCGAGGCGGCGAACCACGCACACGGCCGCCGCAACATGACCCACGCGGCCATTGGAGCCCGCGTGAAAGCGTAAGCGCGCAAGCTTGGCGTAGAGGTCATGATGCGGTGCCTGGTGGCGGTGAGGAAGTACGGCAAATGACAACGGGTCCCAGCAGAAAAGCAGCGGAGCGTGGCAAAAACGGCCCACGCTCAGCGCGTGATGCGCAGGCGCAGTTCGTTTTGCCCTTGCACGCTGGCCGTCACGTTTACGCGCCGATCTTCGGTGGTCACGATGAAATGCTGACGCGTCGGCGTATTGACGTCGTGCACGACGTTCGGAAAGCAGGCGGCGATATCGGCGCCGAATTCTTCGAGGGGATCATTGACGACACCGTCGGCTTGCCAGTGCGCGCGCCAGTGGCAATCGTAGGCGTGCGTGTTGGCGCGGCAGTCGTCCACGGCCGATACGCCCGGCAGTTGCGCGGCAGGTTGCGCGTGCAGCTGCTTGAAGTCGGGTGCGTCGACGATGTGTTTGAGCGCGGGGCAAACATCCGCCGGCTCAGTGGGCTGGGTGGCTTGCGCAGCGTACGCGGCGCTCGTGAGCAGCAGGGCTGCGCCAAGCGCAAGCGCTGCGCGCTGGGTCAAAGGATAGAAGCGGCGATCGAGTGACATGTGCGGAGAGTCCAGTAGCAGTGAGGGGCGGGGCGGGCGGCGCATGGTACGGCCCGCACGACTATCGTCGCTGCTACAGGGGATTTTCAAAGCGCGGAACAACTTGCCCGCTTCGCAAATGCTTTCGAACTGTTCTCGCGTATTTCCGGATGTTGCGGCGTGCTGCCTAGCCGAGCGTGAGGCCGCCGTCGATATGAATCACCTGGCCGGTGATGTGACGCGCTTCGTCGGAGAGCAGGAAAGCGATCAGCGCGGCGATATCCGCAGGCTCGGCGACGTGACCGAGCGGCGTCGCTTCGGCGGCGCGGGTCCACACCGATGCATTATCGGCACTTGGGCCGCGATCTTTACGGGTATAGCCGGGCGCTACGCAATTGACCGTCACGCCATGCGGCGCAAGTTCGGCGGCGGCGGTTTTGGCCAGTGACTCGATCGCCGCTTTCGCCGCCGCCGTTGCGGCGAACGGCGCTTCCACGCGATAGCGATGCGCGACGAACGAACTGAGCGCGACCACGCGACCTCGCTTCGAGGTTTCCAGGGCAGGCGTCGCACGCTTGACGAGCGCGGCGAATGCGGCCGGCATGGCGGCGAAGGCGGCGCTGAACACATCCGCGTCGAGTGCGTTGAGCGTTTGCCGTTGCGCGTGGCCGGCGTTCGCTACCAACTGATCAAGCGCGCCGAAGCTCGCGAGCGTTCGATGGATCACGTGTTCCGCGGCGCCGCGCTCGGCGAGATCGCCGAACACCGTCGCGCAGCGCGCGCCGTTCGCGCTGCAATCGGCGGCGACCTGTGCAAGACGCTGGCGCGCTTCGTCGTCGGCGCCACGGGCGTGCAGCATCAACGCGGTGCGCGGCGCGGCGATGCGTCGGGCCAGTGCGGCGCCGATGCCGGAGCCCGCGCCGGTGATCAGGACGACCCGATCGAGCCCGGCGCCGCTCATGCCAGTCGTGCTGCTCGCGTCACCGGTGCTGCTCATGTCGCTCGCGTTGTTCATGCTGTTCACGCAGCAATCGGTTCGCCCGAGCGTTCGACGTCGAGCGTTTCGTCATGGAATGCCGCCAGCGATTCGCGATGCGCGACGCTGACGATTGCCGCCTGCGGCAGCCGCTCGGTGAACAGGTGATAGAGGCGTGCTTCGTTTTCCGAATCGAGCGCACTGGTTGCTTCGTCGAGGAACAGATAGTCCGGTTTGTGCAGCAGCACGCGGGCGCCGGCGAGGCGCTGTTGTTCACCCGGCGAGAGAATGCGCGTCCAGTGCCCCGATTCCTGCAGGCGGTCGGCGTACTCCGACAGGCGGCAAGTGATGAGCGCTTCGCGGCATTCGTCGTCAGTGTAGGTATCTGCAGAAGACGGATAGGTGAGCGCGGCTTTCAGCGTGCCGATCGGCATGTAGCTGACCTGCGGGATGAACATCATGCGCGCGTTGACCGGTGCGTCAATCGAGCCGTCGCCGAACGGCCACAAGCCGGCGAGCGCGCGCATCAGCGTGCTCTTGCCGGAGCCGGACGGGCCCCGCACCAGCCAGCGCGAGCCCGGCTTGATCGCGATATCGCGGATGCGTGACAACGGATTGCCGTTCGGCAACGCGAGCTGGAGACCTTCGGTGGTGAGCTTGTCTTCGTCGACGAAATGCAGATTGATGCCGCCATGCGCAGTAGCGGGCGAGACCGATTCCTTCAGACGCGGCGCATGCACGATGCGCTTGAATTCACGCAACCGGTTCACGGTAGCGCGCCATTCAACGAGGCTGCCGTAACTGTTGATGAACCACGAAAACGAATCGCTGACGGTACCGAATGCGCTCGAGATCTGCATCAGTACGCCGAACGTGAAAGCACCCGCAAAGTAGCGGGGCGCGGCGACCACCAGCGGAAAGATGATTGCAATCTGGCCGTAGAAGGCTGTCACGAAGGTGAGCCGCTTGGTGTACTTCATCACCTGCCACCAGTTGTCGCGGATGCGGCCGAACAGCGAGTGCGTGTTCTTCTTCTCGGTCTCCATGCCGTTGTAGAAGGCGATCTGCTCGGCGTTTTCACGCAGACGGATCAGGCCGAAACGGAAATCCGCCTCGACTTTCTGTGCCTGGTAGTTGATCGACACGAGCGGATGGCCGACCTTCTGGATGATCACTGAGCCGACTACCGCGTACAGCGCTGCGGCCCACACCATATAGCCCGGAATCTGCACCGGCATGCCGCCGAGCGAAACGGTCAGCGCACCGGCCAGCGACCACAGGATCGTCATGAACGAGACCAGTGTGACGATCGTGGACAGCAGGTCGAGGGTCAGCGAGAGCGTGCTGGTGGCGAGTGATTGCAGGTCGTCGCTGATCCGCTGGTCGGGGTTGTCGGCGAGCCGGTCGCGTTCGATCCGGTAGAAGGCGCTGTCGTGCAGCCATTCGTTGAGATAACGTGTGGTCAGCCACTGGCGCCAGCGGAAGCCGAGCATCTGGCGTAGATAGCGGCCGTACACGGCAAGGATGATGAAGCCGAACGCGAGCCCCGAGAACACCATCAGCAGGTGCGGGAAATCGTGCACGTTCTTCGTTTGCAGCGCGTTGTAGAAGTCGGCGCTCCAGCGGTTCAGGCGCACGTTGATCCACACGATGAGCAGATTCATCACGATGATCGCGATGAGCAGCGCCCACGCCGTTTTTCGTTCTTCGGAAACCCAGTAAGGTTTGATCAGGCTCCATGCGGAGACTTTTTCGTCCGGCGGCAGCACGGGGCTGGAAGCGGTATTCGGTGTCATGAGCATCCTGGTGAAGTGCTGGCCCGCGTCGGGCGGCCCCCAAGTCGGGCCGGCCCCACGGCGGGTTTGCGGTGCGTGCCCCGGGCGTCGTGCTCGACGAACGCACGTCCGGGTGAGCGACCGATTCTGGCGCGAAGCCCTTAAGTGAAAATTAATTTCCGCTCAGAGGTCCCGCCTCGATGCCGCTGGCGCGCGGGCGGCGAAGCATGTCGCCCGCGCGCCAGCGGCATCCGGTCCTGGCATTGTGCCAGAGCGCTGCATTCGGCCGTATTGATGAATCGAAAGATAGTGACGGATCAATGGCGTGTGACGGCAGAGGCCGTTGGTTTGCGGGCGCCGCGCCTTTTATGGTCTAATGACCTTCGACGAAACAGGGGTGCTTTGCCCACAGGCAGCGTGATTTTCACGCAGCGGCGGCGAGGCTGAGAGAGACCCTTTGCACCCGATCCGGGTAATACCGGCGCGGGAAGTTTCCGGAAGCAGCCAGTCTTCCATTCCCCGCCGGGCGGCGTCCGTCATTGGACGTGCTTATTGCCCGGCCGGCCTCACCCGCCGGTTTCGTCCTGGGTACGTGCGTTTTTTTGCCGTACGGAAAGGACTCGATGACCGCCTATTCTTCAGACATGTGTTTTGCTCTTCACGGCGTTTTCGTCGGTTGTGTCGGCGCGCCGGGCTGTTTTAGCGTTGCTTGCCGTTGTGACCCGGAGCGCACGCGATGAATCGTTTAGCTCAACCCGATTTCGCCGTGCTCGGCGGTGGGCTGTGCGGGCGTCTCGTCGCGTGGCGCCTCGCCGGTGAAGGGCATCGCGTGGCGCTCTATGAGCGCGGCGACGCCGCAGGTACGCAATCCGCGGCCTGGGTCGCCGCCGCCATGCTGGCGCCGCTCGCCGAAGCCGCCAGTGCTGAACTGCTGATCACCCGTCTGGGCGCAAGTTCGCTCGACACCTGGCCGCGCGTGCTGGCCGAATTGCCCGAACCGGTGTTCTTCCAGCGCAATGGCACGCTGGTCGTATGGCATCACGCCGATCGCACCGAAGCGCCGCTGTTCGAACGCCGGGTGCGCTCGAACGCACCGGCTGAATTGCTCGACGGCGGCTTCGTGACGCTGGCGGGCGCTCAGGTCGGCGCTGCCGAACCCGCATTGGCGGGCCGCTTCAACCAGGGCTGGCTGCTGCCGCGCGAAGGCCAACTGGATAACCGTCAGGTGTTGACCGCGCTCGCGGCAGGCCTCGCCCAGCGCGGTGTCGAAACGCACTGGAACACGCCAGTCGACGATCATGCGCTGCCGGCCGCACGCATCACGATCGACTGCCGGGGTTTGGGCGCGAAGCCGGTGCTGCCGACGTTGCGGGGGATCCGCGGTGAAGTCGCCCGCGTGCATGCGCCGGGTATCAAGCTGACGCGGCCGGTGCGTCTGCTGCATCCGCGCTACCCGCTGTATATCGCGCCGAAGCAGGACGATCTCTACGTGATCGGCGCGACCGAAGTGGAAGGCGAGGACATGTCGCCGGTCAGCGTGCGCTCGGCGCTCGAGTTGCTGAGCGCGGCGTTTTCCGTGCATCCCGGCTTCGGCGAGGCCCGCATCCTCGAACTGAATTCGCAGTGCCGCCCGACTTTGCCGGACCACCGTCCGGCCTTGCTGTGGGATGGCGCGCAGACATTGCGCGTGAACGGCCTGTACCGGCACGGCTACATGATCGTGCCCGAAGTCGCCGGCGAAGCCGTGCGCTTCGCCGCCGCGCTGCTCGACGGCCGCATCGGCGATGCCGATGCTTTCGCTGACTGGCAAAATGCCGCGCGCTGGAGCGAGCTGTTTCAACTGGACGCCACGCGGGAGCCGGCATGAGCGTTGCGCGCCTGCCGGCGAAATAACCGCAGGCAAAACAGGCGGACGCCGCTGCCCCAATCGACTGAACCGTATTTGAACACCATGGACATTCATATCAATCAGAAGCCGTTGTCGTTGCCCGAAGGCGCGACTGTCGCCGATGCGCTCGCCGCGTTCGGCGCGCGTCCGCCGTTCGCGGTCGCGCTGAACGGCGATTTCGTCGCACGCACCCAGCATGCGGCGCGCGCGCTGCAGCCGGGCGACAAGCTCGACGTCGTGCAACCCGTGGCCGGCGGTTAAGCCCCGCGCCACGCCTTGCCGGAGACCAGGATTATGCAAATGACTGCCCCCCAAACCGCCGACGCGCTCACGCTCTACGGCCAGACTTTCGCGAGCCGCGTGCTGCTCGGCACCTCGCGCTATCCATCGCTGCAATCGCTATCCGATTCGATCGACGCCGCGCAGCCCGGCATGGTGACCGTTGCGCTGCGCAGGCAGATGAACGAAGGCGGCGCCGAAGCCGGTTTCTTCGATCTGCTCAAGCGCCACGGCGTACCGCTGTTGCCCAATACCGCCGGCTGCCTGACCGTCGGCGAGGCGGTGACGACCGCGCATATGGCGCGCGAGATTTTCGAAACCGAGTGGATCAAGCTCGAACTGATCGGCGACGACTACACGCTGCAGCCTGATCCGGTCGGCCTGATCGAAGCGGCCACGCAGCTGATCAAGGACGGCTTCAAGGTGCTCCCGTATTGCACCGAAGATCTGGTGATCGGCCGCCGCCTGCTCGATGCGGGCTGTGAAGCGCTGATGCCGTGGGGCGCGCCGATCGGCACCGGCAAGGGCGTCATCAATCCGTACGGCCTGCGCGTGTTGCGCGAGCGCTTGCCCGACGTGCCGCTGATCGTCGACGCCGGCCTCGGCGTGCCGTCGCACGCGGCGCAAGTGATGGAGTGGGGCTTCGACGGCGTGCTGCTGAACACTGCCGTTTCGCAGGCGACGCACCCCGACGCGATGGCGCGCGCCTTTGCGCTGGGCGTCGAAGCGGGCCGCCAGGCCTTTCTGGCGGGGCCGATGGCCGAGCGCGAAAGCGCGCACGCGAGCACGCCGGTGGTCGGCATGCCGTTCTGGCACCAAGACGGGAGCGCCGCATGACGCAAACTTTGCCTTTGACTGGCCGCGACCTCTTCTGGCCGCCTGCCGATGAACTCACCGAAGCCGCCGAGCGGATCCGCGCCCGCCTGGGCGAGTGGCCGCCAACCCACGCGCCGTGGCGCATCTGCCTGACCGCGCCGGACGAGCCGAACGGCGGCGACCTGATCATCGTCGCCGACGCGCAGCAGCATGGCGAGCAGGTGGCGCGCTGGCAGGTGCAGGGCGCAGGCGTGATCGTCGCCGCCGAGAACGCGGCGACGCTGCATCTGGGCGGCGAGAAATACAGTCTGGAGGGCCATCTGGCGGAAGACTGGATTCCCGCGCTGGCGGCGTTTCTGGATTGCGGCTTCGATCCACACGACGCGCTGGTCCTGGCGCTGGCCTGGCGTGACGGCGACGAGACCAAAGCGGACGACGCCTTTCCGGACGATATCGCGCACTTCCCACGCCTCGCCGGTCTGCCGGCCGCGCCGGCGCAAGCGTTCGCGCGTTGCCCTGACCGGCTCGGCCTGTACCCGGTGCTGCCGACCGCGGAGTGGGTCGAACGGGTGGTGGGCCTAGGCGTGAAAACGGTCCAGTTGCGCCGCAAATCGGCCGAACCCGCCGACGAACTGAAGCGCGAAATCGCCCGCTGTGTCGCCGCGGGCCGTGAGCACGATGCCCAGGTTTTCATCAACGATCACTGGCAAGCCGCTCTGGAAGCGGGCGCTTACGGCGTCCACCTTGGCCAGGAAGACGTGCATACGGCCGATCTGTCGGCACTTGCCGCCGCCGGCATCCGCCTCGGCCTGTCGACGCACGGTTTCTACGAGATTCTGAAAGCACTGCATTTCCGGCCAAGCTACATTGCATTGGGCGCGGTGTTCCCGACTACCACCAAAGTCATGCCGACCGCCCCGCAAGGCCTCAAGCGTCTGGCGCGGTATGTCCGCCTGCTCGACGGCGTCGTGCCGCTGGTGGCGATCGGTGGGATCGATCTGCAGGTGCTGCCGGACGTGCTGGCGACGGGCGTGGGCTGCGCGGCCGTGGTGCGCGCCGTGACCGAAGCCGCCGACCCGGCTGTCGCTGTTTCTGCGCTGCAACATGCGTTTACGCAATAATCGTCAAGTTCAGTAAAGGGACAGGGCACCTCACGGCAGCATTTCCATGATGGCCCTATAATTCGGCCTTCCGTGTAAAAGGACTGTCAGTTTCGTGTCTTCCTCCCCCGAGACCTTACTCGAGCTGCGCGACGTCGACTTCGGTTATGGCGACCGGCTCGTCCTGTCGAACCTGAATCTGCGCTTCAAGCGCGGCCAGGTCGTTGCGGTTATGGGCGGCTCGGGTTGCGGCAAAACCACAGTGCTGCGCCTGATCGGCGGTCTGGTGCGCGCACAACGTGGCCAGATCCTGTTCCAGGGCCAGGACATCGGCGCACAAACGCGCGACGGCCTCTACGCGCTGCGTCGCAAGATGGGCATGCTGTTCCAGTTCGGCGCGCTGTTTACCGACATGTCGGTGTTCGAAAATGTCGCTTTTGCGCTGCGTGAGCACACCGACCTTCCCGAAGAACTGATCCGCGACCTCGTGTTGATGAAGCTCAACGCCGTCGGCTTGCGCGGTGCGCGCGACCTCGCGCCGTCGGAGATTTCGGGCGGTATGGCGCGGCGGGTGGCGCTCGCCCGTGCGATTGCCCTCGACCCTGAGCTGATGATGTACGACGAGCCGTTCGCCGGCCTCGATCCGATCTCGCTCGGCATTACGGCGAACCTGATTCGCGCGCTGAATCAGGCACTTGGCGCGACGTCGATCCTGGTCACGCACGACGTGCCGGAATCGTTCGCAATTGCCGACTACGTCTATTTTCTCGCCAATGGCGGGGTGCATGCCGAAGGCACGCCGGCTGAGCTGCGCGCGTCGACCGATGCTACGGTGCGCCAGTTCATCGACGGCGCGCCGGACGGCCCGTTCAAATTCCACTATCCCAGCAAGACGCCGCTCGCGGCGGATTTCGGTATCGGCGGAGGTCAGTCATGATCAGCGCGCTTGGTCGCTCGGTACTCGACGGGCTGGGAACGGCCGGCTACGCCACGCGGTTCTTCTTCCGGCTGCTGCTCGAGTTTTTCCCGTTGCTGCGCCGGCCGCGCCTTGTCACGAAGCAGATCCACTTCGTGGGTAATTATTCGCTGGTGATCATCGCCGTGTCGGGGCTGTTCGTCGGCTTCGTGCTCGGCTTGCAGGGCTATTACACGCTGAACCGTTACGGTTCCGAACAGGCGTTGGGTCTGCTGGTCGCGCTTTCGCTGGTGCGCGAACTCGGGCCGGTGGTGACGGCGCTCCTGTTTGCGGGCCGCGCCGGCACGTCGCTCACGGCCGAAATCGGCTTGATGAAGGCGGGCGAGCAATTGACCGCGATGGAAATGATGGCGGTGGACCCGGTCAAGGTCGTTGTCGCGCCGCGCTTGTGGGCGGGCATTATTTCCATGCCGATCCTCGCGGCGATTTTCAGCGCGGTCGGCGTGTTCGGCGGTTATGTGGTGGGTGTGCTGCTGATCGGCGTCGATGCCGGCGCGTTCTGGTCGCAGATGCAAGGCGGCGTCGATGTCTGGCGTGACGTGGGCGCCGGGGTCATCAAGAGTGTGGTGTTCGGCCTCGCGGTGACCTTTGTGGCGCTGTTTCAGGGCTACGAAGCCAAGCCGACGCCGGAAGGCGTGTCGCGCGCCACGACCAAGACGGTTGTGTACGCGTCGCTTGCGGTGCTCGGCCTCGATTTTCTGTTGACCGCACTGATGTTCAGCTAAAACTGCGCTGCACGTTTTCGCTCGGCGGGCGCGCCTTGGTTTGCGCGCGACGGAAGCGGGAGCAGCGTGGCGGATTCACTTTGGGATGACGATGAAAAAGACTGCTCTCGACTTCTGGGTCGGCCTGTTCGTGGTGTTGGGTTTCGTGGCGTTGCTGTTTCTCGCGCTGAAGGCCGGCAACATGAGCTCGTTGTCGTTTCAGGCAACGTACCCGGTCAAGCTCAAGTTCGACAATATTGGCGGACTGAAGGCGCGCGCACCGGTGAAGAGCGCGGGCGTGACGGTTGGCCGGGTTGCCTCGATCGGCTTTGACAGCAATGCGTATCAGGCTGTCGTCACGATCGATATCGACAAGCAATACCCGTTTCCGAAAGACACGTCGGCGAAGATCCTGACCTCGGGTCTGCTGGGCGAGCAATACATCGGGCTCGAACCCGGCGGCGATAGCGAGATGCTTAAAGCGGGTGACACGATCTCAATGACACAATCGGCGATCGTGCTGGAAAACCTGATCGGACAATTCCTGTATAGCAAGGCCGCGGACTCGGGCGCATCCAAGTCGGGCGCGGGTTCGGCCGCATCTGGGGCCGCCCCTGCCACGGCGCCCGCGTCGGCGGCGCCGACTCCGCCCGCCTCTGGTGCGGCCGGTCAATAAGGAGAATAAAAATGCAGACCCTACGCAAACGAGGCGTGCGCACCGTCCAGATGGCGACGTTCGCGCTCGCGACCGCTACGCTCGTCGGCTGCTCGACCGTGCAGACGCCGACCAAGGGCGATCCGCTCGAGGGCTTGAACCGTACCATCTTCACCGTCAACGACAAGCTCGACCAGTACGCGCTGAAGCCGGTCGCGAAGGGCTACGTCTTCATCACGCCGCAGCCGGTGCGCGACAGCGTCACCAACTTCTTCTCGAATATCGGCGACGTCTACATCGCGGCAAACAATCTGCTGCAGTTGAAGATCGCCGACGGCGTCGAAGACATCATGCGGATCGTGATCAATACGGTGTTCGGCGTCGGCGGTCTGTTCGACGTGGCGACGCTTGCCAAGCTGCCCAAGCACGACAACGACCTCGGCCTGACGCTCGGTCACTACGGCGTGCCGGCGGGTCCGTACCTCGTGCTGCCGCTGTTCGGGCCGAGCACGCTGCGCGACGCGGTTGGTTCGATCGGCAATTACTATGTGAATCCGCTCAGCTACATTCATCCGGATGGCCTGAGCTGGGCTCTGTACGGCCTGAACGTGGTCAACACGCGCGCGAATCTGCTGAACGCGGGCGACGTGCTGGAAGGCGCAGCGCTGGATAAGTATTCGTTCGTGCGTAATGCGTACCTGCAGCGCCGCCAGTATCTGCTGTCGGATGGCAAGCAGTCGCAGTCGCTGCCGAACTACGGCGACGAAGCACCGCTGCCGAAGTACGACGACGTCGACAGCGGCGCGGCTGCTGCGCCTGCAGGCACGCAGGGCGCTGCCGCGAAAGCATCGGCGGCCTCCGGTGCGACCGCCGCAACGCCGCCGCAAGCTGCTTCAGGTGCAACCGGCACGGCGGCTGCACCTGAAGCAGCCTCGGGCAGCTCCGAAACGCCGCCGCTCGACCTGAACGGCGGTCCAGAAACGACGCAGATCCCGGCCGGCCAACTGGTTCCGCCGACGCGTTTCAGCTTCCCGTCATTCAAATTGCGTTGATCGTGCGGCCGTAACACCTCGATACGACTCTCGCAGTTTGCGCATGGATTGCTGCTGAACTCGCGTGTTAATGTCGGCTCAAACGGTTGCACTATTTTTAAGGCAAGCAAGGTTCGATATGAAAAAACTATTCCTGATTCCGTTGTTCGCAGCGCTGTTCTCGTTCGCCAGTGCCGGTGCATCGGAGCAAGCGGTGGACTCCAATTCGCCGGACGGGCTGATCAAGACCGTCACGCAGCAGGTGATCGATGCGGTGCGCAGCGACAAGTCGATCCAGCAAGGTGACATCTCGCATATCACCCAGCTCGTCAACGAAAAGATCCTGCCGTACACGGATTTCCGCCGCACCACGCAACTGGCGATGGGCCGCAACTGGCGCACCGCGACGCCGGAGCAGCAAAACGCCGTGGTCGAGCAGTTCAAGATGTTGCTGATCCGCACGTATTCGGGCGCGTTGGCACAAGTGCGCGACCAGCAGATCCAGTACAAGCCGTTCCGGATGAACCCGGACGACACCGACACGGTGGTGCGCTCGGTGGTGATGAACAACGGCTCGCCGATCGAACTCGACTATCGTCTGTACAAGACGCCGAACGGCTGGCGTGTGTATGACATCAACGTACTCGGCGCGTGGCTGATCCAGGCGTATCAGCAACAGTTCAACGAGCAGATCCAGCAGAAGGGCGTGGACGGACTGATCCAGTTCCTCACGCAGCGTAACCAGCAACTCGCCTCGGGCAAGCAGTCGTGAGCGAAGTGCTGAACGCCGTCGCCAGCCGCTTCGAAAGCGGCGCGACGCTGACCCACGAGAGCGCGAAAGCCGCGTTCGAGGCGGGTTTGCAGCGCATCGCTGCGGGCGCGACCGGCGTGGATTGCGCGCCGCTCGCGCAATTCGACTCGTCCGCGCTGGCCGTCCTGCTCGCGTGGGAGCGTGCCGCCCAGGCGCGCGGCGCCCCGTTCGAGATCGTCAACCTGCCGGCTGGTCTCGCCAGCCTTGCACAAGCCTACGGCGTCGACACACTCATCTCGACGCGACATTGACGCTCCCATAGCGTCACTTCCAAACGCCCCGGCCGAGCCGGGGCTGCTGATTTTTGCCCTATAATCAAACGTTTTTCGGGGCATATAACCGGCCCCAATTTCGTCCCTTCCAGCACTTTTGCGCCCCCTCGGGGCTCCTTTAGGCGCCGCGACGCACGCGGCCCACAGTCATGTCAGCCATAGAAATTCGTAACGTCAAGAAGCGCTACAAGGACTTGCAGGCGCTCAAGGGCGTCAGCCTCACGGTGGAAGAAGGCGAGTTCTTCGGACTGCTCGGTCCGAACGGCGCGGGCAAGACAACGCTCATCAGCATACTCGCCGGTCTCGCGCGCGCCGATGAAGGCAGCATCGCGGTACGTGGCCATGACGTAGTCAGCGATTTCCGCGACGCGCGCCGTGCGCTTGGCGTCGTGCCGCAGGAACTCGTGTTCGATCCCTTCTTCACGGTACGCGAAACCTTGCGCATCCAGTCCGGCTACTACGGGCTGCGCAATAACGACGCGTGGATCGACGAGATCATGGCCAATCTCGACCTCACCGAGAAAGCCGACGCCAACATGCGCGCGCTGTCGGGCGGCATGAAGCGCCGCGTGCTCGTGGCGCAGGCGCTGGTGCACCGGCCGCCGGTGATCGTGCTGGATGAGCCGACCGCGGGCGTCGACGTCGAGCTGCGTCAAACCTTGTGGAAATTCATCTCGCGCCTGAATCGCGAAGGCCACACGATCGTGCTGACCACGCACTATCTGGAAGAAGCCGAATCGCTGTGCGACCGCATCGCGATGTTGCGGCGGGGCGAGGTCGTCGCGCTCGAGCGCACCAGCACGCTGCTGCAGCGCTTTGCCGGCATGCAGCTGTTCCTGCGCTTTACGCAAGGCGCGTTGCCGGTCGAGTTGCGTCCGCTCGAAGTGGAAAGCGGCACGGGCAACGGCAATGGCCGGCAGCATCTGCTGCGGCTCGCGAGCTATGACGACGTCGAGCGCATTCTCGCGCAGTGCCGCGCAGCGGGCTGCGCATTCGAAGAAATCGAGGTCCGCAAAGCCGACCTCGAAGATGTGTTCGTTCAGGTGATGAACGGTCCGGAAGTGATCGAGGGGCTGGCATGAGCGGCTTTCGCACGCTGTTTTACAAGGAAATCCTGCGTTTCTGGAAGGTGTCGTTCCAGACCGTGCTGGCGCCGGTCATCACCGCGCTGCTGTATCTGACGATTTTCGGCCACGCGCTGCGCGGTCACGTTCAGGTCTATCCGGGTGTCGAGTACACGAGCTTCCTGATTCCCGGTCTCGTGATGATGAGCGTCCTGCAGAACGCGTTTGCGAATAGCTCGTCCTCGTTGATCCAGTCGAAGATCACGGGCAACCTGGTGTTCGTGCTGCTGCCGCCGTTGTCGCACTACGAGATGTTTGGTGCCTATGTGCTCGCTGCCGTGGCGCGGGGTCTCGCGGTCGGCTTCGGTGTGTTCATCGTGACGATCTGGTTCGTGCCGGTCAGCTTCAGCGCGCCGCTTTACATCATCGCGTTCGCGATTTTCGGCGCGGCGATCCTCGGCACGCTCGGTTTGATCGCCGGCATCTGGGCCGAAAAGTTCGATCAGCTTGCTGCATTTCAAAACTTTCTGATTATGCCGCTCACGTTCCTCTCGGGCGTGTTCTACTCGACGCATACGCTGCCACCGGTGTGGCGCGAAGTGTCGCGGCTCAATCCCTTTTTCTACATGATCGACGGCTTTCGCTACGGTTTCTTCGGGATGTCGGATATCAATCCGCTCGTGAGCCTTGCGATCGTTGCCGGTTTCTTTGTGGTGCTGGCCGTGGTGGCGATGCGCATGCTCGCCTCCGGCTACAAACTGCGCCACTGATCAGGAGCATCTCTCATGTTGCCGACTCCCGAACAGGTCAAGCAATACATCGCGGCTGGGCTCGCTTGCCAGCATCTCGAAGTCGAAGGCGACGGTCAGCATTTCTTTGCGACCATCGTTGCCGAGAGCTTCGAAGGCAAGCGTCTGATCCAGCGCCACCAACTCGTGTATGCGGCGCTCGGCGACCGCATGCGCGAAGAAATCCACGCGCTCAGCATGAAGACGCTGACGCCCGCCGAATGGCAGAACGCGTAATCTGGAAATTTAGTGCGAATTACTCAAGAAGGGCGCGACGCCGGTAGCGGCGCGTCGAACACAGTCAAAGCGGGCCCGGCGGAAGTCCGGGTCAATCAGGAACTGACAGGCATGGATAAACTCGTCATTGAAGGTGGCTACCCGCTGTCGGGTGAAGTCGTCGTCTCAGGTGCCAAGAACGCGGCGTTGCCGATTCTGTGCGCGAGTCTGCTGAGCGCGGAGCCGGTGCATCTGGAGAACGTGCCCGACCTGCAGGACGTGCGCACGATGCTCAAGCTGCTCGGCCAGATGGGCGTGCAGATCGAGAGCGGCGAGGGCCGCGTGTCGCTGGATGCATCGAAGGTCGATAACCTCGTCGCGCCGTACGAAATGGTGAAGACCATGCGTGCGTCGATCCTCGTGCTCGGCCCGCTGGTCGCGCGCTTCGGTCACGCTCGCGTGTCGCTGCCGGGCGGCTGCGCAATCGGCGCGCGTCCGGTGGATCAGCACATCAAGGGTCTGCAGGCCATGGGCGCCGAGATCACGATCGAGCACGGCTTCATCGAAGCGCGCGCGAAGCGTCTGAAGGGCGCGCGCATCGTGACCGACATGATCACCGTGACGGGCACCGAAAACCTGCTGATGGCAGCGGTGCTGGCTGAGGGCGAAACGGTCATCGAGAACGCCGCGCGTGAGCCGGAAGTGGGCGACCTCGCGCATCTGCTGGTCGAGATGGGCGCAAAGATCGAAGGCATCGGCACCGACCGCCTGGTGATCCAGGGCGTCGACAAGCTGCATGGCGCAAAGCACACGGTGATTCCGGATCGTATCGAAGCCGGTACGTTCCTGTGCGCGGTCGCGGCTGCCGGCGGCGATGTCACATTGCGTAAGGTACGTCCGCTGATTCTGGAAGCGGTAACCGAAAAGCTGCGCGAAGCCGGTGTTACGATCGAAGAGGGCGAAGACTGGATGCGCGTGCGCATGGACAAGCGCCCGAGCGCGGTGAGCTTCCGCACGTCCGAATACCCGGCGTTCCCGACCGACATGCAGGCGCAGTTCATGGCGCTCAACACGCTCGCGGACGGCACCTCGCAAGTCGTCGAGACGATCTTCGAGAACCGCTACATGCACGTCCAGGAATTGAACCGCCTCGGCGCGAACATCACGATCGACGGCAACACAGCGCTCGTGACCGGCGTCGAGAAGCTGTCCGGCGCGAAGGTGATGGCGACCGACCTGCGTGCGTCGGCGAGCCTCGTGATCGCCGCGCTGCGTGCCGAAGGTGAAACGCTGATCGACCGTATCTATCACCTGGATCGCGGCTACGACCGGATGGAAACCAAGCTCAACGCCATCGGCGCCAAGGTGCGCCGTATCTCGGGGAGCCAGGCATGAGTTCGATGCCGCAAACGTCGTCGTCGCCGGCCGTGAGCGCACCGCTCACGCTGGCTTTGTCGAAAGGGCGTATCTTCGAAGAGACGCTGCCGCTGCTCGCCGCAGCGGGCATTGAAGTCGCCGAAGATCCGGAAACCTCGCGCAAGCTGATTCTGCCGACTACCGACGCGAACGTGCGCGTGATCATCGTGCGTGCGACCGACGTGCCGACCTACGTCGAATACGGCGCGGCCGACTTCGGCGTGGCCGGCAAAGACGTGTTGCTCGAGCACGGCGGCAGCGGGCTGTATCAGCCGGTCGATCTGGATATCGCGCGTTGCCGGATGTCGGTCGCGGTGGCGGCCGGTTTCGATTACGCGAACGCGGTGCGCCAGGGCGCGCGTCTGCGCGTGGCGACCAAGTATGTTGAAACGGCACGCGAGCATTTTGCCGCCAAGGGCGTGCACGTCGACCTGATCAAGCTTTACGGTTCGATGGAACTGGCGCCGCTGGTCGGCCTCGCCGACGCGATCGTCGACCTGGTGAGCTCGGGTAATACCTTGCGTGCCAACAATCTTGTCGAGGTGGAAGAGATCATGCAGATTTCGTCGCGCCTCGTTGTAAACCAGGCCGCGCTGAAGCTCAAGCGCGCGGCGCTGCGGCCGATCCTCGATGCGTTCGAACGCGCGTCGAAGGCCGGCGCTGCGGCCTGAAAAGTTTGACCACGCTCGTTTGACTACGCTTTAGCGCGCCTTACCGAAACGGATACCCGTATGTCTATCAAGATTCGCAAACTCGATTCCAGCGCTCCCGACTTCCAGAAGTCGCTGCACGCGGTGCTCGCGTTCGAGGCGAGCGAAGACGAAGCAATCGAGCGCTCGGTCGCGCAGATTCTCAACGACGTGAAGGCACGCGGCGATGCTGCGGTGCTCGAGTACACGAACCGCTTCGACCGCGTCGATGCGAAGAGCGTCGCGGCGCTCGAGCTGCCGATGTCCGAACTGGAAGCGGCGCTCGAAGGCCTGGAGCCAAAGCGCCGCGCGGCGCTCGAAGCGGCGGCGGCGCGTGTGCGCGGTTACCACGAGAAGCAGAAGATCGAGTGCGGCAGCCATAGCTGGCAGTACACGGAAGCCGACGGCACCGTGCTCGGCCAGAAGGTCACGCCGCTGGATCGCGCGGGTATCTACGTGCCGGGCGGCAAGGCGGCGTATCCGTCGTCGGTGCTGATGAACGCGATTCCGGCGCGGGTGGCCGGTGTGCGCGAAATCGTCATGGTCGTGCCCACGCCGGACGGCGTGAAGAATCCGTTGGTGCTGGCGGCCGCGTTGCTGGGTGGCGTGGATCGCGTGTTCACGATCGGCGGCGCGCAGGCGGTGGGCGCGTTGGCGTACGGCACGGAAACGGTGCCCGCGGTGGACAAGATCTGCGGCCCCGGCAACGCCTATGTCGCATCGGCCAAGCGCCGGGTGTTCGGCACGGTCGGCATCGACATGATCGCCGGACCGTCGGAGATTCTTGTGCTGTGCGACGGTACGACGGACCCGCGCTGGATCGCGATGGACCTGTTCTCGCAAGCCGAGCACGACGAGCTCGCGCAATCCATCCTGCTGTGCCCGGACGATGCATTCATCGCCCGCGTGCGTGATGCGATCAACGAACTGCTGCCGACCATGCCACGGCAGGACGTGATCCGCGCATCGCTCGAAGGCCGCGGTGCGTTGATCAAGGTGCGCGATATGGCCGAAGCCTGCGCGATCGCTAACGACATCGCCCCGGAACACCTCGAAATCTCCGCACTGGAACCGCATCAATGGGGCCAGCTGATCCGCCATGCCGGCGCGATCTTCCTCGGCCGCTACACCAGTGAAAGCCTCGGCGACTACTGCGCGGGGCCGAATCACGTGCTGCCTACGTCTCGTACCGCACGGTTCTCGTCACCGCTCGGCGTTTACGATTTCTTCAAGCGTTCGAGCGTGATCGAGGTCAGTGCGGAAGGCGCGCAGACGCTTGGCGAGATCGCCGCCGAACTCGCTTACGGCGAAGGCCTGCAGGCGCATGCCCGCAGCGCCGAATACCGGATGCGGCAGAACGGCTAAGCGCGGCTGACCCCGACAGACCGGCGTACGGAGCGGGCGGGCATCGAACCGGTGTCCGCAAACTCTGGCGACGGATTACGCGCGGTTTCCCGTTAAATAACGACAATACAGACCAACCTGGGGCAGTCCGCAAGCCGCCGATTCCCGGCCGGCGTCTCCCGTGCGGCCCGGTCCACTGACTTATGACGACACCTCAAGACATCATCCGCCGCGACGTGCTCGCGATGACGAGCTACCCGGTTCCGGACGCCACGGGCTATATCAAGCTCGATGCGATGGAAAATCCGTTTTCGCTGCCGCCGGTGCTCGCCGCCCATCTGGGCGAGCATCTGGCCGGCGTTGCGCTGAACCGCTACCCGGCGCCGCGCCCGGAAGCGCTGATCGAAAAGATCAAGCGCGTGATGGGTGTGCCCGCGGGTTGCGACGTGCTGCTCGGCAACGGCTCGGATGAAATCATCAGCATGGTGTCGGTGGCGTGCGCGAAGCCGGGCGCCAAGGTGCTCGCGCCGATGCCGGGTTTCGTCATGTATCAGATGTCGGCGAAGCTGGCGAATCTGGAATTCATCGGCGTACCGCTGAAGCCCGATTTCACGCTCGACACCGAAGCGATGCTGGCGGCGATCGCCGAGCATGAACCGGCGGTCATCTATCTGGCCTATCCGAACAACCCGACCGGCACGCTGTACGACGACGCGGATATGGAGCGCATCATCGCCGCGGCGAACAAAAGCCTAGTGGTGATCGACGAGGCCTACCAGCCGTTTGCGCAGCAAAGCTGGCTGCCGCGCGCCGATGCGTTCGACAACGTCGTCGTGATGCGTACGGTGTCCAAGCTCGGTCTGGCCGGCATCCGCCTGGGTTATCTGGTCGGCAAGCCCACCTGGCTCACCGAATTCGACAAGGTGCGGCCGCCCTACAACACCAACGTGCTGACGCAAGCGGCGGCCGATTTCCTGCTCGACCACGTCGACGTGCTTGACGCCCAGGCCGAGCAACTGCGCGAAGAACGCACGAAACTCGCGCAGGCCGTGGCCCAATTGCCGGGCGCCGAAGTGTTCCCGAGCGCCGGCAACTTCCTGCTGGTGCGGGTGCCTGACGCATCCGTTATGTTCGAAACGCTGCTGGCAGCACGGGTTTTGATCAAAAACGTGAGTAAAATGCATCCATTGCTGGTCAATTGCGTGCGTTTGACCGTCGGTTCGCCCGAAGAAAACGCCCAATTGGTCGCTGGACTGAAACTCGTGTTGCACTGAACGGCGAGCTGAATGGCCGCGTGAGCGCTTTTCCGTACTGCGAAAAGTGTGCGCGGCCCGCCTTCCCATCCCACACTACTATCGCTTTCTAGCTAGATTCGAGGAATTACCATGCGCCTTGCGGAAGTCGTTCGCAACACAAGCGAAACGCAGATCCGTGTGAAGATCAATCTGGACGGCACCGGTCAGCAGAAGCTGGCCACCGGTGTGCCGTTTCTTGATCACATGCTCGACCAGATCGCACGACACGGCTTGTTCGATCTCGACATCGAAGCGCATGGCGACCTCGAAATCGACGACCACCACACGGTCGAAGACGTCGGCATCACGCTTGGCCAGGCTGTCGCGAAGGCAATTGGCGACCGCAAGGGCATCCGCCGCTACGGTCATTCTTACGTGCCGCTCGACGAAGCGCTGTCGCGCGTTGTGATCGATTTTTCCGGACGTCCGGGTCTCGAATTCCATGTGCCGTTCACGCGCGCGCGCATCGGCACGTTCGACGTCGATCTCTCCATCGAATTTTTCCGCGGCTTCGTCAATCACGCCGGCGTCACGCTGCATATCGACAACCTGCGCGGCCTGAACGCCCATCATCAGATGGAAACGGTGTTCAAGGCCTTCGGACGTGCATTGCGCATGGCCGTCGAGATGGACGAACGCGCGGCGGGACAGATTCCGTCGACCAAGGGCAGCCTTTAAGCGCTCATTTACCAGCCTCGTGACCAGGACCGGCTGCGCTTGCCCGCACCCGGTGTGCGATGGATATTCTGAAGTCGTTTATTTCGCTGCTGGCGTTGATCAACCCGGTCGGCGCCATCCCGTTCTTTATGAGCTTGACGGCGCTTCAGAGCGACGCCGAGCGGCGTAAAACAATCCGCATCGCGGCAATTTCGGTGTTCTGCGTGATTGCGGTGACCACGCTGCTCGGACAGCAGATCATTAGTTTCTTCGGCATTTCGGTCGGCTCGCTCGAAGTGGGCGGCGGGATCATCATGCTGCTGATGGCCATCAACATGCTGAACGCGCAGATCGGCAACAGCCGTTCGACGGCGGAAGAGCGCGACGAGGCCGAGCAGAAAAACAACATCGCGGTTGTACCGCTGGCGATTCCGCTGTTGACCGGCCCGGGCGCGATCAGCACCACGATCATTTACGCGGCCGGCTCGGCGCACTGGTACGACCGGCTGAGCCTTGTCGCGATCGGTGCGGTGCTGGCGGCGATCTGCTTTTTTTCGCTGCGCCTCGCTGAACCGATCGCCCGCTGGGTCGGTCGCACGGGTATCAACATCGGTACGCGGCTCATGGGTTTGATGTTATCGGCGCTGGCGGTGGAATTCATCGTCGATGGATTGAAGGCATTGCTGCCTAACTTGAAATGAAAACTTCGATAGCGATTGTGGATTACGGAATGGGCAACCTGCGCTCGGTTGCTCAGGCATTGCGCAAAGCCGCGCCGGAAGCGGACGTGGCGATCGTCGATCAGCCCGAAGCGATCCGCTCGGCCGACCGAGTGGTGCTGCCCGGCCAGGGCGCCATGCCCGACTGCATGCGCAGTCTGGCCGAATCCGGCCTGCAGGAGGCGGTCATCGAAGCCTCGCGCAGCAAGCCGCTGATGGGCGTGTGCGTCGGCGAGCAGATGCTGTTCGACTGGAGCGCCGAGGGTGATACGCCCGGTCTGGGTCTGTTGCCCGGCAAGGTGCTGCGCTTCGACCTGGAAGGTCAGGTACAAGACGACGGCTCGCGTTTCAAGGTCCCGCAAATGGGCTGGAACCGCGTGCGCCAGGCGCAGCCGCATCCGTTGTGGGACGGCGTCGCGGATAACGCGTTCTTCTACTTCGTGCACAGCTATTACGTCGTGCCGGACAACGCCGCCCATACCTCGGGCGAAACGGTGTACGGTGTGCCCTTTACCTCGGCGGTGGCGCGGGATAACATCTTCGCGACCCAATTCCACCCGGAAAAGAGCGCCGAAGCGGGGCTGCGCGTGTATCGCAACTTCGTGCACTGGAACCCGTGAGCGCCTTTCTTCATCCTGTTGCCCAACGCCGTTCCGCCACACGCGGAGCGTCGGCCGTGCGCCACAGCCGCAGCAAGACGATTTCGCTTCACTACGGCGCTCCGCAAGGGCGTCGAAAGAGTTGTACTAAACTAGCGAAACGGCGTTATGGCGAGCTGGCTTGTCAGCCGCTGCCGCCGACCTTCAACCACCTCCCAGACAACACCCGATTGCTATGCTGCTGATTCCCGCCATCGACCTGAAAGATGGTCACTGTGTACGCCTCAAACAGGGCGATATGGACCAGGCGACGATATTTTCCGAGGAACCGGCGGCGATGGCCCGGCATTGGGTCGATCGCGGCGCCCGCCGTCTGCACCTCGTCGACCTGAATGGCGCGTTCGCCGGCAAGCCGAAAAATGAAGACGCGATTCGCGCGATCATCGAGGAAGTGGGTGGTGAGATTCCCGTCCAGCTGGGCGGCGGCATCCGCGATCTGAACACGATCGAGCGCTATCTGGACGACGGTTTGTCGTACGTCATCATCGGCACGGCGGCGGTGAAGAATCCCGGCTTCCTGCAGGATGCGTGCACGGCTTTCGGCGGCCATATCATCGTCGGTCTGGACGCGAAAGACGGCAAGGTCGCGACCGATGGCTGGAGCAAGCTGACCGGCCATGAAGTGGCCGATCTGGCGCGCAAGTTCGAGGATTACGGCTGCGAGTCGATCATCTACACCGACATCGGCCGCGACGGCATGCTCCAGGGCATCAACATCGAAGCCACGGTGCGCCTCGCTCGCGCGGTGAAGATTCCGGTGATCGCGAGCGGCGGTTTGTCGAACCTCGCGGACATCGAGTCGCTGTGCGAAGTCGAAGACGAAGGCATCGAAGGCGTGATCTGCGGCCGGGCAATCTACTCGGGCGATCTGGACTTCGCAGCGGCGCAAACCCTCGCCGACCGGTTGCGCGAATCGGACGACGCTTAAGGCTCTTGGTTCGAAGCGTCGCGATCGGCCCGGAATCGACGCAGCAGCGGGCTTCGGACTTTAAAAGCGGACGCAACGGCGTGTCCCGAAAGCGCGTCAAGCCGCCAGCTGGTGTCTTCGGCACATTTCCGGCTTGCGGCCTGACGCGGCGAGCAGCGCCGGCACAGTGCCGCTCGTAAAGATTCAGGCGAGCGGCCTCATCAGCGGTATTGGCAGAATTGCACGATTATGGCTCTAGCTAAACGCATCATCCCCTGTCTCGACGTCACGGCTGGCCGCGTGGTCAAGGGCGTCAACTTCGTCGAACTGCGCGATGCGGGCGACCCGGTCGAAATTGCGCGCCGCTACGACGATCAGGGCGCCGACGAACTGACCTTCCTTGACATCACCGCCACCTCCGACCAGCGCGATCTGATTCTGCCGATCATCGAAGCGGTCGCTTCCCAGGTGTTCATTCCGCTGACGGTCGGCGGCGGCGTGCGCGCTGTCGAAGATGTGCGGCGGCTGTTGAACGCGGGTGCGGACAAGATCAGCATGAACTCGTCGGCGGTCGCGAATCCGCAACTCGTGCGCGACGCGACGGACAAATACGGCTCGCAATGCATCGTCGTCGCCATCGACGCGAAGCGCGTCTCCGCGGACGGCGAACCGCCGCGCTGGGAAGTCTTCACGCACGGCGGGCGCAAGGCCACCGGCCTCGAAGCCGTTGAATGGGCGCGCAAGATGGCCGAACTGGGCGCCGGAGAAATCCTGCTGACCAGCATGGACCGCGACGGCACCAAGAGCGGCTTCGATCTCGCGCTCACGCGGGCAGTGTCCGACGCGGTGTCGATTCCGGTGATCGCCTCGGGTGGTGTCGGCTCGCTGCAGCATCTGGCCGACGGCATCAAGAGTGGTCACGCGGACGCAGTGCTCGCCGCCAGCATCTTCCACTACGGCGAACACACCGTGGGCGAGGCCAAGCGCTTCATGGCCGATCAAGGCATTTCGGTGAGGTTGTGACGTGGTGAATTCCTCGGCAGTAGAGTGGCTCGACAAGGTCCGGTGGGACGCGAACGGCCTCGTGCCGGTGATCGCGCAGGAAGCCTCGACCAACGACGTGCTGATGTTCGCGTGGATGAATCGCGAAGCTTTGGCGAAAACCGTCGAATCCGGCCGCGCGGTGTATTTCTCGCGCTCGCGCCAACGCTTGTGGTTCAAGGGCGAAGAGTCCGGTCACGTGCAGCATGTGCATGAAGTGCGGCTCGATTGCGACGAAGACGTCGTGCTGCTGAAGGTCGAGCAGGTGTCGGGCATTGCGTGCCACACCGGCCGCCACTCGTGTTTTTTCCAGAAATTCGAAGGCACGGTTGAAGATGGCGACTGGGTCGCCGTCGATCCCGTGCTGAAAGACCCCGAACACATCTACAAATGACGCAATCCACGCAATCCACCGACTCGGCTTCGTCCACCAAGGACACGCTGCTGCGCCTCGCGGCCATCATCGACAGCCGCAAGGGCGGCGATCCGGACGTCTCGTACGTGTCGCGCCTGTTCCACAAAGGCGATGACGCGATTCTCAAGAAGATCGGCGAAGAGGCCACCGAAGTCGTGCTGGCCGCCAAAGACACCCGCCACGGCGGCGCGCCGAAAGCGCTGGTCGGCGAAGTGGCGGACCTCTGGTTCCACTGTCTCGTGATGCTGTCGCATTTCGACCTGAGCCCGGCGGACGTGCTTGCCGAACTCGAGCGTCGCGAAGGCTTGTCGGGCATCGAGGAGAAGGCGCTGCGCAAGAGCCGCGAGCGCGAAGAGAACGGCGACTGATTGTCGCCACCTTGTCGTTACCTTGCCGCCGCGTCTTGAAGTGGCGAACGTCGGCACCCACATTGCACTGAACGAACAGGATCGCATCCTCGGGAGGACGCAAGCATGGAACAGTCGCAAGGAAATTATCCGCCGCCGGTCTACCGCAACGCGATCGAGCCAGAGCGCGAACGCAGTCTGCGCACGCTCACGCATGTGCTGTACGCGCTATATGCGGTTCATTGGCTGACGGGTGGTCTGACGATTCTGATCGCGATCATCATCAACTACGTGAAGCGGCCCGATGTGGTGGGCACGCCTTACGAAGCGCATTTCGAGTGGCAGATCCGCTCGTTCTGGATGGCCTTGCTGGGTTATGCGATCGGCGGTGTGCTGCTGTTCGTGGTGATCGGCATTCCGGTCCTGTGGGCCGTCAGCATCTGGATGTTGTACCGTATTATCAAAGGCTGGCTGTATCTGTACGATAACAAGCCGCTCGCGAACCCGCGTGGCTGGTTCTGAGTTGAGTCCGGCTGCGGCCGGGCCGGATATGAGCCGTGCCGCATCACGCTTCGCGCTCTAGCCATACTGTGTCAGGAATACGATGAGCCACGACCCGAACTGCCTTTTCTGCAAGATCGCCGCCGGCGAGATTCCGTCGACCAAAGTCCATGAAGACGACGAATTCGTTGCCTTCCGTGATATTCGTCCGGCCGCTGAAACGCACGTGCTGGTGATTCCCCGCAAACACATCGCCACGCTGTCGAATTGCACCGAAAGCGACGCACCGCTGCTTGGTAGAATGCTTGTTCTGGTGGCGCGTCTGGCCGACCAGCTGGGCGTGGCGTACACCGGCGGCGAAACCGGTTTTCGTACGGTCATCAATACGGGGCCGGGCGGTGGCCAAGAGGTGTATCACCTGCATGCGCACATCCTCGCCGGGCCGCGTCCGTGGCAGCGCATGGGCTGACGGGCGGGCTGATAGAGCGGGCTCGTAAATAACCGCGAGCTGCGAGGCGCGCAGCGAGTTTTGGCCGTTGAGAATAGCAGGGCCGTTTTTTTGCTGCACTGTAACGACGCCGACGCGATCGTCAGGTCACAATGGCACACCGTGTCGTGGGTTGAATCGAAACAGCTCGCGGCAACGTATAGATGGAGCGTACGCGCTTCGATTCACGCCGCAAGGCGCACGAGTTTTGCCGCATCACGTGCGGTGTCGGGGTTAAGGAGAGTAGTCATGGGTTCGTTGAGCATTTGGCATTGGCTGATCGTGTTGCTGATCGTGGCGCTCGTGTTCGGCACGAAGAAGCTGCGCAATATCGGCACCGATCTGGGTGGCGCGGTGAAGGGCTTCAAGGAAGGCATGAAGGAAGCCGAAACGCCCGCAGGCGAAGCGCAGCAGCGCGAACTGCCGCGCAATGGCGCGGTAGATGTGGATGCGAAGGAAAAGACGCCGCGTTCCGGCGATTACCGCTAAGCCGCGGCCCAACCGCGTTACTGACGGACACTTCACTTCATGCTGGACCTCGGTCTAACCAAGATGGCGCTGATCGGCGTCGTCGCGCTGGTCGTACTCGGGCCTGAGCGCCTGCCTCGCGTTGCCCGCACGGCCGGCGCGCTGTTCGGCCGCGCGCAGCGGTATATCAACGACGTGAAGGCCGAAGTCACCCGCGAAATCGAACTCGACGAATTGCGTCGCATGAAAACCGAGTTCGAAGCGGCGGCGAGCAACGTCGAAACCAACGTTCAGGACAATCTGCGCAAGCACGAAACGGAACTGAACGACGCTTGGAATAGCGGCACGTCGGTGTCGCCGAGCATTGCCGGCGGCGCGCTGGAAGATGTCAGCAATTCGCCGTGGCAGACCAGCACGCCACCGTCAGGCCCCAAGCGCAAGAACTGGCGCGTCAAGCAGACCGCCATGCCCACCTGGTACAAGCGCGCCACCACGCGCCGCACGCGTGTGCAGTCGGGCGCGGCGCGCGTGGCGCGGCATACGCCGGCCACCATGCGTCGTCCGACGCGGTTTTTCTGATGATCAGAACGACAATCTCTAACCGAGGGCCGGTGTGAGCGACCCCCAGCAAACCCAGGACGAAGGCACTGAAGAGACCTTCATTTCCCACCTCGTTGAACTGCGCGACCGTATCATCCGCGCCGGCCTTGCCGTCATCGTGGTGTTTGTCGGGCTCGTGTATTGGGCGCCGGATATCTTCCGGCTGCTGGCGCGGCCCTTGATGCAGAATCTGCCGAAGGACGGCAAGATGATCGTCACCGACGTCACCGGCTCGTTCTTCGTGCCGATGAAGGTGACCATGCTCGTCGCCTTCGTGATCGCGCTGCCGATCGTGCTGTACCAGATCTGGGCGTTCGTTGCGCCGGGTCTGTATCAGCACGAGAAGAAGCTGGTCGGGCCGCTGGTGGGCAGCAGCTACACGCTGTTCCTGTGCGGCATGGCGTTCGCGTACTTCGTAGTGTTTCCGACCATCTTTCGCGTGATGGCGCACTACAACGCGCCGCTCGGCGCGGAGATGACCACCGATATCGATAACTACCTGAGCTTCGTGCTCACCATGTTCCTTGCGTTCGGCGTGACGTTCGAAGTGCCGATTGTCGTGGTGCTGCTGGTCCGCATGAACGTGCTGACCATCAAGAAGCTCAAGGAAATCCGGCCGTATGTGATCGTGGGTGCGTTCGTGATTTCGGCGGTGGTGACGCCGCCGGATGTGTTCTCGCAGCTGATTCTGGCGATTCCGCTGATCGTGCTGTACGAGGCGGGCATCATCGCGGCGCGGTTGATTGTCGGCAAGCAGAAACCCGTGATTGCGGAAGATAGTCCGCCAGGTTGAACGGCAGCACAGAGAGACAAACAAAAAAGGGCAGTCCATCACGGACTGCCCTTTTTGTTTGGCGACGGCGTTGCGCGCATCAATAACCGCAACGCCTCTCGCACTATCAACCGCCGTCGTCGTCCTGCTGATCGCCGCCGCCGTTGTCCTCGGCCGGTTGCTTCGGCGGAGGCGGGCGCTTGCCGATCGTCACTTCCAGATCCATCTCGTGGCTCTTGCGCACCAGATGAACCTTCGCCGCCGTGCCCGGCTTGATCTGCGCAATGACGTTCAACAGGCGCGTGGTGTCGGTGATCTCCTGGCCGTTCACGCTCACCAGGATGTCGCCCGGCTTGATACCCGCACGGTCGGCCGGACCGTTCTTCAGCACGCCCGCGACAATCGCGCCCGACTTCTGCTCGAGCCCGAACGATTCGGCGATTTCCGGCGTCACGTCCTGCGGCTCCACGCCGATCCAGCCGCGCGTGACCGAGCCCGTCGTGATGATGCTCTCCAGCACGCTGCGCGCGGTCGAGACCGGAATCGCAAAGCCGATGCCGAGCGAGCCGCCCGAGCGTGAATAGATGGCGGTATTGATGCCGAGCAGATTGCCGTTCACGTCGACCAGCGCACCGCCCGAGTTGCCGGGGTTGATGGCCGCGTCGGTTTGAATGAAGTTTTCGAAGGTGTTGATGCCGAGGTGATTGCGCCCCAGCGCGCTGACAATGCCCATGGTCACCGTCTGGCCGACGCCGAACGGATTGCCGATCGCCAGCACCACGTCGCCCACGCGCGTCTGGTCCATGCGGCCGAGCGTGATGGTGGGCAGGTTGGTCATGTTGACCTTCAGTACGGCCAGATCGGTCTCAGGATCGACGCCGATCACCTTGGCATTGGTGGTGCGGCCGTCGGCGAGCGCGATTTCGATCTGATCGGCGCCGTCCACGACGTGCTGGTTCGTTAGAATGTAACCTTCCGAACTCACTATCACCCCAGAGCCGAGATTCGACGCGGGTTGCTCCTGCTGCTTGCCTTTGTTCTTGTCGCCGAAGAAGTAGCGGAACAGCGGATCTTTCGCGCGTGGGTCGGGTGGCAGCGAGCCATCCTTGCTGGAGAAGACATTGACGACCGCGGGCATGGCCTTTTGCGCGGCGTCTGCATACGACGCCTGTGCAGGACCCGTGCCGATGCCTGGCGCCACTTCCCGAAGGGCGACGATCGGTTCGGCGAGCTGCTTGCCGAATTGCCCTTGACGCTGGAGCCACTGCGGTTTGAGGGTCGCAATGATGAACATCAGCGCCAACAGCACAGTCACCGCTTGGGCAAAGAACAGCCAAAAGCGTCTAAGCATCTGAAGACTAGAGGTTTATATGGATCGGATCGAACTTGAATTGTACTTGAACAATCTCCTTGAAACCGCGCGCTTCAAGGACTATTGCCCCAATGGATTGCAGGTGGAAGGCCGGCGCAGGATCAATAAGCTCGCGACCGGCGTGACGGCTTCCGTGGCCTTTCTCGAAGCCGCGCTCGACTGGGGCGCGGACGCGGTGCTGGTCCATCACGGCTACTTCTGGCGCAACGAGGCGCCGCAGATCACCGGCCGCAAACACGCGCGGCTTAAGCTCCTGATCGCCAACGACCTGAACCTGTTCGCCTATCACCTGCCGCTCGACGACCATCCTGAGTTCGGCAACAACGCGCAGATCGGCGCGAAGATGGGCTGGATCAGCGACGCGCGCTTCGGCGAGAACGATCTCGGCTGGCTCGCCACGTTTCCGATGCCGATCACGCTCGCGCATTTCACCGCGCAAGTCGAGCAGACGCTCGGCCGCGCGCCGCTCGTGTTCGGCGACCCGGATCGCGAACTGCGCCGCGTGGGCTGGTGCACGGGCGCCGCGCAAGGCATGTTCGACGCCGCCATCAATGCCGGCGCGGATGTCTACCTGACCGGCGAAGTGTCGGAGTCGGTAATGCACACCTCGGCGGAAAGCGGCGTGGCGTTCCTCGCGGCCGGCCATCACGCCACCGAGCGTTTCGGCGTCCAAGCGGTGGGCAAGCATCTGTCCGAGCAGTTCGATATCGAACACGTGTTTATCGATATCCCCAATCCCGTCTGAATTGAAAATCGGCATTAGATAAGAAAAAGGCACGAATAACGTAGAGGGCGCTTAAAAGGAGGTGCAAAAAAGTTTGCGATCCGTACGGAGAAACCCTGACTTATCAAGGGCTTCGCACGGTTTTTGGCAATGGGGCCTTGTAAATGCCGACTCCATTCGCGCAAACTAGCGGCGGTAGAAGCGACGTGAAGGAAAAATCCAACTCAGAAGTGGGGCGTGTAATGCGAGACAAGGAAGATGAACGCGTCGACGGCGGCCGCCGTACCTGGCTGATAGCGACGACCGTAGCAGGTGGCATAGGAGGCGTTGCCACTGTCGTACCCTTTGTTGGTTCGTTTGCACCATCTGAAAAGGCCAAGGCGGCAGGCGCCCCGGTCGAAGTCGATATCAGTGATCTCAAACCCGGCGACATGAAGACGGTCGCCTGGCGCGGTAAACCCGTGTGGATCATCAACCGCACCGACAGAATGCTGGCCGATGTCCAGAAAGCCGATAACGAAGTAGCGGATCCCCACACCAAGAATCCTTTTTCGATGCCGTTGCCGGAGTACTGCAACAACGAATTCCGTTCGCGCACCGATCACAAGAATCTTTTCGTCGCCGTCGCCGTGTGCACCCATCTGGGCTGCACGCCGACGCCGCGCTTCCAGGAGGGCGCGCAGCCCAATCTTCCCGACGACTGGCCAGGCGGCTTCCTGTGCCCGTGCCACGGCTCGACCTATGACATGGCCGGCCGCGTCTTCAAGAACAAACCTGCGCCGCAGAACCTCGACATCCCGCCTTACATGTTCACGTCGGCCACCGGCCTCGTGATCGGCAAGGACGAGAAAGGAGAAGCGTAATGGCGATCGAACATGAAGTGGAGACGACCGGGCTGGTCGGCTGGATCGACCGGCGCTTTCCCCTGACGTCTACCTGGAAGAAGCACGTTTCCGAGTACTACGCGCCGAAGAACTTCAACTTCTGGTACTTCTTCGGTTCGCTCGCGTTGCTGGTGCTGGTCAATCAGATCGTCACCGGCATCTTTCTCACGATGAACTACAAGCCCGACGCGACGCTCGCGTTCTCGTCGGTCGAGTACATCATGCGCGAGGTGCCTTGGGGCTGGCTGATCCGCTATATGCACTCCACGGGCGCATCGATGTTCTTCGTCGTCGTGTATCTGCACATGTTCCGCGGGCTGCTGTACGGCTCGTACCGCAAGCCGCGCGAACTGGTATGGGTGTTCGGCTGCGCGATCTTTCTGTGTCTGATGGCCGAGGCGTTCTTCGGCTACCTGCTGCCGTGGGGCCAGATGTCGTTCTGGGGCGCGCAGGTGATCGTGAACCTGTTCTCGGCGATTCCGTTCATCGGACCGGACCTGTCGCTGTGGATTCGCGGCGATTACGTCGTCTCGGACGTCACGCTGAACCGCTTCTTCGCGTTTCACGTGATCGCGATTCCGCTGGTGCTGATCGGGTTGGTGGTCGCGCACCTGGTGGCGCTGCACGAAGTGGGTTCGAACAACCCGGACGGCATCGAGATCAAGGCAAAGAAGGACCCGGACGGCATTCCGCTCGACGGCATCCCGTTCCACCCGTACTACTCGGTGCACGACTTCATGGGCGTGACGGTATTCCTGATCATCTTCGCGGCGATCATCTTTTTCGCGCCGGAGATGGGTGGGTACTTCCTTGAAGCCAACAACTTCATTCCCGCTAATCCGCTGCAAACGCCGCAGGAAATTGCGCCGGTGTGGTACTTCACGGCGTTCTATGCGATGTTGCGCGCCACCACCGATCCATTCAAGATCGTGTTGATGATCATCGTCGCGCTGCTCGGCCTGTTCGCGCTGGTGCGCGCACGCGGCAAATGGAAGCTCGGCTTGCCGGTGCTCGCGGTGCTGGTGGTTCTGGCGATGGCGTTTACCGAATCGAAGTTTTGGGGCGTGGTGGTGATGGGCGGCGCGGTGATCTCGCTGTTCTTCCTGCCGTGGCTCGATCGCTCGCCGGTGAAGTCGATTCGTTACCGGCCGTTTTTTCACAAGGTGTTCTACGGGATCTTCGTGCTCGCTTTCCTGACGTTGGGCTTCCTCGGCACCAAACCGCCGTCGCCTGCCTCGACGTTGATTGCCCAGATCTGCGCGCTGATCTACTTCGCGTTTTTCCTCGGTATGCCCGTCTGGACGCGGCTTGGCACGTTCAAGCAGCCGCCCGAGCGGGTGCGGTTCAAGCCCCACTAATCGCGAGCCCGGAGAACACGAAATGAAAAAACTGCTTTCGACGTGCGCGCTGATCGGCGCGACACTGCTCGCGGTGCTGGCCGGACCGGCGCACGCGGACGAGAATTTCCCTCTCGACCGCGCGCCCGATAACGCGGAGAATTTTGCTTCGTTGCAGCACGGCGCCCAATTGTTTGTAAACTACTGCCTGAATTGCCATAGCGCGAATCTGATGCGCTACAGCCGGCTGACCGACCTCGGCATTACGCCGAGCGAAATCCAGTCAAACCTGTTGTTCACCACGGATAAAGTCGGCAACACCATGACTGTGGCAATGCGCCCGGACGACGCGAAAGCGTGGTTCGGCGCGAGTCCGCCGGATTTGTCGGTGGAAGCGCGGGCGCGCGGCAAGGACTGGCTGTACACGTATCTGCGCAGCTTCTATCGCGACAATACGCGGCCGACCGGCTGGAATAATCTGGTGTATGAGAACGTGAGCATGCCTCACGTGCTGTGGCAGCTTCAGGGGCAACGTACCGCGAAGTTCGGTGACGAAGTCGACGAAAAAACAGGCGAAACGGTGCACAAATTCGTCGGCTATCAACAGGTCACGCCGGGGACGATGTCGCCGGTAGATTATGATTCTGCTGTGGCCGACCTCGTGTCGTACCTGTCATGGATGTCCGAACCGACGCAGAAAACCCGCAAACAGCTTGGCGTGTGGGTGCTGCTGTTCCTCGGCATTCTGAGCTTTTTCGCCTGGCGACTGAACGCCGCGTACTGGAAACATATCAAATAATCACGCCGTCACCCGGCGTGGGGCCGGCGCCAGGAAAAACCTGTTGAACGGTTTTTCCGCGCGCTGGCCTTTCAGCTTTTTGAGGAAATGTAAACATGATGGTTCTGTATTCCGGCACAACTTGCCCGTTCTCCCAGCGCTGCCGGCTGGTGTTGTTCGAAAAGGGCATGGACTTCGAGATCCGCGACGTCGACCTGTTTAACAAGCCGGAAGACATCGCTGTGATGAATCCGTATGGTCAGGTGCCGATTCTCGTCGAACGGGACCTGATTCTGTATGAATCGAACATCATCAACGAGTACATCGACGAGCGCTTCCCGCACCCGCAACTGATGCCGGCCGATCCGGTTCAGCGCGCCCGCGCCCGTCTGTTCCTGCTGAACTTCGAAAAGGAACTGTTCGTTCACGTCGGCACGCTCGAAAACGAAAAGGGCAAGGCCGCTGAGAAGAATCACGAGAAGGCACGTCTTGCGATCCGTGATCGCCTGACGCAGCTTGCACCGATCTTCCTGAAGAACAAGTACATGCTCGGCGAAGAGTTCTCGATGCTGGACGTCGCGATCGCGCCGTTGCTGTGGCGTCTTGACCACTACGGCATCGAGCTGTCGAAGAATGCTGCACCGCTGATGAAGTACGCCGAGCGCATTTTCAGCCGCCCGGCTTATATCGAAGCGCTGACACCTTCGGAAAAGGTGATGCGTCGTTGAGTTTGGCTTTGGGGTGAGGGCGCCGCGTCTCGATTGTTTTCCGTACGCGCCCAAACCCGGTAAGAGGACTGTTGATGCAAGAAATTTCCACCAAGCCTTATCTGCTGCGCGCGCTGTACGAATGGTGCACGGATAACGGCTACACGCCGCATATCGCCGTCCGGGTCGATAATCAGACGCGCGTGCCGCGGCAGTTCGTGCGCGATAACGAGATCGTATTGAACATCAGCTTCGAGGCGACCAGCCAGTTGCAGATGGGCAATGAATGGATCGAGTTCAGCGCGCGTTTCTCCGGCAAATCGCATAAGATCGAAGTGCCGATCGCCAATATTCTCGCGATCTACGCGCGGGAAAACGGGCAGGGCATGGCGTTCCCGGTCGAGTCGGCAGGCGGCGAGGCGCAGGATTCTGGCGCCGATGCGGAACTGGCGGACGAGACCGAAGCACCGGCCGCGCCCGTCAGCGTGGCGCCGCGTGCGGTCGAAACATCGTCTGCCGCGGATGCCGCCAAAGCGGAAAGCGCGACGGACGGCCCGCAGCCTGACGATGATGGATCGAAAGGTGGCGGAAGGGCTCGCCTCAAGATCGTGAAATGAAGTAGAATCACGGCCTCATGCCGGCTTAGCTCATCAGGTAGAGCGCTTGACTTGTAATCATGAGGTGGCGGGTTCGAGTCCTGCAGCCGGCACCAGTAGTGCGAAAGCGGGTTTCTGAATAACTTCAGAAACCCGCTTTTTTATTTGGGGCGGGGATTTCGCGGGTTGGACGAGAGGCGGGAATGGCTCATTTTTGCCAGATCTCATTCACCTTGTCGATTGTGGATATTTTAGTCTACGAACTGTCCGCAGGCCGCCGCAAAGGGCGGTGGCATCAGCCTTCTTCAGGCGGCCGCCCTCAGATACCGCCCCGCGAACCCGACTGGGAGAGGTACTATTCGGGCGTCAGTTGGCATCACGATCAGTCACTCCG
Source organism: Paraburkholderia aspalathi (assembly GCF_900116445.1). Taxonomy (GTDB): domain Bacteria; phylum Pseudomonadota; class Gammaproteobacteria; order Burkholderiales; family Burkholderiaceae; genus Paraburkholderia; species Paraburkholderia aspalathi. Next base: position 90,004 of record NZ_FPBH01000027.1, read on the forward strand.
GCGGGCAACGCCCCCGAGACGCGCGTTTTCACCGCGTCACTCCTGCAACACAGACCCCACCTTCATCATGACCAGCCCCGCAACCATCACCTGGCCCGAAGCCGACGGCCCCCGCACTGCGCGTTGGCGCTCCGAAGCCGCGGTCCCGCCGCCCAAGCGCGTTGTCGTCGCCGATGACCGCACCACAGCTGACTCTGCCTACCGTCTCGCGTGCGAAGGCACCGCGCTGCTCTGGAACGGCGACTTTCAGAACGCTCGCCAATTGCTGCAGGCGGTCACGCGCCGGCTGGAGCGCAAGCCGCGCAAGCAGGGCGAAACGCCGATCGACGCGTTCAACCTGCATCGCCAGGCGCAGTCGCAACGCGCCCGCACGCTTGGGATGATTCTGATCCCGCTCGACGCTGCGTACGCGATTCCGCTGCGTCGCGCGCCTGAAGTGCAGCAGGCCTGCATCGAAACCTACGGGCCGTCTGCCGACGAGCCCTCGGTCGTGTCGCTGCGCGAATTGCTCGGTCTGATCGGCGCGCACGAGTGGCGCAAGAAGGGCGTGGACATTCCCGCGCTGGGTGAGCGCATCCATCCGCACTACGGCGTGTTTTCGCCGGTGCGCGGTGAATATGTGGATCTGGTCGCGCACACGCCATTGCCGTCGTTGAACAAGGCGTTCGATATCGGCACCGGTACAGGCGTGCTGGCTGCGTTGCTCGCCAAACGCGGTGTGAAGAAGATCGTCGCGACCGATCAGGACCCGCGAGCGCTTGCTTGTGCACGCGAAAACCTCACGCGTCTTGGCTACGATCAGCAAGTCGACGTTGTGCAGGCTGATCTGTTTCCGGAAGGCCGTGCGCCGCTGGTGATCTGCAATCCGCCGTGGGTGCCGGCGCGGCCCGCTTCACCGATTGAATATGCGATCTACGATTCGGAAAGCCGCATGCTGCTCGGTTTTCTGGACGGGCTGGCGGAGCATTTGTCGCCGGGCGGGGAAGGCTGGCTGATTATGTCGGACTTTGCCGAGCATCTCGGATTGCGTACGCGTGAGTGGTTGCTTGCCGCCATTGAAAAGGCGGGGCTGACCGTGGTGGGGCGTGAGGATATTCGTCCGCGGCACCCGAAGTCGACTGATGAAACTGACGCGCTATATACAGCGCGCAAGGCTGAAGTGACGTCGCTCTGGCGTCTGAAGGCGCGCTAAACGGAGGCGCTCGAGAGGAGCGCGATGAGGTGCAGTTAAAGAACGGCGTGTCAAACCAGCACGTCGCGCGCCTTGAGATACGCTAATGCGCCGCGTCCGGCGGCCAGCCCGCTGGCGAAGCAGGCGGTGAGCAGATAACCGCCGGTCGGTGCTTCCCAGTCGAGCATTTCACCTGCGCAGAACGCGCCGGGCAGACGCTCGATCATCAAATGTTGATCGAGCGCTTCGAAGGGGATGCCGCCCGCAGTGCTGATCGCTTCCGCGATGGGCCGCGCGCGCGTGAGTCGCACCGGCAGCGCTTTGATCGCGTGCGCCAGGCCATTCGCATCGGCGAAGGCTTCCTTCGACAGAATCTCATGCAATAAAGCCAGTTTTACACCCCCAATGCCGACCCTGCCATGCAGGTGAGTCGACATGGAACGCGAGCCGCGCGGTCGCGTGACCTCGGCCACGACACGCTCCAACGTCAAGCCTGGCGCCAGGTCCAGCGCGATCGTGACGTCGCCGTCGGCGAAAATCCGCTCCCGGATGGCTGCCGACAGCGCGTAAATCAGACTCCCTTCGAGGCCGGTTTCGGTCAGAAGTATTTCACCTTGTCGATTGTGGACTTTATTGTCTGCGTCGGTGATCGTGATGCCCACGGATTTCACTGGCTGACCGGCGAAACGCTCGCGCAGATAAGGACTCCAGTCCGCGTCGAAGCCGCAGTTCGCGGGCCGCAACGGCGTCACCGGCACCTCGCGTGCGCTTAGGAGCGGCACCCAGGCGGCATCCGATCCGAGCCGTGGCCAGCTTGCGCCACCGAGTGCGAACACCACGGCTTCACAGTTCACGCGTTGCTCGCCGTCGGGTGTTTCGAAGCGCAACGTGTGCGCAGCTGCGTCGCCGTCATCGCTGCCATCGTCGTCCCAACCGATCCACTTGTGGCGCATGTGAAAGCGCACGCCAGCTTCTCTCAACCGATGCAACCACGCCCGCAGCATCGGCGCCGCTTTCATATCGGTCGGAAAAACCCGCCCCGAACTGCCGACGAAGGTTTCGACGCCAAGCCCATGCAGCCAGGTCCGCAAGGCGTCGGGACCGAACAGGTCGAGTAGCGGCGCGATCTGTTCGCGGCGCGCGCCGTAGCGGCCAAGAAACGGCTCGAGCGGTTCCGAATGCGTGATGTTCATGCCGCCTTTGCCCGCCATCAGGAATTTGCGGCCAACGGATGGCATCGCGTCGTAGACGTCGACTTGTACGCCGTGCTGGGCGAGCGCCTCGGCGGCCATCAGGCCGGCGGGGCCACCGCCGATCACGGCGACGCGAGCGGAATCGAAGGAGGATGACATGCGGTCCTGCGGATGAGCGGGGGCGGCGCGTTGGCCTGATCTGACAATCGGGCGGCGCGAAGGGCGCTATTTTCACACCGCCGGCAACGCAGGGCAAACGGCGCGCGGCGAACGACTAACGAGTCAACGGACCAGCGCGAGCCAGCGGCCGAAAAAAGCTGGGTTCGGGCGTGTCGCAAGCCCTTGCGCTCGCGTTCGCGTCTTTGCTATTCACTCACGCGAACTATACTTTTCAAACACCTTCCACCGGACGCAGTCCGCTTCTTCCCCGCGTCACACTACCCCACCGCTCTCATTTCGCCCGACACGGCCAATGCAGCCGCGTCGAGGCTGGCGACGTGGTCTGCGCGCCCGCTGTTTGTCTGGATGTTCCGACGTTTGATTTAGGAGATTGCCATGACTCGCAAATACATCGACTGCCGCGAGTTCCCGAGCGAAACGAAGTGTACCGTTGCCCTGTCCGCTGACAGCGAGAGCGAATTGCTCGACGCGGCCGTGCAGCATGCCGTCACGGTGCACAAACATACGGACTCGCCGGAACTGCGTTCGCAGCTCAAGACGCTCTTTCATGAAGGCACGCCGCCGGTCGAGGCGCCGCGAGGGTGATTCGTTGTCCTTTTCCTTGAGGATGAAAGCCGGCTAACCAGCACGAACGGCAGCGCGCCGTTCGCGCTGGTCGCGGCGTTGTCCTTGCGTCCTAGCCGGGATATGCCTCATCCACCTTCAATCCGGCCAGCTTGAAAATGACCCGCAGCGTTTGAGGTTTGATGTCACGACGCGAAGCGAGTGTCGTCATCACGAAGTCGAGTACTTTCGCGTACTTCAGCATCGTCAGGCACGTCTCCATGTCGACGCTGCCATCGCGCATGACCTCGGCCAGCCGCAGCATTTCGGTGGAGATGTCGCGCGCCATTTCCAGTTCGAGCTGCTGCTTTTCCGACCACGCAGGGGCGGCGGTGAGCTTCGCCATCATTTCCTGAAACTTCTGTTCGACGTTTCCGTTGGGTACGGTGTCCATTGCTGCCTCTTCTATTTTCCAGGCGCGCGTCCGTTTGAGATCGCGGCGCGCTGCTGGTTACGTAACGTTCGGTCCGTGTTCCGGGACCGTCCTCCCCACATGCATTCGGTTCGCGTGATCGAAGCCACGACCGGCAGCTTGTTGTTATGCGCGACGCGGCTTACGCCATCGAGTGAACCGGCCCGCAAGATGCTTTCAAGCCACGTCGGAATACGTCCCGCATAGTGCGTTTCGAGCAGGAAGTGTTCCAGGTTTATGGCATTTCTCGCATGGTCGACGCGGCTCCTTAGGTGAGCGGCCTGCGCTTTGGGTAAACTGGCAGCAACTTTTCCTTTTTTCCGTCATCTGTCGCACGTTCGCGTTGCAATCGATGGCGGTCTCCCACGATGTCCAGCAAAACCCACGAAATCCGTCCGAACCAGTCCGTCGAGTTGTTGAAGGAGCTTCATATCCTCACGCGCGACGGCAAGATGAACCAGGACAGCCGCCGCAAGCTGAAGCAGGTCTACCACCTGTTCCAGTTCATCGAGCCGCTGCTGAAAGACCTCAAGGAGCAGCAGGGCGCGGTGACGCTCGTCGACCATGGCGCGGGCAAGTCATACCTAGGTTTTATCCTGTATGACCTTTTCTTCAAGGAGTTTCAGGACGCCGCTGGTGGGGCATCGCACATTTACGGCATCGAAACGCGCGAGGATCTCGTGACGAAATCCGAGGAGCTGGCCGGGCGGCTGGGCTTCACGGGGATGTCGTTTCTGAATTTGTCGGTGGCGGAGTCGATTACGTCAGACCGATTGCCGGCGCAGATCGATATCGTGACGGCGTTGCATGCGTGCAATACCGCGACTGATGACGCTCTCCGGTTTGCTCTGGAAAAGCGTGCGAAGTACATCGTGGTGGTGCCGTGTTGCCAGGCCGAGGTGGCGGGGGTTTTACGGCAGAACAAGGGTAAATCGCTCGGGAATGCATTGACCGAGATATGGCGGCATCCGTTGCATACCCGGGAATTTGGCAGCCAGATTACCAATGTGCTGCGCTGCCTGCAGCTTGAAGCGCATGGGTATCAGGTGAGTGTGACCGAGCTGGTCGGGTGGGAACATTCCATGAAGAATGAACTGATTATTGCCCAGTTCAAGGACCTGCCGAGACGGCGGCCAACCGAGCGGCTGAATGAAGTGATGGAGACGCTCGGGATCGAGGAGTTGAAGGAACGGTTCTTTGTCTCGGCCTGATCCGTCCTGCGGCGGTGGCTTTTTCATGGCCACCGCGCTAATTACTTTTTCATCAATTCATTCCAGCCTTTAAGACCAATTCGCCGAAGCGTTTCCTGATTCCGCTCATAAATTGCTTCTGCATCAGGAAAAGCCTGAACTGCCCGTTCAATACTCTCTTCACGAAGCAGATGCAAAATCGGGTAGGGCGCGCGATTCGTATAGTTCTCGATATCGTCGGGCTGGCTGTCTTCAAACTGATAGTGCGGGTGAAAACTGGCAATCTGAATAATGCCTTCCAGCCGAAGTTGTTTAATCATTCTCTCGGCAAAAAACAGGCAATCGTTATAGTCGAGAAAATTGCCGAGCGCGCCCGGTATAACCAGAAGCGTGGTATCCACCTCGTCAGGATTCGCTGCGACGAGCGCCTGAATCTCGGTTTCGAGATCGGCTAACACCCCTTCCATATCCACGGCGTCGCTCACGGCATAGCGAATCTGCTCCTTCACATGCACGGCTTTGGCAAAGGGGCACAAATTGAGCCCGATCACGGCCTGCGTCAGCCAATGACGGGTGGCGGCGATAACGGCATCACGAGATTCGGCGGGCGACGACATGGCAAGCAGCGAAAGAGGAAAGTGCCATTCTAACGGCGCGCAACGGCACCGATCCGCACCCGGCCCCAACAGGACGGCCGAAACGTCATCCGGCTTGCGTCCCGCTGCACGCGGCGGCGATCAACTGCGCCGCTACCTTCGGTGCGGCGAGAATCGGCCCACAGCCCGGGCCGTAGGTCTGGCTGGCTGCGTACACGCCTTCGATCATCAAACCGAGACCGTTGGCCAATGCCACCGGATCGTCGGCGCCTGCCGCGGTTGTCAGTTCCAGAAGCCGCGCCATCAGCCGTTCCTTGTTGCGAAACACGAATTGCCGCGCCGGATGCGTTGTGTCGGAAAACTCCACGGCCACATTCACGAAAGGACAGCCGCGGTAATCGTCGACCGATGCACGCACCGCCAAGTCGTCGAAATACTGCTGAAGTTGCCTAGCCGGTTCGTCTGGATGCTTGGCAAAGCTTTTTTCCACGTAGCCGAAAAACTGCTCGTCCTTGCGCTCCAGATACGCCATCACCAATTCGTCCTTCGACGAGAACTGGCGGTACAAGCTCATCTTGTTCACACCCGCTCGCTCGACCACCGCGTCGACGCCGACCGTCCGCACACCCTCGCGATAGAACAGTTCGTCTGCGGCGCGCAGCAGATGCTGCTGCGCCTCCGGGCCGGCTGTCTGCGCGCCGCGTGCTCGCCGTGCGGCGGTTGGCTTGAGGGTTTCACTATCGGACATGGGTACCACCTGAATTGAATTGATGCCTTGACATGTTACCGACCAGTAACTAACATCGCAACACCATTGTGACAGATCTGTCACAAGTCCTTTACCGAAGTCGTAACAATGCGAGCGGCGCGGCCTGCGGGACAGGCGTCGATTGGAGAATTAATGAACTGGGCAGCGAGACTGATTGGCGGACGTTTCCACTACGGCTGGTTGACCGTGGCAGTGGTGTTTCTGGTGCTGCTGGCGGCGGCCGGCACGCGCGCCACGCCGAGCGTGATGATGGTGCCGCTGGAGCATCAATTCGGCTGGAGCCGTGCGACGATTTCGCTCGCCATCTCCGTCAACATCGCGCTCTACGGCCTGATGGGGCCGTTCGCGGCCGCGGCGATGCAGCGCTTTGGTGTGCGTCCTACTTTGCTGATCGCGCTCGGGACGATGGCGGCGGGGGTGGCGTTGTCGTCGCTGATGACGCATCCGTGGCAGATGATTCTGATCTGGGGCGTGATGGTCGGCGGCTCGACCGGGGTGGCGGCGCTGTCATTGTCTGCGACGGTGGTGACGCGCTGGTTCACTACCCATCGCGGTCTCGTGATGGGGATTCTCACGGCCAGTTCAGCGACTGGCCAACTCGTGTTCCTGCCGATGCTCGCGGCCATCGCCGAGCATTACGGCTGGCGCCAGGTGGTGTGGGTCGTCGCGGGCGCGGCGGCGGTTGTCTTGCCGCTGGTTGCGTTCCTGTTGCCGGAGCGGCCCGCGGATATGAAGCTGCGCCCGTTCGGCGAACCGGCCGACTCGCCGATTTCCAATTCCGTGACCAAGCAGAATCCATTGGCCATCGCCTTCGGCACGCTCGCCATGGCGAGCAAGACGCGTGATTTCTGGCTGCTGTTCTTCAGCTTCTTTATCTGCGGCGCGAGTACCAATGGTTACGTCGGCACGCACCTGATCGCAATGTGCGGCGACTACGGCATGAGCGAAGTGCAGGGCGCTTCGCTGCTCGCCGCCATGGGCATCTTCGATTTGTTCGGCACGACGCTATCGGGCTGGCTGTCGGACCGCTTCAATAGCCGCGTGCTGCTGTTCTGGTATTACGGTCTGCGCGGTTTGTCGCTGATGTATCTGCCGCACGCCTTCGGCATTGACTTCTTTGGGTTGCCGTTGTTTGCAGTGTTCTACGGACTAGACTGGATCGCCACCGTGCCGCCCACCGTGCGTCTCGCAACCGATGTGTACGGCAAGGAAGCGGCGCCAGTCGTGTTCGGCTGGGTTGTCGCCGGCCACCAGCTCGGCGCGGCCTTTGCGGCGCTCGGCGCCGGCATGCTGCGCGCGAGCCTCGGCACGTACACGGTGGCATCGATGATTTCTGGCGGACTGTGCCTGGTTGCCGCCGTGATCGTGTTGCGGATCAACCGGCCGGCCAAGGTGCCGGAGCCGCAAGCGGCGTAAAGCTGCGGCCCTGCGCTTGGTGAACAAGGCGCACTTGAGCAAACGGCCTCATACGAGGCCGTTTGCCATTGCAGCTGAGCTGAAAACTAAGTGTGTACTTGTTGGAGCGCGAGTGGCTCAGCCCGGTTATGCTATGAAGCCCCGGGCAGCCGCCCGTCGTTCATGAATTTCGACCGAGAGAAGCGCATGACCAACAAACCCGCCCCTACCGCAGTTGCCATTCACGAGCTGATTGCAGGTCGCTGGAGCCCGCGCGCCTATTCGAGCGAGCCGGTGAGCCGCGAGGATCTGCATTCGGTGCTCGAAGCGGCACGCTGGGCGCCGTCTTCGTATAACGCGCAACCGTGGCGTTTCCTCGTATTCGACCGTAGCGTCGATGAAGTCTCGTTCAAGCAGGCTTTCGCTACGCTGGTGCCGTTCAACCAGGGCTGGAATGCGCCGGCGCCGGTGCTGATCGCTGTGACCACGCACACGCTCACCAACAAGGGCGAAGTGAACCGCTGTGCGCCGTACGATGCGGGTGCCGCGGCAATGGCGCTGGTGCTGCAGGCGCATGCGCTCGGCCTCGCCGCGCATCAGATGAGCGGCTTCGATCCAAACGCGTTCCGCACGGCGTTCAAGCTGCCGACCGACGTCGACGTGATCGCGATCATTTCGCTCGGCCACTACGGTGATGTCGATAAACTCGATCCGGTGCTGCGTGAGCGTGAGAAGTCGGTGCGTCAGCGTTTGCCGCTTGCTGAAATCGCTTATGGCGGCGGGTGGAAGAAGGCGTTCTGAGTCCCTTGCGGCTTTGGTGGCGACAAAAACGCGTGGCGCTGACCGCGCGTTTTTTATTTTGCATTGTTCGTGAGGCTTTAAGGCGCGTGGCTCATTCCTCGCCGTCCGCGACGCTCGAAAGCGGCGTGGCGACATTCTCGAGCGACTTGCGCTCTGCATCCACGCCCCATATCGCGGCAATCACCGCGGCGGCGAGCATCAACCCCGAGCCGACCAGATAGCCCACAAACACTTCGCTGCGCTGATGCGTATCGATCAGCCGACCGAAAAACGCCGGCCCGATGATGCCGCCCAGCGCCGTGCCGAATGCGTAGAACACCGCGATCGCCAAGGCGCGGATTTCCAGCGGAAATGATTCACTGACGGTCAGATACGCCGAACTCGCCGCCGCTGAAGCGAAGAAGAAAACGACCATCCACGCGATCGTCTGCGTCACGACGGTGAGCATGTGCTGCTCGAACAGATAGCCGCTCAGCGTCAGCAGGATGCCGGACAGCGCGTAAGTCGTGGCGATCATCTTGCGTCGCCCGATGACGTCGAAGAGCCGGCCGAGCACCAGCGGTCCAAGAAAGTTGCCGAGCGCGAACGGCAACAGATACCAGCCTATATGGTCGCCCGGCACTTGATAGAACTCGGTCAGCACCAGCGCATAGGTGAAAAAGATCGCGTTGTAGAAGAACGCCTGCGCGGTCATCAACGACAAGCCGACCAGCGCGCGCCGTCGGTGCGCGTTGAATAGCGTGTGAAACACCTCGCGCAGCGGCGTATGTGCGCGTGCCCGCAGTCTTAGCCGCGTGAGGTCCTCATCGGCGAGTGCATGGCCTTCGCTGCGAAAGCGCGTTTCGATGCCGTCGACGATCGAACGCGCGTCACGTTCGCCGCCGTGCGTCAGCAGCCAGCGCGGACTTTCAGGCACCCAGATGCGCATCGGCAGAATCCCCAGCGCCAGCACCGCGCCGATGAAGAAACAGGCGCGCCAGCCCCAGTCGCCCGGCAGCAGATTCGGATCGAGCAGGACCAGCGATCCCGCCGCGCCGAGCCCCGCGCCCACCCAGAAGGTGCCGTTGATGCCGAGATCGGTCCAGCCGCGCACCCGCGCGGGCGTGAATTCCTGGATTGTCGAATTGATCGCCGTATATTCACCGCCGATGCCTGCGCCGGTGAGAAAGCGAAACAGCAGAAAACTGGCGAGATTCCACGAAAAAGCAGTCGCCGCGGTAGCGGCCAGATACAACGCGAGCGTGATGAAAAACAGCCTGCGACGGCCGAGCCGGTCGGTCAGCCAGCCGAAGCCGAGCGCGCCGAGCACGGCGCCGGCAATGTAGGCGCTGCCGGCGAGGCCCACGTCGGCGTTGGTAAAGCGCAACGATGGGCTAGACTTCAACGCACTCGCGACAGCGCCTGCTAGCGTCACTTCGAGACCGTCGAGCAGCCACGTCACGCCCAGCGCGACGACGATCAGCGAGTGAAAGCGTCCCCACGGCAAGCGGTCGAGCCGCGAGGGCAGATCGGTTTCAATGACGGCGGCGTTTTTCTCGTGGACAGCGGCGGTGGGCGGCGCGCTCATTGCTACAAGTCTCCTGTTTACCGAAAATTGGCGGCGTATCCTGTCGAATTCAGCAATTTTTGTTCCGTCGAGCGGACCTTGGTCGGTATTGCGGGCATCCCGGAAAGCGTCAGTTGATGCTGATTGGGCTTTCGTGATACAAAGCCGCTCCCCTTTCTGTCCGCGCCAGCCGTGAGCGGCGATTCCTGCCATGAACTATTGCGCGATTGACTTTGGTACTTCCAATTCGGCCGTGGCCGTCCCAGACGGCGCTGCGCTTAGGCTTGCGCCGGTCGAGGGCGCCTATACGACGCTGCCGACCTCCGTCTTTTTCAACACCGACGAAGACACCCGCGAATTCGGGCGTGCGGCGTTGGCGGCCTACATCGACGGTTTCGACGGCCGTTTGATGCGTTCGATGAAAAGTATTCTCGGCTCGCCGCTCGCCGAGAATTCGACCGATCTCGGCGACGGTTCGGCGATCAAGTACACGGACATCATCGCGATTTTCGTCGACCATCTGAAGCGCTCAGCCGAGAAGAGCGTCGGCGGCCCGATCAGCCGCGCTGTGCTGGGCCGCCCGGTGTTCTTCGTCGACGACGATCCGCGCGCCGACCAGATGGCGCAGCAGCAACTCGAAGCCGCGGCGCGTTCAGTCGGTTTGCGGGAGATTCACTTTCAGTATGAGCCGATCGCGGCTGCGTTCGACTACGAATCGCATCTGACGGAAGAAGGGCTTGTGCTGGTGGCCGACATCGGCGGCGGTACGTCGGACTTTTCGCTGGTGCGGGTGGGGCCGGAGCGGGTAAAGCGCGTGGAGCGCAAAGACGACGTGCTGGCCCACCACGGCGTACACGTTGCGGGCACGGATTTCGACCGACGTGTCGAACTGGTGACGATCCTGCGCGAACTCGGCTATCAGACGCTCGATCCCGAAGGCCGTGAGATTCCGAACCGCATCTATTTCGATCTGGCCACCTGGCACCTGATCAACACGGTCTACGCCCCGAAGCGTGTCAGCGAACTCGCGCTCATGCGGCATCTGTTCCTCCAGACCAAACATCACGACCGCCTGATGCGCGTTGTGGACCGCCGCCTGGGGCACGCGTTGGCGGCTCACGCGGAAGAAGCGAAGATCGGCGTGGCGGCGGGTGGCGAGACCGTGATCGACCTCGACGAGGTAGAAGACGACCTGCGCCTCGCATTTGACGAAGCGCAACTCATCAAGGCCGGTCAGGACGAGACGCAGCGCATCGTGCAGGCGGCACGCGATACGGTGCAGGCGGCCGGTGTGGCTCCGCGCGACGTCAACGCGATTTACTTCACGGGTGGCTCGACCGGATTGGCGTTTCTATCGGGCGCATTGGCCGCGGCATTTCCGGATGCCAAAGCGGTATTCGGCGACCGTCTCGCCAGCGTCGCGACAGGTCTCGGTATTCACGCACGGCGTTTGTTCGGATAACCGAATTGATCAAACTCATACTACGAAGATAATCACCGAATGTAGTTACGAGTAGTTACGACGAATATAAAAAAACCCCGCCAAGGCGGGGTTTTTTTGCGTCCAGAAGGAAGCGTGCTTGCTTACACCGGCTTGATGTTAGCGGCTTGCTTGCCCTTCGGGCCCGTCTTCACTTCAAACGTAACCTTTTGGTTTTCTTGTAGCGTCTTGAAGCCTTCCGTGCGGATTTCCGAGAAATGCGCGAACAGATCTTCGCCGCCGCCGTCCGGCGTGATGAAGCCAAAGCCCTTTGCGTCATTGAACCACTTGACGGTACCGGTTTCCATATTACTTGTTCCTAAAGATGGTAAATAAGGCCGAAGCCCAATGGGTGCGCATGAAAATCAAGGAAGGGGGTAATGGGACCAACCGGAGTACCGTTGATGGGCGAACTACGAAAGACCAATTCACTCGCCGCTTGAAATCCTGCCCGAACGTTATACGGCGATTTCGGGCGAAGGTCAACACTCTTGTCCCAATTTTACAAGTTTTTGATGGATTGGCGTAGAAATTGCTTACAAAGCTTGCTATTCATCTGAGAATTTTGCTAGGGACAACCCTTAGTTTCGCTGCAACGGCGGGGTGCAACCGTTAAACTACGCGCCGCGCGTCGGTTGCACCTGTTTGGGGATCGCCGCGCACGCATGCGCGTCACCCCGTCCGCAACGCCATAAGCGATGTGACGCGGTGCCGACATGGTTCTGACGCAATCTGCATGGGACCGGCGCCAGTGCTTTGCATGCGGCCAGAGTAAGCGTTAAAGCGCTAACTCCGGCCGACAGCTAAAGCGCTAACTCTGGTCGACACAGGAGAAGATGTGAAAAGTTCTATACAACGGAACATCGGACCGGTCGCGCTACTGCTGACCGGCTTGGGTTCGATCATCGGGTCGGGCTGGTTGTTCGGCGCGTGGAAGGCTGCAAAAATTGCCGGGCCGGCTGCCATTTGTGCATGGGTCATCGGCGCGGTGGTGATTCTCGCGATTGCCTTGACCTACGCAGAACTCGGCGCGATGTTCCCGGAGTCCGGCGGCATGGTGCGTTACGCCCGCTATTCGCACGGCGCATTGGTTGGGTTCATCAGTGCATGGGCCAACTGGATCGCCATTGTCTCGGTGATTCCAATCGAGGCTGAAGCATCCATTCAATATATGAGTACCTGGCCGTATCCATGGGCGCATGCGCTATTCGTGGATGGGTCATTAACGACTAATGGGCTATTGCTGTCCGCGGCCCTCGTGATCATTTACTTCCTGCTGAATTACTGGGGTGTGAAGCTCTTCGCGCGCGCCAATTCGGCGATCACGGTCTTCAAGTTCCTGATTCCGGGCGCGACGATCGCTGGTCTGATGCTGTCGGGCTTCCACAAGGAAAACTTCGGCGAAGTGAGCACCTTTGCGCCGTACGGCTGGTCGGCTGTGCTGACCGCAGTGTCGACGAGCGGCATCGTGTTCGCCTTCAACGGCTTCCAGAGCCCGATCAACCTCGCGGGTGAAGCGCGCAATCCGGCGCGGAGCGTGCCATTCGCGGTGATCGGCTCGATCCTGCTGGCGCTGGTGATCTACGTGCTGCTGCAGGTTGCGTACATCGGCGCGGTGAACCCGGCCGATGTGATGAAGGGCTGGAGCCACTTCAACTTCGCTTCGCCGTTTGCCGAACTGGCCATCGCGCTGAACCTGAACTGGCTGGCTATCCTGCTGTACGTCGACGCGTTCGTCAGCCCGAGCGGTACCGGCACGACTTACATGGCGACCACCACCCGCATGATCTACGCGATGGAGCGCAACAACACGATGCCGAAAATGTTCGGCAACGTGCACCCGTTCTACGGCGTGCCGCGTCAGGCGATGTGGTTCAACCTGCTGGTGTCGTTCATTTTCCTGTTCTTCTTCCGCGGCTGGAGCTCGTTGGCGGCGGTGATCTCGGTTGCGACCGTGATCTCGTACCTGACTGGCCCGATCAGCCTGATGGCGCTGCGACGCGCGGCAACGGATCTGGAGCGCCCGCTGCACATTCCGGGCATGAAATTCATCGCGCCGTTCGCTTTCGTTTGCGCGTCGCTGATCCTGTACTGGGCGAAGTGGCCGCTGACCGGCGAAATCATTCTGCTGATGGTCGTTGCGCTGCCGGTCTACTTCTACTTCCAGGCGAAGTCGGGTTTTGGCGGCTGGGGGCGTGACCTGAAAGCTGCATGGTGGCTCGTGGCCTACCTGCCGGTGATGGCAATTCTGTCGTTGATTGGTAGCAAGGAATTTGGCGGCCACGGCCTCCTGCCGTACGGTTGGGACATGCTGGTGGTGGCTGTGTTCTCGCTGGTGTTCTACTACTGGGGCGTGCATAGCGGCTACCGTTCGGAATACCTCGAAGAACGTCAGACGCACGACGAAGTGCTTGAGGGCATGGGCGCACACTAAGTTGCTGCGCTGAGTCCTTTCGCCGGATCGCCGGATCGCCGGATTGTCATGATCCGGCACAGTACGAAAAAGCCCGCCTGAGTTGCTCAGGCGGGCTTTTTTGTTGGCGGCGCTTTGGCCTTGGTTTGCCGTTGCGCTGACGTCGAATCAGGCGGTGCCGAACACGTAATTCGTCATGGCGAGCGAGCGCTGATAGGTTCCGAGCGACTGAATCGCCAGAGAATAATCGTCGTCCGCCGCACCTAGTGCCGCGAAGACGGGCAGCAAGTGCTCGTCGGTTGGATGCATCAGTACCGCGTGCGGCGCTTGGCGGCGGTAGTCGAGCAACGCGTCGATGTCGTGCGCGGCAAGCTTTGCCTCGAACCAGTCGGTGAATTCGGCCACACGCGGATCGGCATCGCCCGGGCGCGCGGAAAAATCCGCAGCGCGCAGGTTGTGCGTGATCTGGCCCGAGCCGATCACCATTACGCCGTCATCTTTCAGCGAGCGCAGCGCCCGACCTACCCGGAAGTGATGGGCGGCATCCATGTGCGGCTGGATCGACAGTTGCGCGACCGGTATGTCGGCTTCCGGGAACATCAGCAGCATCGGTACCCACGCGCCGTGATCAAGCCCGTGCGGCTGGGCGTCGGTGAGGATGCCGTGTTCGCCGAGCAGCACTGCGGCACGGCGCGCCACATCGGGCGCGCCGGGAGCCGGGTACTGAATTTCATACAACTGACGCGGGAAGCCGTAGAAATCGTGGATGGTCTCGGGCGCCGTGGACGTGCTCACCACCGGTTGCGCCGTGCCCCAATGGGCCGACAGCATCAGCACGCTCTCAGGGCGCGGCAATTGCGCCGACAGCGCGCCGAATTCGGCGGACGGCAGGGAAGGGTCGATCGGCAGCGTAGGTGCGCCGTGGGAGAGGTAGAGCGACGGTAAGCGATTCATGGCAGCAACGCCGCCGCGGGAACGCGGCGCGGAAGTAGGGTTGCTATCAATATAGGTCCGTACCGGCGTTTTATAAACGGGCGAAAACGGAATTGATTGTGTCGCCGGTGTTGTTAATGGTGTTTGCGCGCCTGTGGCGCGCCGCGTCCTTCGAATTATTCCTGCGTGCCGCGCAAACCTTGCCACGCCGGCGACATGGCCGGTCCCAACGCGAATAGGTCCAACACGCGCGCCACCGTGTGATCGACCATTTCGTCGATCGTCGTCGGTTGGTTATAGAAAGCGGGCAAGGGCGGAAAGATCACGCCCCCCATTTCGGTGACGGCCGTCATATTGCGCAGATGTGCGAGGTTTAACGGCGTTTCCCGCACGAGCAGCACGAGCCGGCGTCGCTCTTTGAGCGTGACATCGGCGGCGCGGGTGATCAGGTTGTCGGATAAACCGTGTGCGACGCTTGCCAGCGTCTTCATGGAGCACGGCGCGACCACCATGCCATCGGTCGCAAACGAGCCGGACGCGATACTCGCGCCGACGTCGCGCACCGAATGGACGACATCCGCGAGCGGATGCACGTCTTCTTTGCTCAACTGGAGTTCGTGCTGGATATTGAGCCACCCAGCGCTCGAAATCAGCAGATGGCTCTCGACGCCGCCCAGCCTGCGCAACGTCTCGAGCAACCGAATGCCGTAGATGGCGCCGGTCGCGCCGGTAATCGCGACGATTAGCCGGCGTGGCGCCGCAGCACGTGTTTCCATGGCTCGCGGCGCCTTATCGGAGGACAACGAAGGTTCGGACAGCGGCTGCTTAGGCCGCGGCGAACAGTTGCTGCAGTTCGCCCGATTCGTACATTTCCATCATGATGTCCGAGCCGCCTACGAATTCGCCCTTCACGTAGAGCTGCGGAATGGTCGGCCAGTTCGAGAACTGCTTGATGCCCTGGCGGACTTCGTCGTCTTCGAGCACGTTGACGGTTTTGATTTCGCCGACGCCGCATGCCTTCAGGATCTGGATGGCGCGGCCGGAAAAGCCGCACATCGGGAACTGGGCGGTGCCCTTCATGAAGAGCACGACGTTGTTTTCGTCGACGATTTGCTTGATGCGTTGTTGCGTATCCATGACTGACCTTGCGGTTCCGTTATGTGTAGGGAATAGGCTGAAATGATAGCGGATTTCGGTAAGACCGGCCGAGGACCGCTTTGCCACCTCGGCGATTACGGCCATCCGTCGACGTTAGCCGGGCCAGCGTCCGCCGCTGATTCGCTCGATGCCGGCGAGATCCTGCTCCGAGCGGACGTCTGTAAAACCTTGCGCGGTCAGGAGGTCGCGTACGGCTTGCGCCTGATCGTACCCGTGTTCGATCCACAATACGCCGTTGGCGGCCAAGCGTGTGGGCGCGCCCGCGACAATCTCGCGGATCGCGCTGAGGCCGTCGGCTTCATCCGTGAGCGCACCGCGCGGTTCGAAGCGCAGATCGCCTTCCGACAGATGCGGATCGCCGTTCGCGATATACGGCGGATTGCTGACGATCACGTCAAAGCGCAATGCTGAGTCGAGCGAGTTGTACCAGTCGCTTTGCTGCAGGCCCACGGCGCCGCCGGGGCGTTTGGCATCCAGCAAGCGTGCCGCGTTGCGTATGGCCACGGCCAGTGCTTCGGCGGAACGGTCCAGCGCCCAGACTTGCGCGTCGGGCCGCATCGACGCAATGGCCACGGCGATTGCGCCAGTGCCGGTGCCCAGATCGAGTACGCGCGGCCGCGAGATGTTTTCCATCGCCGCCAACGCTGTTTCGACCAGCAATTCGGTTTCGGGACGCGGAATCAGCACGTCCGGTGTCACCTCGAAATCAAGCCCGAAAAATTCACGCGTGCCGACCAGTTGCGCCACCGGCTCACCGGCGACACGCCGAGCTTCCAGAGCCCGGTATCGTTCGACTACCGGGTCGTCGAGCACATCATCGCTGCGCGTAATCAACTGCGTATGCCGCCAGCCGAGCACGTGCGTGAGCAGAATCCGCGCTTCGAGTGACGGCAGTGGCGAGGCGCGTAACAACGCGGCGGGCGTGACCGGGTCCATTCGCGCTTAGTCCGCGTCGCCCAGCGATGCCAGCAACTCGGCCTGATGCTCGCTGACGAGTGCCGCGATCAACTCGTCGAGATCGCCATCCATGATCGCGTCGAGGCGGTACAGCGTCAGATTGATCCGGTGATCCGTCAGACGCCCTTGCGGAAAGTTATAGGTGCGAATGCGCTCCGAGCGATCGCCTGAACCGATCAGGCTCTTGCGAGTTGCGGCTTCCTTTTGCTGCTGCTCATGCGACTGCTTGTCCTTGATGCGCGCGGCCAACACCTTCAGCGCACGATCCTTGTTCTTGTGCTGCGACCGGTCGTCCTGACATTCGACGACGATGCCGGTCGGCAAGTGCGTCACGCGCACGGCCGAATCTGTCTTGTTGATGTGCTGACCGCCCGCGCCGGACGCGCGGAACGTGTCGATGCGCAGATCGGCCGGATTGATTTCGACTTCGCCGATTTCGTCCGCTTCCGGCATCACCGCGACCGTGCACGCCGAAGTGTGGATGCGGCCCTGCGTTTCGGTGGCCGGCACGCGTTGCACGCGGTGGCCGCCCGACTCGAACTTGAGCTTGGAATAGGCCGCTTCGCCGGCGATACGCACGATCACTTCCTTATAGCCGCCGAGGTCCGATTCGCTCGCCGACATCATCTCCACTTGCCAGCGATTACGCTCGGCAAAGCGCAGGTACATGCGCAGCAAATCGCCCGCGAACAGCGCGGATTCGTCGCCGCCGGTACCGGCCCGGATTTCGAGGAAGATATTGCGGTCGTCGTTCGGGTCTTTCGGCAACAGCATTTTCTGCAATTCCGCGCCGAGTTTTTCCATCCGCTCGCGCGCCGCGCGAATTTCTTCTTCCGCAAAGTCGCGCATCGACGCGTCCGCCAGCAGTTCTTGCGCGGTCGCCGCGTCGTTCATCGCCAGGCGCCACAGCGCGTAATGCTCCACAACCGGCCCGAGCTCGGCGTGTTCACGCGTGAGCTTGCGGTATTGGTCGAGATTCGAGGTGATGTCCTCGCGGCTCAACAGGTCGTTCAGTTCGGCCAGCCGGGTAGTGAGCTGGTCGAGCTTGCGTTGCATGCTCGTTTTCATCGGACGGGTATCGGAGCGGACTCCGGCAAAGACGACGACTAGGGGAGTGGGCAGATGCCCTGGTCAGAAGCATGTCGCGGGCCACTCAGTGTGGCGCGGACGGTGCGGCGGTGGCTGCGCCGCTAACGCTCCGTAGAACCGGAGTGTTTGTAGAAACCGCTCATCAATTCGATAAGCGTGTCACGGTTCTCGCTGCTCGCGCGATTGAGCGCGTGCGTGGGGCCGTGGATCAGTTTGTTGGTGAGCGATTGCGACAACGCTTCGAGCACCGCTGCCGGGTCCTCGCCGCGTGCGAGCATTTTCTGCGCGCGTTCGACTTCGGCGCGACGCAGCACGTCGGCCTGTGTATGCATGTGGCGGATCACCGGCACGATGCTGCGTGCGTCGAGCCACTGCATGAAGTTCTGCACACGCGTTTCGATGATCGCTTCGGCCTGCGCGACCGCGGCTTGCCGCGACGCATTGCCTTCGCGCACGATCGCGCCGAGATCGTCGACGGTGTATAGGAAAACGTCTTCAAGCTTGCCGACTTCGGGTTCGATATCGCGCGGCACGGCCAGATCGACCATGAAAATCGGCCGGTGACGGCGTGCTTTCACGGCCCGCTCGACGGCGCCCAGACCGATGATCGGCAGGGTGGACGCGGTGCACGACACGATGATGTCGAACTCATGCATGCGGGTGGGCAGTTCCGAGAGCGGAATGGCCCGGCCGTTGAAGCGCTCAGCGAGGCGGCTGCCGCGCTCGGCCGTGCGATTGGCTACGACGAGCTCGCGTGGTTGCTGCGCCGCGAAGTGCGTAGCGCACAACTCGATCATTTCGCCCGCGCCGATGAACAGCACGCGCTGGTTTGAAATCTTGTCGAAAATCCGCTGTGCGAGCCGCACGGCGGCTGCCGCCATGGAAACCGACTGCGCGCCGATTTCGGTCGTGCTGCGCACTTCCTTCGCCACGGCGAAGGTGCGCTGGAACAACTGGTTCAGATAGGTGCCGAGCGCGCCGGCCTCGGACGCTGTACGTACCGCGTCCTTCATTTGTCCGACGATTTGCGTCTCGCCCAACACCATCGAATCGAGTCCCGAGGCGACGCGGAACGCGTGGCGCACGGCTTCCGACTGCGGCAGCGCGTAGACATGCGGTGCGAGTTCGTCGACGGGCAGGTTGTGGTACTTCGAGAACCACTGGATCGCGGCTTCACGCGCGGCCTGGTCGTCGGTCGCGCAGTAGAGTTCGGTACGGTTACAGGTGGACAGAATCGCCGCTTCCGGCGCCGTGCGGGCGGTGCGGCCGAGCCAGACGCTCTTGAAGGTGTCCAGTGCAGGCTTGATCTGTTCGAGCGGAAACGCCACGCGTTCGCGCAAGGCGACAGGCGCAGTGTGGTGATTGATTCCGATCGTTAGAAGCTGCATATGGGGAGCTATGGTTTAGCTCAATATTATAGCGTTTCCACGATTCTTACATTGTGGATGCGTCACCCGGCCGCCACAATGGCGTCAGGCGGGATGGCGTCGAGCTGGTAGCCATAGCCGTAAAGCGGCGTCAGGCAGTACCCGTGCTCTGGCCGCAACTGCAACTTGGTCCGCACGCGTGATGCATGGGTGTCTACGGTGCGCGACTGTACGTCGCGGCGGCGCGTCCAGACCGTTTCGAGAATATGCGCGCGCGACACCGGGCGAGACAGATTGGAAAACAGCAGCAGCGCAAAGCGGAACTCCTTCGGTGTCAGGGCGACCGTCTGATTACGGAAGGTGACGGCGAACTGCGCTGCGTCGAACGCATAGCCACCGATCGTGTCGCGCCGCCGGTTCGGCGGCCGCCGCAGGGCCGCGCGCCGCAGCAGCGCGTCCACTCGGGCCAGCATTTCCGGGCCGCGGACCGGTTTGGTCAGGCAGTCGTCGGCGCCGGCATGGAGCGCTGCGACAATCTGGCTCTCGCGTGGCTCCGACAGCAGCACGATCACCGGCAAGTTCGGCAGGATCGAGCGGGCGCGCGGAATCAGGTCTTCGGCGCAATGGTCGCCGGCCCAGTTTTCAGTGATGAGAAGATCGAAGAATTCGTCGGCGGCACGGACCAGAAACGGTGTGCTCGCTGTGAAGTGCTGGCACGCATGGCCGCCGGCAAAGATCAGCCGGCCGACCAGGGTGGCGTGCCGTAAGTCCGGCTCGATAAGGGCGATTCGCATGGCGCGCTTTCAGCTTGGCAATTACCCGGACTAGGTTTCTCCGTAAGGCTTACAGCTTGCCTAACATCACCCCGACCCCTAAACTCAACCGCTATGCGGAAAGCGCCGTGCTGAACCTCTATAGTTAATGAGACAAAAATGCTATCTGTGTTGGCTCCTTGCGCCCATGAGACAAATCTGAAACTGCGCGAGACCTGCCACTAATGGGGTGGCCCGGAATCCTGGTGCTGGGCGCGGTGATTGGTCTCGCAGGCTGGTGGTTGCATCCGCTGCGCCGTTCGAGCCGTGCCGCGTGGTGGGTGGCGCTCCTGGTCGGCGTGCTGGGCGCGGGTGTTGCTCGCATGGCCGGCAACGTAGTGGGACTTTTTCATGATGGCGATACGCTCGAATGGCCGGTATGTACCGCCATCGCGCTGATCGCCGTCGCCGTGACGGTCGGCTTGCTTTCCCGTCGATGAATACTTGCAGGTGACTCTGATGAATGCCCGACTTCCCGAAACTTCCTCCATCCCCGAACGGCTCGCGACATTGCGCAATGCGATGGCGCACGAAGGCGTAGCCGCCTATCTGGTGCCGTCCTCAGATCCCCATCTTTCCGAATATCTACCTGGGCGCTGGCAAGGCCGGCAGTGGTTATCGGGTTTCACCGGCTCGGCCGGCACGCTCGTCGTGACCGCCGATTTCGCCGGCGTGTGGACGGACAGCCGCTATTGGGAACAAGCCAACGCACAACTGGCCGGCACCGGCGTTCAGTTGATGAAGATGACCGGCGGCCAGCAGACCGCGCCGCATTTTGAATGGCTTGCGCAGAACGTCGCGACCGGCGATACAGTGGGTGTGGACGGCGCCGTGCTGGGCGTGTCGGCGGCGCGCGCTTTGGGCCAGGCGCTTAGCGCGCACGGCGTGAAGCTGCGCACCGACGTCGATCTGTTCGACGCGATCTGGCCGCAGCGCCCGTCGCTGCCCGCCGCCGCCGTGTTTGAGCACGCCGCGCCGCATGCAAGCGTCGCTCGTTCGGAAAAGCTCGCGCAGATTCGCCGCGCGATGGCGGAGAAGGGCGCGCAGTGGCATTTCATTTCCACGCTCGACGACCTCGCATGGCTTTTGAATCTGCGCGGCGCCGACGTCAGCTATAACCCGGTGTTCGTGGCGCACGCGCTGATCGGTCCGGAAAGCGCGTCGCTCTTCGTCGCCGACGGCAAGGTGCCGCAAGCGCTGGCCGATGCGCTCGCGCTCGACGGCATCAGCGTCGAGCCCTACGCGAAGGCGGCAGAAGCGCTGGCCGCGCTGCCGGCCGGCAGCACGCTGCTGATCGACCCACGCCGCATTACCTATGGCTCGCTGCAGTCGGTGCCGTCCACGGTGAACGTCGTCGAGGCGGTCAATCCGTCCACGTTCTTCAAGTCGCGCAAGACCGACGCAGAAGCGGAGCATGTGCGCGAGACGATGGAACAGGACGGCGCGGCGCTCGCCGAATTCTTCGCGTGGTTCGAAGGCGCGCTCGGCAACGAAACGATCACCGAACTGACGATCGACGAGCGCCTGACGGCAGCCCGCGCGCGCCGTCCGGGCTTTGTGTCGCTGAGCTTTGCGACGATCGCCGGCTTCAACGCGAACGGCGCGATGCCGCACTACCGCGCAACCAGTGAAGCGCATTCGGTGATCGAGGGCAATGGCCTGTTGCTGATCGATTCGGGCGCGCAGTATCTGAGCGGCACGACCGACATCACCCGCGTCGTACCGGTCGGCACCATCAGCGAGGCGCAGCGGCGCGATTTCACGATTGTGCTGAAAGGCACCATGGCGCTGTCGCGCGCGAAATTCCCGCGCGGCATCCGTTCGCCGATGCTCGACGCGATCGCCCGCGCACCGATCTGGGAAGCCGGCGCCGACTACGGCCATGGCACCGGTCACGGCGTGGGCTATTTCCTGAACGTGCACGAAGGCCCGCAGGTGATTTCGCACTACGCGCCGGCCGAGCCGTGGACCGCGATGGAAGAAGGCATGATCACCTCGGTCGAGCCGGGCATTTACCGGCCGGGCAAGTGGGGCGTGCGGATCGAGAACCTGGTGCTGAACGTGCCCGCGGAGAAAACCGAGTTCGGCGATTTCCTCAAGTTCGAGACGCTGACGCTGTGCCCGATCGATACGCGCTGCCTCGACCTGTCGCTGTTGCGTGATGACGAGCGCGCGTGGCTGAACGCGTATCACGAGATGGTGCGCACGCGCCTGTCGCCGCATGTGTCGGGCGAGGCCAAGGCGTGGCTCGAGTTGCGTACGCAGGCTATCTGATCTCGTCGCCACGACCTTACTGACGGAGCGTGCATGGCCATCAAGGCAGTCGTGTTCGATTTCGGCGGCGTGCTGATCGACTGGAGCCCCGAATATCTGTATCGCCAGTTGATCCCTGACGAAACGGAGCGCCGCTGGTTTCTGACGCACGTTTGTTCGATGGATTGGGTGATCCGTCAGGACGGTGGCCAGCCGATCGCCGAGGGGACAAACGAGCTGATCGCGAAGTTTCCCGATCACGCGCCACTGATCCGCGCGTTCTACGAGCGCTGGCACGAGATGGTGCCCGGCGTGCTGGAGGAGGGCGTGACGCTCATGGAAAAGCTGGAAGCGGCCGATGTGCCGCTCTTCGGGCTGACGAACTGGTCGGCGGAGACGTTTCCGTATGCGTGGGAGCATTTCCCCGTGCTGCGGCGTTTCCGCGACATCGTCGTGTCGGGTAGGGTGAAGCTGGTGAAGCCCGATCCGGCGATCTTCGCGGAAATGCGTCAGCGGATCGAAGCGCAATTGCCGGGCATCCAGCCGGGCGAACTCGTCTTCATCGACGACAACCTGAAAAACGCCGAAGCCGCGACGGCACTCGGTTGGCACAGCGTGCATCACACGAGCGCTGCAAAAACGGAAGCGGGACTGCGGGAATTGGGGTTGCCGGTCTAGGCATCGCGATGCCGCGGTTCGGAGGATGTCGGTTAAAGCGGCGACATGGTAGGTCTCCGCTTTAATTGCGGCGCTTCTGCATCGGCTCAAGTCCGCCTACTGACCGAGCAGATTTTTCAACGCGTTCCCTAATCCTTTCACTGTCTCCCCGGCGCCCTTCGCCACACCTTCGACGCTCACGCCCATCGCCTTCGCAAAACCGGCGCCAAGGCGCGTCATCAGACTTTCCTGCACCGAAAACTTCGGGTCGCGCAAATTCCCATCGAGTACGAAATGGAGCGTGATGTCGCCGTTGTGCGTCTTGAGCGCGGCGATGGCGGCTTTGGTCGGAATCGACATGAAGGTGTCGAGCGGGTTGTCGTTGTCGGCGAGTTGCAGATGGTGGATCGTCACCGTGCCGGGTGCATGCAGCTGGTAGTTGCGCACCGTCGAGTCGACCGTCAGGTCGACCGTGCCGCCCGTTACTTGCGCCTTCGCGCCGGTTTTTTTCAGCAGGTACGGATCGAGCATCACGACATCGACGCCGCGCAATGTGCTGGTGGTCTGCGAATCCTTGCTGGCAATCTTGATCCACCCGCCGAACGAAACTGTGCCCGTATGCGTCGGCCCCTTGATCGAGCCGGTGACGCTGACGTTGGTCGGTTCGGAGAGCGCGGGCAGATGCAGGTGATCGACGGTCGCGTTGGCGTTGCTGACCGTGACTTTGAATGCCGGCGGACCGACTGTCATGTCGTAGAAATGGAAGTTGCCTTGTTCGAAGCTGACGTGATCGACCAGCTTCTCGCGGGAGCCGGACGTTGCCGCGCTGCCAGCTTCGTCGTCGTTGGGGCCGTTGATCGATTGGCGCAGATTCGGCATCAGACGGATCGCACCGTCCTTGGTTCGCAGCACGGCGATGTCGAAGCCGCGCACCACCACGCTACGAATATGCATGCGCCGCGCGAGCAGATCGCGGATATCCGGCGTGATGGTGATTTCGTCGGCGCGTAGCGGATCGCCGGCGGGCCAGTTCGGCGGCGCCTTGAGCAGAACGTTGGTGAGATGGACTGAAGTGAGGCCGACCCGGATGCTTTCGGCGCTGCCTAATGGGCCGAGCGCCGCAATGACGCGTTCCTTGACTTCGCGCTGCGCGAACTGGAGCGCGCCGACCGCGACGACGGTCAGCACCAGCAGCACGCCACCTGCGGCGATCGCCCAGCGCTTGCCCTTCGACATCGCCATGCTTGCCTCCTCGTCGCCGCGCTTGGCGCGGCGTGCGTGTGATCGGCCGGTGTGTGCACCCGGTGGATGCACAGCTATTTGATACGGCGGAGTTCCTGCATCCCGCCGGGACGACGTGTATCACGCCGTGGCACGCAAAGCGTGTGCCCTACCGCCTAGCCGGCAAAAGCACGGCAAACGCACAGCAATTCCAGCGCGCAACGGTGAGCAAAATGAACGGGCGGACGGCCGGCAAAACGGCCGGCAAAACACGCCGGCCGGGCAGTCAGCCAGGCGGTCCACGAAGCGTCAGCAAAAAACCGACCAGCAAAACAGCCCGCTCGTCAAGCAACGAGCGGGCCGCCAGGCCAGCGATTTATCGCGCGATCGGCTTGTAACGCAGACGCTTCGGACGTGCAGCTTCTTCACCGAGGCGGGCACGCTTGTCCGCTTCGTATTCCTGGTAGTTGCCGTCGAAGAACGTGATTTGCGAATCGCCTTCAAACGCCAGGATGTGCGTCGCGATCCGGTCGAGGAACCAGCGATCGTGCGAGATCACCATGACGGAGCCGGCGAATTCGAGGAGTGCGTCTTCGAGCGCGCGCAGCGTTTCGACGTCCAGGTCGTTCGACGGTTCGTCCAGCAGCAGCACGTTGCCGCCCGCGATCAGTGTCTTCGCCAGATGCAGCCGGCCGCGCTCACCGCCCGACAGATTGCCGACGGTCTTCTGCTGATCGCCGCCCTTGAAGTTGAAGCGGCCGATGTACGCCCGCGACGGCGTTTCGTACTTGCCGACCGTCAGCACATCCGCACCGCCGGAGATTTCTTCGAACACGGTCTTCGAGCCGTCGAGCGCGTCGCGGCTTTGATCCACGTACGCGAGCTTGACCGTCGGGCCTTGCACGATCTCGCCCGAATCCGGCTGTTCACGACCGGTCAGCATGCGGAACAGCGTCGACTTACCGGCGCCGTTCGGCCCGATGATGCCGACGATCGCGCCCGCGGGAATCTTGAAGCTGACGTCGTCGAGCAGCAGACGGTCGCCGTACGACTTGCTGACGTTCTTGAACTCGATAACTTCATTACCCAGGCGGTCGCCGACCGGGATGAAGATTTCCGAGGTCTCGTTGCGCTTCTGGTAGTCCTGGCTGTTCAGTTCCTCGAAGCGGGCGATACGCGCCTTCGACTTCGCCTGACGGCCCTTCGGGTTCTGGCGCACCCACTCCAGTTCCTTCTTGATGGCCTTCTGACGCGCCGATTCCGACGACTCTTCCTGCTTCAGGCGCTCTTCCTTCTGGTCGAGCCAGCTGCTGTAATTGCCCTTCCAGGGGATGCCGTGGCCGCGGTCGAGTTCGAGAATCCACTCAGCGGCGTTATCGAGAAAGTAGCGATCGTGGGTGACGGCGACGACCGTGCCCGGGAAGCGCGTGAGGAATTGTTCGAGCCAGTCGACCGATTCCGCGTCCAGGTGGTTGGTCGGTTCGTCGAGCAGCAGCATGTCCGGCTTTTCGAGCAGCAGTTTGCAGAGTGCGACGCGGCGTTTTTCGCCGCCCGACAGATGCTCGATTTTGGCGTCCCACGCCGGCAGACGCAGCGCGTCGGCGGCGATTTCGATCTGCTGTTCGGCGCTGCCGTCAGTGGTGGCCAGAATCGCTTCGTACTTGGCCTGCTCCGCGGCGAGCGCGTCGAAGTCGGCGTCCGGTTCCGCGTAGGCCGCGTAGATTTCGTCCAGTTTCTTCTGCGCGCCGAAGACGTCGCCGAGGCCTTCCTCGACCGCTTCACGCACCGTCTTGTTCGGATCGAGCTGCGGTTCCTGCGGCAGGTAGCCGATGTTCAGGTTCGGCATCGGCGTGGCTTCGCCTTCGATGTCCTTGTCCACACCGGCCATGATGCGGATCAGTGTCGACTTGCCCGAGCCGTTCAGGCCGAGCAGGCCGATCTTCGCGCCGGGGAAAAACGACAGCGAGATGTCTTTCAGGATTTGGCGCTTGGGCGGCACGATCTTGCCGACCCGGTTCATGGTGAAGACGTATTGGGCCATTTGCTTGCAATAGACGTTGACGACGCCGGCCGCGTGGGGGCGGGCGGTCGTGGGTGGATGGGTAATCGGTGTGTTGGCCGGGCAGTGCGCCCGGCGCCGGCCGGCGCGGCGTCGAGCTCGGCATCGAACTTCGCGACGCCCCGCGCGCGGGCGGGTTGTGCAGATGGCATTGTACTTCGGGGCGGGGGTGGGGCGGCAGAGGGCGCTCCTCGCGGCGTCAGTTCGCGCGCCGTCCACTCGCCGGATCGAAGAAATGCAGATGCTGCGCGGGCAGCGAGACTTGCAGCGCTTCGCCAGCCGGGGGGCGGTGCGTATGCGGCAGCCGCACGGTCACGTCGTGCTTGCCCCAGCGGCCGTGCGCGAGATTGTCCGCGCCGAGCAGTTCGCAGGAATCGACGGTCAACGTGGCGTTGGATGCGTCCGCTTGACCCGGCGTCATGTGCTCGGGGCGAATGCCGAGCGTCCACTCGCGGCCCTTCGCAACTTCCCGGCCGATCGACGCCACGCCAGTAAGCGGCAGCTTCGGACCGTTACCCGCCACTTCAAACGTCAAGCCGTCGTCCGACACCCGGCCTTCCAGCAGATTCATCCCCGGCGAGCCGATGAAGCTCGCGACGAACACCGTCGCTGGCCGCTCGTAGACTTCGGTCGGCGCGCCGATCTGCTCCGCGTGACCTTTATTCATCACGATCACGCGTTGCGCGAGCGTCATCGCTTCAATCTGATCGTGGGTGACGTACAGGCTGGTCGTGGCAAGCCGTGCATGCAGGCGCTGGATTTCGAGGCGCATCTGCACGCGCAGGCGTGCATCGAGATTGGACAGCGGCTCATCGAACAGAAACACCGCCGGCTCGCGCACGATCGCGCGGCCCATGGCGACGCGCTGTCGTTGCCCGCCGGACAACTCGCGCGGCTTGCGTGCGAGCAGGGGGCCAAGCTCGAGAATCTGCGCCGCCGCGTCCACGCGCTTCGCAATCTGCGCGCGGTCGACGCCCGCGATCTTCAACGCGTAGCCCATATTGTCGGCGACGCTCATATGCGGATACAGCGCGTAGTTCTGGAACACCATCGCGATGTTGCGATCTTTCGGTTCCAGGCGATTGACCACTTTGCCGGAGATCGAGACGGTGCCGTCGGAGATGCCTTCGAGGCCTGCCACCATCCGCAGCAAGGTCGATTTGCCGCAACCGGACGGACCGACCATCACGACGAATTCGCCGTCCGCGACGTCCACGTCGATGCCGTGCAACACGAACTGTTTGCCGTCGTAGGTCTTTTTAACGCCTTGCAGAGTCAGTGCAGCCATGCTGTTTTAGCCTTTTCGTTGCTTGTCGCGCGTGCCACGCTTTGCGCGGTGTTCTTTTTTCATGTCCAACGCCGAAGCTCGCCCACGCTGCGCGAGTTACTTCTCCGAGTCCACCAGTCCGCGCACGAACCAGCGTTGCATCGTCAGCACGACGGCGAGCGGCGGCAGCATCGCAAGCAGCGTCGCGGCCATCACGAGGTGCCATTCGGTTGCGGTGTCGCCGGACGCGATCATGCTTTTGATGCCGACCACGGCCGTGGTCAGCGATTGCTGGCTCGTAATCAGGATCGGCCACAGATACTGATTCCAGCCGTAAATGAACGTGATGACAAAGAGCGCCGCCATGTTCGTTTTCGACAGTGGCAGCACCACGTCCCAGAAGAAACGCATCGCGCCCGCACCATCGATACGCGCCGCTTCCATCAGTTCATCGGGCAGCGTCATGAAGAACTGCCTGAACAGAAACGTGGCGGTGGCCGACGCGATCAGCGGCAAGGTCAAACCGCTGTACGTATTGCCCATATGCATCGACGACACAACCTGGACGGTCGGAAAGATCCGCACTTCGACGGGCAGCATCAGCGTGATGAAGATCAGCCAGAACGACAGATTGCGAAACGGAAAGCGGAAAAACACGATCGCGTACGCAGAGATCATCGAGATGGCGATCTTGCCGATCGAAATCACCAGCGCCATCACGAGGCTGTTGAACAGCATGCGGCCGAACGGCGCCGCCGCATTGCCGCTGCCTTGCGACCAGACCGTCGCGATGTTCTCGAACAGATGCGTACTCGGCACCAGCGACAGCGGCACGCTGAATATCTCATGCTCGCTCATCGTCGCCGCACAAAACGCGACGTACACCGGAAACACCACCAGCACGACGCCGAGAATCAGCACCGCATGGCAGAAGAGGTCGAAACCGCGGCGGTTCTCGATCATGAGTATTGAACCCTGCGTTCGATGAAGCGGAATTGCACGACCGTCAATGCGACGACGATCACCATCAGGATGACGGACTGCGCGCCCGAACTGCCGATGTCCAGCCCCTGGAAGCCTTCGGCGAAAATCTTGTAGATCAGCGTGCGGGTGGACTGCGCCGGACCGCCGCCGGTGGCGGCGTCGATCACCGGGAAGGTGTCGAAGAAGGCGTAGGTGATATTGATCACCAGCAGGAAGAAGCTGGTCGGCGAAAGCAATGGCAGCGCGATGCCGAAGAAGCGCCTGACCGGACCGGCGCCGTCGATGGCCGCCGCTTCGATCAGCGAACGCGGAATTGCCTGCAAGCCGGCGTAGAAGAACAGAAAGTTGTAGCTGACCTGCTTCCACACCGAAGCCAGCACCACCAGAAACATCGCCTGGCCCGCATTCAATGCGTGATTCCACACGATGCCGTACTTGGCGAGCGCATAGGTGACGAGGCCGATGCTCGGATTGAACAGGAACGACCACAACACGGCGGCGATCGCGGGTGCCACAGCGTACGGCCAGATCAGCAGTGTCTGATAAGCCTTGGCGCCGCGTGTCACGCGATCCGCACAGACCGCCAGCAGAAGCGAAATCACCAATCCGAACACGGTGACGAGCGCACAGAAAATCAGCGTCGTATTGAACGACGACAGGTAAAGCGGATCGGCGAACAACTGCTTGAAATTGGCAAGCCCGACAAACTCGCTCGACGTGCCGAACGCGTCCTGACTCTGCGTGGATTGCCACAGCGCTTCGCCTGCCGGCCACAGAAAGAACAGCAGCGTGATCAGGAGTTGCGGCGCGACAAGCAGGTAGGGCAGCACGCTGGTGCCGAAGCTGGAGCGCTTTTCCATTGAGAATTCCCGAGGTTCTTCTACAACGACAGGTTTCGGTGCGAATGCACCGAAACCTTGCCGGCTGGTGCCTGGTTAGTTACCGGCTTTCTCAAAGCGGCGCAGCAACTCGTCGCCACGCGACACCGACGAATCGAGTGCCTGTTGCGGCGTCTTCTTGTCCGCCCAAACCTGTTCGAGTTCCTCGTCGATCACGGTGCGGATCTGCGGCATGTTGCCCAGACGCAAGCCCTTCGTGTACGGCAGGGGCGGTTTATTAAGCATCTGCTTGATCGCGGTATCGCTGCCCGGATTCTTCTCGTAGAAGCCTTGCTGCTGGGTCAACTGATACGCGGCGGTCGTGACCGGCAGGTAGCCGGTGTCCTGATGCCACTTCGCGGCAACCGGCGCCGATGACAGATAAGACATGAACTTCGCCACGCCCTTGTACACCGCCGGATCTTTACCCGACAGCACCCACAGGCTCGCCCCGCCGATGATCGCGTTCTGCGGCGCGCCCTTCACGCTGGCGTCGTACGGCATCATGCCGGTGCCAAAATTAAACTTCGCGTACTTCTTGATCGTGGCAAGCGAGCCCGACGAGTTCGTGATGATCCCGCAGTCACCGCTATAGAACTTCGACACCGGTTCGTCCTTACGGCCGACGTACGTGAAGGTGCCTTCCTTCTGCATGTTCTGCAGGAACTGGATGTGCGCGACCTGCAGCGGCTTGTTGAATTCGAGCTGCGCGTCGGCGCCGTCGAACCCGTTGTTCTTCGACGCGAATGGCGCGCCATGCCAGGCGCTATAGTTTTCGAGCTGAATCCAGCTCTGCCAGCCCGACGAATAACCGCACGCCATGCCCGATGCCTTCAGCTTCTGTGCGTCCACCTGCAATTCGGCCCAGGTCTTCGGCGGCTGATTCGGATCGAGTCCGGCTTTCTTGAACGCGTCCTTGTTGTAGTACAACACCGGCGTCGAGCTGTTGAACGGCATCGAGATCAGTTCGCCGGTCTTGGAGTCGCTGTAATAGCTGGCGATGGTCGGCACGAAGGCCTTTTCGTCGAGCGGTACGCCCGCTTGCTTGAACACTTCCGAGACCGGAATCACGGCTTTCTTCGCCTGCATCATTGTCGCGGTGCCGACTTCGTACACCTGCAGAATGGCCGGCGCGCTGCCGCTGCGATAAGCCGCGATGCCGGCGGCGAGCGTCTGGTCGTAGCTGCCCTTGAACACCGGTACGATCTTGTAGTCGCTTTGCGACGCGTTGAACGCATTGGCGATGTCGTTCAGACGCTCGCCGAGGGCGGCTTCCATGGCGTGCCAGAACTGGATCTCAGTGGCGGCTTGGGCTGCCTGGCTAATGCCGAGGCTCAACACGGCGGCAACGGAAAGTGAACGGAATAACGGCTTGCAACGCATCGATTTGATCTCCTTTGTCGACCGGAGTTAGCGCTTTAGCGCTTACTCCGGTCCCATGCAATTGATTGCTGACGGAACGGGCGCGGATGGGAATCGCGCGATTCTATTTGTGTTCGATGACAGTCCGGCGTCAGTCGCCTGGCGGAAGCCCGCTTTCGAGAGGCGTCGACTGCCGCAATTTAACATCGGCTGTCACGAAACGGAAACAATGCACGGTTGATCAGCGTGCTTATTAATCAGGATTCCAGATGCAGAGTTCAGTACGATTGGCGGTTTTCGGCTCGATGGCGAGTCTCATCCTGCTCGCGGGATGTGCACTGACGCCCACCACCACGAATGACGGGCAGTCGACGGTGACCTCGTTGCCGAAGGTCATCGCGCATCGCGGCGGCACGGGCGACGCGCCCGAAAACACGCTCGAAGCGATTCGCCTGTCGATCGCCCATCATGCCGACGCAATGTGGCTCACGGTTCAGTTGAGTAAGGACGGCGTGCCGATGTTGTACCGGCCGGCCGATTTGTCGGCGTTGACCGACACGAAGGGGCCGGTGTCCGCCTTCACGGCGGCAGAACTCGCGCGTGTGAACGCCGGCTGGAGTTTTCGCCGCGGCGCCACATATCCCTATCGCGATCACCCGCTCGGTATTCCGACGCTGCGCGAAGCGTTGCGCACCATCCCGCCGGCCATGCCGATCATCCTGGATATGAAGGCACTGCCGGCTGCACCCCAGGCTCAGGCGGTGGCGCAAGTGCTCACCGAAGAAAGCGCGTGGTCGCGCGTGACGATTTATTCGACCGAGGCGGACTATCAACAGAGCTTTGCGGCCTATTCGCAGGCCAGACTGTTCGAGTCGCGGGACACGACACGGGCGCGGCTTGTACGCGTACTGCTCAACCAGGGCTGTGTGGACGCACCGGCTGAACACACCGCCGCAGCATTCGAATTGCACCGGCAGATGACGGTGGTGGAAAAATTCTCGCTCGGCGAGGGGCGCTCGGAAGTGCAGGCAAGCTTGTGGACGCCCGCGACGGTCGCGTGTTTCCGGCGGAAGCCCGACGTGCGGATCGTCGCGATCGCGGTGAACGACGCGGACGATTATCGGGCGGCGGCGTGTCTGGGGATCGATGCGGTGCTGGTCGATTCGCCGCTGCAAATGGCGGCGGTCAAGGCAAATATGGCTACGCCGCTGCGGTGTGAGGCGCGGAAGGGCGCGCAGAGCGGGCAATAAAAAAGCCCGCATTTCGCGGGCCTTCTTCTTCCAGTATGGCGGCGCTCAGCCTTTCGCTGATCGCCGTCTGACGCCGAGGCGAAGCCTCAAACGTTGAACAGGAAGTTCATCACGTCGCCGTCGTGGACGACGTATTCCTTGCCTTCCGCGCGCATCTTGCCGGCTTCCTTCGCACCTTGTTCACCCTTGTAGGTGATGTAGTCGTTGAAGGCGATCGTCTGCGCGCGAATGAAGCCGCGCTCGAAGTCGGTGTGGATCGCGCCCGCTGCCTGCGGTGCGGTATCGCCGATATGGATCGTCCACGCGCGCACTTCCTTCACGCCAGCCGTGAAGTAGGTCTGCAGGCCCAGCAACTTGAAAGCCGCACGAATCACGCGGTTCAGGCCCGGCTCGTCCATGCCCATGTCCTGGAGAAACACTTCCATGTCCGCTTCTTCGAGGTCGGCGATCTCCGCTTCGATCGCTGCGCACACGGCGACGACCGGCGCGCCTTCGGCTGCCGCGAACTTCGTGACTGCGTCGAGGTGCGGGTTGTTTTCGAAACCGTCGTCCTTCACGTTGGCGACGTACATGGTCGGCTTGGCGGTGATCAGGCAGAACGGCTTGAGCGTGGCCTTTTCTTCATCCGACAGGTCGAGCGCGCGGACCGGCTTGGCCTGGTCGAGCTGCGCGCGCACCTTTTCCAGCACCGCGGCGTTCTTGATGGCTTCCTTGTCGTTACCCGACTTGGCGGCCTTCGAATAGCGCGACAGCGCTTTTTCGACCGTCGCGAGGTCGGCCAGCGCCAACTCGGTGTTGATCACTTCGATATCCGACAGCGGATCGACCTTGTTCGCGACGTGAATCACGTTTTCGTCTTCGAAGCAGCGCACCACGTGCGTGATCGCGTCGGTTTCGCGGATGTTCGCGAGGAACTGGTTACCCAAGCCTTCGCCCTTGCTCGCACCGGCCACAAGGCCGGCGATGTCGACGAATTCCACCACGGCCGGCAGGATGCGCTCCGGCTTGACGATTTCGGCGAGCGCCTTCAGACGCGCGTCCGGTACTTCGACGATGCCGACGTTCGGCTCGATCGTGCAGAACGGATAGTTTTCGGCGGCAATGCCCGCCTTGGTCAGCGCGTTGAACAGGGTGGACTTGCCGACGTTAGGCAGGCCGACGATGCCGCATTTGAGGCTCATGGAAATCCTTCAGTGAATCAGTAAGTTGCGTGATGCGCTCGACGCTGTGTGCAGGATTCGGAAAGCCTTCGCGTTTGGCGTGGCGAAGCGAGTGCAGCGGAGCGGGACAAGACACCAGATCGGGGCGTTGCCTCGACGATTCTGGGCGAGTTTTGTCACGGAAAGCGCAATTGTAACCCGTTCGGATGGGGTTCTTGATCTGCCTGCGGTAGAGCGGGGCGCTCGATCCGTCCCCCGCAACCCCCGCGGCTATAATGCGCGGATGAACGCACACCACCAGACCTTTGATGCCGCCGTGATCGGTGGCGGGCTCGTCGGCAAGACCGCGGCGCTGGCGCTGACGCAAGGCGGACTGCGCGTGGCGCTGCTCGCGCAACCCTGCGCGGCGCCGGCGGCCGGCGCCACTTTCGACTCGCGGGTCTACGCGCTGTCGTCGAGTTCGCAGGCTCTGCTGGAGCGCTTGCGGGTCTGGCAGGCGCTCGATCTGTCAAAACTCGGGCCTGTCTACGACATGCGCGTCTATGGCGATGCGCATGCCGAGCTCCACTTTTCCGCATTTCAGGCGTCCGTGCCGCAATTGGCGTGGATCGTCGAATCGTCAGTGATCGAGCGTGCGCTGGATGCCGCGCTGCGGTTCCAGCCGAATCTCACCTGGATCGACACGCGTGCACAGGCGCTGGACTTTACAGCCGAAGGCGCAAGCGTCGGTCTTGCCAACGGCAACGTGCTCGAGGCCGATCTGGTGGTCGGCGCGGACGGTGCGCATTCGTGGGTACGCGCGCAGATCGGCTCGAAGATG
This sequence comes from Paraburkholderia aspalathi, assembly GCF_900116445.1. Taxonomy (GTDB): domain Bacteria; phylum Pseudomonadota; class Gammaproteobacteria; order Burkholderiales; family Burkholderiaceae; genus Paraburkholderia; species Paraburkholderia aspalathi. Next base: position 123,980 of record NZ_FPBH01000027.1, read on the forward strand.
GATCGGCGCGACTACAAGCAAACCGGCGTGGTCGCGAATTTCAAGGCCGAAAAGCCGCATAGCGAAACCGCTTACCAATGGTTCAAAGACGGCGAAATCATCGCGCTGCTGCCGATGCCGGACGGCCACGTGTCGCTGGTCTGGTCGGCGCGCACCGAGCACGCCGAGCAACTGCTCGCGCTCGATCCGGCGCAACTCGCGGCTGAAGTCGAGCGCGTGACGGGCGAGCAGTTCGGCGCGCTGGAATGCGTGACGCCCGCGCAAGGCTTCCCGCTCGCGTTGCAAACCGTCGATAAGCTCGTGGCGCCGCACGTCGCGCTGGTTGGCGATGCCGCGCATCTGATTCACCCGTTGGCGGGCCAGGGCATGAACCTCGGTTTGCGCGATGTCGCGGCGCTTGCCGAAACGGTCGCCGGCAAGGAAGCGTTCCGCGATCTCGGCGACATGGTGCTGCTGCGCCGTTACGAACGCTCCCGCCGCGAAGACATCCGCGCGCTGATGATTGCCACGGACGGCCTGCAAAAGCTCTTCTCCGCGCCCGGTCCGTTTGCCAAGGTGCTGCGCAATACCGGCATGGCGTTTGTCGGCGCGCAGCCGTTTATCAAGCGCTGGCTGGTGTCGGCCGCGCTCGGGTAATGCGTCCGAGCCGGCATACACGGCCGGCGAGACGGGTATCATGAACGGATGGACGCCATTCTGGTCAGACCAGAAACGCCCCAAAAAAACGCGCCTCACGCGCGATTGAACTCCAGGAATTCAGCATGAAAAAATCCTTCCGCATCGCGGCCGCCGTGCTCGCGATCGCTGCCGTGGCAATCGGCTGCTCCGCACAGGCCGACCAGGCCACCGACAAGCTCAAAGCCACCCTGCAAACGCGTCTGACTGACGTGACGATCAAGAGCGTGACGAAGTCGCCGATTGCCGGCATCTATGAAGTGAATCTCGGCACGCAGATCATCTATAGCGATGCGAACGGTGATTACCTCATGCTCGGTGATCTGGTCGACGCGAAGACCCGCAAGAATCTGACGGAAGCGCGTCTGGCGGAAACCAACCGCATCGACTTCGCGAGCCTGCCGTTCGCGAATGCGGTGAAGGTCGTAAAGGGCAACGGCGCGCGCAAGATCGCCGTGTTCTCCGATCCGAACTGCCCGTACTGCAAGCAGCTCGAGACCTCGCTCAAGTCGATCGATAACGTCACGGTCTACACCTTCCTGTACCCGGTGCTGTCGCCGGATTCGACTGCCAAGTCGAAGTCGATCTGGTGCTCGACCGACCGTGCGAAGGCGTGGGAATCGTGGATGCAGGATCATCAGGCGCCTACGGCAGCCGGCACCTGCGACACCGCCGCGATCGACAAGAACCTGGCGCTCGGCCGCGCGATGAACGTCGACGGCACGCCGACCGTGTTCCTCGCCGACGGCCGCCGCCTGCCGGGCGCCGTGCCGGCCGACCGGCTGGACAAGGAAATGTCCGCCGTGCACTGAGCACGCAGCATCAGTCGAAGAAAGGAGGCGCGCAGTGCGCCTCCTTTCACATCAAGCCCGAACCTCCCCGCCAGAACACTTCTAGTCGCCGCCGATGAAGCCGATCCGCTACACCATCGTTCCGAAGCAACCCGCCGCCCACCTGTTCGAAGTCACCGTGACCGTCGCCGATCCCGATCCGGCCGGCCAGCGTTTCATGCTGCCGGTATGGATTCCGGGCAGCTATATGGTGCGCGAATTCGCGCGCAACATCGTCACGTTGCGGGCTACCAATGAAGCGGGCCGCAAGGTGCGTGTCGAAAAGACCGACAAGCACACGTGGCAGGCCGCGCCGGTCAAAGGCGCGCTGACGCTGCGCTACGAGGTGTATGCATGGGATCTGTCGGTGCGCGCCGCGCATCTTGACGACACGACGGGCTTTTTCAACGGCACCAGCGTATTTCTGTCGCCGCTCGGTCACGAAGACGCACAGTGCCTGGTCGATATCCAGAAGCCGGAAGGCGCGGCGTATCGTGATTGGCGTGTCGCCACTGCTTTGCCGGAGGCACGGGGCACGAAGCGTTATGGCTTCGGCGAATATCGCGCGCATAACTACGATGAGTTGATTGATCATCCGGTGACGTTGGGCGAATTCGCACTTGCGGCCTTCAAGGCGCACGGCGTGCCGCACGACATCGTGATCGCGGGTCGCGTGATCGGCCTCGATATGGCACGTCTGTCCGCCGATCTGAAGCGTATCTGCGAAACGCAGATCGCGCTGTTCGAGCCGAAGTCGAAGAAAGCGCCGATGGATCGCTACGTGTTCATGACGCAGGCCGTCACCGATGGCTACGGCGGACTGGAGCATCGCGCCTCGACGGCGCTGATCTGCAACCGCGGCGATCTTCCGGTGGAAGGCCGCGACGCGCCCAGCGAGGGCTACCGGACCTACCTCGGTCTGTGCAGCCACGAATACTTCCATACCTGGAACGTGAAGCGCATCAAGCCGGCTGTGTTCGCGCCGTACGACCTGAGCGTCGAAAACTACACGTCGCTGCTGTGGCTGTTCGAAGGCTTCACCTCTTACTACGACGATCTGATCCTGGTGCGCAGCGGCCTGATCTCGCAAGACGACTATTTCGGCCTGCTCGGCAAGGTTGTTGGTGGCGTGCAGCGCGGCAGCGGCCGTCTTAAGCAGACGGTGGCCGAGAGCTCGTTCGACGCCTGGGTCAAATACTATCGGCAGGACGAAAATGCGCCGAACGCGATCGTCAGCTATTACACCAAGGGCTCGCTCGTCGCGCTTGCATTCGATCTGACGATTCGTGCGCAGACTGACAACCGCAAATCGCTCGACGACGTGATGCGTCTGCTGTGGCAGCGCTTCGGGCGCGACTTCTACCGCGGCAAGCCCGTTGGTGTCGAAGAAAGCGAAGTCGAGGCGATTTTTGCGGAAGCGACCGGCGTGCAGCTGGGCGAGTTGTTCGCCGAAGCCGTCCACGGTACACGCGATCTGCCTCTCGACTCGTTGCTGGTACCTTTTGGCGTCACGCTTGCTCCCGAACTCGAGAAGAATGGCAAGCCGTCGCTCGGCGCGCGCGTGCGGGGCGGGGCGGATTGCACGCTGGCGGCCGTTCACGACGGCAGCGCGGCGCAGAAGGCCGGCCTCTCGGCGGGCGATGTGCTGATCGCGCTCGACGGTCTGCGCGTCACCGGCTCGAATCTTGATTCGCTGCTGTCGCGCTATCTGCCGGGCGCGAAGGTCGAAGTCCACGCCTTCCGCCGCGACGAACTGCGCACGGCGCAAGTCAAGCTGGACGGGCCGGACGTGGCGCGCTACAAGCTGACCGTCACCGATAAACGGCCGGTCACGCGCAAGGCGCGGGAGCGTTGGCTGGCAAGCTGATCGTAATCCGGACAGCCCTTAATCGGTGGTTCAGGGCGGGGATTGTTCTACTGGTGCAACAATCCTTCGCTGCCGGATGGCTTTTTCCCGGGCAGGTAAAAAATCACAATGGCTCCACTCGCGCAAAACTGCGCGCCCCTACTGGAGTCAACCATGACCACGATCCTGCAAATTAACTCGGCAGCCCGCTCGCAAGGCGCGAACTCGACGCTTCTCGTCAACGAGCTGACCGCAAAGCTGCAACAATCGAATTCGGGCGCGCAAGTCGTCGTCCGCAACCTGCAAGCTGAACCGCTGCCGCACCTGGACGACGCCGTCCTCGGCGCGTTCTTCACGCCGGCTGACCAACGCACGCCGGAACAAGCCGCGATCGCTGCGCGCAGCGAAGCGCTGATCGCCGAACTGCAAGCCGCCGACATCATCGTGATCGGCGCACCGATGTACAACTTCGGCATCTCGTCGCAACTGAAGACGTACTTCGACTTCATCGCACGCGCCGGCATCACGTTCCAATATACGGCGAACGGTCCGGAAGGTCTCGTGAAGGGTAAGAAGGTCCACGTGGTTTCGGCACGCGGCGGCAAGTATCTGGGCACGCCGAACGACAGCCAAACGCCGTACCTGAAGAGCTTCCTCGGCTTCCTCGGCATGACCGACGTGAACTTCATCTACGCCGAAGGCCTGAACATGGGCCCGGACGCTGCTACCGCCGCATTGGCTGGCGCGCGTGAAGCGATCGCTGCTGCGTAAGGTTTGAGGTTTGTCCCGCGCGGCGTGATCGCGGCGCGGTGGAATGAAAAAACGCCACGGGGTGTGAATTCCGTGGCGTTTTTGTTTTTGCGGTAGTGGTCTTGGGTGGCCGGTGTCGGAGTGCTTCGCGCGACGGGCGTTAGGCCAGCATCTGCGCTTCGTCGGGCAAGCGCCAGTCGATCGGTTCACGGCCGTGCTTCACGAGATAGTCGTTAGCCGACGCAAAGTGTCCGCAGCCGAGAAAGCCGCGATGCGCCGACAGCGGCGAGGGATGCGGCGCTTCCAGCACGTAATGCGACTTGCCGCCGAGCAGCGCGCGTTTGGCTTGCGCATGCGCGCCCCACAGCATGAACACGAGGCCGTCATGGCGCATGGCCAGTTCGTGGATCAGCGTATCGGTACATTTCTCCCAGCCGCGTTTCGCGTGACTAGCGGCCGAATCGCGCTCGACGGTCAGCACCGTGTTCAATAGCAGCACGCCCTGTTTGGCCCATGTATCGAGGCAGCCATGACGCGGCGGCTCGTGGCCGAGGCTCGCGGCGATCTCCTTGAAGATGTTGCGCAGCGACGGCGGCGTGCGTACGTTCGGCGCGACTGAAAACGCCAGTCCGTGTGCTTGCGGCGTGCCGCGGTCTTCACCGTGATACGGATCCTGGCCGAGGATCACGACTTTGACTTCGTCGGGACTGGTGAGGCGTAGGGCACGGAAGACGTCTGCGGGGTAGACGGTTTTGCCGGCCGCGCGTTCACCGTCGACGAAACGGCACAAGGGCGCGTAGGCGTCGCTTTCGATGAACGGTGTGAGGTGTGCGCGCCAGGCCGGAGGCAGGGCGGCAAATTGGGCTTCGAGCGTTGGCGGCGGCGAGCCGGCGGCTGTGGGTGTCGGCTCCGGCTGAGCACTTGTACTGACCGGCGTGGCAGAGGCGTCGCCGAACAACGAGGCTTGCGACGAATTGGAGCGAGTGCGGGAGGCTGAGGTCATGGCGGGGAAGTGTCGCAGCAAACGTGCTGTTGCTCAAGATGCCCGCAACTGATACCCGCGTTGTGCCTTGCTAATGTTGTCCGGTGCAAGGCCGGCGACCTGTTTGCCGAGTTCGCTCGCGAGCGTGTTGAGTGCGGCTTCGTCGCCGGACTTCAGTTCGAGTTCGACTTCGGAGATCGGCGCGCGGCGGAGTTCACCGTTCACTTCGGCGAGCACGTTGCCCTGGTCGATCGCGGCTTCGACTTTCGAGCCATCCAGTTCGACATTCCACAGCGTGCGGGTGAAATTCGTGCGGAACAGTTCGATCAGTTCAGGCGCCGCCTGGCGCAAGGCCTCGGCGGCAGCGGGTTCGTCGCATGCGTGCAGCAAGGCGTCGATTTCGAGCTTCTCACCCGCCACCGGCATTTCCCACTCGTGCCGGCTATGCAGTCCATCCTTCGCGTTACCCACGGTCTTGAACGTTTGCAGCCAGCCGCCCGGCGTATGCCGCAGACGCAGCGCGCTTTTCGACGTAGCCAGCGCAAGCCCCGGCGTATCGAAGTAGATATTCGCCAATTCGATTGGGCGACCCTCTTTGCCAGTGCGTGCGACGAACCACTTTGTCGCCGCTTCCACCTGGCTCACCGGCAGAGCCAGCTTGATTTCACGTTCCATGCCCATCGTGTGCTCCGCTGCGTTCGCTGAATGTGGAACTTGCGCTTAGAAAAACATACGCGCAAGTTCCACACCCGGCTCTTCCGCGCGCATGAACGCCTCGCCGACGAGGAATGTATGCACGTCCATCGCCCGCAGACGTTCGACATCCTGACGCGACAGAATGCCCGACTCCGTGACGACGATGCGGTCGTCCGGAATCGATTCGAGCATGCCGATGGTCGTCTCGATCGATGTTTCGAAGGTGCGCAGGTTGCGGTTGTTGATGCCGATCAGCGGCGTCTTCAACGTCAGCGATTCCATCAGTTCATTGTGGTCATGCACTTCGACCAGCACTGCGAGGCCTAACGAATGCGCGAGCGCTTCGAGGTCCTGCATCTGTGAGGTTTCCAGCGCGGCCGCGATCAGCAGGATCGCGTCGGCACCCATCGCACGGGCTTCGACGATCTGGTACGGATCCACGATGAAGTCCTTGCGCAGCACCGGCAGGCTGCAGGCGGCGCGCGCCTCCTCGAGATATGCCACGCTGCCCTGGAAGAACTGGACGTCGGTGAGTACGGACAAGCAGGCCGCACCGTGCTTCTCATACGAACGCGCGATTTCGGCGGGGACGAAGTTTTCGCGCAGCACGCCTTTCGACGGGCTTGCCTTCTTCACTTCGGAGATCACCGCGGCCAGGCCGGCCGCATGTTTCGCGCGCAATGCGCCGACGAAATCGCGGATGTCGCGCGAGGATGCTTCGAGGCGCAGCTCTTCGAGCGGCGCGCTCTGTTCAGCCGCGCGGACTTCTTCGCGTTTGACCGAGATGATGCGGTCGAGGATGTCGCTCATGAGTGTCTCGCTACGTAATTACTGCTTGAATTGCTGGGTGAAGCGGACCAGGTCGTCGACCTTCGCGCGTGCCTTGCCGCTCGCGATCGCTTCGCGGGCCAACTGGATGCCGTCCGCAATCGAAGCCGCCACGTTCGCCGAATAGAGCGCCGTGCCCGCGTTCAGCGTGACGATTTCACGCGCGACGCCCGGCTTGTTGTCGAGCGCTTCGAGCAGCATCAGTTTGGATTCGGCCGCGTCGGCTACTTTCAACGTACGGTTCGACACCATCTGCATGCCAAAGTCTTCCGGGTGAATTTCGTACTCGTGGATCTGGCCGTCGCGCAGCTCGCCGACTTGCGTTGCCGCGCCGAGCGAGACCTCGTCCATACCGTCCATACCGTACACCACCAGCACGTGCTTCGCGCCGAGGCGCTGCATCACGCGCACCTGAATACCGACGAGGTCCCCGTGGAATACGCCCATCAGTTGATTGGGCGCGCCGGCCGGGTTGGTCAGTGGCCCAAGAATATTGAAGATGGTCCGCACGCCGAGTTCGCGGCGCACCGGCGCGATGTTCTTCATGGCCGGATGATGGTTCGGCGCGAACATGAAGCCCATGCCGGTTTCCGCAATCGACGCCGCCACCTGTTCCGGTTGCAGATCGATGTTCACGCCGAGTGCTTCGAGCACGTCCGCGCTGCCTGACTTGCTCGACACGCCGCGGCCGCCGTGCTTCGCGACTTTAGCGCCCGCCGCAGCCGAGACGAACATCGTCGCCGTGGAAATATTGAAGGTGTGCGAGCCGTCGCCGCCGGTGCCGACGATATCGACGAAGTTCGAGTTGTCCTGCACCTCGACGTGCCGGGCAAATTCACGCATCACCGTGGCGGCGGCGGTGATTTCGCCGATGGTCTCTTTTTTGACGCGCAAGCCGGTAATGATCGCCGCCGACATCACGGGCGATAGTTCGCCGCGCATGATGAGCCGCATCAGATGCAGCATTTCGTCGTGGAAAATTTCGCGGTGCTCGATCGTGCGTTGCAGCGCTTCCTGGGGCGTAATCGACATGATTTCGTCTCTCTTTATCAAGCGGTGCGGTGAGCGGTCTTCGACTGCTTCACGAAGTTTTCGAGCAAGGCGTGACCGTGTTCGGACAGGATCGATTCCGGATGGAACTGCACGCCTTCAACGGCCAGTTCCTTGTGACGCACGCCCATGATTTCGCCGTCTTCGGTCCATGCGGACACTTCGAGACAATCCGGCAGCGATTCGCGTTCGATCGCGAGCGAGTGATAACGCGTCACGACGAAATGCTTCGGCAGATCGGCGAATACGCCTTTGCAGTCGGTTTCGATCGTGCTCACCTTGCCGTGCATGATGGTTTGCGCACGCACTACGCGGCCGCCGAAGGCTTCGCCGATCGCCTGATGGCCGAGGCATACGCCGAGAATTGGCGTCTTGCCGGCGAATTCACGCAGCACGTCGAGGGTGATGCCGGCGTGTTGCGGGTTGCTCGGGCCGGGCGACAGGCAAATGCGCTCCGGATTGAGCTTCGCAATTTCGTCCAGCGTGATTTCGTCGTTCCGATAGGTGCGCACGTCTTCGCCGAGTTCGCCGAAGTACTGCACCAGGTTGTAGGTGAACGAGTCGTAGTTGTCGATCATAAGCAGCATGGTGTGTCTCCGGTCAGAAGTCGCTATCGAGGCCGTCTTGAACCTGCTCGGCGGCGCGCAGCACGGCGCGCGCCTTGTTCTCGGTCTCTTGCCATTCGGATTCCGGCACCGAATCCGCGACTACACCCGCTGCCGCCTGCACATACAGATTGCCGTTTGCGATGACGCCGGTGCGGATCGTGATCGCCAGATCCATTTCGCCGGTGAACGACAGATAGCCGACGGCGCCGCCGTAGAGGCCACGCTTGACCGGCTCCAGTTCGTCGATCAGTTCCATCGCGCGAACCTTCGGCGCGCCGGATAACGTGCCGGCCGGGAAGGTGGCGCGCAGCACGTCGAAGTTGGTAGTGCCGGGTTTCAGCTTGCCTTCGACCGAGCTCACGATGTGCTGCACGTGCGAGTACTTCTCGATCACCATCTGATCGGTGACGACCACCGAACCGATCTGCGAAATACGGCCCACGTCGTTACGCGCGAGGTCGATTAGCATCACGTGTTCGGCGATTTCCTTCGGATCGTTCAGCAGTTCGGTGGCGAGCTCTGCATCGCGTTCCGGCGTGTTGCCGCGCGGACGGGTGCCGGCGAGTGGCCGGATCGTTACGATGCGATCTTCGCCGCGCTTTTCCTGGCGCACCAGAATTTCCGGCGATGCGCCGACCACGTGGAAGTCGCCGAAGTTGTAGAAGTACATATAGGGCGACGGATTCAGCGAGCGCAGCGCGCGATACAGCGACAGCGGATTGTCGCGGTATGGCTTGATCAGACGCTGGCCGACCTGCACCTGCATCAACTCGCCGGCGGCGATGTATTCCTTCGCCTGGCGCACGGCGGCGAGGTAATCATCTTTGGCGAACTCGCGGTAGGTCTCGGTGCGCACGCTGGCCGACGTGACCGGCGGCTGCACGGTCGTGCGCAAACGCTGACGCAATTCACGCAGACGCTGCTTGGCTTTTGTGTACGCCTCAGGCTGTGTCGGATCCGAGTACACCACCAGGTAGAGCTTGCCCGCGAGGTTGTCGATCACCGCGACTTCTTCGGTGAGCAGCAACTGAATGTCCGGCAGATTCAGATCGTCTTTCGGTGCGGTGTGCGCGAGCTTTTTCTCGATGTAACGCACTGCGTCATAACCGAAGTAGCCCGCCAGTCCGCCTGCGAAACGCGGCAAACCGGGGCGCTGCGCCACTTTGAAGCGGCCCTGGAATTGCTGGATGAACTCGAGCGGATCGCCCTCGTGCGTTTCGACGACTTTGCCGTCGCGCACCACTTCCGATACGCCGTTGCGAGTGCGCAGCAGCGTGCGCGCCGGCAGTCCGATGAATGAATAGCGGCCGAAGCGTTCGCCGCCCACCACCGATTCCAGCAGGAACGAGTTGGCGCCGTTGCGTTCGCTCTGCGCTAGCTTCAGGTATAGCGAGAGCGGCGTTTCGAGGTCGGCGAGCGCTTCGGCGATCAGCGGAATGCGGTTGAAACCCTCGTTGGCGAGGGACTGGAATTCGAGTTCGGTCATGTTCCGATCCTGTACGTACGTCAGACGGCACTATGCGTCGGACAAAGCGGGGCGCTACGCAGCCGGTCAGGCGTTCGTTCGACGTTTCGACACGATGATACCGACCGGCGCGAGTTTCCCATCGACGCATGCAAGGGATTTCAGCGCACAGATGTACTTTGCGGGTACACGAACGCCAAATCAACCGATGCAGCGAAACAAGGTGATGGAAAAAACGCGTGAGCGCAGCGAAGTAAAAAACGGTTGCCGAAGACGAGCTTCAGCGTACCTCAGGCGAGGTTAGCGCGACCAGCGACGCCAGGGCCAGGCTCCCCGGTCGATGCTAATCAGACTCCGTTTTTTATTCAGAAACATGAGGATGAGGGACTTTTCAGGTCGTGGAATGGTGCGCTGCGATAGCCTTGGCGGCATCGAGCAGCGAGGCAACTATACCATCGGATTTTATTTCTTGTACAGATCGGCCGTGGTTGTAGCCGTACGGCAGCGTCAGCGTTGCCATGCCCGCCGCGCGGCCTGCCAGCGCATCGTTTTCCGAATCGCCGATGGCGACCGTGGTTTCCGGTGTGACGCCTAGTTGCGCTGCGGCGGTGATCATCGGCAGCGGATCCGGCTTCTTTTTCGGCAGGCTGTCGCCGCCGAGCACGACGCTGAAATACTGGCTGAGCCCATATTGCTCCAGCAATTCGACCGCGAAACGGTGCGGCTTGTTGGTGACGCACGCGAGTTTGAGGCCGGCGTCGCGCATGGCACTGAGGCCGGCTTCGACCTCGGGGTACAGCCGTGTGTGCACGCCGTTGATCTTGGCGTACTCCTCCTGATAGATCGCGAGCGCTTCGTCGAAACGGTCCTGTGCGTGGTCCGTTTCGAAGCGCTCGGCCAGCACACGGCGAATCAGATTCTCCGAGCCCTTGCCGATGTAGCCGACCACTTCCTCGCGCGAGGTTTCCGTCGCGTCGAGTTGCGCAAGCATGCCGTTCAGGCCGGCGGTGAAATCGTCTGCGGTATCGATCATCGTGCCGTCGAGGTCGATGATCGCGGCTTGCAGGCGCGGGCCGGTGAAGGTCGGGGCAGGGAACGGAGTCGTCATTTCTCGTGCGGGATATCAGTGCTCGATGTTGGCGAGTGCGGCGCGCATCTTGTCGATCACCGCCTTGTGATCCGGCGCACCGAAGATCGCCGAGCCTGCCACGAACGTGTCCGCGCCAGCCGCGGCGATTTCGGCGATGTTGTCGACCTTCACGCCGCCGTCCACTTCGAGATGAATCTCGCGGCCGGTCTTTTCCTTATAAGCATCGATCCGCTTGCGCGCTTCGCGCAGTTTGATGAGCGCCTCAGGAATGAACGATTGACCGCCGAAGCCCGGATTCACCGACATGATCAGCACCAGATCGACCTTGTCCATCACGTAGTCCAGATGGTTCAGCGATGTGGCCGGGTTGAACACGAGGCCCGCCTTGCAACCGTGGTCGCGAATCAGCGACAGCGTGCGGTCGATATGGTCCGAGCCTTCCGGGTGGAAGCTGATCAGGTTCGCGCCGGCCTTGGCGAAGTCCGGCACGATGCGGTCGACCGGGCGCACCATCAGGTGCACGTCGATCGGCACGTCCACGTGCGGGCGGATCGCTTCGCAGACGAGCGGGCCGATTGTCAGGTTCGGCACATAATGGTTGTCCATCACGTCGAAGTGAATCCAGTCGGCGCCGGCGGCGACAACGTTGCGGACTTCTTCGCCGAGGCGGGCGAAATCGGCGGACAGAATGCTGGGGGCAATGCGGAATTGCGTCATGGCGGGGGCGGATGCAAGCGGGAAAACACCATTTTACCGGTTTGTACGCTTCCGAACCGGCTTGGGGGCGAGTTGAGGCCGGCACCGACAACGCATGGCGAAAGTGACAAGACGCCTTAGCGGCCCTTGGCCAAAGGGATTTGTCCGGTTGCGGGCATGCCGCGCATCAAGCAGAATGCCAAACCATAGGCGCCGCTTCGCCAATGTGCCCGCAAACCATTGGCGTTCGGGGCTTCCCGCGATTTTTCACACTCCGTTTCACCAGACCGGAATCAGGATGAGCCAGTACGAATTCAGCGTCTCGGCGCAGGTGCAGTTTCTGCCCGAAGAGTCGGACCCGGAGCGCCGCCAGTATGCGTTTGCATACACGCTGACCATCCGTAACAGCGGTCAGGTGCCCGCGCAGTTGATTGCGCGTCACTGGGTGATCACCGACAGCGAAAACAATGTTCAGGAAGTGAAAGGCCTGGGCGTGGTCGGGCATCAGCCGCTGCTCAAACCGGGCGAGCACTTCGAATATACGAGTTGGGCCGTGATCGCCACGCCCGTTGGCACGATGCGTGGCGACTATTTCTGCGTTGCTGAGGACGGCGAGCGCTTCGACGCACCTGTACCAGAGTTCATTCTGCGGATGCCGCGTACTTTGCATTGAACCGAGAGCGCGGCTCGCGGTCTTTAAAAAGCTTTACAGCGCAGCTTTACTGGGATTTTTGCTGCTTTTGCTGTTCATCGGTGGCGGCGCTGGCGGCCTTCTTCTTGCCGGACGACGTCCAGACAACGATAAAGACGAGCAGGAAGAGCGCGAGGAGCGATTCCAGCGCGAAGATGAGCATCGGGTATTCGTCGAACAGATCAGACATGGCGGTTTCCATCAAGAACGAACATTGTATGCGTTTTGTCCGCACGGCCGGAGCATGGCTCGGCGCGCTTTCGGTGGCGGTAATGCTGGCTTCCTGCGGAGGCGGCGGTGCAGTCCGGCCTTCGGTTTCACCGCCCACGGGTGCCGCGATCATACCCGGGCAGATCGCCGCGACGCGGCTGACAGCCGTGGCCTGGCAGCAGGTGCCAGGGTGGCAGGACGATTCGCTGATCGGCGCGACGGCCGCATTGCGGCAAAACTGCCTGAGGCTCGCGCGTCAACCGAACTGGGCTCGTGCGTGCGCGGCGGCCTCGCAGATCGACGATCTGGACGTCACCAGTGCGCGAGCATTTTTCGAGGCGTATTTCACGCCGTTCCAGTTAGCCAATAACGACGGCACGCTCGATGGCCTCGTCACCGGTTACTACGAGCCGTTGCTGCGCGGTTCGCGCACGCGGCATGGCGTGTATCAGACGGCGTTGTACCGCTGGCCCTCCGGTTATCGCGCGGGTGCGCCGCTGCCGGCGCGCGCGCAACTCGAGCGTGCGGGCGTGCTCAACGGCAATGAACTCGTGTGGGTTGACGATCCGATCGAAGCGTTCTTCCTGCAGGTGCAAGGCTCCGGGCGCGTCGTGATGGAAGACGGCAGCGTGATGCGGGTCGGATTTGGCGGCACGAACAATCAACCGTACAAGTCGATTGGGCGGTGGCTGCTCGATCGCGGTGAACTGACGCCGGCGCAGGCGACCATGCAAGGCATCAAGGCATGGGCGCGCGCGAATCCGGCGCGGGTCGACGCGCTGCTCGATACCAATCCGCGTTTCGTGTTCTTCCGCGAGATGCCGTCCGGCGAGAGTGCGCCGAGCGGCGGTGCGGATGGTCCGATCGGTGCGTTGGGCGTGCCGTTGACGCCGGAGCGATCGATCGCGGTGGATCCGACTTCGATTCCGCTAGGTACGCCGGTGTTCTTGCAGACCACACGACCGTTGACGAACTCGCCGATGAATCGCCTCGTCTTTGCGCAGGACACGGGGTCCGCGATCAAAGGCGGCGTTCGCGCGGACTACTTCTGGGGTCTCGGCGACGATGCCGGCGATCTGGCCGGCAAGATGAAGCAGGGTGGTCGGATGTGGTTGTTGCTGCCGAATTCGTGAGGGTTTGGCGGAGCGGCGGCGGGGTTTTCCTGATCGCTAGCTTCTGGTTTTTGGTTTGATAACGGCGCTGACACCGGTCAGCTCCGTTATCAAACATCAACCTTCGGCGCTTGGCTTAAAGCCCCGATTTCCGTTTGTCCACCACACGCCGTGCCTTGCCCACCGAACGCTCGATACCGTTCACACCCAGTACGTTCACGATCGCGCTGACGCCGATCAGCGCCTTGATGTCGTAGGTCAACGCCTGTTTAGCCGTGGTCAACGCGGCAGTATCCGGCGCTGATTCCGGGCAGGGCTCGACGTTCAACGTCAATACATCGAGCGGGCCTTCCTTCGTCAGCACGATCTGATAGTGCGGCGCGAGGGCGTGTTGCTTGAGTAGCAATTCTTCGATCTGCGTCGGGAACACGTTGACGCCGCGCACGATCATCATGTCGTCCGAGCGGCCCGTGATCTTTTCCATCCGACGCATGGTGCGTGCGCTGCCCGGCAGGAGGCGGGTTAGGTCGCGCGTTCGGTAACGGATGATCGGCAGCGCTTCCTTGGTCAACGAGGTGAATACCAGTTCGCCGAGCTCGCCGTCCGGCAGCACTTCGCCGGTTTCGGGATCGATGATCTCGGGGTAGAAATGGTCTTCCCAGATGGTCGGGCCATCTTTGGTCTCGACGCATTCCGAAGCGACGCCAGGTCCCATCACTTCAGACAGACCGTAGATATCCACAGCGTCGATGCCCATACGCTTTTCGATCGCCTGGCGCATGTCATTGGTCCACGGTTCCGCACCGAAGATGCCGAGGCGCAGCGAGCAATTCGCTGGATCGATACCTTGCCGTTCGAGTTCGTCGGCGATCGACAGCATATAGCTCGGCGTCACCATGATGATGTCGGGCCGGAAGTCCTGAATCAGTTGCACCTGCTTTTCAGTCTGACCGCCGCCGAACGGGATCACCGTCAGCCCGGCGCGTTCCGCGCCGTAGTGTGCGCCGAGGCCGCCTGTGAACAGACCGTAGCCGTAGCTCACGTGAACCTTGTCCCCGCGCTTCGCGCCCGCGGCACGGATCGAACGTGCGACGAGATTCGCCCACGTGTCGATATCGCGCGCGGTGTAGCCAACGACCGTCGGCTTACCCGTTGTTCCAGACGACGCGTGGATCCGCGAGATCTGCTCCTGCGGCACTGCGAACATGCCGAACGGGTAGCTGTCGCGCAGATCCTTCTTGGTGGTGAACGGGAAGCGCGCGAGGTCCGCGAGAGTCTTCACTTCGCTCGGGTGAACGCCGGCTTCATCGAATTTTTGCCGATACACCGGCGAATTTTCATAAGCGTGGTTCAGCGACCATTTGAGCCGTTCGAGTTGGAGCGCGGCGAGTTCGTCGCGGCTGGCTGTCTCGATGGGATCGAGCGGAAGGGCGGTGGTCATCGAATGTCTCCTTGCTGCCTCAATGCTTGGGTCTGGGGTGCGGTGCGCTTGCGCGCAAAAACCGGGGACTCGCTGCTATCTACTATCTATATAGGTGCTGGCAACAGGTCGCGAACGTGTCGCGGCTCTGCCGTTCAGTCTGCTATTCAATCGCCGGTAGGAATCAGGTTGCCTTTGATCTGTGCCGATTTGCCGCGAAACATCGCCACGGTCTCCTCTGCGCGATTCGTGACGCGAATGTCGTAAATGCCGGTGCGGCCGCTCAAGGTTTGCTCGACCGCTTCGGCAGTCAACACGTCGCCGCCTTTCACCGGCCGCAGGAACTCGATCGAACAACCCGCTGCGACGGTGTTGATGTTGTACGTGTTACAAGCGAAAGCGAAAGTCGAATCAGCGAGCGTGAAAATCAGGCCGCCGTGGCAAATCTGATGGCCGTTGAGGAAGTCGTCGCGCACGGCCATGCGCAGGCGCGCGTATCCTGGGCGCACTTCTACGATTTCGAGACCGAGCGCACGGCTGCACGCGTCGTTTTCGTACATGGCGGCCGCGGTTGCGCGAGCGAGTTCGTCAGGTGTCATTTGAGCGGGGTGGTTCGGTTGCGCGGACATATCAGCGACCCTCGAAGCGCGGTGCGCGTTTTTCCACGAACGCCTGCACACCTTCCGCGTAATCGTGCGAAGCGCCGAGTTCGCGTTGCAGATCGCGTTCGAGATCGAGTTGCTGATCCAGCGTTTGCGTCGCCCCGGCGCGCATTGCCTGCTTGATCGCAGCGATAGCGCGCGTGGGTTGCTGCGCCAGTTGGGCCGCGAGCTTGCTTGCCGTGGCGGCTAGCTCGGTGTCGTCAACCGCTTGCCAGATCAGCCCCCAGCTTTCGGCTTTCTCCGCGCTCAGTTTGTCGCCGGTGATGGCGAGACCCAAGGCGCGGGCCATACCGACGCGTTGCGGCAGGAACCATGTGCCGCCCGAGTCCGGCACGAGACCGATCTTCACGAATGCCTGAATGAAGTTGGCCGAACGGGCGGCAAGCACGAGGTCGCAGGCCAGCGCGAGATTGGCGCCGGCACCGGCGGCCGTGCCGTTGACCGCGGCAATCACGGGCAACGGCAGTGCTTGCAGGCGGCGAATCAACGGATTGAAATGCGCGTTGATCAGTTCGCCCAGATCGGTCATTGCCCCTGGCGTGAAGTCGAGATCCGCGAGATCCTGTCCTGCGCAGAAGCCGCGGCCCGCGCCGGTCAGCACGAGCGCGCGCGCGCCGGACGCTTCGACCTGGCCGAGTGCGTCGCTCAATTCCTGGTGCATCGCGCGGGTAAAGCTGTTGAGCTTGTCCGGGCGGTTCAGCGTGATGGTCGCTACGCGGCTCGATGTATCGATGTCGAGGCGAATCGCTTCATATGACATTGGGTGTCTCCTCAAAGTCTCTTTGATCGGCAGTGCAATGGGCGGCGGCGTTAGTGTCAGAGCCGCTCGATTACCAATGCAATGCCTTGGCCTACGCCGATACACATCGTGCAAAGCGCAAAGCGGCCGTTGATTCGTTCCAACTGATAAAGCGCGGTAGTGATCAAACGCGCGCCAGAAGCGCCGAGCGGGTGGCCGAGCGCAATCGCTCCGCCGTTCGGATTGACACGCGGATCGTCGTCGCGCAAGCCGAGCGTGCGTAAGACTGCCAGTCCCTGCGACGCGAAGGCTTCGTTCAACTCGATCACGTCGAATTGCTCGAGTGTCATGTTCAGTTGCTTCAACAGCTTTTGCGTGGCCGGCGCCGGGCCGATGCCCATGATGCGTGGCTCCACGCCTGCCGTTGCCATGCCCACCACGCGTGCGCGGCGACGCAATCCGTATTGATCGGCAGCTTCCTGATTTGCGAGCAACAGTGCACACGCGCCGTCGTTCACGCCCGATGCATTGCCTGCGGTCACGCTGCCGTCGGGACGGACCACGCCCTTGAGCTTGGCCAGGCTTTCGAGCGACGTTTCGCGCGGATGCTCGTCGAGCGTCACGCGTACGGGGTCGCCTTTCTTCTGCGCAATTTCAACGCCGACGATTTCCTGAGCGAGCGTGCCGTCGCGCTGTGCGCGAGATGCTTTTTGCTGACTCGCCAGAGCAAAGGCGTCCTGATCGGCGCGGCTTATGCCGAACTCGATGGCCACGTTTTCCGCGGTCTCCGGCATCGAATCGACGCCGTATTGACGTTTCATCAACGGATTGATGAAACGCCAGCCGATGGTCGTGTCGTAAATATCGGCCTGCCGTGAAAATGCACTGGTGGCCTTGCCCATTACGAACGGCGCGCGCGTCATGCTTTCGACGCCGCCTGCAATCATCAGCCGCGCTTCGCCGGCCTTGATGGCGCGCGCTGCGGTACCGACCGCGTCCATACCCGAGCCGCACAGACGGTTGATGGTTGTGCCCGACGCTGCCGTGGGCAAGCCGGCCAGCAAAGCCGCCATGCGAGCCACGTTACGGTTGTCGTCACCGGCCTGATTGGCACAGCCATAGATCACGTCGTCGAGTGCCTGCCAGTCGACACCGGCATTGCGTTCGATCAACGCCCTGATCGGTACCGCGCCGAGATCGTCGGCGCGGACATCCTTCAGGGCGCCGCCGTAGCGGCCGATTGGGGTGCGAATCGCGTCGCAAATGAAGGCGTCGTTCATGTGGGTTCCTGCTGGGCCGGATTGGCGGGACTTGCCAATCCGATGTCTCATGTTAGTTGGGGTGCACGGCTCGGTCCATTCGGCCAAACGGCATAGGGCGAAAGCCGTGCTTTTGTCTTATGCCATTCAGCCAGCTACCGCCGGCGCCGCTTTCGGTTCAACATGAACGCGACTTTGAACGACGCGGAAGCGGTTTGCGACAAAGGCTGCGTCGGCCAGCGCGGCATTTGCCGCCGGGTTTGCGCCCGTGCCGTGGAAGTCGGAGAAGGCCGCCGATTGATTGACGAATACGCCGCCCGTCAAATTGATTGAGAGTGCTACGCCGCCGCGGATCGATGCTTCATGCGCTTCGTTGAGTACGGCCTCGTCCGTGCTGTAGACCGACAGCGTCAGTGCTCCGTGCTCGGCAGCGATTGCGCCGGCAAGGTCGAGCGACTGCGCGGTCGACTCCGTCGCGATCACGAAGGAGATCGGGCCGAACCATTCTTTGGTGAACTGCGCGTGGTCGGTGGCGGCGTCCAGTTGGAGCACGAGCGGTGTTCGCACACGGGCGCCGGCAAAGGCCCGATGTTCCAGCGATTGGCTTTCTACTAGAACGCGGCCGAGCTTGCAGGCTTCCTCGATGCGCTGGGTGACACCTTCGTTCTGGATCGCGCCAAGCAGTTCAACGGCGCGAGCCGGGTCGGCGACCAGTTTTTGCACGGCGCCGGCGATAGCCTGAGCGACTTCGTCGAAGCCGAGCGTGCCCTCAGCGGTGCGGATGCCGTTGCGCGGCACATAGATGTTTTGCGGCGCGGTGCACATTTGTCCCGAGTACAGCGCCAGCGAGAAGGCGATATTGCGAGCGGCGGCTTTGATGTCGTCGACCGAGTCGATCACGATCTGGTTGACGCCGGCTTTTTCGGTGTAGACCTGAGCCTGGTGTGCATTGCGCTCGAGCCAGGTGCCGTTTTGAGTGCTGCCCGTGAAATCGATCAACTTGATTTCAGGGCGCAGAGCGAGGTCCTGGACCAGCGCGCCATCGTTCGGTTCGGTGGCCAGCAGCGTAACAACGTTCGGATCGAATCCGGCTTCGCGCAGCACATCGCGTGCGATGCGTACAGTCAGCGCGAGGGGCAGAATCGCGCCCGGGTGCGGTTTGACGATGACCGTGTTGCCGGTGGCCAGATCAGCAAAGAGGCCCGGATAGCCGTTCCATGTCGGGAAGGTGCAGCAGCCGAGCACGAGGCCGGTGCCGCGCGGCACGACCGTGTAGCGCTTGTGCATTGCAAGCGGCGGATTTTTGCCTTGCGGCTTTTCCCAGTGAGCGTCGGCGGGAATGCGGCGCAGTTGGTCCCACGCGTACACGACCGCTTCGAGGGCACGGTCTTGCGCATGCGGGCCGCCAGCCTGGAAGGCCATCATGAATGCCTGGCCGGTCGTGTGCATCACGCTGTAGCCGATTTCGAAGCTGGCGCGATTCACTCGCGCGAGGATTTCGAGGCACACACCGATCCACGCCTGCGGGCCGGCCGCGCGCCAATCGCGCTGTGCCACGGCGGCTGCGGCGATCAACGCATCAGGATCGGCCTTCGGATAGCGCACGCCGAGCGGGAAGCCGAACGGCGAGACTTCAGCGCCGACGGTTTCTCCGGTCGACGGCTGGTCCAGTTCGAACGTCTTGTTCAGAAGCGCTTTGAATGCGGCTTCGCCGTCTGCGCTTGCTGTTTCCCCGTACACTTTCGGACTGGGCATCTCGACGAACGGGCTCCAGTAGCCGCGCGTTTCAACCGCGGTGAGTGCCTTTTGCAGCGTGTCTTCGTGCTTGGTGAATAGCGGATGTGTCATGGCAGAGGGGCTTGGCTGTACGTTGGGAAAAGCCTGTCGAATAATTGACCGACCGGTTGGTTGGCTAATGGTAGCATTACTGAGACGGCTGCGCGAAGCGTTTTTTGCGCACCATTAAGCATAAGGAGGCGGCATGGCTTACGAGAACATTCTGGTTGAGACGCGTGGACGGGTGGGTTTGGTCACATTGAATCGCCCGAAGGCGTTGAACGCACTGAACGACGCGTTGATGGACGAATTGGGCGCGGCGCTACGGGAGTTCGATGCCGACGACGCGATTGGTGCGATCGTGGTGACGGGCAGCGAGAAAGCGTTCGCCGCTGGAGCCGACATCGGGATGATGGCGACCTATACCTATATGGACGTCTACAAAGGCGACTACATCACCCGCAACTGGGAAACGGTGCGCTCGATCCGCAAGCCGATTATCGCTGCGGTGGCGGGCTTCGCGCTTGGTGGCGGTTGCGAGCTGGCGATGATGTGCGACATCATTCTCGCCGCCGACACTGCGAAGTTCGGCCAGCCGGAAATCAAGCTGGGCATCATGCCGGGGGCCGGCGGCACACAGCGGCTTCCGCGCGCAGTCTCCAAGGCGAAAGCGATGGATCTCTGCTTGACCGCCCGCTTCATGGACGCTGCCGAGGCCGAGCGTGCCGGATTGGTCTCGCGGGTGATTCCCGCGGCTTCGCTGCTTGACGAGGCGGTGGCTGCGGCCGCGACCATCGCTGAATTCCCGTTGCCGGCGGTGATGATGATCAAGGAATCGGTTAACCGCGCATACGAAACGACGCTCGCAGAGGGCGTGCATTTCGAGCGACGCCTCTTCCATTCGCTCTTCGCTACGGAAGATCAGAAGGAAGGGATGGCCGCGTTCGTTGAGAAGCGCAAACCGGTTTTCAAGCATCGTTAATACGCTTGTCAAAATAACGCTTGCAAGGGGCCGTTTGGCTCGCTAGAATCTCGCTCTTTCGTGCTTCGGACAGCGGGGCACGGGGAGCGGGAGAGCCAGCAGTGGCAAGGCTTTGCGCGATGTGGGCAGGTTCAGGAAGTTAGAAAAACCTGTTGACGGCGTAGCGAAAGTTCTTCATAATCTCGTTTCTCTGCTGCTGATGCAGCGACGCAGAACGA
>NZ_FPBH01000020.1 GCF_900116445.1 Paraburkholderia aspalathi
CACTTTTTTAAATATTCCCCTTTCCGGGTGTCCAGGTTTACTTGACCACTACAGTGCCGCCCCGCACAGGGGCAACGCTAATAGACCACTAACAAATCAAGGAAAGGCCAAAGCCCCAAGAACACGGCCAATGCCGCCGCAAAAGGCAAAAACCCTAACTATTTCCTAGCAGCCAAATCCACCTCCAACCCCCCATCCCCCCCCATCCTCACAGTCCCCTTAGAAACATCCCTCCTATACCCATAAAGATCAAACCTCATAACCCCGGGATTAGAACTATCCCGAATAAAAGTTCTGGCATTCGTGACCAACGAATTAAACATCTTCACATCCCCAGACTCGATCCAGACAAAACTCTTCGCCGCCCCAACAGGCGGCCTAGCAGCAACAACGGATGCATCCCGCTTGAACTTCAACACCAACCCCTCATCAGTCACCGTCGCACTAGCCAGCCGCCCCTGCAAAACGGGCGGCGGAAACACGGTGTACTGATCGAACACCAGTTCGTTACCCTTCAACGCCACACCCTTGCGCGTAAACGGCGTCAACGACGCCAACGGAATATCCAGCGCCCGCAGCAACCCCGCCTGCGGCACGCCCAACACCTTCACCGAAGTCGGCTCATAGACAAGATGCCGCTCATCCTTAGCCACGATCGTGCCGCTCATCGTCGTCGGCAACCACACGCCAGGAAAGTGATTCCACAACTTGATGCCACCCGTCACTTCCAACTTGCCGTCCACCGGCTTCAGCTGCAAATCGTTCAGCGAACGCGGCTCATAGTCGAGCAGATAGTCGTTGAACAACGCCGCCATCGCGGGCCACGACTCGACCACTTCGCCGCCAATTATGCGAATGTCGTACTGGTCCGGATCGTCGAGGTCGACCGGTTGGCCCGGCTTCTTCGGCACCATCTGTGCATCCAGCGATCGCACATGAAAACCGATTCGACCCGATACGTAAAAGTCCACATTCTCGACGTGAATCAACGGCGCAGGTCCGGACGAGTGTCGCTCGTCGCTGATCGTGGAGCCAGGCGTCGCCATGCTCTGACCGGCAAACGCCGCCCGCGTGCCAACCGGGATCGCGCGTGCAACCGATGCCGTCCGCAACGTCTGCGGCACGTGTTGCCAGACCTGGCGCGCCTGCGCGAGCGACGCCTGCTGCGCGCGAATGAAACTGTCGTTAAAGCGTGCGCTCGCGCTGCCCATTTGCGTCGGCGCATCTTTCGACGCGCTGGCTAGCGTCGGATATGACGGCAAGTGCACGTCCAGTGCGCCCGCTTCGTCGAAGGTGAAGTAGCCCGCCGCCATCTGGTCTCGATAGTGATACAGGTCGAGCACGAAGGGTGCATTCGTATCAAGCGGGGTTAGCGCCATGTCGATGTTCATCGGCATCGAACGCATGAACTTCACGTCGCCGCCCTGCACCAGCATGCCGCGCGGTGGCATCGTCGCGGGCCAGTCGATCTTCGGCACCGTGCGGTCGTCGAGCGTGAAGCGCACACCTGCGGCACTGATGCTGATCTGCGTGATGGTCATGCGCAACGCGGGCGGCGGCGTGAGTTTGGCCACCTGCATCACGACGTCGTCGCCGTCGAGACGCGCGATCGGTGTGTCCACTTTCAACAGGTCGGCCATCTTCACGTGCGCGGCCTGCATCAGCTTGTCGGCGCCGACGCCGGCCACTTCGACGTGGTCAGCATGGAACACGAGGTCGTCGGCGTTGCGCATCGACAGCGAGCCGATCAGCACGATCGGCACCCACGTGTCGCGGTGCATCTCGCCCGTAATGCGCAAGGTGCCGCCGTCTTGCGGCACCACTCGCATATTGCGCAACGGCGAGCCCTGGTACTGGAACAGATAGCGATTGAAGATCGCGGTGAGCTTAGCGCTGTCGAGCGTCACATCGCCGCGGTGGACATTGATCGTCACGCTGGTCGGATCGTCGAACACGATCGGTTGGCCGGCGCGCGCCGGAGTCAGCGTCGCCGCCATGTCGTGAATCATGAAGCCGATGTCCCCAGTCACGCGAAAGTCGACGTCGCGCGCGAACATCAACGACCCATCGATGCCGGAATCGCGCAGCGTCAGCGGACGGCTGCGCTTCTCGGTCATGCCGCTCGCGGCCGGCACGCGTGCGGCGACGCGCTGTTCGGCAGCAAGCTGTTTGGCCTTGACGAGTTCAAGCGAGGGGCGCGATGCGGAGGCAGGTTGATCGGTGCTCGCAACGGAGGTGCCGCTCGAAGCAGTAGCGACGCCGTTCGTGGCGTTAGCGGTGGGTCCCGGAGCATCCGGTTGAGATTTTGCCGTCAACAGGCTGTCGTTGTTGCTCACAGCGTTCGCTGCCGCGCTCGTTTGCGTCGACGGTGCGGACGCCGCATCGCCGGTCGTGGAACTCGCGTCGGCGCACGCGGACATCAGCAGTGCAGCCGTCACCAGCGCGGCACTGGCGCCAGCTCGCGTGCGCCACGTTTCTGCGAGCGGCGAGCGCGCCACTCGACGCGACAACATTCTTTGAAGCGGTCGCAGCGCGGGCTCCGCCTGCACGCCGTCAGCCGATGTTTCGCCCAATGCGTCTGTCTGTTTCATGATGTCTCCTCCTGAGGCCGCGGCGCGTCTTGTGCGCGTCCGGCACGGCATGGTCGGTCGCACATACGTCGGCTTTAAACACCGTGCCGCCGTTGCGCGCCTTTGACCTGATTGTCTTGATTTGTCAGCGCGCTGCCGACAAGATTTCTGGAGGACGCTCACCAAACGATCAAGCGTTTGAATCGCTACAACAAGTCACGGGAAAGCCCCACGCATCAGGCTTGAGCGCGCTGTACGCAAACGGGATTCAAACGGCATTCAGAACGCGATTCGGACGTGGAACGAGGGACGGGTGGATCGCGCAGCGCATGACGTACGCGTCAGGACAACAAAATGGTCGCAAATTCGAATGCGGCGCTGCAATAAAAACGCAGCGAGATGGTTGCCAGGGATGCTCCGGTTCGGCATTACAAAACTCGGCTTGGGCGCCCTCTCGGAGATCTCTCTCAGCGAGGCGCGGCGATGCCGGTGACCCAGCGGTTAAGCGCAGCTCCGCTACACATCGCGGCTAACCCACGCCGAGCCATTCCTGCATAACGTCCGGCCGCTTCACAAACGACGCGAGCGCATCGTCGAAGACAATTTCGCCATGCCCCATCACCGCAACCCTGCTGGCGATGTCTTGCGCAATGACGAGCCGCTGTTCGATCAGCAGCATCGCCACGCCACGATCGCGCAGCATCCGCAGGCACCGCGCGACTTGCCCCATCACCAGGCTAGCCAGTCCTTCGCCGGGTTCGTCGATGACCAGCAGGTCGGGGTCGCCGAGCAATGCGCGGGCGAGCGTCAACATCTGTTGCTCGCCGCCCGATAACACGCCAGCACGCGTGCGCTTTCGTTCGCGCAGGACGGGGAACAGTTCGTAGGCATCGTCAAAGGTGAAGCGCGGTGCACGGCCGCGCGCTTGCGGCGCCACACCGAGTTGCAGATTTTCGTGGACGCTCAGCGTCGGAAAAACGTCGCGATGCTCAGGCACGTACCCGAGTCCCAGGCGAGCGATTTCGAAGGTGCGCAGCCCGCCGAGTGCATGGCCGGCAAAACGCAACTCGCCCTCGCTGCGCACGAGGCCCATGATCGCGCGCGCGAGCGTCGAGCGTCCGGAGCCGTTGCGCCCGACCAGCGCGACGACTTCGCCGGCGTCGATCCGCAAGTTGACGCCGTGCAAGGTCTGGCTCGCTCCATACCAGGCGTTCAGCTGTTGAATGTCGAGCAAGGCAGTCATGGGTAGACGCTGTCGCCAAGATACGCGGCGCGCACAGCCGCATCCGCGCGAATCGCCGCCGGCGTGCCGGTCGCGATGATCCGGCCTTGTACCAGCACCGAAACGCGGTCGGCAAGGGCAAACACGGCGTCCATGTCGTGCTCGACCATCAGCAGCGTACGGCCTGCAGTGGTCGCGCGAATCAGTTCGATGGCGCGCGCCGCTTCGGCGCGGTTCATCCCCGCAGTCGGCTCGTCGAGCAGCAAGGTGTGCGCGCCGCCTGCAAGCGCAAGGCCGAGGTCGAGCGCGCGTTGTTCGGCATAGCTGAGCGTGCCGGCCTCGATATGTCTGCGCGCACTCAGCCCCACGGCTTCGAGCACCTGCTCGGCGCGCGCATCGACCGTGCGTGAGCCGCTGAAACGCTGCCACCAGCGCGTGCGGTCGCGCTCGGCCAGCATGGCCGCGCAGCGCAGGTTGTCGAATACGCTGAGTCGTGCGAACACGCTGGTGGTCTGAAAGCTGCGCGCGAGGCCCCGGCGCGTGATGGCGGCAGGCGCAAGACGCGTGATCTCCGCGCCGAACAGATCGATGCGCCCGGCGTTCGGGCGCGCGCCGCCGGCAATCAGATTGAATAGCGTCGACTTGCCCGCGCCGTTCGGCCCGATCAATGCATGACGCTCACCGGGCTCGATCGCAAGATCGACACCGCGCAGAATCCGCGTGGCGCCGATGCGCTTTTCGACGCCGTAGACCGCGAGGGCCGGGATCATCGCGCGTCTCCGGTGATCGGCGTGGCGCTGGCGCGCCCGGCAAGACGTGCTTGCGCGCGATGTGCATAGTGCGCGGCAAGTGCGCCTGGCGCGGCCAACATGCACACCACGACGCCGAGCCAGAGATGCGGCGAGGCCGGCTCCAGCGGCACGCCGATAACGCTGAACGCCGCGCCATCGGCAGCGCCGAATTGCACGGCATACGCCCACTGCGCCGCGAGCACGACGGCCAGCGTCCATAGCACCGCCGAAGCCGCGCCCCATAGATACGCCTTGCCGCACACGCGCCAACCGTAAGCAGCGACGCGTGCCGTGTGCCGCTGCATGAAGCCCGCCAGTCCATCCGGCGAAGCCACCACGATCACGATAAAGAACAGGCCCAGATAGAACAGCCACGCCCGCGTCACGCTCGCCACCGCGACGCTGAAAAACGTCAGCACGATCGCCCCCGCGACCGGTCCGAAAAACGCACCTGTGCCGCCGATCACCGTCGCGATCAGCACGGCGCCCGAGCGCATCATGCCGACGCTTTCCGTCGACACCAGTTCGACATTGATCAGCCCCAGGGTGCCTGCGATGCCCGCAAAAAAAGCCGACATCACCACCACGCCGTAGCGGATGCGGCGCGGATAGCAGCCGATCGCGGCAGCGCGCGCCGGGTTGTCGCGCACGGCGTTGGCGAGCCGCATGAACGGTGTGCGCGACAACGCGAACATCGCGACGCTCGCCAGCACGCACCACAGCGCGATCAGCGCATAGGCCTCGCGCGCCGGGCCGAAACTCCAGCTTGCGAGCATCGGTCCACTCGCGCGATCGATCGGCACGCCCGCCTCGCCGCCGAACCAGTCGGGCAGCGTCCACGCGGCCGCAGCGACGAGTTCGCCGATGCCGAGCGTGATCATCGCGAAGGCCGTCCCTGCACGCCGCGTCGACACGAAACCGAACAGCACGCCGCACAATGCGCCGCCGATGCCGCCGATCAGCGGCAACAGCACCAACGGTGCACCGATGCGATTGAACACTTGCGCCGCGATGAGCGCGCCGAGGCCGGAATAAGCGGCATGTCCGAAAGAAAGCAAACCCGTTTCGCCAAGCAGCAAGTTATATGAGAGCGCAAATACGATCATCGTCGCGGTTTGTGCGAGATAGGCGAGAAGCCAACTTTGCGGCCAGACAAAAGGCGGCACGGCGAGGAACAGAACAAGCGCGAGCCATGGAGCGAACCTGCGCAACATCAAGCGCGGCGTGACTGCCGGCACAGCAAACTTCCCGGGCAGCTCACGCATGATCGTCACGCCGTCCGAACAGTCCACGCGGGCGCAGCGCCAGCATCGCGACAAGCAGCAGATAGGGAATCAACGGCGCGAGTTGCGCGAGCGTCAGCGTGTCCCACGCATCCGGCAGCACGCCTCCGAATACTGCTGTGAGATCGCCCAGCGAAACGTCGCTCGCTACCGCGAAGGTCTGCACGCAACCGACGATCAGCGATGCCGCCAGCGCCCCGCTCAACGAGCCGAGGCCGCCGATCACGACCACCACGAAGACGATCGAGCCGAGCGACTCCGCCATCGACGGTTCGATCACGAAGAGCGGCGCGCCGATCACGCCGGCCAGTGCGGCGAGCGCCGTGCCCGCCGCGAACACGCCGGTGAACACGCGCGGCACGTTGTGGCCGAGCGCCTCGACAGCGCTCGCATGCGTGAGCGCGGCGCGTACGATCAACCCCGCCTTCGACACGCGCAACACCGCGTAGAGCACCGCCAGCATCGCCAGCGACACCGCCATCATGAAGGCCCGATAGCGTGCAAAAGCGGCGCCGTAGAGGGTGAACAACGGCCCGTCGAGGACGGTCGGAACAGTCGCGCTAAGCGGACTCAAGCCCCAGCCGAGCTTGACCAGCTCACCGAGCAGATACGCAGCGCCGAAAGTCAGCAACAACTCGGGGAGATGACCGTGCACACGCACGCGGCGCAACAGCCAGCGCTCCAACGCCGCACCGATCAGGCCGACGATCAGCGGAGCGATTACGAGCGCACTCCAGAAACCCGCATGCGCCGCCACCGAAAAACCGACGTACGCGCCGAGCATGTAGAAGCTCGCGTGCGCGAAATTCAGCACGCCGAGCATGCTGAAAATCAGCGTCAAACCCGCCGACAGCATGAACAGCAGCAGGCCGTAGCTGACACCGTTCAGCAGATTGATGACGAACGACTGCACGCGCCTATTCCGCCTGCACAGCGACGGTCAGCGGTTCGAGCGCCGCGCGCAAATCGGCGGGCAAGCTCACCGGGCGACGCGTGACGCGATCCACATACACGTGCACGAAATGCCCTTGGGCGACGGGTTGATCTTCGCCCGCCTTGAAGAGGCCCACCTCGTAGCGCACGCTCGAGGTGCCGAGCCGCACGACCCGCAAGCCCGCTTCGACGTGTTCGGGAAACACCAGCGGCGCGAAGTAATTGCAATGCGTCTCGACCACGAGGCCGATCGTCGCGCCACGCTCGAAATCGAGCACGCCGGCGCGGATCAGATACTCGTTCACCACCGTATCGAAGTAACTGTAATAGACGACGTTGTTGACGTGACCATAGACGTCGTTATCCATCCAGCGCGTGGTGATCGGCAGAAAATGCGGGTAGGCGCTGCGCGTGGCCGGTGCGGGTTTGTTCATCGCTTACTGTCCCGGTTTTTCGACAAACTCGAACGGCAAGCCGCGCCGCCGCATCCATTCGCCGAGCGCCTGACCAGTACCCGCACGCCATGGACGCAATTTGGCCGGCTCGACCAGCCGGTATTCGAGCAATTCCGGCGACAGCGCGACCGTGCCGTATGCCTTCACGTGATACGCGATGATCAGTTCGTTTTTGCGAATGAATTCGTACACGCCGATCAATTCGACCGTCTCCGCGTGCAGCGAGGTTTCTTCCAGCACTTCGCGGGCAATGCCCTCTTCCGGCGTCTCGCCGTTTTCCAGAAAGCCGGTGATCAGCGCGAACATGCCTTCCGGCCAGGCGGCGTTGCGCGCGAGCAGGATCTTGCCCTCGTACTCGACGATCGCGGCCACCACGGGCAGCGGATTGTTCCAATGGACGTAGCCGCATTCCGTATCAGGGCAGATCTGGCGGATCCGGCCGCCTTCGTGTTCGGCATCGGCGCGCTCGATCAAAGGCGTAGCGCAGCGCGGACAAAATCGATGTTCGGTCATGGCGAGTGGGTCGTCTCTTATGGTTTCTGTGCAGCGTTGTTCAGTGTTGAATGTCGTGCTGCGGCGGGTTCAGCAACTCTTGCGCGATGCTGTTTGTACGCCTGGTTCCAGCTTCCGGTTCAAGCTCACGATGCCAGGCTGGTCGCACGCGCGGTCATTGCGGTTTCAGGCCAGGCACAAATCGCGTACTTCCGCGGCGAAACGCTCGACGGTTTCCGGCTGCGTGTCCCAGGCGCACATCAGCCGGCAACCGCCCGCGCCGATGAACTCGTAGAACTTCCAGCCGCGCGCACGCATTGCCTTGGCGGCCTGCGCCGGCAATTGCGCAAAGACCGCGTTCGATTCTCGCGGAAACATGATGCTCACACCGGGAATTTCCTGCAAACGCGTTTCCAGCAAGGCCGCCATTGCATTCGCATGACGCCCATTGCGCAGCCAGACGTCGTTATCCAGCAGTCCGAGCCACGGCGCGGAGATGAAACGCATTTTCGAGGCGAGTTGGCCGGCCTGCTTCAGACGGTAGGCGAAATCGTCGGCGAGCGAGCGGTCGAAGAACACCACGGCCTCACCGACCGGCAAACCGTTCTTGGTCCCGCCGAAGCACAGCACGTCGACGCCCGCGCGCCACGTGATCTCGGACGGATGCACGTCGAGCGCCGCGACCGCGTTCGCAAAGCGCGCGCCGTCCATATGCACTTTCAGATGACGCCGCTTGGCGATGGCCGCGATCGCGCGCACTTCCTCGACGGTGTAGACGGTGCCTACTTCCGTCGATTGAGTCAGCGTGACGACCTTCGGCTTCGGGTAATGAATATCGGCGCGGCGCGTGACGACCGCTTCGATCGCATCCGGCGTGAGCTTGCCGCCGACGCCCGGCGCGGTCAGCAGCTTCGAGCCGCCGGAGAAGAATTCCGGGCCGCCGCATTCATCGGTTTCGATGTGCGCGAGTTCGTGACAGATCACCGAGTGATACGACTGGCACAGCGACGCTAGCGCCAGCGAATTGGCGGCCGTGCCGTTGAACACGAAAAACACTTCGCAATCGGTCTGGAACAGATCCCGCAGACGGTCGCAAACCTGGTTGGTCCAGGAGTCGTCGCCGTAAGCGGGTTCGTGGCCGCTGTTGTTGGCGGCGATCAGCGCGTTGAGCGCTTCGGGACAGATGCCGGCGTAGTTGTCGGACGCGAAATGTTGCATGGCTGGCGACGCGCCCGGCGACGGGCGCGCTGAGATGACGGGAAAGCCGTCATTTTAGTGCGCCGGTGAGTTATTTGTTTTTTGGCCGGGAATTGGCCACACGGGCGGTTCAACGGGCCTATATGTTCCTCGCAAGGCGGGGGACGAACTTGCGTTGCTGGCGCTTGCGCTTGCCGGATCAGTTGACGCCAAGGCATGCGCCAACCGGAAAGACCGTTAGTTGCAGCCGCAATCGGGCATGCGGCCACGGCCTCGCGGCATGTGCGCCACGACGATCAGGCCGACCGCGCCCAACAGCAGCGTCCCCGCCGCCAGCCACAAGGCCGGTGAAAAAGACCCCGTGTGCTCGGCGATCGGCGCGGCCACCAGCGGGCCGACGATCTGGCCGACGCCATAAGCTGCCGTCGCATAGCCCATCAGGCCGGCGGCTTCGTCGCCAAGCAGACGCCGCGCCTCACGCATCGCGAACAGGGTGATGGCCGTAAATGGCAACCCGATCAGGATGCTGCCGAGCGAGAAACCGCCCGCC
Organism: Paraburkholderia aspalathi; assembly: GCF_900116445.1. Classification (GTDB taxonomy): domain Bacteria; phylum Pseudomonadota; class Gammaproteobacteria; order Burkholderiales; family Burkholderiaceae; genus Paraburkholderia; species Paraburkholderia aspalathi. The sequence continues at coordinate 9,494 of NZ_FPBH01000020.1, forward strand.
GTGGGCCAGACGATGCCGAGCGCAATGCCGGCGGCTTGCAGCACATAGCAACCGGCGAGCAGCGTGCGATTGTCCCAATGCACCGGCAGGCGGGCCGCGAGCAGCGCACCGACGATCAGGGCCGCGCCGAACATCGGCCAGAACAGATCGGGCCAGGACGAACCCGGCAGCGCATGGCGCGCGATCACCGGCAGGAACGTCGCGGTGATGATGTAGCCGAAGCCGGGCACGCCGTAGAGCAGGATCAGCCAGAAGGCGTCAGCGCGGTGCCAGGCGTGGTTTGTAGAGGCGCGCTGACCTGCGGGCGAGGCTCGCCGAGTGGCAGTGGTTGCCGGGCCTGTGGCGCGCGTCGCGTCTCCTGGGGCGGTCCGGAACACGGGCCAAACCAGGATCGAAAGCACCGCCCCGATGAGTCCGAAACCGATCCAACCGACCGTCGCGCCATAGCCGCCCGCAGCGCTAACCAGCAGACCCGTTCCGACAATGCCCATGCCCGGGCCCGTATAGATCACCCCTCCCCACCCATGCGCGCCGAGTTCGGCGAGGCGCCGCAAGCCCCACTGCGAGGCGAACACGAAGGTCCAGGCGCTGACCGCGCCGGCGACGAAGCGCACGACGGCCCATACCCAGAATTGGCTTGTTACGCCCATCGCCAGCGTCAGCAGGACCGTCGCGACAAGTCCCACGCGCACCATGCGAGCCGGCTCGATCCGCAGCGCCGCGCAGGTGATCGCGCCGACGAAATAGCCTGCGTAGTTGGCCGATGCGAGCCAGCCGCCGTGCTGGATGTCGATCTGCGGCTGCCCGAGGGCGCTGCCGTGAAGCATCAGCGGCAGGAGCGGCGTGAACGCAAAACGGCCGATACCGAGCGCCACAGCCAAGGTGATCATGCAGGCAAGCGCCGCGCGGCGGGCGGCGTGACGTTCGGTAGCGGTGTCTTGCGCGCTGGAAGCGAGATCGATCATGAGCATCACGGATAGTGGAAGCGGGCCGGCCGTTGCCGGTTTGTTCAATCCATATTAGCTTGACCTTTCGATCACGAAAAATGAATAATTAGGATATCAACCATCGCCAGGAGAGAATCGTGGATCTGGCCGCCTTGACCATTTTTCGTGCTGTGGTGCGGGAAAACGGCGTGACGCGCGCCGCTGCCAAGCTCAATCGCGTGCAATCGAACGTCACGACGCGCATCAAGCAACTCGAGGAGCAGCTGGGCACCGACCTGTTCATCCGTGACGGGCGGCGCCTTGTTCTGACCCCGGCGGGCGAGACACTGCTGCCCTACGCGGAGCGTTTGCTCGCGCTCGCCGACGAGGCGCGCCATGCCGTGCGCGAAGATCGGCCGAGTGGACGCCTGCGTTTGGGCACGATGGAAAGCGTCGCGGCAACGCGTCTGCCCGGATTGCTCGCGAGTTATCACCAGCGGTGGCCGGATGTCGCACTGGAGCTCGAAACCGGTACGACCGGCAAGCTGATTGAGCGGGTCCGCGAATTCGAAGTGGATGCAGCGCTGGTGGCGACGCCGCAGGATCCTGCCGCGCTCGGAGAATTGTTCGAGACGGTGCCGGTTTTTCGCGAAGAGTTGGTGATGCTGTCGCCGCGAGGCCATCGGCCGATTCGCGAAGTACGGGATATTGCTTTATCGACGCTGATTGCGTTCGAGCGCGGCTGCGCTTACCGCGCGTATATCGAGAAATGGTATCTGGAGCATGGCGTGAGGCCGGCTCGCGTTCTGGAGCTCGGTTCGTATCATGCGATCGTGGCTTGTGTCGCCGCCGGCGCGGGGGTGGCCGTGGCGCCGCGATCCGTGCTCAATTTGCAAACAGATGCGAGCAATATCGCGGTTCACGAGCTTCCGGATATTGGTGTGATCGAGACACTGCTGATCTGGCGACGAGGGCATTTTTCGTCCGCGCTCAATGCGCTGCGGCAAACGCTTGTGTCGGCAGAGGATACGGTGGAGTTGCCTGCCGCTACACCGGTAGGCGTGGCTTGAATTTTTACTTGATGCTTTGTCTGCGCGGCGGGGAACGCTAACCGCCAACGCTATCGGCAACGTTGATGCGCGGCAAGACACGCTACGACACGCCAAGGCCAGAAACAACTTGGGCCACGCGGGACGCAAAAACCACCAGCGTCCCGCATGGCCCAATCAAACTCGAATCAGAGCTGGGCTTCGACCCAACCCTTCACACCTGCCAGTGCCGCCGGCAGATTCGCCGGTTCGGTGCCACCCGCTTGCGCCATATCCGGCCGCCCACCGCCCTTACCGCCGACTTGCTGCGCAACGAAGTTGACCAATTCACCGGCTTTGACCTTCTTGCTGGCGTCCGCCGTCACACCGGCGATCAGGCTCACCTTGCCGCCCTCGACCGAGGCCAGCACGATCGCCGCGCTCTTCAGCTTGTCCTTCAGCTTGTCGACCGTCTCACGCAGCGTTTTCACGTCCGCGCCCTCGAGCGTTGCTGCCAGCACATGCACGCCGGCCACTTCGATTGCCTGACCGGCAAGCTCGTCGCCCTGGCTCGAAGCCATCTTCGACTTCAGTGCGCTCAGTTCCTTCTCCAGCGACTTCACCTGGTCTTGCACCTGCACGATCCGCTGCGTCAGTTCCGACGGCTGCGCCTTCAACACGGCCGCTGCCGCATTGATCCGCGCGTCGAGATCCTGCACGAAACGCACAGCGTTGTCGCCCGTGATCGCTTCCACGCGACGGATACCTGCAGCCACGCCGCCTTCCATCACGATCTTGAAGAGTCCGATGTCGCCCGTGCGATGTACGTGCGTACCGCCGCACAACTCGCGCGAGAAACCGAGGTCGAGCACGCGCACTTCGTCGCCGTACTTTTCGCCGAACAGCGCCATTGCGCCGCCCTTCACCGCTTCGTCGAACGGCATCACGCGCACAATGCCCGGCGCGTTCGCCAGCACTTCCGCGTTGACGATCGCTTCGACCTGACGGATCTGTTCGTCAGTCATCGGCGCGTTGTGTGCGAAGTCGAAACGGGTTTTGTCCGCATCGACCAGCGAACCCTTCTGCTGCACGTGCGAACCGAGTACTTCGCGCAGCGCCTTGTGCATCAGGTGGGTGGCCGAGTGGTTGCGCTCGGTGCGGGCGCGACGCACCGCATCGATTTCCGCCTTCACGACGTCGCCGACTTTCAGCGTGCCCTGCTCGAGGGTGCCGTGATGGCCGACCACGTCCGCCTGTACCTTCAGCGTATCGGCTACCGCAAAGCGCACGCTCGCGTTAGCCAGCACACCCTGGTCGCCGACCTGACCACCCGACTCCGCGTAGAACGGCGTGTGGTCGAGCACGACGACCGCCTGCTGGCCGTTGCTCACTTCCTTGACCGACGCACCGTCGACATACAGCGCGATCACTTTCGCGTCGTCGAAGATGATTTCTTCGTAGCCGTGGAACGTGGTCTTCGCGCCCGAGTATTCGAGGCCCTGCGCCATCTTGAACTTGCCCGCCGCGCGCGCCTGTTCGCGCTGACGCGCCATGGCTTCGTCGAAAGCGGCTTCGTCGACCGTCACTTCGCGCTCGCGGCAGACGTCTGCCGTCAGATCGAGCGGGAAGCCGTAGGTGTCGTGCAGTTTGAATGCGAGTTCGCCGTCGAGCGTCTTGCCGCCCTTGGCTTCCAGATCGGCCAGCGCGCTTTCGAGAATCGACATGCCGTGCTCGATGGTCTCGAAGAAGCGCTCTTCTTCCTGACGCAGCACGTCGGTCACGCGTTGCTCGGCTTCCTTCAGTTCCGGATAGGCGCCGCCCATTTGCGCGACGAGGTCCGGCACCATGCGGTGGAAGAACGAACCCTTCTTGCCCAGCTTGTAGCCGTGGCGGATCGCGCGGCGCACGATACGGCGCAGCACGTAGCCGCGGCCTTCGTTGCCTGGAATCACACCGTCGACGATCAGGAACGAGCAGGCGCGGATGTGATCGGCGATCACCTTCAGCGAGTTGTTCGTCAGATCGGTCACGCCGGTTTCGCGGCCCGCGGCCTTGATGAGCGCCTGGAACAGATCGATCTCGTAGTTGCTGTGCACGTGCTGCAGAACCGCGGCGATACGCTCGAGCCCCATGCCCGTGTCGACGCACTGTTTGGGCAGCGGTGTCATGTTGCCTTGGGCGTCGCGGCTGAATTGCATGAACACGAGATTCCAGATCTCGATGTAGCGGTCGCCGTCTTCCTCAGGCGATCCCGGCGGGCCACCCCAGATTTCCGGACCGTGGTCGTAGAAAATTTCCGAGCAAGGGCCGCACGGCCCGACGTCGGCCATCTGCCAGAAGTTGTCAGACGCGTAGCGCGCGCCTTTGTTGTCGCCGATGCGGATGATCCGCTCGACCGGCACGCCGACTTCCTTTGCCCAGATGTCGTGCGCTTCGTCGTCTTCGTGATAGACGGTGACCCACAGCTTGTCTTTCGGCAACTGGTACACGCCGGTCAGCAATTCCCACGCGTAGTGGATCGCGTCGCGCTTGAAGTAGTCGCCGAACGAGAAGTTGCCCAGCATTTCGAAGAACGTGTGGTGACGCGCGGTGTAACCGACGTTTTCCAGATCGTTGTGCTTGCCGCCGGCGCGCACGCTGCGCTGCGCGGTTGTGGCGCGCGCATACGGACGCGATTCCGCGCCGAGGAACACATCTTTGAACTGCACCATTCCCGAATTGGTGAAGAGCAGGGTCGGGTCGTTGCCGGGCACAAGGCTCGACGAGCGAACGATCGTATGGCCCTTCGATTCGAAGAACTTGAGGAATTTCTCGCGGATTTCGGCGGCTTTCATAGCGTGCGGGGGACGGGTTTGCCAGTTCCCTGGCTGTTACCGGCGGCATCATGGGGATGCGCCAACTGTTTGTTTCTTAAACGACTGATTATACGGGATCGGCGCCCATGCGCGGCGGCGGGCCTGTCCCGCCTTGATCCCGATAGCCATTCGGCCAGGTTTGGCCGGGTAGCGAGTGACATGGCAAGGCGCGCCGCGCGTCCTATGCCGTTCGGCCGACTGCGCCGGCGCGCGGGAATCGCTTAAGATTGCCCCCATCCGCGGCGCCACGCGCGCCGATTTGGCATGGGACCGGAGTAAGCGCTAAAGCGCTAACTCCGGTCGACAAAGGAGACATTGAAGAATATGGGCGCTCTCAGTCATATCCGCGTGCTGGACCTCACACGCGTGCTCGCCGGCCCTTGGTGCGCGCAGACGCTCGCCGATTTCGGCGCCGACGTGATCAAGATCGAACGGCCCGAAGTCGGCGACGACACGCGCCACTGGGGGCCGCCGTACCTGAAAACGCCGGAAGGCGCCGACACACGCGAGGCCGCCTATTACCTCGCGGCCAATCGCAACAAGCGCTCGGTCACCGTCGACATCGCTTCGCCCGAAGGCCAGCGGATCATCCGCGAACTGGCCGCGCAAAGCGACGTGGTGCTGGAGAACTACAAGGTCGGGCAGTTGAAGAAGTACGGCCTCGATTACGCGTCGCTGAAGGAAGTAAAGCCCGATCTGATCTACTGCTCGGTGACCGGCTTCGGCCAAACCGGCCCGTATGCGCAGCGCGCCGGCTACGACTTCATCGTGCAAGGCATCGGCGGCTTCATGAGCATCACCGGCGAGCGCGACGGCCAGCCGGGCGGCGGTCCGCAAAAGGCCGGCGTCGCGATCGCCGATCTGATGACCGGCATGTATTCGACCATCGCCGTGCTCACGGCGCTCACGCATCGCGACCGCACGGGCGAAGGCCAATACATCGACATGGCGCTGCTCGACGTGCAGGTCGCGATGCTGGCCAACATGAATTCGAATTATCTGGCGAGCGGCCAGCCGCCCGTGCGTTGGGGCAATGCGCATCCGAACATCGTGCCCTATCAGACCTTCCAGACGAGCGACGGCTGGATCATCGTCGCGGTCGGCAACGACGGCCAGTTCCGGAAATTCGTCGAGGCGGGCGGGCGCGCCGAACTCGCCATTGACGAGCGATTCGCGACCAATCCGGCGCGCGTGCGCAACCGCGACATCCTCGTGCCGATTCTGGCCGACATGGTGCGTCTGCAGGGCAAACAACAATGGATTGCCGCCCTGGAAGCAGCCGGTGTGCCGTGCGGACCTATCAACGATCTGGGCGAAGTGTTCGAGAACGAGCAGGTGGTGGCGCGCGGGCTGCAGGTCGATCTGCCGCATCCGTCGGGCGGCACGGTCAAACTGGTGCGCAATCCGATCAATATGAGCGGCACGCCGCCCGAAGCGCTCTCCCATCCGCCGACGCTCGGCGAGCACACCGACAGCATCCTGCGCGATGTGCTCGGCTATGACGAGGCACGGATTGCGGCGTTGCGGGACCAGTCGGTGATTTGAGGCCGGCTGCGTTGTGGGCGAGTGGTCTGGCGGTCGGCTGAGGCGGTGGCAGTTTTCAGCGGAGCTGGCGATGGTGGCCAGCTCACTCGCCGCTCGAATCTCAGCAAATCAGGCGATCACCGCTGCTCGCCTAACGAAGCCAGCCAGCGCCGCCCCTCTTCCCAATCGCCGAGGCCGCTGTCGGCATTGATGTGGCCGCGCGGCCCGATGTCGATCCAGCGGCTGCCCCACGCGCTCGCACACGTCTGCGAAAACGGCACGCCGCCGTATGGATCGTCGCTGCTCGACACGACGATGCTCGCGAACGGCAGGCGCACAAGAGGCACCGGTGCAAAGCCGCTGGCGTCCTGCGGAAAATGTGCCCCGGAGGGATCGGGCACGGCCACCAGTAATGCACCGGCCACTTTGGCCAACTGCTCAGTGCTCGCGTACTGCGACGCCCAGAAAGCGGTCGCGAGGCAGCCCAGGCTGTGCGCGGCGAACACCACCGGCGATTCGGCTGCGGCCACTGCGGCGTCGAGCGTGCGGCACCACGCGTCGCGCGTCGGATGGTCCCAGTCGGGCATCTGCCCGCGCGCGAAGGCGGGATCGAGTGCTTCCCAAAGCGTCTGCCAGTGGCCCGTGCCGGAATTCTGATAGCCTGGCAGCACAAGTACGTTTAGTTTTTGTCCGCTCATTGCGTTCCCCGTCGCAGTTCGTTTTTCAAGTTCGCTTTCACTCAATGCATCACACGACCCACACCCACGCCGCGCGGATCCGCCGCCGGCTCAGGCGTCGTCCCTTCAACGCGAATCATCTGCACATCACCGTTAAACGACTGCCCTTCCAGCGGGTAGCCTCTGGCTTTTAGCTGATCTGCCAACTCGCCCGTGATCGGATGATACGGCTCGAAATAGATCGTCTTAGGCGGCAACAACTGATGATGGAACCGCATCGCAGCCAAAGCGTCGGCAGGCGCCATGTTGAAATCGTACAGGTTAGTCATGACCTGGAAGATCGACGTCAGGATTCGCGAGCCCCCCGGCGTGCCGATCACGAGCGACACCTTGTTGTCCTTCAACAGGATGGTCGGCGTCATCGACGAAAGCGGCCGGCGTCCCGGAGCCACCGTGTTCAGATCGTCAGCCGTTGCGCCGGGCGTGCCGGCGGCAGCCGGTTTGGTGACGAAGTCGTCCATCGCGTCATTGAGCAGGAAGCCGCCGCCGTCCACCACCACGCCGGAACCGAAATCCCCGTTCAGCGTGTAGGTGTTCGACACGGCGTTACCCCACTTGTCGACCACCGAAAAATGCGTGGTTTGCGCTTTCTCCGGCATCACGTCGCCGAGGCCGCCTTTAACGGGCGTGGCGCCCGGCACTTCGTCGGGTTTCACTTCATCGGCGCGTTGCGCGAGGTAGGCGTCGCTGGTCAGTTTGTCGACCGGCACCTTGTACGAATCGGGGTCGCCAATGTATTGCTGGCGGTCAGCGAACACGCGGTCTTCGATCTGCGCGATCAGATGGATATACGGCTCGGAGTTCAACTCAAGGCCTTCGAACGCCGGCTTCAGATCTGCCTTCATCTTCAGCATCTGGATCAGCCCGACGCCGCCCGAACTCGGCGGCGGCGCGGTCACGACCTGGTAGCCGATCAAGTCGGCGGTGAGCGGCTGACGCCAGACAGCCTTGTATTGAACCAGGTCCGGCTTCGTGACCAGACCGTGGCCGTACATCTGCTGCGCGATCAGATCCGCGGTGCGGCCTTCGTAGAACTCACGACCGCCGTCGCTGGCAATGCGCGAGAGGGTTTGCGCGAGTTCCGGCTGGCGATACATCACGCCCGCCTTCAGGTTCGAGAAGTAGGCGTCGAAATTGGTCTTGCCGGCGAAACTCTTCGCCGCCGCGTCGTGACGCTGCTGCAACCCCTGGTCGACCTGGAAGCCGTCGGTGGCGTAACGGATCGCGGGCGCCAGCACCTGCTTCCATTTCAGCTTGCCGAAGCGCTGCTGCGCTTCCCACATACCCTCGACGGTGCCCGGCACGCCCACCGCGCGATGGCCGACGAGGCTCATACCCGGCACGAGGTTGCCTTTATCGTCGATGTACATATCGGGGGTCGCCTGTTGCGGCGCGCGCTCGCGGTAATCGAGAAAATACGGCTTGCCGTCCATGAACAGGGTCATAAACCCGCCGCCGCCGATATTGCCCGCGTCCGGACAGGTCACGGCCAGCGTGAAGGCGATCGCCACCGCGGCGTCCACGGCGTTGCCGCCGGCGGCGAAGATCTGCTGGGCGGTGTCGGCGCTGTAGCGATCCGGCACGGCCACCGCCGACGCGTCCAGCACGGCCTTTGGCGGCGGCGTTTTCGCGAGCGCGGGGGCCGGCGCGACGACGCTGCCGGCGAGCGCGGCGAACACGGCCGTAGCCGTCACGATCCGTGCGAAAGACAAAGGGGCAAAAGGCGCGCGAGGCGCGTCATGTGACGGGACGGACATCCGAGAAACTCCGGGAACTAGGAGCGCCATGTTGCACGAACGAAAAGCGTCCATGCCAGGGCGGCTCAATGGGTGAGGCGGCCTGCACACCCGGCAGCACTGCGCTCGGCGCTACACGGCGGGTACAGGCAGCGCAATCCGAAACGGCTTGAACGGGGGCGCGGGTGTGCGGCGAGGCTGTCTGGCTTGCGCCGCACGGGCGCAAAGTGGCGCCGGGGGAAAAATCCGTGGGCGAACATCATGTTGCCCGTGCGCGGCGCGTGGAGAGTGCGCCGCCCGCATCGTAAGTCGCCATGGACCGCGCAAACAAAACGTTTTACCTCCTGTTACAGCACATTAAACGCAGCTTGCAGGATCTCGTCCTGCCCCCAAAAACCGCCCGAAACCGCTCAAACGTTGGCTGCGCGCCGCACTCGCCTGCCGCGAGCGAACGCGTCAGGTAGAATTGACGGATAAGTGGGCGCATTGCGCGTCCCCGACAGACTTTCACCTTCTCGCATGAATACCGAACGCAACGACGCGCCAGCGGCATCCAATTTCATCCGCAACATCATTGACGAAGACAACCGCACCGGCAAGTGGGAGCAGCGCGTCGAAACGCGCTTTCCGCCCGAGCCGAACGGCTACCTGCACATCGGTCACGCCAAGAGCATCTGCCTGAACTTCGGCGTGGCGCGCAGCTACGGCGGCGTGTGCCATCTGCGCTTCGACGATACAAATCCGGAAAAGGAAAGCGTCGAGTACGTCGACTCAATCATCGACTCCGTGCGCTGGCTCGGTTTCGAGTGGGAAAAAGGCGGCAAGGAACAGCTCTACTTCGCGAGCGACTACTACGACAAACTGTACGAATTCGCCGAACTGCTGATCGAACGCGGCAAGGCCTACGTGGACAGCCAGTCGGCCGAAGAAATGCGCGCGAACCGCGGCTCGGCTTCCGAAGTCGGTACGCCGTCGCGCTTCCGCGACCGTTCGGTGCAGGAAAACCTCGACCTGTTCCGCCGCATGAAAGCCGGCGAGTTCAAGGAAGGCGAGCACGTGCTGCGCGCGAAGATCGACATGTCGTCGCCGAACTTCAACATGCGCGACCCGGTCATCTACCGCATCCGCTTCGCCCATCATTACCGCACCGGCGACACATGGTGCGTGTACCCGATGTACGACTACACGCACTGCATTTCGGACGCGCTGGAAAACATCACGCATTCGCTGTGCACGCTCGAATTCGAAGACCACCGTCCGCTGTACGACTGGATTCTGAACGAGCTGGCCGAAGCCGGAATCTTCACACGCCCGCTGCCGCAACAAATCGAGTTTTCGCGCCTGAACCTGACCTATGCGATCACCAGCAAGCGCAAGCTGCTGCAACTGGTGACCGAAGGCCATGTCGAGGGCTGGGACGATCCGCGCATGCCGACCATCGTTGGTGTGCGCCGCCGCGGTTTCACGCCGGAAGCGATCCAGTTGTTCTGCGAGCGCATCGGCGTCACCAAGGTCGATTCGTGGATCGACATGAGCGTGTTCGAAGGCGCGCTGCGCGACGATCTGGACGACAAGGCGCCGCGCACTGCTGCCGTGCTCGATCCGGTCAAGCTGATCATCGACAACTTCCCTGAAGGCGTGACCGAGCCGTGCAATGCGCCGGTCCATCCGCATCACCCGGAAATGGGGGTTCGAGAATTCCCGATCTCGCGCGAACTGTGGATCGAACGCGAGGACTTCACCGAAACGCCGCCGAAGGGCTACTTCCGCCTGTTCCCGGGCAACAAGGTGCGCCTGCGCTACGGCTATGTGATCGAATGCATCGGCGCGGACAAGGACGAGAACGGCAACATCGTCGCCGTCCACTGCAACTACTTCCCCGACAGCAAATCGGGCACGGAAGGCGCGAACACCTATAAGGTCAAGGGCAACATTCACTGGGTCAGCGCAGCAGGCGCGGTCCCGGCCGAAGTGCGCATCTACGACCGCCTGTTCAAGGAACCGCAACCGGACGCCGGCGGCCGTGACTTCCTCGAAGCGCTGAATCCGGATTCGAAGCGCGTGGTCAACGCCTACCTGGAACCGGGCGCGCGCGCCGCGCTGCCGGAACAGCGCTATCAATTCGAGCGCCACGGCTATTTCGTCGCCGACCGCGTCGATTCGAAACCGGGCAAACCCGTATTCAATCGCATCGTCAGCTTGCGCGACAGTTGGGGCAAGCCGGCGTAAGCTGGAGCCACTACAGCGCGAAGCGCATCTGACGTTGCCTGGCCGACGTCAATTACGGCGTGCATTTCGCAAGCGGGATGCACGCCGTTTTCGTTGCATCATGTTCCATCGACAGTGACAGCGCGGCATCCGTGCACGTGCGAGTCCAGGAGACCCGATGAAAGTTGCAGCCCGTCGCGGGGTAAGTGCATGGGACACTGCGCGAGGCGCGGCTCATACGCGTGCCGTTCCTGTTACGCGCATAACCCGAGCCGCACGCGCCACGCATAGCATGCACAGCGTATTCGTAGCGCTGGTCGCGTTTGGCGCGGCATCGCTCGCCTGCGCCGCTCAAGCGGACGAACTCACCGGCACGCTGAAGAAAATCCACGACGACGGCGTGGTCGTACTCGGCGTGCGAGAAGCGTCGATTCCCTTCTCCTACTTCGACGGCACGCGCACCGTCGGCTACTCGCAGACCATCGCACTGCAAATCGTCGACGAAATCAAGAAAACGCTCGGCCTGCCGCAACTGAAAGTGCACGAAATCACCGTGACCTCGTCGAACCGCACGCCGATGTTGCTGAACAACCAGATCGATCTGGAATGCGGTTCGACCACGCATACGGTGGAACGCGAAAGCGCGGCCGCGTTCTCGAACAGCTTCTTCCAGTACGCGGTGCGCATGATCGCGCGCAAGAGCAGCGGCATTGCGGATTTTCCGGATCTGGCCAGCAAGACGGTCGTGACGACCGCGGGCACCTCCGACGAGCGCCTGCTGCGCCGCCTGAACACCGAGAAGCATCTGAACATGCGCATCACGAGCGCGCGTGACCATGCGGAAGCATTCAGCGCGGTCAAGGACGACCGGGCCGTGGCCTTCGTGATGGACGAGCCGATCGTGTACGGTTTCAAATCGACCGACCCGCACCCCGAAGACTTCGTGGTAACCGGCACGCCGCTCGGCTATGAGGTCTACGCCTGCATGTTCCGCAAGGGCGACGAGCCGCTCCGCACGCTCGTGAACGGAGTGATCGCACGCGGCCAGCTTGCCGGCGACGCCGAGCGTCTATACAACCAGTGGTTCACCCAGCCGATTCCGCCGCACGGCATCAATCTGAATTTTCCGTTGTCGGAACAGAACCGCACGCTGTTCGCGCATCCGAACGACCGCGCGCTCGACTGAGCGTGTCGGCCTATAGCGTTCGATGCAGTTCCGCGAGTGAAAGCGTGGTCTGGAAAAGCCGTGTGAGACTGCGGCTCGCATACCGCTCGACTTCGTCCGGTGCGGTCCAGCGATATGCGTCCATTTCGGGAATCAGCGTGCCGTCGGAGCGGCGCGGAAAGAGCGACGTACAGATGCACGAAGACAGATCGAGTTCGTCGGCCGTCGCACGCGCCGCGAACAGATGCAGATCCTTGTCGCGCCGGTAGACAAACAGTCCGAGATCCTTCAGGCGGCCGGCTTCGATCACGATACCAGTCTCCTCGACCATCTCGCGTAACGCCGTGACGTGTGGCGCCTCGCCCTCTTCGCCGTGCCCTTTCGGAACGTCCCAGTGAGACGTTTCGGTGGCGTGCGCGAGCAGCACCCGGCCGTCCGGGTCGAGCAGCACGATGCCGCACGAGACGACCCGCGCGCTCATCGACGCAATGCGCCGCAGGGGCGCACGGCTTCAGGCTGCGCCGGCGGCAAGCCGGCGCGCATTGTCACACCCGCCCGCACGCTCAGTGTTTCTTCTGCAATTGCCAGTTGCCGCTGCCCTGTTTGCAGAACTGCGGGCGCAGGTTCATCGACTGCCCTTTCGCATTCAGCACGACGCCGACGTCGCGGCAGGTGCGTTCGCCATCCTTCGCGGTGCTGGCGATGCTGATCGTTGCGTCGATCTTCACGCTATTGCCGGTGCCTTCATTGACCCAGCTCACGCTCTCGCCGTCCTGCTTGTCGTTCAAGGCAGCGAACACGGCGTTCTTGATCGAGTCGACGTCGCGTTGCTTCATGTAGCTGATCGGCGTGTCGTTCAGAAACCCGAGGTTCGCCGCTTGCGCACCGATGGCGCCGCCAAGCAGCAGGCCACCGACGGTCAGGTGAAACAGGGCACGGGGTCGCATCGACATGAAGGGTTCTCCTCGAAGAGTGGTTCGGCGGTCTCGAGCGCGCTCACGGCAGCTCGTGATCTGGACCCCAAAAGCATAGCATGTCGCCCTCAAAGTAGCCGCCCGGATGCGGCGTCGCAACGGCCTACGGCAACGTGTAGCGACCAGCTCCCTGCTCTGGGGAACGAACTGGCGCGACGACCGCTCAGACTTTTTAGGACGCGTCTCATATCTTCTTATGGAGCGTTTTCTTAAGATAGGTCTGTTGCGCTGTAGCGCTGATCAAGCTTCCACTGCCGCCCTATGGACATCTCGTCTGCTCTCGAAACCTTCACCGTCGCGCTCGCGCTCTTTTGCGTCGCGCTGGTGCCGTTCGCCATCGGCCGCGATCCGGGTCTTGCGCGGCGCATCGTGCGAATGGACAGCCTCCCTCGCGCACGCTGGCCAAATCTGCTGACACGCGCCGGCATTGCCTGCCTCCTCGTGTCGTTCGCGCTTCTGCTGGTCGGCTGCTATTACATCATTGCCGGCGCAGGCTACTGACCCCGCCCGCGGCGGCACATGCCGCTCAACCGGCCACGCGCCCATCACCCGGCGATCAATTCGCGGCTGCTTGATTTCCCGCTTTATTTCCCGCCTTATATCCATCCGTGAGCGTATTCAAAAACGCCACCACGTCCTTGATTTCAGCCTCGTCGAGCACCGGTTTGTCACCCGGCTTGCGATCGAACGGCGGATCGGTATTCAGATTGGCCCAGTAACGCTGCGGCAGATCGTCGAACTTCTGCACTTTGCCCTTCACGACCGGATAAAACTTTTCCGGGTTTGTGTCGCGTTGCGCATAAAAACGCACGGCCTGATCCAGCGAATGATAGATGCCGTTATGGAAGAAACTCTTCTTCAACGCGACATTGCGCAGCGTCGGCGTGCGGAAGATGCCGCAAAATTCGGCGCGCCCCTTCAGGTCGGTACGCTCCGGCCCGCATGCGCCGAGGTCGTAGAAATGCGGATCGCGATTCACCTGCAGCGCGCGATTGCGCGGCACGCCGATCGCAATCAGACCGAAGTCGCTGAACTGCGGCGGCGCACCGTCCATGGTGCGCTGGCTGATGTGGCAGCTCGCGCAATTGCCCTTCTTTTCGTCGTTGAAGACTTCCAGACCGTGTAGTTCTGCCTTGGTCAGTTGCGTTTTGCCCGCCAGATACGCGTCGTACTTGCTGGTGTATGGGTAGAAAATCTCGGGCGCCTGCTCGAAGGTTTCCAGCGCTTGCAGCACGGCGTTGAAAGTGGCTTCGTCGCTATCGAAAATATGCGCGCCGAATGCCGTGCGGAAAGCCTCCGCATACGGCGCGGCCTTCACCGCCGCCGTGACCTTCGCCGGTGTGCTGCCCATTTCGAACGACGACAGCAGCGGAATACGCGCCTGGTCCGAGCCGCGGTCGACCCGCCCGTCCCACGTCAAGCCGCCAGTCGGCCCGGCATCCACGCTTTCGTCGCCTTCGTCGTCCGACTCGTGATAGTGCTCGGCGAACGCCGGCACCGACTGCAGGTACTTGAGCGTCGGCGCGGCGCGCATGCCGGTGCGGTGCATATCGTTGCCGCCCAGTTGTACCGACAGCGAATTCGCCGGCGAAAAGCCGTGATCGGGGCTGTGGCACGACGCGCAGGCCAGCTTGCCCGAGCCGGATAGCGACGCGTCGAAGAACAGTTGCTTGCCGAGGGCCGTCATCTGCCGCACGGATTCGTAGACTTGCGCGCGGGTCTGACCGGCTTCATGGGCCGCCACCTTGACGGCAGAGGCCGGCGTAGACGTGGACGTGGACGCCGGCGACGCACTCGCCTGGGTCGCGACGCCAGCATTGGCGTTGGCGTTCATATCCACCCTGGCACTCACTTGCGCGTTGCCATTCCCGTTCGCCTTGTCCCCCGCTGTCTGCGAACCTGCATCACACGCGGCCAGCGTCACGGTCATGGCCGCGAGCGCCATCGCCAGCACCGCGCCAATGCCCAGCGTCCCCACGCGCCGCCATGCCTGCGGCCGAACTGCCGTTTTCCGAATCCCCGCGAGACCAGGCCGCATATGAATGATGTGAGTTTGCGATATTGAAGTCCGCGAGCGTATTTCATCGACATGTCGTTTAAATGACATACAGCCGACGAAAATATCGAAACCCAAGCTATTCGTAATTAGTTACATGTTTCTGTCAAATTCCTTGTTCAAACTTTCGCTCGCGGCCATCCGTGTAAGCAATGCACGCGGCCCGTCCCCAACGCGAGAGAGAGAACACATACCAAATGAACAAGAAACTGATCTGCGCGGCGCCTATCGCGATCGCGGCAGCGTTGAGTCTGTATGCGTGCGGCGGCGACAATGTCACCGCGCCACCGGACATCACGTCGATCAAGACGGTCGTGGTGATCTACGCGGAGAACCGCAGCTTCGACAATCTGTACGGCAACTTCCCCGGCGCCAACGGTCTGCAGAACGTGACGGCGGCGAGCGCCACACAGTTGGACCGCAACGGCACAGCGCTCGCCACGCTGCCGCAAGTGTGGAACGGTCTGACGCAAACCGGCGTGACGCCGGTCGTGACGCAAGCGATGACGGCCAACCTGCCGAACAGCCCGTTCGCCATCGACGACCCGAATGGTTTCAACACGCCGATCACCGCCACGACGCGCGATCTGTATCACCGCTTCTATGAAAACCAGATGCAGATCAATGGCGGCAAGAACGACAAGTTCGCCGCGTGGGCGGATTCCGGCGGCCTCGTCATGGGTCATTACACGCTCAACGCGGACAAGTTGCCGTTGTGGAAAATCGCCCAGCAATACACGCTGGCCGACAACTTCTTCATGGGCGCGTTCGGCGGTTCGTTCCTGAATCACCAGTGGCTGATCTGCTCATGCACGCCGACCTATCTGAATGCGGACAAGAGCCCGGCAGCCGCCTCGATCTCGTCGGTCGAAAGCGACGGCGTCACGCTGAAGCTCGCGACCAACTCGCCGGCTTCGGCGCTGAGCGGCCCGCCGAAATTCGTACTCTCGGGCAACCTGACGCCTGACTTCTACGCAATCAACACGATGCAGCCGCCGTATCAACCGAGCGGCAACAAGGCGGCTTCGGGCGGCGACGCCAACCTGGCCGACCCGACTTCGGCCACCACGTTGCCGGCGCAAACGCAGCAGCACATCGGCGATCTGCTGAACAACGCGAAGGTGTCGTGGGCGTGGTACGGCGGTGCGTGGGGTGCGGCGGTCTCGGCGGCGCAAACCGGCGCGACGAATGTGATCTACGGCGCGAACCTGACGGCGCCGAATTTCCAGCCGCATCACCAGCCGTTCAACTACTTCGCCGATCTCGCACCGGGTTCCGCGAACCGTTCGCAGCATTTGCTCGACGGCGGCCTGGCAGGCTCCGAGTTCATCAAAGCGATCGACGCCGGCACGCTGCCGCAAGTGTCGTTCTACAAGCCGCAGGGCAACCTGAACGAGCACGCGGGTTACACCGACGTCGCCTCAGGCGACCAGCATATCGCCGACGTGATCTCGCATCTGCAGAAAAGCCCGCAGTGGAACAACATGCTGGTGGTCGTGACCTACGACGAAAACGGCGGCTTCTGGGACCACGTCGCGCCGCCGAAGGCCGACCGTTGGGGTCCGGGCACGCGGATTCCGGCGCTGATCATTTCGCCGTTCGCGAAGAAGGGTTTCGTCGATCACACGCAGTACGACACGACGTCGATCCTGCGTTTCATCACGCGCCGTTACTCGCTGCCGACGCTGCCGGGCATCTCGACGCGTGATGCCGCACTGGTCAGCAACGGCAGCAAGCCGATGGGCGACCTGACGGCCGCATTGAACATCAGGCAGTAGTCCGCTAGCAACGACCCGCCTGACGGTGGGATCTTGACGGGGCAGCTTCGGCTGCCCTTTTTTGTGTTCGTCGCACGGATCACCCCACGGCGCGCGCGACTCGTTATCGACGCAAACAGCGACACAACGCGTTTGCACGACCGGCGTATGCTTCGACGCAGGACTCGATCATTCCCGCCGATGGCGGCTCGAAACCCATAGCAACGTGTTGCAGGCTTGCCCACCTATTCAGGAGCTCGACAGCATGACGGAAAAAATCATCAAGGTACCCGGTCCCGACCATCCGATTACGATCGAGCCGGACAAAGCCCACGTGGTGGTGACGGTCGCCGGCCGCGTGATCGCGGACACGCGCAATGCACTCGTGCTGCGCGAGGCGGCGTATCCGCCGGTGTATTACATCCCGCGCAATGACGTCGAGATGACGCTGCTGGAACGTACCGATCACGCAACGTATTGCCCATACAAAGGCGATTGCGCGTACTACAGCATTCCGCTTGGCGGCGAGCGGGCAGTGAATGCGGTCTGGACCTACGAGTCGCCCTACGCGCCCGTGAAAGAGATCGCCCAGCATCTGGCGTTCTATCCGAACCGGGTCGATTCCATCGACGTGCAACCGGCGGAGTAAACGGCCTCGCGCGCATCGCAGCGGTGAGGCTTCGATGCGCGGCGCAAGGCTTTTGAAGTACGGCAGGAGGGACTCGAACCCCCCACCCTCGGCTTAGAAGGCCGATGCTCTATCCAGCTGAGCTACTGCCGTATTGACGTGAGGCGATGCAAACACAAACGTGACCAACCTGCATCGCCCGCAATGAGAACCCGTAGAGGGCATTGGAACCTGTGCTGTATGACCGCCACAGGGTTCATGGGATACCGAAATTCTAACTGACCGGGCCGAGGACTGCGGAAATCCGATCCGGCACACGGCAACGCTGATCGGCAATCACCACACAGCATCACAAAACAAACGGGCCCGACTCGTTGAGCCGGGCCCGGATTATAACCGATCGCTTCTTACCCGCCAGTCGCGCGCCAGCACGTGGCGGGCTGTAGCGGGCATGCCGAGCGCAATCAGACCGGCTGCGGATGCAGCATGAACCAGCCGAGGAACACGATCCCGGCGATCACGCAGTACACGCCGAACGAAGCCAGACGTCCGCGGCCTTCGAAATAACGCATCAGGAAACGCACGCTGAGATACGCGGCAATTGCGGTCAGCACGCCGCCGAGCAAGGCATCGGCGAGTTGGTCCGGAGCATGAAACAGTTTCGGCAATTCGAGCACGCCGGCAGCGAAGATGATCGGCGTGCCGAGCAGGAACGAGAACTCGGCGGCCTTCTCGGTCGTCAGGCCGGCCGCGTTACCGGCGATCATCGTCAGACCGCTGCGCGAGAAGCCCGGAATCAACGCGCCGATTTGCGCGAGACCCACGAAAAACGCCTGACGGAAGGTCAGCTTCTCCGGCGCCAAATGCGCGCGCGAACGTTGCAGGCGATCGCCGAACCACAGCAGCACGCCGTTCACGATCAGCGCGGCTGCGACAATGCGCAGATCGTGAAAAATCAGCTCGAGACGTTTCTCAAGGATCAGCCCGACGAGGCCCGCCGGAATCGTGCCGATGATGAGCGCCCACATCATGTGCGCGTCGTCGTTGCGACGGCCGCCGAACGAAGCGAAGAAGCCACGCACCAGCGCGCACCAGCGCTTGCGGAAGTACCACAGCAGCGCGAACGCCGTACCGAGGTGCAACGCGACGAGGAACGGCAGCAGCTGCGGCGCGTGCTTGTCGATATGCATGCCGAACAGGCCAGGCACGAGCAAGGTGTGGCCGAGGCTGCTGACCGGGAACAGTTCGGTGACGCCTTGCAGCACGCTCAGGAAAATCAGAAACGACAGGTTCACGCGGCGGTCCTTGTAAGGAAAATGTCGGGGAACAGCGCGCCGCACAAGGAAATCGACGACGCGTCAAAAGCGCACCGATTATGCCTGGCTGCAAAGTCAGCGCCAAGCGTTTGAACCGCATTCGGGGAAATATTGATGCGCTGCGTCACAACTGGAAACGGTTGTTACGTCGCAGCAAAAGAAACAGAGCGCCGCCGGTGGCCGCCCTGCGTTTATGAGAAATTCAATGTACTGATGCGCGAGAGTTGCGCCAGGTCCGTGGTACTAGACCCGTTACCAGGCCCGCATTGACGGCCCGGCAGAAGGCGAAGCAGATGGCTGGACTAGCGCTCGAGCTTGTAGAAAAAGTAGACCGTGCTTGCCGCGAACATGCCGAACAGCGCCACACCCATTGCCATTGCGAGATCCATAAAGCCTCCTGAGCCGATCTCTCCCGGTGGTTGAAGGGACCGGGCAGTCAGTGGATTATCGACAAGGATAGTGCTTCCCGGCCACCCGCAATTTCCCGAGAAGGGTTTCCCCGTAGCGCAAAGCAGCGCAAAATCGTTGCTTCGCGAGCCGTTATGCAGCGCCATTCGAACGTTCACAACCCGCCTTCGAGCCGCGCTCCACTCACGCTTGAACCGCACCCAACCTTTTCTCAACCAGCCCATCGACCATGCCCCTCTCCCCACAACAGGACATTCTCGAGATCGCCCAGGACGCCTCCGTGCTCCGTTTCTCGCCGCAAGCCGGCGGCCGTCTTTTGTCGTGGATCATCGACGGCGAGGAGGTCATTCATTGGCCGGAGAACGCCGACTGGAGCCAGCCTGCCAGGATTCGCGGCGGCAACCCGTTGCTGTTTCCGTTTCTGGGCCGGCATCGCGTCGACGGCAAGATCGGCTTCTGGCGTGACGCACAAGGCACGGTGCGCGAATTGCCAATGCATGGTTTCGCACGCGACCTGCCCTTCGAAGCCCACGCCGACGTAAACGGCGCCGGTTTGCGCATGACGCTCGCCGACAGCGACGCGACGCGTAGCGGCTACCCATTCGGCTTCCGTTTCGAAGCGACATACCGGCTCGTCGATACGCATACGCTTGAAGTTACGCTGAGCACCGCCAATACCGGCGACACGCGGCTGCCCTACTACGCCGGCCATCACTTCTATTTCACGCTGCCGCACACGCAGCGCGCCGAGACCTCGCTGGAACTGCCGCCCACCGAACGGTGCTACCAGCAGAGCGACGGCTCGATCAGCACGACCGAGCCGGGCGCGGCCCGCTACACGCTCGACGAGGCGCGGATTCTCGACCGCTTCCATTGCCTCGTCGATGTGCCGAACCAACCGGTGCGACTCGTCGCGCCGGGACTGAACCGGGTCATCACGATCGATCTGCAACGGCCGGATTCGGTGCCCTGGTACGCGGTCACGACGTGGACCGAAGCCGCTGAGTCAGACTTTTACTGCGTCGAGCCGTGGCTGGGTCTGCCGGATGCGATCCACAACGGCCTGGGACTGCGCTGGCTCGAACCGGGACAAACCGAGGCAGCCGTACTCCGTATCAACGTCAGCAAGCTGCGCTGATGGCAGGTTTTCCACTCGTCGCGACGTAACGGGTTACGCGGCTTTTCGCCGCGTTCCCGCCTTGTTCGCCCGCCTCGACATCCGTTTTTCGGATGCTGCAGCGCAAAACCGTTAGAATCGGACGCTTTGCATCTACCTGCCGCGTGATCGGGATCGGCGCGTGGCAGCGCTTTGCGAGGTCCAATGCTTAACACAACAAGAATGAAACGGCTCGCCTGCGCGTCTTTGCTGGCGGTGCTTGCCGCCTGCGGGTCCGCTCCGGTGGGGCCAGGCTTTTACCGCGTCGAACGGGGCGATACGCTGTCGAAGATCGCGCGCAGCAGCCGGCAACCGGTGCAAAACATCGTGCGCTGGAACAACCTGACCAACCCGGACAGCATCGAGGTCGGACAGGTGCTGCGTGTCGCGCCGCCGGGCAATGTGGCGTCCACAGGTGGCGCCGCGGGTGGTGCAACGCGTAGCAGCGGTGCAGGAAGCGCGAGCGCTTCGGCTGCTCCACGGCCGGCGCCGGCCGATAGCGCGCCGTCGTCGGCACCGGCTCCGTCGATCTCGCTGATTTGGCCCGCTGACGGCACGGTGATCCGGCGCTTCGACGGCTCCAATTCGAAGGGCATCGATATTTCGGCGGCGGCGGGCACCCCGGTGGTTGCCGCGGCGTCCGGCACGGTGGTCTATGCGGGTAACGGCTTGCGCGGTTACGGCAATCTGCTGATCCTCAAACACAACGCCGACTATCTGACGGCCTACGCGCATAACCGCGTGCTGCTGGTGAAGGAAGGCCAGTCGGTTGCCCGCGGCGATAAGATCGCCGAAATGGGCGACACCGACACCGATCGTGTCATGCTGCACTTCGAACTGCGCTATCAGGGCCGCTCGATCGACCCGGCGCGGGCACTGCCGGCGCGCTAGCCGCCCGGCTTCGGGCACGCGCCCTGCAACAGCAGTCAAGGGAACCGCGCGTGCTATAAAACGCCCAATCCTATGCATGACGCGGCTAACGCCGCGTCTTCCCCTGTTATCTGTAAGGAATTTGCAATGAAGAGCGCACTGGCGTCTTTAACAACGGCCGCGGCGATCGGCCTCGGCCTGCTGACGCTCGGCAGCCTCGGCGGCTGTTCCAGCACCACCACCATGACTTACCTGCCGAGCGGCGATACGGGCTTTGCGATCAACTGCAGCGGCAGTGACGCGAGCTCCAGTTGGGCCGAGTGCTACAAACGCGCGGGTGAGGTCTGCGGCAACTACGGCTACGACGTCGTTTCGAAGGACGTCGACAACGGCGCGACCTCGGGCGGCTCGGTCGGCGGAATTTTCGGTGCGAACGTCAAGAACCGGTCGATGGTGGTTCGCTGCAAGCAGTAGAAAGCAAACCGGTAACGCAATAACGCAGGCGCCAAGGCCGCTCGATCTGGCGGCGGCGCCAGCGGCCAGAGCGCGGATTGACGCGTGCGGCGAATGCGAACAGCCCGCCGAGCGCAATTGGCCAGAGAAAAAAAAGCCCGGCACGAGGCCGGGCTAACGGGGGTTCGGCGCATATCGGCAAAGGACCGGTTCACCATGCGCCAGAAGGAAATCTAACAACCCCCTTTTACAAGCGCAATCTATTAATTTCGCGGGTAATGTGACGCGGCGTACGGAGTCCGCATTACGTGAAGAGAAAATGTCGGAAATAAGCGAGGTAAATAGCCTTGCCGGCCCCGTATGAAACCTCATAAAAGCGGCAAGTCAAAGTCGCGCGCGTGGTTCGCGAGGCCTTATAAATCAAGCACCTACCACCCGCCACCAGAAAAGCCTGACGAAAGCCGGTGGGTCGATTCCCGTGAGCCCCGCCCAGCATGATCCGGACGCTTTATGTATTGCGAACCTTTAGTGCGCCAACGCACCATACCGGTGTATTAGCGATTATTGAGAGACGCTAATAAGCAATCGCGTTTCCTCATAACAAATTCGCGAATAGCGAATACATTAAAAATCTTCAAATCCGCCGACAAATTGCGAACTTGAAAATCGACCACTGTTAATGAATCAAAGATTGGATGATATGCACAGGTCCTGATTCGTTCAAGCTGGCCGAATGGCTAAAATCGGCCAGCTTGCAGCGCAATCACATCACTCTCAGGCCCAGTTCGGTCACGAGCACCGCCGCCTGCTGATGCGAAATCGTCGCGCCCTTGAACAGTGCCGCATCGACGAGCCGCACGCCGCTCAGATCCGCCTCGCGCAGGTCCGCGCCGTCAAAGCGCGCGCCTTTCAGATGGGCATCCTTCAAGCTGCCGCCGTCGAAGATCGCCTCGCGGAAATCGACGCCGGCCAGATCGGCGTCGGAGAAATCGAGTTGCTGGAGAGTGGCCTTGCGAAACGACAAGCCGCGCAAATGCGCGCCCACCAGCAAGGTCTCGACAAAGCTCAAGCCGAGCGCCGTACAGGCTTCGAAATTGGCGCCCGTCAGCTTGCAGCTGTGGAACGACGCCGAGGCAAGCTTGGTGCGCCGCCAGCTGGTGTTGTTCAGATCGCTCGACTGGAACGCCGCATCGACCAGATCGGCTGACGCGAAATCCGCCTGGCGGCCGCGGCAACGAACCCAGCGCGTGTGCGACAGCGTCGCGCCGAAAAACGACGTTTCGACGATCGTACAGCGATGAAACTCAGCGCCGCGCAGATCGAGTCGCGACAGATCGGCGCCTTCGAAATCGCAGTCGGTGAAATGGAGCGGCTCTCTATTGCCCGCCAGGCTCTCAGCAATGAGGCGCTCCACATCGGTACGCGTGAGTGTGGCGTCGGCCACCACATGAGCTTGCGCGCTCGCAGCGCGCGCCGTTGAATCCAGTGACATGAAGGTTCAGAATGAATTTTGGCGAAAGACCTCAAGCGTACCGGAACGCGCGCCGCCCTGGCGATCCGCGCCGATGGTTTATAGTAACGGCCCCGTCAGAACCCGCTCACGATGACTTCCAACGACGCCACCCATAGCCCGCTGTACGCCCAGCTGCTCGCCGAAACCGCCAAAATCGGCTGGACCGAACTCGAACGCTTTTTCGCGCGCGGCATGCTGCTGCGCGTCGCACGCGACCTCGATCTGGTGAGCGTCGCCGAAGCCATCGCCAGCGACGACACCACGCAGGTCACGCAATGGCTGTCTTCCGGCCTCGTCGAACGCGTGCAGGCGGAGACCGCCGCCGATTTCGCCGCGCGCGATCCCGACCTCTGGGCAGTAGTCGTCTCGCCATGGGTGTGCGTGCAGGAACGTAATTGAGCGACCCCGCGCACGCCCCGAAGGAAGTCCCCTCGGGGAGCGGTGCGAGCGCGACGGCTCCCGCCGTCCCGGTGCACTGGCACCGCCGGGTGATGACGCTGGCGTTTCCCATCGTCCTCGCCAATCTCACCCAGCCGATTCTCGGCGCAGTCGACACCGCCGTCGCCGGCCATCTGGACGGTGCGTCCTATCTCGGCGGCGTCGCGCTTGGCGGCCTGTTCTTCAACTTCGTGTTCTGGGGCTTCGGCTTCCTGCGCATGGGCACCACCGGCCTCGTCGCGCAGGCGCACGGCGCGAGAGACCAAGCCGAGCTGCGCAATAACGTCGTACGTGCATTGTTGCTGGCGGCGGCGATCGGCGCTGCGGTGCTTCTGCTGCAAGCGCCGTTGATCGATTACGCATTGCGCGTGATCGGCGGCAGCGACGCGGTGCAGCGCCACGCGCAAATCTACTGCCACGCGCGTATCTGGGCCGCGCCGCTCGCGCTCGGCAACTACGTAGTGCTCGGCTGGCTGCTCGGTACGCAGCAGGTGCGGCTTGCGCTGCTGTCGCAAGTGTTCATCAACAGTGTGAACATCGCGGCGGTGCTGTTGTACGTGTACGTATTCGATTGGGGCGTGGCCGGCATCGGCGCGGCCACGGCCACCGCCGACGCGCTCGGCTTCGTGCTCGGCGCCGCGTTGTTGTGGCACGGCCGACCGCGCGGTTTGCCTGCGCTAAACCGCGCCGCCCTCTTCGACGCTGCCGCCCTCAAGCGCCTCGTGGTGTTGAATCGCGATATCTTCGTGCGCACGCTCTGCCTGCTGTCGTCGTTCGGCTGGTTCGCGCATCTCGGCGCGAAGCAAGGTGACGCCACGCTCGCCGCCAACGCGCTGCTGCTCAACTTTCAGACCTTCATGGCGTATGGCCTCGACGGCTTCGCTCACGCGGCGGAGGCGCTGGTAGGCGCTGCGATCGGCGCGCGCGACCGGCACGCTTTCGCGCAGGCCATCAAGGTGACGGCACTGTGGTCCGCGCTCGGCGCGCTGGGCTTCTCGCTGGTGTACTGGGGCGCGGGCTCATGGATCATCGAAGGTCTGACCAATCAGGCCCTTGTGCGCACCACGGCCGAAACTTATCTGCCATGGGCCTCGCTCTTGCCGGTGATTTCAGTGTGGGGCTTTCTGCTCGACGGCGTGTTCATCGGCGCGACGCGCACGCATGAGCTGATGACGTCGATGGTGGTCTCGTTCGCGGTGTTCGTGGCGGCCTCGTGGGCCTTGCTGGCGCTGTACGACAACCACGGTTTGTGGGCCGCGATGCTGATCTTCATGGCCGCGCGCGGTGTGACGCTCGCGCGCTTTTTGCCGGGTGTCATGCGGGGCATGGCGGTGGCGGCGGTCTGAACGACAACGCCGCACACGCAGCACATCGTTACGGCTTGAAACAAGCGCACACATATCACGCGTGCGCGTCGCCTAGAATGATTGCAGCCCGCGCCGTTCGCGCGAATTCTCTGCGCGGGTCAGAAGCGCCGACGTGCCCGCGCCGGTGCTTCGCTTTCATTCCCTACAAGCGCTCAGGGCGCGGGCGCCATGACGGGCGGACGGTCGTCGGTAGGCACACCGTGATAGTCGACAGGATCTTTCGGCGGCGGGCCACCATGGTGGCCGGAAGGATCGTTGGCACAGCCGGCGAGCCCGGCGGCCAGCATCAAGACAATCAACAAAACGCGGTTCATAGACTCTCGAAACAGAATGACAATAACGGCAACGAAGCGCCGAGAGTCTACCTGCAATTCGCATTCGACGATGTCGCGGCAGGCCGCGTCACCCTGCTACCCCTGCCATTTTGTTACGCGTGTCCTACTATAGAGGCACGGCTGCGTGTCATAGGAGACTGCCATGGACGCTGAATCGATCGCAGGTCTGATCGGACTTGCAATAGGCCTGCTCGTGCTGCTCGCACTGTCGATTTTCGAATCGAGAACCTACCGGCGCGAACATGACGGCGAAGGCATGCTGCATCACTGGATCACGCACCAGCACATGCCGCACTGGATGCGTCGCCGGCATTGAACAGATAAACCGGCGCGCCACACTGGCACCTTTTTTCACCCCGACGCAATTCGTGATTGACTCTGGCACCCAATGCCACGTAGAATCTCGGATACGTCGGAGCGTAGCGCAGCCTGGTAGCGCATCTGATTTGGGATCAGAGGGTCGAAGGTTCGAATCCTTTCGCTCCGACCAGTACCAGTAAGGGTTTGAGGCCATTCGGTCTCAAACCCTTTTTCGTTGGGGTAACGCGGGGGTAACTTCCGCGACCACTACCGGGGTGACGGACAATGCGTTTCAGCGAAAGACACGGGCTTGTGAAGACGCCGGAAGCACTACGCCCGGAAGCAATGCCGGACGAGTTGCGAAACACCCTCTGGAACGCGATAGGCTCCATTATTGATTTGGGCCGTGACCCTAACCCCCTCACGGAATGCTACTGGCGCGACCACCTCAAGAAGCCGGTCGATTCTCGCCCCCCTACGCCAACGGCGTGGCATATGTTCAAGGCTGACTTTCTTGCTGCGGACTACGCCGGGGTTTACGATCGCGTCGAATTTATCCTCGACCACATTGACGATATGTGGGTGCCAATTCACGGGAAACGGGTTGGGAAACTCACCAAGGCGATCAATTGGGCTCTTGAGCGAGAATTAGCCGCTTACCGCCTAGTGAATGGGCTAATCGTCCCCGTGACCTCACAGCAAGAAGTTGACGCGCTCGACGAGGCGCTCTCCCTGACTGGGCCGTTTTCCGGCGCGCAGACGCACATTGCATCCGCGTTGACCCATCTGAGTAACCGCCAGCATCCCGATCTTCGCAACTCGATCAAAGAGTCAATTTCTGCGGTAGAAGCGGCGGCATCTGTGGTCGCCGGGAAGCCTGGCGCAACTCTAGGGGCGGCGCTCGCTACTCTAGAGAAAGAACGAAAACTCCATGGCTCGCTCAAAGCGGCCTTCTCTGCTTTGTACGGCTATACGAGCGATGCAAATGGCATCCGCCACGCGCTGATGGACGAGCCTGACCTCACTGCGGCAGACGCCAAATTCTTTTTACTAACGTGTTCGTCGTTCGTTAATTATTTGAAGTCGCTTAGCTAGGGGAGCCTTAAGACGAGGACAACTCCCTAATCGGGCAGAGCGAGGCATTTGTCCTCACTCGTCCTCTGCCGCAGCGGGAATGATCGTCGCCAGTTCGTCCTCTATATCAAGACCATGCTTTGCCGCAAGCAACGCGATGTGGATGCCGAAGACGCCGCGTAGCTCGCCTACTGCTCCGTTGAATATCCAACTAGCGTAATGACCGCGCTCCGCACCATAGATGACAGGCGCACGGTCATTGGCGTTCACCGTTGTTAAGAATTTTCGACAGGCGGCACGCATCGCCTGGAGACTGGTCGCAATCTCTGCTGCGGAGTTGAGATTTCCGAGTTCGAAAGTCAGAAACTCCCGGATGCGCAATATCGACTCCACGCAGTGCGATGGCACTTCCATTTCGGATGGCACGTAGAGCACGCGGCGATCCTCTAGGAACGTCAAAACACGGCGAGCCACCGCACGCTCGGTTTCAGTAGGGTTCCACTGGATGCCGAAGACCGGTACGCTAAACCCCGTGATACGAGACACAATCTCCATAAAACGCATGATTGCCCCATGATCGAACCATCGATCTGACTTTCGATAGGAAACCCGCGTGCAGCGGCGCTCAAATGTTGATAGCTATTGTGCCTGTCTGATATTTCGGCGGCGCAGCCGAGGCTGAAGCGTAGTGCGCGGCGGATATCCAAGACCGCCCCCCCCCCCCGCGACCATGACCTTGCCGGTTCTCATTTTGGTCCTCGCCGATTTACGTTGTATTTGCTGGCGATAGTACCTGAGCGCGTCATGGATGCGGCGCATGCGCTGGGATCAATTGCACACGTCTGAGACTTCAGCGCCGAGCGCGGCGGCTTGGGTCTGCGCCCAATTCCTTGAGGCGGTTCCGCAATCGCTGGTTGTCTGCGAACAAGCCTGCAAACGCAAGCACGAACAGCAGCAGATAGAACCATTGGCCGCTATAGTGAATGAGCCCCCACGCAGCACCGGCGCAAGCCGCAGCGGCCAGCAGGAGTGCCACCTTGTCTAGTAGCCACTTCATGCCGCCACCCGTTGGCGGCTCGCCAGAAACGCATAGTTGTGACGCGATGGTCTATCTATCATGACTTCGGGGTGGCGCTGGATAAATGCCAGCATCGTATCTGGTATCACCATTCCCAACCGCGCCGCGCCTATCCGCGCCGTAGCAGCGGCAGAAGTAGTCGTACACTTCATGGCTGCGTTGGCGGCAACAATTAGTGAGCCAATGCACGCACCCACATAGAACGATGCAGACAATGCGCCGACCACCGATAGCACTTCCAGCGCGGTAGTGGCGCCGATCAGTTCCGCGACGGTTGCGCTCGGCCCTAGTGTCTTGAGCGCACCTAGCATCGTGGCGACATTGGACGCCGCCGCCTGGATACTCCCGAACAGACTTGAGGGAGCGGGCAGACCGAGCGCGCTCATATTTTGTTGGAACGCCTTCCCAAAATCACCACAAACTGCGGCCATAGCGTGCGTACCGTGCTCAACGAAGGAGTATCGATTTTAACTGAGAAATCGGTTATTAATCCGCCCTAGCAAGCCTCGGAATTAATCGATGCGCCTTGCATGACTGGCTCCCATTGCAACTAATTGCAATCAGGCGGACTTGGCAGGCTTGCCGATCAGCGTTGTTCCATCGTATCGGACCAGCCGATAGCGAACGCGCTTGCCCCTGTCCAGTTCTAACACCACCGGCCAGCCATCTAACTCTCGCGTGGCGATGTTATCGGGGCGACTCCAATAAAGATCAATTCCTGACGCGGCCATTTGTTTCGCGAACCCTGACTTATCCAGCCAATCACGGTCCACTGACTTCTCCTGTTCTTCCCATTGGAGGGCGTCCTTGAGGTCTTTGGCAAACTCGTAAGCAATGCCTAGCCATTCGATCATATAGTTCTCCGTTGAATCGTTGGGTGTCCCCTCAAAATATAGCGGCAATGCAATCAAATTATGTCGCAAACAACGTATCAGTTCTTCAGATGTCGCGCCCGCGTACCGGCGCTTGCGGTCGAGCGCCATTTGGATGAATATCTCTTGGCGCGAGCGTATACATAAAACAGAATGCGGAGAAGGCGCGCGTCTCTGCTACTTCGGGGGCGTCATGACCAATATAAATCTCTTAGCCAGAATGGCTGCAATGCTTACCTTTGGCCTTGCGTCATTTGCAGCATGTGCCGAACCTGCACTGACCGTCTTTGGTATCGCAATCGGACAACCGGTCACCATGCCGGAATGTCCTCATGTAGGACTTAGCGTGCAAGCACTGCCGACCGGACCTTGCTACCACTTGAATGACGGCAAGACTGGCCCAATCACTGCCGCTGCCCAAGGCGCGGAAATTCTTTTCGCACCGGGAAACCTCCCAGCCCTATCCCGAGGATCAAGCGTTGGCGCAATGCTCCTAGACGAGAAGATTGAAATGCTGACGATCTGGACATCCGGTAACGAGCACAAAGATGCAGACCTGCAATCGCTAACCGAAAAATTCGGTCGGCCTCAGAGCCTAGAAAATGTGCCATGGCAAAACGGATACGGCGCGCACTTCGAAAGCGTGGAAGCAGTCTGGACGCTTACCGGGGGAGCGAAGGTGTATTACGGAAGTGCTGACTCAGACTTGGATCATGGGTCAGTGAGCGTGCGCTCGAAGATCGGAGACGAACACATGCAGGATGAATATCATCGTCTTACGAGCGATGCGGGGAATACGAAACTGTAAAGGCGATGTGGCGGCATTGCGCCGCCCCCTCTCTATCGAACACCGTAGAATAGCCACCCTTTCACGTTGGTGTGATAGCTCGTCTGCGCGCCGCTGTACGTCCACGAGATTGTGCTTCCCGAGATAGTGAATGTCGGGAGCGCAGTGTCTCCCGAGATGTGATACAGCACGCCCTCCTGCTGAAACGACACGAACGGCTCGCCCTGAGTCAAATTCGGATCGTAGATGCTCCCGGCAGTCCCGTCGATGTGAAGTGAGCCCAGCACACGCGACAGGCGCGACGTGAAGTCCACCGTGAGTCGCCCCTGCCCGTCGAAGCACTGCATTCCTGCTGGCATCGAATTCTCCTTGATCGATCGATAGTGAATGAGGCGGCGCATGGCCGCCCCGGCTCTCATCAGTTAATCCGCCGTCCGTCTGCCGTGAACACGCCCGCATGCATATACCGACGATCACGCGAGTCGGTCGGCTCACTCTCGATCAAACGTGGCCCTTGCGGCACGGTGCGCGCTAAGTGTGTGGGACCTGTCGGAATGCTCCGAGAGGCGAAGGGCTTGGAGACGTCCAGTCCCGACGAAGCAAGGCGCTCCAACTCTGTGTCACGGCGGCGCAAGGCGGCAGCGTCTTTCTCAAAGTGCCGCGCAAGGTCCGAGAACGCGCTGCCCTTGAACATGTCTTCCATCCTTCCCGCCGTCTCGCTCTGCTTGTCGCCTCTGCACTGTAGACGGTCCGCCACCATCTCATCGTTCGATGCAGCGAGCGCCGCATGGCAGGCGTACCGAAGTGCGCCCTCTGCCAGAAGCCGCTCCTGTGCTGCGATAGCTCGCTTGGCCGTCGCCACCTTCGCATTGATCTCCGTGACCTCCGCAGCATGGCGAGCACACGCCGCTGCACGCTTCTCCTCGAACGCAGGCTCAGCCTCTTTTGCCGCCTCAAGTTTCGCCTGATATGCGGCAAGGTCGGCCTCGGCCTGGCTAATCGCCTTGTCGAGCTTCGTCGTGACCGGCTTGCGGCCGTCCGCGTGTGCCGTGCCGATCTCAACAGTCCGTGCCGCTCTAAGGTCACACATCATGGCTTCCAGCCGCTCGCCCTCTTCGGCGGGAATGGGTGCAGGCGCCGCCGCTACCAGCGCCTTCGTGAGCGCGGCCTTGGCCTTTCTGCCGCGTTCGGTCAGAGTGTCAATCTCGCTACGCCACTTCGCCACAGCCGCATTCACGCTGGTCCGCAGTGCCTTCAGTTCGTCAAACGTCATGGTCGTGCTGTCTTTCATGCTGCTCTCCGTTATGGCCGCAATGCGACCGTTGATAAACCAATCCGCGATTCGGAAGTAACTTCTATCGCGTAGTCCGTTAGTGCCGCAGTTCGGAAGTACTTCCAACGCTCAATCCGTTGCTGCCGCATTTCGGAAGTAACTTCCAACGCCGCTTACTTCGTTAGTTCCGCAGTGCCTGAGTGCCTTGAGGTCTCATCATGTATGTAGGAGTCCTATTAGGTGTGAACGGGTCCCATCTGGCAGGTTTGCTTAGGTCGGGAGGTCGGGGAGCCCCGCTGCCGCACAATTTCTCAATCGCGCTATGCCACCTTTGTTCGATATCTGTCGAACTTCCGCCGCCCTCATCGCGCTATTGGAAGTTACTTCCAACGTGCATTTCTGAGTTCGAAGGTGCTGAAAGGCGAAAAACGGTGTCAATCGGGGGCGATTGGGGCGATCTTTAGCCCTTTTCCCATAAACTCTCTCCGTGTGTGCGAATGGAAGGGGTTTAGGGAAAATGGCCCTAAGATCGCCCCAATCGCCCCCGAATCACACACTATCGCCCCTCGAAACGCGCAGTCTCAGCCCCTCGAAGTACCGAGTTCCGTGACTCTTCACCACATCGAACCCCCGTTCCGCCATCTGCCGCGCAAACACCTTCCGCGAGGGATATCGGACGCCTTGGGCGATCAGCCAGCCCTTGTACCCTTCGTAAGCCTCACCGATGGCCGCACGCTCGCTCCAATCCTGCTCACAGCACTCGTCGACCCATTCCCCTAGCATGTCCGTATCGGCCCGGTAAGCGGCCGTCTCGGCGGCAATCACGGCGGGAATGCGTAAGCCGCCCCCGCGCTGCCAGTCGATACAGCCGTCTACAACCCATCGGAGAATCCCATCGCGCTCAGCATCGAGAATCCTTCTATCGAGGTCCGGTATGCGCTCGTCTATCGCGAATTGCCGCTTGAAGGCAATCAACACGATTCGCCGCCACATGCCATCGCCCGCATCCAGAATTCCGGGCTTATGGTTGCCGCGAATCCATGTCGCGTGTGTCGGCATGAAGTCGATCACTTCGCCATACAACGGTCGAGCCGAGATGGGCTCCCGAGAGGTAATGTCTTTCACTCGCCGGTCGTCCCACACATCGCCCGATCCAACTTCGTTCGCCAACACCAGCCGCGCCTTGAAGAGCTTCATCTTGTGTCGGTCGCCTTCATTGTTTTCACTTCGAGCGATCAACTCAGGTCCTACGGTTTGAGCGTAGTCACCGAACACGGCGTGAATGATGTTTGCGAAAACGCTTTTCCCGTTCGCTCCGTGACCGTACATAAAGAACAGCACTTCCTCATCCACCAGTCCCGTAAGGGTGTAACCCAGCGCCCTCTGAATGAAGGAGATAACTTCGAGGTCCCTGTTGAAAATGTCCATCAGGAACTCCCTCCACATCGGACACTCGGCGGATGGGTCGAACGTTGCCGCTACCTGCTTTGTAATCAGCATCGCCGGATCGGCATCCACTAGCGTCGCCGTTCGAAGATTGATAACGCCGTTGCGCACACCCGCCAGCCATGGGTCCGCATCGAGCATCCCCGGATTCGGGACTCCCATCCCCGGCTCGCTGGCCGCCAGGCTCACCATAGCGTCGAGGCGTCGCGCGTTATTCAGTACCGTGAGCGCTTGCTGAAGCCTTCGCCGCTCCCCGTCACTGGGGTTCTTTGCACACTCGCCTGCTGCCTCCTCGAACAGTGCCGTCGCTACGCTCTTCGCGAGATGTATCGCTTCGCCACCTTCGCACCAGACCCAGCGCACGCCTTTCCACAGCAGCCACTTTTTGACGGCCCAGCAATATTTCAACAGTCCGCGATATGCCCTCGCAAACCGCCTTCCGTTCGAAGTATCGCCACCTGTATCGGGGCCGTTGGTGTTGGAAGTAACTTCCTTTCGCTCTTCCTTCCATCCATGCTTTTGCGCGAGATGGAAGATGGTTGCGATGGTGACGCCGCCCGGCCTGCTAGTGAAGCCGTTCCACGTCTGCTCCTGATCGCTGTCATCATATTTGGAAGACGTTTGCGCCCACTCGTCCCACAACTCCCGGCCATCCTCACCAAAGTCCTCTTTGAGTGCCGCACCAACGTTTCGCCACGTCTCCCGATCATCGGGCGGGATTGCCTTCAATGCGCCAGTGACTCTCTCAAAATCGCGCTCCGACACTTCGCCGCGCCACATATTTAGCGCACGCGTCATCTCGGGCATATCGTCTTCGAGGTCATCGGATACGGCGGCCTGCACTACCCTTAACCTCGGACCTGTGGCGCACCACTCGGGCAGGTCATCAAGCATGCATCGTGCGTCGATACCCTTGCCATCTGCCCATGCATAGCGCTTGCCGGACGCATGACGGGAGGGCGGGAGAACAACGTATTTGTCTCCCCGCTGAAGGTCGATGCCGTCTGCCAGCTTGGCGGGAAGGTGAGCGTTTGCGGGAGCGCGAAAGTAGAGATGGTTACCACCGCCGCCCGTCAGCGCCTCCATCTCCGCCGCTATCGGACCATGCTCGCGCTGTAGTTGCGCAAAACTCTCATTGCCACCGTTGCGCGGGTCGATGTCGATAACTGCCATGCCGGATTTGCCAACGTGACATGCGATGTTTGCGTACGGGTGTTTGCGGAACCATTGGTGGATCGTGTCGCCATCGCGCGTCGCTTTGTGCTGCCAGTCGTCGATAAGCGGATGCTTGCCGGGTGTGCGACATTTCACACCTTTGCCGCATGTGCATTCGCCATCGCTTCCGATAGAGTTGACCGGAAACACAGACAGCCCCTCGGCGGCATACAGCAAAGCCGCTTGAAGCATCGTGCTATCCTGTCCTCTCTTCATCGTCATATCTTTGGGCCGCCCTGTCTGTCCCTCGGCGGCCCGTTCTTTTTGTGTGGTCTGAGTCATTGCAGTTAGTCCCCGGATACCCTCAACGCCTTGATTAATCGCGCTACGTCCGTTCGTCTGTAACGCACCATGCGGCCGAACTGGATGCATTCGAGCGGCGGCGATTCCTGTGACTCCCATTGCTCCACTGGCGCGATGTATTTAGCCACTTCCGCCTCATCAATGAGACGCTGTGTCTCGCGCTGCGTCGCTAATGATGGATCGGGCATTCTGGCGTTACGCTTTCTGCGGCACCCCTTGCATCCGCACCCCTCTACATGCCCCTCGCGCGGAATGCGAAACATCTTCTTGGGATCATGCATTTTTGCCTCCCGCTGCTCTGTACGTTTCGAGGGAGAAATCGGGATCAAGATGGCCGTTCATGAGATCGCGCACCATGCGCTTACCGTGCCGCCACTTACTGCCCCTTCTCTTCCTGAAGCCTCGCTTTCTTAGGCATCGCATACACTCGCACGCGTCACGATGCTCTTTGCGCAGAGTGCGAACATTTTTTTGGTCGAGGTCATCACGCATTTCTGCTCTCCCTCGCCTCATCGCATGCGCGGGCGAACTCATCAGGATCAATTCGGGCATTCAGGAAACCGTGATGCCTCAACGTGACGCTGATAGCGCGAGCCAGCAGACGAACATCAATCTCTCTATCACCGATGTTCTTCACCGCCTGCCGCGCAAAGTCGCCAATGAGTATCTGCATCCCTTCGGGCGGGATTGCTTGCAATCGAATAGCCATTGCCGCCTCCCTTACAGGTCGGAGACGGTGTTGGATGCGATGAACGCCTCAATGTCGCTCATGCGATAGCGGACCAAGCGGCCCACCTTCACGTAGGGGAGTGGATAGCGCTTCGTCGCGCGCCAGTTAGCGAGGGTGTTCACGGACGTGCCCAGCAGTGCGGCGGCTTTCACGTCATCAACCAACTCGCGGATACTCGGCGCATGCGCGGACGTTGCTTGCTCGGTCTTTTTCATGGTCCATACCTCTTTAGGGATTCCCGCATTGCGCCGGGTGCGCTGCGGTATGGACCAACTTTGCCTATCTCCGATTCGACCGTAGTCCGGCTACGGTCTGAGGCCTAGCAATGGCGGGGGGTTGCGGGAAAGACTACGGTCGGAAGAAAGAATTGGACTGCGGTAGTTCGTGATCCGCCCTATCAAAAAAATGATGGAAGTTACTTCGAATCAACTTTAGCGCCGTGTCACGCGAGGTATATCCCTGCTTCACAAGCCACCCAGCAACGGCAACGGGGTCCCATTTACCTCGTTCGTCGCGTGCAGCGCGAAGGTTTGTGCGACGCTTCGAATCAGCGAGGGTGTTGGCGAGCCACTCTCTATCCTTACCGCCCGCTAAATTGCCTCCGAACGCGCTTGCTATCGTGGCCGTTGAAACACCGTCCACTGACTCGGCGGGCGGCGCAACATCGCTACTGGCGACTGGCCTGTCAAAAAGCTTATATCCGGGGTAGCGATGCCGCTTGAAGAAGGCGATCCACTCAGTTGGCGTCGATTGATCGGTCATCCTGTCACGCCGCGCCTCCAATCGAACGCGCTCAAGTGTCGCGGGTGTTACGCCGTCATACTCCATCCCCTCTTCCTCATAAAGCATGGCCTCGTCAAAGTCGAACTTAGGCAGTGGCGCGTCCGTATCCAGCACTCTCCAAGCGAGCTTGATAGCGTCATCAATCAGCCAAATAGGCCTAGTGAGCCACCCCGCAATGCGGCCCGCTTGATCTTCCGCATATCGTTCCTCAGCAGTAGCCCGAGCGTCCGTCATCCAGTCGTATCCGTTATCGCTCATTGCTGGCTCCGTCGTTTGAAGGGGAGCACGTCCCCGGCATCGCCTACGGCCGCCATCATTGCGGACGTGGCGCGGGTAACACTCTCCCGCACTGGATCAAGGTTCAGCCGCGCATAGATCGCCGTTGCGGTGACCGTGCGATGGTTCAGGCTCTTACCGATCACTGCGAGGCTGGCTCCCGCCGCCGCCTGCCAGCTTCCCAGCGTGCGCCGCAAATCGTGGATACGAAGGTCCGGAATGCGTGCGCCATCCGTCCGGATGCCCAGCGTTTCAGCCTGCTGCCGCGCACGCGCCAGGCCGCTCGTAACGCTCTCGCCGTCCTTCTGTTCGAACGTTGCGCCGCTCTCCTGTATCCGCGCCACTAGTTGCGTGAGTTCGTCGCGATCAAAGATGCGCCGCCATGCGCTTTTCGGCTCAACGATATGACCGTGCTTGCCTTCGCCCGGAAACACATAATCCTCGTCTGCCTCTGCCGCCTCATAACGATCAGCAAGGATTTGCAGCGCCTCGGGGGACAGCGCCACCGTCTGCGGGTCGTCATTCTTCGTGCGCTCAATCCGCCACTCGGCGCGCTCCAAGGAAACGTCTACCCATCGCATACTTGCCACGTTGCTACGGCGTGCGCCGGTCAGCAGTGCCACTAGAAAGAAGTCCCGCATGACAGCGTTCGGCTCTTCCGCCAGTGACGCAAAGAACCTAGGCAACTCATCGGACTGGATGAACCGATCACGCGAGCGCTCCTTATTGCGCTTGATGCCGGTCGCCGGATTCGCCTCGGCGTACTCCCACTCGATTGCCTTGCCGAACACACTAGAAATGAGCGCCAGCACGCGATTGGCCGTAGTGGCATGGCCGCCCTTCGTGATTTCCTCATGAATGGCCCGAATGTCACGCCGCTCAACCTTCGATAGTTTTTTCCCACCAATCGGCGCGCGCAGATAGTCCTCAAACCGTTGCACGTCTTCGCGCCATGTCCGCTTGCTGCCTTCGGCATGCCGCCGTCTGTACTCCTCGAACATCTGCGCAAACGTCAATTCGCCCTTGATCGCTCGCCGCACCTCGGCCGGGTTGTCGCCTGCTGCCACCGTCGATAGGATGTCCGTCGCCTTGCGGCGCGCTTGCTCAATAGTTAGGTCCGGGAACCGGCCCAGCGTGAAGCGCTCCAACTTACCGCCCTTGATGCGCTTCAGCACGCAGAAGGATTTGATACCTGTCGGGGTGACGCGCAGAAGCAGGCCATTGACGCTGCCCCGGCCGCCGCCGTCCGCATACTCGGCCCGCGTCGCTGGGGTCGGTAATGCGCCGACGCTTTCTTTCGTGAAGTTGATTGTTTGAGCCATGCTCGCCTCGCCGGGGTAACGCTGGGGTAACAGCGGGGTAACTTTTTAGCGGTATTTCACGGTGCTTTTAAGTTACCCCGAGTGCCTCATTGTACCAGCAAAGCGTTGATAGACATGGCTTCAAGTAAAATCAGGTATCAGAGGGTATTATGCGGACTTCGGATTTGGGATCAGAGGGTCGAAGGTTCGAATCCTTTCGCTCCGACCACGAAAAGCAATACGAAACCCGCGTAGCCTTCGGCTTCGCGGGTTTTTGCTTTTTGGGCGTCCAGAACTTCATGTGAACGCTTCCCACGCGCCATCGCCTTGCGCCCTCACAAGCTCGCATGCGACAGTGATTGAAAACCCGGCGCTGTTATCCACGCCGCAACCAGAGTCAAGGAGACACACATGAATCTGATCCTCTGGCGTCACGCCGAAGCCGAAGATTTCGCCGCTAGCGATCTCGCCCGCGCACTCACCACGCGGGGCCGCAAACAGGCGCAAAACGTCGCCAAATGGCTGCGCACCCGTCTGCCCGACGACGCGGTGGTCCTCGCGAGTCCTGCGGTGCGCACCATCCAGACCGCGGAAACTTTGAGCGACCAGTATCGCGTGGTGCGCGAACTCGCGCCTAACGCCAGTGCAGAAGATGTGCTCGAGGCCGCCGGCTGGTCAAAAGGCATCGCACCGACTGTCGTGATCGTCGGCCATCAACCGACGCTCGGCCACGTGGCGGCACGTTTGCTCGGCAACAGCGGGGCGAGTTGGCCATTGAAGAAAGCCGGCCTGTGGTGGATCGAAAGCCGTGAGCGCGACGGCGACGACCAGGCCGTGCTGCGCGCGGCGATGAGCCCCGATCTGATCTGAGCTGAACTGAGGCGATCAGCTCACGCAACCTGGCACTCAAAGAGGCCCTGTTGCGCCCGCCACTCCCACCGGTCGCGCGGAAACAACACATGACCTGCCCTACCCACGACATTACAAGCCGCGCGCACGCAGCTTACGGGCAGTCATCCAATCGTCACAGCTTTGCCATGCGAGCGTCACCAGGCGTTACTACATTGGCGAAAAAAGAAATCTCCCTTTTTTCGACCAGGACGCCACATGCGAGAACTGCCGACGCCCACCCTGCCCCTGGCTTCGATCTTCGAAACGCGCCGCCTGCCGCGCGCCGAAGAGACAGTCACCGCCCAGCATCGCCTGCAAGTGACGTGGGCACGCACCGACGAGCAACTGCGCGAAGCCCAGCGTCTGCGCTACCGTGTATTCGCCGATGAAATGGGCGCCCGTCTGACGGGTCCGGCCGGCCTCGACGTCGATGTGTTCGATTCGTACTGCGATCACCTGCTGGTGCGCGATCTCGACACGCTGAAGGTGGTCGGCACTTATCGCGCGCTGCCGCCGCACCAGGCCGCCCGTATCGGCCGCCTGTATGCCGAAAGCGAATTCGACGTGTCACGTCTCACGCACCTGCGCGCCAAGATGGTCGAAGTGGGCCGCTCGTGCGTGCACCCTGACTATCGCAGCGGCTCGGTGATCATGTCGTTGTGGGCAGGGCTCGCCGCGTACATGAAGCACAACGGCTACGAGACGATGCTCGGCTGCGCGAGCGTCGCGATGGTCGACGGCGGCCACTACGCGGCGAATCTTTACTGCTCGCTGCGCGACAACGCGATGACGGCGCCGGAATATCGCGCGTTCCCGCACACGCCGCTGCCGGTGGAAGAATTGCAAACGGGCGCCGACGTCGCGCCGCCGCCGCTGGTGAAGGGCTATCTGCGCCTCGGCGCGAAGATTTGCGGCGCACCGGCCTGGGATCCTGACTTCAACACGGCCGACTTTCTGACGCTGTTGCGTCTGACGGATATCAACGCGCGTTATGCGCGGCACTTCCTCGGCGACGCAACACCGCGCTGAATTGAACTGAGTGGCACACGCGAGCCGCCCGGCAGATTCAACCGGCGGCTGAGCGACTGAAAACCGAAGCGCATAAAAAAAGCCCGGCTAATCCGCCGGGCTTTTTCATTTACCGCGCATGATGCTCAATCGTCCGTATAAACCACGCGATAGGGAATGCCGACCTTCTCCCATTCCGCGGCTTCCTGGATCAGGCTGTAATCCGTCAGCGGATTGTTAGCCACCCACTCGTTCGGCAAACGCACTTCGTAGCCGCCGTTGACCTGCGCAACCGCGATACCCGGCAAGCCGACATCCGCACGCCGGCGGCACAGCAGCGCCGCGAGCCGCAGGCAGAACAGCAGCGGCCATTCCACTTCGCGCGTTTGTGAGAGCTTGCCGAGTTTCCCCGCGTGGCCGAGCACCAGCGCGGCGAGCCGCGCCTGGTCGGTGCGCGAAAAGCCCGGCATGTCGGCGTTGCTGGCGATATAGGCGGAATGCTTGTGATAGGCGCTGTGCGAAATCGACAGGCCGATTTCATGCAAGGCCGCGGCCCAGCCGAGGAACATGCGGTTCTCGGCGCGGCGTTCTTCATCCGGTTCGGCAAACTGGTCGTAAAAACGCACCGCGAGTTCACCGATACGCCCGGCCTGCGCGCGGTCCACACCGTAACGGCGCATGAAGCCTTCCACCGTCACCGTGCGCATGTCCTCGTGTTGCGAACGGCCCAGCAAGTCGTACAGCACGCCGAGGCGCAGCGCACCGTCTGTCGTATCGACGTAGTCGACGCCGAGTTCGTCGAACACCGCGATCATGATCGACAGGCCACCGGCCAGCACCGGAATACGATCGCCCTTCAACGCGACCAGCTTCAGACGATTGACGTTTTCCGCCTTGATCAGCGCGCGCTTGAGGCGCTCCAGCCCACCGCGCGAGATGCCGTGCGTGACGCCCGGATCGTTGAAGCCATTCGCCTCGACGAGTTCGGCGAGCGCCCGCGCGGTGCCGGACGAGCCAATCGCCTGTTCCCAGCCGGTTTTCTTGTATTCGGCGGAAATGATCTGAATTTCACGGCTCGCGGCGAGTTCGGCCTGGCGCATCGTGTATTCGTCGACATTGCCCGCCGGGAAGAATGCGCGGCTGTGGCTCACGCAGCCGATATACAGGCTCTCCATCTTGATCGGCGTGTAGTGCGAACCGATGATGAATTCCGTCGAGCCGCCGCCGATATCCACCACGAGACGCTTGCCCGCGCTCGCGGGCACGGAGTGTGCAGCCCCTGCATAAATCAGGCGCGCTTCTTCACGCCCGGCGATCACTTCGATAGGAAAACCCAGCGCGGCTTGCGCTTCGCCGAGAAACTCGCCCGCGTTCTTAGCGATGCGCAGCGTGTTGGTGGCGACGGCGCGAACATGATCGGGATGAAAGTCGCGCAGGCGTTCGCCGAAGCGCTTGAGCGCATCCCAGCCGCGCACTTGCGAGGCACGGTCGAGCATCTTGTCGCGCGACAGACCGGCGGCAAGGCGCACCGGCTCGCGCAAGGCGTCGACCTGATAGATCTGGCTGCCCGCGTCGGTTTCCTCGACCCGGCCCACGATCAGGCGGAAGCTGTTCGAGCCGAGATCGACGGCAGCGAGGAGTTGTGGAGTAGTGACCATCGAGTAAGCGGACTCCATGCGCGCGAGCGCGGCGGCGGTGGATGCGAAAGGTGCCGGATGCCCACCCGATGCCTTGGGCGCCTTGTGGCCGGCCGCGCTGTTCAAAGACGCCATTCTAAGCGTACCGGACCTCACGATGTCGCCTCGCAGTAATGGGGGTGCCCTATGGTCCCACACACACTGCGTCATAATTACGACACGCAATGAATACGGCGTAGAATTTATAACTTCGAGAATGTCATAACAACGTCATCATACTGTGAGAATTTCCGAGCGTCTTTACGTCTCCCTTCCTGACATTCCATTCTCGCTGCCGATGTCCATCCGCTACCCCTTATTGAATCGCGAGCTGGGCATTCTGGGTTTCAACGAGCGTGTGTTGGCACAAGCTGCCGACCCTGCCGTCCCTTTGCTCGAACGCCTGCGTTTCATCTGCATCACCAGTAGCAACCTCGACGAATTCTTCGAAGTCCGCATGGCCGGACTGCAGGAACAGATGCGCGACAACCCGGGCGCGCTGTCGCCGGACGGCATGTCGCTACAGCACGTGTACGACCTCGTGGTCGAGCGCGCGCAGAGGCTCGTGCATCGCCAGTACACCATGCTGCACGACACGGTGCTCACCGCGCTCGAAGCAGAAGGCATCTACTTTCACGGCACTGAAGCGTGGAACGAAGCGCAGACCGAATGGGCGCGCAATTACTTCTTCGACGAACTGCTGCCGGTGCTCACGCCGATCGGCCTCGATCCGGCTCACCCGTTTCCGCGCGTGCTCAACAAGAGCCTGAACTTCGTCGTCGAACTCGAAGGCAAGGATGCGTTCGGCCGCCAGGCGATGATGGGCATCGTGCAAGCGCCGCGCGCCTTGCCGCGGCTCGTGCGCATGCCGCAGGAACTGTCAGGCTATCCGCATGGTTTCGTGCTGCTGAGCTCGTTGCTGCAGCGCTTTGTCGGCGAGCTTTTCCCGAACCTGGTGGTGCGCACCTGCAACCAGTTTCGCATCACACGCAATAGCGAACTGTTCGTCGACGAAGACGAAATCACCAATCTGCGTGTCGCGCTGCAGGGCGAACTGCCGGCGCGCCATCTGGGCAACGCGGTGCGGCTCGAAGTGTCGGCGGAGACGCCCACGCATGTCGTGCGGCGCCTGCTCGACGAAAGCGGCCTCACCACCAAGGATTGCTATTTCGCCGACGGCCCCGTCAATCTCGTGCGGCTGATGCAATTGCCGGAGATGGTGGACCGGCCCGACCTGAAATTCGTGCCGCATATTCCAGCGATCCCGCCGCAGATCGCCAACAGCACCAGCATGTTCGACGTGATCGATCAGGGCGACGTGCTGCTGCATCATCCTTATGAGAGCTTTCAACCGGTGCTCGAGCTGCTGCTGCAGGCAGCTAAAGACCCGAACGTGATGGCCATCAAGCAGACCATCTATCGCACCGGCACCGACTCGCCGCTGATGGATGCGCTGATGCAAGCGGCGCGCAACGGCAAGGAAGTGACGGTGGTGGTCGAACTGCTCGCGCGCTTCGACGAAGAAACCAACATCAACTGGGCGTCGCAGCTCGAAGCGGTGGGCGCGCACGTCGTGTACGGCGTGGTGGGCCACAAGTGCCACGCGAAGATGATGCTGATCGTGCGGCGTGTGTCGTCGGGCGGCAAGACCACGCTCAAGCGTTACGTGCACCTGGGCACCGGCAATTATCACCCGCGCACCGCACGTCTTTACACTGACTTCGCGCTGATGACCGCGGATCAGAAGATCTGCGAAGACGTGCACCACGTGTTTCAGCAACTAACCGGTATCGGTGGTGAACTGTCGCTGCACGAGTTGTGGCAGTCGCCGTTCACGCTGCATCCGAAACTGGTCGAAGCGATTCGCGCGGAAGCCGAGCATGCGCGCGCCGGCAAGAAAGCGCGCATCGTCGCGAAGATGAACGCGCTGCTCGAACCGACCGTGATTGCCGAGCTGTACGAAGCGTCACAGGCGGGCGTGAAGATCGATCTGATCGTACGTGGCGTGTGTTCGTTGCAACCGGGTGTGCCGGGTTTGTCGGAGAACATCACGGTGCGCTCGATCGTCGGGCGTTTCCTCGAGCATCACCGCATCTTCTACTTCTACGACGGCGGCAAGGAACAGGTGTATCTGTCGAGCGCCGACTGGATGGACCGTAACTTCTTCCGCCGTGTGGAAGTGGCGTTTCCGGTCAACAACCGTCGCTTGAAGCGGCGTGTGATTGCTGAAGGGCTGTCGGCCTTTCTCGGCGACAACCAATCCGCGTGGCTGATGCAAAGCGACGGCCACTATCGCCGCCGCCGGCCGGGAAAATCCTCGCGCAATGCGCAGATGAGTCTGCTGGGGAAATTCTGTTCGTGAGTTCGTGATTGCCTGATTGCGTTCGCGCTCCGCTGAAGCAAGCGGCGCTGCGCATAAAAAAGCCCGCCTTGTCTTGCTCCAGGCGGGCTTTTTTTCAGACCAACGTTTTCAAACCGGCGCCGGTTGCCGACGCGCCGTGCGAAACACCGGGAAGCGCACGGTGAACGTGCTGCCACGTCCCTCTTCGCTCTTCACGTCGAGCTGCGCATCGTGCCGTTGCAGCACATGCTTGACGATGGCGAGACCCAGGCCCGTGCCGCCTGTATCGCGCGAGCGGCTACGGTCGACGCGATAGAAGCGCTCGGTCAGACGTGGAATGTCCGCGGCCGGAATTCCCAAGCCGCTATCCGTGACCGAAAAAACCGCACAACCGCCGTTGGCCTGCCAACTCACCTTGATCGCACCGCCGTCCGGCGTATAGCGGATCGCATTGGTCACGAGGTTGCCCAGCGCGCTGAGAATTTCCGTTTCGACGCCGGTGACAGTGAGCCCTTCGTCGGCGTCGAACACGATCTTGTGATGGTCGCTCGACAGGCTTTGCGCGTCGTCCCGCAGATGCCGCAGCACCGCGCGCATGTCGATCATCTGATCGCTCGGCGGCTTGTTGTCGCCTTCGAGCTTCGCGAGCACCAGCAAGTCGTTGACGATATGGCGCATGCGCGAGGCCTGCTGCTCCATCAGTTCGAGATAGCGCCCGCGCTCGGCTTCGCTTAACGGCAGCTCCCGCATCGTCTCGAGAAAACCCGACAACACGGTCAGCGGCGTCTTCAATTCATGCGACACGTTCGCGACGAAGTCGCGCCGCATCGCGTCGGTACGCTCCAGCTCGGTGATGTCCTGCGACAGCACCAGCTTGCGATTCTCGCCATACGGAAACACCTGCACGGACAGCACGTTCTGGCGCTTCTCGCCCATGCCGCGCATGATCAGCATCTGCTCGTAGCGTTGCGAATTCAGATAGCGCACGAAATCGGGCTGACGCACGAGATGCGTGATGTGCTGACGCAGATCGCGTTTCGCGTCGAGCCCGAAATGGAGTTCGGAGATCGCGTTGCACCACTCGATCTGATCGTGGTCGTCGAGCATCGCCACGCCGTTCGGCGACGCCTGGATCGCCTGGATGAAACGCGAATGCTGCTGCTCGACCTGACGCACCTGCGCATGCCAGCGCTTCG
The DNA here is from genome assembly GCF_900116445.1 of Paraburkholderia aspalathi. Taxonomy (GTDB): domain Bacteria; phylum Pseudomonadota; class Gammaproteobacteria; order Burkholderiales; family Burkholderiaceae; genus Paraburkholderia; species Paraburkholderia aspalathi. The sequence continues at coordinate 53,494 of NZ_FPBH01000020.1, forward strand.
CGAGCTTATGCAAACGGTAGTAGATTTCGCCCCAGATGCCGGGGGCGCTCGGCACTTCACCGTAGACTGGGGCGTCGAGCAGGCGCCACAAACGCTGCTTGTGGAAGGTGCTAAAGAAGCTCTGCGCGAGCAGCATGACGATCGCGAGGGCCAGCCCTGCCTTGACGTTCAGGAGTGCGCCGACCACCACGCACAGAACAGCCAGCAGCACGACCGACACGATGGAGCGCGCCCAGATGATGTTCATGTTCTAGCGATCGAAGAGAAAAGTGCTACCGCAAAGTCACGCGCTCTTCGCGAGACGGTAGCCGCTGCCGCGTACCGTCTCAATCATAGCATCGCACCCGGCCGGCTTCAGTGCCGCGCGCAGACGCTTGATGTGCACATCCACCGTGCGCTCTTCAACGAACACGTGGTCGCCCCACACCTGATCGAGCAACTGCGTGCGGCTGTGCACGCGCTCCGGGTGCGTCATGAAGAAGTGCAGCAGACGGAATTCCGTCGGGCCGAGATCAAGCTTGATCTCGCTGCCTTCGGCGTGCGCGGCGACGCGGTGCGTTGCCGGATCGAGCTTCAGACCGTTGATCGCGACCAGGTCTTCGGTCAACTGCGGCGCACGGCGGCGCAACACCGCCTTGATGCGCGCCATCAGTTCCTTCGGCGAAAACGGCTTGGTGACGTAGTCGTCGGCGCCGATTTCGAGGCCGAGCACCTTGTCCTGTTCATCGCCACGTGCGGTCAGCATGATGATCGGAATGTGCTTGGTGCGCTCGTTGTTGCGCAGATCGCGAGCGAACGCGATGCCCGACTTGCCCGGCAACATCCAGTCGAGCAGCACGAGGTCGGGCAGTACGTCGCTGATCAGGTTCTGCGCCTGTTCCGCGTTGTACGCGCGAATCGGGCAGTGTCCGGCGTGTTGAAGATTGACCGAAATCAGTTCGGAAATGGCGGGCTCATCTTCAATGACGAGAATGCTGCTGGGCATCGGCACCTCTGGTCCTTATAACTGATTAACTGAGTGCTTCGCGTTCGAGCGCGTCGCGCGACTTGTGCCGCACGTCGGTGCCCTTGACGATGTAGATAATGAATTCAGCGATGTTTTTCGCGTGATCGCCGATCCGCTCGATCGCCTTGGCGATGAACAGAAAATCGAGGCCCACCGAAATCGAACGCGGATCTTCAGTCATGTACGAAATCAGCTTGCGAACGAAAGCGCGGAATTCTTCGTCGATCGCCTTGTCGTCGCGCATGATCTGCGCGGCGGCGACCGTGTCCAGACGCGCAAAGGCGTCCAGCGCGCGGCGCAGGATCGACACTGCCATTTCGCCCGACAATTTGATCTCGGCGATATTGATGCTGCGCGAAGCGCCGTCTTCCATCAGCCGCTTGGTGCGCTTGGCGATTTTTTCGGCTTCGTCGCCGGCGCGCTCGAGATTCGTGATGGTCTTCGAAATCGCGATCAGGAGGCGCAAGTCGCGCGCGGCCGGTTGACGGCGCGCGATGATGTTGCTGCACTCTTCGTCGATCTCGACTTCCATCGTGTTCAGACGGTCTTCAGCGGCGATCACCTGCTCGCATACATCGAGGTCGAAGTTGTTGAGCGCGATCATCGCGTTGACGATCTGCGACTCGACCAGGCCGCCCATTTCGAGCACCTTCGAGGAAACGAGGTTCAGGTCGGCGTCGAACTGGCTGGACAGATGTTTATCGGACATGTCGTACTCCGTTGTTTTGCGCGGCGGCTTAGCCGAAGCGGCCAGTGATGTAGTCCTCGGTTTCCTTGCGGACCGGCTTGATGAAGATCTTTTCGGTGTCGCCGAATTCGATCAGTTCACCGAGGTACATATAGGCAGTGTAGTCCGAACAGCGCGCGGCCTGTTGCATGTTGTGCGTCACGATTACAACCGTGTAATCGCTCTTCAACTCGGCGATCAGTTCTTCGATGCGGCCCGTGGAAATCGGGTCGAGCGCGGAACACGGCTCGTCGAGCAGCAGCACTTCAGGGCGGATCGCAATACCGCGCGCGATACACAGACGCTGTTGCTGGCCGCCGGACAAACCGTAGCCGCTCTGGCCCAGTTTATCCTTGACTTCGTTCCACAGTGCGGCTTTGGTCAGCGCCCATTCCACGCGGTCGTCCATTTCCGAGCGCGGCAGCGTTTCGAACATCTTCACGCCGAACGCGATGTTGTCGTAGATCGACATCGGGAACGGCGTCGGCTTCTGGAACACCATGCCGATCCGCGCGCGCAGCAGCGAAATATCGCGCTTGGAGGTCAGCAGGTTTTCGCCGTCCATCAGGATCTCGCCTTCGGCGCGTTGCTCCGGATACAGCGCGTACATCTTGTTGAGCGTGCGCAGCAAGGTCGACTTGCCGCAACCCGACGGGCCGATGAAGGCGGTGACCTTGCCTTCAGGAATCCGCAGATTGATGTTCTTCAGCGCGTGATACTTGCCGTAGAAGAAGTTCAGGTCGTTGATTTCGATCTTCGGACGCGACTGGGCTTGCGCCTGGCCGCTTTGGGCGGGATCGAAACCGGCCGGCGCCGTGGGACGCGTGCCCGGATTGAGTTGAGTTTCTGCCATATTCATCGGATTACACTCCGCCCTTACTTATTCGAAAAGATCGTGCGCGCGAGGATGTTCAATCCCAGCACCGCGAGCGTGATCAGGAAGACGCCGGCCCATGCGAGCGATTGCCACTGCGCAAACGGGCTCATCGCGAACTTGTAGATCGTGACCGGCAGGTTCGCAACCGGCTGGTCCATGTTCCAGGAGAAGAACTGGTTCGACAACGCGGTGAAGAGCAGCGGCGCCGTTTCACCGGCAATGCGCGCGACGCCGAGCAGCACGCCGGTGATAATGCCCGCGATCGAAGCTTTCAGCGTGATCGACATCACCATCTTCCACTTCGGCGTGCCGAGTGCGAAAGCGGCTTCACGCAGCGCATTCGGCACCAGCTTCAGCATGTTCTCGGTGGTGCGGATCACGATCGGAATCTGCAGCAACGCGAGCGCGAATACGCCGGCCCAGCCGCTGAAGTGGCCCATCTTCGCCACGACGAGCGCGTAGACGAACAGACCGACGACGATCGACGGCGCCGACAGCAGGATGTCGTTGATAAAACGTGTGAGACTGGCGAGCCAGCCCTTCTGACCATACTCGGCCAGATAGACGCCCGCCAGAATACCGATCGGCGTGCCGACGAAAGTTGCGAGCGCAACCAGCATCACGCTGCCGACGATCGCGTTGGCGAGGCCACCGCCATCGGTATTCGGCGGCGGCGTCGACTGCGTGAACAATTCGACCGACAGCCCGCCGATGCCAAGGCGCAGCGTCGTATAAAGAATCCACACAAGCCACAGCAGACCGAACGCCATAGCCGCGAGCGACATGGTCAGCGCAACGGCATTCTTCGCGCGGCGGCGACCTTGCAGGCGCACGCGCATTGCTTCGAGCGCGACGGCGTCGTTCGAACCCGGCATATTCAAAGTGGGCTGGCTCATTTCGCGCCCTCCCCTTTTTCGAGGCGAAGCAGCATGACCTTCGAGATCGCCAACACGATGAAAGTAATCACAAAGAGGATCAACCCGAGTTCCATCAGCGCCGACGTATGCAGGCCCGGATCCGCTTCCGCGAATTCGTTGGCGAGCGCCGAGGTAATACTGTTGCCCGGCGAAAACAGCGAGACGTTATCGAGCAGATTGGTGTTGCCGATCACGAACGTGACTGCCATGGTCTCGCCGAGCGCGCGGCCGAGGCCGAGCATCACGCCGCCGATCACGCCGCTCTTGGTGAAGGGCAGCACGATCTTCCACATCACTTCCCACGTCGTGCAGCCGATGCCGTAGGCCGATTCCTTCAACAGGACCGGCGTGACTTCGAACACGTCGCGCATCACTGAAGCGATGTACGGAATGATCATGATGGCGAGGATGACCCCGGCGCACAGGATGCCGATGCCGATCGGCGCCCCCTGAAACAACGCGCCGACGATAGGAATACCGCCGAGGAGCGTGCCAAGCGGCTTTTCGAACCAGGTCGCGAAGATCGGCGCGAACACCAGCAGACCCCACATGCCGTAGACGATCGACGGAATCGCGGCAAGCAGTTCGATGGCGACGCCGAGCGGACGGCGCAGCCAGGCGGGAGCGAGTTCGGTCAGGAAAAGCGCAATGCCGAAGCTGACGGGCACCGCGATGATGAGTGCAATGAGCGAGGTCGCGATCGTGCCGTAAATAGGCACCAATGCGCCGAATTGCTTGCTTGGTGGATCCCAGTCGGCGGTCCATAGGAACGCGAGGCCGAACTGCTTGATCGACGGCAGCGAAGCGACGATCAGCGAAACGATGATGCCGCCGAGCAGCAACAAGGTGATGATGGCGGAGAGACGGGCAAGGCCGCCGAAGATGACGTCGCCGGCGCGGCTGGGCGCTTTCTGCTGCGACGTGCTGCCGGGCGGTGTCGACTTCGCCGCGCCAGACGCTAATTGGATATCGGACATGAGAGCCTGATGGACCTGTTTCCAGTTGCCGTACGACACTTGTCGCGCGGCGGACAATGCTGGCTGATGCCGGGGTAACGCCATTGGCCGTCCTCGAATGAGGACGGCCAATGTATTGCTGCTTACTGCATGCTACGTAACTTAGTCAGCGATCGGCTTGCCCGCAGCGTCCTTCACCTTCGACTTCCACTGCGTGCGGATTTCCGACACAACCGAATCCGGCAGCGAAATGTAGTCCAGATCGTTCGCAGCTTGCGAGCCATTCTTGAACGCCCAGTCGAAGAACTTCAGCGTTTCGGTGCCTTGTGCCGGCTTGTCCTGCGCCGTGTGCAGCAGCACGAAGGTTGCGCCGACGATCGGCCATGCGTTCTTGCCCGGCTCGTTCGTCAGGATCTGGTAGAACGACTTCGACCAGTCCGCGCCCGCTGCCGCTGCCTTGAACGTTTCCGTCTTCGGCTCGACCACCGTACCCGACGAATTCTTCAGGCCAACATACGTCATCTTGTTCTGCTTCGCGTACGCCCATTCGACGTAGCCGATTGCGCCCGGCAGACGTTGCACGAAAGCTGCGACGCCGTCGTTGCCCTTGCCGCCCGTACCCGTCGGCCAGTTGACCGTCGAACCTTCACCCACCTTCGACTTCCAGTCAGCGTTGACCTTCGACAGATAGTTCGTCCAGATGAAGCTGGTGCCCGAACCGTCGGCGCGGCGAACCACGGCGATGTCGGTATCCGGCAGCTTAGCCTTCGGGTTCAGTGCAACGATCGCCGGATCGTTCCACTTCTTGATCTTGCCCAGGTAGATGTCGCCGAGCACTTCGCCCGACAGCGTCAGTTCACCCGGCGTCACGCCCGGCACATTAACAACCGGCACTACGCCGCCGACAACCGTCGGAAACTGGAACAGGCCTTCCTTCGCGAGCTCTTCGTCCTTCAGCGGAGCGTCCGAACCAGCGAAGTCAACAGTCTTCGCGACGATCTGCTTCACGCCACCCGACGAGCCGATACCTTGATAGTTGACCTTGCCGCCACCCGACTTCTGGTAGGCATCGGCCCACTTCGTGTAGATCGGTGCTGCGAAGGTGCTGCCCGCGCCGGTGATGTCTGCGGCTTGCGCTGCGATCGCGAAAAGCGCGCCAGCGACGCCAGCGAACACGGTTTGCATCAATTTCATGAGACCTCCAAGGGTGTGAGCGGTGTGAGCGAATAACACGAACACCGCGAAGCTTAGGGTCTCTTTGTGACAGTAACGTGACTAACCGTGAAACGGATGTGACAGTGAGATTACTAAGGTGAAAGGCGTCAGCGCGGACAAATCGCCGCTTTGGCGGCGTTGCGGGCGCCGTTCTACAGATTAGGCGAAAAAAATGGGACGCGAACGTTTGCGTGTGTTTGGAGGCGCTGCGGAGATGTACAGCGGAGGGGTGCGGCAGCGGGGACGCGCTCATGGCCGTCCCTCGCCGCCGTGGGCCAGGCGCGGTTTAGGCCGTGGCCAGCTTGACCGCGTTGGCGATCGCTTCGGAGTGGCGAATGGCGTCGTCGACTTTTTCCGCCTCCACCATCACGCGCAGAACGGGCTCGGTGCCCGAGGCCCGGATCAGCACGCGGCCGCGGCCGTTCAGCGCTGCCTCGGCCGTGCTGATGGCGCGGCGGATCGCGTCGCTGCCCTTCCAATCCGCGCCGGGCTGCATCCGTACGTTGATCAGCTTCTGCGGGAACAGCGTCACGCCGTGGAGCAGCTCAGCGAGCGTTTTGTCGCTGCGTTTCATTGCGGCCAGCACCAGCAAGGCCGACACGATGCCGTCGCCGGTCGAATGGCGGTCAAGGGAGAGAATATGGCCGGAACCTTCCGCGCCCAGTTGCCAGCCGTGTTCGCGCAACTGTTCGAGCACGTAACGGTCGCCCACCGCCGCGCGGACGAACTTCACGCCGGCTTCCTGCAGCGCGACTTCGACCGCCATGTTGGTCATCAAGGTGCCGACCGCGCCTTCCACTTTGCCGTCGGTCGCCATCCGGTCCTTGACCAGCACGTAGAGCAGCTCGTCGCCGTTATACAGGCGGCCTGCCGCGTCCACGACCTGCAGCCGGTCGGCGTCGCCGTCGAGCGCGATGCCGAGGTCCGCGTGATTTGCGCGCACCGCGCGCACCAGCGCGTCCGGTGCGGTCGCGCCGACGCCGTCGTTGATATTGAAACCGTTCGGCGCGACGCCGATCGGAATCACGTCGGCACCGAGTTCATGGAACACGTGCGGCGCGACGTCGTACGCGGCACCGTGCGCGCAGTCGACCACCAGCTTCAGGCCGCGCAAGTCGAACGCCGCTGGGAACGTGCTCTTGCAGAACTCGATATAGCGGCCGGCTGCGTCGTCGAGGCGCCGCGCCTTGCCGAGTTGCTCGGAGGCGGCGCATGCGAGCGGCAGATCGAGTTGTTCTTCGATCTGCAATTCCACTTCGTCGGGCAGCTTGTTGCCGTCGGCGGAGAAGAATTTGATGCCGTTGTCGTAGTACGGATTGTGCGACGCGCTGATCACGACGCCCGCGGCGAGCCGCAGTGCACGCGTCAGATAGGCGATACCCGGGGTCGGCATCGGCCCGGCCAGCATGACGTCGACGCCTGCCGCGGAAAAGCCCGCTTCGAGCGCGGCTTCGAGCATATAGCCCGACACCCGGGTGTCTTTGCCGATCAGCACCGTGGGCCGTGCGCCCGTTCTCGCCCAGCGGTCCGCGCCCGCGAGCACCTTGCCGGCCGCGTAGCCGAGCCGCAATACAAACTCCGGCGTAATCGGCCCTTCGCCGACCTTGCCCCGAATCCCGTCTGTTCCGAAATAACGACGTGCCATGTTTTATGTTCCTCCTTGGCTTGTGGGTTCAGCCGCGCGCGCGGCTGTGATTCGCCGCGTCGCGCATGGCCGCCCATACTTTCAATGCATCCACTGTTTGCGCGACGTCGTGCACGCGCAGAATTGCCGCACCGCGCCCGGCGGCACACACCGCGGCGGCGATGCTGCCCGCCACGCGCTCCGGCGCCGGGCGTCCGACGATCGCGCCGACCATCGACTTGCGCGACATGCCGGCCAGAATGGGGTACGGCGGCTCGGCCCGCGGCGCCGTGTCCGGCAGATGCGCGAGCAGCGCGTAATTGTGTTCGATCACCGCCTTGCCGAAACCAAAGCCCGGGTCCACGCTGATACGAGCACGAGCGATGCCCGCTTGCTTCAGGGTCGTCACCCGTTCTTCGAGAAACTGCCGAACTTCGCTTACCACGTCGTCATAGGCAGGCTCACCGAGCTGCATGGTCTGCGGCTCGCCAAGCATATGCATCACGCACAGGCCGCATTCGCTGTCGCGTACGGCGTCAATCGCACCGGGTATCCGGAAACCCCAGATATCGTTGATCAGGTCCGCACCCGCGGTCAGTGCGTGACGCATCACTTCCGGCTTGTACGTGTCGACCGACAGCGGCACGTTCGCGCCATGCAGTAGTTCGACCAGCGGGATCACCCGCTCCAGCTCTTCGTCGAGCGGCACGGGCGGCGCACCCGGACGGGTCGACTCGCCGCCGATGTCGATGATGTCCGCGCCATCAAGCAGCATGCGCTCGGCCTGGCGTAACGCGTCGCCGCGCATCGCGTACTGGCCGCCATCGGAAAACGAATCGGGAGTGACGTTCAGGATGCCCATGACTAACGGGCGTTCAAAGGTCAGCTTGAAGCGGCCGCATTGCAGCGGTTCGGGAATGGGAAGAGAGGGAAATTCGACTTTCGACACGTAGCGGTCAATCACGTAAAACGAATAAATGCAAAACGGGCCGGTGTGAATCACACCGGCCCGCACTTTCTACTGGTCGCCGATCAGGCCGGCGCGGTCGCGCTGCCCGGCTTGACCTCGGTGCCCGGGCTGCCGCCCGACGAGGCGTCGCTTGCCGACGGCGGCGAACTCTTCGGCGAACGCGGCGGACGGCCTGCCATGATGTCGTTGATCTGATCGGCGTCGATCGTTTCCCACTCCATCAGTGCGGCGGTCATCGCTTCGACCTTGTCGCGGTTCTCGTCCAGCAGGCGCTTGGCGAGGTTGTACTGCTCGTCGAGCACGCGGCGGATTTCCGCGTCGACCTTCTGTTGCGTCGCTTCCGAAATGGTGCGCGTGAAGCCACGGCCAAACGGCGTTGCGTCGTTTTCGTCGTCGACGTAGACCATCGGTCCGAGTGCGTCCGTCATACCGAAGCGAGCCACCATGGCGCGGGCCGTAGCCGTCGCCTTGTTGAAGTCGTCCGATGCGCCGGTGCTGATCAGGTTCAGGAACAGCTCTTCCGCGACACGGCCACCGAACAGGATCGCGAGGCGGTCCAGCAGGTAGTCTTTCGAATACGTTTCGTTGTCATGCTCCGGCAACTGCCACGTGACGCCCAGCGCACGGCCGCGCGGGATGATCGTGACCTTGTGCACAGGATCGGCCTTCGGCAACAGCTTGGCGATGACTGCGTGACCCGACTCGTGATACGCCGTAGCACGCTTCGATTCTTCGCGAATCACGGCCGACTTGCGCTCCGGACCCATGAAGATCTTGTCTTTCGCGTCTTCGAAGTCGTTCATCTCGACGATGCGCTTGCCGCGGCGAGCCGCGAACAAGGCTGCTTCGTTGACCAGGTTCGCCAGATCGGCGCCCGAGAAGCCCGGCGTGCCGCGGGCGATCACCGCTGCGTCGACGTCGTTCGAAATCGGCACCTTGCGCAGGTGAACCTTCATGATGTGCTCGCGACCGCGGATGTCCGGCAGACCGACGTACACCTGACGGTCGAAACGGCCCGGACGCAGCAGCGCCTTGTCGAGCACGTCCGAACGGTTGGTTGCAGCGATCACGATCACGCCCGAATTCGCTTCGAAGCCGTCCATCTCGACCAGCATCTGGTTCAAGGTCTGTTCGCGTTCGTCGTTACCGCCACCCATGCCGGCGCCGCGATGACGGCCGACCGCGTCGATTTCGTCGATAAACACGATACACGGCGCATGCTTCTTGGCCTGCTCGAACATGTCGCGCACACGAGCCGCACCGACACCCACAAACATTTCCACGAAGTCCGAACCCGAGATGCTGAAGAACGGCACCTTCGCCTCACCGGCGATAGCGCGCGCCAGCAGGGTCTTACCCGTTCCCGGAGGGCCGACCAGCAGCACGCCGCGCGGAATGCGTCCGCCCAGCTTCTGGAATTTCTGCGGATCGCGCAGGAAGTCGACCAGTTCGGAAACCTCTTCCTTGGCTTCGTCGCAACCGGCGACGTCGGTGAAATTGATAGCGTTGTTATTTTCGTCGATCAGACGTGCACGGGATTTACCGAACGAGAACGCACCGCCTTTCCCGCCTCCCTGCATCTGTCGCATCATGTAGAACCAGAAGCCGATGATCAGGATCGTTGGTCCGAGGTAATACAGCGCGGACACCAGCGCATTCGGTTCGTCATCAGCCTTGCCGCTCACCTGAACGCCATACTTCATCAGATCGCCAACCATCCAGATGTCGCCGGGCGACACGATCTGGTACTTCTGGCCGTCTGCTGGAGTGACCGTGAGGTTCCGCCCCTGGACAATGACGTTCTTGACTTTGCCGTTCTTCGCGTCGTCCATGAACTGCGAATAGGAAACGCCTTCCTGGACACGGGGCTTGTCGAACTGCTTGAACACCGTAAACAGCACCAGTGCGATAACCAGCCACACTGCTGCTTTCGAAAACATATTGTTGTTCAAAGCACCACTCCTTCACTTAGACGGGCGCCTACATTTGCCTTGCGGCACCACGAAAGCATTCTAATCCAGTCCGCAGACCCCTGCCATAAGGTTTCGCTACCACACAAATAGCGCAGCGGGCCATCACAGCGCCAATTTCTAGTGCTGTGGGCACATTATCGGCAGATGCGGAACCTTCCTGCAGCGCACCTACGCGGGGCGCTTCAGATGCTTACCCAAAATAAACGTTTCTGACGATTTGTCCCGCGAGGCTTTCGGCTTGCGGGCCGCCACCACCTTGAACTGGCGCTTGAACTTTTCGACAATCTGGCTATAACCGCTGCCATGAAAACATTTGACTAAAAGGGCGCCATCCGGCTTCAGGTGGTTTTGCGAAAATTCCATCGCGATATCGCACAGATGCTCGATTCGCGCGGCATCCGCCACCGCCACTCCCGACAGGTTGGGCGCCATATCCGAAATTACAAGATCAACCTGGCGTTCTCCGACTAATTCTTCGAGTTGCTCGAGAACCGAGTCTTCGCGGAAGTCGCCCTGGATGAAATGGACGTCGGCGATTGGCTCCATCGGCAGCATGTCCAGCGCGATGATCGTGCCGTCGATGCCGCCCTCGCGCTCGGCGTCGCGCTGCGACCCCTTGGCGAGCTTGTTGCGGGCGTACTGGCTCCAGCTGCCCGGCACCGAGCCGAGGTCGACAATTACCTGGCCTGGCCGGATCAGCTTGTCCTGCTCGTCGATTTCCTTCAGCTTGTAGGCTGCGCGGGCGCGATAGCCCTCCCGCTGCGCCATTTTGACGTACGGGTCGTTGATGTGATCATGCAACCACGCCGTGTTGAACTTGTTTTTTGCCATTAAAGGTGAACTCTTGCTGCGAAATGTGGCGCTTTAGGGGATAATACGCGGTTAATTCGCGCGGCCACCGCCAAAACTGGCAGTCATCCGCGATTCTGTTGTTCTGACGCGCCGCCCTGCGCTATTGGCCGAATCTCTCGGAAATGCAGGTGCCGCCATTTTAGTCGAGTCTCCCACTTTCCATGCCAGCCCTTAAAGTCTCTTCCGACCAACGCGCCGAGTTGCGCTCCCAGGCACATGCGCTCAAACCGGTCGTGCTCGTCGGCGCCGAAGGCTTGACCGACGCTGTGCTGTCGGAAATCAAGGTCCACCTTGGCGCGCATCAACTGATCAAGATCCGCGTGTTCGGCGACGAACGCGAAGAACGCATTGCCATCTACGAACAGATCTGCGACACGCTGAACGCCGCGCCGATCCAGCATATCGGCAAGCTGCTGGTGATCTGGAAGCCGGAAGCCGCGGTGCAACCGGCTGTCAAGGCCAAGCGCGGCGCCCTGCCGAGCGCCCGCGAAGCGGCTGTCGAAGCCAAACCGGGCAAAGGCCGCGCACCGCGCGTGGTCACGGTGGTGAAGCCCAGCGAAATCCCGATGCGCAAGCCGAAGGCAAAAGCGGTCGTGGTGCGCGGCAATGAACGCGTCACGCAAGGCGGCAATATCAAACGCGCCAAGAAGCGCCAGACCAGCGCGAAGCGCGCGCATCAGTCGTCGAAGTAAGCGAATGATGAGGGTGCGGGCGGTGTCCGCACCTTGGGGTGAACTGCTCAGCGGGCCCGGGTGATGACTATTTGATGCCCATCTGGGTAACGCAATGGGCAGACCCGCTCAAGCAAGGTAGAACCATACCACTCAACTGGTTACTTTCCCCGCAGCGCTGCGAGCGCCCTGCTCCGTGCTCACGACACCGAGGCTCGCCGGCAGTTTCCACACCAGCGCCACACCCAGCAGGCTCTCGATCAGGTAAAACAGACTCGATACGCCATGCAGGATGCCGAAGCGCGTCGCATAAGCCGAATGTCCGACATCACTGCCCGCTTCCAGCGCGGCAATGCGCATTGCATTCATGAACGGCTGCAGCGCAAAGTAACCCACCAGCACGCACACCAGCATGCCGACGATCAACCAGCGCAAACGGCGATAAGCGTCGCTGCCCCGGCGCACCAGTACGTTCGCCAAGCCCAGCAGCAAAATGCCGCACACCGCACCCAGCACGCCCTCGATGCGAAACAGTTGCGCCGCCACGGCGCCCGCCGTCATGCGATCGAGCGAGGTGAACAACACCGGCGCGACGGCATAGCCAATAGTCAACAGACTACCGACCCAAACAACCGTCAGCAGACGGAACAGTCGATGCGGCATCAAGGACACCGGGGCCGCCTTCAAACGTAGCTAACCGCGATGATTTCGTACTCGCGCACGCCGCCCGGCGCCTGCACCGATGCAACGTCGCCTTCCGACTTGCCGATCAAGGCGCGCGCGATCGGCGAGCTGATCGAGATCAGACCGTGGTCGATGTCCGCTTCATCGTCGCCGACGATCTGGTATTTGACCTTTGCACCGGAATCGAGGTCTTCGAGTTCGAGCGTCGCGCCGAACACCACGCGCCCGTCCGCTTCGACCGCTGCCGGATCGATCACCTGCGCCCCGGCCAGCTTCGATTCGATTTCGGCAATACGGCCTTCGATGAAGCCTTGCTTTTCCTTCGCCGCGTCGTATTCCGCGTTTTCCGACAGATCGCCCTGGGCACGCGCTTCCGCGATCGAATTGATCACCGAGGGACGCTCAACCGATTTCAGGCGCTGCAATTCATCGCGCAACATTTCCGCGCCGCGCTTAGTCAATGGAACAGTGCTCATAAACAACTCTATGCAAAAAACAGCCGTAAAAAAAATCACCGCGGTTAAGTGCATTCCGCGGGGGCCAGAGCGCCGGACAAAGCCCGGGGCCCAGCACCTGCGGAACGCCGCTTAACCGCGGCACTTACATCTTGGACAGGTATTCGAAGCCTTAGTTTAGGCGAGCGTGAAGACCTTGTAAATCATAGACTTCCAGGTCCTTCAAATAGCGCAAACCTTCAACCGCGGCCCGTGCACCGGACATCGTCGTGTAGTACGTGACCTTGTTCGCCTGCGCGCTCATGCGGATCGAACGCGAGTCGGCGATCGCGGCACGGGTTTCGTCGACGGTCGTGAAGACCAGCGCGATTTCACCGTTCTTGATCATGTCGACGATGTGCGGCCGGCCGTCCTTCACCTTGTTGACGACCTTGACCGGCACACCGGCCGCTTCGATTGCGGCTGCCGTGCCCTTGGTCGCGACGATCGGGTAGCCGAGTTCGTGCAGCATGCGCGCGACTTCGACGGCCTTCGGCTTGTCGGCATCCATCACGGTCAGCAGTACCGTGCCCGACTCCGGCAGACGCGAGCCTGCGGCGAGCTGCGACTTGAACAGCGCTTCGCCGAACGTTTGACCCACGCCCATCACTTCACCCGTGGAGCGCATTTCCGGTCCGAGCACCGGATCGACTGCCGGGAACTTGACGAACGGGAACACGGCTTCCTTCACGCTGAAGTACGGCGGATCGATTTCCTTCGTCACGCCCTGTTGCGCGAGCGTCTGGCCGACCATCGCGCGCGCGGCAATCTTGGCGAGCGGCAGGCTGGTCGCCTTCGAGACGTACGGCACGGTACGCGAGGCACGCGGGTTCACTTCGAGCACGTAGATCACGTCTTCTTTCGAACCATCCGCCTGCGGCACTTGTTGAATCGCGAACTGCACGTTCATCAGGCCGATCACGTTCAGCGCCTTGGCCATTGCACCGGTCTGACGCTTCAGCTCGGCAATCGTTTCCTTCGACAGCGAGTACGGCGGCAGCGAGCAAGCCGAGTCGCCCGAGTGAACGCCTGCCTGTTCGATGTGCTCCATCACGCCGCCGATGAACACGGCTTCGCCATCCGAGATGCAATCCACGTCGCATTCGATCGCGTCGTTCAGGAAGCGGTCGAGCAGCACCGGTGAATCGTTCGAGACCTTCACGGCCTCGCGCATATAGCGTTCGAGATCGCGCGGCTCGTGGACGATTTCCATCGCGCGGCCACCCAGCACGTACGACGGACGCACCACCAGCGGATAGCCGATTTCCTCAGCAAGCTTGAGCGCTTCGTCTTCGGCACGCGCGGTGCGGTTCGGCGGTTGACGCAGGCCGAGGTCCTGCAGCAGCTTCTGGAAACGCTCGCGGTCTTCCGCGGCGTCGATCATGTCCGGCGACGTGCCGACGATCGGCACACCGTTCGCTTCGAGATCGAGCGCAAGCTTCAGCGGCGTCTGACCGCCGTACTGAACGATCACGCCAACCGGCTTTTCCTTGTCGACGATTTCGAGCACGTCTTCGAGCGTCAGCGATTCGAAGTACAGACGATCGGACGTGTCGTAGTCGGTCGAAACCGTTTCAGGGTTGCAGTTGACCATGATCGTTTCGTAGCCGTCTTCGCGCATGGCGAGCGCAGCGTGCACGCAGCAGTAGTCGAACTCGATACCCTGGCCGATCCGGTTCGGGCCGCCACCCAACACCATGATCTTCTTGTTGTTCGTGGGGTTCGCTTCGCACTCTTCCTCGTAGGTCGAGTACATGTAAGCGGTTTTCGTGGCGAACTCGGCCGCGCACGTGTCGACGCGCTTGTAGACCGGGCGCACGTTCAACTCGATACGGCGCTGGCGCACTTCCGCCGGCTTCGCGCCGAGCAGCTTGGCCAGGCGGCGATCCGAGAAGCCGCTTTGCTTCAGATACTTGAGTTCTTCCTTCGACAGGCTTGCCAGCGTACGGCCGGCCAGCGCCTTTTCCTTCAGGATGATCTGTTCGATCTGCGCGAGGAACCACGGGTCGATCGAGGTCTCTTCGAAGATCTCTTCGGCCGTCATGCCGACACGGAACGCGTCGCCGACATACCAGATACGATCCGGACCGGCTTCGCCGATCTCGCGGATGATCTCGTCGCGGTTATTGGTCTTTTCATCGAGACCATCCACGCCCACTTCGAGGCCACGCAGCGCCTTCTGGAACGATTCCTGGAAGGTGCGGCCGATTGCCATCACTTCACCGACCGACTTCATTTGCGTGGTCAGACGCGCATCGGCTTCGCGGAATTTCTCGAATGCGAAACGCGGAATCTTGGTGACGACGTAGTCGATCGTCGGTTCGAACGATGCCGGGGTCTGGCCGCCGGTGATTTCGTTCTTCAACTCGTCCAGCGTGTAGCCGACTGCCAGCTTTGCCGCAACCTTCGCGATCGGGAAGCCAGTCGCCTTCGAGGCCAATGCTGACGAACGCGACACGCGCGGGTTCATTTCAATCACGATCATCCGGCCATCTTTCGGATTGATCGAGAACTGCACGTTCGAACCGCCCGTATCCACACCGATCTCGCGCAGCACGGCGAGCGATGCGTTACGCAGGATCTGGTATTCCTTGTCCGTGAGCGTTTGCGCCGGCGCGACAGTGATCGAGTCGCCGGTGTGGATGCCCATCGGGTCCAGGTTTTCGATCGAACAGACGATGATGCAGTTGTCCTTCTTGTCGCGGACCACTTCCATCTCGTACTCTTTCCAGCCGAGCAGCGATTCTTCGATCAGCAGCTCACGCGTAGGCGACAGGTCGAGACCGCGCTTGCAAATCTCTTCGAATTCGTCGCGGTTGTACGCGATGCCGCCGCCTGAACCACCCAAGGTGAACGACGGACGGATCACGACCGGATAACCGCCGCTGCCCGTTTGCGTCGCGATGTCGGCCTGCACCTGCAGTGCTTCTTCCATCGAATGCGCGGTGCCCGACTTGGCCGAACCGAGGCCGATCTTGGTCATCGCGTCTTTGAACTTCTGACGGTCTTCCGCCTTGTCGATCGCTTCCGGCGAGGCGCCGATCAGCTCGACCTTGTACTTGTCCAGCACGCCGTGCGCATGGAGATCGAGCGCGCAGTTCAGCGCGGTCTGGCCGCCCATCGTCGGCAGGATTGCGTCCGGGCGCTCCTTGGCGATGATGCGCTCCACCACTTCCCACGTGATCGGCTCGATGTAGGTGACGTCGGCCGTGTTCGGGTCGGTCATGATCGTCGCCGGATTGCTGTTGACGAGAATGACCTTGTAGCCTTCCTCACGCAGCGCCTTGCATGCCTGCGCGCCCGAGTAGTCGAACTCGCACGCCTGGCCGATGATGATCGGACCCGCGCCGATGATGAGGATGCTTTTAATGTCTGTCCGCTTGGGCATAACGCTCTCGCTAATGTATTCCTGAATTCTTTCCGTCGGCGCGCTGCGTTGATACGTTGCGCGCGCTCTGTTGTGTGCGGCTCGCTGCGCTTGTGCGCTGAGGCGCTGTTCGCACCGCAAGCCGTGCGCCGCCTGGGCGCCTCACACTCTATTGCTTATGCCGCTGTCGCCTTGCCGGCCTTCTTCGTGTCCATCAACGCGGTGAAGCGATCGAACAGATAGGCGATGTCGTGCGGACCGGGCGATGCTTCCGGGTGGCCCTGGAAGCAGAACGCCGGCTTGTCGGTCAGCGCGAAGCCTTGCAGCGTGCCGTCGAACAGCGAGATGTGCGTGACCTTGGCATTGGCCGGCAGCGTGTCGGCGTCGACCGCGAAACCGTGGTTCTGCGACGTGATGACGACACGGCCATCTTCGAGATCCTTCACCGGATGGTTCGCGCCGTGGTGGCCGGTCTTCATCTTCAGGGTCTTGGCGCCGAGCGCGAGGCCCATGATCTGGTGGCCGAGACAGATGCCGAACGTCGGAATGCCGCGCTCGATCAGCTCTTTGGTCGCCGCGATTGCGTAGTCGCACGGTTCCGGATCGCCGGGGCCGTTCGACAGGAACACGCCGTCCGGGTTGAGCGCGAGTGCGTCAGCCGCGGAAGCTTGCGCCGGCAGCACGGTGACGTGGCAGCCGCGCTCAGCCAGCATGCGCAGAATGTTGTACTTCACGCCGTAATCGAACGCGACCACGCGGTACTTCGGCGCGTTCTGCGTGCCGTAGCCGGTGCCCAGACGCCATTCGGTCTGGGTCCATTCGTAGCTTTCCTTGGTCGACACGACCTTCGCGAGGTCCATGCCCGACAAACCCGGGAACGAGCGCGCGAGTTCGATTGCCTTCGCTTCGTCATCCGAACCGGCCAGAATGGCGCCGTTCTGCGCGCCCTTGTCGCGCAGCACGCGCGTCAGCATGCGGGTGTCGAGACCGGCGATGGCGACCACGCCCTCGTCCTTCAGGTATTGCGGGAGCGTGCGCTCCATGCGGAAGTTCGACGCGAGAACCGGCAGATCACGGATGATCAGGCCGGCGGCATGGACTTTCGTGGCTTCGACGTCTTCGGCATTCACGCCGACATTACCGATGTGCGGATACGTGAGGGTCACGATCTGGCGCGCGTAGCTCGGGTCGGTCAGGATTTCCTGATAACCGGTGATAGCGGTGTTGAACACGACTTCGCCGATCGTATGCCCGGGGGCGCCGATCGAGTAACCACGAAAGACCGTGCCGTCGGCGAGTGCGAGCAAAGCGGGAGAAAATGACGGCAACACGGGAGACTCCTTGGGGAACACCCTGTTGCCGACCTGTCTATCCGACTGCGAGCCGCAGCGAAACGCATCGGCAAGGATGCGCGCGCAGACTCGCTCGCGTACTGCTGGTGACGTCGCAAGGGGCGCGATGGGTCCATTGTGTGGACGGCTCGGCTGGGGTGCGGGGCGTCGAAAGCGCGCGGCGGATGAACGGTATGGGAGAGGTAGGCGCTAGGGTGCGGGTTGATAAGCTCAAACCTTGAAATTATAGCGTGAAACTACCCTTCCCTCCAAATCCGAGATGGGGAGCCGGCGTAGTGGAGTGCCTTCCCAAACGGGTCGAAGTCTTGCTGCACATGGCTCAGAAGCCGGTCGACAAAATTTGCGCGGGCCAGAATCGGGATAGAGCCGGTAAATATGGCCCGGCCCGGCGAACCCTTCTACAACGGCCTCAAACCTGCTGTTCGGCGTGAGCGTGCGTCGGCTGAAGCCCTGTACGTCCGGGCAATACGTACCAGATCGCGCTTAACAATTGCAGCGCCATCAGAATGCCCCAGGCGGTCAGATGCGCGGCGGCCGGATAATGTCCGCCACTGGCCGGCCAGCGCGACAGCACCGCGCCGACGCCGATCTGGAAGCCGAAAATCAGCAAAAAAATGATCAGCGTCAGGGTGGTATTCACCCGGCCGATCATCTGCGCCGGGAAGTGCCGCGCCATCACCGCGTAGCTGAGAATCCCGGTCCCGCCAAAGATCCCATACGCGGCCCACAGCAGGCTCGCGGGCAGCGGCGCATTGAACATGATCAGCAGCTGGGTCACGACGAACAGCGCCATACCGATGCCGCAAAACACGTACAGCGAGATACCGCGCCGCTCGAGGCTACGCGCCGCCGCGCCGAAGCCCACACAGCCGGCCATCATCGCGAAGCCGAGAATCGATACCAGCGCGGCAGCTTCTCGCGGCTCGAAGCCCTGCACGTCGCGCAACCAGGCGCCAACCCACAGCGATTGCATCGCGTAGAACACACCTTGCGTCACGACTGAAAACGACGCGATCTTCCAGAACGCCGCGCTCTTCAGGATGTGCAAAGTGCCCTTGAACTGGGCGCCGAGACTTGCCTGGTGATGTGTTTCCTTTGCGTCCGGCGCGAGGGTCCACTGCGCGACCGCCACAAGAACCGTCAGCAAGCCCAAGCCGACGCAGACCGCGCGCCAACTGGCGAAACCCAGCACCCACGTGAGTGGCGAGCCGACCATCACGCCGCCGAAGCCGCCAATTGCCATCACCAACCCGTTCATCAGCGGCAACCGTGCCGACGCGAAATGCTGGGCCAACGCCTTGAAGGCGGCGCCGAGACACACGGACACGCCGACGCCGATCAGCAGACGCCCGATCATCATCGCGCCAACGCCGTGCGCCGCGCCGAACACCCAGATTCCCAGCGCGGCAAATAGCAGAGTGGCCGCCGTCACCCGACGCGCGCCGAAGTGGTCGAGCAACACACCCGCCGGAATCTGCGCACCCGCGAAGCCGAGGAAATACAGACTGGTCAGCAAACCGAGATCAGTGGCCGACAAGCCGAGATCGTGCGTGATGAAGGGCGCAAAGCCCAGATTGACGCCGCGAAACAGGTACGAAACGAAGTAACCGGCAGAAAACAGGAGGAAAACGCGCAACTGGGTGGACGACATGAGCTTTGAAAAGAGCGGCCGACAAGGCCTGAGCACGAACGATAAATGAAATGAGCGAAATTCGCCTGATTTGATCTGCAGAATGAAAAACGCCGTCACCCTAAGGTGACGGCGTCGGAATAACACGGTGCGTGATCGGAGCGCAATTCATGCGCTG
This sequence comes from Paraburkholderia aspalathi, assembly GCF_900116445.1. Taxonomy (GTDB): domain Bacteria; phylum Pseudomonadota; class Gammaproteobacteria; order Burkholderiales; family Burkholderiaceae; genus Paraburkholderia; species Paraburkholderia aspalathi. The sequence continues at coordinate 72,987 of NZ_FPBH01000020.1, forward strand.
CCCCCGCAACGCATGTGGTCACTACCGTGGAGCCGCTTTTTGGTCTACTTACCCTTCTTCGCGTTGGCCACGGTCTTCTGGCGGCTATCTGCCGCGGCCTTCGACGCCTTGCTGGACGTGGAAGCCGACGCCTTCGTCACCTTGCCCTTGGTGGCGCCGGACGTTGTCGGCTTGCTCGCTTTAACCACCGGATCAGATACCTTCACCACGGCGGAACGGCCACGACCCTTCTTCTTATCGTAGCGCGAATCGTTCTTCGTGTCTGTGACACGGGTGCCGATCTTCTCGACGCCGCCGCCCTGCACGTCGGTTGCGATGCGCTCGGGACCCGGTTCGCTCGGCATCGCCTTGCCGACCGGCACGTGCAGCACGATCACCTGGCCGCGCGAAACCTGATCGCGATGCGTGCGATTCCACGCTTTCAATTGACCGATCGAAACGCCGTAACGCACCGCGATCGCGGCCATGGATTGATTGCGACGCACGCGGATCAGCATCTTGCGCGTGTCGGGAACGTCAGGCTCCATGGCGAGCACGGCGCTTTCCGCGACGTCGGCGCTGATGTCTTCGTCGTCGTCCGAACCACGCGGCACCACGATCGTGGAGCCCGGTTTCAAACGCATGCCGGCCGGAATCTTGTTCACTTCCATCAGCGTGTCGGCGTCGACACCGATCTTTTGCGCGATCGCCGCCGGTGCCGAACGCTCCGTGACCGTGTACGTGGTCCAGGACGACAGCGAGCCGGAATAGGCCTTCAGATTGCGCTCGAAGGCGCTGGCGTTATCGAACGGCAGCAGGATTTGCGGCTGCGTGGCGCCGAGAATCACCGGCTTCCTGAACGACGGGTTCAGCGAGCGGAATTCGTCCGGCGACAGATTGGCGAGTTTCGCCGCCATGTCCACGTCGATGTCGTGCGAAGTCGTGACCGTGACGAAATACGGGTGATTTGGAATCGACGGCAGCGTGAGCCCGTACATCTGCGGGTTCATCACGATGTTCTTCACCGCCTGCAGTTTGGGCACGTAGTTGCGCGTCTCGTTCGGCATGCGCAGGCTGAGGTAGTCGGTGGGCAGCCCCGCTGCTTCGTTGCGCGCGATCGCGCGCTGCACATTGCCCTCACCCCAGTTGTACGCGGCGAGCGCCAGTTGCCAGTCGCCGAACATGTCATGCAGACGCGACAGGTAGTCGAGCGCGGCGCTAGTCGAAGCCAGCACGTCGCGGCGCTCGTCCTGCCACATGTTCTGCTTGAGGTTGTAGGTGCGGCCCGTGCCCGGCATGAACTGCCACATGCCCGCGGCCTTCGCCACCGACAACGCCTGCGGGCTATACGCGGATTCGATGAACGGCAGCAACGCGAGCTCGGTCGGCATATTGCGCGCCTCGAGCTCTTCGACGATGTGGTACAGGTATTTCTGCGAGCGCTCGGTCATGCGCTGCACGTAATCCGGGCGCTGCGCATACCAGTTGACCTGCATGTCGACGAGGTCGGTTTGCAGATCCGGCATTTGAAAACCACGGCGAATACGGCCCCACAAATCGGCGTCCGCGCTCGTCAGTTGACTGACCGAGCCTTGATCGACGTTGATCGTCTCTTTGGCGGTGGCTGTCTTGCGAAGGGCGTCGGCTACGGCTTGCTGGCTGGCGGGGTTAGTTGCGGTGGTAGGGCTATTCGTCGCCGGTCCCTGACTCGCGCAAGCGGCGAGTGTCAGGACCAACAACGCACTAAAGATAAATCGCATGAACGTCTCGGCTTCCACAAGGGCTGGAATTTGCAGCCGATAGTACGAAACGGCAACGTTTACGTCAATCGGAAAATTACGAAAAATATCAAGGAAATCTTGGGCTTGGCGAATTTTTGCGATTCTTCGCGTGAGCAATACCCTGATGCTGAACGGGTCAACGGAAGCGGTTTTTCCATTCGCGCATCAGCGTAAATGCCGCCAAACGATCGGACACTTTTTCGTGCAGCTGCTCCTGCAAGGTGGCGCGAATCGCCGGACTGTCGGCGCGCAAAAACGGATTCACGGCGCGTTCGTGGGCGATGGTAGTGGGAAGTGTAGGCACATGGCGCGCGCGTAATTCGCTCGCCGTGTCGCGCCAGGCTTGCAGTTCGGCGTTGCCCGGCTCGCAGGCGAGCGCGAAGCGGATGTTCGACAAGGTGTACTCGTGGGCGCAGTGAACCTCGGTTGCGCCGGGCAGCGCGGCCAGCGAATCCAGCGACGCCAGCATCTGCGTGGGCGTGCCTTCGAACAAGCGGCCGCAGCCACATGCGAACAGCGTGTCGCCACAAAACACGTGCGGCGTGCCGCGCGGGTCGGCCGCCTGAAAATAGGCGATGTGACCGCTCGTGTGACCAGGCACGTCGAGCACGCTGAATTCGAGCGCGGGGGCCGCAATCGTCACGTGATCGCCGTTTTTAAGACGATGCGTGAGATGCTGGATCGCCTCACCAGCGGGGCCGTACACGGGAACGGCCTGGCCGTTCAGCAGATCGGCCACCCCACCGACATGGTCTTGATGATGGTGGGTGAGTAAAATAGCGCTCAGCCGCCAACCCCGTTTCGCCAGATATGCGCGCACGGGGGCGGCCTCACCCGGATCGACGACCACCGCATGATGCCCGTCGGAAACGACCCAGATGTAATTGTCTTCAAACGCCGGGACCGGTACGTACTCGAGCGCATTCATAGGCGACGCATTCTCTGATATGACTGATCGAGCAATTATAGACTGGCCTGCCTGGACCGATTCGCCGCCCGGGCGCTACGTACTCGAGTGGGAACAGACCCAGCTCGATCGCGTGGTGTCCGACGTGTTCGGTTACCATGCGCTGCAACTCGGCCTGCCGCAGCTCGACGCCCTGCGCGAGAACCGCATGCCGTGCCGCGGGCTTGTGCTCGACGCAGCGAGCGGCGCGAGTGCGCCCTACACTTTTCCACGCGGTCTCGGGCGCGCCGGGAACGGCTCGGGCAAGAACATGGGTAACAGCGCCGCGCAAGGTCTGCCCGCGGGTTTGCCTGCGCCCGCTGGGCGCAGCGCGGTCTGGTGCGATCTGCTCGACTTGCCGTTCGAAGCACAAAGCGTCGACCTGATCGTGATGCCGCATACGCTGGAATTCACGAGCGACCCGCACCGGCTGCTGCGCGAAGCGGAGCGCGTGCTGATGCCCGAAGGGCAGTTGATCATTCTCGGCTTCAATTCGCTGTCGCTGTGGGGCGCGCGCCAATCGGTCGGCAAGATGACCGGCCGGCCGTTCGTGCCCGCCGCAGTCGACCTGATCGCCTTCACGCGCCTGAAAGACTGGATCAAATTGCTGGGTTTCGACCTTGAACGCGGGCGCTTCGGCTGCTATCGTCCGCCGCTCGGCAGCGAACAATGGCTGTCCCGCTATGGCTTCATGGAAGCCGCCGGCGACCGCTGGTGGCCGATTTTCGGCGCCACCTACATGATCAAGGCGATCAAGCGCGTGCGTGGCATGCGCCTCGTCGGCCCGCTGAAAGTGAAGAAACCTGTCCTCGCCGCGGGCCTCGCGCCCGCCGCCACTCCGAACACACGCAACCACACTCAATGACTCCCGACATCATCGATATTTATACCGACGGCGCCTGCAAGGGCAACCCCGGCCCTGGCGGCTGGGGCGCGCTGCTGCGCTTCGGCGATCAGGAAAAAGAACTGTTCGGCGGTGAGCCCAACACCACCAACAATCGCATGGAACTGATGGGCGTGATCGGCGCGCTCGAGGCGCTCAAGCGCCCCTGCAAGGCCGTCGTGCACACCGACTCGCAGTACGTGCAGAAAGGCATCAGCGAATGGATTCACGGCTGGAAGAAAAAAGGCTGGATCACCGCCGCGAAGCAACCGGTGAAGAATGCCGATCTCTGGAAACGGCTCGATGCGCTCGTCGCGCAGCACGAAATTGAATGGCGCTGGGTGCGCGGTCACAATGGCCACCCGGAAAACGAACGCGCGGATCAACTGGCCAATCGCGGCGTCGCGTCACTCGCGGAAATGTGACGCGTGCCGTGACGCCCGCGGCGACACCTACGCGCGCGCCCTTCTTTTTTGCTGATTTTTTTAGAGCAGGCTAATCCGACATGCGTCAAATCATCCTCGACACCGAAACCACCGGCCTGAATGCACGAACCGGCGACCGGATCCTTGAACTCGGTTGCGTCGAAATGGTGAACCGCCGGCTCACGGGCAACAACCTGCATTTCTATATCAACCCGGAACGCGAAAGCGATCCGGGCGCTTTGGCGGTCCACGGGCTGACCACGGAGTTTCTGAGCGACAAGCCGAAGTTCGCCGAGATTGCCGATCAGGTTCGCGACTTCATTCAGGACGCGGAGCTGATCATTCACAACGCGCCGTTCGACATCGGCTTTCTCGATGCCGAATTTGCGTTGCTAGGTTTGCCGCCGGTGAAAACCTACTGCGGCGAGGTCATCGATACGCTCGCGCGCGCCAAGCAGATGTTCCCGGGCAAGCGCAATTCGCTCGACGCGCTGTGCGACCGCTTCGGCATCAGCAACGCACATCGCACCTTGCACGGCGCACTGCTTGACTCGGAACTGCTTGCCGAGGTTTATCTGGCGATGACGCGCGGCCAGGAGAGCCTCGTCATCGACATGCTTGGCGATTCGCACGGTGGCGGCGATGCGAGTGCACCGCGCATCGCGATCGATTCGCTGAATCTGGTCGTGATCGCCGCGAGCGACGACGAAGTCGCCGAACATCAGGCCGTGCTCGACGGTCTCGACAAAGCGGTCAAAGGCACGAGCGTGTGGCGTCTCGAAGCGGCTCCGGCTGCGGCCGCGGATGAGCAAACCGCTTAAAAAGTACTAGACGAGTCGAAAAATCCCTGACATAATTCGGCTCTCTTCGGGTGGTTAGCTCAGCGGTAGAGCACTGCCTTCACACGGCAGGGGTCACAGGTTCAATCCCTGTACCACCCACCAGATTCGCTGGTTCCCGAAGAACCGCAAGAGAAAGCCCTTAGACGAAAGTCGAGGGCTTTTTTGTTTTTGATTCAAGTGCGCGTGCGTTGGTAGGCATCTGCGCCCGCTCTGCTTCGAAGTCAACACCGAACTTCCGTACGATTGCGGCGGCCAAATACTGCTGATATAGTCAGTTTTCGGGCACTTGCCCCGTCCATTCCTTCACTTCATTCGACTACAGGGAGGCGTCACATGTTCGCAGTGCATATCGCTCTCCCTGGGATGGCCTCACGACCATTCTCGCGACTTTAAGTTTGTCGCGTTGTCGCTCACGCGGTGCTGCCTGATCAGGCGTTCCGCGCAATTCCCAGACAGTCCGTAGTCCCATTGCCGGCATTGCTGTCAACACAGCGCGGCTCGCTTGACTGTCTCTTCCTTTCGCTTCTTGACTGGAACCTCGGTGCGCTCACGCGCCACCGGGTCGTGGCAAATGACTAGAAAAAAACTCGACTTTCGTGGACAAGCCTTCAAGGACGTCCTCGGCTTTACCTTCCGTCACTGGGCCAAACAGCCCTGGCGCATCTTCGTCACTGCGGCGTTGGTGCTGCTCTCGGCATTGGCCGACGTACTCACGCCGATGTTCGCCGGACGGCTCGTCGACGCGATCGCATCCGGCTCCGCCAGTAACGCCGTCGCGTGGCACGCGGCGATCACGGCCTTCTGCGTGCTGGGTGCGCTCGGGCTCGGCGCCGAGCTGCTTCGTCAAGGCGTGTTCTTCAACCTCATCAGGCTGACGCTCAAGATGATGAGCGAGATCGCCGGCAACGCCTTTCATCGCGTGCAGCGTTTTTCGACAGACTGGCATGCCAACAGCTTCGCCGGATCCACCGTGCGCAAGATCACGCGCGGCATGTGGGCACTCGACCTGCTCAACGACACGTTGCTGGTCGCGTTGCTGCCGTCGCTGGTCATGCTGGTCGGCGCAACGGTGCTGCTCGGCTGGCGCTGGCCGATGATGGGCGCGGTTGTCGGTATCGGTTCGGTGCTGTATATCGCGGTGACCGTGGCGCTGTCACTCGGCTTCGTTGCGCCCGCCGCGCGCCTCGCTAACGCGTGGGACACGCGCATGGGTGGCGCCCTCGCCGACGCGGTCAGTTGCAACGGCGTGGTAAAAGCGTTCGGCGCCGAAGATCGCGAAGAAGCCCTGCTCGAGCGCGTGATCGTCAAGTGGCGTCATCGCACGCGCCGCACGTGGATTCGCGGCACGATCAACGGCGGCGTGCAAGGCAGCATGCTGGTGGCGATTCAGGCCGCCATTCTCGGCGTCGCGTTGCTGTTGTGGGTGCGCGGCGAAGCGAGTGTCGGCGACATCACCTTCGCGCTGACGATGTTCTTCATGCTGCAAGGCTATCTGCGCGACGTGGGCATGCACATCCGCAACCTGCAGCGCTCGGTCAACGACATGGAAGAACTGGTGTCGCTCGAGAGCCAACCGCTGGGTATCGAAGACCGCCCCGGCGCAGGCCCGATCGCGATCGGCAAGGGCGAAATTCGCTTCGAGCACGTTACCTTCCACTACGGTGCGAAAGCCACGCCGCTCTACGACAACTTCTCCGTGCGCATCGCGCCAGGAGAACGCGTCGGACTGGTCGGACATTCGGGTTCGGGGAAGACGACTTTCATCAAGCTGATCCAGCGGCTCTACGACATTTCAGAAGGCCGGATCACGATCGACGGTCAGGATATCGCCCGTGTGCGGCAGGCGTCGTTGCGCAGCCAGATCGCGATCGTTCAGCAGGAGCCGGTGCTGTTTCACCGCTCCTTGGCGGAGAACATCGCCTATGCCCGGCCCGATGCGAGCCGTGCCGAGATCGAACGCGCCGCGAAGCTCGCGAGTGCGCACGGCTTTATCTCGGCGCTGCCTCAAGGCTACGACACGCTGGTGGGCGAGCGCGGTATCAAGCTTTCGGGTGGTGAACGTCAGCGCGTCGCGATCGCGCGGGCGTTTCTCGCGGACGCGCCGATCCTGATTCTGGACGAAGCGACTTCGAGCCTCGATAGCGAAAGCGAAGTGCTGATCCAGCAGGCCATGGAACGGCTGATGATGGGCCGCACGACGCTGGTGGTGGCGCACCGCCTCTCCACCGTGCGAGCGCTGGACAGACTGCTGGTGCTGGACAAGGGCAAGGTCATCGAGGAAGGCAGTCACGAGGCGTTGATCAGACTCGAGAATGGCTTGTACAGGCGCTTGTTCGAACGTCAGGCGCTGGAGTTGATCAAGGGCCTGGGCGATTCGGAGGTCGCGCACAAGACCAATGCCGCGAAAGCGAATCGACTCGATGATTCGGACTTGCTCGTCGAGAAGTAAATTAAGAAGAAGCATGCGGGACGTCCTGCAGAAGCCGCCGTAACAGGCGCTTTCTGCAGGCGCTCGCCCCCTAACGCACGCCTACACCACGCCCGCAGGCAGCCCGATACCACGCGCCATGCCGGTCGCCGCGAACACCATCAACACCAGCAGCACGGTCTGGATCACACTGAAACGCGCATACGTACGCGCCTTTCGCAAATCAGGCGTGGCGCCTTTTCTGATGCTGGCGCGCCAGCGCATCAGGCCGAGCATCGTCGGGACTTCGAGAATGAGGATCAGCACGAGCAGCGTCATCTTCAAGTGAAAGAGCGGCTCATGCAGGTAGTAGTCGGCGCCCTTTTCGAAACCGCCGAAGGCGCGCATCAGACCGGTGACGATCAGCACTAAAGCCGAAAGACCCCAGCGCGAGTCGGAGCGGAATACGGATCGCAGCGCAGCAGGCACGCTGGCTCGCCGAAGTGACCAGGTGCGCCGGAGAATCGACGCGAGGGCGAAGCCATAAGCAAGTAGATGAAGGGCGGCAAGCAACCAGCGAACCAGCATAGCGACTCCTGCAAACGACGCAATACGATCGATGTATCTCTCACTCGCCCGCCGAAACGCCGGGCGGCACTTTTTCTTACATGTCTTATTATCGACTACCGCACTTTACGACGTCTGCTTCACCCGCGCGTTGTAGCTGACCGAACGAAGCGACAGTTTCAGACTTGCCGCAACGATGTGTCGAGCGCTCGCGCGGCGACCCGATCGCCCTCGGTAGTCAGCGCGGTGCGGAACACGGTTTGCCGGTTGTGGCCCGCCGCAGCCGGCGAATCCCACAGCAATTCGATTTTCGGACGTCGGCCGAAGCCGCCGCGCACCAGCGCAGGCGCGCCGACCGAACCGAGCGGCGCCGCAGGTCCACCCGCCTCGCCGGCAACACCGAACGCCACCGCAGGAGCAGGCGCCGACGGCGCGCTCATGCCAGGGGCCGCCGCCCAGCGCACGGACAATTCGCGGGCGTCGTACTGCCCTACCTTGCGACGCTCGGCCCAGACGACCACCGTGCGTGTGGCCGGATCGAGCGCGACCGCATAGCGGCCGATCGCAAAGCGTCGCGCAGCGATATTGGTTCGCCACAGCGCGCGCGGCCGGCAAATCCACACGACCGCCGCGTACAACGCCGGTGCCGCCAACAGCCAGCCGTTGGTAGCCGCCACCGCCTGCGCGGCGCGCCGCCAACCGGCACTCGCCGCAAATGCGCCGACCGACCAGACAGCAAACAGGAATCCGAGGAAAGCAAACAGACGCACCGCCTGACGCAACCATTGCGGCAGCGGATGCAACGGACGCTCAGCCACCGCGCGGGCACCCGGCAGGAAGATCAGCAAGAACAGGAACACCAGGTTGATGCACGCCCACGGCGAGGACACCATCGCGGACAACGACGCGCCCAGGTCCATCTGCGCCATCGAAAAAAGCCAGCGAGTGAGGAGCACGAGACCGATGGCGCGCAGCGCGAAAATCATTCCGGCGCCGGGCGCCGCGTTCGCACGCGTCTCTTTCGTTCTCGCCAAAGCATCCTCCTGTCGTCGACGGCGCCGCAGCCAGATTTGCGGCAGGGCCATTATAGGGATATTACCGAGACAGGCTCATGCTTGCCGGTCCCAAAACCGTACTTTCTGCCGCATACGCGCAAAATCGCGGCGCGCATGCAACAACGCCCCGCAGGCGAGATGCACGCGGGGCGTTGCTGGGGCAGCCGGACCATCGATCACTGGGCGCCGAAAGTGCGCGCCCGGCGAGCCGGTCTGGCTGCTTTTACGTACCGTACTTAGCTGGCGCTCAGCTGGCGTTAACTTCGCGCAGCACCGTGCGATGCTTCTGACGCAGCAACTCTTCGTAGGCGGCGACGTAGTTCTGCGCCATCACTTTCGACGAGAAGCGCGATTCGAATGCGGCACGCACCTTGGTGCGCGGCAGCGTGTGCAGACGCTTCACTGCGGCGACCGCACTGATTTCGTCTTCGACGACAAAACCCGACACGCCGTTTTCGATCACTTCCGGCACCGAACCACGGTTGAACGCGATCACCGGCGTACCGCAAGCCATGGCTTCGATCATCACCAGACCGAAGGGCTCCGGCCAGTCGATCGGGAACACCAGTGCATGCGCGTTGCCGAGGAACTCACGCTTTTCGGCTTCGCCGATTTCGCCAATGTATTCGACGTGCGGCAGCGCCATCAGCGGCTTGATCACTTCTTCGTAATAGGCACGATCGGCCTTGTCGATCTTGGCGGCGACCTTGAGTTTCATGCCTGCCTGGCCGGCGATGCGGATCGCACGGTCGAGACCCTTCTCCGGCGAGACGCGGCCAAGGAATGCGAGGTAGCCCGGCTCGACGTCCTTGATCGGCGTGAGCACGTTTTCCGGCAGGCCGTGATAAACGGTTTGCAGCCAGTTCGCCTGTTGCAGCGGGATGCGCTGGTTGTCCGAAATCGACACCACCGGCACGTCGTTGAACGTGTTGAAGATCGGCTGCAGTTCCGGCAGATCGAGACGGCCGTGCAGCGTGGTCAGGAACGGCACCGGCTGGCGGGCGAACAGCGAGAACGGGTAGTAGTCGATGTGGAAATGCAGCACGTCGAATTCGTCCGCACGGCGGCGCACTTCTTCGAGCAGCAGCATGTGCGGCGCCATCACGTCGCGGATGGTCGGGTCGAGGCGCAATGCCTGCGGCCAGAACGCTTCGAGCTTCGCCGAGGTTTGCGAATCGCCGCTTGCGAAAAGCGTGACGTCATGGCCCTGTTCAACCAGCGCTTCGGTCAGGTAGGACACCACGCGTTCCGTCCCGCCGTAAAGCTTGGGAGGAACCGCCTCGTGCAAGGGAGCGATTTGAGCGATTCGCATAATGAAGAACTCCTCGTAAAAAATCAGGCAAAAGTACTGCGTTTGGTAAAAGCGATTCGCTTGCTCGCCAGGGCAGTCTGGCCGGATATGCCGGCGCGGGCCTGATTCTTTCGAGAAATCCTGCGATGGATCGCTTGGGTAGTGAGCCCAGATCAGCAGTTTGCTGTCTGCGCATGTGCCGGTAAACGCACACATGACACCTACGTTGACAAACTGTCAGATATTTCGGTGGGCTAGCAGAGCATGCATTATCAATGCCGGGGATCTCGCTGCACCACAACATTTCAAAGTCTTTACGTTGTTACAAAGGCGAAACACTTTACAAACCCTTGTTTTATAAGACAGTTCTACAGTAGCAACTGGCTTGCAACGCTGACCCGAATACGGCAGCTGTAAGGTCCTGAGTCAACTTTGCCGGCAGGCATTGAAGAAATGCCGCACCGCAGTTGAATGCAATTTGTAATTATATCCCGAAATATTCCGCAGCCTGCGTGAACCACCGCCCGATCGGCGGGTCGAGCAACAGTAGGTCGCGGTCGTCTATCGCGAAATCAGTCGCGCCATCGCCCGGATACACAGGGCGCAATCGCTTTTGCATGTTTACAATGCGAAGCATCGGCTTCGCGGCGAACGCTTTTGCTGTGGCCCATGCCTTGCATGCACAACCTGAAACACACCGACCTCACGATCAATTGGAACACTTAACCATCGCCCAGCGTAACGCCCAGAACGCAAAGCTTGCGAGCTATGCGCACAGGCCGCTTGCGTTTCTTTTCCGCTTTATTCGCCGCCATCCGCTCGCGCATGCGATCGTCCTGTGCAGCGTGTTCGCGGCCGTGGGCTGTGCGCTCGCTTCGCAATACGCGATCAAGCATCTGATCGATGTGCTCGGCGAAGGCCGGCATCATCCCGGTCCGCTGTGGGGCGCGTTCGCCATCCTGGTTGGTTTGATCGCCGCCGACAACCTGCTGTGGCGGGTCGGCGGATGGGTGGCCGCGCATACCTTCGTGGCCGTGACTGGCGACCTGCGGCGCGATCTTTTCCAGTACCTAAGCGGCCATTCGCCGACTTACTACTCGGAAAAACAGCCGGGCATGCTGGCGAGCCGCATTACGGCAACCTCGAACGCGGTCTACACCGCCGAGAACACCACCGCCTGGAACGTGCTACCGCCATGTATCGCGGTGCTCGGCGCGATCGTCATGATCACCGCCGTGAATCCGCTGATGGCCGGCGGCCTGATGCTGTGCTCGGCCATTCTGTCGGTCGTGCTTTACAAGCTTGCCGGGCGTGGCTCGGCGCGGCATCACCATTTCGCCACCAAAGCGGCGTCAGTGGACGGTGAGTTGGTCGACGTGATCAGCAACATGGGCCTCGTGCGCGCCTTCGGCATGACGTTTCGCGAGCAGCAACGTTTCGGCGCGACCGTCAAAGCGGAGATGGAAGCGCGCCAGCAGAGCCTGCTGTATCTGGAAAAGCTGCGCCTGCTGCATGCGGTGATCACGGCGCTGCTCTCAGCCGGCTTGCTCGGCTGGGCGCTGTGGCTGTGGGATCAAGGGAAGGCGACCTCCGGCGACATCGTGCTGGTCAGCTCGCTCGGCTTCACGATTCTGCACGGCACGCGTGATCTGGCCGTGGCGCTGGTCGACGTCACGCAACACGTCGCGCGGCTCGCGGAAGCGGTTCGCACCCTGCTCGAGCCGCACGGCATGCCGGACCGCGATGGCGCCACCGAACTCGTGCCGCAAGGCGGCCGGGTCGATTTCGAAGCCGTGACGTTCGCCTACCCGCGCCGCCGGCCGATTCTCGATCACTTCGATCTGCATATCGAGCCGGGCCAGCGGGTCGGCCTGATCGGCAAGTCGGGCGCGGGCAAATCCACCGTGCTGGCGCTGCTGCAGCGTTTCTACGAGACGCAGGGCGGCGCCATCAAGATCGACGGCCAGGACATCGCCGCGATTACCCAGGACAGCTTGCGCCACGCAATCGCGCTGGTGCCGCAGGATATTTCCCTGTTCCATCGCACGGTGTACGAAAACATCGCCTACGGCCGCCCTGAGGCGACCCGGGAAGAAGTGGTCGCCGCCGCGCGCGAAGCCCGCTGCAGCGATTTCATCGAAGCCATGCCGGAAGGCTTCGACACGATCGTCGGCGACCGTGGCGTGAAGCTCTCCGGCGGACAGCGCCAGCGCATCGCGATTGCGCGCGCGATCCTGAAGAACGCACCGATCCTGCTGCTCGACGAAGCAACCTCGGCGCTCGACAGCGCATCGGAAGAAGCGATTCAGAAGGCCCTCGACCGCCTGATGGTGGGCCGCACGGTGATCGCGATCGCACACCGGTTGTCGACGCTGAATAACTTCGACCGGATCATCGTGATGAGCCAGGGCAAGGTTATCGACGACGGCAGTCCGGAAGAGTTGCGCCAGCGGCCGGGCCTTTATCGCGATCTGCTCTCGAAGCAGTACGGCAAGGGCACCACGCTGCATGTCGGCGGCAAGAAGGTGGATGAACAGCACGTGGTCTAGTCAACACACCGCCTTCTGCTGATTCAGCGAGAATCGCAGCAGCAACAAACAAAAAAGCCGCTTCCGAGCGGCTTTTTTGTTTTCCAGAGGCAATTCTAATCGGCCTCGAAACCACCTATCCGACCGTGGTTTCGCGCGCCGTCTTCTTGCCCGATCCGGCACGCACCTTCACGGTTCTGGTGCTTTTCGCACCATCGACGCGCTGAAGATCGCGCATGAAGTTGTCGCGCCACACCGATACGTTGTTCTCGCGCAATTGCACCATCATGTCGCGATGCCGCGCCTGGCGCTCCACAAGCGGCATCTCCAGCGCTCTCGCCAACGCCTCGGCCATACCGTCGATATCGACCGGATTCACGATCAGCGCACCATCCAGTTCCTGCGCGGCGCCGGCAAAGCGTGACAGCACGAGCACGCCCGGATTGTCCGGATCCTGCGCCGACACGTACTCCTTGGCGACGAGGTTCATGCCGTCGCGCAACGGCGTGACGTAGCCGACATGCGCGGTACGAAACAGCGCAGCCAGCACCGAGCGCTCGTACTGCTTATGGATGTACAGGATTGGTGTCCAGTCCAGTTCGGCAAAACGGCCATTGATGCGCCCCGACTCCCCTTCGAGTTGCAGGCGGATGTCCTGATACGCGTTCATGTCGGCCCGCGTCGGCGGTGCGATTTGGAGGAACGACACCTGGTTGCGTTGCGCGGTGAAATGTTCCAGCAAGCGCTCGAACGCGCGGAAACGTTCGACCAGCCCCTTCGAATAATCGAGGCGGTCCACGCTCATGATCAGCTTGCGCGAATGCAGTGCCGTCTTCATCGTGCGAACCGGCTTGCCGCGCTCGCCCGCCTTCGCGAGTTCGGCGATTTCGTCCGGATAGACGCCGATCGGATACGCCGCCGCGCGCAAGGTGCGGCCGAACGCATGGACGGTGAGCGGGCCGCTGGCGGATATGTCGACCGTGCCGTTCGCCTCATTGACGATGTAGTCGCAGAACGCCCGCAAATCCGGCGCGGTCTGGAAGCCGAGCAGATCGAACGAACACAGCGCTTCGACCAGCTCGCGATGCGGCGGCACGGCCAGCAATACCTGCGATGCCGGAAACGGAATATGCAGAAAGAAGCCGATGCGATTCTTCACGCCGGCCGCGCGCAACGCCTGGGCGAACGGAATCAGGTGATAGTCGTGGACCCAGATCACGTCGTCTTCGCGCAACAGCGGGACCAGTTGCTGGGCGAGCCACGCGTTGACGCGGCAATAGCCTTCGAAGTCGTGCCGGTCGTATTGCAGAAGATCGGCGCGATAGTGGAACGCGGGCCACAGCGTGGCGTTCGAGAAACCGCGGTAGTACTGGTCGTAGTCGCGGCGCATCAGCGCGATGGTCGCGAAGGTCACCGGTCCGCGCTCTTCCACCTTGATCTGCGGCTGGCCCGAGCTCAGCACATCGCCGCTCCAGCCGAACCACATGCCGCCGGTTTCCTTCAGCGCGTCGTACACGCCGACTGCCAGGCCGCCCGCCGCCGGGCCGCCCTCCGAGATCGGCGCAACCCGGTTCGATACGATGATCAGTCGGCTCATGAAGCGCGATTCCCGATGCAGTAAGTCATAGTCGTTAGGGGATGAGGCGCCACGGGCGGTGTCAAGATCACGCTCCGCGCGCGGCCGCGACAATCGATTCCAGCCAGTCGAGCAGCGCCGTGACCGACTCGATTCGCGTATGCGCCATCGTGTCGCCCGCGCCTACCTTGATCGACAGGCCACCGCGCTCGTTGACGACGGCAAAGCCTTTCTCGTCGGTCAGATCGTCGCCGGCAAACACCGGCGTGCGGCCCACGAATGGCGGCTCTTCCAGGAACGCGTGCATCGCGCGGCCCTTGTCGACGTCCTTCGGCTTGATTTCGTAGACCATCTTGCCCGGCTGCAACACATACGAACCGGGATAATCGGCCACCAGCCGCTCGGTCGCTTCGCGCGCCACCAGCTCGCGGTCGGGCGCGTTGCGGTAGTGCAGCGCGAGCGCCGCCCCTTTGATCTCGAGCAGCATGCCGGGATGTTCGTTGACGACCTGCGCGAGCACCTGCTCCATACGCAACAGGCGCTCGTCGTGAAAACCGATGCGCTGTGTGTCGCCGTTCGCGTCGCGCCGCTCGGCGCCATGGAGACCCGCGATCGGCAGATCGGGCATGCCGAGAAAACTGTCGATGCTGTCGATACCGCGGCCCGACACGATCGCGACCGCGCCGTTCGTGAGATTGCGCAACTCGGTCAGCAGCCCGATCACGCGCGGTTGCACCAGCACGCCGTCCGGCGTGGGCGCGAGTTCGACGAGCGTGCCGTCGAAGTCGAAGAAAAATGCCGTCTCACCAGGAGACAGAACAGCCGGAAGTGCTTGCATCGGTTAATTTTGCCTTTCAGCCTTCTGTGGCCGGAAAAGTGTGCGCATCTTACCGCGCATCCGTCAATTTTTCGAGAAAGTAAGCCGGGACACAAGCCTGGCAGGCCGGCGCAGCCGACGCCGCTCACGATTGCGTTCAAAAAGAGAACAATCGGGCTTCAGCGAGCTTTCAGTCGCCTGCGTCAAATTGCCTCGCAAACCGCGCGCCCGCGGGCGCTGCGCGACGTCATCGGAGATTTTGCGATACAGTCGCTGCCACGCAGACCATTGCAGCGACGACGCTATTTGCACACCATGACGGGCCGCGCGCCTGGCACGAATCAACCGAGTCAGTTTACGGGCAGCGTCAGGCGCTGCTCTTCAATCGAGTCATTGAACCCTGCTTTGTTCCCCATCCTCTCGTCCCGCCACCAACAGTCGAACCTCTTAACGCCACGCCGGCCGTGGCCCGGGCGCCTCGTCGCGTTGACCGCCATGGTGGGCGCACTCGCTGCGCTAACCGGCTGCACGCATCCCGCCGAACCATTCCAATTGACCAATGTGACCGGCCACTTGCCGGATCTCGACTTCACGCTAACTGGCGACGACGGCCGCGCCGTAACCGGTGATTCGTTCAAAGGCCGCACGTCGCTCGTCTACTTTGGTTATACGCATTGTCCGGACGTCTGCCCAGAAACGATGGGCCGACTGATGCAGGTGCTCGGCAAACTCGGCCCGGACGCGCAAAAAGTGCGCATCCTGTTCATCACCGTTGATCCGGCGCGCGACACGCCCAAAGCGCTGCATGACTACGTCGGCGCCTTCGACTCGCAGCACGCCGAAGGCCTGACCGGCACCGACTGGCAGATCGAGTCGCTCGCCAAGCGGTACCGGGTCGCCTATCAGATGGAAAAGCGCGACCCCAACGGCAACTACGAAGTCACCCATAGCTCGGCCGTCTACGTGTTCGACCCGCAAGGCCACGCGCGCCTGCTCGCCACCGATCACGATACGCCCGATGCGATCGCACAAGACCTGCGCCGCATCGTTGATGACCGTTCCTGACCTTTCCCGAGTTCACTCATGTCGATCAAGATCAAAACGTTCGCCGCACTGAGCTGCACCCTCGCCCTCTCATTCGGTTTCGCATCGGCCGCGCATGCCGCCGGTGCGAACGCGATCAGCGTCAAGGACGCGTGGGTGCGCTGGCTGCCGAACAATCTCCCCGCCGCCGGCTACGTGACGCTGGTGAACGCGAGCGACAAGCCGGTCGACCTCGTCGATATTTCCAGCAACGACTACGGCGACGCGATGCTGCATCAAACCGTATCGAACGGCTCGACACAAAAGATGGTGATGGTCGACAAGCTGACGGTGCCCGCACACGGCCAGGTGGCGATCGCGCCGGGCGGCTATCACGTGATGCTCGAAGACGCGAAGCACAAGGTCGCTCCGGGCGACACCGTGCATCTGACGTTGAAGTTCTCCGACGGCGAAACGGTCGATACACCGTTCGCCGTCAAGTCGCCCGCCCAGACCAAGTAACGCCTCGCGATGAACCTGCTCTACTGGCTCGACCCCTGGGAGTTTTCGCCGACCGTCATCATCGCCTTGCTGGTGCCGGCGATTCTTTTCGTGCGCGGTGCGCACAAGGCGAAGGTGTCGATTCGCCGGCGCATTTCCTTCTGGTTCGGGCTGGTGGCGTTGTACGTCGCGCTGCATACGCGGCTCGATTATTTCTTCGAGCATGAGTTCTTCATGCATCGCGCGCAGCATCTGGTGCTGCATCACCTCGGGCCGTTCTTTATCGCCCTCTCCTATCCGGGCGCCGCGTTGCGCGCGGGCATTCCATTCAGCTGGCGGCAACGCTTCGTGCGGCCTGCGCTGGAGACGCCGGTAGTACGCAAGCTGCTCGACGTGGTGATGCATCCGGTGGTCGCCGTCACGTTGTTCGTCGGCTTGATCTACTTCTGGCTGATGTCGCCAATTCATTTCATGGCGATGCTCGACTGGCGGCTTTATCGCGTGATGAACTGGAGCATGGTGATCGACGGGCTGCTGTTCTGGTGGCTCGTGCTCGATCCGCGCCCGGCGCCGCCGGCGCGTTTGTCGCCCGGCAAGCGCGTACTGGTGGTGATTGCTGCGATTCCGCCGCAGATCATGCTCGGCGCGTTTATCTTCTTTACGCCGCGCGAACTGTATCCGATCTACTCGATTTGCGGCCGCGCCTTCACGTGGCTGAGCCCGATGCGCGATCAGCAAATCGGCGGGCTGTTGCTGTGGATTCCGGGCTCGATGATGAGCGTGATCGGCGCGCTGTTGGCGTTGCGTCACTGGATGCGCTTGTCGGCACGCGGACGGCTGCGCAGCGAGCGGCGCGTCAAGGCGACGCACGGTTTGACGCAGCCCGCGTCAGCGCCTGCGAGCAGCCAGCGCTAAGCATTCTCGAATCGATTGAAGTCGCGGCGGTTGAAGCCGGTCGGCGCGCGAACGCCGAGTCCGGTTGCGCCCTGGCTTTTCAGGCCGAACGCATCCACACGTGCGGGATGCCGTCCTCTTCGTGAATCTCCGACACCGGCGTAAAGCCGAATGCCCCGTAAAAGCCTTGCAGATGCGCCTGCGCATGCAAACGGATCGGCGTACCCGGCCACTGCGCGCGGATATGCGCGAGCGAGCGTTCGAGCATCGCGTTGCCGACGCCGATGCCGCGGAATTCCGCCGTGGTCAGTACGCGGCCAATGCGGATATCGGTGTCGTCGGCGTCCGGCAACAGCACGCGCAGATAGCCCGCGAGCGCCGGCTTCTTTTCACCGGGGCCAAAGGCAAACAGGTGCCAGGCATCTGAATCGAGCCCGTCGATATCGCCATACAAGCAGTTCTGCTCGATGACGAACACCGCGCTGCGCGCGGCCAGCATCGCGTAAACTTCCGCGGCCGTGAGGTCTTCGAACGCTTTCCAGCGCCATTCGAGTTGCGCCAGTCGCGTGCTGGCAGTTTGCTGCGGTTCAGTCATGGGAAGGCTTCAAAGAGAGGTGCGCCAGCAGGGGTGGCGGCAATGCGAAATTATGCCGCGCGTGGGGATCTTAGACTATGCCGCGCAGATCCTGGCGAGTTCAGCTGCGACCCACGACCGACGCCCCACCCGCACGCACGCTTCATTCGGCCGCGCTCAACCGCCGCGCGCCGCCCGCGCTTTCGACGCCTGTTTGTGGCTATACATCGCCGCATCGGCCGCCGCGAGCAATTCGGCGATTGACGCATGGCGCTCAGGATCGTACTGAATCTGGCCGACGCTATAGCGGATCTGATAACCACGCTGGGCCTCGGCATTGCGCTCGTCCAGCAGTTTCGTGAGACGTTGCGTGACCTCCAGCGTTTCCATGCTGCCCGAGTCGGTCAGAAGCGCGACGAACTCGTCGCCGCCGAGTCGCCCGATCACATCGCTTTCGCGCAGCGCAGAGCGCAACACCTCGGCGAAGGTCTTCAATGCGCGGTCGCCTTCCGCGTGGCCGTGGGTATCGTTAATCAGCTTGAAATCGTTCAGATCGAAAAACAGCAGCGACGCCGGTTTGTCCATCCGCTTGCAGACATTCAACGCATGTTGCGCGAGCGCTTCGAAACCGCGGCGGTTCGACAACAACGTCAGGTCGTCGAGTGTGGCCAGTTGCACCGCCACCAGTTCCTGTTCGGCCATACGCGCCAGATCGCGCAACAACTCGCGCTCTTCCTCGTCAAGGCCGCGTGGCTTTACGTCGATCAGACAAAGCGTGCCGAGCTTGCTGCCGTTCGGAACCGTAAGGGGACAGCCGGCATAGAAACGGATATTCGGATTGTTCGTGACGAGCGGGTTATCGTGGAAACGCTCGTCCGCCAGCGTGTCGGGGATCATCAGGATTTCGTCGCCGAGAATTGCGTGTGCACAGAACGACACGTCGCGAGAAGTCTCACTCGCGGTCAAGCCGACGCACGATTTGAACCACTGCCGGTCCGCATCGACGATGCTCACGAGCGCGATCGGCACGCCGAATAGCCGTTTGGCGAGACGCGTCAGCCTGTCGAAGCGCTCTTCGGGCAAGGTATCCAGGATGTTCAGCGCACGCAGTGTGTCGAGGCGGGCACTTTCATTAACGGGCGTCAGTGGGACATGCATGTCGTATTCCGTAGAGCCATGGAGGTTGACCGGCGTCGCAGGCACATAGTGTATAGCGGCATCCATACCGTCGGATTGAGCCCGGCTACTGGAGTTCCGCCTGATTGCGCCCTAATCCGGGCCCGCTATCCCGGTATTGACGGTGAATTGCGCCGACGCTGCCGCCCGGCGGCAAATCCGCTAGCAGCTTAAGAAAACCGGCTCGACGGGCTGTGCGAGACAGTCGATCAGGTTACCGGGCCCACACAGATGCAGCGCGCCCACCACCACCAGGGTGCGCTCCGGCCGCCCGAGCAGCGCCGTCACGCGCGCCGCCCACGCGCGATTGCGCGCATCGAGAATGGCATGGCGGATGCCGGGCAGATTGAACATTGGCGACTCGACAGCGATCTGGTGCACGGCTTCCAGATCGCCATGCAACCACGCGGCGTGCATCCGCTCGAGCGTGCGCTGCGGTTCGCCGAGATCGGACATCAGCATGCCGAGCGCGGTGCCAACTGCTTCAAGCGAAATCGATTCGAGCGATGCCGCCACGTCCTGCGCGGTCTCGAGATACTGGTACGGTTTGGCTTGCGTGAGCGCCGAGCGCAGCATGCGCGGCTCGACGCCTTCGACGACCTGCTGGAACAGCGTCGGCGCGACGATCAGTGCGGCCCAAGGACGTAGCTCGACGAGCGGTGCCAACGGGCCCTCGACGGGCCACACAGCCTGGAGCTGATTCCAGGCATCGGCGGAGAGCAAAGGCCGCAACTGATCAGCACCGCCTTGCGCGGGAGCCTTGAGAAACGGCAGGATCGTCGGCGGATCGGATTCGAATACCAGCGATTCGGCCCAGTCATACGCTTCGGCGATCCATGGCGGCGTTCTGCGGCTCGTCGCTGGAAACAGATGCATCGAGCCGAGCAGACGGACGTTGGTGCCGGTGAGTTGTAGGTACATGCAGCCTCGTGTAGACGGGCAATTGCGCAAAGCGGCAATCGGGCAATTCAATCAGCGGCGCGCGGGGCGGCGGCCCGACTCGCGGCCCCTCGCCATGCGGTCCGCACCGTGAACGCGACGAACAGCAGGAAAGCGATCTGCGAAACGTACAGGTCCAAGCGGATCGGATAGTGCAACGCGAACCATGAATTGTGCACCACGTCCGTGAAGATGACAGCGACGCAGAGGATCAGCCCTGCTCTCGGACTCAACAGCAATAGCAGAACCGTTAGCGGATCGATGAAGAGCAGCGACGTCCAGTAGATTTGTGTCAGCGGCGCCGCGCCGCCGTAGTCCCACCCGAGCCCGTGGATCAAAGCCACCTGCAGATGCGTCCAGGTGGCGCCGCAGAGACACAGCGCGTAGATCAGGCGTAAATAGAAGGAGCGGCGAACGGGATTTGAGATACGCATGTCTTATCCGTTTTGCATGCAGGAAGGATTAAAAAAGCCCCGACGTACGGGGCTTTTTCTTTTACGCAGCAAAAGCGGACAGTTTAATCGTCAACATTCGAATCATTCCGTGCCTCTTTTGAACGACTCCAGTTCGCCTGTATAGCGCTCGTTTCGCACACCATTACTGCCGTAATATTCTTCCACTGACTTTACCCAGCGGCCAATCTCAGGCACATACCAGAACGCTTTATAAGTGCGTCCGGTCACCTGAACGGGGCCGGTTTTCTGTGCGTGAGTGATCATGGCGGTGTCGCCTTGCTGCGTCTGCACGGCTTGAGTGACGGTCTGAGTCGGCTCGAGTTGCGCAACCCATTCGCCTTCCGCTTCGACTTTAATCGCCTGGAATTTTCCTGCCGGTACCTCGACGGTTTCAGTATCCACCACCCGATACTGGCTGCTCCACTTTTGCGAAGCGAAGGTCTTGTTCGGATGCTGTTCCGTATATTCGAGGTTCCAGGTTTTGCCCGGCGATAGCGGGAAAACGAACGGCCGATTGACGACCACCTCCGCGCCATTCACGTTGCGCTCTCGGCTCCAGTCGGCGCCTGCTATCACTTCGTTCGGCACCTGGGTCGAGCCCGCCTGCTTCGAGGTGTAATAAATGTGGGCAGGGGTTGCGCGCAGGACCGTCACTTCGTCGTGCGTCTGGCGCCATATTGAAGGCGTTTTCTCAAAGGTGTTGACGTAGGTCCACGAATCCCCGCCTTTAATGTCGGGAGGCGGTGCCGATTGCGCGATCGCCAGCAGTGGCAACCCAATGGTAAACAGCACAGCAGCGGTTATGTTTTTTTTCATTGGTCGTATGTTGTATTAACAGCGGGTTTGCCCTGCCCCGTGCTTTCGCGACCTGGAAACATCTAGAACCATTGCATCGTATCTCTAACGATGTTTCCGAATATGCGAAGCAGCCTGAGCTACTTTACATGATCGGCGCCGAACCGCCAGCGATCAATGCTTTATTCCGGACTCTAAAAAAACCTGGAATAAAATTGAAAGACAAAACAACAGAAATGAAAGACACAGATGACCGGTCACGGCTAACCGATAACAGTCGCGATGGCATGGACCTCTCAGGCTTGCTTGTATTGAGTCACTGCCCTCTTCGTGAATACAGACCGCACGATTCGAGAACGACCCCTCGCTGAATGCAGCCCGTCTTCGACGACGCTTTAATGTCACCGTGCGCTAAAGTTAACCGCGGATCTGTCGTTAAGAATATCGCAGACGCACGATCCATTTGACTTCCTCTATTCGACTTTCTGCGATACCGCAGGACTTCGCCGAAACGACGGGTGGGAAGGCCATATGGCTTACGAGCGCTGAAATCTTAATTACACGCTAACTCGGAAGCTGATCCCCTAAATGAACCTGAGAAACCTCTTTTTATTGCTGTCTATCGCAGCGTTGGCGGGATGCGCGACGACGCCGCCCATGTCGGTAACGAAGCAGGAGCAGCATGAACTTGGGCCGGTAGCCGGTGCGCTATTCATTCCCCAGAATAGCTTGTTGGTGACAGTAACGCCGACCAACGCCGGTGGCGCAGGCCTGCTCGGCGCGCTGATTGTAGCGGGCATCGATGCGGCCCGCCGATCCTCGGCAGAAAGCGCCGCCGCTCCGATGTTTGAGCAACTGCACGATTATGACTTCCGCGCCGTCATGAAGCAGGCGTCCAACGACGCAGTCGGCTCGCTCGAGACCATCAAGTTTGCAGCGCCACTCAATGTCGAGACTGTCAACTCGAGCACGCAGAAAAGAATCGTCTTTGACAATGCTTCAGCAAGCGCAGTCATGTTCGTCGATGTCGGCTACCAGTTGCAGTCTGGAAACCTTTATGTGTCCGCTAATGTCGTGATGTATCCGAAGTCCGACAACTTGCGGCAGTTCAGGAATAAACCGAACGATTCCGACCCGCTCAATTCCGGTAATGCCATATACCGGAAAACGTTCAACTACGCGAAGTTGAATGTGTCTGCTACCGACATCAAGCAGGGTTTGACGGAAGGGGCGAACAACATCGCATCCCAGCTCGCGGCCGATCTGAATCATCCCATTTGATTTGAAGTAGCGGTTGTTCGGCTGCGTGGTGCAACACGGTAAGCGCTGATGCCGGACACCGAAACGCGCCAGGTTGATTTCGGCGACAACGTCGCCGAAAAAAGAAAAGCCCCGACAAGTCGGGGCTTTTCTTTACATCAACTACTGGAGGCGCGAGCCGGAGTCGAACCGGCCTAAACGGCTTTGCAGGCCGCTGCATAACCGCTTTGCTATCGCGCCGCAAGCGGACTGGAATCTAGCTGCAGATTCTCAGATTTGTCTGGCGGGCGACCGTAAGGACTGACCCACCAAACAAAAAGGGAAGCGTTGCTTCCCCTTATGTATGGAGCGGGAGACGAGGCTCGAACTCGCGACCTCAACCTTGGCAAGGTTGCGCTCTACCAACTGAGCTACTCCCGCATTGCCCTACTTCACAACGCCTTGCACTTTTACTGCGCCAAACAACGCGTTGCTTCAAAATTTGGAGCGGGAGACGAGGCTCGAACTCGCGACCTCAACCTTGGCAAGGTTGCGCTCTACCAACTGAGCTACTCCCGCAATGTGCTGCTAACTTCTGCCTTGTTACTGCAACTACTCTCTTACTGCCACCGCGCTTCAAACTGCGTGCATCGGAGAAACGAGATTATGGAGAAACGACTGAAACGTGTCAACCCCTTTTGCGAATGTCTTTAACGGAAAAGATTTCACTCATGCTTGACCAACGTTCGGGCACGCTTCAGCCGCTCCGGCATCGCGCCCCGAACGTTTTCCAATCAGGCGACGCCACTCCGTTCGCGGATCTGCGGCCACGCGAGTTTCATGTAATAGAGCATCGACCAGATCGTCAGGAACGCGGCCAGATAGATCAGCCACAGGCCCCACACGCGCGTATCGACAGACACCCCGCCACCGAACGGCAACGGCCCGTAGAACAGCAGCATCGGAATCGCGACCATCTGGCACACCGTCTTGAACTTGCCGAGCGAATTCACCGCGACACTCTTCGATGCGCCGATCTGCGCCATCCATTCACGCAACGCCGAGATGGCGATCTCGCGCCCGACGATCACCAGCGCGATCGCCGAATCGATCCGTGCGAGTTGCACGAGCACCAGCAACGCAGCCGTCACCATCAGCTTGTCGGCGACCGGATCGAGAAACGCGCCGAACGCCGAGGTCTGATTCCATTTGCGGGCCAGAAAGCCGTCGAACCAGTCGGTGAGCGCCGCCAGAATGAAAATCGTCGCGGCGGCCAGATTGCGGTGCGCCGGGCTCATCATCATGTCGGGCAAATAGAACACGCCGACGACGAGCGGAATCAGGACGATCCGCAGCCAAGTCAGGAAAATCGGGAAATTAAACGGCATGGGCAGGCGCAGCGTCTGACAAGGGAGATGCAATTGTGCCGTGTCACAGGGCCTGCCACAAGCAAAGCGGCGCGCGGGGCCTGGCAGGCGCCGCGCCGGAGCACCGTTTGTCGGACACTTATCAGCCGCTTGCTGAGCGCTTCTGCGCGACCCATTGGCCGCACGTTGCCCGTCTGGGGCAGCGTGGCGTACTACAGATCAGTGCAATTGCCGATAGATCTGCTCAGCAAGCGCCTGCGAAATTCCTTCGACGCTAGCCAGATCCTCGACACTGGCCGCAACCACCCCACGCAGCCCGCCGAAGCGCGCCAATAGCCTCTGACGCCGCTTCGCGCCTACCCCTTCGAGCTCTTCGAGCCGAGAGGTCTGGCGAGTCTTGCCGCGCTTCGCGCGCATGCCGGTAATCGCAAAGCGGTGCGCCTCGTCACGAATTTGCGCGACCAGCATCAGCGCCGCGCTTTCCTTGCCAAGTTCGAGCGCAGCACGGCCGTCCGCGAAAATTAAGGTCTCGAGACCGACCTTGCGTCCCTCGCCCTTGGCGACACCGACCAGCATGCCGGTATCGAGACCCAGTTCGGTAAACACCTGGCGCGCGATTTCAACCTGACCCTTGCCACCGTCGATCAACACAATGGTGGGCAGGATGCCGCCGGCCGCAGCCGGTTCCGCGGCATCCGCTGCGAGCGACGGGTCCGCAGCCGCGTCGCTTTGCAATTCGGCGGCTTCGTCCGCGGCGTTCGCAGCCGCCTGCGCGACCATCTTTTCGTAGCGAC
This sequence comes from Paraburkholderia aspalathi, assembly GCF_900116445.1. Classification (GTDB taxonomy): domain Bacteria; phylum Pseudomonadota; class Gammaproteobacteria; order Burkholderiales; family Burkholderiaceae; genus Paraburkholderia; species Paraburkholderia aspalathi. The sequence goes on from NZ_FPBH01000020.1 coordinate 97,841, forward strand.
GCGTCAGCACCTGACGCATTGCCGCGTAGTCGTCACCGGGCGTAATGCCGGTGATGTTGTAGCGCCGGTATTCGGACGACTGCATCTTGTGATGGTGATACACCACGCACGACGCCTGCGTCGCCTCGCCCATCGTGTGGCTAATGTCGAAGCACTCGATACGCAGATGCGCGAGGTCATCGCATTCCATGCCGAGCGTGTCGGTGAGCGCGCGCGTACGGGCCTGCTGCGAGCCTTGTTCCGAGAGCAGGCGTGCGAGCGCGAGCCGCGCGTTCTGCTCGGCCATTGCGAGCCATGCGCGCCTTTGACCTTGCGGCTGGCGCAGCACCGTCACCTTGTGGCCGGCCTGTTCGATCAGCACGTCGACCAGTTCGCGCGTAGACGGAGCATGGCTGACCACGAGCACCGGCGGGACGCGATTGCCGATGTAGTGCTGCGCGATGAACGCCTCCAGCACTTCAGATTCGATCCCGCCGACGGTTGCACGGCCTTTGCGTGGCGCCGAAGGCTCGACTTCGGACTCGATCTCATCGCCCTCTTCACCTTCAGCCTCGACAGCAGCATCGGCCTCGTCGTCGTCATCTTCGGACGGCATCTGCCCGGCGATTGCGAGCGCGTCAGCTGCATCGGACGATGCGTTCATGCTGTTCGCGGTCTCGTCAGACACCAGGTCAGCATCGACCAGCAGTTCATCGTCGCCGCCTTGTTCAAGCCCGCCCTCGCCGACCGTCAATGCGCTTTCCACGTGCGACGGAAAATACGCCTTGTCGCCCAGATGCCGCCCGCCGCGCACCATCGCGAGATTCACGCACACGCGCCCACCGAGCGCGACCACCGCGAGAATATCCACATCGCTATCGCCGCCGACTTCAATCGCCTGCTGATGCAGCACCGTCGACAGCGAACTCATCTGATTGCGCACCGCCGCGGCCTGCTCGAACTTCAGCTCGCTCGCGAACGCGTGCATCTTCTGCTCGAGCTCCTTCATTACCTCGCCCTGCCGGCCGAGCAGAAAGCGCGACGCATTGGCGACATCGCGCGCGTAATCTTCTTCGCTAATCGCCGCGACGCACGGCGCCGTGCAGCGGCCGATCTGATGCAGCAGACACGGCCGCGTGCGGTTGTTGAACACGGAGTCCTCGCACGTGCGCAACTGGAAGACGCGCTGCAGGATCTGGATGCTTTCGCGCACCGCCCAGGCACTCGGGAACGGCCCGAAGTACTGGTTCTTGCGATCCACCGAGCCGCGGTAGTACGCCATGCGCGGAAACTTGTGACCGGTCAGCTTGAGATAGGGATACGACTTGTCGTCGCGAAACAGGATGTTGTAACGCGGCGCCAGCGCCTTGATCAGGTTGTTTTCGAGCAGCAGCGCTTCGGCCTCGGAACGCGTGACGGTCGTCTCGATGCGCGCAATGCGCGTCACCATCATCGCGATGCGCGGCGACAGTTGCGTCTTCGTGAAGTAGCTCGAGACGCGCTTCTTGAGATCGCGCGCCTTGCCCACGTAAAGCACCGTGCCCTGCGTATCGTAATAGCGATAGACGCCGGGCAGATGCGGCAATTGGGCGAGCACTTTTTTCGGCTCGAAAACGTCAGTTGCTTCGGGTTCGGTCATGCAGAATCGGTTGGCTGGGACAGTGTCGCAAAGCCTCTGCCTACACGCGGCGCGCTGAGTGCTCACTGAGGCGCGGAACCGCGGGCGAGTGCTTTAGAATCGCCAGTTTAGAGCATTCCGCGTGCGTTCGAACCCTGCTGCATCGAATGGTGTGATGCTCCAGGAGAAGGCGGCGGCTGAAGCCGCTTGCGCCACCCGCCAGCAAGACCCTGCCGAACCCGACCGCGCCACCTGTTCCACTCTGCGACCACGCCACCATGTCCTCCGCTTCCTCCGTTAGGCCCGTTTCCGAACAACCCGCGGCCGCGCCCACAGGGATTGCCTGCGACATCTTCTGCGCGGTCATCGACAATTTCGGCGACATCGGCGTGTGCTGGCGTCTCGCGCGCCAGTTGGCGAGTGAGCACGGCTGGCAGGTGCGTGTGTTCGTCGACGATCTGCATGCGTTCCAGAAACTGTGCCCGTCGCTGGTGCTGGATCGCGCGTGCCAGGCAGTCGGCGGCATCATCGTCGAGCACTGGCACGAGCCGGCCCACGCGGGCGATACGCTCGAAGTGGCTGACGTCGTGATCGAGGCATTCGGCTGCGAGTTGCCGCCGATCTACGTCGCCGCAATGGCGCGGCGCGAGCGAGCGCCGGTCTGGTTCAACCTCGAATACCTGAGCGCCGAAGACTGGGTCGCGGATTTCCATCTGCGGCCGTCGCCGCATCCACGCTACCCGCTGACCAAGACCTTCTTTTTCCCGGGACTCGGCCTTGGCACCGGCGGCGTACTCAAGGAGCGGCATCTAGACGCCGCACGCGCGGCCTTCGAGGCCTCGCAACCGGAGCGCGAAGCGTGGTGGCTGAAGACCACCGGCCGTGCGCCGCCCCCGCCCACGGCCACAGTCGTCTCGCTGTTCGCCTACGAAAACCCCGCCATCGACAGCCTGCTCGAACAATGGCGCGACAGCGCCGAACCGGTCGTTCTGCTGGTGCCGGAAGGGCGCATTTCGGGCGCGGTCGCGCGCTTTTTCGGGTTGCCGGCATTCGCTGCCGGTTCGCACGCCGAGCGCGGCAGCCTCAGCGTTCACGCGCTCGCTTTCACCGAGCAACCGGGTTACGACACGCTCCTGTGGGCCAGCGACGTCAATTTCGTGCGCGGCGAAGATTCGTTCGTGCGCGCCCAATGGGCCGCCAAACCCTTTGTCTGGCACATCTACCCCCAGGCCGACGACGCCCATCTGCCGAAGCTCGATGCCGCGCTCGCCCACTACGCCCGCACCCTGCCCACCGAGGCGCGGGACGCCCTCGCGCGCTTCTGGCACGCATGGAACGGCGCGGGCCGGCCGGACTGGGCGGAATTCCAGCGCCACCGCGCGGCGCTGAAGCAGCGCGCGGCCGAATGGTCCGGCGAACTGGTCCAGGTGGGCGACCTCGCCGGAAATCTGGCCTTGTTCGCAAAAACTCAGTTAAAATAAGCGGTTATCCAACGGCCGACGGCGCAAGCGCGGCCCGACCGTGGCGAGGTTTGGCAAACTCGTTTGACCAATTCATCCGGCAGACTCGTCTTGCAAATTCGTCTGGCAAATTCGCCCGGATAACGGAGCAAGACTCAAGGGCCAGACTCAGGGACCAAACTCAGGGGCTAGACCCACGGGCCAGACCAATTCGCAAGGCAAACCCGGCAGGCCAATCCGCTTGCGCCGTATGCCGTTGAGCAAAAGTTGAAGCTACTTATTTCGTACAGGACAGTTTTATGAAGACCGCACAGGAACTCCGCACCGGCAACGTAGTCATGATCGGCGCAGACGCGATGGTCGTGCAAAAGGCCGAATACAACAAATCGGGCCGCAACTCCGCCGTCGTCAAGATGAAGTTCAAGAACCTGCTGAGTGGCGCAGGCATGGAAAGCGTGTACAAGGCTGACGACAAGTTCGACGTCGTCGTGCTGGAACGCAAGGAAGTCACGTACTCGTACTTCGCTGACCCGATGTACGTGTTCATGGACGCCGACTACAACCAGTTCGAAGTCGAAGGTGAAATGATGGGCGACGCCCTCCATTACCTCGAAGACGGCATGGCTTGCGAAGTCGTTTTCTACAACGAGAAAGCCATTTCCGTCGAACTGCCGACCACGCTGGTCCGTGAAATCATCTACACGGAACCGGCAGTCAAGGGCGATACGTCGTCGGGCAAGGTGTTGAAGAACGCCAAGCTGACCACCGGTTTCGAACTGCAAGTGCCGCTCTTCTGCAACATCGGCGACAAGATCGAAATCGACACGCGTACGCACGAGTACCGCAGCCGCGCCTAAGCGCCTGCAGCCTGAATCCCGCGGCGGAGCAAGTCCGGCGCGGCGAAAAATAATTGGCAAGAAAAAAGCGCCCACTTTGGGCGCTTTTTCTTTTTTGCGCCGCCGTGTATGGTTGTGGAAATCTTTACCGGCCCTTTCTCAAAAATGCCTGTCCGTTGTGCTTTCCTTCCTATCTTGCGTCAAATAAACCATTGATAAGCTTAAGTAATTGTCTGTGGCACAGTCCATGCTTCTCTCCGATAGAGGCCAGTAAGGCTTGATTCCCTCAACTCCGGAGATGCGACATGAATCACGACATCGCTGAAGGCAAGTGGAAGCAAATGGTCGGCAGGGCCAAGACAGCATGGGGTGAATTGACGGACGATGAATTGACCAAGGCAGAAGGCCGGGTCGACAAATTGGCCGGCCTGATCCAGGAACGCTACGGTAAGACTCGCCAGCAAGCGGAACTCGAGGTACGGCGTTTCTTCGACAGCCATCGGGATTTCTGACCGGTCGAATGAAGAAAATACAGGTGCCCCTCCACGCGTCACAACGCGTCAGGGCGGGCATCCACTGAAAAGCAAAGGACCAGAACTACGTGAGTCGAATCGCCCCAGATCCGCTTGCAGGCCGTGTTCCGCGGCTTGCGCTGCGCCCATGCCAATCGGGCTGCGGCTATCCCGCCGTCCCGGCAGGCGCTGCCCATGCGGTCCGGCATTCGACCGACAGTACCGGCCAGCCATCGCGCCCGTGTCGCGCGCCAGAGCACCGGCGCGGCGTATCGGGTATTCCGTCCATCCAAAAATAGCGCTCGCCATGCCACACGCCCTGATTGTTGAAGACGATCCCAATAGCCTGTCAGGCCTGTCCGCCATCCTCGCCGCCGACGGCTTCTCTGTCGACACCGCGACCACCATCGCCGAGGCCCGGGCCGCATTGACGCGCTTCATCCCCGATGTCGTGCTGGTCGACCTGAATCTGCCGGACGGCAGCGGGCTCGACGTGTTGCAGCACCTGCCCGCGCATCCACCCGGCGGCGCCCTGCCCGTGATCGTGATGACCGGCAACGCGACGGTCGAGAGCGCGATCGAGGGTCTGCGGCACGGCATCTGGGACTATCTGCTTAAACCGGTCAATATCCCGCGCCTGCGCAGCCTGCTCGCCCGGATTCCGCGTCCGTACGAGCTGACCGAAGAAGTCCAGACGCTACGCGCGTCGCTGCGCCGACTCGGTCGTTTCGGCTCGCTACTCGGCCGCAGCGGTGCGATCCAGCATGTCTACGACACGATCGAACATATCGCGCCGACCGAAGCCGCTGTGCTGATTTCCGGCGAAGCCGGCACGGGCAAGCAGCTTGCCGCGCGCACGCTGCACGACATGAGCCGGCGCCGCAAAGGACCGTTCATCACGTTCGACTGCCGGACGGCGGCCAGCGTCGCGGCGCACCGCTCGCTCGACAGCGTGCTGTTCGGCCACGAACGCGGCGCGTTCAGCGGTGCCGAACAGCGCGAGCCGGGCCTGTTCGAGCAGGCCAGTGGCGGTACGCTGTTCATCGACGAAATCGCCGAACTGCCGCGCGCCCAGCAGGAAGCGCTGCTGCGTGCACTCGATTCGCAGACCTTCATGCGAGTCGGCGGCACGAATCAGGTGGCGACAGACTTCCGGCTGATCGCCTCGACGCGCAAAAACCCGCGCGCGGCGGTCGCCGACGGCAGCCTGCACGAAGACTTGGCGTTACGTCTCGAAGCGGCCGCGATATCGCTGCCGCCGTTGCGCGAGCGCGGCGACGATCCGACGCTGATCGCGCAAGCCGTTGTCGACGAGTTGAATCACGAAGCGATCACGCGCGGCACCTCGGAAACGGCCAAGCAGGTCGGACCCAACTTCCTGCGCGAGTGCCTCTCGTACGAGTGGCCGGGCAATGTGCGCGAGTTGCAGGATCGCGTGCGCCGCGCGTATCACGCATCGGGCGACGTCCTGGAATCGTTGCGCGCCGATGAAGCGGGCTCGGTAAACGGGCGCGATCTGAACGGCAGCCGCGTGCAGGTCACCGTCGGCACGCCCCTCGCGGACGTCGAGGAAATGCTGATTCGCGCCACGCTCGATGCGGTCGGCGGCACGCGCCATCGCGCGGCGTCGTTGCTGGGGATCAGTCCGAAGACGCTGTACAACAAGCTGCAACGGATGCGTTTGAACTGACCGGGTGAGGCCGGCTTTGCGGCAGGCCTCGCTTGAATGGAAAAACGGCGCCTGAAAGAGGCGCCGTTTTTTTGTTCGATGCAACCGCTTGAGTTGTAGATCTGCTCTCTATCAGTTGCAAGCGGCTGCTATCGATTGCTCAAGCAAACGCACTGCGCAACAAAGTTTGCGCTTGCAGATACTGCGGCTCGGCGACCAGCTTGCTCCACTTGAGCGCCTTGCCGCGCGGCCGCATGCGCTTGAGCCGCTGCTGCGACTCCTTCGACGGCGTGAAGCGCAGCGCGTCCAGCACCTTCTCCGCTTCGTCCGGCTGATTGCAGATCAGCACCATGTCGCAACCGGCCTGCAGTGCGGCGGTCGCGCCTTCCGTCAGCGTGCCGCCCTGGCGCGCGGCTTCCATCGAAAGGTCGTCGCTGAAGACCGCGCCTTCGAAACGCAATTTCTTGCGCAGGATGTCCTGCAGCCAGACACGCGAAAAACCCGCCGGCTTCGAGTCGACCTGCGGATAAACAACATGGGCGGGCAGCACCGCCCCGAGCGACACATCGAGCCAGTCGTACGGCGCCGCGTCCTCGCGCAGGATTTCATCGAGCGAACGGTCGTCGACCGGCATCGCGACGTGGGAGTCCGCGTGCGCGAAGCCGTGTCCTGGGAAATGTTTGCCGCAATTGCTCATGCCGGCCAACGCAAGGCCGTGACTGAGGCTCTTCGCCAGCAAGGTCACGACGCGCGGGTCGCGATGAAACGAGCGATCGCCGATCACCTGCGACTGGCCGTAATTCAGATCGAGCACCGGCGTAAAACTCATATCGATGCCGCATGCGCGCAACTCAGACGCGAGAATGTAGCCCACTGCAGTCGTCACCTTCGTGGCGTGCAGCACGTCGCTGTCCCACAGCGTGCCAAGCTTGCCCATGGCCGGCAACACCGTGAAGCCGTCGGTGCGAAAGCGCTGCACGCGGCCACCTTCGTGGTCGACGGCAATCAGCAGATCGTCGCGAATCGCGCGAATCGAATCGGTGAGCGCGATCAATTGTGCGCGGCTCTCGTAATGCCGGGTGAACAGGATCACGCCGCCGGTCATAGGATGGGCAAGGCGGCGTTTGTCGTCGTGGTTCAGCCTTGTGCCGACCACGTCGAGCATTACCGGTCCGGGAGTGAGTTTCATCGAATTCCGCTAGAAAAAGCTTGAAGCAAAGAGAGACACGGCCGACGTGCACCGCGTTCAGAATATTTTTATTCGTCGCTGGCGGGTGCGTGGGGGGCCTCCGGCGTTCGCGCCACATCCCCGGTTTCCGCAATCACAAACGACACCGCGTAATCGCGTTCGTCGCTAATCGTCACGCGCGCCGTGATGCCGCGCGCGTCGAGCCATTCGGCCAGTTCGCCCGATGCCACCACCATCGGCTCGCCGCTCGGCTTGTTGAGCGTTTGCAGCGCGCGCCAGGTCATCGGCCAACGCATGCCGAGGCCGATCGCTTTTGAGAAGGCTTCTTTCGCCGAGAACCGCGTGGCGAGAAATGCGAGTCCGCGCGCCGCCGACCGCGCGTGACGCGCGTGATACACGCGCAGCTCGTCCGGGCCGAGCACCTTCTCGGCGAAGCGGCCGTTGGTGCGTGTCATCACCGCGGCCACGCGGCTGACCTGAACGATATCCGTACCGATGCCGTAGATCGTCATGTTCGGCGCCGCGGCGTTACGCGCTTGCGCCGAGACGGGCGGCGACCATGATCGCCTTCATCTCGCGCACGGCGTTGTCCCACCCGGCGAAGATCGCATGCGCGACGATCGCGTGACCGATATTCAATTCGACGATGCCTTCGATCGCGGCGATCTGCTGAACGTTGGTGTAGTGCAGGCCATGACCCGCATTGACCTTGATGCCGAGCGTCGCGCCGAATTCGACGGCACGCACCACGCGCTCATATTCGCGCTGCTGTTCGGCGGGATCGTGCGCTTCGGCATAGCGGCCCGTGTGCAGCTCGATCACCGGCGCGCCCGCTTCGTGCGCGGCGCGGATTTGCGTTTCGTCCGGATCGATGAAGAGCGACACGCGCGAGCTCGCTTCGGCGAGTTGCTTGCATGCGGCGCGCACGGCTTCGAACTGGCCAGCGACGTCGAGGCCGCCTTCAGTCGTCAGTTCCTGGCGCTTTTCTGGCACGAGGCAAGTGTCGTGCGGCTGCACTTCGCACGCGATGTCGAGCATCTCTTGCGTAACCGCGCATTCCAGATTCATGCGTGTTTTCAGGAGCGGCCGCAGCTTGCGCACGTCGGCGTCGACGATATGGCGGCGGTCTTCACGCAGATGCAGCGTGATCACATCAGCGCCGGCCTCTTCGGCCATCAACGCGGCGCGGATCGGATCGGGGTAAGACGTGCCGCGCGCGTTGCGCAGCGTGGCGACGTGATCGATGTTCACGCCCAGGTCAATCACGTTCGGCGACGTAAGAAAGAAGCTCATAAGTTCTGCAAGTCGATCAGTATCTGGCGCGTCGCGAGCGGCGTGCCGCCAAGGTAAGTGTTGAGCAGAAAGCGCATCAGCGTTTTGCTTTGCGCCACAGTCTGCGCTCGATGGTAATCGTCCTTTTCCATATCGAGCAAGGTCTGTCCAGCGATCACCGGCCATTGCGCGGGCAGATCGTCCGATGCTTCACGCACGCCGCGTTCCGGATCGAACACGTAGCGGCCTTCGGCCTGCACCGCTTTGCGCGCAACGGTGCGATCGAGCGCCATCGCATAACCGGTTTCCCGCAGCAGCACGCGTTCGAACGAACGCAGCACCTGCACGGGCGGTTCGTCATGCGCGAGGCGCGTCATCGTGACGACGTAATGATGGAACAGTTGCGGATGCGGGTCTTCGCGCGCGCAGAACTTGACCAGCAGTTCGTTGACATAGAAACCGCAGAGCAGCGCGTCGCCCGCCAAAGGCAACATGCCGCCGACCCACTCTGCGCCGGTCAATGTGCGCACTTCGGATTTGCCGGTCCACGACAAGGCGAGCGGCTGGAACGTCTGCAGCACGCCGCGCAAAGCGGAGTGCGGACGCTTCGCGCCCTTTGCGACGAGCGCAAGACGGCCGTGATCGCGCGACAGCACGTCAATGATCAGGCTGGTCTCACGATACGGATAACTGTGCAGGACAAAAGCGGGTTGCTCAGCGATCCGGTAATCGGACGCGGAGGTGCGAGGCGCGCGGCGCGCCGGCGCTTTGCGCGGCTCGCCTTCGGCGCCTTGAGCGCCGCTTTGAGCACCCTGAGCGCTTTTGGCGCTCGATGAGGATTTTTTGGTACTGCGAGCCGGTTTGGACGGCTCGCGTGCCGGCGCTGCCGGCGCCGAGTCGTCCGGGTCAGCGTCGGAATTCAGCGTCATCCACGCGTCATTCGTACCCATACGCACGGAGTCCGGCTTCGTTGTCAGCCCAGCCGCTCTTCACCTTGATGAAGGTTTCCAGATACACCGGGCCGTCGAACAGCTTTTCCATATCAAGGCGCGCTTCGGTGCTGATCTGCTTCAGCTTGGCGCCCTTCTGGCCGATGATCATCGCTTTTTGCGTATCGCGCTCCACCAGGATGGTCGCGAAAATGCGGCGCAGACGCCCCTCGGTTTCGAACTTGTCGATCAGCACGGTGCTCGTGTACGGCAGTTCGTCGCCGGTCCAGCGGAACACTTTTTCGCGCAGGATTTCGGCGGCAAGAAAGCGCTCGCTACGATCGGTCAGATCGTCTTCGCCGTAAATCGGTGCACCCTCCGGCAGGAACGGCTTGATCGTCTCCAGCAAACGCTTGATGTCGTCCGAATTCTTCGCCGACAGCGGCACGATCTCGTTGAACTGACGCAGCGCACTCACCTGCTGCATGAACGGATACAGCGAGTCCTTATCCGACACGCGATCGAGCTTGTTCGCGATCAGCAGCGTGGGTACCGACGGCGGAATCAGGTCGAGCACCTTCTGATCATCCGGGCCGAAGCGGCCGGCTTCGATCACGAACAGAATCGCGTCGACCGAACTCAGCGTGGACGTGACCGCGCGGTTGAGCGAACGGTTCAGCGCGCCGCTGTGCTTGGTCTGGAAACCCGGCGTGTCGACGAAGATGTACTGCGCGTCTTCAAACGTATGAATGCCTGTGATGCGGTGGCGAGTGGTCTGCGCCTTGCGCGACGTGATACTGACTTTCTGGCCGACCAGCGCATTCATCAGCGTGGATTTGCCAACGTTCGGGCGGCCGACGATCGCGACCATGCCGCAGCGAAAACCAGTGGGAGTGGGAGCGTTCATATTCGGGCTACGGCAGGTTCAGATCGACGCGCGGGGAATGGCGCGCCGATGGAAATCAATGGCCCGCATCGGCGACGCGGGTTTGCACCGCGTCGGCTACGCCGGGTTCGTGTTCGATAGGTGCCGGCACGCCAGGCGTGGGCACGGCTGCGCCGGGTGTGGTTTCACGGCTGCGGTGTTTGTCGGCGCTGCGGGAGACGGCTTCTGGCTTGGCTTCGGCGCCCTTTGCATCTGCGGGCTTGGCTTCAGCAGCCTTTGCGTCTACGGGCTTCCCGGCTTCGGATCTGATTTCAGCAGATTTGGCGTCGGGCTTGTCGGCTGCCGCTTTGTCAGCAGACCTGTCAGCTCTCTCAGCGCGCTCCGACTTGTCCTGCCCGCTGTACTCCACGTGCGCGGCGCGAATCACGGCCAGCGGCGCGGACGTCGCAGTCAGGGTCGGCCGTTCGGCTGCAGACTCCGCCGCCGGCGCCGTGCGGGTTTCACCCCGCCCAGTCCCGCGTTCGCTCTTGCGATCCGGGCTGCGCAAATCGAGCGCGGCCTGTACACCGGTCACGCCGGGCACGACCTCCTGCTCGGCATTCTTCGCGGCACGGGCGCCCTTTGAACGCTTTGGCTTGGCGACCACGGCGGGCGCGGCGGCCATGACTTCGTCGAGCGCCTTCTTGGCCGCGGCCTGCTCGGCCGCACGGCGGCTCGCACCGGAGCCGGACACCTTAACGTCCAGTTTCGGCACCGTGCACTCGACTTCAAATTGCTGATTGTGCGCCGCACCATGCGTCGCGACGACCGTGTAGGTTGGCAACGCGATCTTGTGGCCCTGCAGATACTCCTGCAGCAGCGTCTTGGCGTCCTTGCCGAGCGTGCGCGGGTCGATGTGATCGAGAATCGGCACGTAAAGGCGCTTGATGACCGTCTGGGCGGCATCGAACCCGCCGTCGAGGAACACCGCGCCCAGCACGGCTTCGAGCGTGTCAGCCAGGATCGACGGACGGCGGAAGCCGCCGCTGCGCAGTTCGCCCTCACCGAGACGCAAGCCTTCAGAGATATTAAGGGCCTGAGCGATTTCGTAAAGCGACTGCTGTTTGACCAAATTGGCGCGGACGCGCGACAGGTCGCCTTCGTCCAGTTTGCCGAAACGTTGGAACAAAAGCGCAGCCACCGCGCAATTTAGAACGGAGTCGCCGAGAAACTCGAGCCGTTCGTTGTGCGTGGAGCTATGACTGCGGTGCGTTAAAGCCTGGCGCAACAATTCCGCATTGCGAAATTCGTAGCGCAGACGGCTTTCCAACGGAGATAGGGGCATGGGCAGAGTATAACGCGGGCGCCTGCCCCGGCGAAAACGCGGGACGGCCAGCGGAAAAAGCGTGGTGAAGCGACGTTACCGCAGATTCTTAAAGTAGCGTGATAACACGCCGCGACTGATGTGGCCTAAGTGTGGGCCACCCGCGCGGCGTGTTGTGCGATCAGGACATGCGTGCTCAGTGGAATGAGCCGATGCGTTTCAGATCGCTGAAGTTCATCCAGATGAAAAACGCGCGACCGACGATATTTTTATCCGGCGCAAAACCCCAATAGCGGCTGTCCGCGCTGTTATCGCGGTTGTCGCCCATCATGAAGTAATTGCCAGGCGGCACTTTGCAGATCACGCCGCGTGCGTTGTACGTGCAGTTATCGCGATACGGATAATCTTCCGCGCCGACGATGAACGGCGGCACGGCCGGGTTGTTCAGAATCGCGTTCTTGCGGCCGTCGAGATTTTCTTCGAACTGCTTGGCGTAGCCGAGGCGCTCTTCGTCGAGGTAGTCAGGCAGCGGCGTTTCTGGCACCGGCTTGCCGTTGATCGTCAGTTGCTTGTCCTGATAAGCAACGGTGTCGCCCGGCAGACCGATCACGCGCTTGATGTAGTCGACCGATTCGTCTTTCGGATAGCGGAACACCACCACGTCGCCACGCTCGAGCGGACGGCCTTCGGTGATCTTCGTGTTGGTGATCGGCAGACGGATGCCGTAGTCGAATTTATTGACGAGGATGAAGTCGCCCACCAGCAGCGTCGGCACCATCGAGCCCGAAGGAATCTTGAACGGCTCGACCACGAACGAGCGCACCACGAACACCACCAGAATCACCGGGAAAAAGCTCGCCGAATACTCGAGCCACCACGGTTGACGCAGCTTGTCGTCACGCAGACGGGCACGCGTTTGCGCCGCGTTTTCGTCGGCGAAACGCTCGCCGACGCGCGCCTGCTGGCGGTCGAACTCGGCGACCACGGCTTCCGCCGCGCGCCGCCGTTGCGGCATGAAAACCAGTTTGTCTGCGACCCATGCGACGCCCGTCAAAATGACGAGCACAAAAAGAATCAGCGCAAAATTCATAGGGTTCCGTTGTTCGTCTTATTTGTCTTCGACACGCAGAATCGCGAGGAAAGCCTCTTGCGGAATCTCGACGGACCCGACCTGCTTCATTCGCTTCTTGCCTGCCTTTTGCTTTTCCAGCAGTTTCTTCTTACGGCTTATATCGCCGCCGTAGCATTTTGCCAGCACGTTCTTACGCAAGGCTTTAATGTTCTCGCGCGCAATAATGTTCGAGCCGATGGTGGCCTGAATCGCCACGTCGTACATCTGGCGCGGAATCAGTTCACGCATTTTCGCCGCGACTTCACGGCCGCGATACTGGCTTTGCGAACGGTGCACGATCACGGACAAGGCGTCCACCTTGTCGCCGTTGATCAGCATGTCGACCTTCACGACGTCGGCCGCGCGATATTCCTTGAACTCGTAATCCATCGACGCGTAGCCGCGCGAGATGGACTTCAGACGATCGAAGAAATCGAGCACGACTTCGCCCATTGGGATTTCGTAGGTCAACTGCACCTGACGGCCGTGGTACTGCATGTTGATCTGGTTGCCGCGCTTTTGCGTACACAGCGTGATCACCGAGCCGACGTAGTCTTGCGGCATGTACAGATTCACGGTGACGATCGGCTCGCGCACTTCTTCGATCTTCGAGGGCTCCGGCATCTTGGCCGGGTTTTCGACCATGAGGATCGTGCCATCGCGCTGCAGAACTTCGTACACCACGGTCGGCGCCGTGGTGATCAGGTCCATGTCGAACTCGCGCTCGAGACGCTCCTGCACGATCTCCATGTGCAGCAAGCCGAGGAAGCCGCAACGGAAACCGAAGCCGAGCGCCTGCGACACTTCCGGCTCGTACATCAGCGAGGCGTCGTTCAGCTTCAGCTTTTCCAGCGAGTCGCGCAGCGCATCATACTGGTTCGCTTCGACCGGATAGAGACCGGCGAACACCTGCGGCTTCACTTCCTTGAAGCCCGGCAGCGGTTCGGCAGCAGGACGGTTCAACAGCGTGACGGTGTCCCCCACCTTCGCAGCGGCCAATTCCTTGATGCCGGCGATGATGAAACCCACCTGCCCCGCCGACAGCGATTCGAGGTTCTTCGACTTCGGCGTAAACACGCCGATATGCTCGACCGGATACTGCGCGCCGGTCGCCATCATTCGGATCTTGTCTTTCGGGCGCAGCGTGCCGTTGACGATACGCACCAGCATCACGACGCCCACGTAGTTATCGAACCACGAGTCGATGATCAACGCCTGCAGCGGTGCTTCCGGATCGCCCTTGGGCGGCGGCACTTTAGCGACCAGTGCTTCGAGTACGTCTTCCACGCCGAGGCCGGTCTTCGCGCTGCAACGCGTCGCATCGGTTGCGTCGATACCGATCACGTCTTCGATTTCTTCGATCGCGTTCTCGGGATTCGCGGCCGGCAGGTCGATCTTGTTGAGCACCGGAATGACGTCGACGCCAAGTTCGATCGCCGTGTAGCAGTTGGCGACGGTTTGCGCTTCCACGCCCTGGCTTGCGTCGACGACCAGCAATGCGCCTTCACATGCGGACAGCGAGCGGCTGACTTCGTACGAGAAGTCGACGTGGCCCGGCGTGTCGATCATGTTCAGGTTGTAAATCTGCCCGTCACGGGCTTTGTACGTCAGTGCAGCGGTTTGTGCCTTGATGGTGATACCGCGCTCGCGCTCGAGATCCATCGAGTCGAGCACTTGAGATTCCATCTCGCGGTCGGACAAGCCACCGCAGATCTGGATGATGCGATCAGCGAGAGTCGACTTGCCATGGTCGATGTGCGCAATGATCGAGAAGTTACGAATATGATCCATTCAGTGCCGATCAAGCAAAAAAGGCGCGCTCGGACAATAGCGGAGCACGCCTTGTAAGTAGGTGAAAAACCTATCTATTTTAGCCGAAAAGGCTATCGCCCGGCGCATCTTGCAAGGCTCGGGCGGAAAAGACGGCTTAGGAGAGACGTGAAACGGGGTGTGAACAGCGCACGTTCGCGCCTGTTTTGGACCCTTAACCGGATCCCGAATGGGTCACTGCAACGCGTGCAGCAAGCGCGGCACGAACCCGCGCCACGTCAAGGTGATAGTGACACAGTTCGACGCCGTCACAGACCAGAACCGGAACCAGCTCGTTATAACGGGCTTCCAGCAAAGGATCCGTGTCGACGTCGATCACGACGACTTGCGCAGCGAATTCGGCCAGCAACGGCTCGAGCGCGGCGCGCATGTCGTCGCATAAGTGGCACCACGCGCGCCCGTAGAGCGTGAGTGGCGCCATTGACTTCATTTCTGGGCGCGCGGGCGAATCGGCACGAACTGCGTGTTCTCGCCGCGACGGACCAGCAACGCAACCATCTTCTGCGGGTCGAGGTGCGCTGTCAGCTCGTCGAACTGCTTCGCGCTCGTGATATCCGTATCGCCCACACGCAGGACGATGTCGCCCTTTTGCAGTCCAACGCGCACGGCCGGGCCGTCTACCGCGTCGATCTGCACACCGTTGCGCAGCTTCAGCGCCTTCATCTGGTCGGCGGGGATATCGCTAACGGCAAGACCCAACACGTTCGTGGCGCGCTGCTTCGGCACCGGCGGCTTCTTATCATCCGCCTTGGTGGTCTTGTCCGGCTGCATCTCGGCAATCGTGACAGGCAGATCGCGCGTCTGACCCTTGCGCCAGATCGTAATGGTCGACTTGGTGCCCGGCTTCGTATCGCCGACCATACGCGGCAAGTCCGTTGCCGTATCGACCGAATGGCCATTGAACTTCAGGATGATGTCGCCCGGCTGCACGCCGGCTTTATCTGCCGGGCCACCCGGTTCGACGCTGCTGACCAGCGCGCCCTGCGCCTTCGGCAAACCAAGCGAATCGGCAACATCTTTAGTGACTTCACCGATCGCCACCGCGATCCGGCCGCGCACGACCTTGCCCGATGCCTTCAGCTGATCGGCCACACGCATCGCCTCGTCGATCGGAATCGCGAACGAGATGCCCATGAAGCCGCCCGTACGGCTGTAAATCTGCGAATTGATGCCGATCACTTCGCCCTGCATATTGATCAGCGGACCGCCCGAATTACCCGGATTGACGGCCACGTCAGTCTGAATGAACGGCAGATAATCGCCCGTATCGCGCCCCTTGGCGCTGACGATACCGGCCGTCACCGTGTTCTCGAGACCGAACGGCGAACCGATCGCGACCACCCACTCGCCCACCCGCACCTTGTTCGAATCACCGATCGTGATGGTCGGCAAGTTGGCCGCGCTGATCTTCACGACGGCAACATCGGTCCGATCGTCCACGCCGATCAGTTTGGCTTTGAACTCGCGCTTGTCGGTGAGAGTGACGTAAATGGTGTCCGCGTCGTCCACGACGTGCGCGTTGGTCATCACGTAGCCGTCCGCCGACAGAATGAAGCCTGAGCCGACGCCGCTGTTCTGTTCGGGATCGCTGTTATCCGGCGAGTCCTGGTTGCCGCCACTGCCGCTGCCACCGTTATCGCCACCGCGCGGCGAACCCGGCGACTGTGGCGACTGCGGCAACGGGATGCCGAAGAAGCGCCGGAAAAACTCCGACATGTCGCCGTCGTCCATGCCTGGCGGCAACCCGCCGCGGGCACCGCTGGTCGACACGCGCGTGGTCGTGCGAATGTTGACGACTGCCGGGCCGACCTTGTCGACGAGGTCAGTAAAGTCGGGCAGATTGGCTGCGGGAGCGGCCGATGCCGTGTGCGGCACGAGCGGCAAACACGCCGCTACCACCGCGGCCGCGAGGAATTTGCGCACCGAGAAAGTCGTCATATCGTAGCAAGCCGAGGGATTCGTGTGATTCGGAAGATTACTTCGGAGCTTTATATTCTATGGCAGACGCAAATTGCTGCAATGTGGTCTGGGGCACTTCACCAAGCAGAGTAATCCAGAAGTCGCCGCGCCGCTTGACCAGCACGTGCGTGGCGCCGCTACTGCCCGCGCCTTCCTTGCGAGTATTGTTCTCGACCGGCTCGACGAATACCGAAATGGCCGCAAGGCCGTCGGAGAATACAGCTTGATCAACCGGAATAGTGGGCTGGCCGGGGTCACGCGCAGCCATGGGACGGCGAAGCTCGCGAATCTTGCGGAAGCCCGGCACCGTCGGCGTGATTTGCCAGCCTTGCGCAGCCATATCGACCGGCTCGACCGGCGGACGCACTACCGTCCAACCCGTTGTATTACGAATGCCGTTGACGATGGCGGTCTTGTCGACCGGCACGCCAATACGAATCTGCGAAAACGACAACTGTTCGAGCACCTGGCCGTTCGGATCGAGCGTTTGCGCACGCAACAGCAGGCCGGTCTTCTTGTCGGCCCACAGCTTGTAAGCAAAGCGATATGCGTCTTTCGGATCGAGCTCGATTACCTGGCTATCGATACCCGCGACGCGGTCGTCGCCGAGCAGCTTCGGCTCGTAGACGGACAGCACCTGCTCGCCGCTTACAGCGAGCAGCGCGGGAAACGAATCTTTGTTCTGGCGCTTCTCGACCACGCACAGATGTCGCTCGGGCACGAACGTGTAGAGATCTTCGTTGTGACGAAGCATTTTGCGCGGCTTGCCGTCGAGGCTTTCGAGTTGCTCGAATTCGCCGTCAGTACGGGTCGCGTAGTGCGCGATCCGCGACGTCTGAACGAAATTACCGCGCTGATAGACAAACGCGCCCTCGTAGTTCTGCTGCTGGGCAGCCTGATGAATGCGATCGAGCAGCTCTGCGGCCGTGCGACGGGCGACGAGCGGATCGTCGGTTTGTGCAAAGACCCGCGGCGTGGCGGACAACAATACGGCTGCGCAGAACAGAAATGCCGGCAGCCGCCCCCAGATAGTCGTTTTATTCAACCGCGGAGTCTGCATCAAACTATTGGCCTTGCGTAGAAACGGCGGCAGCGCGAATCAGCGGCATCGAGCCCGGCATGACCGGTTGTTGCGCGAATTGCTGGTGAGCTTCCAGATACTGATCGAGACTGGCGTCACGAATGATGTTGGCGTCTTGCGCAACCGGCTGAAGCGTAGCAGCCGGCACCGACGCCATAGCCACACGTTGCAGCGAATCGCCATGCGACTGGGTCGACGCAACTTGCGCCACACCCGGTCCGCCCGGCACGCCTTGCAGTTGCGGCACGACGATCCACGTCAGCGTGGCAGCGGCGGCGGCTACGGCAAACGCCGGCACAACGCGGCGGCGCAGCGCCAGCAAACGCCGCGCGACCGGCATTGCAGCAGGCGCGAGCACGTGCGGCTCATTGTCGAAACGTGCGGCAAAACCGCTCAGAAACGCGCTGCTCGCCGCCGGGCTGACCGCCAGATCGTCGGAACGCAGAGCGTCGCCGATCAGGTGATAGCACGACCAGGCGGCACGATCTTCGCCGTCCAGTTCGGAAACAAACGTGTTCAGATGCTCTTCGCCGAACAGCTCACCGTCGACAAAAGCGGACAGACGCTCGCCGCGCGAGCTGGCTTGCGATTGCATCGAGACCGACCCCATGATGCTCCCCATCTTACAAATACCCCGTAGTGACACCACTAATCCAGATATTGCACCCGCGCCCCGTCCGGCGGGCTGGTGTTTACCAGCGCTTGCCTTCAGGTGTGTCAAGCAACGGACGCAATTTTGCCGCAATGGCTTCGCGAGCGCGGAAAATTCGTGATCTGACTGTGCCAATTGGGCAACCCATCATCTCAGCGATTTCCTCGTAACTCAAACCTTCAATTTCACGAAGAGTAATGGCGGTGCGCAACTCTTCCGGTAAAACCGCCATCGCAGCATTGACCGTCTCAGCGATCTGCTTGCTCATCAACATCGACTCAGGCGTGTTGATATCCCTTAGTTGGTCGGCGTCCGAGAAAGTTTCAGCTTCTTCAGCATCTGCTTCGGTCGAAGTCGGTGCGCGCCGCCCTTGGGTCGCAAGGTAGTTCTTTGCCGTATTGACCGCAATCCGGTACAACCACGTATAAAAGGCCGATTCGCCGCGAAATTGCGGCAACGCCCGGTACGCCTTGATAAAGGCGTCCTGAGCGACGTCTTCCACTTCGGCCGGGTCCCGCACGAGACGGGAGATCAGCCGGAGAATCTTGCGGTGGTATTTGGAGACCAGAAGCTCGAACGCGGCCTTGTCGCCCTTCTGGACGCGCTCGACCAGCACCTGATCAATTTCTTTTTCGCTCACCTGATAAATCCGTTAACTATAGGGCGCATGGCGGGGGACCATTGTAGCGTCCCCATCATCGCGGCACGTTACTCCGGTAACAGCGGTTACAGTCGTTACAGTCAGGCGCCGGCGCCACGCCGACCCAGCACGGCCAGCTCCCGGAAAACGGCCGCAGGAAGCGCGTCAGCAGCAAGAAGCAGCGTGCGGGAGCGCCCATGATCCGGCGCCAGCGCCAGAACGAGCAGGCGACCGCTCCATTGCGCACAGCCGGCAATGCGACCCTGCGTCAACAAACTGCCGGCCCGGTTCCAGGTGGACACTCCGTCTGGGCCGATTTTCAGCGCGACCGGCTGCGCATGCTCATGCTTTACCGCACAGAGCGTCAGCAGCGCCCACACGGCAAGCGTCAACGGAACCGCCTGCCAGGCGCCCAGATGCGACGCGAAGCATGTATAGGCAGCGCCAGTCGCCATCAGGACGAACATACCCAAAGCGGCGCGCATGGCGACGGAGCGCCGCAACGTGATCCGCTGCGGCGCTCCGTCGGTTGCCGATTCGAGGGAAACCGCCGGGCAAGCCGGCGTTTTCGACCGGTGTGTCAGCAAGCGATCAGGCGCGCTTGAAGACCAGCGTGCCGTTCGTGCCGCCGAACCCGAACGAGTTCTTCAGCGCGACGTCGATCTTCATCTCCCGCGCGGTGTTGGCGCAGTAATCGAGATCGCAGGCGGGATCCTGATTGAAGATGTTGATCGTCGGCGGCGACACCTGATGATGCACGGCGAGCACGGTGAACACGGACTCCAGACCGCCGGCGCCGCCCAACAGGTGACCTGTCATCGACTTGGTCGAATTCACGACCATGTCTTTGGCGTGGTCGCCGAAAGCGCGCTTGATGCCGGTGGTTTCAGCCAGGTCGCCCAGCGGCGTGGACGTGCCGTGCGCGTTCAGGTAATTCACCTGATCCGAATTGATGCCTGCATTCTTCAGCGCGGCCAGCATGCAGCGGCGCGCGCCGTCGCCATCTTCCAGCGGAGCGGTCATGTGATAGGCGTCGCCGCTCATCCCGTAGCCACTGATTTCGGCGTAAATCTTCGCGCCACGTGCCTTCGCGTGTTCGTACTCTTCGAGCACCATCACGCCGGCGCCTTCGCCCAGCACGAAACCGTCGCGATCCTTGTCCCACGGACGGCTTGCCGTTGCCGGATCGTCATTGCGTTGCGACAGCGCACGCGCCGCCGCAAAGCCACCGACGCCGAGCGGCGACACGGTCGATTCGGCACCGCCTGCGATCATCACGTCGGCGTCGCCGTATTCGATCAGGCGCGAAGCCTCGCCGATACAGTGCAGACCCGTGGTACACGCGGTAACGATGGCGAGATTCGGACCCTTGATGCCGAACTTGATCGACAGGTGACCGGAGATCATGTTGATGATCGATGCCGGCACGAAGAACGGCGAAATACGGCGCGGGCCGCGATTGAGCAGCTCGGTTTGCGTCGCTTCGATCATCGGCAGACCGCCGATGCCCGAACCGACCACCACGCCGATGCGCTCCGAATTTTCGTCGGTGACTTCGAGGCCGCTGTCCTGCATCGCCTGGATGCCGGCCGCGACGCCGTAATGGATAAACGTATCCATGTGGCGCGCTTCCTTACCGGGGATGTAGTCCTCGATATTGAAGCCCTTCACCTCGCCGGCGAAACGAGTCGAGAAGTTCGACGCATCGAACTTCGTGATATTGGCAATACCCGACTTGCCGGCGACCAGATTGGCCCAGCCGTCGGCAACATTATTGCCAACAGGCGAAATCAGCCCCAGGCCTGTAACAACAACACGACGGCGGCTCACGGTAACCCCTTTTTCATAGATGACAAAAGCACAAAAGCCACAGCGGCCACAGGAACCTGCCCTGTGTGCCCTGTGGCTGTTAGCCGCCCCCTACCCCCGGCGCTTCGCACCAGGTCCCCCCGAGAGGGGCAAGAAAACTTGGGGCGGCCCGGCGTTTTCTTGAAAGTCGGCAATCGCGCGAAAAGTTGCGCTGTCAACATCGCTGGCTCCTGCACGGCAAAAAGCGCCAGCCCTGCTGGCGTCGGAAACCGACACGGCAGGGCGTCATACGCCGCCAACGCAGAAACGCAGGCGCGAATGACTTTAGGCCTTGACGTTCGCGCGAGCGTAGTCGATCGCTTGCTGAACGGTAGTGATCTTCTCGGCTTCTTCATCCGGAATTTCCATGCCGAATTCGTCTTCGAGGGCCATCACGAGTTCAACGGTGTCGAGCGAGTCGGCGCCGAGGTCGTTCACGAACGAAGCTTCGTTCTTGATCTCAGCTTCTGCAACGCCCAGTTGTTCTGCGACGATCTTCTTGACGCGCTGTTCGATATTGTCCATTACCCCTCCAAGGGAAAAGAAGTTCAAAAATACAGGTGCGCGCATTTTATCAGGTTTGACCCGGCAAAAAAGCGGCGCATCGGGTTCCTGTCAAGGCATGCGCCTTACGCTTTTGCAAACGCGTCAAGGCGCGGATAGTAACCGAATTTGGTTACGACATGTACATTCCGCCGTTCACATGCAATGTCGTGCCGGTGATATAGCCCGCTTGCGGCGACGCGAGGAACGCCACAGCGTGTGCGATGTCGTCCGGGCTGCCGAGGCGGCCGAGCGGAATCTGCGTCTTCAGTGCGGCTTGCTGCTCTTCCGGCAGGGTCTTGGTCATGTCGGTATCGATGAAGCCTGGCGCCACGCAATTCACCGTGATGCCGCGGCTGCCGATCTCGCGTGCCAACGCACGCGTCATGCCTGCTACGCCCGCTTTCGCGGCTGCATAGTTGACCTGCCCCGGGTTGCCGGCCGAGCCGACCACCGACGTGATGTTGATGATCCGGCCACCCTTGGCCTTCATCATGGGACGCAGCACCGCGCGCGACAGGCGGAAGACCGACTTGAGATTGGTGTCGATCACCGCGTCCCAGTCGTCGTCCTTCATGCGCATGGCGAGCTGGTCCTGCGTGATGCCGGCGTTGTTCACCAGCACGTGCAGCGCGCCAAATTCCTTCACGGTGCCGTCGATCAGCGCTTCGGCTGCGGCGGCGTCGTTGACGTTGAGCACCGCGCCGCGGCCGCTTACGCCAGCCGCGTTAAAGGCTTCGCTGATCGCTGCCGCGCCGCTTTCGCTGGTTGCCGTGCCGATCACCGTCGCGCCCTGGCGCGCTAGTTCCAGCGCGATCGCACGGCCGATGCCGCGCGATGCGCCCGTCACGATTGCGATTTGCTTGTCGAGAGTCTTTTCCATCTGTCAGTCCGAATGCCCTTTCGGAGGGCTGATTGATTCTTGATGTCAGGCCTGGTGCCCTGCTGGCGCCCCAGGAGGCTGCGTTTAGCCCGCCGTCACCAGCTTGAGCGTTTCTTCGAGCGAAGCCGGGTCGAACACCGAAGCGCCGACCAGATTGCCGTCGATACGCTTCGTCAATCCCGCGAGGACCTTGCCGGGACCGCATTCGATCACATGCGTGACGCCTTGCGCAGCCATTGCCTGCACGCTTTCGACCCAGCGCACCGGACCGGCTGCCTGACGCACCAGCGCATCCTTGATCTTTGCCGGCTCGTTGACCACCGCGACGTCGACGTTGTTGATCACCGGAATCGACGGCACCTGCACGTCGACGCTGGCCAGATACTCGCGCAATTGATCCGACGCGGGCTTCAACAGCGACGAGTGGAACGGCGCCGACACCGGCAGCGGCAACGCGCGCTTGGCGCCCTTCGCCTTCGCAACTTCGCAGGCCTTTTCGACGGCGGCCTTGTGACCCGCGATCACGACTTGCGCCGGCGCGTTGAAATTCACCGCTTCG
Source organism: Paraburkholderia aspalathi (assembly GCF_900116445.1). Taxonomy (GTDB): domain Bacteria; phylum Pseudomonadota; class Gammaproteobacteria; order Burkholderiales; family Burkholderiaceae; genus Paraburkholderia; species Paraburkholderia aspalathi. Next base: position 120,600 of record NZ_FPBH01000020.1, read on the forward strand.
ACGACACCCGCGACCGACGCTTCGGCGCAAACCGCGCGGACCGTATCGTCATCGAGGCCGAGAATCGCGGCCATGCCGCCAACGCCGACCGGCACGGCCGTTTGCATAGCTTGCGCGCGAAAACGCACGAGCGGCACGGCATCGCGAAACGCGATCGCGCCTGCCGCGACCAGCGCGGTGTATTCGCCGAGGCTATGACCGGCGACGATAGCCGGCTTCGGGCCGCCGGCCTGCTGCCACGCGCGGTAAATCGCGTACGCGGCGGTCAGCATGACCGGTTGGGTATTGGTGGTGAGGTTCAGATCTTCGGCGGGGCCTTCGGCGATCAGCTTGCCGAGGTCCTGATTGAGCGCGTCGGACGCTTCCTGAACCGTCTCACGCACGACCGCGTGATCAGCGAATGCGTTAAGCATGCCGACCGACTGCGAACCTTGCCCAGGAAAAACGAACGCAAATTTCATATCGTCCCCAAAATCGATGTTGTCAGATGTGGGTGGCGCGCCCGATTGATGGCAAGCGCGCTCAAGCGTAGCCGAGCGCCGCAAAGAGCGCTCGCCATAACGTCGCCGCTATCAGTAGCGGATAACCGACGCGCCCCAGGTGAAGCCGCCGCCGACGCCTTCGATCAGCACGTTCTGGCCGCGCTTGATGCGGCCGTCGCGCACCGCGACGTCGAATGCGAGCGGAATGGACGCAGCCGACGTATTGCCGTGCTCGCCCACCGTGACGACCATGCGTTCCTGCGGCAAGCCGAGCTTGCGGCAGGTGCTTTGCATGATGCGGATATTGGCCTGATGCGGAATCAGCCAGTCGATCTGCTCGGCCGACAGATTCGCTTTTGCAAGTGCCTCGACCGCGACCTTTTCGAGCACATTGACCGCGAGCTTGAACACAGCCTGGCCGTCCATATGCAGGAACGCGCTGCCTTCGATCACACCGCCGTTCACATTGCCCGGCGTGCAGAGAATGTTCGAATGGCTGCCGTCGGCGTGCAGAGCGCTCGCCAGCACGCCCGGTTCTTCGGACGCCTGCAGAATCACCGCGCCGGCGCCGTCGCCGAACAGCACGCAGGTGGTGCGGTCCTTGAAATCGAGAATGCGCGAGAAGGTTTCCGCGCCGATCACGAGCGCCGTGCGATGCTGGCCGCTACGAATGAAGCTGTCCGCCGTTGCCACCGCATAAGCGAAGCCCGAACAGACCGCCTGCACGTCGAATGCCGCGCCGTGATTCTTGATGCCGAGCTTGTTCTGCAACAGGCACGCCGTGCTCGGAAACACAAAGTCAGGCGTGGAGGTTGCAACGATGATCAGATCGATGGATTGCGGATCGATATCCGCCGCTTCGATCGCGCGTTGCGAGGCGATGAGCGCCAGATCGCTGGTAGTGACATCGGGTTCGGCGAAGTGGCGTGCATGGATGCCCGTGCGGGCAACGATCCATTCGTCGCTCGTCTCGACACCCTGCTTGGCGAGACGTTCGGCCAGATCCTGATTGGTGACGCGCCCGGGCGGCAGGTAGCTGCCGGTGCCCAGCACGCGGGAATAAATTGTCGATTGAGCCATTATGCCTTCGAGGATTGCGCAGCGTAGGGCTCGGCTGGCTGGCCTGCGATCGGGCTTGCGTGACCCGCACCGCTTGCATCGCGCGCTGCCTGTTCGAGAGAACCTGCATTCTCTTCCATTGCTCGCGCAAGGCGTTCCAGCACGCCGTTTTTGACGGCATCATACCCGCGTTTGATAGCCCACTCAAACGCGTAGGCATCCGCCGAACCGTGGCTTTTGATCACCAGCCCACGCAGGCCCAGCAACGCGGCGCCATTGTATTGCCGATGATCGACGCGCTTCTTGAAGCGCATCAATACCGGCAAGGCGAGCACCGCCATCACCTTGGTGAGCCACGAGCGGCCGAACTCTTCCCTGATGATGTTGGAGAGCATCTGCGCGAGGCCTTCCGACGTCTTCAGCGCGACATTGCCGACAAAACCGTCGCAGACGATCACGTCGACCGTGCCCTTGAAGATGTCGTTGCCTTCAACGTTACCGTGAAAGTTAAGTGTACTCGCGCGCAGCAGTTCGCCGGCGCGTTTGATGGTGTCGTTGCCCTTGATGGCTTCTTCGCCAATGTTGAGCAGGCCGATGGTGGGCCGCTCCTTGCCCTCGAGCGCGGACACGAGCGCGTGCCCCATCTCCGCGAACTGCAGCAGATGCTGCGGCTCGCAATCGACGTTGGCGCCCAGGTCGAGCATCATCGTGTAGCCATTGGGATTGGGGAGTGCCGACGCAATGGCCGGGCGTTCGATGCCCGACAGCGTTTTCAGCACATAACGCGAGACCGCCATCAGCGCGCCGGTATTGCCGGCGGAAACGCAGGCTTGCGCCTCGCCTTCCTTGACGCGATTGAGCGCCACGCGCATGGATGAGTCTTTTTTCTTGCGCAGCGCGACTTCGACCGGATCGTCCATGGCGACGATCTCGGAAGCAGGTACGACGGTCAGCGCCGGCAGGTCTTGAGCCTTCAACTTCTTCAGCTGCGCACGAATCGCACTTTCAATGCCGACGAGCAGCAACTCAGCATCGGGATGCGAACGAACGAAGTTGACGGCTGCGGGAACGGTCACGGACGGGCCGTGGTCGCCTCCCATGCAATCTATCGTGAGCTTTACTGTCATGGAGTGCGACGAATTTCAGGCGCCCTGCATGGAACCACAGTAAGCGCTAAAGCGCCAACTGCGATCGACACAAAAAAGCGGCAGATGAATGCCGCCTTTTTGCCGAGCCGGGAAAATGTCAAGCGAGCCGATCGCCACGCGAAACGCCAAGGGGCGCACCGCAGTGAAACGATTAGTCGTTCTTCGTCTTGACGACTTTCTTGCCGCGATAGTAGCCGTTCGGGCTAACGTGGTGACGCAGATGCACTTCGCCCGTGCTCGGCTCCACGGCCAGCGGCGCTGCCGTCAGGAAATCGTGCGAACGGTGCATGCCGCGCTTCGACGGCGACTTCTTATTTTGTTGAACTGCCATGACTAACTCCTAAAAATTTTCCGAATTCTAACACAGCCCGACCCGGTGTCCGCCATTGACCGAATGGCCAATGCGCCCGCTTCGCGCTCCCATGCAACTGTTCAGTGCTTCTTGTCGCCCAGCTCACCGCGCTTGAGACTTTCGAGCGCCGCAAACGGATTGGGCCGTTCGGGCTCAGCGCCCTCACCAGCTTCATCCGGCGCAGCCTCGTCGCCCTCGCCTTCTGCTCCAGCCACACCAGAGACGAGGCTCTCGTGCACTTCGGGACACACCTCGTGCTTGGGCACGAGCGGCAAGGAAAGCAGCAACTCTTCTTCGATCAAGTCGATGAGATCGAACTGGCGCGAGCCCACGATCACTTCGACTTCATCCTCGTCGAGCGGAAACTCTTCGGCTTCCGCCTCAGTGCTGACGATCCGGTAAGTTGCATCGACATTGAACGCCTGCAGATACGGTGTCATGCACCGCTGACATTCGAGCCATGCAGCACCGTGAATCGCCAGCCTCAGATAAGGCTGTGGACCCTCGGTGCCGTCGTCCTGCAATTCCGGCTGCGTCGCCCCTTCGGCTTGCCAGGTGAACGCGGTATCGCGGTCTGGCGCTTCAACCGGGACTTCGTTTAACATGCGCGGCAGTTGCGAGACGCGCACGACACCCGCGGCCTGACGCCCACTCCGCGCAAATTCGAACAGATCGATATCGTGCGGGTCGGACAGACCAGCAGGGTTGCCAGGATGTTGAGTCATGTGCGCTCCTGCGTCGGCAAGGATTTCGCCGGGGGTAAATCGGTTTGCAAAGCATCGGTTTGCAAAGCATCGGTTTGCAAAGCAGTCCGCGGAACCCATGCGCTGCACGGTATTGCTCGGCATTGCCAAAGCGCGTTACCTAAGCAGCAGCCCGCCTGTGCAATAGCATACCGATGAAAAGCCCGAAATCATATCCGTTTTGTCTTTTCGAGTCAAACACTTAAGCCCGTACACGTGCGCCACCCGCACAGCCTCGTACGACCCGCCTCTCTAGCCGTTGGTTGCACATGCCAGATTCCCTCAATCGCCCGCCACGCCTGATCCTGGCGTCGAGTTCACCTTATCGTCGAGAACTGCTCGAGCGCCTGCGGATTCCGTTCGAAGTCGTCGTCCCGGCAATCGACGAAACGCCGCTCGCCGACGAAACGCCCGAAGTGACGGCCCTGCGCCTCGCCGAGGCAAAAGCCCGCGCGGTGGCAGCCAAGTTCGGCGCCGGTGAAGCCGCACTTGTCATCGGCTCGGATCAGGTCGCTACTTACGACGGTCTGCAGATCGGCAAGCCCGGTACACATGACAAGGCGCTCGCCCAGTTGCAAGCAATGCGCGGCCGCGAAGTGCTGTTTCATAGTGCGCTGTGCCTGTTCGACAGCCGTTCTGGAGCGGCGCAAGCCGTCGACGTCATCACTCGCGTGCAATTCCGCGAGCTGCCGGACGCCGCGCTGGACGCCTATCTGCATGCCGAAACGCCCTACGACGTCGCTGGCAGCGCAAAATCCGAAGGCCTCGGCATCGCGCTGCTCGAAGCCATTCACTCGGACGACCCGACCGCGCTGGTCGGACTACCGCTGATCGCGCTGTCGCGCATGCTGCTCGCAGTAGGCTATCCACTCCTGGGGGCGCAATGAGCGGCACCTTATATCTGATCCCGAACACGCTCGGCGAAGGCGATGCCGACGCCCTCGACGCCGTCCTGCCCGCGCCGGTGCGGGCCCGCGCGGCGTCGCTCAGCTATTACATCGGCGAAAACGCGAAAACCACCCGCGCCTTCCTGAAGAAAGTCGGCACCGAAAAACCGATCCAGGAAATCGAGATTCGCGAACTGAACATCAACACGCCGGCCGGTGAGATCGACAAACTGCTCGCGCCTTTGCTGGCGGGGACGGATGCCGGCCTAGTGTCCGAAGCCGGTTGCCCGGCGGTCGCCGATCCGGGCGCCCTGCTGGTGCGCCGCGCGCATGAGCGCGGCGTGAAGGTCGTGCCGTTTGTCGGGCCGAGCTCGATTCTGCTGGCGTTGATGGCTTCCGGCCTGAATGGCCAGAGTTTTGCGTTCCACGGCTATCTGCCGGTCGATGCCACCGAACGGGCCAAGCGCCTGCGCGATCTGGAGCAGCAGTCGCGCAAAGTCAAACAAACGCAGATCTTTATCGAGACGCCCTATCGGAATAAGCCGCTGCTCGACACGTTGCTGGCGACGTGCGCGCCCTCCACCTTGGTCTGCGTCGCCGTCGATCTGACGCTGGAAACGGAAACCATCGCCAGCCGCACTGTGGCCGACTGGAAAAAGAAACCGGCTATCGATCTCCACAAACGGCCGGCAATTTTCCTGATCCTCGCCGTCTGACCGCTGCCGCGGCTCGAACCGATCAGCTTGCCGATCGGTCGCTGTTTACTAACGGCAAAAAGCAAAAAAGCCCCGCGCGATCAACACTCGATCGCACGGGGCTTTTTCCATATTGAATTACCGCAAGCTCATCTTCCCGCCAAGCGCCATCGCGTGAACGGCGCCACTGCCGACTGCCGCACCGAACTTGCGCGCCACGCGGTCCGTAATGCTCTCCTTGACCGTGTAGTCAACGATATCCGGCGCTTTGAAAAGGTCGCGCGCAACGTAATCCGCGTCGCCGAGACCATCTGCAAGCCCCAGCTCGACGCTCTTCTGCCCCGTCCAGAAGAGGCCCGAGAACATGTCCGGCGTTTCGTGCAGGCGTTTGCCGCGACCTTGACGCACGGCGTCGATGAACTGTGCGTGGATCTGGTCGAGCATGTCCTGCGCATGTTCGTCCATCTTCGGCGTTTCCGGTGAGAACGGGTCGAAAAAGCCCTTGTTCTCACCCGAAGTGTGCAGGCGGCGCTGGATCCCCAGCTTGTCCATCAAGCCGGTAAAGCCGAAGCTATCCATCAGCACGCCAATCGAACCGACAATGCTCGCCTTGTCCACGTAAATCTTGTCGGCCGCCGCGGCCGCGTAATAGCCGCCCGACGCGCACATGTCGCCGACCACGACATACAACGGGATCGACGGATACTTGGCGCGCAGCCGGCGAATCTCGTTGTAGATAATGCCCGCCTGCACCGGGCTGCCGCCCGGGCTGTTGCAACGCAGGATCACGCCTGCCGTACCCGCATCGTCGAACGCATTTTCCAGCGCGGTGTTGATATCTTCCGCGTTCGCGTTCGTATCAGCGGAGATTTCGCCGTCAAGCGTGATCATGGCCGTATGCCGGCCAGTGGTCGTTACCTTATCGCCCGAGAAATCGAACGCGCCCCATACCGCCAGCAGCAGGACGATCAGGAACACAAACCGGAAGAAGATCTTCCAGCGGCGTGCCGCGCGTTGCTCGGTGATGGCCGCAAGCGCGATGCGCTCGAGCGCGGCGCGCTCCCAGCCCGGCTCATCGGCAGGCGTGCGGGGGCGGCCTGTCAGGGACGGTTCCTTCGGTTCGGGAGTCAAATTGTCGGACATGCGGTGCAGTGGAAAGATCGAAGAGGAGAAAAATCAGGGGATGGCCGGGCGCAGTTCGCCGTCCGGCAGCCAGAACACGGCACGGCCTTCAGGTGTATCCCGCTCATCAACCTGGACGGGGCGCAAGCGGCCGCCACGGCACGGGCCGCCGACGCATTTGCCCGTATCTGGCGTGTAAATCGCGCCATGTGTGGCGCACATCAAGTATAAACCGGACGATTCGAAGAACTGCCCTTCGGCCCAGTCGAGCTCCATGGGCACGTGGGCGCAGCGATTCAAATAGCCGTATGCACGGCCATCATAGCGAACAAAAAATACCACGACGTCGCCACCACCGAGCCTGGCCGCGCGCCGTACACCAGCGCCGCCATCGACCAGTTCTTCGGACGCGCAAATGCGAACCGCTTCCGTCGCCGCCTCGGTTATACCCGTACTCATGCGTTCTCTCGCAGCCAACCGGACAGGTCGGTCACGCTCGAGGCGACAAATTTCGGCGACAAAGCCGTCAACGAGCCGGCAGGATGCGCGCCGTATGTGACACCAATGCCCGCGACGCCCGCATTGATCGCCATTTGCAGATCGTGCGTCGTATCCCCCACCATCACCGTGCGCGCCGGATCCTGCCCCAGTTCACGCGTAAGCTCGTGCAGCATCGCGGGATGCGGCTTCGAGAAGGTTTCGTCCGCACAGCGAGTGCCGTCGAACAGGCTCGTCAGACGCGACTGGTCGAGCGCGCGATTCAGCCCGACGCGGCTCTTGCCGGTCGCGACCGCCAGCAGATAACCCTGATCGCGCAATTCCTGCAGCATCTCGCGCACGCCGACGAACAGCTCGGTGGTCTGGTCCTTCACTAAATAGTGGAAGCGATAGCGCTCCGCCAGACGCGGGTAGTCGGACGGATCGAGCGTAGGCGCGGCGATTTGCAGCGCGTCGCGCAGGCCGAGGCCGATCACATAGCTGGCGGCCTCATCGGCGGGAACCGGCAGACCGAGATCGCGACACGCCGACTGGATGCTGCGCGTGATGTGCGCGGTCGAATCCATTAGCGTTCCGTCCCAGTCGAAGACGATCAGATCAAATTGCTCTCTAGCCATGCGGTGTCGTCTCCGGGTTTGACCCATTTTGTGATTCACGTAATTCATTGAGCTGCGCCACAAAACTGCGGCATTCGGCCGGCAGCGGCGCCTCGAACTGCACGGGCGCGCCGGTCGCCGGATGCGTCAGCTTAAGGCGGTATGCGTGCAGGAACATGCGTTTCAGGCCAGGCTTGGCGTTGGCGCGCGCCAGCGCCTTGTTCAGCGCAAAGTCGCCGTATTTGGCATCGCCGACGATCGGCAGTTCCAGATGCTGCAAATGGACGCGGATCTGATGCGTGCGGCCGGTCTTCAGTTCCGCCTCGAGCAGCGCGTACTCCGGCCAGCGGTCGATCAGATTGAAAACCGTGTGCGACGCGAGGCCGTCGGCCTGGACACGCACGCGTCGCTCGCCGTCCGCAGTCAAATACTTATGCAGCGGCTCCTTGACCGCGCGGCGGCGGCCCCAGTCGCTCGCCCATTCGCCGTGGACGCACGCATAGTAGCGCTTATCCATCTTGTTCTCGCGAATCTGCTCGTGCAGATTGACCAGCGCGGAGCGCTTCTTGGCGAGCATCAGGATACCGGAGGTCTCGCGGTCCAGCCGATGCACCAATTCGAGGAATTTCGCCTGGGGCCGCGCTTCGCGCATCTGTTCGATCACGCCGAACGCCACGCCGCTGCCCCCGTGGACCGCCACGCCGGCCGGTTTATCGATCACGAGCATGTGCTCGTCTTCAAAAATAATTTTGAAATCGGCGCTCGGCACCGGCGCCTGGGCGATCGTCTCGTTCGGTTGAGCGACGCGAATGGGCGGCACGCGCACCAGATCGCCCAGCTCGAGGCGGTACTGCGCGTCTATCCGGCCCTTATTCACACGCACCTCGCCGCTACGCAGGATGCGGTAAATATGGCTTTTTGGCACGCCCTTACAGACGCGCAACAGGAAGTTATCAATGCGCTGTCCGGCCGCACTGTCATCGATCTCGATCATCGAGACCTGGTCGCTTGCGACCGATTTCTGGGATATTTTGCCTAACTCTTTCATTATGAATATAATTTGCCCAGCAGTCTGCGGCGGCCGGCGCAGTGTCCGGAATTCGGGCGGATTGCGCAGGTGCAAGCGATAAACCGTTATTTTACTTGCGCCGGGGTCTGGTTGCTCACCCTGAAAATGAGATGCAACATGTTGCACGCACGAAGTCAGTGCCCGGCAGGGACGGCGCCCACAGGCGCGTTCGGTCAAGGTCGGCTTCGACGGTAACGGAATTTTGGTAAAAAAGAATTTAACTTTCAGCTTCGGTATCGGGCGGTCTGACGCCCTGCTGTAGGAAGCTGCGAGTTGCGAAAATACGGCGTGCGCCCGAGGCGTCTTGTAGAAAATACAAGACATGGCGACGTCAAAATGAGGCGAGACACCCCCAGCGAGAAAAGACGCGCCGACTGCGCGAACTTCCCGCTGCGGCATGACCGCAGCCTCCGGCCCTCCGGTCACGCGCCCAGTTGGCGCACCGGCGCGAGTGGACGAAAGGCTTATGAAGGTCTGCTGGCAGAACCCGCGGCGTGTCGGGTCGTTATTTGAAGCCGTGTTCGCATGTGCCCTGCGGCACCGCGCCCATTTTTCAATGGGGCCGGGCCCTCTCAGGCAATTCTCCCGCCATTTTTCCCGCTCCAGCGTGCTTGTGAAAACACAATAAGGCGCGGCATGCCGCTGCCCTCGTGGCTCTCGCGACTGACAACCGCGCAGCTGAGGGCTAGCTAAGCCGCCTGGAGCCGTTCAATGAAACGAATGTTGTTCAACGCGACGCAGCAGGAAGAACTGCGCGTCGCCATCGTCGATGGGCAAAAACTCATCGATATCGACATCGAAACCGCCGGCCGCGAACAGCGCAAAGGCAATATTTACAAGGGCATCGTCACCCGCATCGAGCCGTCGCTCGAAGCCTGTTTCGTCAACTACGGCGAAGACCGCCACGGCTTTTTGCCGTTCAAGGAAGTCGCCCGCCAGTATTTCCGTGACGGCGTCGACATGCGCTCCGCGCGCATTCAGGACGCCCTCCGTGAAGGCCAGGAACTGATCGTTCAGGTCGAAAAGGAAGAACGCGGCAACAAGGGCGCGGCCCTCACCACCTTCATCTCGCTCGCCGGCCGGTATCTGGTTCTGATGCCGAACAACCCGCGCGGCGGTGGCGTATCGCGCCGGATCGAAGGCGACGACCGCCAGGAACTGCGCGAAACCATGGCGCAACTGCAATTGCCGGAAGGCATGAGCATCATCGCGCGTACGGCCGGTATTGGCCGCTCCGCCGAAGAGCTGCAGTGGGACCTGAACTACCTGATGCAACTGTGGCGCGCCATCGAAGCCGCGTCGCAAAGCGGTTCGAGCGGCCAGCCGATGCTGATTTATCTCGAATCGAGCCTCGTTATTCGCGCGATTCGTGACTATTTCCAGCCGGATATCGGCGAAATTCTGATCGACACCACCGAAATCCATGACCAGGCTCGCGCCTTCATGGATATCGTGATGCCGGATAATGTCAGCAAGGTGAAGCGGTATCACGACGACGTGCCGCTTTTCTCGCGCTTCCAGATCGAACACCAGATCGAAACCGCGTATTCGCGCACGGTCCCGCTGCCTTCGGGCGGCGCCATCGTGATCGACCACACGGAAGCGCTAGTCGCAATCGACGTGAACTCGGCACGCGCCACCAAGGGCGCCGACATCGAGGAAACGGCGGCACGCACCAACCTCGAAGCCGCCGACGAAGTGGCCCGCCAGTTGCGCCTGCGCGACCTGGGCGGCCTGATCGTGATCGACTTCATCGACATGGAATCGGCCAAGAGCCAGCGCGAAGTCGAGCAACGCCTGAAAGACGCGCTGAAGCACGACCGTGCACGCGTCCAGATGGGCAAGATCTCGCGTTTCGGCCTGATGGAACTGTCGCGTCAACGTCTGCGCCCGGCTCTGTCGGAAGGCAGCCATGTGACGTGCCCGCGCTGTAATGGCACGGGCCACATCCGCGATACCGAATCGTCCGCGCTGCAAGTGCTGCGGATCATTCAGGAAGAAGCGATGAAGGAAAACACCGCGGCGATCCATTGCCAGGTGCCGGTCGAAGTGACCGCCTTCCTGTTGAACGAAAAGCGCGCCGAAATCAACAAGATCGAATCGCGTTTCAAGGTCAACGTCGTTCTGATCCCGAACAAGCATCTCGACACGCCGCATTACAAGCTCGAGCGCCTGCGTCACGACGATGCGCGCCTCGACGAGCCGCGCGCTTCGTGGAAGATGGCCGAAGAAGCGGCCCGTGAACTGGAATCGGAAACCGGTTACAGCAAGCGCGCCGAGGAAGTGAAGCCGAAGCAGGAAGCCGCGGTCAAGGGCATCACGCCTGAGAAGCCGGCCCCGAGCGCGCCGGTCCGTCCGGCAGTAACCCCGGCACCGGTGGCCGTCACTCCGGCCGGCGGCGGCTTTATTGGCTGGTTGAAGAATCTGTTCGGCATGCAGCCGGCCGCGCCGGCGCCTGTCGCACCGGCTACGACCGAAAAGCAGACGCGTCCGCAACGCGGCGAACGCACGGAGCGCGGTGAGCGCACCGGCGAACGCGGCGGCGATCGCAACCGCAACCGCCGTAGCGGCGCAGGCGGCCGCGATGCAACGGGCCGTGGCGAAGGCGCGACCGGCGGCCGTCAGGCTCAGGGTCAGCAACCGTCGCAGCGTCGCGAGGAACGCGAACCGCGTGAAGCACGCGAAGGTCGTGAGCCGCGTGAAGCACGTGAATCGCGCGAGCCGCGCGCTAACCGTGAGCAGCGTGAACCGCGTGAGACCCGTGAAGGCCGCGAACCGCGCGAGGCTCGTGAGCCGCGTGAAGGTCGCGAGGGCCGTGACCGCGACAATCGCGGCAGCGATCGTGCGGAAACCGTCGAGGGCGCACCGCGCGCCGAACGTGGTGAACGCCAGGAACGTGGTGAACGCCAGGAACGCGGCGAACGCCGTGAGCGTGGCGAGCGCGCTGAACGTGGCGAACGCCGCAAGCAGCAGCCGGAAGCCGCAGATGCACTGACGCAGAGCGACGCGCAAACGGCGGAAGAGCTGGCGCAAAACCAGACCGCCCTGGGCGAAAACGGTATGCCGGTCGATCAGGAAGCGGTGGCGCGTGAAGGTGAAGAGCGCCGTCGTCGCCGTCGCGGCCGTCGTGGTGGTCGTCGTGAGCGTGAAGAAGACGTGAACGGCAACCTGGCTGCGGACGTTGCGGAAGGTGAAGGCGACAACATCAATGTGACCGATGACGCACCGGTGCGCACCGCGCACCAAGCGGTCGAGCACAAGGCTGAAGTCAACGAAGCGGCTGCAGTCAAGCCGGTGGAAGTGGTTGTTGCTGCTGTCGCGACGGAAACCGTTGTGGTCAGCGAACTGCACGCTGTAACCGAAACGCCGGCGCTGGCCGCCGAGCAGGCTGCGAAGACGGAAACGGTTGTGCCGGTCGCAGAAGCGCCGGTTGCACCGGTTGCGGTCGAGCAGGCCGTGGAAGCGCCGGTGGCGCAAGCCGTTGCCGCGCCGGTTGAAGCCGCGCAAGCTGCGCCGGCTGCCAGCGAGACGGTTTCGCTCGCCGAACCGGTCGCCCGCTTTGAAGCTCCGGTTGAAACTCGGGTCGAAGCGCCGGCAGTTGCTCCGGTAGTTGAAGCGCAAGCCGCACCGGCTCCGGTGGAAACGGTGGCTCCGGCAGCAGTGGTCGAAGCGCCGGCCGCCCAGCCGGCACGGCAAGCCGATATCTTCGAAGCGCAACCGGTCGCGGCAGGGGTCGCACCGGCAGTTGAAGCGGTCGTTGAACCGGCAGCAATTGAGCCGACGCCCGTTGCAGTTGCTGCGCCGCAAGCGCCACGTAATGCCGGTGTGTCGGCTGAAGCCCTGAAGCCGGTGCTGGAACAAGCCGGTCTCGTCTGGGTGAACACCGACGCCGACAAGCTGCGGGCCGCGCAGGAAGCGGCTGCGCAAGCGGCCAAGCCGGTTCGCGTAGGTCGCGAGCGTAAGGCATTGCCGCCGGTCGAAACCGCGCCGATGCAAATGGTGGAAACCGGTAAGCATCCACAGTAAGCGAACCGCCGCCAGGCAAAAAGCCCGCCCTCACCGGCGGGCTTTTTGTTTTATGGGCGCCGCGGCCCCGTCCGATTACGGGCTTTATGCCCCTCCCCGTATACCCGGACGGCGTCCTGGCGCCGGCAGCCGCCGGATGCATTTCCGCTAGAATGAATATCTAGGTTCCAATCGCAGCACCGGTCGCAGCACCAGGCCCGGCACTTAAGCAGCCCGAAACGAAGCATCAAGCGAAGCAATTCATGTCCCGACGCATCATCCCTGTTGCCGATCTCAGCGCGGTGCCGGTCATTACCGGCCCCGTGCAGGCGCCCAGCGGCGCGCTGCACGACACGCTGGCGCGCCCGCTGCGCGATCTGCGCATCTCGGTGACGGATCGCTGCAATTTCCGCTGTGTCTACTGCATGCCGCGCGCGGTGTTCGACAAGGATTACGCCTTCCTGCCACATAGCGCACTGCTCAGCTTCGAAGAAATCGAACGGCTGGCGCGGCTCTTCGTCGCGCACGGCGTCGAGAAAATCCGTCTTACGGGTGGCGAGCCGCTGCTGCGCAAAAATCTGGAATTCCTGATCGAACGGCTCGCGCAACTCGCCACGCCGGAAGGCCGCCCGCTCGATCTGACGTTGACCACCAACGGCTCGCTGTTGGAGCGTAAGGCGCGCAGCCTGAAAGACGCCGGCCTGACCCGCGTGACGGTGAGTCTCGACGCGCTTGACGACACCCTGTTTCGCCGCATGAACGACGCCGACTTCGCGGTCGCCGACGTGCTGGACGGGATCGCCGCGGCGCACGCGGTGGGACTCGCGCCGGTGAAAGTCAACATGGTCGTCAAACGTGGCACCAACGACGGCGAAATCGTGCCGATGGCGCGGCATTTCAAAGGCTCGGGCGCGGTGTTGCGCTTTATCGAATACATGGACGTGGGCACGTCGAACGGCTGGAACATGACCGAGGTATTACCTTCCGCCGACGTCGTGACGCGCATCGCCGAGCATTTCCCGCTCATGCCGCTCGAAGCGCACAGCGCAGCCGAAACCGCCCAGCGCTGGGGTTACGTGGATGGCGGTGGCGAAATCGGCGTGATTTCGAGCGTGACGCGCGCGTTTTGCGGCAGTTGTACGCGAGCGCGTCTGTCGACCGAGGGCAAGCTGTATCTGTGCCTGTTCGCCTCGTCCGGTCACGATCTGCGTGGGCTGCTGCGCAGCGGTGCGAGCGATGCCGATATCGCCACCGCCGTCGCCGAAATCTGGCAAGGCCGCGGCGACCGTTATTCACAATTGCGCGGCAGCAATGCAGCCGCACCGCGCGCGCAGGACGCCCGCCGCGTGGAAATGTCGTACATCGGCGGCTAAACCGGCCGCGCCCATGAACCCGGCTCGCGAACACATCACCGGTCTGGTCCTCGCGGGCGGACGCGGCGTGCGTATGGGCGGCGTCGACAAGGGCCTGCAAACGCTGCACGGCGAGCCGCTCGCCGCTCACGTGCTGAAGCGGCTCGCACCGCAAACCGGCGCCCTCCTGATCAGCGCCAATCGTCACCCTGAGGTCTATACGGCGCTGGGCGCGCCGTTCGGCGCCAAGGTGCTTGCGGACACCCTGCCCGGCTTCCCCGGACCGCTGGCGGGCCTGCTCGCCGGTCTACGCGCGGCCGGCACCGCGTACGTGCTAAGCGCGCCCTGCGACACGCCCGGGCTGCCCGCCGATCTCGCCGCCCATCTCACGCAGGCACTGAGCTCGCATCAGGCCGACATCGCCACCGTCACGACCACGAACGCCGAAGGCCACGTCTCGCTCCATCCCGTGTTCGCATTGCTGCGCACGAGTCTCGCCGACGACCTGGCGGCCTTTCTCGACGCCGGCGAGCGTAAGGTTCGCGCGTGGTACGCGCGCCACAAGACGGTCGAAGTCGCCTTTACCGACGAGCGCGCGTTTTACAATATCAATTCGTTACAAGAACTCGCCGACCTCGAGCGTTGCTGAGGCCCCGGTTGAAATCCCGCTCCGGCCGCACGGCAACAGCCGCTTCCGCCGCCGATCGCGACGTCCAGCCCTTCATGACCACGCTTAACGAATTTTCCAGCTGCGTCGCGCAGTACGATCCTCATGCGCTACCTGTTTCGGCCGCCCAGGCGATCGTCCGTCAATGGGCAACGCCCGTCACGGCGGTCGAACGCGTGCCCTTGCGCGATGCGCTCGGCCGCGTGCTCGCAGCCGATATCGTTTCGCCGATCAACGTCCCGTCGCACGACAATTCGGCCATGGACGGCTACGCGTTCAATAGCGCGGCATTGGCAACGAGTGAATCCACGGTCAATTTGACGATCGCCGGCAAAGCGCTGGCGGGTCATCCGTTCCAGGGCCACGTCGACACGACGCAATGCGTACGCGTCATGACGGGTGCCTGCATGCCGGCTGACTGCGACACCGTCGTGCCGCAGGAGCTTGTCGAGCGCAGCGCCGATTCCACCTCGATCCGTTTTGCGGCCAACGCCTTGCGAGCCGGCGCCAACCGGCGCCTCGCCGGCGAAGACCTCGCCCGCGGCCATGCCGCGCTACGCGCCGGCCGCATCATGCGCGCGTCGGACCTCGGTTTGCTGGCTTCGCTCGGCATTGGCGAAGTCAACGTGCGGCGGCGCCTGCGCGTCGCGTTTTTCTCAACCGGCGACGAATTGCGCTCGCTGGGCGAGCCGCTCGACCCGGGTTCGGTGTACGACAGCAACCGCTACACGCTGTTTGCGATGCTTCGGCGCCTGAACATGGACACGCTCGATCTCGGCGTGGTGCGCGATGAACCCGCGGCGCTCGAGGCTGCATTGCGCAGCGCCGCAGCCAGCGCCGACGTGGTGTTGACTTCGGGCGGCGTCTCGGTGGGCGAAGCGGATTTCACCAAGCAATTGCTGCAGACGTTCGGCGACGTCGCCTTCTGGAGTCTCGCAATGCGTCCGGGCCGGCCGCTCGCTTTTGGCCGCGTCTGGTCCGGCGCGCATCCGGGTCTCGGGCTACCCGCGTTATTCTTCGGCTTGCCGGGCAATCCCGTGGCCGTGATGGTGACGTTCTACCAGATCGTGCGCGAAGCGCTGCTGCTGATGTCCGGCGCTACGCCGCAGCCGCTGCCGGTCTTGCGCGCCGCCAGCCGCCAGGCCATCCGCAAGCGCGCCGGCCGCACCGAATACCAGCGCGGCGTCGCCGGGCAAGATGCGCACGGCCAATGGCATGTCACGCCGACCGGCTCGCAAAGCTCCGGCGTGCTGAGTTCGATGAGCGAAGCAAATTGTTTCATCGTTCTCGGGCACGATGAAGCCGATATTGGCGAGGGCGAGCACGTCGATATCATGTTGTTCGACGGCCTGATCTGACGCCTGACCGAACGCTTGCGTGGCGGCGTTTTACGGCCGCGCTTTCAGCCTCATTTGCACGCTTTACCCATTACCACTACGACACACGGGTTTGACTTACATGAAAAAACAGATCTCGTTCATTGCACCGGGACAGACGGCCAAAGCGCTTATCCTCGTGTACCTGACATTCTCGGTGCCGATCGTGCTGCTCGGCGTGCTGGTGGCGTTCATCCGCTATGGCTCGGTCGAACTGAGCACCGTGTTCAGTGCGCTGCTGCTGAACGCGATTCTCGGCTTCATCCTGCTGTGGATTGCGTGCCACGCCTACAACTGGGTGGCGTCGCGCTTTGGCGGTATCGAAATCCAACTGACCGACGCGCCGGAAGAAGCGTAATGCCCGCCACGATCCGCGCCGCGACGCCTGCGGATACGGGCGCTATCTTCGCGCTGACGTACGAGCTGGCCGAATTCGAGAGTCTCACGCACGTATTCGTCGCGACCGAAGACGGATTGCGCGACGCGCTGTTCGACGCGCGGCCCTCGATCGAAGCACTGGTGGCGGAAAACGAAGGACGCATCGTCGGCTATGCGCTGTTCTTCCACAATTACTCGAGCTTCGCCGGCAAGCGCGGACTATATCTCGAAGATATCTACGTGCAACCGGGTCAGCGCGGTAGCGGGCTAGGCGCCGCGATGCTCGCGAGGCTGGCGGCACTGGCAGTCGAGCGGCAATGCGGACGCTTTGAATGGACCGTGCTCGACTGGAACAAGCAGGCCATTAGCTTCTACGAAAAATTGGGCGCGACAGTGATGCCGGATTGGCGCGTCGTGCGTCTGACGGGCGACGCGCTGGAACAGTTGGCCGCAGCCGCCGCTTCCTGAGTTTAGGTTCGAGCCAACCGTCAGACTCTACTGCTCGTCGGGATCCACACCCGTTAGCGCATCGCCGAGCAACCCGCTCGCCTCTTCACCCGGCAACGCCTCGACGTCACGCAGCTTGCGGTTCATGACGCGGGTGCGCGTTTCCGCGGCTTCGATCGAACGCGTGACGGTTTCAAGCTGCGCCTTGGTCTTGGCCAGCACGTCACCGAATTTCCCGAACTCCGTTTTCACCGCGCCGAGCACTTGCCACACTTCGCTCGACCGCTTCTCGATCGCCAGCGTGCGGAACCCCATTTGCAGGCTATTGAGCAAGGCGGTCAGCGTGGTCGGGCCGGCAATCGTCACGCGATAGTCGCGCTGCAGCAGGTCCGTCAGGCCCGGCCGACGCAGGACTTCTGCGTACAGACCTTCGGTCGGCAGAAATAGCAGCGCGAAATCAGTGGTGTGCGGCGGCGACACGTACTTCTCTGCAATCGTGCGTGCCTCGGCGCGAATCCGCGCTTCGAGCGCGCGCGACGCCTCCTCCACCGCAACCGGATCGGCGCGCTCCTGGGCCTCGATCAGCCGCTCGTAGTCTTCGCGCGGGAACTTGGCGTCGATCGGCAGCCAGACCGGCGTAGCTGGACCACCCACCTCCGCACGGCCCGGCAGTTTGATCGCGAATTCGACGCGATCGGCGCTCTTCGGTATCGTCGCGACGTTCTTTGCGTATTGATCCGCCGTGAGCAGTTGTTCGAGCAATGCTTCGAGCTGCACTTCGCCCCACGTGCCGCGCGTTTTGACGTTAGTGAGCACTTTCTTCAGATCGCCGACACCCGCAGCCAGCGTCTGCATTTCACCCAAACCGCGATGCACCTGCTCCAGCCGGTCGGACACCAGCTTGAACGATTCGCCCAGGCGTTGTTCGAGCGTGGCGTGCAATTTTTCGTCGACGGTGCGACGCATCTCGTCGAGCTTGGTCGAGTTGTTCGCCTCGATGTCTTTCAGGCGCTGCTCGATGGTCGCACGCACTTCGGCGAAGCGGCGATCGTTCGACTCGGTGAGCTGGCCCAGTTGCAGGGTCAGCGTGTCGCCGAACTGCTTGAGCGTGCGCCCCTGCTCATCGCGTGCCTGCTGCGCCTGCTGCTGCAAGCTGTGACGCACGGCGTCGAGTTGCTGCGCGAAGCCATCGATCTTGCCGCCCTGCACCGTCGTCATACTGCTGAATTGCGATGCCAGCGTTTGCTGGAAGTGCGCGAACCCACTGCTCTGCTCGGTGCGCGAGACGCGCGCCGTTTCCGTGATGTCGTTGCGCAGTTGCCGCTCGAGCCGCTCATAAGCATGCGACTGCGCATCCGCCGCCGTATCGATACGTTCGCTGAGAATCTCGAACTGCTCGCTTCCGTCAGTGCGACTACCGCGCATCAGCAACGCCAACGCGATGACCAAGGCGACCGCCAGCACGGCAACGGCCGCCACCAGAATCATTGTCATGAACGCGCCTTGCCGATGACCTCGGGGTTGATCGGATTCGGCGGCCGGCCGGCACGTGGACCTTCGCCCAGTGCCGCGATTAGATTGTCCGCGGCGAGGTTCGCCATGGCGCGGCGCGTTGCTTCGGTCGCGCTGGCGATATGCGGTGTCAGTACGACATTCGGCACCGTCAGCAGATCCGGATTCAGACGCGGCTCGCCTTCGTAAACATCCAGGCCCGCTGCGGCAATCTGTTTCGTGCGGAGCGCTTCGACCAGCGCGGCATCGTCGACGATGCCGCCGCGTGCGATGTTGGTGAGCGTTGCGGTCGGCTTCATCTGCGCGAATTCGGCTGCGCCGATCGTATGGTGGTTTTCCTTCGTGTACGGCAAGACGAGCACCACGTGATCGGCGCGCTGCAGCAGGTCCTGTTTGGACGCGTATTGCGCGTTCAACTCCGCCTCGATCTCCGGCGCGACACGCGAACGGTTGTGATAAATCACCTGCATGTTGAAACCCTTGGCGCGACGCGCCAGCGCCTGTCCGATCCGGCCCATGCCGATCACGCCGAGTGTCGAACCGTACAGGTCGGTGCCGAGAAAACCGTCATAGGTCCACTTCTGCCATTTGCCCGCGCGCAGCCAGTGCTCCGATTCGGCGATGCGGCGCGCCGCGGCCATCATCAGCGCCCAGCCGAAATCGGCGGTCGATTCGTTCAGCACGTCCGGCGTGTTGGTGCCGAGCACGTTCGCCGCGTTGAACGCAGCCATGTCGAAGTTGTTGTAGCCCACCGCCATGTTCGACACCACACGCAGACGCGGCGCCGCGGCGAGCGTCGCCGCGCCGACCGGATCGCCCGCGGTCAGCGCGCCGTCTTTATCCGCGAGACGGCGCGTCAACTCGTCTGCGGGCAAGACTTCACCCTGGTGCCAGTCGACATCGAAATACTGTTTGAGCCGTTCGATCACATCGGGAAAGATCGGGCGGGCGACGAGGATCTTCTGCATTGCAATTCTCCGGATAGCGCGTCGAGGCCAACAACCTCGGCGTCACGATGAATGTGAAACCAGCCGTCAAAAAAACAGCCAGCCGGTGACGAGAAACAGCGGCACCAGCACCACAACCGACCAGCCGAGATACGCGAAAAAGCTCGGCATGCGAACGCCGCGCGACTCCGCGATCGCTTTCACCATGAAGTTCGGTGCATTGCCGATATACGTGTTGGCGCCCATGAACACCGCGCCGGCCGAGATCGCCGCGAGCGTCGTGGCGCCAGTGGTCATCAGTGTCTGCGCGTCGCCGCCAGCCAGGTTGAAGAACACCAGATAGGTCGGCGCATTGTCGAGAAACGACGATAGCAGGCCAGTCGCCCAAAAATACATCAGGTCGTGGGGCTGGCCGGACGGGTTGACCAGATGGACGATGCCGGCGAACGCGCCCGCCTCGCCGGCGCGCAGGATTGTGATGACCGGCACGATCGTCACGAAGATGCCCGCAAACAGTTTGGCGACCTCTTCGATCGGTGCCCAGTTGAAGTCATTGCCGGCGCGTGCCGCGCGCGGCGTCAACGCCAGCGAGAGCAAGGTGACGCCGATCAGCGCGACGTCGCGCACGGCATTTTGCAACGCGACGTGCGTACCGAAAACGTCGAACACGATGTCTGACTTCCAGAGTCCGCTCATCAGCACCAGCGCAATCACGGCAGCGAGCAGCACGAAGTTGATCTTGCCGTCGACGCCTAGCGGCGGCGAATCCGGCGTCGGATCGAGAAAGCGCGAACGCTCTTCTTCACGCCGATGAAAATAGTACGAATCCAACGCATAGAACGCGGCCAGCAGCACGACGCAGACAAACAGCATCGGCACCGCCAGATGCGTGGTGGTCCAGAAGAAACTGACGCCTTGCAGGAAGCCGAGGAAGAGCGGGGGATCGCCAAGCGGCGACAACGAGCCGCCCGCATTCGCGACCAGAAAGATGAAGAACACCACCACATGAACGACGTGCTTGCGATTGTCGTTAGCGCGCAGCAATGGGCGGATCAGCAGCATCGCCGCACCCGTCGTGCCCATGATGCTGGCCAATAGCGTGCCGAGCGCGAGAATTGCAGTATTCAGGCGCGGCGTGCCATGCAGATTGCCGCGCACGCAGATGCCGCCCGCGACCGTATAAAGCGCCGTCAGCAACACGATGAACGGAATGTATTCTTCGAGCACCGCGTGCACCAAGGTTCCGAATGCGACGCCCGTGCCGAAGGTAAGCGCAAACGGCACCAGGAAGAGCAGTGCCCACGCTGCCGCGATCTTGCCGAAATGGTGATGCCAGAATGCCGGTGCGACCAACGGAAACACCGCGATCGACAACAGCACGCCCGCAAACGGCAGGCCCCACATCGCCGACAGCGTCGCGCCGTCAAGCGTAGCCGCCGATGCTAGTTGAGGCCACCCGGCCAACGTCAGAGCAGCAGCGAGCGTCATGCTCGCCCACACGGCATGTCGTTTCATATTCTTGAAGTCCTTATTTGCGCGAGTGACGGTGCGCGGCCGAAGGCCTGGCCGCTCGCCACGCTCAAGCGCCACGCACGACGATCACATGCACCCGATACGGCCCATGTGCGCCAAGCACGATAGTCTGTTCGATATCGCCGGTGCGCGACGGCCCGGAGACAAAATTGACCGCGCGCGGAAGTTCACCGCGTTCGCTGCGGATCAGCCCAAACGCCTCTTCATGTCCTGAGACGATGCGCGAAGCCGGCACGATTGCAATATGCGTTTCCGGCAGCAAGCCTGCCGATGCGTAGGTTTCCGGTCCGGACAACAGAACAAGCGTGCCCGTCTCCGCAGTCGCGCAGAAGCAGCCAGTGAGACCGACCACGTCGCCGTCTTCAGGTTTGCGGAATTCGACGTGAAGGCCGGCTTCGGCCCATTGAAGATCTTGCAGGGTTTGCCATGCGATCGCTTGCAGCGGCAAAGCGTGTTCAGTGAGGTAGCGATGCGCGGCGGAAGGCACGTCTCCCAGCGAGTCGACCGTGTCGACCGTGGTGGCCATTCTCTGCGCTTCTTCGATGAAGCGCGTAGTCAGATCGGCCGGCATCTCCGGACGCGGCCCCTCGGGATGGCGCGCCAGATAATCCGCAGCCGCCTCGCGCTCGGCAGCGGAGGGCTCAGGCTCGCGCCCTTGTGCCGCGCGGATGCGCGCCAGGATGTTGCGGCGGGCAATCGATGTGTCCATATGCGAAATCCTCGTGTCGACAGCCGTGCGATATGGCGGGAATTATACCGGCCACCCTGCGCGGGAACACCCTGGCCGAACGGCCTAAGGCAGCGTATCGGCCACGCGGCGAGCACGATCTCTGCGAGATCCCAACAGAATATCGGCACAAGACATCGACACACGCGCCGCGCAGACGCCACCTTACTTCGCCGCGTCTTCCTCGGGTTGCGCAATGCCGAACACCTGACGCAGATACGCGAGATAGGCCTTGTCGTCGCACATGTTCTTGCCCGGCGAATCCGACAGTTTCGCCACCGGCTGACCGTTGCAGCGAACCATCTTGATGACGATCTGCAAGGGGTTGTAGCCCAGGTCGTTTGTCAGATTCGTTCCTACGCCGAATGCCAGCTTGCAGCGGCCGCGGAAACGCTCGTACAGTTGCAGCACCTTCGGAATGTCGAGTGCGTCGGAGAACACGAGGATCTTCGTGCGCGGGTCGCAGCGGTTCGCCTCGTAGTGCTTGAGCAGGCGCTCGCCCCAGTCGAACGGGTCGCCGGAATCGTGGCGCGCGCCGTCGAACAGCTTGCAGAAGTACATGTCGAAGTCGCGCAGGAAGGCTTCCATGCCGTACACGTCCGACAGTGCGATACCCAGGTCGCCGCGATACTCCTTCGCCCACATCTCGAAGCCGAAGATCTGCGAATCGCGCAGCCGCGGACCGAGCGCCTGACACGCCTGCAGGTATTCATGCGCCATCGTGCCGAGCGGCGTGAGGCTGTGCTTCATCGCGTAAAAGACATTGCTGGTGCCGGCGAATTGTTCGCCGAGGCCGTCTTTCAGCGTGAGAATCACTTCTTCGTGCCATTGCTTCGAGAAGCGGCGGCGCGTGCCGTAGTCGGCAATCTTGCAGTCGGCGAATTCCGGGCGGGCGCCGAGCAGCTTGATCTTCTCGACGAGACGGCCGCGCCCTTCACTGTAGTCAGGCTTCTGCTGGGTGTTGCGGAAGTAGACTTCGTTGACGATCGCGAGCATCGGGATCTCGAACAGGATCGTGTGCAGCCACGGCCCCTTGATCTCGATGTCGATTTCACCATTGCCCTTCGGCGAGGGGGAAATCGAAATGTATTTCTCGTTCAGATGGAACAGGGCGAGAAACTCGATGAAGTCGCCCTTGATGAAGCGCATGCGCCGCAGGTAGTCGAGCTCGTCGTCGGTGAAGCGCAGATCGCAGAGCTTGCGCACTTCGTCGCGAATCTCGCTGATATACGGCACGAGGTCGACATTCGGCGTGCGGCAGCGAAACCGGTACTCGACATTCGCCGCGGGAAAGTGATGCAACACCACTTGCATCATCGTGAACTTGTACAGATCGGTGTCGAGCAGCGAAGTAATAATCATGATGGTGCGAACTGGACTGCAGGAAAAACGGAAGGCTTGGCTCGACCAACCGCGTCAACCCATGCGCGTGCGGCGCGCCCCGTGCGCGCCAACCTGACGCATGTTACCCGAATGCATCCGGATTCAGCGCGTCGGCGGGCGGCGCTCGCCGGACGCCATAAACTAATCACAAAAACGTATAAAAGCCGTTGCCCGATGCTGCATGCGGCTCTTGACGTTACGTTACAATAGCGCTTTTGGCGTTTCGCCTCCCCTGATTCCGCATGCAGGAGCTGCCTGAATGACTCACGTTGTGACCGAAAGCTGCATCAAGTGCCGCTATACCGACTGCGTCGATGTGTGCCCGGTGGACTGCTTTCGCGAAGGTCCCAACTTCCTCGCGATCGACCCCGATGAATGCATCGACTGCGCCGTGTGCGTGGCCGAATGCCCGGTGAACGCCATTTATGCCGAAGAAGACGTGCCGGGCGACCAGCAGCACTTCACCGAGCTGAATGCCGATCTCGCGAAGAACTGGCCGAGCATCACCAAGACCAAAGCGCCGCTGCCGGAAGCCGACGAATTCAAGGACGTGAAGGAAAAGCTGGCCCTGCTCGTACGCTGAGCGGCGCCGCGCCCGCCCCTGCCGTTGCATTCGGACCAAATCGAGATGAATGCAGGGTATTGACAGGCGTCTAGTCACCTCCTACAATTTCGCTTCTCTGCTGTTTGTTGTTCTGTTCCTCGATAGCTCAGTCGGTAGAGCGCCGGACTGTTAATCCGTAGGTCCCTGGTTCGAGCCCAGGTCGAGGAGCCAAGAATTGCAAAAGCCCGTTAACCAATACGGGCTTTTTTATGTAGATCAAGTTGTACTGCTGTTCCTCGATAGCTCAGTCGGTAGAGCGCCGGACTGTTAATCCGTAGGTCCCTGGTTCGAGCCCAGGTCGAGGAGCCAAAAATTTGAAAGGCCCGCATTCGTGCGGGCCTTTTTGTTTTGGTCTGGCCTTTTGGTCTGGCCTTTTGGTCTGCCCTATTTCAATGCCGGATCCGGTGGCTTGAATCGAGGGGCGACGTGGTCGGCTCCGGCCGGAAGATAGCGCATGACCTGGCGCATTTGCACTGACCCTCTGGCGGCCACACCGTTATACGATGGTGCTTTATCGGCGCGGATCTCTCGCGCCCAACCCAAGCACTCATTCCCGGCCCTCCCATGAAACCCACCGTGATGCGCCTTGCGCTTGCAGCCGCCACAGCCCTTTCCATCCCACTCGTTCACAGCGAAGAAGTCGCCAGCGTCAATACCAACTTCCGCATTACCGGCTCCGACCGCGTGGTCGTCGAGGCTTATGACGATCCGCTCGTCCAGGGCGTGACCTGCTATGTCTCGCGGGCACGCACGGGCGGCGTCAAGGGCACGCTCGGCATCGCCGAAGATCCGACCGAAGCATCGATCGCTTGCCGGCAAGTGGGAGCGATTCATTTCACCGGCCCCGTGAAGCAGCAATCCGATGTGTTCTCGGTCAGCATGTCGCTGATCTTCAAATCGCTGCATGTGGTGCGAGTGGTCGACGCGAAGCGCAACACGCTGGTGTACATGACGTACAGCGATCGTGTAGTCAGCGGCAGCGCGAAAAACAGCGTGAGCGCCGTGCCGATGCCGGCCGGCACGACGATTCCTGTCAAGTAATCGCCGCCCCGCGGCCACGCTCACTACGCAAGAACGTACACGCATGCGTGACCGCAACGGCCGCGGCGCGCTACACTGACCGGTCATGCCGGACCGCAGGATCGCCAGACTTTCACCATGACCGCCCATCGTTTCCAGGATTCCGCCCGCTACTGGCGCACGCCGCTTTTGCCCGGCGCGGATCTGCTCACGGCGGAATATCACGATCACGAGTTCTCGCCGCATTGGCACGACGCGTACACGATTCCCGTGATCGTCGCGGGAGCCGAGGGCTATCGGTACCTCGGTTCGGACTATGTCGCCGAAGCGGGCAGCGTGCCGATCATCAATCCCGGCGAACTGCACACGGGTTCCAAGGCTGTCGAAGCGGGCTGGCGCTATCGCGTGATGTATGCGCCGGTGGATTTCATTCACGAGCTTGCCAACGACGTTGCCGGCAAGCCGCAAGCATTGCCGTGGTTCGCGCCGGGCGTCATCCGCGATCCCGATCTGGCGCAGCGGCTGGCACGTGCGCACTGTCTGCTGGAGGCCGGCGATGATCCGCTCGCCGCCGAGGCCGCGATGCTCGACGCGTTGTCCACCCTGCTGGTCCGCTACGCGCAAACGCAGCCGGAAGCGTGGCGCCTCGCCGCCGACGACGCCCGCGTCGCGACAATGCAGGAGCGCCTGACCGGCGACCTCGCCGAAGCTGTCACGTTGGCCGAAGTCGCGCGGGCAGCGGGACTCTCGCCCTTCCACGCCGCGCGCCTTTTCACGCAGACCACCGGATTGCCGCCCCACGCATGGCGCAACCAGGTGCGCTTGCAGCGCGCGCTCGCGCCATTGCGAGCGGGCGTTTCCGTAACGGATGTCGCCGCGGCGAGCGGTTTCACGGATCAAAGCCATTTCACGCGCCATTTCCGCCGCATGTTCGGCGTGCCGCCGGGGCGCTGGCAAGGCAACTGACGCACGCTTCGCCCCCACCTACCGCAAGACCACCGCAAGAACGTACAAGCCCCGTCCGCCACCAGTCGCTATGCTTCCCGAATCAAGGAGGCAAGATTGACCCATTCCAACCCAGGCCAGCCCTCAAGCGCAGGCCACTTAAAAGAATTCACCGCCGGCGCGCGCGACATCATCCCGATGATGGTCGGCGCAGCGCCCTTCGGCGTGATCTTCGGCACCCTGGTCGCATCCGGCCCGCTGCATCTATGGCACGGGCAGTTGATGTCGCTCGTCGTGTTCGCCGGTTCGGCGCAATTCATCGCGCTGGGCCTGATCGCCGGCCACGCGAGTTTTGCGGTGATCTGGGCGACCACGCTCGTCGTCAACCTGCGTCACGTGCTGTATAGCGCGACGCTCGCGCCGCACGTCGCGCACCTGCCCTCGCGCTGGCGCTGGGCGCTCGGCGCGCTGCTCACCGACGAAGTCTTCGCGGTCGCGTGGGAACATTACCGGCATCGCGAGCCCGGCACGGTCGGCCCGCACTACTTCTTTGGCGCGGGTCTGGCCATGTACCTGAACTGGCAGCTCTGGACCGTCGCCGGCCTGCTGTTCGGCGCTGCCTTTCCGGGCCTGCAGTCGCTCGGGCTCGATTTTGCGATGGTCGCCACGTTCATCGCGATCGTCGTGCCGCAGCTCGTCGCAGTGCGCTATATCGCGGCGGCCGCGACCGCGGGCACGCTGGCTTTCTTCTGGCAGGCGTGGCCGTACAAGCTCGGCCTGCTCGGCGCCGTGTTCGCGGGCGTCGCAATCGGTGTCCTGCTGTCGGCGCCGCGCTTTGGGCGAGGCGCGCGGGGCAATCCCGAATCCTCGCGAGCAGCGTCGCGTGAAAGCCCACAGGGCCCCCGCCGGGACGCCCCGCGGAAAACCTCGAAGGAAACCATGGAGGCATCGCGATGAACTACGTCGTTCTGATCCTCGGCATGGCCGCCATTACGTGGGTGATCCGCGCCGCCGTCTTCGTGCTCGGCGACCGGCTGGTGTTTCCGCCGCTCGTGCGCACCGCGCTCGGCTTCGTGCCCGTTACCGTGCTGACGGCGATCATCGTCCCGATGGCGGTTTCGCCGCACGGCGCCGACGCCGAACTGACCTGGCGCAATCCGCAACTGGTCGGGGCGCTGGCCGCCATCGTCGTCAGCGCACTGACGCGGCGACCGCTCCTGACCATTGCGGTCGGTCTGACAGTCTTTTTTGTCTGGCAAGGCGTTGTGCTTAAATAGGCGCAGCTCATAGCGCTGCTCGAGGCCGACATCCCGCGCAAACGGCGCCCACGTTGCCATAGACGCCAGGCGCGGCGGCCTCGCCACAGGGCGCTCCCCGCCGCGCGCTGCCCTCGCAGGCGACGCATCCCTCTAAAGCCGTCGCCAACGCCCCCCACACCCTTAAGTTTTCCCTGAATCCGCCGATATGAAGTCGAGGTCCGCTCATCGGGATACGTCCCGCTGGTTACGCGGCAACAGGCAGGATTCAACCGCGCCAGCACGGGCGTCGCGTCTCACGGGGTTAGTGCGCGAACCGCCGACATGACAATGCAGCGCGGCAGGACCAAACGGGATAACACATGGGTCAAATCACCCTCACGCTCAAAGACGAGACCATTGCGACGCTGCGCAAGGACTTCGACGCTTTTCTGCGGGTTTCGCTGAAGCTCGATCCGCAGTTCGCGACGCCGTCGTTTGAGGATTTTTTGCGCGCCAAGCTGCTCGACAACATGGTGCCGCTAACCGAACACGCGGTTCAGCGGATGTTGCAGGGTGGCCAGTACGCATGGGCAAAACGCACGCTGGACAAGGAATTCCCGGACGTCGTCGCGATTCTGATGAGGCAGGCGGGAGAATTCGGTTTCGGCTTTGCGGCCCGCTCGGAATGGACGCCGGAAGAGCTCACCAAGCAGTGCCGCGACTGGGCGGCGGCCATCGTCAAGGAAGCGGAAGGCGACGCAGTGCTGATCGATCCGCTCGCGGCGCAGATCAAGAGCGCCGCGCAGGACATTCAGGCGCTCGAGGAAGTTATGCAGACGCCGGCCTGGCGTCTGGTGGAATCGCTGCGTCAGCGCGTCTACGAAGCGAAAGTGGCGTGCGAAACGAGCGTGGGTAGCACGGCGCGCGAAAAGCTCGGCGAACTGCGCGGACTCCTGCGCCTCGGCATTTCGCACGGCTCGTTCCAGAAACAGGAAGCGCAGCAGATCATGGAATATCTGCGTCTGCTGAAGCCGGAAATCTTCGTCGAAGAACCGTATGACGTGTTCTCACGCCTCGCCGCCTGGCTACGCAATTTCTTTGTGCCGCCGCGTCCGGCGCCGCAACAGCAACAACGGCAGTCGCGGTAAAAGCAGGTTCAGTCCCACATCTTTCTGAGCTTCGCGCCGATCTCGATCTTCGCCTGCGCCGCCGCGGCCAGTCCCGCCGCTGTCGGCGCGCTCGGCACGGGCACGCGCGGCCAGGCGTAGGCGTCGAACAAAGGCATCAGATGCGCCGGAATGAAGCGCGTGCGCGACGCCCACACATGACGGTCACCCATATGCGTCTGGTTGTGCACGCAAAGCGCTGCGGCACGACGATATGCAGGTCTTCCTTCGCGCGCGTCATCGCTACGTATAACAGGCGGCGTTCCTCGTCGATTTCCTCTTCACTGCCCGTGCCGAGATCGGACGGAATGCAACCGTCGACGCCATTCAGCACGAACACGTTGCGCCACTCCTGACCTTTCGCCGAATGGATCGTGGACAGGATCAGGTAGTCCTCGTCGATCAAAGGCACGCCCGATTCGTCACTGGTGGCGTCGGGCGGATCGAGCGTCAGCTCGGTCAGGAAGCGTTCGCGCGACGCATAGGTGCCCGCGATGCTTTCCATCTGCAGCACATCCGCATGACGGATCGCCGCGTCCTCGTGATTGCGCTCGAGATGCGGCTCGTACCAGCGCCGCACCATCTCGAACTCGGCGGGCCACGGCGTCTGCCGCCCGTACACGCTCGACATCAGCTTGACGAACGGATGCCAGTCCTCCTGCGCGCGAGCGGGCGGCGCAAAGGCGGCCAGCGCGCCACCGGCGCTGTGGGTGAAATCGGCCGGATCGCCGTCACGCGCCCGCGCCACAACCTCGTCCAGCACCTTCGCAGCGGTGGCAGGGCCGATGCCCGGCAGCAATTGCACGACGCGAAAACCCGCGACACGGTCGCGCGGATTCTCCGCCCAGCGGAGCACTGCGAGCACATCCTTGACGTGCACCGAATCGAGAAACTTCAGGCCGCCGAACTTCACGAACGGAATGTTGCGCCGGGTCAGTTCGATCTCGAGCGCGGCGCTGTGATGCGCGGCGCGAAACAGCACCGCCTGTGACTTGAGCTTCATGCCCTGCTCGCGCGCTTCGAGCACCTGTTCGGCGATATAGCGCGCCTGATCCGCTTCGTCGGCGACCGTCACCAGACGCGGGCGCTGCGCCGACGCTTTGTCGGTCCACAGATTCTTCGTATAGCGCTCGCTGGCGAGCTCGATCACCGCGTTCGACGCCGCCAGAATCGGCCCGGTTGAGCGGTAATTGCGCTCAAGCGTGATCTGCCTCGCAGGCGGATTGAAGTGCGCCGGGAAGTCGAGAATATTGCGCACGGTCGCGCCGCGAAACGAATAGATCGACTGGGCGTCGTCGCCGACCACGGTCAGGCCGCGGCCGTCGGGTTTCAGCGCGAGCAGGATCGACGCCTGCAGGCGGTTGGTGTCCTGATACTCGTCGACCAGCACGTGATCGAAGCGCGCCGACAGATCGGCCGCGATCGCCGGCTCCACGGCCATATGCGACCAGTAGAGCAGCAAATCGTCGTAATCGAGCACGCTCTGCTTCTGCTTGGCTTCGACGTATGCGGCGAACAGCATGCGCAAATCGGCTTCCCACTCGCGGCACCAGGGAAAGGCACTGTTGAGCACGTCGGCAAGCGACGCGCCGGTGTTCACCACGCGCGAGTAAATCGCAAAGCAGGTGCCTTTAGCCGGAAAGCGCCGCTCTTTCGCCGACAAACCGAGCTCGTGGCGCACGAGATTCATCAGGTCGGCGGAATCCTCGCGGTCGTTAATCGTGAAGGCGGGCGCGAGGCCGATCAGGTCCGCGTATTCGCGCAAAAGCCGCGCGCCGACGCTGTGGAAGGTCCCGGACCAGGTCAGCCCTTGCGCCAGCGCAGCCCGCGTACCGAGCGCCGCTCCGGCGATGCGCGTGACACGGCGGGTCATTTCGAGCGCGGCGCGGCGTGAGAAGGTCAACAGCAGAATACGGCGCGGATCGGCGCCCTTCACCACCAGATTGGCGACCCGGTGCGCCAGTGTGTTGGTCTTGCCGGAGCCGGCCCCCGCGATCACCAGCAGCGCGCCCGGCGGCGCGTTAGGGCTGTCTGCGCCATATTCGACGGCTTCGCGTTGCGCGTCGTTGAGCTTTGCCAGCCAGGCGGCGGTATCGTTATCTGTACCGGAAGCAGACGGAGGCGAAGATTCAGCGACGGAGAGCACAGTGGATTCGGGCCTGAGGTGGAATTGACGCGGCGACGCATACTGTATATCCATACAAGTATCGGAGACAAGCGACCCTTTTTTCCGTCCCGCATCCCAAAAGAAATGGCCCGGACGCATACGCGCTCCGGGCCGTTTCATTGCCAAGACACAGCGAGACGTTCACGACGCCCCGCGGCAAGGCTGGTTGAGGCAGCGGCTAAGCTTGTCGCCACGCCTTGTGGTTCATCAGAACAACTCAGGCTTAGTGCTTCACGTCGGCGCCGTTGTCCTGATCGGACGCCTGGCCTTGCATGTTCATCTTCATTTCGTTGTTGGCTGTCTGCTTGTCAGCCTTCTGGTTGATCTTGGCGTCGCGCACCTGCTGCTTGTACTGCGACTTGGCAGTCTTTTGCTGTTGCGCCAACTCCGCCTTGGACGCCTTCTTCGACGCCTTGTATTCGGCGTTAGCCTGCGCGTTGGCGTCGCGCTTCTGCACCAGCGGATCGGTCGAGCCCGATGCCGTCAGACGCGTCGGCGCCGGCGTCACCGGCTGCACACCTTGCGCGGCCGGAGCCGCAGGCGCGACGTCGGCGCCTTGGGTTTGGACCTGTGCCTGGCCGTTCACACCGGCGGCCGGTTGCGCGGTCTGCGCGAACGCCGCGGTAGCAGCAAAAGCAGTCAGGGCGGTACCGATCAGGAGCGTACGAATCTGAGTCATGGCTAAATCCTCTCTAAGGTTGTTGTGACGCGGGCGCCGTATCCGGTGCGGCACATTGACGTGTGCTTCATGCCATGCGCACCTCGCCCGGTCTATTCGTTGCCGGGAAAAATCCAGCAAGCTTTCCTACAGACCCGCACTTTACGAGTGAAGTTCGTAATAGACGACCGGTGTTACGGAACGTTTCATTTTCTGACAACTACATAACATCTGCTTGCAATCGCCCGAAAACGCTCCGACAGTACACGGACTACGCGCCGACTATTCATTAGGGCAAGCTTGTGGCTTATGATGCGAACCCTTTGCTTGAAGGCGCAAACGCCATGCCCAACCTTGATTTCACACTGACCGGCGACTACGTCGAACTGCACAATCTCCTGAAGATAACGGGGCTTGCGGACAGCGGCGGGTCGGCAAAAATGATGGTCGCGGACGGCGCGGTGACCGTCGACGGCCGGGTCGAAACGCGTAAAACCTGCAAAATCCGCGCGGGCCAGGTCGTGCTGCTGGGCGATACGCGCATCGCGGTGCACGAGGCCTGACGCGCCGAGTCCGAAAACTCGGGGGACCGCGCGCACCAAAATCGTGCCCATTCCATCGACATCCCCGCGCCTAAGCAATAAGCTGTCAGTTTCGACAGACAAACAATCGGCTGACAGCCGCCCTACGCTCCGGTGAGCCCGCGCATTTCGCCGCATCGCTGGCTCACCGGCAGCACGCACGCCCCGCGAATCGGCCGGGCTGCGCCCTCCGCCACGCTGTCGCCCCTTCCGCTTCCAAGCGCTCCATGACTCAATCCGGCTTCACCCGGGTGGCCGCCCGGCCGCCGACCCTGACCCGCCACGCTGCCGATACCGCCCGGCTCGCCGCGCCGCTCGCCATCGCGCAACTTTCGCAAATGGCGATGGGCGTCACCGACACGATCCTGCTCGGCTCGCTCGGCCCCGACGCGCTCGCCGCCGGCGGCCTCGGCGCCAATCTGTTCTTCGTTGTGGTGACGCTGCTGCAGGGCGTGCTTACCTCCGTCAGCGTCAGCGTGTCGCATGCGCGCGGCGCGCAGGACGAAGGCCGCGTGCCGCATATCTACTGGACCGGCTTTGTGCTGTCGGTGCTGCTGTCGGTGCCCGCGTTCTTCCTGCTGTCGTTCGCCACGCCGATCCTGCTGGCCTTCGGCGAACCCGCGCTGCTCGCGCACAACGTCGGCGAATACGCGGCGGTGCTGCGCTGGGGTTCGCTCGGCAGTCTGATCGGCGTCGGCCTGATGCGCTCGTTCCTGCCGGCCATTGGCGCGGCCAAGCGGCTCCTGTGGGTGTCGCTCATCAGTGTGTTCGTCAACGGCTTTCTCAACTACGGGCTGATTCACGGCGTCTACGGACTGCCTCGCTTAGGCTTTCTCGGTTCGGCGGCGGCCACCTCGATCACCGTCTGGCTGAGCGCGCTCGTGCTGATGGCCCTGTTGCATCTGCGGCCACGCTATAAACATTTCGTCGTCGCGACGCGGCCGAACGTGCCGTTGATGGGCGAGTTGTTCGGCATCGGCTGGCCGGTCGCGATCACCTATGGCGTCGAATCGACGCTGTTCCTCGCCACTGGCCTGATGGTCGGCCTGCTCGGCGAGTCGCAACTGGCCGCGCATCAGATCGCCTTGAACGTCGCCTCGGTGGCCTTCATGGTGCCGCTCGCGATCGGTCAGGCAGCCAATGTGCGGGTCGGCTACTGGTCCGGCGCCGGCCAGCCGCTCGCCGCGCGCCACGCGGGTTTCGTCGCGCTCGCGCTCGGCGTCGGCTTCATGACGCTGTCGGGCATCGTGCTGATCGCCGCGCCGCACTGGATCGTTGGCCTCTATCTGCATCTCGACGACCCGGCCAACGCCGCGACGGTGACGTTGGCGAGTTCGCTGCTCGGCGTGGCGGCGATCTTCCAGATCGTCGACGGCATGCAGACGGTCGGTTCAGGTTGCCTGCGCGGTCTGAAGGACACGCGCGTGCCGATGATCGCCGCGACGTTCGGCTACTGGGTCATCGGCTTTCCGACCGGTTACGTAATGGCATTTCACTTCGGGCTGGGCGCGCGTGGTTTGTGGTGGGGACTCGCGGCCGGCCTCGCGAGCGTCGCGCTTCTGATGACGCTGCGCTTTCACAAACTGAGCTTGCGGCGCGTGCCGGTTATGCCGGGCACGCCGCCTGCCCCTTCGGCCTGAAGTCACCTGAAGTCACCTGAAGTCACCTGAGGTGAGCCTGCAGTCGGCCTTAACCCGGCATGTCGCGGATGGTTGCGCCCGCAACCATCGTTTCCCGGCAAGCGCGCAGCGAACGGTAAAATGCGCCCTCTGGCAAAACCGCGCGCACCCGCGCGATGCCACGCGCGCGCCTCACGAAGGCCCGCGCCGCCTGGCGGCCCGACACCCGCCGCCAGCATCCGCCGCTCCTCGCGAGCGGCGCTCCGAGCATGCACCGCGCCTCACGGCATGCCACCCGACCGACCACCGAATCTCGCTATAAAACATAACCAAGGACCACCCGTCATGCTTGCCCGCGTCACCCGTTTATTTCCGCTCTGGGCCGTGCTCGTTTCGATTGCCGCATACTTCTCGCCCGCCTCGTTCACCGGTGTTGCGCCGCACGTCACCACACTCCTGACGATCATCATGCTGGCCATGGGCGTCACGCTCTCGGTGGCCGATTTCCAGCGCGTCTTCACGCGACCCGCACCGGTCGTTGCCGGCATCGTGCTGCATTACCTCGTGATGCCGCTCGCCGCATGGGTCATCGCCAAGGCACTGCGCATGCCGCCAGATCTGACCGCCGGCATGGTACTGGTAGGCAGCGTGGCAAGCGGCACGGCGTCGAACGTGATGATCTATCTGGCGCGCGGCGACGTGGCGCTATCGGTGACGATCAGCGCGTTGTCGACGCTCGTCGGCGTATTCGCGACGCCGCTGCTCACGCGTCTTTATGTGGATGCATCGATTGCCGTCGACGTGCACGGCATGCTGATGAGCATCCTGCAGATCGTCGCGCTGCCGATCGTGGTCGGCCTCATCGTCAATCAGTTGTTCAACAAGGCGGTGCGCAAGATCGAACCGATCTTGCCGCTGATTTCGATGGTCGCGATCGTACTGATCATCGGCGCGGTGGTGGGCGGCACGCAGAAGAGCATCGCGTCGGTGGGCCTCGTGGTCATGCTGGGCGTGGTGCTGCACAACGGTATCGGCTTGCTCGGCGGCTACTGGGGCGGCCGTCTGCTCGGCTTCGACGAAGCCGTCTGCCGCACGCTCGCTATCGAAGTGGGTATGCAGAACTCGGGACTCGCGGCAACACTCGGCAAGCTGTATTTCACGCCGATCGCGGCGTTGCCGGGCGCGTTGTTTTCGGTGTGGCATAACCTGTCCGGCTCGCTGCTCGCGGGGCATTGGGCAGGACGTCCCGCGAAAGGATCGACGCATCCGGATGGCGAGCGCGCCTTGAACGTCGAGCGCGGGTAATCACGAACCTGCGACGCGCCCCGGTAGCTACACGGAAGATCGAAAGCCCACACGCCTGATTCCCCTTAGAATGCATTTCTCGACAGCGTAAGCGCGCTACCCGCGCTGCCGCGATGAGAAGCGTGCAAACCAGGGAGAGCCAGCGTGTCGTGGCATCAAAATCAAGATCAAGATCAAGATCAGACCGCATCGCACCGCAAGTGCGCGTTCCGCACACCCAGCAGGAAGACCTCTTCTTGGGAGACGAGGAGACATTTCTTCCTGCTGTGCTGCGCAACGGCATTTCTGACCGCTTGCGCGACCAAGCCGCCCGCCACCGCATTCGACCGTCCGGTCACCCACGCACTGCCCGCCACTGAAACAACGCCGCTT
This sequence comes from Paraburkholderia aspalathi, assembly GCF_900116445.1. GTDB lineage: Bacteria > Pseudomonadota > Gammaproteobacteria > Burkholderiales > Burkholderiaceae > Paraburkholderia > Paraburkholderia aspalathi. The sequence continues at coordinate 155,253 of NZ_FPBH01000020.1, forward strand.
CACACGGCCCTTGCGCCACTCGAAGCCGCGCACCCGGGTCAGACCGGTTTCCGGGTGCTCGCTAGCGGCACCGACGCCTTGCAGATGCGCATTGCGCTCGCACGCGCGGCGACGAAAACCCTCGACATGCAGTACTACATCGCCAACGAGGACACCACCGGCAAGCTGCTGCTCGGCGCAGCGCTCTATGCGGCCGATCACGGCGTGAGAGTGCGCATGCTTGTCGACGATCTGAACTTCAAGGACATCGACCAGACCATGGCGGGTCTGAACTCGCACGACAACATCGAGGTCCGTGTTTTCAATCCGTTCGGCAGCGCGCAGGAAGGCGTATTCGAACGCACGACGAACGTGTTCACGCAGATCGGCCATTTCACGCGCCGCATGCACAACAAGTCGATGATCACCGACAACCAGTTGGCTATCGTCGGCGGCCGCAATCTCGGCGACGAATATTTCAGCGCGAGCGAAACGCTGCAGTTCCGCGACCTCGACGTGCTGGCCGCCGGCCCGGTCGTCGCCGACGTCTCCGCCAGTTTCGACGACTACTGGAACAGCAGCATCGCCTATCCGCTGCGGGCTTTGAACAAGCAGAAGTTCGATGCGAAGGAACTCGACCAGACGCGCGATGATTTACGCCAGCACTGGCGCACCAACGCCGACCCGTACAACGCGAAACCGCTGAACGCTACGCCGCTCGCCACGCAGATTGCCCAGGATCAACTTGGCCTGACGTGGGCGCCGGCCGAATTCAAGGCGGATCTGCCGGAGAAAATCGAACATCCGTCACCGGACTACGTCAGCCCACCGATGCAGCGGCTGGGCGAGCTGATGCACGACGCGCAGAAAGATTTTCTGATCATTTCGCCCTACTTCGTACCGCACGAGAACGGCGTCAAGGCGGCCGGCGAACTGACGCATCGTGGCGTGCGCATCGCGGTGCTGACCAACTCGCTCGCCGCGACCGATGCGGTAGCGGTGCAGGCCGGCTATAGCCCCTTCCGCGTACCGCTGCTGCAACAGGGCGTGGAATTGTATGAATTCAAATCGCAGCAGAGGGAGCGGCGCGTCGGTTTCGGCGGATCCAGCTCGCGAGCCAGCCTGCACGCAAAGACCTATGTCATCGATCACAAGATCCTGGTGATCGGCTCGATGAATCTCGATCCGCGCTCAGCAAATCTGAACACCGAGCAGACGCTGGTCATCCACAGCCCGGCACTCGCCGAACAGGTCGCGCAGATCTTCGAACGCGCCATTGCGCCCGAAGCCAGCTACCGCGTCACGCTCGCCGACGCGGCGCAACTCGCCTATCTGCGCTCGATCGGTGCGCCCCTCTCGCCGCTCGTCTGGACCGACGTCGAAGACGGCACGCGCCGCACCTATATCTTCGACCCCCAGGCGGGTTTTTACCGGAACGCGCTAACGGGTCTATTCTCCTTATTGCCTGTCAACGCAGAACTTTGAGAAGCGGAGTTAAACCATGGCTGAAGACGTACGAATGGAGCGCGATACGTTCGGTGAAATCGCCGTACCGAACGCTCGTCTATGGGGCGCGCAGACCCAGCGCTCGCTGCAGAATTTCCGCATTTCGTCCGAAAAGCAATCGCCCGAACTGATCACTGCGCTGGCGGTCATCAAGCGCGCCGCCGCCGAGGTCAACCAGGGTCTTGGCGTGCTCGACGAAAACAAGGCGAAGGCGATCATGCAGGCGGCCGACGAGATCATCGACGGCAAGCATCCTGAAGAATTTCCGCTCGCGGTCTGGCAAACCGGGTCCGGTACGCAGACCAACATGAACCTCAACGAGGTGATCGCGAATCGCGCGAGCGAGCTGCTCGGCGGCGAGCGCGGCGAAGCGCGCAAGGTGCATCCGAACGACGATGTGAATCGCGGCCAGTCGTCGAACGATGTGTTTCCGACTGCAATGCACGTGGCCGCCGCCTATGCGATCGTCAAGCATCTGCTGCCCGCGCTGAAGACGCTGCGCGAAACGCTCGACGGCAAGGCAAAAGCCTTCGCGGACATCGTCAAGATCGGCCGCACGCATCTGCAGGACGCTACGCCGCTGACGCTCGGCCAGGAGTTTTCGGGCTACGTCGCGCAACTCGATCATGGCATCCGTCACGTGGAATCGGCGTTGCCGCATTTGTACGAACTCGCCCAGGGCGGCACGGCGGTCGGCACCGGTTTGAACGCGCATCCACAGTTCGCCGACAAGGTGGCGGCCGCGATCGGCAAACTGACCGGCTTGCCGTTCGTCTCCGCGCCGAACAAATTCGAAGTGATGGCCGCGGCCGATGCGCTGGTGTTCGCGCACGGCGCGTTGAAGACGGTGGCGGCGAGCCTGAACAAGATCGCCAACGACATCCGCTGGCTTGCAAGTGGCCCGCGTTGCGGCCTCGGCGAACTGTCGATTCCCGAGAACGAACCGGGCAGCTCGATCATGCCGGGCAAGGTCAATCCGACTCAATCCGAAGCCTTGACGATGCTGTGCGCGCAAGTGTTCGGCAACGACGTCGCGGTGAATATCGGCGGTGCGAGCGGCAACTTCGAATTGAACGTGTTCCGGCCGATGATTGCGCACAACGTGCTGCAATCGGTCCGTTTGCTCGCCGACGGCGCGCACAGTTTCAACGACAACTGTGCAGTAGGGATCGAGCCGAATCGCGAGCGCATCGATACGTTGCTCAATGAATCGCTGATGCTGGTGACGGCGCTCAATCCGCACATCGGTTACGACAAGGCCGCGCAGATTGCGAAGAAGGCGCACAAGGAAGGTACGACGCTGAAGGCGTCAGCGCTCAAGCTCGGCTATGTCACCGAGCAGCAGTTCGACGAATGGGTGCGGCCGAAGGATATGGTCGGGCATTCGGCGGGGTGATCGCCGGTGGGATCGGCAGGAGCCTGGCCGGTCTGGCAGATTCGCTGACGTGATTGCAAATAGCAGGCCGCGCGGACGCAATGTTCGCGCGCCCTGTTGTGCATGCTTCTGGCAAGCGGCGGCACGTCTTCCGCAAGGCGTGCCGATGCCGCCCGAGGCGCCGCTTAAACCTTCCCCTGCGCCACTTCTTCCGGCTTTAGTTCGACGATCGCGTCGAGCGCGTCTTTCACGTCCATCGCGTACCTGGCAAGGCGCTTCTGTTCATCCGTTTCCGGGACGAACGCCGGCACCGGCACCGGGTGGCCGTTCTCGTTGACGGCGACCATCACCACCAGGCAGTCCGTGGTTTGCAGCAGCTCGCCGCCCTTCGGATCGCCCGCCTGCACCGAGACGTGGATGTGCATGCTGGTACGCCCCGTCGCCACGACCCGCGCGCGCAGTTCAACCAGGTTGCCAACCAGGATCGGCCGGCGAAAACGGATATTGCCGACGCTGACCGTCACGCAGTAGCGCCCCGACCACACCGCCGAGCACGCGTACGCGGTTTCGTCGATCCACTTCATCAACGCGCCGCCATGCACCTTGCCGCCGAAGTTGACCGAGCTGGGCTCGGCGAGAAAGCGGAAGGTGGTTTCGGAACGGTCCAGGGGCGCTAAGGCAGGGGTGCTCATCTTGACTCCGGTCAATCGGACGCATTTAAAGGAGGCGATTATACGAGCGCAATATTGACTCCGTCGCGGGTCGGATGGGGCTAAGTAGCCGAATTTCGACCTGGACGAGCGCAATGCTTTCGTCGGGCTTTCGGTTCGAGGCCCGTTTAACTCGCCGCCACAAGCGCAGAAACCGCCGCGCGCTGCGGCACGACCGCCGACTCGAACCGCTCCCGATACTCGAGCGGCAACACGCCGAAGCGCCGCACAAAGGCTCGCCTCAAATTCTGCTCGCTGCCGAAGCCACAATCGAGCGCAATCCGCTTCAGCGGCCGGCGCGACTCCGCCAGCGCCCGCGCGGCCGCCTCCAGCCGCAATGCCGACACCGTTTTGGCCGGCGTGCGGCCCACCTCGTCGACGTAGCGCCGCGCGAAAGTCCGTGGACTCATTTGCGCACGCTCGGCCAGCCGCTCGACCGATAGGTCGTCGCGCAAATGGCCCGCCATCCAGCTATGCAACGCCTCGAACGGCCCGCCCGCCGACGCCTGTGCAGCAAGCGCCGCGCTGAATTGCGACTGGCCGCCGGGCCGTTTCATGAACACCACCAGCCGCCGCGCCGCCTGCATCGCAACCGCGTGGCCGACATCTTCTTCGATCAGCGCGAGCGCCAGATCGATGCCCGCCGTCACGCCCGCCGATGTCCAGACGACGCGCTTTCCCTCGCCATGGCCCACGTCGCGGATAAAGATCGGATCCGCGTCGACCTGTACGTTGGGAAAGCGCTGCGCGAGATGCGGCGCTTCCCGCCAATGGGTGGTCGCCCGGCGGCCGTCGAGCAGGCCCGCCGCGGCGAGATAGAAGGCGCCCGTGCAGACTGAACACACGCGCCGCGCCTCCGGCGCACGCCGCCTGATCCACGAGACGAGTTCCGGCTGCAACGTGCAGTGTTCGTCGATTGGGACGCCGGGGACGATCAGCGTGTCGATCGGTTGGTCGTCGAGTGAATCGAGCCGTTCGGTGACGACCGGCAGACCCGGAAAGGTTTGCAGCACGCCGCCGTCGATCGATGCGACCGTCGTGCGATAGGCGACCGGCTCGGCGGCGTTGCCGGACTTGCCCGCCGCAGCCGCCATCGTCAACTCTGCGCGCCAGAACGCCTCAAGCGGCCCGCATGCATCGAGCAGCACGAGATCAGGAGCGACCGCGAAAACGATATGACGTACCGTCATCAGGACACCCCCGCCGCAAGTTGCCGCTTCCGCGACCACGCATACGCCAGCGTAGCCAACGCCGCCATCCCCAGCAGCGGAAAGATCGCGGCATTGATCGTCGCCCAGCCGAAGCGCGCCAGCAATTGCCCGGCAAACAGCGAGCCCAGCGCGGAAAACGCAAACGTCGTGAATTCGCTGGTCGCCTGCGTCTTGGCCCGCTCGGACGGCCGGTACGATTGTGCGAGCAGCGTCGAGCCGCCGACGAACATGAAATTCCACCCCACGCCGAGACAGGCGAGCGCCGCGTAGAAGTGCGGCAGATCGGTCGAGCGCAGCGCCAACACACCGCACAGCGCCGACAGCACGATCCCCGCACCGATCACCGGCAGCACGCCAAAGCGCCGGATCAGCCGCGCGGAAAACAGCGACGGCGCGAACATGCCGACGAGGTGCCATTGGATGATCGCCGCGCCGTCGCCGATCGTGTGGCCGCACGCCACTGCCGCAATCGGCGTCGCGGTCATCACGAACATCATCACGGCGTAGCCGAGCGCGTTATTGGCGAGCGCCGCTGCAAAGATCGGCTGTCGCACGATTTCGCCGAGTGGCCGCGCCGGTTCGTGCGTCACGGCCGCACTCGCGGACGGTGCGGCGTCGCGATACAGCAGCGCGAGCATGGCAATCGATACGAGCCCGAAGCCGGTGACGAGCGCATAGGAGCCGGCGAAGGCCACCGGCGCGAGCCAGTCCTTACTCCATGCGGCGAGCAGTGGTCCGCAGACGGCGGCCACCACGCCGCCGGTGAGCACCGTCGAAATCGCGCGGCTTTTGCCTTCGATTCCCACCGCATCCGCGGCCGCCAGCCGGTAGTACTGCGCGAACGCCTGGAACACGCCGACGGTCGCCGTACCGGCGCAGAACGCCCAGAAGCTGTGATGAAAGATCGCCCACACGGAGACGGCCCCGCCCAGCGCGCCGACACCGGCGCCGAGCATGAAGCCCGCGCGCCGTCCGATGCGCGCCATCAGGAACGACGCGAAGATGGTGGTCAGTGCGGCGGCGACGGTAATCAGTGAAAACGGCAGCGTCGCAAGCGCCTTGTCATCGGCAAGCGTGTAACCGACCAGACCGGTCAAGGTCAGATCGATCGAGACCGATGAGGTGTAGAGCGCCTGGCAGACCGCCAGCACGCGCGCGGCGCGCCGGCTATGAGGATCGGAGTGGCCGGAGTCGGTTTGCGTGCCGGCAAAGGACGAAGCGGCAGAGGGAGCAGCGGGTGGCGGCATCGGTAGGCCTCAGACGGCGAAAGTGGCGATGCCTGGATCGTCACATGGCCAGAGGTGGCAGGAATGACAATGATGCATCAATTTCAGCCAATCGCCGCACTCGGCCACCTGAAAATGTGGCCGCGCGCCTCGCGCTTACTTGCGAACCGTAATACCTTCGTCGATCGTGCCGTACATCGTGATGCTGCCCGTGCCTGCACCCGAGCTCGAGCCGGAACCGCCCTGCGCGCACGCGCTGAACAACAGAACCGCGGCAGCGGCGGCAAGAAGAAATTTCATGACAGCGTGTTCCGGCAAAGACAGAGTTCGATTCTAGCCTGGCGGCCCAACGCGACGTCAAAGCGGCATCGCCGCGCCGAAGCGCAGAAACAGCGCCTTATCGAAGCACCCACCAGCCGGCCCTTCCCGCCGGATTTTCGTAGCCACTGCATTCGACGATTCACGCTAAGCTGAAACATCGAATACAGCAGCCAGATACAGTGGACTGCATGGCGCCCTGCCCGCGCCGCCAACCGGAGACGCCTGATGCCCATCACTCTCACAGACGAACAGAATCACTTCCCCGGCTTGAGCCGCATCGGTGCGCTGCTCGCCGATCCCGGCCGCGCAGCGATGTTGTGGTCGCTGATGGACGGCAGCGCCCGCCCGGCCGGTGAACTGACGATGATCGCCGGGCTCTCGCCGTCGGCAGCCAGCGCTCATCTGGCGCGTCTGACCGACGGCGGCCTGCTCGCGCTCGAAGTGCGCGGCCGGCATCGCTATTTCCGGATCGCCTCGCCGGATATCGCCGCGTCCATCGAAGCGCTCGCCAACGTTGCGCAGGTCAGCGCGCCGCAACGGGCCGTGCCGCGGCCGGTGCGCACCGTGCCGGTCGACATGCGCTACGCCCGCACCTGCTACGACCATATGGCGGGAGAATTGTCGGTACGGGTGTTCGAGCGGCTGGTCGAACGCGGTCTGCTAACGCTGCACGGCTCCTCGCTCGAAGCCACGACCGACGGCGCCGCCCGCTTTGCCGAATGGGGCATCGACATGTCCACCCAGAAGAGCCGCCGGCGCCGCTTCGCCTGCACCTGTCCCGACTGGAGCGAACGGCGTCCGCACCTGGGCGGCGCGCTCGGCGCCGCGCTGCTCGATTCGTGGTCGGCGCATGGCTGGGTCGAACGCACTGAGCGGCCGCGGATCTTGCGCATCACCCCGGCAGGCCACCGCCATTTCGACGCGTTCCTGGCCGCTTGAAACACGCTTAACTGATTGACGCGATTACAGAATTTGCGCATTCAGCTTACGAAACGCCTTATCGAGACCTTTTGTTACACGCTCGTGGGGAAGCCTTACAAAAGTGGGGGCCTTGAAACAAACCGCAAGGGTAGAGTGACTCTCACGGATGTCGCACGATGCGCGTCCGTCGGAGAGAAATCATGAGAACAGTGACCACACCCCAACAATCGAAACGCCGGATCACCGGCTACACGCTGATCGCTGCCGCGGCGTTCCTGTTCGCGGCGCAAGCCACCCTCGCGCAGGAAGCCGAACAGGCGCCGCCAGGGGTTGCTTCACAACAGAACACCGATCCGCCTGGGCGTGTTGCACGTCTGAACTACACTGCCGGCGCCGTGACCACCGAACCGGCCGGCGCAACCGACTGGTCATACGCACAGATCAATCGCCCGCTCACCTCCGGCGATCAGTTGTGGAACGATCAGAACGCACGCTCCGAACTGCACATCGGTTCGACGGCCGTGCGCCTCGGCCAGTCCACCAGCCTCGACATCCTCAATCTCGACGACAACAGCGCGCAGCTGAAGGTCGCTCAGGGCACGTTGTCGGCACGCGTGCGCGAACTGGCGCCGGGCTCCACCTATGAAATCGACACGCCGAATGTGGCGCTCGGCCTGAACGGCCCCGGCGACTATCGTGTCGACGTCGCGCCGGACGGCAGCAGCACCACCGTCACCGTGCGCAGCGGCAGCGCAACCGTGTACGGCGACAGCGGCCAGGTGCCGGTCGCGGCCGGCCAGCAGATCCGCTTTGCCGGCACCAACCTGCAACAGGTCGCCGACAACGGCGCGCCTGGTCTCGACGGCTTCGATCAATGGGCAGCGAGCCGCGACGCAGCGGAAGACCGCTCGGTGTCGGCGCGCTATGTGTCGCGCGACATCCCCGGCTATCAGGACCTCGACGCCAACGGTACGTGGCGCAGCAGCCCGCAGTACGGTGAAGTGTGGGTGCCGCGCGCGACACCCGCAGGGTGGGCGCCTTATCACGACGGCCATTGGGTATGGCAAGCGCCGTGGGGCTGGACCTGGGTCGACGACGCGCCGTGGGGCTTCGCGCCCTACCACTACGGCCGCTGGGCCTACGTCGACGACTCGTGGGCGTGGGTGCCGGGACCAGTCGTGGTCAGCGAACCGCCTGTCTACGCACCCGCACTGGTTGCCTTCGTGGGCGGCGGTGGCGGCGGAGTCGACTGGGGCGTGAGCCTGGCGATTGGCGGCGCGGTCGCTGCCGGCGTCGCGTGGTTCCCGCTGGGCCCGGGCGAACCGTGGCACCCGCACTGGGGCGATCACGATCATTGGAGCCCGGGTTACTACAACCGCGTCAACAACACGACGGTCGTCAACAACTACAACCGCAACGTGACGAACGTGAATGTGACCAACATTCACAACACGTACATCAACTATCGCGCGCCGGGTGGCGTGACCGCGGTGCCGGCGACGGCCTTCGTGCATGGTCAATCGGTGGGCCGCTTCGCGCAGAAGGTTGACCCGCAGCAGTGGCGCAACGCGCGGATCAATCCGGGCGGTCCGGGGATCGCGCCGGTGAAGGAAAGCTTCGGACCGGGCCTGCGTAACGCGAATTACCGTCCGCCGGCCGGCGCGATGGCGCGCCCGGTTGTGGCTACCCGCAGTCCGGCCGTGCCGGCGGCGTACCACGACAGTCTTGCGCAACGTTTTGCGCAGAGCGGCGGACGGGTGCCGGGCGCGGGCGCGCCGATCGTGCGAACCTCGGTGCCGGCTCACATGGCGGGCGGTCCTGGGGCCATGCCGGTGCAGAACGTGCGGGTCGTGCAGTCGCATATAGCAGGACGGACACCGGGTGCAGCGCCGGGTGCACCGGGTGTGCCGGGTGCGCCTAATGGCATGCAGCAGGCTGGTCAGCGGCCGGGCGAAGCGCCGGTCAACGGTCAACCGCAACGTGGCGGCGAACCACAGGCGCGGCCGGGCATGCCGCCGCAAATGGCCAACATGCATCAGCAACCCACCGAGGCAGCGCATCCGTCCAATGGCGTGCCGCGTCCGCCGCAAGCGAACGGCGCGAACCCGAACGCTTTCGCGCAGCAGCACGGCGCGCCGATGCAGGCAGGTCAGCAACCGGGCGCAGAAGGAAGGCACGAGCCTGCATGGACGCAGCCGCATACGCCGATGGCCCAGCAGGCGCAGCAGCACGGTGCCCCGCAGGAACAGGCTCGCCAGCCGGAGGCACGTCCTGGGCCGCAGCAACAGGTTCAGCGCCAGCCAGAAGCGCAGCCGCCGCGCGCACCTGAAGTGCACGCCCAGCCGCAACAGATGCAGCAGGCGCAGCAGCAACCGCGTCAGGAATATCGTCCGCAGCCGCAACAGGTACAGCAGCCGCGTCCTGAACCGCAACCGCAGCAAGTGCAGCAGCCACGTCCGGAGCCGCGCCCGCAACCGCAGCAGGTACAGCAGCCGCGCCCTGAGCCGCGCCCGCAACCGCAACAGGTGCAGCAGCCGCGCCCTGAACCGCGCCCGCAACCGCAACAGGTGCAGCAGCCGCGCCCTGAACCGCGTCCGCAGCAGGCGCAGCAGCCGCGCCCCCAGCCGCAACCGCAGCACGCCGACCAGCATTCGAGCGGCGGCAATCGTGACGAGCATCACAAAGGCTAAAGGTTACGCGCGCAGCTAGATGCGCTGACAACCCGATAGCCGGAAAGCGGCAAGAAAAAACCCCCGCGATTCGCATCGCGGGGGTTTTTTCTTTGAGCAGCCTGCGAGCAGATGCTCAGCGCGCGTTCACGCTCAGACCGCCATCGGCGCCGTGAGCGGCTCGTGATGCCGGTAGCCGACCAGCGAGAAGTCCGACGGCTCGATCTTCTCGAGCCATTCCGGCTCATACACGCCCGTTTTCGCATAGTCCGGCACACGGTCCGAGATCGCGAAAGCCGGGCTTTCATAAGGCTCGCGCGTGAGCTGTTGCTGCAACATGTCGAGCTGGTTCTCGTAGATGTGCGCGTCGCCGATGAAGTAGGTAAACCAGCGCGGCGTATAACCCGTCAGCCGGCCGACCAGATGCAGCAACGCAGCGCCTTCGGTCAGATTGAACGGCGTGCCGAGGCCAACGTCGTTGCTGCGAATGTACAAACACAGCGAGATTTCGCGCCGCGCAACATTCGGCAGGAACTGATAAAGCAGGTGGCAAGCCGGCAGCGCGATCTGGTCCAGCACGGCGGGGTTCCAGGCATGAAACAAAATTCGCCGATCGGCCGGGTTCTGCATGATCGTGTCGAGGCATTGCCGCAACTGGTCGATCGCCTTGTACAGCAGCACCTTGGGGCTGCCGTCTTCCTCGAATTCCGTCACCACCTGGAAGCCACGCGCCGTGGCATCGGCCAGCTGCGCGGCGGCGCCTGCGTCCAGCACCTTGTAGGCCGGCCACTGGCGCCACTGCACGCCATACACGTCGCCGAGATCGTCCGGGCCCTGGCGATACGGATTGGCGAGCCATTGCGGATTCTGGTTGGCGTTCGCGTCCCAGACCTTGCAGCCGAGATCGCGGAAATCCGCGGCGCTGCGCGAGGCGCGCAGAAAGCCGACCAGCTCGCCCACTGCCGACTTGAACGCCAGTTTTTTCGTGGTGACGGCGGGAAAGCCCTGCTGGAGGTCGAAGCGCAACATCGCGCCTGGCATGCTGATGGTGCGGATGCCGGTGCGGTTCTCCTGCCACGTGCCGGTGTCGAGAATCGTGCGGACGAGGTCGAGGTATTGTTTCATGCGGGTTCCTTCGACGAAGCGCGCGCCTGGTCAGGCACACACGCCACGGAGATTGAGCGGAAAACCCGATTTTAACAAGCGCAGCCCGACGGCGCCCGGTCGAGGCGCGCCGCGGAGAAAATATCGGTGGCTAAGGGGCCACTAACCGGGCCGCTGAGCGGGCGCTAAGTGGACAACGACGCCCGTCAGAGATGCGGCACCGAGGCCGGCAATTCGCCGTGCGGCGTGACCAGCGGTTCGCCTTCCATATGGCGCATGCCGTGCGAGCACAGCAGGCGATACAGCGTCACGCGTGAAATGCCGAGTTCCTGCGCGGCGTCGCCGAGACGGCCGCGATGACGCAGCAGCGCGAGCTCGATGGCCTGGCGTTCGGCCGCTTCGCGCGCCTGCGCGAGCGAGACCGGCACGATCTCCACATACTCGGCCAACTCGAGATCACGTGCCGTGATCGCGCGCCCTTCCGACATCACGATGGCGCGCCGCACGCGATTGATCAACTCGCGCACGTTGCCCGGCCAGCCGTAGTTATGCAGCGCCGCGATGGCGTCGGGCGCGAAACCGCGCAGACGGCGGCTTGCATCTTTCTTGAAACGTTCCAGCATGTGCCGCGCAAGCAGTTCGATATCCTTACCACGTGCACGCAACGGCGGTTCGTCGATTTGCAGCACGCACAGACGGTGATACAGATCGGAGCGGAACCGTCCTTCGATCATCGCGGCCGTCATATCTACGTGCGTTGCCGAAATGATGCGCACGTCGACGTCGATTGAACCGTGGCCGCCGAGCCGCTCCACCTTGCGCTCCTGCAGGAAGCGCAGCAGGCTCGCCTGGCTTTCGAGCGGCAGATCGCCGATTTCGTCGAGAAACAGCGTGCCGCCGTTGGCCGCTTCCACGCGGCCGATCTTGCGCTGGTTGGCGCCGGTGAACGCGCCGCGCTCATAGCCAAATAGTTCGGATTGCAACAGATGTGGGGGAATCGCGCCGCAGTTGATCGGCACAAAAGGCGCGTTACGGCGCGCCGAGCGTTCGTGGATCGCGACCGCGGTCAGCTCCTTGCCGGTGCCCGACTCGCCTGAGATAAATACCGGCGCGTCGGTCATGGCCACTTTGCGGATCGAGCGGAACAGCGCCAGCATCGCGTCGCACGAACCGACCATTTCACCTTCGGCGCCTTGCGAAGCGTCGTTCGATGCCGGCTCGCCGAGCGAAATCATGCCGTATGCATGACCGACCGAATCGACGATCCTGTCGCCCGAGTACGGCACCGTTACATAGTCGAAACAATAGTCCCGCACGAGCCGGCGCAAGGCCGCGTCCTGCAATTGTCCAGGTGTGGTGGCCGCAACCCAGCCGACGTTCGGCATGGTCAGACAGGACTCGAAGGCGGCGATTTCGTGTGGCTGAAAATCACTAGACAGATCGAGCAAGCCGCCCGCCGCCATTCCGGCGCGAACAGCACGGCGCACATCGCGCGCCGACCCCACGACTTCGACATGCCAGCCGCGCTGATGGAAGCGAGTATTCAGTTCCGCGCTCGGATCGCGTGAAACGTAAATCAGTTGCCGCGTTGCGGGTTCCATTATTCAGATCCTCTCGTCAACGAACGTTAAGGATGACGCACGCACCTGAACTTCAGTTCAGACACGCTGACTCGTTCGGGATTCGCGATATAGCAAAAACCGAACGGCCATTCCATTCCGTGCGGACAGCTGATCCCCAAGAAAGCGGCGTGTGTGTTTGAGACGGCCCGTTAGCGGGCTTTTTTAAATCTGAAGCTGTTTTCGAGAGCTTACTATACACGCGCCGCTTGGAAAACAATTATGCGAATTTAATCGGGGACCCCTTGCCCAGCAAGGCCAAGCGGCCAATAAATAGTTATTCAGCTTATGAATAAAAGCATTGTGGAAGCGCTTTTCCTAGCGTAGACCCGAAGGTACTTCATACCGTCGGATTTAACGAATTACAGGTATTTTCTGCCTGCCGTTTCAGCGCTGAAACGTTTTTGTCCGATTTCTTACCTGTTACTCCGCGGTATGCGGGTCACATCCAGACGCACCAATGGATTGCGACTCATGGCACACGTTTCGCTAAATGCTGTGCACCAAGGAGACACATCATGCGACTCGCTTTCCGCATCGACCTGAGCAGCATTGCACCTTGCGCCGCACTATGCGCCGCCGCGGTGACCTTGACCGTGCTGTCCGCTGGCGTCAATGCACAGGAATTCGCGCTGCCTCAATCCGCCACGATGGCCGAAACCGCCGATGCCGGTTCCGCCACCCTCGCGAGCACGACGCTCGCAGCGGTGGCCTCGCCGACCACGACGGTTGCGGATGTCACGCATACGACAAGCGCCGCCGCGGTGGACAACACCGTGGCCGCCACGAACGACAGCGCCGCGCCCCGCAGCGATCTGGCCGGCAACGCGCTGAGCATTTCCGCCGACGCCGCGTCTATGACCGATCTCGTGCTGGACGATCAGGCGCTGTCCCACCAACGCGGCGGCTTCGGCGGCATGTTGATGGTTTCAGCAACGCCGCAACTGATGCGCGGCTTTAACAACAGTGGCAACGGCGTAACGCTGTGGGACGAAATTGCCCCGCCGTCGCAGTTGCCGGTTCCCGTCGACGTCGCCCGCTCCGCTCAAGGCAACGTCACGAGCTACCAGAGAAATTAGCACGACGCGCCGCTCGCTGCCCAAGACCGCACCGACCGATCGTCCGCCCGCAAGGAACTGACATGAACGCCTCAACCCAGAAGCCGAACAGCAGCCGCCCCTCGGCAGCCGTGCTGTGCGCGCTGCTCGGCGTGCTCGCTGCCGGCGCCGTAACGAGTGCCGCCGCGCAGCAGTTGACGCAGCCGGGCAACCTCATTATCGAGCGCGACATCACGCCACGCGATGCGTTCGTGCCGGTGCCGAAGAGCCAGGACCCGATCGCGGTCCAGGTCCAGACGTTCCCGAGAGCGACCTTCGATGGCGCGATCGGCACGATGGCGAGCGATCTCGACCTGAACGGCGCGCACGGCACGGCCGGCATCGCCGGCAACGGCTATATGCCTGCACTGGTCGGCGCCAACGGCATCACACACATGCTGGCGGGCGCCGGCAACAACGTTCCGGTCGGCGCGGGCGCCAGCTTCGGCGGCGCAGGTGGGATCGGCAGCTCGATTGCCCAGTCGGTCAGCAGTGCACTCGCCCCCTTGGGCGCAGCTCTAGGAGCCATGAAATGACAACGTCACGCGCACCGGCCAAGCGCCTTCCGTCACGCAAACAGTCGCGCTGGCCCCTGCTTGCCTGGGCAGTGCTTGGCTGCGCGAGCTTCGCGGCCCATGCCCAGTCGCTGCCGGCCCAGATCGACGCGGAGTCGGTTATCGGCAAAGGCGCGGTCAGCGGCAGCCTCGGGGTCATCGCCATCAACGAGACCTCCGGACTCGATAACGCACAAGCGAATCAAGGCGTGTTCACCAACGGAGCCACGCCTCTCAACCTGATCGGCAGCTTGCAGGGCGCGGCCACCAACGCCAAGACGGCGGCTGCGAAAAGCACGATCAGCAGTAACGCATTTTCAAACACCTCTGGCCTTATCGAAGTGAATCAGTCGGCGGGTGTAGGGAATCTTCAGCGGAACAGCGCCGTAGTTGGTTCTGGACCGATTGGAGCGGAGATCGTAGCGGATGGGGTGCTATCCGCTACGACCGCCAAGGGCGGCGGTCTGGGAAGGTCTGGCGAAAACCACGACGTACGCGAGGTATCCATCGGTACGGATGCGCTCAAAAACGTCAGTGGGATCGTTCAGATCAACCAGACAGCCGGCTCAGGTAACGTCAGTTCAAACAGTTTTGTGCTCCGTCCCCCGGCGGGCACCTTTTTCTAACGAGCCACACTCTTTATCGGAGCGTCATCATGAAGCGCACTCTCATTGCAGCGGCCGTCCTGTCGACGTTGGCAGCAAGCTCGGCTTACGCCGAATGCACGGCCGGCTGCGACCCGGCTGAGCTCTTTACGGCAACCAACATCTACACCGACATTGGCGAATTCGGTTTCATTACCTTGCGCGGCCACGTCAATGTGTCGAGCAGCTCCGGCGCCACGGTCAACAACACCCAGAATGTAGACATCGGTGGCGTCAACATGAAGACGCCTCCGCAGAGCTACACCAGCGGCCACGTAACCACGACGATCGATTCGACCAAATCCTGGTTCAATGGCAGCGGCGGTGGCTCGAACTACGCGGTTCACTCGTCGTACAGCGCTGGCTCGTTTGCCGAAGGCTCGCAAGAACAATCGGCTGCAGCTTACGCACAAGGCCACAGCTTCGGCGAAAGCAGCGGCTTCTCGCAAGGCTACCAAGCATCGGTTGCCGGCGGCAGCCACGTCAACACCCACAACAGCGCGAACGGCTATCTGGCAGCCGGCTTCATCGCTGGTCTCGGCGGCGGCAATGGCGTGATCTTCGGCGGGGTAGCGGCAGGCTTCGCCGCCGCACTGAACACGCACTCCTCGGATAACTTCGGCGGCTACTTCGCCGAGCAGTCCTCGGGACACCAGGCCGCATGGGGACAGGAACATTCGTCCGGCTACTTCGCGCAGGCTGCGGAACAAAGCGCCTCGGGCTACTACAAGGCCAGCCATGTCTCCGCGAGCGCCAACGCATGGGGCTGGAGCGCGCATGACAGCATCAGCGCAGGCACAGTGAATGTCTACGGCAGCATCACCGAGCACATCAACACCGAAAAACCGACGGTGATGTCTGCTGCGATCGGCGACGGCGCATTGCAAACCGCGAACGGCAATATCGGCGTCAACATGGCCACCGGTGTCGACAACGCGCAATCCAATGATGCCGCCCTGTCCAACATGGACGTCGGCCCCGTGTTCGGCACTGCGCAGATCTACTCGACGCAATCGTCGGACGGCAAGGCGCGGATTGGTGACTTCAACTTCACCGCCAGCGTCGGAGCCGACGTGCTGAAGGGCGCGACCGGCAACATCGGGGTGAACGTGGCGTCGGGTGTCGGCAACGTGCAAAACAACAGCCTCGCCGCCTCGGCCACCACGGATAGCAGCAGCAGCGGCATGGGCTGGGGTCATAAGGGCGGCAAGGATGGCGGCGAAGTCATCGCATCCGACCAGAACTGCCAGACCGCAGGAGCAAGCGTCAGCGGCAACTTCACCGGTTCGTCGATGCTCGGTTCAGGCGCTCTGTCCAATGCAAGCGGCAACATCGGGGTGAATATCGCGTCGGGTGTAGGCAACCTGCAACACAACGGCCTTGCAGTCGCCAGCGTGTCGCATCAGTAACTAAAGCAGTATCGCAGGAAGACACCGGTCAGCCTCGTGCTGGCCGGCTGTCTCCGCAGGGGGGGACATACCATGTTCGGGGTGAGCAGGGTAACGCACGGCTTTTTCCTGACACTCTTCGCTGGACTCGTGCTTTCGCAGACGGGTCACGCGCAGAGTGCCCTTTCCATGAACGCAGCAGCGGGCGTGCCGTTCGACGTGAACGTGCGTTCGATCCGCGAGATCCGCTACAACCACATCGTTTCGCAGCGTTACGACTACAGCTGCGGCTCGGCCGCTCTGGCCACGTTGCTGAAGTACGGCTACGGCATCGACATTCCCGAACCCGAAATGATCCAACGCATGATGGTGTTTTCGACACCAGAGGTGGTGGTCAAGAACGGTTTCTCGATGCTTGACATGAAGAAGTTCGTCGAAACGATCGGCCTGCGTGGCCGGGGTTTCCGCGTGACGCCTGAAGCGCTCTATCACCTGCAGATTCCTGTGCTCGTGCTGATGAACAGCGACGGCTACGAGCACTTCGTGATCGTCAAGCACGCGGAAGACAGCCGCGTCTTCATTGCCGACCCAGCGCTCGGCAACCGCATCGTCATGGAAGACGACTTCGTCAAGAAATGGAACGGCCTCGTATTCGCGGTCGTCGGCAAGCCATTTATGGAGGATTCTCCGCTCTTGCAAGGCAACGAGTCGCTCGCGCTCAAGCTGCGTGAACGTGCACTGGAAAACGGCACGGCTGCGACTCCCTTTGTTGAATACGGTTTGATCAAGGCAGAGTTGTTCTGACTCATCATGGACCGAAACTTACTCACCATTGGCTGTGCGTTGTGTTTCACAACGTGCGGCCTCGCATCAGTCGCACACGCTGCCGAGCAGACATCTATGGTGTTTGAAGACGTCGGCGCGCTCAAGCTCCAACCTGTCGACGACGCCATCCTCGCCAACCAGACCGGCAAAGGCATCGTTGGGGACATCATTTCGGGTGTCGTTATCACCCTGCTGTCGCAATGGCAGTTGCCGAACGGCGCCACCGCTGTCGCCTCGGGCTCGCTCGCCATCGGTACAAACACGCCCAACCAGCCGAACGTCCAGTTCAATTCAACGGCCTCCGTGACCGGTCCGAACATGGGCGGCGGCAGCGGCGCCAACCGCAACGCCAGCGCAACCGGCGGGCAGAACGTCAGCGTCAACGGCGTCTCGCAGATTACCCAGGTGGCCGGCAACGGCAACCTCGGGACGAACCAGGCGCTGATCGATTTCGACGCCTCGCCTGGCAGCCTGGCGGGCGGGTCCTATAACAACGCAACGTCGGCCGCCGCAAGCAATTCGAACGGCTCGGTGAAAGCCTCCGTCAGTCTCGCCAACGGCGGCATTTCGATTTCGTTGCAGACGCCCAGCGGTATCGCGACCCAAACCATCGCGCCGTCCAGTGTGCTGCAGGCCGGCAAGATTGCCCAACTCTTGCAGATCGCAGGCAATAACCAGCAAGTCGCCAACCAGTTGCAACTGCATTTGCAGACGCAGCCGATGTCGGCCTCGATGCTGCGCCAGATTGGCGTCCTACAAGCCCTGCAAAACACGGTAAGGAGATAACACGGGCCGCCACCCGACCAGGAAGGAGACCGAAGTACCAAACGACCGCGTGATGCACAAGGAGACATGCGACGCGCAGTCAGAATACCGGGGGAACAAAAATGATCAGATTCTCAAAGAACGGGGCGCCGCGCATGGCGTTAGCGGCTATTCCAGCCGCCGTCATGCTGTTTGCGCTATCGCAGGGGGCCAGCGCGCAAGCGCTCGCCGATCAATCGGTTGAAGAACGGCTGAACACGCTCATGCGTGTTGTCAGCGAGCAGCAAAAGCAGATCATCTCACTCGAACGGCAGGTCACGAACCTCGAAATGTCGCAGCGCGGCCGCGGCGCACCGGGTTACGGTGAGCAGGCCGGCAGCGCGGCGGTCGCCGAGCAGCCTGGCGCAGACGGCCTGCCTGTGCCGTTGCCACCGCTTGCCCAGGTGAACCCGGGTACTCCCGCGCCGGGGGGCGCCACGGGTACCGCGACAGGTGTGCCGGTCACGCCGCCCGTGCCGGAAGGCAGCGGTGGTGGTGGCGGCCTGCCGGCCGCGACCGACGGCAGCGGCGCGATCGGCCAGACGCAGAAGGCCGCGCAACCGGTGCGCACCCAATCGGAAGACGCAGTGGTGCAAAGCCAGCAGCACACGCCGCTGTTCGAGCACAAGCTGACCCTCGACTGGGGTATCAACGATACCTACTACGATCGCCGCCAGTTGCAACTGTCCGGCTTCCTCGCGCTCGACGCGATTTTCCTCGGCAACATCAACCTCGGCGAGACCAAGTCGCACCAGGTGATGGCCGACCTCGACACGCGCTACGGTCTGACCGACCGCATCAGCGTCGACGTCGACGTGCCCTATGTCTACCGGCACAGCAATTTCATCGTCGGCGGAGCCGGCGGAGCGGCGAATACGGTCTCGGATGCCTCGGCAAATTCGAGCAATATTGGCGACGTCAATTTCGGGATCTACTACCAGTTCCTGAAGGAAACCAACAATCTGCCGGATGTGGTCGGCAGCCTGCGCATCAAGGCGCCGACCGGTACGTCGCCGTTCGGCATCAAGCTGGCGCAGGTCGATGCCAACAACACCAACCTCGTCGCCCCCACCAAGCTGCCCACCGGCACCGGCTTCTGGAACATCACGGCGGGCCTGTCGTTGTTGAAGACCTACGATCCGGTCGTGCTGTTCGGCAGCGTTTCGTACACCTACAACATTGCCCGCTCGTTCCAGGACATCTCGTCGGTCATCGGTCAGACCGAACCGGCAACGGTCAAGATCGGCGACGTCGTGCAATTCGGCGGCGGCGTGGCGCTCGCGTTCTCAGACAAGGATTCCGCCAGCATTTCGTACACCATGGCGCTGGAACCCGAGTCGCAGACCAAGTCGCCAGGCGGAACCTATTCGAAGGTGCCGGGCAGCGAGACCACCGCGGCCGCACTGACCTTCGGCTTGAATCACGTAGTGAACAAGCACTTGACGATCAACGGTTCGGTATCGGTCGGCCTCACGCCCGACACGCCGAACTTCGTGATCGGTGTGCGTTTCCCCTACACTTTTTGACGTGTCAACGATACGAGGTTGATCGTGCGCGAATCACCCCATTTGAGCAGCGTTACACCGCCCTCCGGCACTCATCTGTCGATTGCCCGAGCGTCGGATGTTTCTGTGACACGGGCAGCGGAAGTCCTCGTGGGGCGGCCGTCGGAAGTCTCTTTGGCGCGACCTCAGGAGGCCGCTGTGGGACGCTTGCACGAGGCGTCCCCGGCCGCGAATGGGAGCGGTCTGCTGCATGCGCGGACCGATCGGTCGCTGCTGTACGTCGCGCGCACGCCGGACGAAGCGCTCGCCGCTCATCTGAAGAGCCGCGGCTGGCATGTGATGGTCGCCCGCTCGGCGCATGAGGTCTCGCGCCTGCTCAAACCCGATGTGATATGCGCCGGCATCGTCGACCTGGCCAGCTTTGCGCCACGCGATCTTGGCGGGCTCGAAGCGAGCCTGCGTCAACAGCAGATCGGCTGGATTGCGCTCGCCACTTCGGAACGCCTCGCCGACGCCAACGTGCGGCGCCTGATCCGCCACTACTGCTTCGACTACGTCAAGACACCGGTGGCCAACGCCACGATCGACTACCTCGCCAGTCACGCATTCGGCATGGTGACGCTGTGCGATGCCGATGAGATTCCGCCTGCCGCGCCCGCTGCCGACGACGAAGATGAAATGGTCGGCACCTGCGAAGCGATGCAGCAACTCTTCCGCACGATTCGCAAAGTCGCCAACACCGACGCCAGCGTGTTCATCTCAGGTGAGTCCGGCACCGGCAAGGAACTCACGGCGCTGGCGATCCACGAACGCTCGCCGCGTCGCAAGGCGCCGTTCATCGCCATCAACTGCGGCGCGATTCCGCACCATCTGCTGCAATCCGAACTATTCGGCTACGAACGCGGCGCGTTCACCGGCGCGAACCAGCGCAAGATCGGCCGGGTCGAGGCCGCGGACGGCGGCACCCTGCTGCTCGACGAAATCGGTGACCTGCCGATGGAAAGCCAGGCGAGCCTGCTGCGCTTTTTGCAGGAAGGCAAGATCGACCGGCTCGGCGGCCGCGAATCGATTCCCGTGGACGTGCGAATCATCTCCGCTACCCACGTGGATCTCGAGATCGCGATGCGCGACGGCCGGTTCCGCGCCGACCTGTTCCACCGCCTGTGCGTGCTGCGTGTCGACGAGCCGCCGCTGCGCGCCCGCGGCAAGGACATCGAGATTCTTGCGCATCACATCATGCACAAGTTCAAGACCGACAGCGCGCGCAAGATCCGCGGCTTTACGCCATCGGCGATCGAGGCAATGTACAACTACGGCTGGCCCGGCAATGTGCGCGAACTGATCAACCGGGTGCGCCGCGCGATCGTGATGGCGGAAAACAAGCTGATTTCCGCCGAAGACCTCGACCTTGCGCAGTTCACCGAGCAGGAGACCATGAGTCTCTCGCAGGCGCGCGAAGCCGCCGAGAAACGCGCGATCGAAGCTGCGCTGCTGCGGCATCGTCATCGCTTGAACGAGGCGGCGATCGATCTGAATATTTCGCGCGTCACGCTGTACCGGCTGATGGGTCACCATGGACTGCGGGAATTGGTCGCCGTTGATGACAAAGCGTCGTTTGAACCGAGCGTCGCCGACGAGGCTGCTCACGAATGATGCGGCGCCTGGCGGGGTACCGGCTGCCCGGCCGGTGCTCCGCCGACTTGCATGGCGGCACGGCGTTGCACCTCAGGTAGAATCATCCTGGTTACGTTCCCCTTTCCATTCGATGACGACGCTCACCTTGATCGTCGCTCGCGCCAATAACGGCGTGATCGGCCGCGACAACCAGTTGCCCTGGCGACTTCCCGAAGACCTCGCGTTCTTCAAGCGCACCACGATGGGCGCGCCCATCATCATGGGCCGCAAGACGCATGAATCGATCGGCCGGCCGTTGCCGGGACGCCGCAACATTGTCGTGACACGGGATGCCGCACGGCGCTTTCAGGGTTGCGACGCGGCCACCACGCTCGAAGACGCGCTGAAGCTGGCCGCCCAGGATCAGGCCCCGGAAGCGTTTCTGATCGGCGGCGCACAGTTGTATGCGGAAGGTTTGCGTCAGGCGGACAAGCTGATCATCACCGAGATCTCCGCCGACTTCGAAGGCGACGCCACCTTCCCCGAACTCGACGAAAGCGAGTGGGAAGAAGTCGCGCATGAAACGCATCGCGCCGACGCGCCGAATGACTTCGATTACGCGTTCGTGACGTATAAGCGCAAGGGCACTTGAGGGTGTTGCAGCGGGACTGACTGAGGGTCTGCGGTTCGCTTCGCGCATTTGCCATTCGTCTTTCGCCGCTACTCATCGTGCACGCATAAAAAAACGCCACGCAATTGCTTGCGTGGCGTTTCTGTTTGCAGCGCCGTTGTGCAGCCGGCCAGCGCTTGATCGACCCGCTTACTGCCCGGCGATCGTCATCCGTTCGATCAGCACCGAGCCCGTTTCCTTGGTGCCGCGCGTGATCGTATCCGCGCCGATCGCGACGATATGGCGGAACATCTCCTGCAAGGTGCTCGCCACCGTGATTTCCTCGACCGGATACTGGATCTTGCCGTTCTCGACCCAGAAGCCCGACGCGCCGCGCGAATAGTCGCCCGTCACGTAGTTCACGCCCTGCCCCATCAGTTCGGTCAGCAACAGGCCCGTGCCGAGCTTCTTCAGCATTTCTTCGAAGTCGTCTCCCGGGCGCGTCTTCGAGCTGCGCAGCGACAGATTGTGCGAGCCGCCGGCGTTACCGGTTGTCTGCATGCCGAGCTTGCGCGCCGAGTAAGTGGACAGGAAATAGCCTTCCACTACACCGTCCTTCACCACCGAACGTTGTTTCGTGCGAACCCCTTCTTCGTCGAACGGCGCGCTACCCATTGCACGCGCGACGTGCGGATCTTCGACCACCTGGACGTGCGGCGCGAACACCGGCTTGCCGAGGCTATCGACGAGGAACGAGGTCTTGCGGTACAGCGCGCCGCCGCTGGTGGCCTGGACGAACGCGCCGAGAATGCCGGCGGCGAGCGGCGCTTCGAACAGCACCGGCACCTTGCGGGTGTCGAGCCCGCGCGCGCCGATGCGCGACAGCGCCCGTTGCGCGGCGTAGCGGCCCACCGCTTCCGGATCGGCGAGGTCGGCCGCGCTGCGGGTCGACGTGTACCAGTCGTCGCGCTGCATGTTGCGCGCGCTGCCGGCGATCGGAGCGCAAGCGATGTAGTGGCGCGAGTACGGATAGCCGGCAAGGAAGCCGCGCGACGTAGCCAGCACGAATTGCGAGTGCTGCGCCGAGACGCTCGCGCCTTCCGAGTTCTTGATCTGCGGATCGGTGGCGAACGCGGCGTCTTCCGAGCGGCGGGCGATTTCCACCGCTTCGTCGGCCGTCAGATTCCACGGGTGATACAGATCGAGATCGCGCGGCGCGGTTTCGAGCAGGTCTGCCTCGGCGAGACCCGCGCAGTCGTCTTCCGCGGTGAAGCGGGCGATGTTGTACGCCGCCGCGACCGTGTCCTTCAAGGCTTGCGACGAAAAATCCGAGGTGCTCGCGTTGCCGCGCTTGTTGCCGATGAACACCGTCACGCCGACCATCTTGTCGCGGTTGTGTTCGATCGTCTCGACTTCGCCGCGCCGCACGGAGACGGACAGGCCGTCGCCTTCGGAGATCTCGGTCGCCGCGTCGGTGCCGCCGAGCGACTTCGCGTGACGAAGGATGTCCGAGGCGATTTCCTTCAGTTCATCCTGGGTATGCGGAAAAAAGCGCTGCTTGACGTCCATGTCTGCTGCCATTGTCGTTGCCGTCCTGTTCGGGGCCGAGCGGCCCTGTGTGTTCGCCCATGCCACGCACCTGCGTGCGCATTTGCTGGTGCATTTGCGTGCGCGTTTGCGTAGTCACGCATCCCGCGATCATAGCAAGGGTTGCGAAGCCGTACCTGGCATTCGCCGCGTCCGCCGGAGCCGGCGAGCGCACTTGTGCGCAGCAGCACGGCGGGTCCGGCGTGCGCGGCACGCTACAATATCGGTATGACACGCAAAACCCGCATTCAACCCATCGAATCCGCCGAGCCGGAAGTCGACGAGAACGGCTACGACCGCCCCAGCAAGTCCCAGCTCAAGCGCGAAATGCACGAGCTGCAGGAACTGGGCGCGGCGCTGATCGCCCTGCCGAAAGATGCGCTCAAACGCATGCCGATGCCCGAAAAGCTCGACGACGCCGTGCGCGAAGCGCGCCGCATCACCGATCACGAAGGCAAGCGCCGCCAGGTGCAGTACGTCGGGCGCGTGATGCGCTCGCTGCTGGACGAGGAAACCGCCGCCCTGCGCACCGCGCTCGACACCTATAACGGCGTCAACAAGGCGGAAACGGCCAAGCTGCACTGGATCGAGCGCACCCGCGAAAAGCTGCTCGCCGACGACGCCGCGCTGACCGAATTCATCCGCCAGCACCCGAACGCCGATCCGCAGCAAGGCCGCACGCTGATCCGCAACGCCCGCAAGGAAGCGCAGCAAAGCAAGCCGCCGCGCTATTTCCGCGAGCTGTTCCAGTGGATCAAGAACGCCGACGGCCCGTCTGCCGACACCGATTCCGATGCAGAAGACGCGCTGGAAGACGACGATGACGACCGCGACGAATAAGGCAACGCGTAAGCTGGTGCGTGAGCATCCGGACGAAATCGTGATCGGCCTCGTGTCGATCAGCGATCGTGCGTCGACGGGCGTCTACGAGGACAAAGGCATTCCGGCGCTGCAGGAATGGCTCGGCGCCGCCCTGACCTCGCCGTTCCAGGTGGTCACGCGCCTGATTCAGGACGATGCGCCCACCATTTCCACCACGCTGATCGAACTGGTCGATGAAGTGGGTTGCGATCTGGTGCTGACCACCGGCGGCACCGGCCCGTCGCGCCGCGACGTGACGCCAGAAGCGACTTTGGCGGTGGCGACCAAGGAAATGCCTGGTTTCGGCGAGCAGATGCGGCAAATCAGCCTGAATTTCGTGCCGACCGCGATTCTGTCGCGCCAGGTGGCGGTGATCCGCGAAACCGCGGATCACGCGGCGCTGATCGTCAACCTGCCGGGGCAGCCGAAGTCGATCAAGGAAACGCTGGAAGGTTTACGTGACGCAGACGCGGGGGGCGCCGTGAAGGTGCCGGGGATTTTCGCCGCGGTGCCTTACTGCATCGACCTGATCGGCGGCCCGTATGTGGAAACGAACGCCGACGTCGTGAAGGCGTTCCGGCCGAAGAACGCGGTGCGCGCCCCCCGGCAGGGTTGAGTTCAAAGCCGCGGCGATGTTACTCCACTAACAGCGCAACCGCCGCCGCAGCCACAGCTGCGTTACTCCGCCGCCGGCGCTTCCGGCGCCGTCGGAATCAGGAAGTGCTCGCGGTAGTACTTCAGCTCGTCGATCGATTCATGGATGTCGGCCAGCGCCGTGTGCATGGCGCGTTTCTGGAAACCCTTGTAGATCGCCGGCTGCCAGCGGCGGCACAATTCCTTCAGCGTGCTGACGTCGAGATTGCGGTAATGGAAGAAGCGTTCCAGATCCGGCATCCAGCGCGCCATGAAGCGGCGGTCCTGGCAGATCGAGTTGCCGCACATCGGCGATTTGCCCGGCGGAACATAAGCGCTAAGAAATTCGCGAATCTGTTCGGTCGCGTCGGCTTCGCTCACCGTCGACGCCTTCACGCGGTCGATCAGCCCCGAGCGGCCATGCGTGTTCTGGTTCCACTGATCCATTTTGGCGAGCGTTTCGTCGCTCTGATGAATCGCCAGCACCGGCCCTTCGATCAGGCGGTCGAGCGTCGAATTCGTCACGACCACCGCGATTTCGATGATGCGGTCGGTGTCCGGCTCGAGGCCGGTCATTTCCATGTCCAGCCAGACGAGATTCATGTCGCTGCGCACGAGCGGCGGCTGTTCGGTGGAGGCGAGGATGTCAGTCATGAAGGCAGCCCTGATGGCCGCGCAGACGGCTTCTCCGGAAGCGCGCTTGCCGCGGCGAATGTTCGTATGAGATTGGTTAAAGCCGGGTTTGATCTTATCCCCCCGCCGCCAGGCGGGAAGAAACATATAATTCTCGCATAGATACCACGGAATCCCCGGATGCCTACCCTGTACTTCACTGTTCTGTTCGTCGTCGCCGTCGTGGCGATGGTCGGCACCAAGCTGTGGCTCGCGTCGCGGCAGATCCGCTTCGTCGCCGGCCATCGCGAGCAGGTGCCCAGCCAGTTTGCCGGCACCATCGCGCTCACCGCGCACCAGCGCGCCGCCGACTACACCGTCGAACGCACACGCCTCACCATGATTGAGATCGTCGTCGGCGCGGCAGTGCTGATTGGGCTCACGCTGCTGGGCGGCGTGCAGGCGCTCGATCTGGCGATCTCCGACTGGCTGGGCCGCGGCTACGCCGGTCAGATCGCGCTGGTCGCGGCGGTGATCGCGATCACCAGCGTGATCGATCTGCCGTTCGAGTACTACCGGCAATTCGTGGTCGAGCAACGCTTCGGCTTCAACCGCATGAGCAAGGGTATTTTCTTCCTCGACCGTCTCAAGGGCGTCCTGCTCGGCGCCGCGTTTGGCCTGCCGCTGCTGTTCGTCGTGCTATGGCTGATGAACCAGGCGGGCAGCCTGTGGTGGCTGTGGACGTGGATCGTCTGGGTCGCGTTCCAGTTGCTCGTGCTGGTGCTGTATCCGTCGTTTATCGCGCCGCTCTTCAACAAGTTCGAGCCGCTCAAGGACGAGGCGCTGAAAAGCCGCATCGAAGCACTGATGAAGCGCTGCGGGTTCGCCGCCAAGGGCCTGTTCGTGATGGACGGCAGCCGTCGTTCGGCGCACGGCAATGCGTATTTCACGGGCTTCGGCGCGGCCAAGCGGATCGTGTTCTTCGACACGCTGCTCGCGCGCCTGTCGGGCAACGAGATCGAAGCGGTGCTCGCGCACGAACTCGGCCACTTCAAGCGCCGTCACGTGATCAAGCGGATGGTCGTCATGTTCGCGCTCAGCCTCGTGATGCTCGCCCTGCTCGGCTGGCTGACGCAATGCGTCTGGTTCTATGAAGGACTGGGCGTGCGGCCGTCGCTGATCGGCGGCAATAGCGGCCTCGCGCTGGTGCTGTTCTTCCTCGCGCTGCCGGTGTTCCTGTTCTTCGTCACGCCGCTCGGCAGCCTCAGCTCGCGCAAGCACGAGTTCGAGGCCGATGCCTTCGCCGCGACGCAAACCGATGCGCAAGACCTCGTCAACGCGCTCGTCAAGCTGTACGAGGACAACGCGTCGACCCTGACGCCCGATCCGCTCTACACCGCGTTCTATTACTCGCATCCGCCGGCGTCGCAGCGGATCGACCGCCTGTTGCGGCACGCATGAGCGGCCGCTCCCCGAAAGCGCCGCGCGCGCCGTCCAGCACGCGCGTAGGCGGCCTGGTGATTGCCGCTCACGGGCGACACTACCTGGTCGCGCCGGAAGACGGCAGTCCGATGCTTCAATGCTTCCCGCGCGGCAAGCGCAGCGAAGTGGCGGTTGGCGACCGCGTGATTTACGAACCGACTTCGGCGGATCAGGGTGTGATCGTCGAAATCGGCGAGCGGCGCAATCTGCTGTATCGCTCCGATCAGTACAAGTCGAAACTGTTTGCCGCGAATCTCGACCAGTTGCTGATCGTGCTCGCAACCGAGCCGCATTTCAGCGAAGACCTGCTCGGCCGCGCGCTGGTCGCCGCAGAGGCAAACGAGTTGAAGCCGTTGATCGTGCTGAACAAAATCGACGTGACCGGCGCGCTGGAGGGTGCGCGTAAGCGGCTCGAGCCGTACCGCGCGCTCGGCTACACCGTTGTCGAAGTGTCGATCAAGACGCAGCCTGAGGCCGCGCGCCCCGCTTTGCTCGAGCATCTGCAAGGTCACTCGACGCTGCTGCTCGGCCAGTCCGGCATGGGCAAATCGACGTTAGTGAATCTGCTGATTCCGGATGCCGAAGTCGCGACGCGCGAGATCTCGACCGCGTTGAACAGCGGCCGGCACACCACCACGTTCACGCGGCTCTACCCTTTGCCTAGCGCCGACGGCGGTGCGTTGATCGATTCGCCGGGCTTCCAGGAATTCGGCCTGCACCATCTGACCGAAGGCCGGCTCGAACGCGCGTTTCCCGAGTTCCGGCCGTTGCTGCCGAACTGCCGCTTCTACAACTGCCATCACTTGCAGGAGCCGGGCTGCGCGATTCTCGAAGCGGTCGCCGACGGCAGCATCCGGCGCGAACGGCATGCCCTGTATGCGCAACTGGTACACGAAGCCAGCCAGATCGTGCGCTAACGCGCGCCGCTGTCAAACCATGGATTCACGATGAAATTGATGCGCGCGCCGAATCTGATCATCGGACAGCATTGGGTCAATGTGCTGGAGACGGCGGGCATCGCTTGCGAGTTGCACAACCGCTATCTGAACGGCGCGCTCGGCGATATTCCGGCGGATCAGTGCGCGCCGGAGCTGTGGCTTGTGGATGAGCGCGATGAGGTGATGGCACGGCGGTTGATCGATGCGGCTTCGCATGGCCCGGCTGCGGGGTCGCCTTCGTGGCGATGCCGTCAGTGCGGGGAGACGCTTGAGGCGCAGTTCACGGTGTGTTGGCAGTGTGGGACGGCGCGGGATCCGCTGGATGGGTGAAGGGGTTGAGACTCAGGTGCGGCGCGGTAAAACCGCCGTGCCGTGGGCAATAAAAAAGCCGGGTTCTCATGACCCGGCTTTTTTCTGCGTTGCGTTATTTGCGCGCTGATTCAAGCGAGCTGCATCAGGCAAGCCACACCGCGATCGTCAGCATCAACAGCAAAATCATCCATAGCACCACCGCACGCCACACAAGACCCACAGCCGATTGCAGCGTACGCGGCGTGCAGTCGTCGCCGACTTGCATCGGGCCGCCGTCGCCCGTGGTCAGCGCATCGAGGCTCGAGGGTTCGGCAAGCGGTCCGCTCAATCGCGCGCCCAACGCGCCGCTTCCCGCAGCCAGCAACACGCCGTCGTTCGCATCCGGCCACTGACGCGCGTGATTGCGCCATGCATAAATCGCGTCTTCGAAATTGCCGACAATCGCAAAGCCCAGCGATGTGAGCCGCGCCGGCACCCAGTCGATCACGAAGAAAGCACGTTGCGCGAAGCTCGAAAACGCCGCGGTGCGATCGTCGACCGGCCGTGCCCACGTGCGCGCCAGATACTCGGCGATGCGATACAGCACCGCGCCCGCCGGTCCGACCGGAATCAAAAACCAGAAGAACACGCCGAACACATGCCGATGCGAGGCGACCACCGCGTGAATCAGCGTATGACGCACGATCTCGCTGACGGGCATATCCACGGTATCGAGCCCGGTCCATTCATTCAGGATTTCACGCGCGCGCGGGACGTCGTCGTTGTTCAACGCGAGGTGGATATCCGTGAAGTAGTGGCTGAACTGCCGGAAACCGAGCGTGAAGTACAGCACCGCGACGTTCCACAGGAACGCCAGCGCGAAGTGAATGTGATAAAGCACGTAGTAGATGAGCGCGACGGCCAGCGTCCAGGGCACCACCACCACCAGCCACGCGAGCAAGCCATGCTTGGGCTTGCCGGCATCGAATCCATGCGCCGCCGACTCCGCATGGTATTGAAGCAATGCCGCCACCGGATTGTTCAGCGACAGCGCGCGGACCTGTTCAATAATCAGAGCCAGCAATACGGAGAAAAAAGTCATGCGATGCGCCGTGCTTTTCGAGTTTTTACGATTGTTTTATAACGATAGCACAGGGTCGGATGCCACTGAGCACGGACGTTGACAAACACCCAACAAGTGCACAACCCGCGGCGATTCAAGCCGCGAGAAAGCGATAGAAGTTGCGCAGCATCGCCGCCGTCGCCCCCCAGATGAAGTAGTGACCGCCCACCTGCCCCTCGCGTTCTGCAACTTCCTCCGACGCAGGCCGCGGATAAGGCATGGCGAAAAAGCGACGCTGACCGCCTTCGTAACGAAACACGCGCTCTTCGTGATGCGCGGGGTCCATCAGGAAAGCGAGCGGTACCTCGAAGACTTCGGCCACCTCGAGCGCATCCGCTTTCAACGTGAAGGGTGGATGCACCAGACCGATCACGGGCGTCACACGAAAACCGGTGCCCGTCAGATAGTCGGGCAACGCACCGAGAATTTCAACGCGCGACGGATCGAGACCGACCTCTTCCTGCGCCTCGCGCAACGCCGTGGCGGTTGCATCCGCGTCGAACGGTTCATGACGGCCGCCGGGAAAACTCACCTGGCCGGCGTGGTCGTTCAGATGGTCGGCACGTTGAGTCAGGAGGACGGTGAGGCCGTTGTCGCGCACGACCAGCGGCACCAGCACGGCGGCAACGCGCGGATCGACGTGCGTATCGCGCCACGGTGCTTCGATAATCGGCTCAGGCGTCCAGCTCAGACGCTGCTCGAAGCGCGCACGCAGACCGTCCGGCGTCAGGCGCCCGGCAACCACCGGTGGCAGATCGGCACCCGTCGCTTCGACAGGTAGAGTTTCAGGCTCAAAGGCGGGGCGGATCAACGGGTCTCTCGGAATGAGCGGTTAGGGGACATTCCGCTATTTTGACCTGGCAAACAAAAAAGCACCCGCGAGGGGTGCTTTTTCTTACAGCTTTTACGCTTCCGGAGCAGCGCGGTCTTTCTTGGCGACCAGCTTTTCCTTGATCCGAGCCGACTTGCCCGAACGGTCGCGCAGGTAGTACAGCTTCGCACGACGCACATCGCCACGACGCTTCACGACGATGCTTGCCAGCAGCGGCGAGTACGTCTGGAACGTACGCTCGACGCCTTCGCCCGACGAAATCTTGCGGACGATGAACGACGAATTCAGACCACGGTTACGCTTGGCGATCACGACGCCTTCGTAAGCCTGAACACGCTTACGCGTACCTTCAACCACGTTCACGCTGACGATCACCGTATCGCCAGGGGCGAATTCGGGGATGGTCTTCTCGCCGAGGGCACGGCCGATTTCTTCCTGCTCGAGTATTGCAATCAGATTCATCACTGACTCCTAGGTCCATCTTGTCGGCGTTCGTACCTGCCTCACAGAAAACTGCTCGGCTACGGCCCCGATAGAGGATGGGTTCACATCTGGCGCCGTACACGCATGCGCGGCACCGCCTATGTCCGCTCGAAAGCCCAAGGCCTTACGCCTTCGACACTTCCTTCGCGAGACTCGTAAGCCATGCCTCGTCGGCACGGCTCAACATCTTGTTCTTTCTGGCCTTCACGATCAGATCGGGCCGTTTGTTCAACGTGTTGCGCAAGGCTTCACGCCGACGCCACGCTTCGATTTCCGCATGATGGCCGCCAAGCAGCACATCAGGCACACGCACGCCGTCGTATTCCTCCGGACGCGTGTAATGCGGACAATCCAGCAGCACGTCGACGAAACTGTCCTGCACCGCCGACTGCGAATCGTTCAGCACGCCGGGCAACTGACGTACCACGGCATCCATCAACGCCATCGCCGGCAATTCGCCGCCTGACAGCACGAAGTCGCCGAGGCTGACCTCTTCGTCGACGACACGGTCGAGCAAACGCTGATCGATCGCTTCATAGCGCCCGCACAACAGGATCAGACCGGGCTCAGCCGCGAACTGCATGACGCGATCGTGATTCAGCGTGGCGCCTTGCGGCGACATCATCACGACGCGCGACGCGCCGATGCCCTGCTCCGCCTGCGCTGCTTTCGCCGCGCCGATCGCGTCTTCGAGAGGCTTGGCCAGCATCACCATGCCGGGGCCGCCGCCGTAGGGGCGATCGTCGATTGTGCGGTAGTTGTCGGTAGTGAAATCGCGTGGATTCCACGTGCGCAACCCGTAGCGCTCCTGCTTCGCCGCACGGCTGGTGATGCCCCAGTCGGTCAGCGCACGAAACATGTCAGGAAAGAGCGTCACGACATCGAACTGCATCGCTCTCTCCAGTCAGCGAGTTATTTAGTAATCGGTTTCCCAGTCGACGATGATCTGCTTCGCCGCCTGATCCACCGTTTTGACAAAGACGCCGACGAACGGGATCAAACGCTCGCCGGTGACCGGCTTGCCGCTTTTGTCGGTATCCGGATATTCGATGCGCAACACCGAGTGCGCACCGTTGTCGATCATGTCTGCAACCTTGCCGAGGTGGACCCCGGCAACGTTCACCACATCCAGGCCGAGCAGGTCGACCCAGTAGAATTCGTCGGCCCCGAGGGCCGGAAATTCGCTGCGGCTAATATAAACGCGCGTGCCGCGCAGTGCCAGTGCCACATCGCGGTCAGCTACGCCGCCCAGATGGGCAACGATACTGTCGCTATGCGTTTTTGCCTGTAATGACGGCGCCGACTTGCGCTCGTGGCCTTTCAGCAACCACCAGCGCTTCGCGCTTAGCAATGCGTCTCCGCCGTGGCCGGCATCCGCATGCGCGGCTACCTTGACCCAGCCTTTGAGGCCGTAAGCGTCGACGATTGCACCGACCTCGACCGCATCGGCCGGCCAGCTTTCCACCGTTTCCGCTCGCATTTCTGCTGCGCTGGAAGCGGCGTTTGCAACTTTGGCTTTC
This sequence comes from Paraburkholderia aspalathi, assembly GCF_900116445.1. Lineage (GTDB taxonomy): Bacteria > Pseudomonadota > Gammaproteobacteria > Burkholderiales > Burkholderiaceae > Paraburkholderia > Paraburkholderia aspalathi. The sequence goes on from NZ_FPBH01000020.1 coordinate 187,297, forward strand.
GCCTGCCCTTCGGCCGCTTCGACCGGCTTGCGGACGAATGCACCGAACGGCGCCTGACCAGACGTCTTCGCGCGCGGGGCTGCCGCTTTTGCCTTTACGCGACCTGAATTGCCGGAATCACGTTCAGGCATAAGAGAACCTCGCTGCCAACTTCGACGTCTGCTTCAGCAAAACTCGCGCATCGGACTGCTCACGCAAGCTGCGCGAGCCGCCGGCCGAACCGACGACGATACGCATGCTAGCTACCATTAAGCAGCCGGCTGCGCCTTTTGCGCTTCTTTCACGAGACGCTGAACGGTCGGCGACAGTTGTGCGCCAACACCTTGCCAGTACGTCAGGCGATCTTGAGCGATACGCAGCGACTCACCCTTCGTAGCGACCGGGTTGTAGAAACCAACGCGTTCGATGAAGCGACCGTCACGACGGTTACGCGAATCGGTTGCGACGATGTTGTAGAACGGGCGCTTCTTGGAGCCGCCACGAGCCAAGCGGATGATGACCATACTAGAATCCTTGAAAACCGGGGTTCGGAACGACTGAAACACGCGATTATAGCGGGAAACCGACGCCATAACAAACACTTACCGGGATAAACTGCACGACGGGGTTGTGCCGGCCATACAGGCCAAGGCCTCGAAACACGCCGAAACGCCCGAATTACCTGACGGAACGCCCGTGAAACTCCTCCCGCCAGCTGCGTTTTTTTTCGCTTCACGCGCCGTCTTTCGGCGAGTTGCCGGCTTTTCGCCGATTACAGGCTTTTTGCGCGCCGCCCGCGTTCAGGCCTTGCGAGCGGGCGCAGCGTTGTTGCTCGCCGCCACGGCGCTGCCGGTGCTGGCCGCGCTGCCGGTCGAGCGCATCAAACTGCCGCCCGGCTTCCACATCGAGGTCCTCTCGGACGCCGTACCAAGCGCACGGGCCATGGCGCTCTCGCCGAAGGGCATTCTTTATATAGGCAGCCTTGACGGTCACGTCTACGCGCTCGAATTGCAGAATGGGCGCGTGACGGCTCGCCACGTGATCGCCTCCGGCCTGGAAACGCCGGCAGGCGTGGCATGGCGGGATGGCACGCTGTACGTCTCCGCAGTGTCGAAAATTCTACGCTTTGACGCGATCGACGCCCATCTGAATGATCCGCCCAAGCCGGTCGTGGTCACCGACTCACTGCCGACGGAGACCCATCATGGCTGGAAATTCATCGCTTTCGGCCCGGATGGCAAGCTGTACGTGCCGCAAGGTGCGCCCTGCAACGTCTGCCTGAAGGGCCGCGACCGCTTTGGGATGATCGGCCGCATGGACCCGGACGGCAGCCATTATGAAGTCGTGGCGCGCGGCATTCGCAACACCGTCGGCTTTGCGTGGCATCCGGTGACGCATGAGTTGTGGTTCACCGATAACGGCCGCGACCTGATGGGCGACGACGTACCGGACGACAAACTCAACCGCGCTCCGCGCGCCGGCATGGATTTCGGCTTTCCGTACTGCCACGGCGGCGACACGCCCGACCCCGAATTCGGCAAAGATCATCCATGCAGCGCCTTCACGCCGCCGGTTGTCAAACTCGGCGCGCACGTCGCCGCGATCGGCATGCGCTTTTACAGCGGCTCGATGTTCCCGGCCGCGTATCGCAACAATATTTTTATTGCCGAACACGGCTCGTGGAATCGCAGCAAAAAGGTCGGCTACCGTGTCGTGCGAGTGATCACCAACCCGGACGGCAGCAGCACGCGCCAGGAAGTCTTTGCCGAAGGCTGGCTCCAGCCGGGCGAATCGGTATGGGGTCGCCCCGCCGACGTGCAACCAATGCCTGACGGCTCGCTCCTGATCAGCGACGACTACGCCGGCGCGGTCTATCGCGTGACCTATTCAGCGCCTCAGCCTTAACCGTATGCGTGCCGCGGGCGTAGAATGCGCGTCGGCCCGCCCACCGGCGCCCCGTTCCTTCCGATAGCCTGTTGTCACTCTGCCCTCGCCTACATGTCCACCCTTGCTTCGACTTCCTCGCATTTCAGATCCAAGACGATTACCGCAGCGCTGGCCTTCTTCTTCGGCAGCATCGGCGCACACCGCTTCTATTTGTACGGCTTGCGCGACATCTACGGCTGGGCGCACCTGCTCGGCACGCTGATCGGGATTCCAGGCGCCATGCTGGTGGTGGCGAGTGAACGAGCCTCGATGCTCGGCTGGGTGCTCGCGTTTTTCGGCGCCGTTTCGCTGCTCTCCGCTTTTCTGGCCGCGATCGTCTACGGCCTGCGTCCGGATGAAAAATGGGACGCGCAGTTCAACGCACAAACCCAGCGCAAAAGCCGCTCTGGCTGGACCGTCATTTTCATCGTGATCTTTTCACTGCTGATCGGCGCGTTCCTGCTGATGACAGGCCTCGCGATCTCGTTCCAGACTTACTTCGAAGGTCAGGTTCAGGCCGCCAAAGCACTGTCGCAATGACCCACTGCGCGCCGCGCTAAAACAGCCTCAATTGGGGATTGTCGTGCGGCGAAGGTTCAGCGCGCACCGGCTCAACCCGGCGAAAGTGCGACATATCCAGAATGCCGCGGTCGCGCCGATTTAACCCAAGCCGGCGCACAGCATTGTGGAAGCGCTGCTTCAGCAAATCCGCCCACAAACCCTCCCCCTTCATTCGAGTGGCGAAGTTCGAGTCGTAGTCTTTTCCGCCCCGCATATCGCGCACGCGGCTCATCACCCGGTCAGCCCGATCGGGAAAATGCGCCGCGAGCCAATCCTTGAATAGCGGCGCAACTTCCCACGGCAAACGCAGCACGATGTAGCTCGCATTGCTTGCGCCTGCCTCCGCACACGCTTCCAGCACGCGCTCCATGTCCGGCTCGGTGACGAACGGAATCACCGGCGCGATGCTGACGCCAACCGGAATACCCGCCTCGCTCAACGTACGGATCGTGCGCAACCGCCGCGACGGCGTGGCCGCACGCGGCTCAAGCGTGCGCGCGATATCGGCGTCCAGCGTGGTGATGGTGATCGCCGCCATGAACTGCCCGCGCGCCGCCATAGGCGCAAGCAGATCGATATCCCGTTCGATCAGCGACGATTTGGTGATCGCCGCGAACGGTTGTCCACGCTCGCTGAGCACCTCGACCACGCGCCGCGTAAGGCGCAAATCGCGTTCGACGGGTTGCCAGGCGTCGGTGTTGACGCCAAGCGCGATCGGCTCCGGCACATAAGACTTCTTCGACAACTCGCGCTCGAGCAACTCAGGCGCATTAATCTTCGCGTAGATGCGGCTTTCGAAGTCGAGCCCCGGCGACAGCCCCAGATAACTATGCGTGGGCCGCGCGAAGCAGTAGATGCACCCATGTTCGCAGCCGCGATACGGATTGAGCGACACGCTGAACGGAATATCCGGCGACGCATTGCGCGTAAGAATGGTTTTGGCCCGCTCTTCGAAAACCTGCGTGCGCAAGACCTTGGGTTCACCGTCTTCCTCCGGCGACGCAAGCCAGCCGTCGTCCACCACTTCACGCTGGTCGACTTCGTAACGGCCTTGCAGGTTCGTCACCGCGCCGCGCCCCTTACGAGGCGCGGGCGGAGCAATCGGAAATTCGTTGGCGGAGTGGGTGTCGGAATCGGTCACGGCTGGAGCACGCAGAAAGCAAAACGGCGCAAAACACCTGTATAAATATACAGTGTTTACGCCGTTTGTCGAGCCCAGCTACACAACTCCTGCGCGAGCTAATCGCCAACCGCAATCGTCAGCGTTTCCTTGATCTCTTCCATGACCACGTAGCTCTTCGACTGCACCGCGCCGGGCAGTTGCAGCAGGATGTCCCCCAGCAGCTTCCGGTAGTCGGCCATTTCGCCGATGCGCGCCTTGATCAGATAGTCGAAGTCGCCCGAGACGAGGTGGCACTCCAGTACCTCGGGGATCTTCTGCACCTCGCGGCGGAACTGGTCGAACATGTTGCCGCTCTTGTGATCGAGCGTGATCTCGACAAATACCAGCAGCGCCGCGCCCAGCTCGGCCGGGTTCACACGCGCGTGGTAGCCGGTGATCACGCCGTCGCGCTCCATCCGTTTGACGCGTTCGATGCACGGCGTGACGGACAGCCCAACCTGCTCGGCGAGGTCTTTCATCGCCATCCGGCCGTCCTGCTGCAGGAGCCGCAGAATCTTGTGATCGAGTTTGTCGAGAGCCCGGATCGGTTGGCGCTGTGTACGCATGGTGTTTTTGCTGAAAATCTTGAAAATACAATAACAAAACCTACCTGACTGTTAATAGTATAGCGGTTATCACTGGACGATCAGCGTTACACCTCGTTAATCGAATGAATTCAAACGAATCGACGAGCGCACCGTCCTCAGACCTCTTATTGAACATCCTGGAGCAGCTATGCGAGTCGTCGTTTTGGGCAGTGGCGTTGTCGGAGTGACGAGTGCTTACTACCTCGCGCGCGCCGGTCATGAAGTGACCGTCATCGACCGCGAGGCCGGCCCGGCGCTCGAAACCAGCTTTGCCAATGCCGGCCAGATCTCGCCGGGCTACGCGTCGCCGTGGGCCGCTCCAGGCGTGCCGCTGAAGGCCGTCAAGTGGATGTTCCAGAAACATGCTCCGCTGGCGATTCGCCTGGACGGCACCCAATTCCAGTTGCAATGGATGTGGCAGATGCTGCAGAACTGCACGTCGGCGCGTTATGCGGTGAACAAGGGCCGTATGGTCCGCCTCGCCGAATACAGCCGCGATTGTTTGCAAGCGCTGCGCGCCGAAACCGGCATCCAGTACGAAGGCCGCACCGGCGGCACGCTGCAGGTGTTCCGCACGCAACTGCAGTTCGACGGCGCCGCGAAAGACATCGCGGTGCTGCAGGAAGCCAACGTGCCGTATGAACTGCTGTCGGCGGCCGAACTCGCGCAAGCTGAACCGGCGCTCGCCGCGGTGTCGCACAAGCTGACGGGCGGCCTGCGCCTGCCGGGCGACGAAACCGGCGACTGCCAGATGTTCACCACGCGCCTCGCCGCGATGGCCGAGCAACTAGGCGTCAAATTCCGCTACAACACGCCGATCGACTCCCTCGCCATGGCGGGCGACCGCATCGCCGGCGTGCAGTGCGGCGATGAACTGGTTCGCGCGGATTCGTTTGTCGTCGCGCTCGGTTCGTATTCGACCAAGTTCCTGTCCGGCCTCGTGAAGATTCCGGTCTACCCGCTCAAGGGCTATTCGATCACGGCGCCGATCGTCAACGAAGCATCCGCGCCGATTTCGACCGTGCTCGACGAAACGTACAAGATCGCGATCACGCGCTTCGACGACCGGATTCGCGTCGGCGGCATGGCGGAGATCGTCGGCTTTGACAAATCGTTGCGCCAGGCGCGCCGCGAAACGCTGGAACTGTGCGTGAACGATCTGTTCCCGGGCGGCGGCGATACGTCGAAGGCGACCTTCTGGACTGGTCTGCGCCCGATGACGCCGGACGGCACGCCGATCGTCGGCCGCACCCCTGTGCCGAACCTGTTCCTGAACACGGGTCACGGCACGCTGGGTTGGACGATGTCGTGCGGCTCGGGTCAGTTGCTGGCCGACGTGATGTCGAGCAAGCAACCGGCCATCAAGGCGGACGATCTGTCGGTGCATCGCTATCTCGGCGAGATCGGCGGTGCGCATCGTCCGGCTTATGCCTAAGGTTTAATGTTTTAACGCTTCGCGAGCGGTTACGCCGGTTCGTCATCGCAGACAAACCGGTCTGACAAAACAAACGGCGCCTTGAATAAGGCGCCGTTTGTTTTTTACGCGCGAGCCTTCGCTACCTGGCTCGACAGAAAGGCAACATCAGAACTGATCGTCCGACAACGCCAGCACACTCTCTCCACCCTTCGCGCTAACGATCGAGGCTTCCAACGCCGAAGCCAGCGGCAGCACATGCTCAGCATAAAACTGCGCGGTTGCGATCTTCGCGCCATAGAACGACGGATCTTCAGCGCGCTTTTCAGCCGCCACCAGCAACGCACGCGCCATCTGCCAGCCGCCCAGAACAATGCCCGCCAGCTTCAGATACGGCACGCTGCCGGCGAACACCGCGTTCGGATCGCTCTTCGTGTTAGTGACAACGAAATCGACCGCCGCGGCGAGCGAGCGATGACCCTGCGTCAGATACTTCTTCATCGATTCGAACGCAGCGCCTTGCTGTGCGCCAAGCGCTTCGATCGTTTCAGCCACGCCGGCCAGCAGCGCCTTCGCCACCTTGCCGCCGTCGCGCACGGTCTTGCGGCCGATCAGGTCGTTGGCCTGAATCGCGGTCGTCCCTTCGTAGATCGGCAGGATGCGCGCGTCGCGGTAGTACTGCGCGGCGCCGGTTTCTTCGATGAAGCCCATGCCGCCATGAACCTGCACGCCGAGGCTCGTCACGTCGATCGACAACTCCGTGCTCCAGCCCTTCACGATCGGCACCAGGTATTCGTAGATCGCTTGATGCTCAACACGTTTTGCTTCGTCGGGATGACGATGCGCGATATCGCAGTGACCCGCGGCGACATACGCCAACGCGCGCGACGCTTCGGTGAGACCACGCATCGTCGCAAGCATGCGGCGCACGTCCGGGTGCTGAATGATCGCCACCGATTGTTTCGCGGAGCCATCCACCGGCCGGCTTTGCACGCGATCCTTCGCATACGCCACCGCTTGCTGATACGCACGGTCCGACACGGCAACACCTTGCATGCCCACCGCGAAACGCGCTGCGTTCATCATGATGAACATGTACTCGAGGCCGCGATTTTCTTCGCCGATCAGATGACCGATTGCGCCGCCGTGATCGCCGAATTGCAGCACCGCGGTCGGGCTCGCCTTGATGCCGAGCTTGTGCTCGATCGACACGCAATGCACGTCGTTACGCTCGCCAAGCGAGCCGTCTTCGTTAATAAGAAACTTCGGCACGATGAAAAGCGAAATGCCCTTCACGCCTTCCGGTGCATTCGGCGTGCGCGCCAGCACGAGATGGGCGATGTTCTTCGCCATGTCGTGCTCGCCCCACGTGATGAAAATCTTGGTGCCGAACAGCTTGAACGAACCATCGCCCTGCGGCTCGGCGCGCGTGCGCACCAGCGCGAGATCGGAGCCGGCCTGCGGCTCGGTCAGGTTCATCGTGCCGGTCCACTCGCCAGAAATCAGCTTGGGCACGTAGGTTTGTTTCTGCTCTTCGCTGCCCGCCGTGAGCAGCGCCTCGATAGCGCCGTCCGTGAGCAGCGGGCACAGCGCGAACGACAGGTTCGACGCGTTCAGCATCTCGATACAGGCTGTGGCGATCAGCTTGGGCAGGCCCTGGCCTTCGTAGTCAACCGGATGTTGCACGCCTTGCCAGCCGCCTTCGCCGAACTGGCGGAATGCGTCCTTGAAACCGGGTGTCGCGGTGACCACACCGTCTTTCCAGCTGCTCGGATTGCGATCGCCTTCCACATTAAGCGGCGCCAGCACTTCGCCGCACAGTTTCGCCGATTCGTCGAGCACGGCTTGCGCCGTGTCGAGGTTCGCATCTTCGAAGCCTGGCAGCGTCGCGATATCTTCGAGACCGGCCAGTTCTTTCATCACGAACAGCATGTCCTTGATGGGCGCCGTATAGCTCATTTCAGTTCTCCTCCTGCCTGTCGATATGAAAAAGGGCGCCGGACTTGATAGGTCCCACGCCCTTTGTGTGCTGCCAGACGCCTTTTACATGGCGCTGTGGCTGTTAGCCGAGCTCGCTAACGAGTTCCGGCACGACCGTGAACAGGTCGCCCACCAGACCATAATCGGCGACGCTGAAAATCGGCGCTTCAGGGTCCTTGTTGATCGCCACGATGACCTTCGAGTCCTTCATCCCGGCCAGATGCTGGATCGCACCCGAGATGCCGACCGCCACATACAGTTGCGGCGCGACGATCTTGCCGGTCTGGCCGACCTGATAGTCGTTCGGTACGAAGCCCGCATCGACGGCCGCGCGCGATGCGCCCAGCGCTGCGTTCAGCTTGTCCGCCAGCGGCTCCAGAACCTTGGTGTAGTTCTCGCCATTGCCAAGACCCCGCCCACCCGAGACGATGATCTTCGCCGAGGTCAGTTCCGGACGGTCCAGCTTCGTCACTTCACGGCTCACGAATTGCGAGAGGCCCGTGTCGGCTGCCGCTTCGATCTTCTCGACCGTTGCGCTGCCGCCTTCTGCTGCTACCGGGTCAAAGCCGGTCGTGCGGACCGTGATGACTTTGATCGGGTCTTGAGATTGAACCGTGGCGATCGCGTTGCCCGCGTAGATCGGGCGCTCGAACGTATCGGCGCTGTCCACTGCGGTGATGTCGCTGATCTGCGCGACGTCGAGCTTCGCGGCGATGCGCGGCGCGATGTTCTTGCCGTAGGCGGTCGCCGGCGTGAGGATGTGCGTGTAGTCCTTCGCGATGTTCATCACGGTTGCCTGGACGTTTTCCGCGAGACCCGCTTCGAGTTGCGCGGCGTCAGCCAGCAGCACCTTCGAAACACCTGCAATCTTCGCTGCCGCATCCGCCGCAGCCTGTGCGTTGTGACCTGCCACCAGCACGTGGATATCGCCACCAATCTTCTGTGCGGCTGCAATCGTGTTCAGCGTCGCGGCCTTGATCGATGCGTTGTCGTGTTCAGCAATTACCAGATTCGTCATTTCGTCCGTCTCCTCACAGCACCTTGGCTTCGGTCTTCAGCTTCTCGACCAGCGTCTTCA